>NZ_JADYVF010000015.1:0-124076 GCF_020193625.1 Bradyrhizobium sp. IC3123 | reverse complement strand
TTCAGGATAAACGCCTTCTGGGCGTCCGAAAACTTCGAGGCCTTCATCGTCGTCGCTCCTCCCAGTCGAGGGATTTACGCAGCGCCAACTCTAGCCAAAAATGGTCCAGTTTGCCGGCCTCAGATCATGGGTCACAAAGAGGATTGCCATGTCTGGGCGGAGCCGTTCGAGCAAGTCAAGAATCTGCTTTTGCGTGGTTACATCGAGAGCAGAGGTCGGCTCGTCAGCGATGAGAAGCTTCGGCTTCATCGGGAGCGCCATTGCAATCATGACGCGCTGATTCATTCCGCCTGGCATTTCGTGCGGATAGTTTCTCATCGTCTCTTTGGGATCATCGATCCCCACATCGCAGAGTAGATCTGCAGCTCTTTCGCTCGCCTCTTTCTTGCTAGCCGCCGATCATCTGGACAGTCTCGCGAAGCTGGAATCCAATGTTCCGAACGGGGTTAAGATATAGGCTCGGCTGTTGGTAGATCATTGCACGCAGGCGGCCGATCGACATCGGCAAGAGGCCTGCCTTCGATGTGAATATCGCCGAGACATTTCAGCTCGGTACTTGCTACTCCCATGATGGTCGAACACAAGACGCTTTTTCCGCTGCCGCTTTCGCCGACAAGCGCGAAAAACTCACCTTTCCGCAACTCGAACTGAACGGCATCCAAGAGGCGCGTCTCGGGTCGGTCTGCAAGAACAACCGTCAATCCAGTAATGCTCAGAAGCGGCGGGCTGCCAGCCGCCATGGCTGGGCGCCCGGCATTCCCTTGCTCAAAAGTGTGAACAAAAGGTGCTTCAAGTGCGTGCAAACTGGTTTGGTCCATGATTCCACCTTTCGAGCAGACAATAGTCTTCTGCGTCTGGCCCAAGGCGTTCTCGGCTAGGCGTTGATTGCGCCTGGCCGAAAATCTATTAAACCGGTTGGCGTCGGTGCCCACTTGATGTTGGCGCGCTTTCCAAAGAACTCGCCAAGCGAATGGAGCACCGTTCCTGGTGGATCAATCTCGTCGAATATGTCCAGCATCTCTTGATAGGCAGCTCGCCTTTGCGCCGGGTCCTTCACCGTCAGCAAAGTTGTCTCCAGCACATTGAATCTGTCGTTCCGCCAATACCCACCCCTCTGAAAGTTGCTCTGAGACCCCCAGCGCGAGACGAACGATGCTGTGGGATCGGGGTAGATTGCGCCAACCTTTCCCATGCTCCCTCCCGAACCGTATTAAAACATCTGCAGCGATCGGGATTCAAGGTCGGATATGAACTCACGCCCGACGTAGACGCCGCAATAACAGCTGAACGGGTCGTCAACATTTGGGCTCGGGACAGAGAGAGCCATCTTCTGACAGAGATGTATCACAGCCTTTCCGAGGAGCCATGGTTTGGCGTCGCCTTCTCACGTCAGACTTCCGATGGCTCTCCACTTATCGCGAGTACCCTCCCGCTTTCCGCTGTCATGGCCGAACACCCACGAAGTGCGGACCTCGTCGTTTGGTCTCGCCGATTGCGGAGCGGCTAATCGGAGCGCTTCGCAAGATGCCGTGTACTACGATGGGACCTATCCGATCGGCGTTGGTATGCACGGAGGGCTTTCGGGGCACGAGCTGACTTCATTATGCATCCTTTGGCGATGCCTTTAGAAGCGGAGTTGTTGCTACCCCAACCAGTATCGTTGATCTGGTGCCGACGATCCTTTCCAGCTTGGGACTGCCGCTACCGTCGACGGTGCACGGCCGTATCATCGATGAAGCTTTGCAAGATCGCGAGGTCGGAGGTCAGTATGATGTCGAAGATGCGAGCGTCTCAATTGCCTGTTCAGCGCGCCGGTCAACTGTCTGCCGGGAGCTTTACCGGCAACGTCTTTATCTGAGGGAAGCGGCCGTGACCCGGCTCGTGCAACCGAAGAATGATAGACCTGGCGCTGATCCGACGCAATTGAAAGCCTGAACCACGGAGCATTTGACCTATGTATCAAGGAAAGCGCTAGGAGTTTGTTCGGTCGAACATCGAAGAAGCCATTGCCTCGAGCCGATTTCGGCCAGGCGAAAATTGCCAATGACGTAGAGCTTGCTCTCGAATATGGTGTCAACCGGCACACCGTAAGATACGCCATTCGGGCACTTGAGCAGGAACGACTGCTCCGTGTCGAGCAGGGGAGGGGCACCTTCGTTGTCGAACATCCAACACCCTATCTGCTCTCCCCTCAAACCCCTGACCGATAATCTCTTCTCCCAACGTCGCCTGGCGCGTCGTAAGATCCTGTCTGCTGCAACGATAAAGGCAGACGAGCGGCTCGCCGGCTACCTCGACTTGCAAGCTCGTGACGATGTGCTGCGCATCGACACGCTGAGCTATCAGGACGAGATCCCAATCGTCATTGCGCATAGCTACTTTCCGGCGAAACGCACTCCCGGACTGCTGGACAAATTCTCTGGCGCCAACTCGATCTCCACAGCTCTCAGGCGCATCGGAATTGACGACTACTCGCAACAGTGGGTGACGATAAGCGCACGTCTGCCCTCTGCGCAGGAGGCGCGCCTGCTTGGAATGTCCACTTCGGCGCCGGTCTTCGTCAAGGAGAGCCTTGACTGCTCCGGCCGTATTCCGATCAAATTTGGCGAGAATGTACTGTGCGCACCAAGAATCAGCTTCAGATTCGATTTTAAAGAGATTAGTTCCGCGGAGCAGCCGCTTGCAGGAAAGCCTCGATCCGGAAAAGCGCAAGCGAGGAAATCGAGATCATCTGCCCCCTTCAAGGTCTAGGTCCCTCCGGTTCCTGCGGTCGAAGCGGCTGGGAGCGCAATAACTATTTTCTACCACCTCGCTTGTGGGGGTGTGTTTCACGCTTCATGCCAGGACGAGCCGCTCGCGTTTTGCTGAGGCAATAGGCGGCCGCGTTGGTTGCGGCCCCCGATCAAGCTTGCGGGGCTTGGCATCGTTACGCGGCCTGGGAGGCAGCCGCGCAGGTCGTGAAGAGGCGCAGCGTCAAACCTTCCGTGATCGTCGTGAACCTCGCCCCTGCGCGGTTGGATCAAACGTCGGCTTTTGCGAAGATGCGTTCGGCGGTACGAAGATCTTCCGCATCATCAATTTCGTACCACCTGAGGTCATCGCATCTCACCGCAGCAAGCTGCAGGCCTTGTGTTTCCACGAGATAGGAAAGAAGCTCCTCAGTGTAGGCCTGGGTAGCTCCGGCCTTGATCATATCGTCTAGGGCCGGAACGAGCTCTGTCCGCAGAGTAGACGCGGACAGCCGCAACAGATTCATCGTCTTGTAAAGAGGCGGGTCATCCGCCATGAGATTTCTCGCTGTTTGTTTCAAACGAAATTCTGAAATGAAGCCAAGATCGGACAACAGGACCGCTGATCCCTGCATCAGCTGATCGAAGGGAGCGACAGCCGCTGCGTCGGGCGCTTCACTGATGAGCAGCTGCCGCAATACATTTTCCTCGAAGAAGACGTCGCCCTCAAGAAGAAAGCAGTCTCCGGAAAGCAGCGCGTCTCGCGCCAGCCATAGCGAATAGGCGCTGCCAGTACGATCGTAAACGGAGGATTCGACATATTTGACGTCAACCCCGCCAAAGCGGCCACCGCAGCTATCTTTGATCGCCTCTTTGCGATACCCGACAACAATCGTTACCTGTTCGACGCCGACACGGTCAAGGTTATGTAGCGCGTTGTGCAGGATGGGAGTGCCGTTAACTTGGACAAGGGATTTCGCGGTTAGATCCGTTAGCGGCCGCAGACGAGAGCCAACGCCAGCGGCAAGAATGAGAGCATTCTTGGGAGCATTCACTGGCATTTCATTCGCTTTCTTTAATCCCGCGCCTAACTCCGTGAGCATCGCGAGCGTTCTGTTCTTCCCTTCGGCCGCAGACCTGTTTAGATCGTCCCGGAGATCGAAAGGGCTAGGTCGTCACCCACGTGCATCTGGATTGCCTACCGCCTGGCGAGGGGAAGCTGTTTAGTGCTGTGCAAAGCTTCTCTGGCATTATAGGTCCGACTGCCTGTTGGTTGACACTTAGAGGGAGACCGCCGAGAGGGCACATCGGAGGACTTTCGAAGAAGGGGACGTTATGTGATAAACCCTCTCAGCATGGACTAGCGAGGCTGCAGATATCGCTTTTCGGCCGCGGCGAGCTCGTCATACCTCAGAAGCTCGAATATCTCGCTGAGCGGGGCGATATGGGGCTCAATGCCCGCAACGCCCTCTTGAGCTGCGATACTATCGCAGACGCGCCGCATTGCAGCTGCCGCAGCTCGCAAGGAGTGATTGGCCCAGATGACCGTGGAGATCCCCGCATCACGAAAGGTTGACACTGGTGTTCGATAGTACGTCGTCGGAACGATCACAACGGGTAGCCGGTTCCGCCACTCGGTGACGAACGAAAGCATTTCGTAAGCGGTACTTTTTCGCGAGTGAATCAGGATTGCATCGGCGCCTGCCTCGGCATAGGCATGAGCACGCAAGATGGCTTCATTCAATCCATGTCCAGCGATTAGCGCTTCGATCCTGGCCACGAGAACAACGTGTTCAGCGACCGTGTCCTTCACCGCCCGTAGACGACCGGAAAATTCATCGATATCGGCGAGCGGATGCCGCTCACCAATGAGCGAGTTCAGCTTCGGGAAGCAGCTGTCCTCAAGCGAGACGCCCGCCGCGCCAGCCTGATGAAGTTTGCGTGCGAGGAGGCGAGCATTGTTGAAATTGCCGAAGCCCCCGTCACCGTCAACGAGCACAGGTAGCTCGGTTGAGTCCACTATGCGTTCCACGCTCTGGACGAGCTGGGTCCATGAAGCTTCATTGGCATCGCGATAGCCGAGCGAACTGGCAATCGACAAACCAGAGGCCCAGAGCCCCTTGAATCCCGAGCGCTGCGCGATCGTGGCAGACAGGCCATCATGCGCTTCCATCAGAAACGACAGATCATCATTCGAGCACACCTGGGCGCGAAGCATTTCGACTGGCGACGACTGTGTGCATTGACGACCTGCGGTAGGCCGAACGGCTTGTGGTTGATACTGCATGCCTAAATCCTGGAAGCCGATCCTCGATTGGCGCAAATTTCACTGTTCATATCGTTTTGTCGTGAAGTCGATCAATGACCAGCGTTGGTAGTTTATTGGGGCGTAAAAGCTTGCATGATCGCCATAGGGTTATCGGATGAGCGTCGAGCCGACACGCCGGTTAAAGCTTTGGTGCAAATGAAAGATCTGGGCTCGCGAGCCGCGTCCTACGGCCCTTCACAGAGCATTCAGCCCTGGCGGGAGGAGCGCCTAGTCAAAGGGTGATATCCAGCTCACACAGATGTTAAAATATCGACTGCTACGATTGTCGTAAGTGCTGCTATTGCGTTGCGACGTATGTCGCAATCCGGTCGAGAGGGCTGCAGTTCGATGGCAGGCTCCCGAGAATGGACGGGCATCTCCCAGGAACGTGTCCTGCCGCGCGAGTTTGCGTGTGCCACTGAGTGGCATGGCACTTGCTGATCTCGTTCTTGCCCTCTCGGCTCCGGGAAAAATTCATGGCGGATGTGCAAGAAGTTGTGCTGTCGGAACGGGAAAAACAGTGTTTGCGATGGGTGGAGAAGGGGAAGTCATCCTGGGCCATCGGAGTCATCCTGGGCGTGAGCGTTAACACGGTCAACTTTCATATCAAGAATGCGATGCGAAAGCTGGAAACGACCAGCCGCACCCAGTGCGTCGTCAAGGCGGGGCGTCTGGGTCTTCTTGACTAACGGCCGCAGTTTCGTTGCCGCTGAAGATGGCGTGCAGCTATTTCGTCGCCGGCGCTCGCGTTGGATAATCGGACCCTGCATTCCAAAATGATCCCGGCCATAGGGTTTGGAAATGAGATTTTTCGGCTGCGAGCGGCCTGTTCGGATTGTTGTTGAAATCGATGTCCAAGGCCCAGCTTTCGGTCAGCCGCCCCAGACCAGCCGATATCGAACAGCTGCAGCTTGGCGAAAAGAATAATAATCAAGAGTTGTCGGGGCTAAGATTCGTTCAAGGCGACTCGATTGATGATTGAGGTCTATGCGTGTCTCGATCAATTCTGATGAATAACCCACGTTCGAGCCTTTGGGGCCTGAAAAACTGATAGAGCTCGTGGTGTCGGGAGGGATGCGCTTTGTGAATTTCCGCGACCAACGAGTGAACGCCGTTGATTGTTAGGGCTTCGCCGCTCCTGGTACCTAAGTGCGCGCAAACTAGCGCAGCCCCGTCAACTACTAAGGCTAATAATTGATCTGGATCACAGAAGCTGTCACTGTTTAGTTGAAGAACATCGCGCCGATCAAACTCACCTCCAGGTGTGGCATGCAACGTCAACCACTGTTTGCTCTCGCTAGGAGCCCTGAAAGGCGCGCCGCCTTGGCGCCTGCAGAATTGCTGGGCGGTCAGATCTGCTCCGAGAGCAAGCTGTTCTTCACAGAAGCTCATGATGCGGTCTGCGGCTCGAACACCAAGCGCGGAGGTCACTCGGCGTCGGCCCTGTCAATTGCCTCCTTCGTCGAGGTCGAAGGCGACGAGCATCATGGAATCAAGTCGTTGACGTGGCCAACGCCCATCGTGGGCTTGACCGAACTGGCTCGCGGTGACAGCGGCTTCGGGAAAGTCAACAATGCACATCTACGTGCGGAAACTCCGTCATCGGCGCTGCGGCGTCGCGCTGACGACAGCTGCTATACGAAGATGACCCCGTCTGGCCAACGACATCCGCTAGCCAAATGTGGAAGCCTCTCAGGCCGTCTACGGGCATTAAAGGGAACAGTCGCGGAGGTGCTAATCCGTGGGGCCGGAATAGCAGGGCTGATCACCGTCCATGGAATGGATGAAGCATTTTCAAGTGCTAGCGCCTCCGCCCTCTTGAAAACATCTGGCGTCATTCGCCTCGTCGTGACAGCATTTTGCGTTAGGCCACCCATCGTACTTGCGACGAGCGGATATGACTATGCGGCCTGACATCCCACAGGCATTCGCTCCGCCCGAACGCGACCACGCGCGCGGGTGGATCTACCGAGAATTCGGCGTCGAGCCGTTGATCCAATGCGCTGGCGTCCGCACGAATTATGGAGGAAGCAATCCGAGCGACGAGGTCATCGCGGCAATGAACGCGGCCGCCCGGGCTTTCGTCGACCTGGACGAGCTCGCGGAAGCCGCAGGCGAAAGGATGGCTCAACTCACCGGCGCCGAATGGGGTGTCATCACCGCCGGCGCTACAGCGGGGCTAGCATTAGCCACTGCGGCGTGCATTGCAGGAAACAACCCGGAACTGATGTTGCGGTTGCCGGATACGTCCGGGCTACGCAATACCGTGTTGATTCCATCCGACCAGCGTTTTGCTTATGAACAGGCGCTCCGCGTCGCGGGCGCTGAAGTCGTCAGCATTGGCACCACAGAGGAGTTTGCGCACGCACTGGATGGAAGTGTAGCGATGATCTGCTTGCTCGGTCGCATGGACGATGAGTCGGTATTGCCATTGAGCTCGCTCCTCCCTTTGGCACGCGCGCGCGGTGTTCCGATTCTCGTCGATGCCGCCGGGCTTTCTCCAGACAAGCCGGATAGCTGGATTAAGAAAGGAGCCGATCTGGTCGTTTACGCCGGTGGCAAGTATATCCGGGGGCCACAATCCACTGCTATCGTTCTTGGTAAGGAGCGGCTTTGCAGGTCGATCTGGTGGAACGGAACACCCCACCAGGCATTTGGCAGGTCGATGAAGGTCGGCAAGGAAGAGGTGGTTGGGGCCGTAGTCGCGCTCGACCGCTGGATCAATTCTCAATCGGCGAAAGATGAGCGTGATCAGTGGCTTGCGCGATCGAACCGGATCGAGGCTTACCTTGTCTCGCTGCCAGGCGTCACTACGGAAGTGCTGCCTTGGGCGAGTTTTGCAGCAGCTATTCGGCTGAAAATCATCTGGGATGCCGACATCATTCCGTTTGATGCGGAAGACCTAAGGCTTGCGCTCTTGCAACAACGACCGCGGATCCTGATCCACGATTTTTGGTCCACGCCGACATCAATCATGCTGGATCCGGTGAATCTCTCGGATGAGGAGGCTGATATTGTCGGCCGCGCTTTGGCATCCGCATTTCGTATGCCCCAGTCCATCGTTCGAGTGACTCCCTACTTCCCAGCGGAAGTGAATTTCTCCGGCAGCTGGCGTGTCGAAATGCAATTCCTTCATGGGTCTGCGACACACCACATCAAGATTCAGCAGGATGGTGAACTCATATCAGGTGTCCATCACACTGCATCGTCCTCCGGAGACATATCTGGTGAAGTTCATGGTCGCCATATTCACTTCGAGGCTGCGCACGAGCAGGTGCCGATTTCCTTGTTCTACGGGTTCGAGGGCGAATTCGCACAGGACGGCTCCGTCAGTGGAAAAGTGCGGCTAGGCGGTGCCACCAAAGAACATCTCGGGCCAGTGTTCAAAGGTCAGTACGGTTTTGCCGAATGGCATGCAACACACTGCGCATAACCGGTGTCATAACTCGGCCGAGCACGCAGCTTGTCAAGCGCGGCACAAGCCCGATCCACCATGGCTTCCGCAGACAGGAATAACTCTTGGCGGCGAACACCAAGGATGGCGGACCGCTCAGGTTCGACGGGCGAAGGCGGCTCTGGTGTGTCGAGGGCCGCTCGGCTCTTGTGCGAGCTTGGCGGCACAGCAGGCGTTTGCCATGAAACCAAAATGACGGGGGCGGCGGAAATCCCTTCGGCAACCCGCGGGGTAGAAAGCGCTGGTGAGCTCCTCAATGTCCAGCGTGATCACTTCGGACTTGTTGCCGGCGCGATCAATTCTTTCGCCGCAAGCGGATGATCCTGCTCACAGGTGAGGAGCCGATCCCTGGGGACCGCAACGTGATGGGGTGTAGCTGGCTGAGATAGACAAGACGTGCTTTGGATACGCCGAACGGAGCTTGGCGCAGACGTCCATTCGACTTTGCGGAGGGCGTCGACATGGTGGCCAAATGCCGCCCAGCTCGCTCAGGCGCGCCAGGTGGCCGAATAACCGGAGTTTCGCGTCCCCGGACGCTTCCTGCAGGCACTACACGAACAGCCGCCGGCAATCGTAATCGAAGCCGAACGAAAAGGAGGAAGCCCGGGCTAGCCAGCCCGGTTTCCACCAGGGGCAATCCCGCCCGCTGCCAGGCAACGAGAGGCGATGTGCACCCGGATGATGCGTCAGGAGCCGGCCACGGCATGGAAAAGTGCAATCATTCGGTTTCGGCTCCGATATGCATCGGGTTGGCGCCGATAAGACGGAGCGTCTCGGCTGCCTGCTTGAGCAGGATGTCATTGACCACCGCCTTGTTCTGAAGCGCGGTGGTGGCCACTGCCGGCACGTTGAAAATAAATATGGAAACAGGGGACAGGCAGCGGATCGGCTAGGCTCATCTCGATCACGACATCCAGCTGGTATGCTGGTCATAGGCGGTGAGGTACCTACTTGATCAACGGGTGGCTACATTTCCGCGCCGCATCGGCGGAAGTTCAACGGGAGAGGGGGCCAGCCATGGCCGCTCACCCATTAGCCTCGGCGTTATCGAAGCCGCGCTTCGCAAGCTCCTTGTTCCGATACGCAACAAGCTAGAGACCAAGAAGAAGCCCGTGGTCCGCTTCTGTCAGATCATCAACTGAAGCAATGTAATTGAGCAGTTGCGTATCTCGCTTGGCACCTACCAGAGTTGGTAGTGTCAAAAGCAGATGAGGCTTGGTTTGACTAGGTGCCCACGCGCCTTGCGACACGCTCCACTTACCCAGCGCGGCGAGTGCAAGCTCAACGTGCCTCGAAGCGCCGCACAGAAGCAATGCGAAGGCGAGCAGCCGTAGGACCTGCGATCACCAAGAGGATAACATAGTGGCTCGAAACCTCCGATTCTCGACCACGGCCAGTGGCAGCTGCCGCGCATATAGGCGCCTAGCTCTTGCGGAAGACGCTATTGCGCGTGACGCCGCTCTCTGGGCAGAGAGCGAGCAAGCAGCCCAGATCATAGTCGGTCCGTTGTTGAGGCGAGCGTCGCTCGGTCGAGTGGCAGCACAGGACCAAAAAAAAGCGTGCCGCCGTTCTGCTGCAGAGACCGATCGTATGCTGGCCTTTCCAAGCCTCGCCACAAATCTACCCGTCCGGTGCGTCAGCCGGGACAGCCGTCTGTTCGACTGGAGCGCTTGCGTTCCGCCTGCTCCGTCATCTCCGTGAGCATTCCCCCCACGACGAGTTCGTGGCTGCGGCACGACGCGGAGAGCACCCACCGGCTAGCGAAACGCCGTCATTCAGCTTGCGCAAGGCGATCCGCTGCGGCGGCTCGCGTAACTATACCTGGCCGTGCAAATTCTCCTACAGCTAGCTGTTTACCGCAGCTCGTGTGAATGACTGCTCAGCAGATAGGAAATTAGGTGACTTGATTTATGCGTCGGTCGGCGGGGCCTTACAGCCTTAATGAGCGTCTTGCGATGGATACAAGGTACAATGCCGCACAAATTGGCAAAGCTAATGCGCGTTCGGATCATCTGTTAGCGAGGTCAGCGCTCGATCACAGCAAAGAGGAGTACCGTTCGATTGTGCAAGGGGGAAAGCGTACCCGGCGAAATGTATCGGTGCCGGACCATTCTAATCCGCCAAAAGGAATGAGAGCCCATGAACCGCCGAGCGGCTTTGCAGGAGTTTCATGCCTCCAGAAACTCGTCCGACCGGCGTGCTGCACCGCTGAGAAGCCAAGGAACGCGCGTTATCGTAGGATAATTACGAGACTGATATGCGGCCCATCGATCGCAAGAAAAAGTCGGAAAGCACACGCATAGCGCCCTCTCACGACAAGTTGGTGTTTCTAGACCTGGTCCTGGATGTTCGCGCCCAACGCGTCAGCCGCAACGGTCGGCCGATCAAGGTAAGGCCGTTGGAATTCCGCTTGCTGCAGCATTTCCTTGAACACCCCGAGCAGGTGTTTTCTAGGACCGAGCTCCTATCAATCATTTGGGGACAGAACCTCCATGTCGGGTCGCGAAGCGTCGACCTTCAGATCAGCCGCCTACGCAAGGCACTCAATAAAGGCGGCCAGCGCAACTATATCCGCACCGTACACTCGCGAGGTTACTCCCTCGATGCGCAGGAGTAGCGCGCCCGACCCGGCGGCTCCGGCCATTAATCGCTTGGCCAAGATTAAGCCGCGACATTCAATCACTCTCGCACGCTTCGATAGTGTTTGGGGATCCGGGCGACATCATCCCGGAACAATAGGCGACATCATGGGCATCCGCGGTATCATCGAACGCCGCCCGGGGAGAAGCCGAATGTCGGCTGAACTTTGCAATCGCATAGATATAGGATTTGAGTTGATGGCGACAAATTGCGGATTGTGACGTTCTCGATATCCCGCACAGAAGGTTCCTCGTAGTCATCTGAATCTCCTGTCTGGATGGAGTGCGCAATGACCGAGATCCTCTCCGACAGAGCATCACCGTTCAGCATGCTTGCCCTCACTTCGCGTAGCGGCTTCGTATGATCATTAGTCGGCTCGCAACCTGACCACGCGCTTTGGTCAGCGGACAAACGTCTCAGGTGAACCATCTAACACTTTGTGTTTGGGTTGTCAGATCGTCGACACAGGCTTGTTTATTCAATCACTTATTGGGGCCTCTCTAACAAAATTGCTGAACGCAACCAATAAAACGTTCTTCGCATCGAGCAGCCAAATTGGCACGCGTTTTGAAGCCCTTCCTTCGGGAGCGGGCGGAGCTGCCGATTGGCGTTCATCTCTGGTACCGACTTAGGTCGGACGAGAAGGAAAGCAACGTGCCAGATTTACGTCAGAGTGCATTCGACAGTAAGGGGGCATCGGCAAGGCTCACTACCCTGCAAAATACGATCGCAGCCTTTGTCGACCTCGAGCAGTATATCCTTATCGTCGGCTGCGACCTCAAATCGGCTTCACCGCGTCGTGTAGGTTTGTTCGTTCCAAGATTGCCAGACGGTTACAGCAAAGCACTTCGGCGCCTTGGCTTTCGAGCGTCTACAAAGACGCGATAGTTAGATCGAGGCTGAAGCGAGTCTCAGGATTGCCCGGCGATCCCACGGCGATGGACTACGATTTCGAGGGGATCATCGACGGCGATAGCTGACCGGGATCGTTCACTCAGACAATCGCATCGGCGTGACGATCAAGCGGCAATTCAGACAAGCTAGCTGGCACGACCAGCCTGATGGAGGACGAGATGCGAGTTGCTAAGAAGCGGTCCTTTGGAAACTTTTCCGAAGTAGCAGAGACTTATCCGCGGCGTCCGCCTTATTCACGTCGAGTCCTTCAGATGCTTGTCGACCAGGTAAAGAACTTAGCCGACAGTCCGACTTTCGCGGATATCGGCGCTGGTACGGGCGCGATCGCCTATGCCTTGGCTGACATGGGGCTTACCGGCTATGCGGTCGAACCTGATACTGAGATGGTCGCGGTCGGGCAGAGGCTCGGCCGAGCTTATCCAACCGTCTCTTGGATTAATGCGCCGGGCGAGTGCACGGGCCTGGCCGACGGTACGCTCAATTGGGTTTGCTACAGCTCGTCGTTCCATTGGACGAACAAGAGCGAAGCGCTTCGCGAAGTTATGCGGATCTTGCGACCCCGCGGGTTCTTCACAATTACAACCTTCCTTAACGATCTTGAGACCGACCCCTTTCAACTCGAAATTGAAGCGAAGCTACGCGATATGGTGCCGGCGTTGCGGCGGGCGCGTCTCCCATTCGTTGCCGAGATGGAAACTTACGAGGCGCTGCTCAACCAATATCCGGAGCTGGGCAACTGCATTTCTCTTGCTACCACCGAGACGATCTCCATGAGCGAGGAGCAGTATCTCAACTACTGGGCTGGTTTCCACGATATTCCGAGTCAGGTGTCCCCCGAGGTATGGACTTCCATTCTGCAAATGGCAGCCGAGACGTTCCGACATAGGCAGCCGACGGGTATAAGATTTCGCTCTATGGCATGGCATTCTCAACGAGACTGAGCCGAGTGCCAGTCTCATAAGCTCAGATTAAAGACAACGAATCAACAATCGGTCGACGCGACGGTTAGGTATGAGAACCGAGGAGAGGGCTAGCGATCATCTGGAAGGATGACAAAATCGTTGTCGCGGCACTGGGCTGCGCAGAAATCATCAGTTACGGCACACTCTACTATTGCATCGCCGGTGTGGCTAACGAGGTTGCCCGTGACCTCGCAGTCACAGGTGCATGGATACTCGCTTGTTTTTCCTTCGCTCAATTAGCGAGTGCGCCAATGTCGTTGATCGCCGGTCGCCTTATGGACCGATACGGTGCCGCCAGAGCGATGGAAATCGCCTCAGTTCTGGGCGCTACCAGTTTAGGAATAGCCGCAGTCTCCTGGAATGCGACCGTATTCGCGTTCGCGCTGTTCAGCATACAAATAGCGTCTGCCTTTGTTTTTTACGAAGCTGCAGTTTTGTTCTTGATCCAACGAGATGGGGTGCAGGCAAAACAGCAGATCGCTCTGCTGACCTTGATCAGTGGGTTATCGTCAACGCTGTTCTGGCCGCTCACCTCTTTGTTGCTCATTTGGATATCCTGGAGAGAGGTGTTTGGGATCTATGCGGGCTGTAATGTTCTCATTGCTCTCCCGTTAATGGTATGGGCTCGTCGGAGAGCCCCCGTTGGCCCTGCAGCTCTAGATAAATCGCACAAATCGCAAGTCCACTCACAGTCCTCCCCCAAGGCGATTGATTGTGCGTTGATAACGTTTGGTTTTTCGCTCACCGCATTTATCGTCTCAGCATTCCTTAGTCAGATGACTCCAATCCTCTCAACGTTTGGCTTAGGTCCGGAGGGCCCTTTGATTTCAGCGCTTTTTGGACCGTCTCAGGTCTTAATACTGCTTTTTGCGGCTTCGCTCACCGAGAGAATGGCCGAAATTCATCTCACTCTTCTCTCATGCCTCCTGCTCTTCGCGGCTACGCTTATCGTTGCACTAGCTTCTCACTCCGTCCTTGGAGTTACGGTTTTCGTTGTTTTGCTCGGATTCAGCTCCGGTCTAAACTGCATCTGTCGTGGAACGCTACCCCTGGCGACGTACGGGCAGGACAGATACGGAGGTCGAGTTGGGTTGATCAACGGCTTTCGACTGTTATCGGCGTCTCTTGCGCCATTATTCTTCAGTTCGGTGCAAGATCATTATGGCGTCACCGCCGCATTAGTATCCCTTGCGATCTGCGGAGCGGGGAGCGTGCTCGCATTTGGCCTCGTGAGCATCCGATCAAAGCGATCTTAGCGTCGAGTGATAGTGTGGTAGAGGGAAAGAGATGAGGTGGGGCGTCGATCCTCAAGCACGAGTTACAAGCGATCCGGCCGCCATGCGAGTGCCAACAAAACGATCAAAAACGGAGGTCGCCACAGACGTTGGAATCTGATCGGCAAGCATCGCGAATTCACCTTGTCGTTCCATGGAAGCCGCAACGCGATCCTCTCACCGCTTTGGCGTCGTGGATCCGGGGGCCCGGCGGTAAGCCGGCATCGTGATCGCTGGCTTCGGCCGAAACATCGCCATCATTCGGCAAGCCTAGTTATGCTAGAAGGCGCTGCTTGTCGGGGAAAAGATAACAGCGGACATTCTGGCTTTCGATCGTTGGCGGAAAGGCGATCGATTAAGAAGCAAGGCGCCCAGGCGGATTGAGGCCGGCGAACTGCTCAAGGGCCTCTTTTAGACCGGCAGGGGGGCCGCCGTCACGGGGCTTGTGAATTGCATTATCCGGCGCGCAGGCCGCTGCAGAACTGCAGCAGCGATTTGCACCGACGAATTCGGCGACTCCGAGGGCCTGTGTCGATCCGGGTTATACTCCAATAGTTCGATCGGTTTCGACCTTGGGTTTCGATCGCGGCGCATTCGCGCTGTACTCGGGCCATGCATGTGGACCTCTCAACCAGTGACATCCTTGTCTACGCGTCAATACCCAGATAGCAAGCGGCGGAACCATGGTCCAAATCGTTCTGCCGGGCGATTTGTTCACGAGGTTGCGAGTGTCATCAATATCTACAATCTGTCGAACCGAAATTGGACCCTATCGGCAGCATAGATCACCTGGTAGCACCAGACTGGTTCATCATGCTGATCGATGCTTGATGCGCGCTTTTCCATGACCGGCCTAGCCAGGGATTGATCCAGCAGGGTTGCTTCTTCCTCGCTCGGCATCCGCGCGAGCAGGTTGACATCGATCTGGGCTTTTTCCACCAAAGCGAATTGCTGTAGCGCGTTTTCGACGTTTGCCTCGGGACCAAGCGCCGAGACGAAACCGTCGAAACGCGGTAGTTCCAGATAGCACGTGCTCAATGCGAGAGGGCGGTTGTCGGCCTCGCTGACGAGTCGGATGCGTAAGGCCGAAGAATCTAGGGGTAAGCGAAGGGATTGCCGCACCCAGTCGTCGGGTTGGACGATATCCGCCGCGAGCAACCTACGGCTCGGCCTCATGCCATTATCGATGACGTTCTTCGAGAAAGTGTGGCGTCCGCTGAGGCGGTACTTGAGGGCATCGATCTCCACGAACGAGCCACGCCCGTGTTCAATGCGGATGATCCCCTTGCTTTGAAGGCTCGCTAAGGCCTTGCGAGCCGTCATGCGGCTCACGGCAAAGCGTTCGGCGACTTTGGTGTCGGATGGCAGTGGCCTGTTGATCTCGAAATGCCCGCTCAGGATCTCCTGCTTCAGCGTTTTCGCGATAAAGCGCCACCGGGGTCCTTCCAAAGCATCGGAATCGGTGTCAGCCCCATCGAGAGGGTCATCGACTTTATCCATATTGTATCCATTCTGTGTCATGAGGCTGTCATCTCAACTCGTATATACGAGTGCGGCCGTCAAGAGCGGGCTGCTTGGCAAACACAATGCGGCGGCCGTTCCGAGCGGACCAATACTCGATGGGGGTGAGGCCGTTGCCATGGCATCTCATATGATCACGCGTCGCAACTTCACTGGTTTGATCGGTGCCGCTGCCCTGTCCACGGCGTCGCGGCCGTCCAGGGCCCAGCAAACCGCGCCTCGCCGCGGCGGTCGCGTGCGGGTCATCCTGCAGGAGACGGCTTCCTCGTCATTACTTGATCCGACCAAGGTTGCATCGTGGGCGGTCTATTTCGCCTATGAGCTGATAGGAGCTCGCCTCGTTAATGTCGATTCGCATCTTCAGCCCATTCCGGCCCTGGCGGAGAGCTGGGAAGCCGCAAACGGCAAGGTGAACGACTGGATCTTTCGCCTGCGCCGCGGCGCCGAGTTCCACGATGGCAGATCGGTCACGGCGCGGGACGTGATCTACACCATCAACCGATTGCGCGATCCGGCAGCGCAGTCGCCTCTGCGCGTGCTTGTTGACCACGTGAGCGATATCGTTGCTGAAGACCCGCAGACGATCCGCTTCAAGCTGACACGTCCCGATGCCGATTTCCCGCTGCTGCTCGCCCAGGATCGCTTCCATATCTTGCCTGAGGGATATTCGCGCTTCGACAAGCCACTTGGGGCGGGCGCCTTCATCGCCAATGGTCTCGATCCGGCTGGCGTAAACACATATCGCCGTAATCCGAACTTCTGGGACGGCGGCAAGCCCTATCTCGATGAGGTCTCATTTCAAGGCAACCAGGATCCGATCGCGCGCGTTTCGGCTTTGCTCGCTGGGGACGTCGACGCTGTGCAGACAATCAGCTTTGCGCTGGCTAAACGCGTGGCCGCAGTGACCGGCCTTGAGGTCGTCTCATCGCCCAGCGGTGTGCACAACGTGGTCGCGATGCATGTCGACAAGGCACCATTCGACCGTGTCGAGGTGCGCGAGGCACTAAAATGTCTGTTCGACCGCTCCCTTCTCCGCGACAAACTGTGCGCGGGGCAGGCGAGCATTGCCAATGACCATCCAATTCCTCCGTTTAGCCCGTTCTACCATTCCGAGTTGCCCGTCAGACCCTACGATCCGGACCGGGCGCGGACGCTGCTTCGCCAGGCTGGCGTCGACCTCGGCCAACTCGTTTTGCACGCCTCTGAGGCCGTTACGCCCAATGTGGCTGTCGACCTGGCGCAGATGTTTGCCGATACGGCGCGCCAGGCGGGCGTCAATGTGCAGGCGCGACGGGATCCCGTTGCTGGCTATTGGGACAATATCTGGCTCAAAGAGCCGCTGATGGTGGGTGGTTGGGGCATGCGCTACACGCCCGACGCTATGCTGCGCGTTGCCTATCGATCTGACGCCAAATGGAATGAGACACGGTGGAGACGACCCGAGATCGACCGTATGATGGACGATGCCCTGGCTACGACTGATCTAGAACGTCGACGCCTGTTGTACTGGGGGATCCAAGAGGCGATCCACAAGGAGGGTGGTGCCGCCATCCCACTGTTCTTCAATCAGCTCGATGCCAAGGCGAGCTATGTCAAAGGCGTTGCACCGTCACCGCTCGGAGCGCTCAAAGGCTCGGCGTTCTCCGAGATCTGGCTCGATCGCAAGGTTTGATCCCGTGCAAGTGCTGACACCATTTCACGCCGCGCCTGAGCGCGTGCATTCAAAGCGTGCCAAAGCGTGGCTGCTGTTGCGTGGCATCCTCACACGTGTTGCCATTCTTATCGGCGCATCCGCCCTGATCTTTCTCGGAACGGCAGTCATTCCGGGGGATTTTGTCACAGAGTTGCTGGGCCAGGACTACACTCCCGAGCTCGCTCAACGCATGCGCGCTGACCTCGGCCTCGATCGTGGCCTTGTGGAACGCTTCGTCCTCTGGCTCTGCGCCTTCTTGACCGGCGATCTTGGCCGCTCGTTTACGACCCGCACCGGCGTCTGGGAAGTTGTCGAGCCTCGCCTCGAAAACACCCTCGCCCTCGCTGCCGTGACGTTTCTGTGGTTTCCGGTCGCGATCGCGGCAGGGCTTGGAGTGTTCATGACTGGCCGACGCACGCAGCATTTCTTCAGGCTCGTAGCGCAAATTGTCATCTGCACGCCGGAATTCCTAATCGCCTATATCTTCATCTATGTGTTTGCCGTGGAGCTTAGGCTTTTACCTGCGGTTTCCCGCATTTCGCAGGGACAGCCTTTCCTGGACCAGCTCCGTCTCCTCGTTCTGCCGAGCGCTTGTCTCGGTGTCGGCATGGTCGCCTATGTCGGGCGGATGGTGCTCGCGCTGCTCGCCACGGAGGAACGCAAGGATTACTTCGAGTTTGCCCGGCTCAAAGGCTTTGGCCGGGGCGAAACTGCGCTGCGTTATGCATTGCCTGCGATTACACCATCGATCCTCAATCTCGCACTGACTTATTGCGCCTATCTGCTGACGGGCGTGCTCGTGATCGAAGTCGTGTTCGGCTTTGCGGGGCTTGGTGACCTTACTGTGTCCTCTGTTGTGTGGCGCGATATCCCCGTACTGCAGTTCTGCGCGATGCTGATTACCGGCATCTATATGCTGCTCTATTCATTGTCCGATCTCGTGAGCGGTCGCTTCGTCGCGAGGACTGCGCTGTGACAGAGGTGCTGCGGATACGTGATCTCACAGTAGAAATCGCAAGCTCGGACAGCGCCGTGAACCGGATCGGCGCGCTTAGTGCCACTTTCACGGGCGGTCGCCTCTATTCCGTCATAGGTCCCTCGGGCATCGGTAAGACGAGCCTGTGCCTGGCCCTTATCGGCTGGCAGCGTCCCAATCTCCGTATCACGGGTGGCGATACCTCGTTTCTGGGGCGATCACTCACCGGAATGGCTCCCCCTGATCGGCAGGCGCTTTGGGGGCGGGACATCCTCTACATTCCCCAGTCGTCTGCCACGACTCTCGTTTCAAGCCGTGGCGTGGTCGATCAACTCGCGGCCTTCCCCGGGGACACGAGCTCGCAACGCATTGAGCGCAGGCATCTGCTTCGCAGCGCCTTCGATCGCCTCGATATTCCGGGGTTCAACGAGAACCGCTATCCGCACCAATATAGCGGCGGCCAGCTCCAGCGCATTCTCGTCTCTAGCTTGTTCTGCGCTGCACCGCGCCTCGTCATGCTGGATGAACCGACGAGTTCGCTCCAGCCGGCACTGAAGAGCACGGTTATGACTGCCATCAAAGCGCGTATCCAAGAGATCGGCGCTGCAGCCATAGTGGTGACCCACGAGCTCGCTTTTTTCGAAGCCTTGTCGGATGGAACTATCGACCTTGCTAGGCATCTGAAGCGACCGCTTCCCACCCAAGCGGCCACTTCCCGCCAAAAAGACCGCAACAGCATAAGGGCGCTCGCCCCAGAAGACCGTCCTACTCCTCTCGACTCGAACACGGGCGAATCACCGCCGCGGCATGCTGTGCCGCTCCGTGTCGACCGACTGAGTGTGCATGCGCCAAGCGGGCGTTCGCTTGTCGCCGATGTCTCGTTTTCGCTGGGCGCTGGCAGCTGCATCGGTCTCGTCGGCCCGTCCGGCGCAGGCAAGACGACAGTTCTTCGTGCACTTCTTGGTCAGCACCGTGACTCCTCGGGGGAGATCTTGGTCGGAGGGCGCCGTCTACCTCTGCACTATTCGGCCCGCACAACCGCCGAGAAGCGTGTTTTCGAGTACGTCCCTCAGTCGGTTCGGTTGCACCTCAACCCGGCGCTGACGATTGCCTATCTGATCGGCCGCAGATTGCGTCAGGCGGGGGAGGCCGGCAACTCAAACGAGGCTGCAGAGGTTCTCGACTCGATTTTTCTTCCGACCAGTTATCTGCCCAAGCTCCTGTCAGAGCTTTCGGGCGGGGAATGCCAACGGCTTGGGATCGCCTTGGCTCTTGCGTCGCGGCCACGCATTCTTCTCCTCGACGAGGTGACGGCCTCGCTCGACTCTGCCAATGGCGCTCTTGTCGTGGAGCTTCTGCGCAAAGTACGTGATCATCGTTCGGTCAGCATGCTCTTCGTTTCACATCAACCGGACATGGTGGCGCGGCTCGCTGATGAAGTGGTCGAAATGCGTGCCGGACGCGTGCTCTCCTCTGTGATCAGCGTCGACGCGGCATCGCCTCCCACGACGTTCCCGAACTCGGCGAGCGCTTTCGAGCCGGCGCATTCTGTTGGACGGGGCCGCACATGAGGATTGCCGTTTTCGCGATCTTTTCGCTTGTTCTCTTCATGGCACCATCTTTGATTGACGCGCGATGGACGGAGCGTTACGGCGCCGAGCGGTTCGAGCCACCATCCGCGGCACACATTCTTGGAACCGATCACCTCGGGCGAGATCTATTCGCCGAGACACTCGCGGCTGGCCGTGAGACTATGCTCATTTCCGTGACTGCGGCATTCGTCGCCTTTGGTCTCGGCCTCGGCCTCGCGGTGCTCACGGGCCTGTCGAGAGGTTTCGGCGGCTCGGTGCTCGCCCGATCGATGGATGCGCTGATCGCGATCCCGGGTCTGATCGTCGCCTTCGTGCTGATCGCGGCCCTCGGATCGAGTACGTCCAGCCTGATCGCCGTCATCATCGTCGTCGAATTCTGCCGTGTGTTCCGATCCCTGCGCACGCCCGTCGCTCAGGTGATTGCGCAGCCGTTCGTGGAGCTCTCGCGCATTCGCGGAGAGGGCATCGGCTACCTCGTCTTTCGTGACGTCTGGCCAAATATACGGGCCTATGCAGCCGTAGAACTCATCAACCGCTTCGTGTCGTGCCTGATGTTCCTGAGCGCGCTCAGCGTGTTGGGCCTCGGTGTGCAGCCTCCGGCAAGCGATTGGGGCACACTCATCAAACTCAATGCGGCGGGTCTTCTTCTCGGATCGCCTGCGCCAATTCTTCCTGGCCTATTCATCCTTACTACCTCGCTGCTTGCCCTTTGGGCTGTCGGCGAGGAGCGTCTCACCGCGTCCCGCAACCGACCCTGACACTTCGAAACCGGACATGACCAAGCTGTTCTTGCACTCTTACGGCCTGCGCTATCACTATCGTCACAAACCTGGCTTCGACGTTTTCTCATTGATCGATATCGCGGCCGAACTCGGGTTCGACGGGATCAACGTATCAGCTCACCTACCGGGCTATATTGAAATCTCCGGACGCGGACGCGATCACCTTCGGAAGGTACGACGCCATCTCGATCACCGCGGGCTACTCATCGACATCGAGACCCGCGGGACGGAGGTCGCCCATCTAAGCGATTGCCTCGCCATGGCCGCTGACGTCGGAGCTGGATACCTCAGGACCTTCACGACAGGTGCGCCGGATCGCCGCCATCGCGTGAGTGAGGCCAAGAGGAATTTATCTCAGCTCACTCCGATAGCCGAGCGGGTCGGCATTCCAATTCTCCTGGAGAACCACGAAGATTTGTGCGGCGCCGAGGTCGCGGAGATCCTCACATCGGTCAATAGCGCTTGGATCCGCGCGTTGTTCGATTACGTCAATTCGATGCTCTTCTTTGAGCATCCCTGTGATGCCCTCGAGGCGATGGAGCCCTGGGTATGCTCCGCACATCTAAAGGATTGCGTGCTATTACCCCCTGTGCGTCAGGGGGAGGAGGGGACCCTGCTCGGTGTGCCGATCGGTTCCGGCGTTGCACCTGTCGCAGAGCTGACGCAAAAGCTCGCAAGGCTCGGGCTCGACCGCATCTGCTTCGAGAACACGTGGTCTTATCGCGCCCCGCTGCGCGACCGACGCGGCACGGGCGAGCCTGGAGAATCCATTTTTGGTTGGGCAAATCTCCGGGAACTGCCCGCTGAGTGGATGATTAATGCCGCCGAAATGGCGCAGTCGGCCCCTGGAAAGGTGGTTGAGCTGGAGATGCAAGCTCTCGATCAATCCCTCTGCTGGCTTAGAAAACTGTCGATCGGCGCCGGCCTGACGAGGTCGGGTGCGAAGGCATAGCGCACCGGATGCCCGCGGGCGCGCAGGAGACGTCGCCGATCAGTGATGGTTCTGTGCGGGCCGTCGATGGGTTCACGATCATTCAGAACGTGCTCGAAGGCGTGGACGGATGGCGACAGAAGTGTGGAGTTCGACATGTCTCTGGACGACGGCGCCGGCCCAAGTGTGGGGCCCATCTGTTTCGTGGCCGGGCTTGCTCTGCACGCCTGTAGGCGGAAACCAGCGGATCGTCCTTATCTCGTAGTTTAAGAACTCCCGTCGGTTCATACCTAACTCGCGTTGGACGATGTGACCCAAGAGCAGAGCAGTCTATCGATGCTTCCGCGCCCTGGCAGCTGCGTCGTGCGGGCAAGTATGCGGTCCTTTGTCAAAAATGCGATCCTGGCGAGGCTGCCTCTCCAGGATCTCGCAGCAATAGGGCAGTGTCTTGAGCCTATCGTTCTGGGAGAACGCATCGTTCTGCAAGAGCCGAAAAGGAATGTTGATTACGTCTATTTCATAGAGTCGGGGCTCGTATCGCTAAGGATTGTCACCTCCGGCATTATCCTTGAAACGGCGGTAATAGGATTTCGGGGAGCGGTCGGCGCTTCGGTTCTATTGGGAGGTCATCTTTCGACGCATCAATCTGTCGTGCTTTTTCCTGGAACCGCTCTCAGGATCCGCGTCAAAGATTTGCGTCAGCTGATGAACGAGCGTCCGCAAATCCGGGAACAGCTATCTCGCTACGTCGACGCGCTATCATTGCATTGCGCTCAGACAGGATTTTGTGGCGTTTGGCACCATCGCGAAAAGCGGCTCGCGAGCTGGCTCTGTCTATCGAGTGACTCAGCTGACACTCATGTTCTTCCAGTTACCCATGACTACCTTTCGTCCGTCTTGGGATTGCCTCGTCCGGGGATAACCGAGACCCTGAACAAGTTTGCTGAACAGCGTCTTATTCGCAAGGTGCGCGGCGTGTTGCGGATCGATGAACGCAAGTGCCTCGAGCAAAGGGCATGCACTTGTTACAAGCTTGTTTCCGAAGCGTATGCCTCCTTGGGATCCGCAATTGCAGCGAAAGAGTCGACCAACTAAAACAAGTGCAGCCAATTTCGGCTTCGCCTCTTCTGTTCAATTTGTAAACGACTTGTACGGCAGGTGTCGCCTGGAGGTGCGCATGCATATGCCTCGGCTAATGCTTTCACGGCGTTCAGCTCTAATCTCATTGAGGCGCAAGATGCGTTGCTATGAAGCATACGTTCTTAGCCGATTGCAGTCCGAAGCATACCGTTGTGAGACGATTAGAGCACACCTGCCAGAGCGAGCGTGAAGGTTCGTCTGTTTCCTACACAGTTTCCGCGCCGATAACGAGGGTGATCTGACATCATAGCGATGCGAGCTGCGGAATGGTCCGCGCCGCGACGTTCACTGGTTCAATCAGTCAGGTGGCGTTCGAATAGAGCCCTTTCTGTCGAAAGTGATTGGGGGGCGAAGGTGATGGTCTCTTCGGTGCGCCTTGCTGGCCGCCTTTGAGATGGTACAGTTTAGAGGCCAGTTATGAAGTTCGTGGAGAAGTTTTTGTTCGGTTCGGCGGTCGGTCTGATCGCCGTGGTCGAGGCGCATGCAACCGATCTTCCCTGGAAGGCCAGGCCAATCGAGTACGTGAAGATTTGCTCGTTGTATGGGGCCGGCTTCTATTACATTCCCGGCACCGATACGTGCATCAAATTGGGCGGGTATCTGCGCGTTGAAACCACACTGAACACGAGCGGCCACTATGACATGCCCAGCAGCGGCGTCCCTGGGGCTCGTAATCGCCTGACGGACTATTACAGTACACGTTCTCGCGAATATCTTTCTATCGATACACGCACTGCGACCGAGTATGGTGTAGTGCGCACCTTCTTCGATGGCGCCTTTACCTGGACCACAGGTACCTATGCCGGCGTGGGTACAACTGGCGTGAATGGTTCGACAGCGTATACGTCGTCACTCGGTTCTGCGGTTGGCGCTGGTTCCCTTGGTGTCTACGACGCCTTTATCCAGTTCGCTGGGTTCACTTTCGGCAAGGCGGCTTCGCAGTTCAGCTCGCCTTGGACGGGATATCCCGGAAACAACATCGAACTGCCTGGCGGCGGCGGCTGGGAGCCCGTGAACCAGTTCACTTACACCGCTGACCTCGGTCAAGGAGTCACGGCTTCGTTCTCAGTCCAGGATCAAGTCGCCAATTACACGAGCAATGTCTGGAACGTGAGTGGTGCGACAGCCAGCGGTCTAGCCGTCGGCGCATACGGTGCCAACGACATCGGCGGTTCGCGCACACCAGACCTTGTCGGTATGGTGCGCGTTGACCAGGCTTGGGGCCTCTTTCAGGCGTCGGTTGCTGCACATGACAACCATGCTGCATATTATGGCGCATCCGAAGTCACCGGCAATCCGAGTGACAAGTGGGGCTGGGCCGGTCAGTTGGCATTGTCCATCAAGAACGTCCCGACGGGGCCGGGTGACACCGTCAACATCCAAGGCGTGTATACGAGCGGCGCGAGCCGCTACAACTTCGATAGCTATAAGTCGACCACCTACGCGATGTATGGTGGCACCGGACTTTCGGGAGCCTACCAAAGCATCGGGCTTGCTGGCATCTCTGACTCTGTGTTCATAACTGGCGCCGGCCAGGAGTTGACCACGAGCTACGGCTTTAACGGCGCGTACACCCACAATTGGGATCCTCATTGGAGTAGTGCCATCTACGGTGCGTGGACGGCTGTGCGGTACAACAACACGGCCAAGGGCTACGTCTGTGGCACGTTCGTCACGTCCCTCGCGTTGTCAAGCGGCGGTTCCGGCTGTAATCCCGATTTCAACTATGCCGTTCTTGGTACAGTTACGCGTTGGACTCCCGTCAGGAATCTGACTTTCTCGGCTGAACTCTCCTACATGGTGCTCGACCAGAAGTACGCGAGCGGAAGCACTGTGACGCTGCCGCAGCAAGCCAATATCGCTAAGCCGGGTACTGTGTACGAACTCAAGGATCAGAATAGACTGACGTTGCTGCTGCGCGCTCAGCGCAACTGGTAGATCTTGCGAACTAGGGAAAGGAGAAAAGTAACGGCTCCATAGATCAGCGTTAAACACCCAAGAAGGCTTTCGGCATGTCCGCCGGAAGCCTTCCAACTAGACGCGATGATCCGACACGAGATCGTGAGTCCACATTAGTTCCAGCGAGGTAGGCGAGCCTAGCCGCGAAACATGCTTTCAGCCGAGGACACTACAAATGTTGATGCGTTGGAATGCTCGCGGAGCGGCACTGAAGCTCGTATGTTCTTGACGTGGTTCCCACGCCGATGACGAACGCGACCTGCGAACGCAACCATGCTTACGCGGACTTATGGGCGCCGAGATGTTCGCTGGCTTTTCCAATCGTTTCGCCAACATAGCCGATCCTGAGCGATCATTTAACAACAAAACTATCGCTGGGAGGATTCCAGGCGTGAAAAGTGTCAAGAAGGTTCTTGTACAGGCCGGGCTTGTTTTGGCCTGGAGCTCAGGTTTCATCGGTGCACGGATGATCAATGGCGGAGAATCGGTTTACCTGGTCCTCTTCTGGAGGTTCGCAATAGCTGCAGTCATATTCTCTCCATGGCTGGGCTTGACATTGATCCGAGGGGTGGCGCTCCGCGACGTTGCGAACCAAAGCTGTCTTGGCTTCTTAGCAATGTTCTGCTCCACCACCTTTGCAGTAAAGGCCGTCGCAACAGGCCTGCCTCCTGGAACGGCAGCATTGATAAGTGCATTGCAGCCTCTTGCAACGACAATTTGCGCTGGGCCTGTATTAGGCGAGAAGATTTCTGCCAGAAAGTGGCTGGGGTCCTTGATTGCTCTTGCAGGCGTAGCACTTGCAACGGGAGGGCCAACAGGGCATGCCCCGCTTTCGGCGTATGGATTGGCGGTAGCAGCTAGTCTATGTCTGGTGTTGGCGACGCTTATTTCAAAGCTGAGTTCCAACTCTATGTCCATTTTTCCTGCATTAGCAGTACAAAGCGCGGTCTCAGCGCTTTGTATGCTCCCCTTCGCCGTTCTGGATGGAAGACTCGCTCCTCACATGACGGCGCAATTTGCCACTGTCGTCCTGTGGTTCGTAATTATCTCAACCGCCGTGGGTTATGGACTTTACTGGTTCTGCCTACGGGAAAATGCGGCGAGTGAAGTTGCAACGCTGATCTATCTTACTCCCGTGATTACGGCGGCCTGGGCGTACGTTGTGTTTGGCGAGCCGACGACAATGAAGGCAACTCTCGGATATTTTGTGTGCGTGATAGGTATAGCTATAGGAACCAGCGCGTTCACAACCAAACTAAACTTAAGCAAAAAGTGAGATTGCCGGTTTTCCAAATAATCGATTTCTCAATTCACGCTTCCGCCGCCGCGTGGGAAGAACTTCGGGCCATCCGCCAGTGCCCCTGGAACGAATAGCGCGGTTCCCAAGTTGCTGGACGGCGAGGCTAAGCTGGATCAAAATTACTCACGCCGGGCTCTCCTTTGTGAAGGTGCACTCCGCGATCAGCAGATCTTCGCTGGTGTTGATTTCGGAGCATAGCATCTGAGGTCGTCGCGACGTGCCGCTGTCACCTGTAGGACACGCTTTCCACTGGCTAAACAAGAAGCTAGTCGGTGTAGTCCTGCCCAGCACGGGACCTCATTATATAGTCCGGCGCTGGAACGATCATCGTGCTGAGGGTTGTCGCTGAAAATTGTAGCAGGTTCATGGTCTTGAAAAGTCCTCGGCGTTCGCGCTCCGGTCAAAGGTGGTGTATCCCTTCTTCGGACGAAGCCGAAGCAATCGATCAATTTGCCCAGTCTTTTCGCCGGCAGACGCCGGCCGAGCTATTCGCGCGGCAATGGCTAGTGCCATACTTCGTGCGTTTTCCTGGCAAGTGCCCGGAATTCGAGTGATCTGAACCCGACCATTTATCTCAACCTTGTCGTGCGATGTGCTCCCACTGGAGGAGCACGTGCTCAAAGACACACGCTTAGGCCGTTAAGCCCGACAACTGACCTCTCGAACGTAGTTCGGCTGTTTCCGGAATTCGAAGCTGCCGCCCAGCCGGCTTCGCAATCCGAATCCGCCTGGGCAACAACCCGCAACGTCGACCAGGAAGCCGTCGCCGGTGTCGAGAACTGGCAACAACTGCCATAGCGGCGCAGGCTGTCCGGCAGCAGGCGGCGAGGCCGCCGGTTAATGATCGCCATCTGTCCGTCGCACGGCAACCAATTGTTGCACCGACGACGATCGTGCGGTTCACCTCTGCGTTAGCTGTAGATCACGACCAGGCGCGATGCCGCACTTGCGACCTTTCTTTGCGATGCCCCAACATGATGATCGGATTCTCAGCAGCACCAAGCTGGCACCGTAGGCGATGTGGAGATGACTCCTATGCGAAAGAGTGCCACGGGACGAGGGCATCTGGTGCGCTCCACAGCTGCACATGAATGGCCATGCGCACCACCATTCCTGCGATGAGCGGAAGAACGTCCAAGGACACTTCGAAGGATCGACCACTTGACCACGCAAATCTTGTCATCAGCACCGTGGCTGGCCGCACAAAGTGCGTCTGATTAGCGGGGGGCGGCTGGAGAGTGATGCGCGGTGCTGGTCATCCAGAACCTTCGATCCTGCTATCTAG
Organism: Bradyrhizobium sp. IC3123; assembly: GCF_020193625.1. Taxonomy (NCBI): domain Bacteria; kingdom Pseudomonadati; phylum Pseudomonadota; class Alphaproteobacteria; order Hyphomicrobiales; family Nitrobacteraceae; genus Bradyrhizobium; species Bradyrhizobium sp. IC3123. Next base: position 96,615 of record NZ_JADYVF010000015.1, on the reverse strand, counting down.
CTCGGCGACCGGTCAGCTTTCGGAAAGCTAGACCCGGCATCCTAGCGTAGTGGAAAGTTGCGGCCAAAGGGAGTTACGAGATGGTTCGAATCCATGACGCGCTCGATACCGCAACGGTGGATTCCGGCGGTACATCAGGCGCAACCCAGGAAGATGAAACCTCAGCCCAAGCGGCCTTCGCCCTGCACCTCGACGAGATACCGTTGGAGCAGGAGCAAGAAGGAGGTGCAGGTCCTTCTCATGCTGTTGCCTCGGGCGACGCGGAGCATCGCTCGGTAAACCAGCAACCCGACATGAAGCTGGTCGTGATTTCGAACCGCGGCGCGCCGTTCGACCCCAATAAACCCCAGACCGGCGGACTTGCCGCAGCCCTCGAGTCGGTCGTCGAACGTTCCGGCGCGGTCTGGATGTTCTCCTCGGAGAATCGGCGACGGGACTGAGCGGCCCCTGCCACTCGTGAAGGCTGGCGAAGGCCATGTGGCCGAACTCGATCTTCCGGCCGCGCACCATCGCGGCTACTATCGAGATTATTCGAATTCAACCTTGTGGCCGGTATTACACTCCCTGTCCGACCGGATGTCGCGCGCGGAAGAGGGATACGACAGCTATCGACAGATGAACAACTTCATCGCGCGTGCGGCGTTCGACTTGCGGGATCGGGACGCATTCTGGGTGCATGATTATCACTTGCTCCCGCTCGGGGGCGATCTGCAAAAGCTCGGCATCGAGCGGCCGACCGGCTTCTTTCTGCACACGCCGTGGCCGACGCCCGACATGATAGAGCGAGTACCCAATCATCGCGAACTGATGAAGTCGATGCTGGAATACGATCTGCTCGGCTTTCAGACGAACCGGGATCTGAACAATTTCTCGGCCTGCCTGCGAACCTATTTCGGGCTGGAGAGCAAGGATGGCGTCGTGACCACGGAACGTGGGCAGTCGCGACTTCAAAAATTCCCAATCGGTATCGATCCCAGGCAGTTCGCAGAGTATCTTTCGGCAGAGCTCTCGCCCGCAGAGCAAGAAAAAATCTCGTCATTATTGCAAAACTTTGAGGGCGCGAGGTTTGCGATCGGCGTGGACCGCCTAGACTACACGAAAGGTATCGACAAACGCGTCGAAGCATTTAACCAACTATTGGCGGTCGAGCCGGGCAGCATATCGCTGTTGCAGATCGCGCCGTCCTCGCGCGCCGACGTCGACGAGTATCGAAAGTACAAGGAGGACGTGGAGAATGCGATCAACCATGTCAATGCCGAGCATGGCACAGAGGAGTGGAGGCCGATCCACTACACGAATGACCCGTTCAGCCAGGCTGCACTCGCGCGTCTTTACCGCGCGGCACATGTAGGTGTCATCACGCCGCTGCGGGACGGCATGAATCTGGTAGCGAAAGAATATGTTGCTGCCCAAGATCCGAAGGATCCCGGCGTTCTGGTACTATCGAAGTTTGCTGGGGCGGCTGAAGACTTCAACGAGGACGAGGCGCTGCTGGTGGATCCAAACCATCCCGAAGAAATCGCAGCCGCCATTTCGAAAGCGGCCAATATGCCGCTTGAGGAGCGTGTCAGGCGCTGGCGGTCGATGATGGATAAGATCGAATCCTATACCATCCACGACTGGTCGGCGGACTACCTCCGGGAGCTGGACAAGAGCCGCATCACCGTTCCGGCTGATCAGTTCCACCATCTCGGTCTCGGATGGACCAACGAGGCTCAAATGCCCCTGTACCAAAACTATGCCGCGGCGCTGACCGCCTATAACGACATCGATCCCGCTGATGCCGCTTTGAAGGAGGCTGCCTATGCAGACGTGAAGTTGGCCTTTGTGGCTTTAGCGGCTCCACTGAAGCATACACAGGACAGACTCTGGGATCTGCCGGCGCCGGCAGCTTCACGCGATGGTCATCACGGACAAGAGTTCGGTGCCAGCGAGGACTGACCGCGAAAAGCATAGCACGGCGGATGAGGCTTCTATAGCAGGACGGAGGAGCAATCCAGGGCGATGACGCGGTTCTTGCGCGCGGCGCAGGGCCGCAGGAAATCAAGACATCATGCGAGTGGTCCATGATCAGAAGGGGGCGATGCAGTCAACTCAGGTTGTATCTCTAAACGACGCTGATGCGGGTGGTGGCGGCGGCAGCCGGCGCGCTGCTGCCCGTTGATCGTTCCGCCCGGAAAGCGGCGCTTGTTCTGGGCCGCAACAGCACCGTTACGGAACAGTTCGCACTGAGGGTTGCACTAGCCTTGAACCAGCCCGGGTGATCTGGTCGGAGCGGGCGTTCTCGACCGAAAATCTCGCCCTTGATCTCGTTTGTGCAATAGGGCTTCGATGAGGATCACGGCTCGTGCGTCGGTCCCCGCCGGGTGGATCAGGATCGTTTAAGCTGGACCGTAGCTCCCTCAATTGCTGCTCATGCCCAGCTTCATTTCGCCGTTGCGCCGAAGAACCTGATCTGGTGCTTGTACTTGTTGTTGATTGTTGGCTCAATCTCAAGACGTAGCGTAACTAGCCCGTTTCTAGGGCGTTTTTACTCTCTTCGCTCGAGCGCAATCCTCTCGACAATCAGTCAACGAACCGAGCTATCGGCTTGACTTGTGGGTTTCGCGAGGACAAAGCTCGTCCAAATCGGCAACGCTTGCAGTCAACGACCAGGAGGTCGCCATGCATACCACCCTTGCCGATGTCGATCTGGCTTCTGATCAATGCGCTGCTCTTCGTGGGGATGATGCCCGTCGACAAGTCTGCCCGGTGACGCCAGCGAGAAGGCGCAAGCTCATATGCGGAGGAAAGCAGCATCGCTGCGTCCCGGTTTTTGACGCTGGCGCTGTCTGGCAGGCGCTTCGCCGACCCGCTGTGATGTCCGCTTGGCAAGCAATGTCGGCAACCGAACAGGGTCGTGCAGCTCCGAACGGCTGAAACTCACGACTCTTTAGCCGGCACGCAGCTTGCAATAAGGGGGCGCGACACAGCGTAAGCCGCGCTACGTCATGCGCTTGCGTGCTTTCCGCCGCTTCTGCTTGACGCGCCAGGGCCCGCGACTGTGGCCACTCGACCTCGGCCGGAGCAAGTCCCTGACGAAATCACTCCTATGCGCCACGTTGCTTTCGATTGCCTGCGCACGGCGCTTTCACACAAGCGAACGGATGCGGCGGTGACTGATGACCCATTCCTTTGGCTCGAGGAGATTGAAGGGCCAAGCGCGTTGGCTTGGGTTCGCGCCGAGAACGAGAAGACGCTCGGGGTACTCCAGTCGGATCCTCACTATCGGCGCTTCTACGAACAGGCGCTCTCCATCCTGCAGTCCAACGATCAAATCGCAGATGTTCGATCGGAAGAGCGCGGTTTGGAGAGTTTCTGGCGAGACGAGGACCACATACGCGGCGTCTGGCGGCGCACCACGCCTGAGAGCGATCGTAGTCAAGATCCAACGTGGGAGACCATCCTCGACGTGGACGCCTTGGCAGTCGCCGAGAAAAGAAACTGGGTCTTTCAAGGTGCGAACTGCCTTCCGCCTGAACAGCGCCTCTGCCTGATTAGTCTTTCCGATGGCGGCAAGGATGCCGCGTCCATATGAGAGTTCGACTGCGACGCCAAAACCTTCGTTGCGGATGGCTTTTATCTCCCAGAGGGCAAGCAGACGTCAGCTGGGTCGATGGTGACACACTCCTTGTTGCACGGGAGTGCGGTGAGGGGACTTTGACGCAAGCCGGCTACCCCTTTGTGGTGAAGGAGCTCAAACGCGCTCAGCCGCTCAGTGAGGCTCGCGAGATGTTTCGTGGCGAGCCCACCGACGTTCTGACGTCCCCCTTCGTGCTTCGTGACAGCGAGGGCAATATTCATGCGACCGGCGCGGGCCGCGCGATCAGCTCTTTTGAGTTCGAGTATGTGGTCTTTCGCCCCGACGGACCCGTCAAGCTCAATCTGCCGACGAAGGCCGCGATGAATGGCCTAGCGGGTGGTCGCCTGCTTGTAACGCTTGATGAAGATTGGACGCCGCCGGGCGATATCAGCTTCACCGCCGGATCGCTGATCTCGTATGACCTCAACGAATGGAAACAGGATCCGCTGCGCGCCAGACCATCGCTTGTTTTCCAACCTGGGCCCCGCCAGGCCCTGAGCGGGTGGGGCGCCACAAAGAATTTGTTGATACTGACGATCCTTGAGAACGTTCAGAGCAAAGCGTTCGTTTATAAGTACGATCGGGGAGCTTGGTCGGCGGCGTCGATCCCGCTACCGGAACATGCATATGTCAGCCTGTCAGGCATCTCCGATGAAGCGGACCAGGCCATGTTCACCGTCTCGAGCTATCTCAGCCAACCTCAGTCTGGTATTTTGATGCCGAAAGCAAAAACCTTAAGGAATTGAAGACGACACCGGCTGCCCTCGATGCGTCCAATCATGTCGTGGAGCAGCTCGAAGCCACTTCGCGCGATGGCACGTCAATTCCCTATTCTCTGGTACGGCCGAAAAACGCAAGGTTTGACGGCACAATTCCGACACTTCTCTATGGCTATGGCGGTGTCCTGGAGTCGCTTCTGCCCTCTTATCTGGGACCGGTCGGGCGGCTCTGGCTCGAACAGGGCAATGCCTATGTCGTGGCGAACCTGCGCGGGGGCGGCGAGTTTGGTCCAGAATGGCACCAAGCGGCGCAGGGAGCAACGAAGCAGACGACATGGGATGATTTCATTGCCGTTGCAGAGGACCTGATCCGCCGCAAGATCACGAGTCCACGCCGGCTAGGAGTCATTGGCGGCAGCCATGGCGGCCTGCTCGTTGGCGCTGCAATCACCGAACGTCCCGAGCTCTTCAACGCGGCGATCATCCAGGTGCCGCTGCTTGATATGCTTCGATACACCAAACTGGGCGCCGGCACCGCCTGGATCGGCGAGTACGGTGATCCCGCCATTGCCGAGCAGCGTGCGTGGATCGAACGCTACTCGCCCTACCAGAAGCTGGTCGCGGGCAACACCTATCCTGCTCCCTTAATTCTTACCTCCACCAAGGACGACCGCGCGCATCCAACGCATGGCCGCAAAGCTGCCGCGAAGCTCGCCGGGCTGGGCCAGCCTTACTTCTATTACGAGAACATCGACGGGGGACACAGCGCCGCGGCCATTCTCATGGAAGATGCGCGTCAACTGGCTCTTGAATACACCTATGCATCGAGGCGGCTTTGTTCTGAGTAAAGTCGGTGGACGGGCTGATCGAAGCAGACAAATAGAGACCATCGGTTATCTCAACCTCTTCACGGTGCTCAGCTGAATTCATCGAACCCAAGGCGAGAGGCTGATGAACCGCCGGCGGCGCGAGGAAGTTCGTCAGTAGTTACCGTTTTGAACAAGCTCCACAGTTGCCGAGCGGGTTTGCTGGCTTCCCAAATACAACATGACGAGCGGATAACTTGCCAAATGCGCTTTATTCAGGATTGTCTCGGCAGACCCTGCTCGTTCGATGGGACTCGACGTGCGGTTGACATCCGAAGGCGAACAGCCAAAGCGCAGCCCTGCGGGCCGTCTTCAAAGCACGTCAGGTAGCTTCAATACAGGCATGCGCGGATTGACAATCCTGCTCTAGGCTGCGCAAAGGAGTTCACGACCGCCCTGTTGTTCAACGTCGATGAAAACGATCCGCCGGCTCAGGATGAGCGCGGCATGTTCGAGGCTCCGCAAGCCTTCTGTAAGCCGGTCGCGCACGACGAGTGAGGCGAAGGTCAAACGTCATCTGGGCAGAAGCCTTGAGGCGAACTGTCGTCGACGTCAGGACGCTTTAGTCGCTTGCACAATGCGGCCTCAGCTAGACCACGCGGTGAAAAACGAGCACGTGACTAGCGCAGCGACTCGTCTCTTGCCGACCCTCTTGATGGCCGGGAGACTCTTCGCTAGATCACAACGGTTCACTATGGAGATGCTGCCGTGGCAATGGGTATTGTGAAGTGGTTCAACTCGACCAAAGGTTATGGCTTCATCAGGCCTGAGGACGGAAGTCCCGATGTCTTCGTGCACATCAGTGCCGTCGAAAAAGCCGGTTACACCACTCTCGAAGAGGGGGCCCGGGTAAGTTATCAGCTCAAGGCCGGGCGTTCGGGTAAGATGTCAGCTGAGGATCTCCGGGTTGGCTGATCCGACTCGCCTCCGGAAACTGCTCTCTGCAAAGCGGGTTCTCGCACCCCGTCGGGCGATGCCTTTGACGGCGCGCTGGGCGTTTGGCCTTTCTACGGTCGGGGGCGGCGGTCTTGCGGACCGGATCGCGCCGGCCCGGCGCGGTCTTACAATCAGGATCATCGGGGTATCCGAAAGGGCTTCTTCCGCCCAACGTTCGACGAACCGCTCCAACACGCAAACTCTAAAATCCCGGTCGATCAGAACTATCAGGATCGGCTGATGGAAGTCATGAGAACGGCGATCTAGCTGGAAGCCTGGAAAACCTTATCCCCACTCCGGCACTTAACTTCTAAGCCTTCAATCGGAATTCGCAGATGTAGAGCGAGATCGCCCGCGCCAGTACTCGTCAGCATCATACAAAGGCGCGCGGCTGGCCCGACACGGCACGCGTTGGGGTGGTGCCGTTACATGGAATTGATCGGCAATTATCTCCGGTGGATCGCGTACGCGTGTCCTTTATCTCAGGCGCAAAAGCACAGCGCATCCCGAAATCCCTGCGCTTGGAGGAGATAGATAAATTGGCCCTCACTTCACGTTGCCTTTCAGCGTCCCAATGAAATTAAGCTGGTAGTGTCGTGTTGCGACATCCTCAAATCGGCGTTCGCAGGTGTGCCATGAACACGGCCTTTTCCTGGCGGCGATTTGGCTACTGCTAAACGAGCTCTTCTTTGTCGCACGATGCCCGCTCGCAAATCAGGCCGCCAACACTCAGGCCGCTAAGAGCTCACACGCCCTCTGTCCGAACGCAAGCGAGAAGCAGCCCCGCCGCAATTTCGCACTGCTGATGCGGTTCCGCGGTCGAACCGGCGGCCTCAAAGGGTGATGCCGAAACGTTACTCGGCGGACACCTGATTGTCACTTCAGAGCCAATGTCGGGAAACTGGCATGGCGATGCGGCACGATGCGGCGGAAACCTGCTGTTTGTCGGCGGCATGCTGCTTGCACAGATCGAGCTGCGAGTGGCGCGACACAGCGCGTGCACGGTCGCAACACGAATTTCGCTACCTTCGCCCACACGCAAGAACTTGTGGGCTCGGCCTGCGTGCCTGGTCCGAGGATAAGCCAAATGAAGAAGTCCCTTCTGCGCGCCGCGTTGCTCTCGATGATGTGTTTCACGGTCGCGCTGCTCCATGGGCAGTCTGGTGCGACTCCAGTGGACGATCCGTTCCTCTGGCTCGAGGAGGTCGAGGGACCGCGCGCATTGGCCTGGGCACAGGCCGAGAACGAAAAGACGCTCGGCTTGCTGCAATCGGATCCTCGCTACGATCGCTTTTACCGGGACGCGCTGACGATCCTCCAGGCAAAAGACCGGATTCCGTTCGTTTCGCTGCAACGGCAAGGTCTCGAAAATTTCTGGCAAGACGAGAGCCATGTGCGCGGCATCTGGCGGCGCACTACGCTTGAGAGCTACCGCGGCCAGGATCCCCGATGGGAGACCATCCTGGACATTGACGCGCTCGCTCTCGCCGAGAACAAGAACTGGGTCTACAAGGGTCGCAGCTGCCTTGGGCGGCGCTGCCTCGTCAAACTCTCCGACGGTGGCAAGGACGCCGTGTCGATACGCGAGTTCGACAGCGAAGCCAAAAGCTTTGTTGCAGGTGGATTCCAACTGCCCGAGGGCAAGCAGAGCGTCAGCTGGATTGATCGTGACACCGTCCTTGTTGCACGTGATTGGGGCGAGGGGACCGCGACCGAGGCCGGCTTCCCTTTCGTGTTGAAGGAACTCAAGCGCGCTCAGCCGCTCGATCAGGCGCGCGAAGTCTTTCGCGGCCAGCACACCGACTTCAGGACCTTGCCGTTTGTGCTTGGTGAAGGGTGGATGGATGTAACCGGCGTGGTCCGTCAAATCAACGGCTTCGAGCGGCAGTATGTGCTGTTCGGGCCCGCCGGGCCGATCGAGCTCGATCTGCCGAAGAAGGCCTTGATCGTCGGCATCGCGAGTGGCCGGCTGCTTGTGAGACTGGACGAAGACTGGATCCGCTCCGGCGATACCAGCTTCAAGGCTGGCTCAATGATCTCGTATGATTTGGCCGAATGGAAGCAGCATCCGCTGCGTGCGAAACCCTCTGTCGTTTTCCAGCCGAACTGCCGGCAGGCACTCAGCGGATTTGGCAGCACCAGGAATTTCCTGGTCCTGACCATTCTTGATAACCTTCAAAGCAAGGCGTTCGTCTACAGGTACGATCAAGGTGCCTGGCTTGCCACACCAGTCCCGCTGCCGAAGAATGCGACCGTAAGCCTATCAGCCACTTCCGCGCAAAACGATGAAACGACATTTACCGTCTCTAACTATCTCACGCCAACATCGCTTTGGTACTTTGATGTCGAAAGCAAACGGCTCGAGCTTTTGAAGACGGCACCTGCGACGTTCGACGCATCGAAGCATGTCGTGGAGCAGCTCGAGGCGACTTCGCGCGATGGCACGCGGATCCCGTACTTTCTGGTGCGGCCCAGGAGCGCCAGATTTGACGGCTCGACCCCGACGCTTCTCTATGGTTATGGCGGGTTTCAGATTCCGCTTCTCCCCTCCTATGGAGGAGCTTTGGGTCGGCTATGGCTCGAACAGGGCAATGCGTACGTCGTTGCCAACCTGCGGGGAGGCGGCGAGTTCGGTCCACTATGGCACCGGGCTGGCCAGGGAGCAACGAAGCAAAAGACATGGGATGATTTTATCGCGGTCGCCGACGATCTGATCCGTCGGAAAGTCACAAGTCCGCACCGGCTCGGCGTGATCGGCGGCAGCCAAGGGGGCCTGCTGGTTGGCGCCGCAATAACCCAGCGCCCCGAGCTTTTCAACGCGGCGATCATAGGGGCGCCGCTGTTCGACATGCTTCGATTCACCTACTTGGGCGCGGGCGCGTCCTGGACCGCCGAGTATGGCGACCCGGCCATTCCCGAACAACGAGAGTGGATCGAAGCCTACTCGCCGTACCAAATGCTGGTACCGGGCAAGACCTACCCGGAGCCTTTCATTTTTACCTCCACCAAGGACGACCGCGTGCATCCTGCGCACGGCCGTAAGGCCGCCGCGAAGCTCGCTGCGCTCGGCCAATCTTATTTTTACTTTGAGAACATCGATGGGGGGCACAGCACTGCCGCAAATCTCATCGAACGTGCACGCCGGCTGGCTCTGGAATACACTTATGCATCCAGGCGGCTTTGCAACAACGCCGAGATTTTGCCGCCGAAAGCGCGGTAAACCTGTGCCACCTTCGCAATGAAGTGGAGATCTCAAAGTGCAGCGGACGATTGGGCTGATCGGAGGGATGAGCTGGGAAAGCACGGCCATCTATTACAAGGAAATCAATGAAATCGTCCGTCAGCGCCGCGGCGGTCTCGCCTCGGCAGACATCTTGCTGCGCTCGGTTGACTTCGGCTATATCGTCACCCTTCAGAACGCAGGAGATTGGAAGCAAGCCGCGGCTTATTTAACGAGGATAGCCCGGCAGTTGGTTGACGCGGGCGCCAGCTGCATCCTGATCTGCACCAATACGATGCATGTGATTGCCGACATTGTTGCTGCCGAGCTGAGTGTGCCGCTCATCCACATCGTCGATGTGACCGCTGCGGCTCTTCTCGCTGCTTCCTTCAAGCGACCACTGTTGCTTGCGACGCGCTATACGATGGAGCAGCCGTTCTATTGTGATCGCCTGCGGCAGCGCTTCGGCCTTTCACCTGTCATACCGGGGGAGGGCGAGCGGAGCCGGATCCACAATGTCATCTTCGATGACCTGTGCTGCGGCACTGTTTCTGATCTGTCGCGCCAGGAAGTTATCGACATGATCGCGCGCGGTCGTACACGGGGCGCCGACGCCGTTATCCTCGGCTGCACGGAGATTGGGCTTCTCATCGGCCCGGAACATTCAGAATTACCGGTGTTCGATTCGGCGAGGCTGCACGCCACAGCGGCAGCTGATTTTGCTGAGGGTAAGCTGTCAGTTGGTGCCGTCTCCATAAACGCGCAGCGATGATCGTCTTGCCGATCGACACTTGATCTTGTCCTCGGTGATGCCGACCTCGGCCTTAGCCGGGGTCCCAACGCCATGGCGGGCAGCGCGGTCGCGCAATGCAATTGTCAGCTTGTGGCAAGATCAAACCGGCGTCCCGATCACGATGAGCTGCCGCCGCCTACAACATCGCCGAGATCGTTGTGGGGCCGGCAGCGCCGCTCGACACCGAGCGGACGCTAAGGAACATGCTTCGCTCGACGGAGATTAGCGCGGATTTTCCCGCCGGTCGTCTCGATTCTCCTTTTCAAGGAACCCAGTGCTCGGGGAGCAGAATTCCCGACCGGTAACTTTTTGGGCCGCTCACCGTTGGCTTGAGGTAAATGTTCCCGCCCGGTAACTTTATCCTTTCTTTCCATTGGAATGGTAACAAAAGTTCCTGATCGGTAACTTTTTCCTGGACATTTGCTGTTTCAACCCATAAAGTTCCCGTTCGGTAACTTATAACGAGAGAGCTATGAACAAGCCTCCAAACGGCACTCCCCCCTCGGGCGGAAACGAGGCTCCTGGCGAGACCGGTGTCGCCCGCCAAGCCGCCGAGTTCGCTGCAGCATTCGGTCGCCTCATCCAGAAAGAACGCAAACGCCAGGGCCTCCGGCAGGACGAGCTGGCCATGGTGAGCGGGACAGGAAAGCGCTTCATCGTCGACCTCGAGGCCGGAAAAAGCACCTGTCAGCTCGGGCGCAGCCTGCACGTGGCAAACGTGCTCGGGCTGCGCATCGAGGATGTTCTCAGGGATGCCCAAGCCCGCCGCGCGAACACTTCCGAGACACCGGACATTCCCGACAGCGACGAGGAGGAGCCTCATGGACCGTCTTCCGGTCTACTTTGAGACGCGAGAGGTCGGCTGGATCACGGCCGCCGACGAAGCGTCAGGCTTCACCTATGCCGAATCCTGGCGCGGGCTGACCGGCGCCTTCCCTGTGTCGCTCACCATGCCGCTCTCGCGGGCGTCGTACGATGCCTCGGTAATTCTGCCATGGGCGGCAAATCTGCTGCCGGAGAACGCAACTCTCGGGACCGTAGGTCATATGCTCGGCAAGTCGCCGGCCGATGTCATCGGTCTTCTTGCCGAGATGGGCCGCGACACCGCCGGCGCGCTCTCCGTCGGACAGCCTGGCACCGGGCTGATCGCCGGCAAATGGCGAGAGATCCCCGACAAGGCCTCCCTCGAGCGCATCCTCAATGAGCTACCCCACAAGCCCTTCCTCGTCGGCGAAGATGGCGTGTCGATGTCGCTTGCCGGTGTGCAGACGAAGCTCGCCGTCGCTCTGGATGGCGACACCCTGTACATACCGATCGACGGCGCGCCATCGACCCACATCATCAAGCCCGATGGCGAGCGCTTGCCTGGCGCCGTCCAGAACGAGGCATTCTGCCTGACGCTCGCGCGCATGATCGGAATCCCGACGCCGAAGGTGACGACCGGGACGGCAGGCGAACGTACCTACCTGCTGGTTGAGCGCTATGACCGGCGTCATGAGGGCAAGAGATGGCGGCGGCTGCATCAGGAGGACTTCTGCCAAGCCCTGGGCCGACCGCCAGCTGCCAAATACCAGAACAACGATAGAGGCCTAAAAGGACCATCATTGGCCGACATGGTCGGCGTGACCCAGCGCCACATGACAGCACAGGAGACCGCCCGCTTCGTCGATCTTGCAATCTTCAATCCGATGGTTTGGAACACGGATTCTCACGCCAAAAATTACTCGTTGATGCTATCGGCGCGCGGCGCCGCCATGGCGCCAGGCTACGATATCGTCTGTGCGGCGCCATATCCGAAGATCACCCGCAACATGGCGCAGAAGATCGGCGGGCAGAAGCAGGCTGACCAGCTCGGACGCAACCACTGGGAGCGCTTCGCCACCGACTGCAAGCTCTCTCCAGCGCAGACGATCCGGCGCGTCTCCGAGATTGCTCAGGCCGTGACGCAACATGCAATGGCGGCCAAGGCCGCGGTCGAAGCCATGCCTGCCGGCGGCGATCCCGTCCTGGACACAGTGGTCGAGGCGGTGATTTCGCGCGCACGCGGCTACCTAGAGCGCCTGAAGCAAGCGGAGCCAGCGCCGGAAGGCGCAGCAGCCCCATCGCCCTAGGAATAGACGCATGTGGCGAGAAAGCCGAGCCCGCCTGCCTCACCGCCGGAAAACGTGGCTGCACTGCGCTCAAGGCTTCCGGGGGGAGGTGCCCGACGATTTTCCGCACAAGGATACGATTATCGCACTCGAGGCGCTGCTCGAAATCGACAACAAAGATTTCACCCAGTAGGCCCCGATCTTCCGCATCGCTTATGTAGCTTGGCGCGGCGCGCAGGATAGCAAGATGTCTGCTCCCGGCACGATATTCGCGACGTGGCGCGCGAAACCGCAAACGGCGGTTAATCGCAAGGCTATGATGCGTGCCGATCGAGTGGCAGACGCCAGGCTACGGCGAGCTTCGTGCTGATGGTCGTAGCCTTCTTCGCCATCAAAGAGACGAACTCGGCAAGCCGCCGCGCCTCATGCTGGTAGTTGTCTCCAAATCCTTGTCTCCAAACGCTTGGCCCGCTCGCGTTGCGAATCGCGCAGTGGTCATTGGATGCGTACCAGCGGCGGCAGGGTCAGTGTGCGAGTCTTTGGATTTCTACCTCGTCAAAGATGCCGCTTACGACATGGCTCTCGCTTCGGAGTTGGCCGATCTCTGACAAAGTCGCGCCGGACCGGAGAAGCTCGCCAGCAAGGCGGTGTCGGAAGATATGGACCATGCAGCGGCGGACATATGACCTTACGTTCAATGGACCACAGGGGTACCGACATTGCGATTTTTCCCAGCATGAATTTTCCAGCGCCCACAAGCCCGGACGTTCTTGACGGGCATCATTGAGATCGAAAAAGAGGTTCGTTGAGCAGCTCATCGCGCATCCCACCATTGAAGCTGTCCATGAAACCATTCTGCATTGGCTTTCCTGGCGCGATGAAGTGCCAGTCGATAACCGGTCCTTGCTCCAGGCCAGCATGGCGTTGCCGGTGAACTCGGCGCCATGGTCAGACACGATCAGTCCTGGCTTGCCGCGTCGTGCGACGATCGCCGTCAGTTCGCGGGCGACGCGCCGTCCCGAGATCGATGTATCCGGAATGGCGCCAGACATTCCTTAGTCACGTCATCGACGATGTCGAGGATGCGGAAGCGCTGCGTGTTGGCGAACTGGTCGTGGACGAAGTCCAGCGACCAGCGAGCACTGGGCTGACCTTCATCAGCATATCGGGGGCTCGTCGCTTGCGGACAGTGAGCCATCCTCCCGGCAAACCCGGTAGATCCGGTTGAGCCTCCCGCCGCAGCAAGTCGAACGGCCGGCGGTATCCGAAATGCAGCCCATCGTTGGCGCGATCGCGCAATCGACCGGGCCGAGGCGTGTCTGGAGGGCGGCTGAAGCTGTAGCGGATCATCGTCCGATCAGCGCTGACGCGCGAACAGGCCCGCCGCTCCCCGAGAGAACGCCGCCCAATGTGCTGAGGTCTTCGCGCGCTACCAGCTGATCTCTGATCCGGCCGCTGACGCGCGATCGCTTCTGTACCCGCGGCCGGATCACCGGCCTCTGATCGCGTTAGGCGAGCCGTTTACGGATATCGAGCTGCACGCCTTCGCGCGATATGGATCGCAGTCGCGCTTAAAGGCTTAAACAATCCAGGACGCCCAGCCCTGGTGAGGTGGGGCACTTGCTATAGGTGTCCCGTCCATTTGGCGTCAGTGGAAAGGTTGAGCGCGCTACCGAGGAGTGACGCACGCGGATTCCTTCGTGCGCGGAGGAATTCTTACAGCGCGACCGCACCGTAATTGTACGGAGTTCACTTGGCATTTAGATACCGATAATTTGACCCTCGCCGGGGCTGGAATTTCATCCCGAAGTCGATTGCAACCGGCAAAGGGGTCGCTAAAGGGCGACCCCTTTTCGATTGTATCGCGCTGTTCGACTTCTTCGAGTCGCACATCACCGCCTGAAAACAAGGGGCGCTCACTCGCGATCGGCCTGCACGCGCATCCATTCCAATCTGATATCGATAAATCCCAAATTGGTATTAGCGTGATCATTGGCGGCGATGGCGTACCTGCAGTACCGCATGGGTACATCGATGCAGTTGATTTCTTCGATGAACTCCAGCGCGAAATGATGAAATTCGCTTGATATCTGCGGTGCCTGGCAGAAATTGACGAATTTTCCTCTTCGTGACGAGGTAAGTTTCCGTTCTGGACGGTGTCCGGCCGACGGGCCCGGGTCCAGATCAAGACTCAAGCCGAATGAGCTCACGCAGCAGCAGCTTTCGATCGATGCCGAGCAGCGAGGCTGCTTCGGATGCTCCGTACCAGAGTTTCTGACTCCGGAGTTGCAGAAGATGAAGTTGGGGGATCGTCGCGAAGGCTTTAAGTCTCTCCGAGGAGCGACAACTGGAAGTGATCGGGTACCTCGGCAATTCGGCTCGCTGCGATCGGGTTCCGTGAGAGTGACCAAAGTTGGTCGTCTCCAAAGCGATAGCTCCGATTCTTTGAACGAGCCGCGTGAATTGTGGGTTCGTTTTCGCGCTTGCACTTCCACTGCACAAGCTCGGAGCCCCGTTTGGCTACGACAACGAATCGGCTGTAATCGGGTCGATTTCTAAGGGGCCGAAAAGCAGTGCGATCCTATTGCATTGGTTACCACAAGGCCCGCGACTACTCTCCGGCCACGGCGGCGCTCCATGTTTTTAGCGATAATTCCATCGCGCGGCAGGATTGCTGCCTTCCGCAGTGAAGAGCCTCTTTACCATTATGGCGGCGTCTTACGTTGCGACGAGGCGGCAGTATCGACTACGAAGTCGATGTCGCAGCGGCCTGTCTTGGGCCGGTCTGACAACCAAAGTCGTCATCTGACGAAGGTCCTGGGCGGATAAACCGCGGTTGCGGCACGGTGTGTGTTCCCAGCCGATCGCCGCATTTGCGAGAATTTCGACGCGAGGTCGCTAGGAAAGCGGCTCGCAGGACTGGGGAGCTAGCTCAGATAAGACCTTGTCCGAACCGTTACCGAAGACACGCTGTCCGCAACATGGATAACGCGATACTCATGTTAAACGTGCCACCGAATCTTCGCGTCGCCCTCAAATTCGGCGGCCCCTTCGAGTCCTCATCGACAATCCCTTTCCGCGTTTGCGGATACTTGGTGACAACGCTCCGCTCAAGATTGCGATAAAAGGATTTTACTAGTTTGTTCTGATTGGAATTAAGCGAGTCCTGTTGTGAGCACTTTCCAATTTATCCATACCGGCGACATACATCTGGACAGCCCCCTGAGAGGCCTGAGCGGACAGGAGGGGCCAGCGGCCGAGCGCATTCGAACGGCGACCCGAACTGCCTTTGAGGACCTCATTACTCAGGCGATCGATAGACAGGCGGCTTTCGTGGTCATCGCCGGAGACCTCTACGACGGCGATTGGCGCGATTTTCACACCGGCCTGTTTTTCGTTCGGCAGATGGGTCGTTTGCGGGGGGCGAAAATCCCCGCCTTCGTGTTGCACGGCAATCATGACGCCGAAAGCCAAATCACGAAGCGGCTGACGCTTCCTGACAATGTTGAGGTGTTTAGCTATCGAAAGCCCCAAACTTTCAAGCTCGATGATTGCCGCGTCGCCCTTCACGGTCAAAGCTTCCGCCTGCAGGCGACGACGGAAAATCTGGCAGCAGCCTATCCCGCGCCGATCAAAGGCTATTTCAACATCGGCGTGCTGCATACTGCACTCGGCGGAATGGGTGGTTCTCACGAGAACTACGCCCCTTGCACGCTCGAAGAGTTGGTTAACAAGGGGTACGACTATTGGGCGCTCGCGCACGTGCATCAGGGCGGCGTACTGCATCAAAATCCGCACGTGGTGTTTTGCGGCAATCTACAGGGGCGCCACATCCGCGAAGCCGGCCCGAAATCGGCGCAGCTCGTTACGGTCCAAGACGGAGCGATCGAAGGCGTTGAGCTGCTCCAAACGGATGTCGTGCGATGGATGCATGTCGATGTACCGGTCAGTGGTAGCGCGCGGTTCGGGGATGTTGTAGATCAAATCAAACGTTCGATCGACGAGGCGGCCAAGAACGCAGAAGGCCGACTGCTGGCTTGTCGCATCAAACTAAGTGGCCCGACGGCTCTTCACGCCGAACTGATGGCGTCTGCGCCGCAATTGTTGGCTGAAGCGAGAGCCGCAGCACTGGCTCTTGGCGAAGAGGTTGCATGGATCGAACGTGTGATCAATGCGACCGTGCCTGCGACGGCAGTTTCTATCCAGTCAGCGGGCAGCGCGATCAACGATCTCAAAGTCCTGCTAGCTCAGGCTGCGGGGGATTCCGATCTCCAGGCAGA
The DNA here is from genome assembly GCF_020193625.1 of Bradyrhizobium sp. IC3123. Lineage (NCBI taxonomy): Bacteria > Pseudomonadati > Pseudomonadota > Alphaproteobacteria > Hyphomicrobiales > Nitrobacteraceae > Bradyrhizobium > Bradyrhizobium sp. IC3123. Next base: position 80,089 of record NZ_JADYVF010000015.1, on the reverse strand, counting down.
AATCGCGAACGATCTGGGCGACCTTGTCCGCAGGCTTCCTCACGACGCGGCACTTGATATTGACGATTGTCTTCTCGAAGCGGTGATCGCGAAACAATACTCGGTTGTGATTGAGCAGGCTGGCGAATATCTGAGCGCACGTCTGACCGCGGAAAGGCGTTGATCCGTGCGTATTCGTTCTCTTGACCTGATCCGTTACGGACATTTCACCGGCACGACGCTTCATTTTCCGTCAGGCGAACCTGACTTTCATATCGTGTATGGCGAGAATGAGGCTGGAAAGTCGACGACGATGTCGGCGATTGAAGATCTGCTCTTCGGTATTCCCGGGCAATCATCCCGTAATTTCCTGCATGAGAATGCGGCGCTGCGCATCGGCGCCGCCCTAGAACGCGACGGCGCGCTGCTTTCGGTCCGGCGTCGCAAGGGCAACAAGGACACGCTTCTCGGCCCGGACGATCTGCCGATTGCGGCTGGCGATGGCCTGCTTGCTCCTTTGCTCGGCGGGATGGACCGCGCGTTTTTCTGCCGGATGTTCTGTCTTGACCATGAGCGCCTGCGGGCTGGCGGACGGGATATCACCCAGGCCAAGGATGATATCGGCGCGGCATTGTTCGCCGCAGGGGCCGGTGTGTCAGGTCTCCGCGATCGGTTGGGTGCGATGCAGGCAGAGGCGGATGGGCTCTGGGCCAGCCGCAAGGCGGGACACCGAAAATACTACCAAGCGGAAGACCGCCTTAAAGAGGCTGATGCGGCGTTGCGTCAACACATGGTGAGCGCAAGCAAATGGCAGGAATTGAAATCCGCCCTTGAAGAGGCGCGCGGCCTTTGCAATCAGATCGAGAAGGAAATCGAAGAGCAAGTTTCCGAACTTGCAAAGATTTCTCGAGTCCGGCGCGTATATCGCGGTGTGCGTCGGCTTCAAGAGATTGAAACCGAGATAGTGGACCTCGGCGCGGTGGTCGAATTACCTCCCGACGCGGCTAGGCAATTTGAGGAGGCCTCGGGCGATAACGCTGCTGCAGAAGTGCGCATAAGCGCATTCCGCGAACAGATTGCAACAATCGGCGCGGAAATTTCCGGACTTGTGGTTGACGATAGCGTTCTGCTCCACCAAACGGAGATTGAACGCCTCTCGAACCGCAGCATACAGCTCTCTTCGGGCCGGACGGACTTACCGAAGCGGCGGGCCGAACTCGCCGCAGCGGAAGAAGGCCTGAAGCGCGCGGCGATTGAATTGGGTTGGACAGGTCCCGTCGCCGACCTGGTCGAGAGAATTCCGCCGCGGGCCAAGGTTGCAGCAGTCCGCGGACTGTTGACATCGCGTGGCAGCCGATTTGCCGCCGTTGATAGCGCTGAAGCAGCGCTAGAGGGCGCCAGCGAGAAACTCGCTGATATCCAGGCACGGATTGAAACGCTCGGAGCGCAGAAAGACCTTTCGGCGCTGGCTGGGGTCGTCGAGTCCATTCGTGCTTTTGGCGATCTCGATGCGCGTCTTCTGAGTATCCATCAAGAGCATCAGGATGCCGATAGATCATGTCAGCGGCAAATGGCTGATATGAATCCGCCTATCGTGAGTGAAACGAGTTTGCAGGCGTTGAAAAGTCCGGCGGAAGAGGCGGTAAGGGTGCATCGCGATGCTGCCCGCGAGCTTCAGGCGCGTATTCAGCGCCAGCAAGCTGTGACGCGTGAGCTGACCCGTACAGTCGAAAACAATCTAAAGTCTTATGCTCGTCTTGTGTCAGATGAAAGAATTGTCGGCGTTGAGGAGTTGAAGAAACTGCGCGAACGGCGGGATGCCGGATGGTCTATCATCAGGCGCAGACATGTCGACAAGATCATGGTGCCAGAATCGGAGGAGCTCGCTTTTACAAGCGGCGAGCCGCTGCTCAATGCGTATGTGAAGGCCATCGAAGACGCCGACGCCGCGGCGGACCGTCGTTTTCAGAATGCGCAGTCGACGGCTGCGGCCATGGTGCTGGCGCGGCAAATCGCTGAAGAGCAAGACGTCCTTGAATCCGCCAAGCAGGAGCTGTTTTCGTTAGCCGAAGAGCAGAAGGCATTGGCCGAGGCCTGGGCGATCCTGTGGAAACAGGTTACCGATAACCCGCGTTCTCCGGACGAAATGCTGGATTGGCTCGATGCAAGGGCTGGCGTGCTCGATCAAATCGCCAAGCGTGACGCCGCGCTTCATGCAGAGTCCTCGCTCCAGCAGCAAATTGCAAAAGCCAAGCAACAGCTCGCCAGCTTGATGGCGGACACGGCAATCGCAGCCTCGGCAGATAGTCTGCCGCTGAACGGAATTCTTGCGGCTGCCGAAGCGCGCCTCCGTATGGAGGAGGGCAACACACAAAAGAGGAATGAACTCGCGCTAGAGCAACGGAAGGTCGCAACAGAAGTCGAACGCAGGCGCGTGGCTGTTGAAAACGCTGCGAAAGAGCGTGATGTCTGGAATGCGCAATGGAGGGAGGCCCTGAGGGGTATCAATCTGTTACCCGAAGCCCCGCTTGAGACCATTCAAGCGCAAATCGAAGCAATCGATCAGATGCGGGAGACGTCTGCCAAGATCGCGGATTTGAAGCACGAGCGCATTGGAAAGATCGAGCGGGACATCACGGCGTTTACCGATGATGTCGAAAAGCTCGTAAATGCGATCGCGCCGCGGTTTTCCGGGCAGAATGCAGATGAAGCAATCCTCCAACTCCATGCGCAATTGAATGCGGCGAGGCAGACTGTCGTGTCCCGCGACGAAAAAGCTGAGGCGATGCAGGGCCTGCAGAAGAAATTGGAAGAATGCGACAAGTCCAGGACGGACGCCGAGGCGGTAATAGATCGCCTCAAGAGGGCCGCAGCCGTCGATTCGATCGACAGATTGCGAGCGGCTATTCTTCAGTCCGATCTACAACGCGCGCTTAGGGATGAGCGATCGCGCTTGCGGACCACGCTTGAGGCTGATGGCGATGGGCTTGGTGTCGAACAACTCGCCGAGGAATGCCGCAGCGCCGATCTCGATCAAACAACGGCTCGGGAGCAAACGCTGAAGGCAATACTCAAAGATGCCAGGGAACGCCAGCTGATCGCAATTCAGAGTCGCAATGATGCTGAGCGTTTGTTCGAAGCCGTCGGCGGCGACGCCGCTGCGGCCAAAGCTGCTGGTGATCGTCAGCTGGCTTTGGCCGAGATGAAGGAGGTGGCGGCGCAGTATGCGCGCGTTCGCTCCGCAACCATCATCCTGAGGTGGGCGATCGAGCGGTTTAGGCGCGAAAAGCAGGCACCATTGCTCAAACGGGCAGGGGAGCTGTTCTCTATTCTGACCGGCGGCTCGTTCCAACGCCTTACGCTCGAATACGACGAAAAAGATGTGCCACATCTGGCGGGCGTGCGTGGGGACGGTGGAGCGGTGCCCGTATCAGGTCTCAGCGAAGGAGCCGCCGATCAGCTCTTTTTCGCGCTGCGCATTGCTGCCGTTGAAGAGTATCTGATGCATGCTGCGCCGGTGCCATTTATTGCCGATGATCTGTTCATCAATTATGACGATGCGCGCGCCTCGGCCGGTTTCAGGCTGTTGCAACTGCTTGCGGAGAAAACGCAGGTGCTTTTCTTCACCCATCACCAGCACCTGCTTGATGTGGCGTCTACCGCGTTTGGCAGGAGTGTTTCGACGGCAATGCTGGAGCCTCGTCCACATCAAATGAAAAACGTTGCTTAGATGGATTGCAGAATGCAAGTCTCGAGATCATTATCTCTAACTACAAAAGCCGTCCGCGACGCGGAGTTTGCGTCGACATGCTTCTCGGACTTCCTTTTGGGGAAAATCAATCCGAGAAAGTTCACGGTCCTGCAGGCCCTTCGTCGTCTCGACACCAAGCGTAACCTGATCGGCTAAGGGCTAATTTCAGATTTAGCGAGGATGCAATCCTCGCCGAAATTGATCCATTCACTAAATCTCATAGGGATGACGACGGCTGTAGTGGATACAGTCGGCGTTGGCCGGGAAGGGACTGTATGGCGGCCAAGAGCGCGCCGGAGATCGCGCAGGAATTCGCGCAGGCGGCGCTCAGCGCCGCACCGGTGATCATTCTGGGCAGCGGCGCCTCGGCTGCGCACGGTGTGCCCGGCATGGGCGCCTTGGCGTTGCAGCTTTCCGCTGTCAAGCCGCCCACAAGCTGGACAGCAGACGAGAGGAGCGAATGGGATAAGTTCATCGCGCAGCTTGCGGCCGGCGATGATCTCGAAAGCGCCCTCCAGGCCGTGCGCCCGACGGAACGCCAGACCCAGTTCATCGCCAGCGAGACCCGCGCCTTCTTGCTGCCGCACGATCTTCGCGTCCTCCAGACGCTTGTGGCGGACCGGCGCGCGCTGCCGCTCTCGCGGCTGTACCTCCATCTCTTCGACAGCACGCACAAGACCGTTAATGTCGTCACGCCAAACTATGACCGGCTTGCCGAATATGCCGCGGACGCCGCCGATGTAAGCACGTTCACCGGCTTCAACTACGGTTATCTGCAATCGCGCGCCCGCGATTCGAACACGCGCATTTTCGTCAATCGGCAGGTGACCCGTACCGTTGCCGTCTGGAAAGTGCATGGCTCTCTCGACTGGTTCCAGGATTCCGCTGGCCAGATCATCGGCGTCCGCGGAATGCCCGACGTGCCGGCCGGATACTCGCCGCTGATGATCACGCCGGGAATCGACAAATACCGGCTGACACATGGCGAGCCGTTCCGAACGATCCTAGGCCGCAGCGATGCCGCGCTGGAGAACGCCCGCGCCTATTTCTGCGTTGGTTATGGCTTCAACGACGAGCATCTTCAGACCAAGCTGATCGAGCGTTGCGACCGCGATTCCGTCCCGCTTGTCGTGATTACCAAAGAGCTGACTACGTCCGCCCGGACCTTCCTCGGCGGCGGACGCTGCCGGCGCTATCTCGCGATCGAGGAGGGGACGATAGGCGCGCGCGCCTACATGCACGACGTGCCCAACGGGTTTGACGTAGATCAACCGATCTGGCGACTCGACCGCTTCCTCAATGAGATGACAGGAGTTTCCGCGTGAGCATTCTGAATTTTGCGGACGAAGAAGCGCTTGGCCGCGTCCAATCGGTCGACACGACCACGGTAATCGTCCACGTCGATGATGTCGAGGCGCTGCGGGCGCTGCAGGTGAACCGGCTGGTTGCGCTCCAGAGCAGCCTTGCCGGCCACAAGTTGATTGGCGTGATCCAAAAGATCATCCGTACCGCGCTCGGTGAAGCGAAGATCGCCGATGTCGAGCTAGGCGAGGCCGCGCATCCCGAAGTCAATCTGGTGCGGATTATGTTGATCGGCACGCTGCTCGATCGGGACGGACCGCGCGCCAATGTCTTCCGCCGGACGCTTGAGACCGTCCCGGAGATCGATGCCTGCTGCTTCGCTCTCGAAGGCGAGTGCCTTACGCGATTCATGGGCGTGATTTCGGAGGTGACCGGCGGCGCGCAGCGCCTGTCGCTTGGCGCCTATACGCTCGATCCCAACGCTCAGGCGTTCGTCAATGGCAATCGGTTGTTCCAGCGTCATGCGCTCATCGTGGGCAGCACCGGCTCGGGCAAGTCGTGGACGACCGCCCGCCTGCTCGAGCAAATCGCCGAGCTCGACAGCGCCAATGCCATCGTGTTCGACATGCACGGAGAATATGCGTCCATGGCTGGCGACGGTTTCGTCCATCTTCGTGTCGCGGGCCCAAGCGACATCGAAGCGGGGAAGGGGCTGAACGATGGTGTGCTGCATTTGCCCTATTGGCTTATGAGCTACGAGGCGCTTGTCTCGATGTTTGTTGACCGCTCCGATCAGAACGCCCCAAACCAGGCCATGATCATGTCGCGTACCGTCGTGGACGCCAAGACGGGCTTCCTGGAAGCCGGCGGTCATGTCGAGGTGCTCGCCAACTTCACGATCGACAGCCCGGTGCCTTTCAGGATGGAAACCGTGCTCGGCGAGCTCAACCGGCTCAACACAGAGATGGTACCGGGAGCCAGGACGGGGGAGAAGCAGGGCGATTTCCACAGCAAGCTCAGCCGGCTAATCCAGCGCCTCGAGGGCAAACGCACCGATCGGCGCCTCGGCTTCCTATTCCCTGCGTCCGGCGTGGCGGACAGCTATGATTGGCTCGATCGCGCAGTTGAGCTGCTGCTCGGTGGCAGGACGGCCAAAGGCGGCCACGGTGGCGTCAAGATCATCGACTTCTCCGAAGTTCCCTCCGACATTTTGCCGCTGATCGTCGGCATGGTCGCGCGCATGGCCTTCCACGTGCAGCAGTGGAGCGCGCAGGGGCTTCGCCATCCGGTGGCACTGTTCTGTGACGAGGCACATCTTTATATTCCACAGGATCCGACTTCGGGCGCCGCGGAGAATGCGATCGCTACCTTCGAGCGCATCGCCAAGGAGGGGCGGAAATATGGCGTCGGACTGGTGGTGATCAGCCAACGCCCCGCCGAAGTGAACCGCACGGTCGCCAGCCAGTGCAACAATCTCATCGCGATGCGGCTAACCAACGGTGACGACCAGGCCGTCGTGCGGCGGCTGCTGCCCGACAGCCTCGGCGGCTTCGGCGACCTGCTTCCGGTCCTCGACACGGGCGAAGCACTCGTCGTTGGCGATGCGATTCTACTGCCCACGCGTATCCGCATTGCCAAACCGATAAACGAACCGCTTAGCGGCACGATCCAGTTCTGGGATCGTTGGGCCGACCCAGCGGCTGCGGCGACGCTCGATAAGGCTGTCGAGAGCTGGCGCCGTCAGACGCTTGTCAAATAGTTGCCTTCCGGCAAGCCTCTGGCGCATCTCGATGCTGGGCCAAAAGTGACTCGCTCATCGACATTTGTGAAGTCTGAAGTGAGTTGTCGCTCGCGGAACCAAGCTTAAGGTTGCTTCTTCACCACAGTAACGATGCCGTAGATATACTGCGGCGCGGGCCTCTAAAGTTCACATCCGCTCCTAGGGAAGGCAATCGCAGATTTCCGCAGATTGCGCGGCACCCGCGCTTTGCCTCTGCGTTCTCGAAAGATAGAATATGTCCCCTTGTCATCTCGCTCGACCTGTCGATCACCAGCTTGAAGCGGCTGGCGAAATGGCGGTGTCGGTCACGTGACGCGGATTGCGGTCGGAAACCTCCTGATGTGCGAGTCGACGGAATGGCGGAAGCGCATCGAACTGAAGTTTGTGTTTTGGCTGGCGATAGGTTTTAAGCCCTTCACTCCATGACCTCGGCGTGAGCGGAAGAGGCTCAAGGGGGCAGTTGACGGGCGGCCTCAGCGCGTCGAGCGTGAAGTGAAGGACGTCGCTCATGGTTAGTTTGGAAACGCAGTCGCTTTTGGAGCTTGCATACGGACGGCGCGGGCCGCTCGCCGTCGAAGGAGAGCGGCAATCGCCGTTCGAGAACCGGGCCCGTTTCTTGAGCCGCTGGTTGGCTGCTTTCGGGCAACGCTCCCTATTGCTGATCGCGCTGCTGCTCTTCTGGTAGGCAGCATCCAGGTTTGGATTGGTCGATCCGGTCTTCCTGCCACCGTTCACGGAGGTCATCGTAGCCGGCTGGCAGCTTGCGCAAACCGGCCGAACTCTATGACGTCTCCGCGAGCTTGCTGCACGCCTTGAGCGGATTTCTGATCTCTGTTGCCTTGATCGTTCCGCTTGGTTTGGCTGTGGGCAGTCAGCCCGGCTGGGCAGCCAGCGAATTCACACGACGCTTCGCGCCATCAGCAATCGATATGGCCATCTTCTCCGGAAATCCTTTTGGAAGCGCGTTCAGCACCTGATCTATGGCTTTTGCGGCTGTATCGCCGAGCTGCTGGATGACAAGCTTGACTGTTTTGTCGGGGAGACCGCAGCTTTTCGCAGTCTGCACGACATGTCGGCCGAGAACCGTGTGGACGACGTAATGCCGGTTGCTGCCGATCGCCATGGCCAGCCTCATTTGGTTTTGACTGATCTGTCCAGCGTCCAAGCTCGGTTGGGTCGAAATGATGTCGTAAAGCGGGGCAAGATGAAAACGTCCGCCCGGCGCCAAATGAACGCTAAAATTCTTCGCATGGCCATCGGTGGCGGCGAGCAGCCAGAACACGATCTGCGCCTTGAAAGAAAATGGCCTGGTCGTCCTCAGGCGTATCGCTGCCCTTGAGGAAATCCGAGATTTTGCGGATGCCGGGTCCGCCATCGGATTCATACTTTCGCGCGGGTGGAACAGACAGCGCCTGGCAGCAGTCTTCCTGCGGCGGCCGCAACAGGCGGCCGTCGCGCGTCCAGATGCGATCGAACCGCTCAACTGCGAGCACTCGGCGTCCGGCGAAATCGATGATGCTTGATTTGGCGACGGCCGGTCGCAAAGCCGCGAATGCCGCGGCTGCCGACGGTGAATTGGCCGCCGGGGCAAGCCGAGTGCCGCAACCAGCTCAAGGCACAGATGCTCGTTTTCAACGCTGCCGGTCAGGTCGATTCCGTTCGGCAACTTCCCGATCTGCGGCTTGATAATGTGCGTAGTTGCGGTCGTGCCATGAGGCACGTGCCACCTGTCTTTCCAGTAAAGCAGCGCTGTCTTTTCCTGCGCGCCCGCGAGAGAAATGCGGAAGTCCTGGTCGGCGCCGATGCCGAGCGGATTGCTGGCAAGATTGCCGAGAATGGCGGCGACATCCTGATCGCTAGCGGCGCGGCCATCAATGGCGCCGGCGCCCCCGGGTGCGGCACCGTCGGGAAGGAATTGCAGCGCGCCGATGCAATCGCGGCCGATTGCGGAGAGCAGGCTGTAAGCGTCGGCGCCATCAGCATGCGCGCGTTCGGCGACGCGTCGGCGGATGTCGTCATTATCGGGCAGAAGATTGTCAAAAACGGCGACGACGGGATCGCCGATATAACGATCCTCCCGCAATGGCAGCGACACCGAAACGGGGGTGGCATTTTCCCACGCGAGCCACTGCTTGTCATACTGGAAATCGATTGCGCCGCTGCTCTCGCGCCGCAGCTGCCCGACCAGCGGTGCATTGAGATAGACGTTGAGCGGCGCGCGGGCAGGACGACGCGCCATCAGAACAGATCCTCAATCGCTTCAGCCGTCAATTTGGTCCGCGGCCGGATGACCAACTCGAGGTCGAGCGCGGCCAGCGCATCCATCAAGGTGCGCAGCCGCGTTGCAGGTACACCGGCTTCCAGCTTCGAGACCGTCGCTTGACGCGCATGCATCTTCTCACCGAGGCCAGCCTGGGTGAGCTTCTTCTGCCGCCGGTAGCGCCTGATCCCGGCGCCAACTTGTTGGGGGGTGCGGGCAATCGTATCCATAGGTTACCATACGCGAATGCGTATACATCGTCAATATACGCGATCGCGAATATCAGCACGATTATACGCGTCCGCGTATATCTGCGCATAATACGCAATTGCGTATGAAGCCCCGCGATTTCCCACGACCTTATTGAAATTATTAAAAAACCATCACGGGCCCCTGCTCGTATCTGCCAGTCGGGCGTACGTCGCCTTGATCAGGTCGTCCAACGCCGCAGCGGCGTCCTCGTTGAGATTGGGATCTTCGCGCAGGATGGACGAGACTTGGGTCAAGGGGCTGGCCGCGCCGAAAGCGACTTTGAAAAAGACACCCGGGCGGCAATCCGGGCCAGGGCGGAGGTCATGGCGGTGGCCCCGACAAGCCCGTCAGTCCGTTCGTCATCGAAAAACCGGTCACGGTCGAGGACAACAAGCAGACCGGCCATCAAACAGGCCAGCACGTTCCGATCCAGCTCTACTTCGTGCTGAGCCTCGAGCGCGTCGGCGGCAAGACCGAGCTGATCGAACGGCATGATGCACATCACCGACATGGTCAGCTGCATCGGCAGCGAGATGATCAGCGAGCCAATCACGTGATTCGGCATGCCGACGCCGCCGATGATCAGCAGCAGCACCGGCGCGCCCGTCGCCGATGATGGGCGAGACAGCCTCGTCGACCGAATTGGCATCACGGCGTTGGCGACGCCGTCGGCTTCGCAATTGAAACGCGCGCCAGAAGACCTTCCTTGCCTCCCGTAAGCCCGTACTCCTCTGCCGGCTTGCCGTCGAGTTTGGCCGCTTCGGCTACGCCCTTCGCGAGCATGTCGAAAGTGTCGTCCGAAAGACGCAGGGCGCCAACACCAAGCCGTCGTCGCCATCTGGCTCCGCGTTCCCAAGCTTCGATCCACCCAAAGCCTAGGTCGCTGCTACGTTTGACGGCATTGAATGCTTGAATGAGCGCGCCAGCCTGGTTGATGTCCTTTTTGGCCTTATCCGCAAAGAACACATTCCGTTTGGTCGCGATGATCAGTTTGTGGACGGCGTAGCGCTCCGGGGCCGGTACAAGGACCGGCACTCCGGCGTCGTGCAAGACCACAGAGCGGATGGGCTCATGGATCAGGTAGTCTAGGAACCGCAACACCTGCGCACCTACAGACGGTCCCAATGAAGGCATCTGCGTCAGTCTGGAGGAGTAGTCCTCGTCGCCACGGTTTGGTGTAAGGAATTCGACCTTGAAGCCGGTGGCATTGGCAAAACCGCTGAACAGCTTGGTTTCATCGGGGGAGAATGAGGGCGCAAATGTCGGATCCACCTTTTTCAGGATCTCTTCGATGTCGGGCATGCTTTCATCGATCGAGATCGAGATGCCGTAGAATTTCGCGATGTCCAGATCCTCGGTCGTCACGAGCTCGTCGGGCAGCTTGACGCCGAGTACGCCGCTGTATGTCTGATAGGCCATCGAACCGACGAGCGTGGCGCGAAGCCGGAAGAGTCCCGCGCGCGCGAGTTCGTTGACGACGAGACCTTCCATGTGGGGAGGGGCAGGGTAGCCGGCCCGCCTCAACTTCGCTGCCAGCTCGCGTCGCGCGCGATAGCCAATCTTGGTGCGCTGGAAAGCTTCCGCGCGTTTGGCAATCTCGGGATCATCGGCCGGACCGACATATTTGAGAGTCGTCTTCGTCGGTCCCTCGCCACCGGAGGGCTCGTAGGCCTTGTAGTAATAGTATTCGCGGTTGGCTCGCTTCTGTTTGAGAAAGGTCCCGTTTTCCGGGAAGTTCTCGTCGAAATCCGCGTCGGTCGCCTTCTGAACCAGGTCGGAGAACATGACTTGGTCGATGTTGGAAAACTGCTTCATAGGTATTTGTTACCATTTTGGCGGAGTGGTAACAATGGTTTTGTATCCATCCTGCCAAAATGGTAGCAAATTTGTATCCATTTTGCCATAACGGTAACAACAATGAATTCAATGACTTGAGGCCGGATTGTTCCGATCCACGACCGGCACTAGCTTCGATCGGACTTTTGGAGTCTCGACAGCGATTGAGCTGGAAAGCTATATTAGAACATACTAAGAACTGATCTTCCGGTTGTATTTTCCAAACCCACTCTCAACAACATTTTGCCCGGCAGGCCGTGCGTTTAACGCCGCCGACCCAAGATGAAGTCGGGCCCAGGAGCTGCGTCATTGACCTTGTTCCGCCATTTGCATGACGATGCGTTTCTAGCTTTTTCGCGCGATCACAAGCACCTGTACGCAGCGTGTCTGCTCGATCTACATGAACGCTTCTTTTCAGGCGCCCCGTCGTTCCCGACGCCGCAGCAGGTGGTCCACGCCATCTACGACGTCATGCGCGTCAACCCCGCCCTCTGGAACGAGGGCGATGATTTCGGCAGCCTGCCGGAAATGATTTCCGCGGGACGCCGCCGGATCCGGAAGGCCGACGTCGCGCTCGCTTCCGAGAAGGGCGACAAGGCGCTCGGTCTTGCCCGACAATTGTACGCCCGGCTGCTCGCCTGGGGATGGCTTGAAGAGGAGGAATACGGGCTTCGCGTCACCGTGGACATGGCTATGGGACCGCTGCTCGTGATCCAGCGGCTCGCGAGCCTCAACAAGGATCTCTCGCAGCGATTCGGCGGCTTGATCGTGCAAATCCGCCTCAACCTGGAGGCCGTCGAAAAACTGAGGCCCGAGATCACCGACCGCAAGCAGCGCGAAGCCGCGCTCGCCGTCCGCGAGGCGCGCAATCAGGCCGACCAGTTCACTAAGAGCCTGCGTGCGATTCTGGCCGACCTGAAGCGCGTCCGACGGACCGTCATGGAGTCGAAAACCGTCGCTACCCGGCTGGAAGCCTTTTTCGAGGAGTTCGTCGACCAGCTCCTGTTGAAGGATTTCGAGTCCATCCTCACCGTCAACCATCCGTACCGCTTCCGCGACGCCATTGTCGACCTCGCGCGGAGGATCTCCTACACCCCGGAAACCATGCAGGTCCTCGCCGAGGAGTACACAGCTTCCAGCATGGCAGCCGACTTCGAGGACGGTCGAATGGCCGCGGCCGACGACCTGCTGGCCATCGAAAGCATCTTCGATCAGATCGGGGAGATGTTCGATAGGATCGAGGCCTTCCGCAGGCAGCTCGAAGCCCGGGTCCGCAACACCATTAAATACGCCGAGCGGGGCGGGCAGGGACTCGTCGGCCGGGCCGGCGACCTGGTGCGGCGCCTGGATGCCCTACTGCGCGACGGCAGACACCAGAAGGCTGCAATCGAATGGAGCATCGAGCCGTTGCGGTCCCCCTGGTCGGAGCACCATCAGGCGCCGGCCAGGCAGCCGCGCCGTCCCGTCGAAGCAAGGGAGCTCTCCGAGCCGCCGTCGGATCCGCTGTACGAACTGCGCAAGAAGCTCCGCCTCGAGTACATCGCTCGCATCGCGCCCCGCCCCGAGGATGTCAGACGATTCCTCGAGGGCCAGGTGCCGCCATTCGCGACCAGGGAAGCCCGCTTCATGGAAATCGGCACCGTGGACGACTTCCTCGCCTTCGATTGCGCCCGCCGATATGCGTTGACGGGCGAGGTTCCGGCGCAGGTCGCGGCCGGGTTCGAACTCGAACCGTGCCCCGACACGCCACCACACGACAGCGAATGGCTCCGTTGCGCAAACTTCCTGGTCAAGCGATCGGGCGCAGTCCGGAAGGCGAGGGCGGCTCATGCTTAGTGAATTCGAAAATGTCGAGCGCTCCTTCGGCGCGGAAAAGGCAGCCGACCTCCGCAAGGCGCTGCACTTCCTGCTACGGCGGCAGTTCGTGTTCGCGGGAGACCCCCGGACCGGGACAGTCTACAACACGATCATGGATGGCCGCTTCCGCGACGTGGTCGACGGCTTCTTCGATAGTTGCGGATACCGCGTCCATCGCGATCCGGAGGCGCAGTGGGCCGGCATCGTCGCCATGGACGAGGACGTGCCGCTGCCCCGGATGAAGCTCGACGAAACCATCGTGATGCTGGTGCTGGCGGCCTACTGGCAGCAGGAGGTGAACGTCGGAGCAGTCGAGGACCGAGCCGTCGTAGTGGCCACTTTGAACGACCTGTTCGATCGCTACCGCGAGATGGCCCAACACGGCGGCGGTGGCGCGATCTCGCCCGCCCGCTTCCGGGACATCCTGCGCGAGGCCGCCCAGCGCAGTTTGGTCGAGATCGGTGATTTTGACGACGAGCAGCAGGACTGCGAGATCAGGATCCGCCCGATGATCAAGCTGATTAGTGGCGGCGATGCCCTCCAACGGCTTGAGCGCTACGTCCGTAGCGAGGAGGCGCGGTTTCCGCAGCCCGCAGGAGACGAGGCATGATGGAGCTGCGACACCTCACGATGGTGAACTGGCACCTGTTCGACGTCGCCGACATCGACGTGACAGGACACGTCGGGGTGCTGGGCGAGAACCGGTCCGGCAAATCGACGATCCTCGACATGGCACAGGTCGTCCTCACCGGCGGGAGCCGGCGGTTCTTGCGCCTGAACGCGGTCGCCGGCGATAGCGGAAAATCGCGCAGCGGCTCGAAGCGCAGCGTCGTCGATTACTGCCTTGGGACGCTCGGCGAAGACCAGCGCCGGCGCGACGAGGCGCGCACTTACATCGCGCTCGGCTTCCAAGACACGGAAGGCGCCCGGCCACCGGTCACGATCGGCATGGCGCTCGAGGCGCGCAAATCCGACAGCAGGGAGACTGTGCTGGCACTGTTCGTCGCCGTCGGGACCGTTCTGAGCTCCAAGGACTTCATCGAGCAGCGAGGAAAGTCGCAATTCCCGGCGCAATGGGAGGACGTGCGCGCCCGGGTCCTCGCGGCGGTCGGCGAAGGCAACTTCGTCAATCATCGCGACCGGGCGAGCGACTACGTCCGCGAGTACATGCGCCATCTTCTGCCGCATTCGCCCTATGGCGAGCAGAACGCCAGCGCCCTGCAGAAATCAATCGTCAACGCGATGACGCTCGACCACAACCAGACCGCCACGCAGTTCGTGCGGAACTACATCCTCGAGGACAGTCCGATCGGCATCAAGGAGCTGCGCGAGTCGATCCAGACATACCGTAACATCAGCGAAACCATTCGAAAGATGCGCCTCAGGCTCGAAGCCCTGAGGGCGCTCCGGGGCGTCCTCGGCACCCTTGAAGAGGCGCTCGAGACCAAGTTCAGGGAGGAGTGGATCGCAAAACGCGCGACTTGGCTCGCGGCGCGCGCGACAAACCTGGACTTCAAGACCAAGCGGCGTAGCGAGATGGCGCGCCGGGACGCCGCAGCAAAAGAACTCGAATTCATCGACGACGACGTCAAGGCCGTCGACAACGAGATCGAACGGCTCACGGCCGCGATCGCCGAGCACGATGCCAAGACCGGCAGAAAGTCCCTGCAGCAGACCGCCGATGTGGCCGGGCAGGCGGCGCACCGCGCCTCGGCGGACTTCAAGGCTCGCATGGAGAACATCCGTCGCCTGGAGCCGCTAAGGGCGATGTGCGCGGACGGTTTCGAGGACTTCGTTCCTGCGCTTGAGCGTCTTGTGACGGCCACCGCCGGGGCGGACATCGAGGGCGTCTCCGACGAGGTCACCGCGGCCGAGAAGTCCTTCGCGGCAAGCGGCGCCAAATGGCTGCCGAAGATCGACGAAGCGCGTCAAACGATCATCGCGGAGCTTTCCGGGCTCCGAGGCCGCCGCGACGAGGTGCTCGAACGGATCCGACAGCACGCCGCCGGAGGGGCGCGCGCCTATCTCGGCGACGACACTGAACTTCTTTGCCGCAGGCTGCGGCAGAGGGGAATGGTGCCGCGCGTGCTCTGCGACATCATCGACGTCGCCGAACCCGAGTGGATAGGAGCCGCCGAGGCGCTCCTAGGCCGCGACCGGGAAGCCGTGTTCGTGGACAGAGCGGATATCAGCGCCGCCACGTCAATCTTCAAGGAAGGTCGCCGCGAGTTTCGCCATGCATCGCTAGTGAGCCTAAACAAGCTCGAGCAGTTCAGGGCCAAGCCGGAGCGCGGCACTTTTCCCTCCATCTTCCGGAGCCAGGATCCGGACGCGATGGCCTTCATCATGCGCCGCTACGGCAATGTCCGTCTCGCGGACACGCTCGACCAGTTCAACAGGCCCGGCCGGGCTATCATGAAGGACGGCCTCTACGACGACGGACTCGTCCGGAGCCATCGCTGGATCGAATCCTCGCAGCATAAGATCGGAAAGGCGGCCCAGGCGAACGCCCTGCGCTCCCTGCAGGATCAGGCCGAGGAACTGGGTCGGATTCTGACCGACAAGGGAAAGGAGGCCCATGCCGCGGAGCAGGCTTTTGCCGCTCTGAAGAACATCTGCGAGGAACGTAATGACCTCGCGGCTTGCGCGGCCGCTTTCGCGGCCGCGCAGACTGAGATCGCTGAAGCTCAGGCCAGGCTCGATGCTCTCGACGGCGCGGGGGACGGGGGGCTTCGCGACAAAAAGAGGGCGCAGCAGAAGCTGAAGGAGAAGAGGCTGGAGGAGAGAAAGACGCAGCAGAAGGCGTTTGGCGAGCACGACGGCGAGGTCAGGTCGGCGGAGAGGAGGCTCGGAGAGGGCGAGAACGTGCCCGGCTCCGAACTCAACCTCAGGGTCGCGCGGTCGATATACCGCAAGTTCTTCTCACTCTACTCCACCGCGAAAGGCAGGGCCGTCTACCGCGACCGCCTCGATGCCGCAGCCCAAAAGGGCTCCGCGGAGAAACACCGGGCCATCGCCGAGAAGGCCTTGAAGGATGCGGACGCGTCCGACAACGAGCGCGCCCGGATCGAGCGACGGGTCCGCGAGCTTCTTTACGATTACTTTGACCAGTTCGGGATGAGTTCGCAGGTCGGCGCGGAAAGCGAGCCGCTGCGGGAGGTGAAGCCGTGGATGGAGCAGCTCATCTCGGATATCGAATCCAACGAGCTGCGCCAGTACGAACGGCAGGCGCGGGAAGCGGCGGAGAAGGCGTCCACCCTGCTGCGCGGCGAGTTCATCAACGCGCTCACGGCCCGGATCGGAAAGATGGAGCGGGAGCTGCAATCGTTGAACCGTAGCCTCTACGCACATCCCTTCCATAACGAGCGATACTCATTCCACCGCACCCAGATGGTGGAATTCCAGCCCATCCTGAAGATCATCGAGATCGCCAAAACCTCTCCGGAGGCGCTCGATATGCTGTTCCGGGGCGACGTGCCCGATGACTTCCCGCACAAGGATACGATCGTCGCACTCGAGGCGCTGCTCGAGGACCCCGACAAGGATTTCACCCAGTTCGAGGACTACCGCAACTTCTACACCTTCGAGATCCACATGGAGGATGTGGCCACCGGCCGCTCGACCCGCTGGGAGCAGCGGCGCGGCACCGGGTCTGGCGCCGAACAGCAGGTGCCTATCTACGTTGCCATCGGCGCTTCGCTGGCCGCCGTCTACGGCAGCGCGGAGCGTCGTGCCGGCAAGCCCGCCGGTTTTGCCTTGGCCATGTTCGATGAGGCCTTCTCCAAGATGGACGGCAAGAACCAGCGGCAGATGATGAGCTTTTACAAAAACCTCGGCCTGCAGTTCGTGATTGCCGCGCCGTTCGAGAAGCGCGTCGCCGTGCTCGAGCACATGGACACCATCGTGGAGGTGGACCGGATCGGCGAGCAGTCCAGGGCTACCGTGGTGGAACTCAAAGAGAAGGCCAAGCGCGAACTCATGGCCATCGATCCGGACCTGATGTCCGAAGATGAGCTCGCCACCCGTCTGGCCGCCGAGTAGCCATGGCTCGGCGTTTCACGGATGCGCTCGGCCTGCTGAACGACCTGCTCAACCGCTTCGAGGCGGGGGCCGCAAGCCCGATCGCCCACCCGGACTACCCCGCCTTCCCATCAGTCGTCGCGGCGGACGCCTTCCTGAAACAGATCAGGGAAGCCGAAAGTGCCGGCGCGGTCTCCATCCGCTGGGGGCGCGGCGCCAGCCGAGACCAAGTGGCGCACGTGCGGTTGGTCTCGGCGGAGATCTTATACCGATATCTCGGCCGCACCCCGGCCTCACGCATCGCGGAGCATGCCGCCGTCCGGCTTGTAGCCGGAGTGGCGCTGCACGAGTCCTTGAAGAACAGCGGCTCTCAAATCGCAGAGGTGTGGGCGCGGGGTAAGACGTGGCACGGATTCGGTTCGTCCGACGTCGACACGCTGCGCCACGCATTCGTTCTCGCCCAGGCGATCCTCGACAACAAGCATCTGGACGTCGACTACAAAACTTTCTCGCGACGTACGGTGGGGCACAGCAAGATACTCGAGCGCATCGAGGGGGCCGTGGTCCGGCTTTTGAGCGGCATGATGGACTTTCCGCCTGGCGCCCGCCCCCGCGAGGCACTGCGAGCGATCGGGCTGGAGCGCTTCGCGCCGCCCCTGCTGATCGCGGGCAAGATCGACCTCGACGGAGCCGATCTTTCCAGGATATCTCCGCATTATCTCGGAATCACTCCCAAGGAGGCTGATCGCGTCCGGTTCCGGGAGCGGCCAGCCTACGTTCTGACGATCGAAAACTTCGCAAGCTTCAATCGGCACATCGCCGAGGCGGACCCAGGTCGATTAGGAACGACCATGTATGTCGGCGGGTACCCCTCGCTTGCCACCCAGCAGGCGCTGCGGACAATCGCAGGATTGGTATCCGAACAGACGCCGATCTTTCATTGGTCGGACATCGATCCGGACGGCACCTGGATCTTCCACACCATCGAGCGCGCCGTCGATCGACCGATCCGTCCCCACCTCATGAGCGTCGAAGTTGCCGAGCGTTTGGGACAAGTGCCGTTCAAAAAATCGGCACCCGCTCGATGTCCAGCGGACTCCGGTATCGCAGCTCTGGCAGCGTACCTGGCGAAAGATGGAGCCAAGACGCTCGAGCAGGAAGAACTCGATCCAGTCCTGCCAGAGTTTCATTAGAAAGTGCGCGGATGCTCGTGGTTGCGACCTTGGCTGTCTCGCTCAAGACGCCGTTTGTTTCAAGCGCGACAACAACACCGCCTGCAACTACGTGCTGCGGGAAAACCGACATCGTTTCTTCATAAAAACGCTCAATCGGCATTGGCATGCCGGTTGCTTGAAGATGTGACGAAACCACCTGTGACTATGATGCTCCTTCAGCATCCGGTCGAAGTATTCAGATGAAACTTGCCCGCTTGATCGATGGCAGAGGTCCCCTGATGCGCTTTCCAAACCGTGCGCCTGCCTCGCGAACTCTGCGATCTCCAGGTCGCGCTCCGGTTTGCCGGGCAGAAGCCGATTGTCTTCTAAGGGGCTCGCAACGAATGGTGGTTCTCAACGAGAACGCCAGCGTAAAGGCGTCCTCTGGGCGGTCGTTGGACATCGCTTTAGCCCATGGCTCAGGGTGGGGCATCTGCGACATGCGGAGCCTGCATTCTTGAAGCTAGGTGCCGGCCTTGCATCGGTGCTTGCAGATGGTCAATGAGCTAATGCAGAACGATTCGGATCTTGAGAAAATACTCAGGCAACAGGACGAGCTCAAGGTCAAGCTGCTTCGCGCCCAATCGGTTGTCGCCGAATGTAAGGCAGGATTGGCGGATCTGGAGCGGAGGCTTGAGTCTCGAGCGGTCTCATCGTCCATCGATGAACGCCAGCGCAACTCTGCGGCAAACAATTCAATACGTAACGCACGACCGCCCAAATCGCGAAGCGTCGATGATCCTGTTGACCCGGATGCAGCCGTGGCGTTTCCGCCTCGATCATGGGACCGTTGAAAGCTGCCGCCGCGCACGTTGACGGCGACAGGTTTGGTCACGGACCTGGCGAAGATCTGCCGCAAGGCCGGGATCAGCCAGGCGACCTATTTCAACTGGAAGAAGCTGCGGACGCCCAGCAAAAAGTGGAGACTTGGCGCAGATAGTACAATGAAGAACGGCCCCATGGGGCAATCGGAAATCGACCACCGATTTTGCTGCACACCCACGTCGGCGCCACCAGCCCGCCAACGTGATCAGAGGCGCAAAACTCTAGTTCCGGGTGGTCCAAAGTTCGGTCTCGCTGCAAGAGGCGCAAAACTCTAGTTCTGAGTGGTCCAAACTTCGGTCTCGCTGCAAAAACCCCGAGACTCTAACTGCGGCTGGATGAAAAGCAATGGCAGGTCACTCCTTCGTCAAGCTAATCGCTGTCGCTCAGGGATGCTGCTCATGTACCCTTGAAGCACGACTCAACTTTCAGGAAAAGTGGGGACTACGCTAGGCCAATGCCACGGCTCTTCATGTATTCGCCACTATCGAAAACATGGACAACAAACGCTCTAAAACGCAGTGCTTGGACCATCTCGCGCCAGCTCTCGTGGGGTCATCGCATCCCGGCTTGGTTCGGTCCGCGCCAAGATGTCGAAGTCCAGGGGAACGTTATGGACCCTCTGGAACTGGTGGACGAGTTGGAGCCGACGCCTTGCGCTTCACGCTGACCGCCATGTCCGGAGCTGCACGCGATCTCAAGCTCTCGCGGCAGCGCAAACCGCGGAGATAAACTGCGATGAGTGCGGCGCAACTGCGCGCTGAGGCTTTCTATCGTTGCGGCTTCGTCTGTGGCCGACGTACCAATCTACGGCATCGCGGGTAATCTGCCGGGCAAGGTCACCGCTTGTTTGGCCAGAGGTTGAACCGTCGAGAAGGAGAAATAACACGGCATCGGCGCGCACTCCGACTCCCCCGCAATCCCGGTTATCGCGCGTCCTCTTTCCTTGCTCACTGCGCCAGTTGATCTCCATTCCCCTCTCACTCGCCAGCATCGCTCTGGCTTATGGCAACAAAGCGCTCTCGTACAATATCGACCCGGCCTTCAGGTCCCTTGATATTGCCGTCGAGGAAATGGTCAAAATCCTCATGACCTAAGAGCGCTTTGAACTTCTCTGCAATGTAGCAGCGAACATCATCGTCTGCGTTTTGGATTTCAACCGCCAACAAATACTAGCCGCTCGCGCAGTTCATCTCCCAAAGATTGCGCGACCGTTTGCAACATTTGAAGCAATCGGTCTTTAACGGTGGTCATTTTCTGAGAAGCCTTTCCGATAGACGCTCGGCCGCGAACCCAGCCTCCCTTTGATTTCCAAGCCTGACACCATCGATAGGGCCAGATATTCATACAGACGATCGTCTTTTTGAATGGCCTGGGGCACGCTTTTGTACAACGGTTCTACCGCCTGCCCCATGTCTTTGCCTTTTGCATACGGCCAGACATAAATGTACTCTCCTGCGCTGATAAGATTTTTAAGCGGGGCGGCGGCAAAGGCGGTGGGGATGCCCCGGGTCATCGCACCCGGTTTAGCCGGAAAAACGAACTTCAATCCGTGCACCACAAAATTATGAAGATTGCGGCGGTTAGGCTTTGCGTGGCCGGATTCCCGATCTTTGACCGCAAGTCCCGACGAAAGGCTCCGGTTGATCGAGGCATTGACCTCTGTCTTGCTGATACCAAGGGCTGATTCCAGGCTGCGTACGGAGTAAGGGTCATCGTGATACGCAGCCTCCCCAGGATGCGCATCGCCCTCATTTTTGGCCTGCTGAAGGCTCACGAGCTTCAGCAATACAACAAGGTCTTGACTTTTCGTACAAATTCGCTCCGTCCTTTGTCCTAGGACTAAGGACAATAGACCATATGGCGTGCCTTTCAGGGATACCTGCTTGGTGGCCGACGAGGGGAGGTCTGCCGCCGCTCCTGGTAGCATCTTCGATTTGCAGTCACTTCAAACTGTTGCTGCCTCAGGTCTGCCCTTGCCGGTCAGCCGAATTCATGCGCCCAACCGGCCCGCCAGCGTTTCTAACGAATCCATAACCGCTCCCTTGAGCGAGGCGGTGGCGCCCGTGTGGATTTCTAGCAATACATCGAGCGCGGTTTGCGTGCCGTGCGCGGCGATCCTAGAGACGGCTCCGGAGGCTCCGTTGTAGGAACATCGGGCGACCACTCTCTCGAGAAATGGAAGTGGCAGAAGATGCTGTCTTTCACGCAACTCGTCAGTGCATGCCCCGTGTGCTGCCGTGTCAGAATCTAGAAGATCAATATCGTTCGAACCAAGCACCTGCTTCAATCTTCGCTCGATCGCCGACAAGGCGGCCTCGGATCCGAATCGCGCAAATCCCTCGGCCAAGTTTAGCCCCTCGATCGGTTCATAGTCTTCCATGGCCGCCCAGTCCTGGTTCCCGGTGCGAATGCGATCCGGAGCCGGCTGTAGCCTCGTCAGCTTCTCGAAAGATTCTCCGAGTACGGACTAACCCACTGAAGTGATCCTGGACGGGAGACTGGCATGGACTCGCACAATTTCGAGATATCCAACACAGGACCCCCGCCATCGGTACAGCACGCCGTCAGACGATCAGCAGCCGAACCAGCCGGTAGAAGACGCCTTTGAGCAGCGATTGGATGCGGCGCGCGGGAACGGTTCCGCTGGCCTTGCCCGACGCCTCGGCCGCAAACCGCCGCCGAATGTGTCGCGCGGATTTTGATTACATTCACGAGATGATGAGCGGCGTCAGTGCTCGACAAAAACTGTCACGGCGACTGCTGAGAAGTATCTTCAAATGCTTTACAAGGTGGCGCGTTTCCCCGGCGAGCGCGACCAGTCGCTCGAAGCCAGTGATGACAATGCACGAAATCGGCTCTCTAACACCGTGTTCAAGGAGAACAAACACGTAGGTATGGCTTTGCGGGCGCTTCAAGAACAGCGAGGAGGTTCATCAGCAGTCAAGGTCAGGCGCGTGCGGGCTGCGGCTTCGGCGAGGTGTCGGGTGCACACCCGTGGCTCCCACTGAGGCGATCTGGCAGCGGCTAAGTGACGAGGCCCAATCGGAGCGCCGCGGATCGCCTTCGACAGCTCCTAGCGTCAGCGGCGGTGAACAGTCGATTTCCTTAACCCCGCGAGCGCTCGACCTCGATCTTGCCGCCGTGAAAGCCGATCGCCCCGCGTTCGTCCAACGACGTGTCGCTACAAATGTTGCGGTGCGCCCTCCTGGCTGAACGGCAGCTTCGGTGGTCAGGTGACCGTGGGCGCTCCTGTCACTTCTTGTAGTGCGGCTCTTCGATCAAACGTCGATCCGACGCAGCGTCCGGATTCACGCGCAGTTGTTGATGCCGAAAATCGGGGCCGGTTGGGCACTCTCTCAGTGTGAGAACGCTGAGAAGCTGTTTGGATTTTGGACTAACGCACAACGCTTCGTCTTGTTCGCGCATAGGCAAGGTGCTGCTGCGCAATCGTAAGGTTCAGGCCTCTGCTGCGTCTTATAAATGTCATCTTGCGCGGGCCAGTGACGCGCGCGACGGCTCGATCGAGCCAGCGCTCAATACCAGAAAAGGCACGCGCCAAACGTGGGCGTGACAAAGCACGAGCAGGTCAATGACAAAGCGTTTTCGCAGCTGGGCCCTATTATCCATACTCGCCTCCATGGTTGTCTGCCCCGCCGCAAAAGCGCAAGACCGCCGGACTATCGCCGAACCTGTTGCACCTCAGACGGTCTGCGATCGCCCTGTGCCTTCCGGCAAGAACGATACAGTTAGCCTACAGGACGCCATTCAACATTGCCCCGATGGCGCTGCAGTTTATCTTGGGCGCGGCGAGTTTCACTCAGGTCCACTCGAGATGAAATCGGGCGTGACCTTATGGGTCGGACGCGGTGCGACACTGATCGCCATCCCCGAACCTGCTGCTTACGACAAGGGCCTCGGACAATGTGGTCGCATTGCAGAAAAGGGCGACGGTTGCCGGCCATTCATCAGCTTTTCTAAAACGCGCGGCGGCGGCATCTACGGAGAGGGCATCATCGATGGTCAGGGCGGCGCAATGATCGGCGGCGGCGCGGAAACCTGGTGGCAGCTAGCCCGCCGCGCCCAAGCCCAGGGCGGCAATCAGAACGCCCCACGCTTGATCCAGGTCGATCATGCGCTGGACATCACGTTCTCTGGTGTCACCTTGCGCAACGCTGCCAATTTTCATGTCGCGATGAACCGGGTTGAAGGTGCCACGTTTTGGGGCCTCACGATCGATTCGCCGGCGGATGCCCGCAACACCGATGGCATCGATCTTGGCGCCAGTCAGGATGTGACCATCACCCACAGCGTGATCCGTACCGGTGACGACAACGTCGCAATCAAGGCCGGCGACAATGGCTCAAGCAGCCATATCTCGATCATTGATAATTATTTCGGCTGGGGGCATGGCATGTCGATCGGCAGCGAGGTGAATTCCGGGGCCAGAGACATATTGGTGCGTAATCTGACGCTGGATGGTACGACGTCGGGCCTGCGCATCAAGAGCGATGTTAGTCGAGGCGGTCTGGTCGAGGGCGTGACTTATGAGTACGTGTGCCTGCGGGGCAACCGGTGGCCGCTGGCCTTCGATACAAAATATGATCCGCGCGCTCAAGGCACGAGGATTCCGGTCTATCGGCAAATCGTTCTCCGTCATGTGCATGGCGACACTGGTGTGCTGCTGATGCGCGGCGTAGACGAGCGGCATGCCCTGGACGTGACACTCGAAGATGTCCGATTCGCCAATTCCGCGACTTGGCAACTTGAACATGCGAAGGTCACCGCAAATCACTCTGACGTATGGCCCCCGCTGCCCGGACGAGCTACACAACCGCTGCTGCGCGGATCGGAGGTATGTTCCAGGGCATTCCGCGACGGCAATCAGTAAGCACTACACCCGGCACCGAACTCAGATGGTGAGTTCCGCATCTGGGGCCAAGATTACTGTACGCGGTCGGCCTCATGTCCCGAGTTGGTTGCAATTTGGCGAGGGTTTTGCAAGGCCGAAAATGCCAAGGTGACGAGCAGGTTCTGATTTGGCGTTGACAATCTCGTGTCGATGCGCGGCGACTATCCCGCTGAGAAACGAAGTGTGAGATCACATGCGAATTTTCATTTCCGCCGCTGCACTTCTGGCGGGATGTTTCTGCATCTCGGCAGCGTACGCTCAGGCACTATCGGTGTCGCATGCCGGAACTGCAGACTATCACTCCTTGCAGCAAGCCATCGACGCGTTGCCGGCGGAAGGCGGAAATATCCGGATCGCGCCGGGCGTCTATCGCGAGAAGGTCAAAATCTCCAAATCCGGTATTCATATCGAAGGGACTGGCAGGAAGCCGGAGGATACGGTCATTGTGTATGGCGACGGCGCGATCAATGTAGGAGGAACCGCCCGTTCGGCGACGCTGGATGCCGCCGGCGATGACTTCCGGCTCGAGAATCTGACCATCCAGAACGACTACGCCCTCGATCCGGCCAATCCACCCTCGCAGGCGGTAGCGCTGTCCGTTACCGGAGATAGGGACGTCATTACGCGCGTCCGTCTGCTCGGCGCCCAGGACACGCTGTTTGCGGGCAAGGGACCAAACGGCAGAATGTCACGACAATACTTCTCGAACTGCTACATCGAAGGGCATGTCGATTTCATATTTGGCAACGCCAAGGCCTGGTTCCGGCAATGTGAGTTGCACGGCATCGCCAATCAAGCGGTCATCTACACCGCTCAGAGCAAGGCAGTGCCGGATGAGGACAGTGGCTATGTGTTTGATCATTGCAGGCTGAGTGCCGACCCTGCTGCGCGCTCTATCGCACTTGGCCGCCCCTGGCGCCCCTACGCCACCGTGGTCTTCCTGTCGGCGAAGATAGATGCCCCCGTCACCGCGGAAGGGTGGCGCGAATGGACGCCCGGCAAGACGAATACGTTGAGGACAAGCTATTATGCTGAATACAGATCCTTCGGCGTCGGGGCTAACCCCTCAGGCCGCGAGCCTCATTCCCATCAGCTGACAGAGGGCGAAGCTGCGAGATGGTCGCTGAGCGTGTTCTTCGGGGGTGTCACAGATTGGCTGCCAACGACTCAGGATGAAACAAAGAGCAACGTTCACGGTGAAGGGGTTCGACGGCGATCCTCGGGTGAATGACGGGAGGAGAGCCTGATTGTGATGGAGAGTCTTGTACAGCAACCCAACTGCCGCCGGAGTCACACCGACAGAAGGGGCAGGCGCGACGATCTCATCGGTTCGCGGTCCGCCCACAGCGCCCGCTCCAGCTCGCAGATCATCTTGTCCGTTTTCGGCGGATCAGTGTCGGCAAGCTCTACGGACCGTCACGTCGGCACCGTCGTCATCGCTTGGGAACGGCTGATTTTCTTGCTCAGCGCCTGCGCAGATCTCTGGAGAACGAAGTGGCTGATGCTTCGGGGCTATCTTCGTTCGGCCAGTGATGGTCAGGCCCCTCGTAGCTCAGCCAGCAGCGGTCTCCTCGATCAGCCGACACGCGGTGCAAGTACGGTGGAATCCGGCGTTCTTCCATGCCGGCTCCGAAGCCGTACAAACGCGCGTATCGGCTCTCCGATTTCGACAATTTGCCCGTATCCATGCGGCCCTCGATAGCAGCCGACGATCATCCGCCTCATCGCGAGATCGGCCATCGTCGCTTTCGGGAAACACCCGCTGGAACGAGTCGAGCAGCGCCGGTTTCTAGATCGGCGCCGCTCCGCTTGCTGCGCATCACGTGAAGGCTCTCGGGCACAAACCGGCGCACCAGAGGGAAACTGTAGCAGGAATTAACAGCTTCCTGCAGCAAAGCTGGCTTCACAGGGTGAGGCCGAGATCATTGAGCACCTTGTCTCTTAGAGCGCCCTTGATCTCACGGGCGATCTCTTTGCGAACTGCGGCACCCAACACTCGCTTGGCATCTTCGACGAGGCCAGCTTCAGCCCCGGTCAGGCCTTGATCGGCGAGCTGTTGCTCCATTCGGCTGTCGAACTCCTTTCCCATTGCACCAATGAGCTGGTCCTGCGTCTTGGCATGCTCTTCAGGTGCGATGCGGCGAATCACATCGTCCCAAGGCTGCCAATCCATTGCCAAATAGTCGGCAAATTCCGCCGCCTCCCTGTTCCGCACGGATGTCTCTGCGCTGTCAACGTCAGAGTCGGTAACGCCGGAAACTTCAAAGAAGCGCATGTCCGGCGCGACGTGTTGTAGTCCCAGCCGCTCGCGCAGTTTGTTCTGATAGGCAAGAAAGACTTCAACGGCGTCGATGTCTTCTACGTTGTCGACCGAGGCGAGCGAGTGAGCCTTATCGCGCGCGATCGCCTCGAGCGCGTCCATGCGGAACATGACGCGCCCCAATTCGACGAGATCGGCAAGCCGTGCCTTGTTGTCATAGAGGCCGTTCTCGACTTCCGCGATGAGGCGCGCGGTCTGCATTCCGTTCCAGGTTAATGTTCTGCGGTCCTCGCAGCTCTGGTTGGCATCCCATGCCAGTTGAAAGTACTGGGCACGCAATTGCGGGTTTTTTGCCGCCTGACGCAGATCATTGGCCACCGATTGCCGGAACCCTTCATTGCCAGAGCTGACGGACTCGAACAGCTTGGCGAGGAAAAGCCCGTATTCCCGAGCGCCCGGCTCTTCTGCAAAGTTCTGCCAAGCGGCAAGCACCT
This sequence comes from Bradyrhizobium sp. IC3123, assembly GCF_020193625.1. Taxonomy (NCBI): domain Bacteria; kingdom Pseudomonadati; phylum Pseudomonadota; class Alphaproteobacteria; order Hyphomicrobiales; family Nitrobacteraceae; genus Bradyrhizobium; species Bradyrhizobium sp. IC3123. The sequence goes on along the minus strand of NZ_JADYVF010000015.1, from coordinate 53,350 downwards.
CCCGATCGACCTCCTGTGGATTGCCCTTCAGCCATTCTGCAACTGTTTCAGCGAGAGCGTCCGCCTGCTCATCGTCTGTCCCGGACGATTCACTTTCGTCGTCGTGCGAAAGGTGGACAGTCGGGCCGACATAATCCTCCGCGCTTAGGATTGTACTCAGGTTCGCCAGGACCTGCTCAGACAGCGGATTTTCAGTCAGAACTAGGGTGCCATCATCGCCCAAGGCCGTCAGCAGGTCCTCGGGCAGACTCGTCAAACGGTTTTGGCTTACGTCGAGAAACCGGAGCGAAGCTGGGAGAGCCGGCGGCAGATCCGTCAGTTGATTTTGGCTTACGTCGAGATATTCGAGCATAGCAGGGAGCGGCGCCGGTAGACTCGTCAGCTGATTGTGGCTGATGTGGAGAAATTGGAGCGAAGCAGGGAAGGCGTCAGGTAGGTTCAGCAGCCGATTGTGGTTGGCGCAAAGAAATTGGAGCCCGGCAGGCAGGACGGCAGGTAGGCTCTCCAGCCGGTTCGAGTTCACGTCGAGGCCTCTGAGCCCGCCCGGAAGCGGGGGCAGGCTGCTCAGCTGATTGCCACTGACATCAAGACGCTGGAGCGAAGCGGGGAGTTCGTCAGGCAGATTGGTAAGCCGGTTGAAGGGCACATCGAGCACGACAATTTCGCTTGGAAGTCTGGGCAGACTGGTAAGGGACAGCGACTGGAGATCCAGCATGGCGTCTTCACCCAGAGCATTGACCCGCCTTGCCGCTTCGTCCCGGTCCTCGAGAGGACCCACGTGCGGTTCAGCAGCCCAATTCTCGAGCGCCTCGTCTTGTTCGGCCGCCGCATGGGTTGAATGCCCGGAGTTTGCTGCGAAGCCCGTCACGAAAGCATCCCATTGTGCCGCCCCCCGGCCTTCCGCCCCATCTTGTTGGGAAGATGCAGAAGGAGTGCCTCCGCCACGCCGAATCTGTCCTGCCTCAAAAGGATCCATTCCACTCCCCTTACGACACTGAGCCAACCCAGCCCATGACAACACGCTCTAGGACCTAGGACACTTATCTTTCGACAAGCTGACAGCCCTATCGCCGTAAGGGCAACGATGGCACCAAAGCCGGCAGAAGTCGGTAAAACGATTTGGAGCAAGAAATTGATCGCGGTCGCGGGTAGTTATCTCCCGTGCGCAGCAGCACTTAAACGCCGCGCCCAGCGCGCCGATGGTGGGATATCTCAATGGCAGGCAAATGAAGCCTTTTCGGCCGAGTGCGTGAAAGACGAAGAGCGGCAGTCGCTCGAACGCTCAACTCCGCGGGGTCCTTTCACCTGCCAACCCAATCGGTGCCACGCTGGTCTTTGCCACTGGTGATAAACCAAGCGACTTGGATGTTCTGCAGCGAGGCTCGTCAGCTAATCGACAGGTGACCGTGCTAGGGGCAGAACGCTTTCGCGTTGGCGGTCCTCCGGATCTGTCCGCCCAACGAAATGGCAGCAAACGTTGCAGCAGCATTGATCCATTCGCCGCCTCCAACTCGTGTGAAGCTGTACCGCTTCGACCAGGAGGGGGGCGCCCCGACCCACGTGCGCTCGCTCGAATGATTATTGTGGCAGCGGGCAACCTCCTGCTTCGTAGCCTTGCGCAGCGGCAGGCGTATTCTTCAAGTTTCTGGCGAGGGAGAAAGTTGATGGACATAGGACAGGCACAGCGGAGCGCAGGTTCCGCCCCGGATACTTTTGAAGAAGGGGAGCGGGAAAGCTACCTCGGCGGCTTCAATCGTGCCGTGGCGAATTTGGTCGAAACCTTGACAGGGTATCGGACCCCAGCCTCCGCGCGCGCGCAGATCCTGGACAATTGGGTTGCCGAAGAGGGGCAGGGCGAAGCCGAGAATAGGCGACAGGGGCGCAGACGAATCAGGAATTCGGATAACACAGGTTCGCACTCGCTCGATTTGTCCTCCCTCTCGCTGACCGCTCTGCCCGCCGCACTGCCGTCAAGGTTGCTGGAACTGCGCGCCAGGCACAACGAGCTAAGCAGCCTGCCCGCTATATTCCCACCCGGTCTCCAGCATCTTCTCCTTAGCCATAATCGCTTGACCAGTTTGCCGGACGATCTTCCGGCAACCCTCTCTGAGCTGGAGGTCGCTGATAACAGGTTGACCAGTCTGCCGGCAAACCTTCCGGCCGGACTGCAGATCCTGAACGCAAACGACAACCGGCTAACCAGCTTACCGGACGCTCTCCCGAGCGGGCTCACCGCGCTTGCGGTCAGTGGCAATCAGCTGACCGACATCCCCGAGTCCCTCCCCTCGTGGCTCATTGAACTCAATGTCAGCGGCAATCAATTGACCAACCTCCCCGACCCTCTTCCGAGCACGCTCCAATCACTCAATGTCAGCGGTAACCGGCTGACCAACCTGCCTGAAGGTGTTCTAGAAGCTCGTGTACCGCATAATAGCCTCTACTACCCGCATCTGGAGAGCCTCGACTTCTGGGATAACCCGCTGCCGGACGATGTTCTCGCTCTGGCGGCTGAAGCGCCACCGCAGCTTGCGCAGCAATCCCTGCATGAGGCTGCCGCACACTGGCTCGCAGACGACCCGGCCGCGCTGGGCGAATGGCAGCACTTTGCGGATGAGCCCGGCGCCCAAGACTACGCACAGTTCCTGGAGAGGCTGCGAGCCACTGTGAACTACGGCAATGACGGGTTTCGGCAGGCAGTGGCTGATGATCTGCGGCAGGCGGCCGCCAATCCGACATTGCGCGAGCAGTGCTTTGCGCAGGCTTCCGAGGCCAACGCGAGCTGCGAGGATCGTGTCACCTTGCACTGGAATGGTATGCAGACCGCGCGCCTCAACGCTGACGTCGAGGACGGGGTATATGACGATCGGCTTGGCGATCTGATCCAGCGCGGCCGTGTCGCCTTCCGCTTGGAGGCGTTGGACGAGATCGCGCGCGACAGGGTCAACTCGCTCGCCAACGGCAACCCGAACGTAGACGACATCGAAGTCTACCTGGCCTATCAACATCGGCTGCGCGAGCCACTGGAGCTCAGTCATGTCGCCCCTGACATGCGCTTCCTGGCGGTCTCTCACGTAAGCGAGGATGATGCGACGGAGGCGCTCAACCTGGTCCGGGGGCGGGAAGCAAGCCAGTTCACCGACTACATGGCAAGCCGCTGGCAACCCTGGGAGACGGTGCTGAGGCGCATCGCTCCGGGCGAATATGAAGCGATGCGAGACCGGCTCGTCGAAGCCATGGGCGAGGAGTTTCAAACCCGCTTGGATCAGCGACTGGCCGAGCGTGGTCTTCTAGGCGATCCGGATGCCGAGCGGTTTCTCGGCGCCCAAGTCCGAAAGGAGATCGCTGGCGAGATCAAAGGCGAGGTCATGCACCGTGTGCTCGCAGAGCGCGGCCTGAAACTATGAGGCTCCCAAACCGCCGCAGAGATATTTATCATTGCTCTGCGGGCGATACGTAAAGATCGATCGTGAAGCCTCACCCATCGCTGCCAAGGTGCTTTTGCACCTTGGCAAGTGCGCTGCCGTCGATCAGGGCCTTTCGGTCTTGCCGAGCGACGAAAGTTCCCGCGCGCGAGGCGACGCGCATTTGCGTCGCGTCGAAAGCCGCTTCGGGACGAGAGCTCAGTCGGTCGAAAAGTTGTTCAGGAGACCAAGGCGCGCAGCGGTGAAATTATTGGTTGCGCAGGCGCTGGCTCAGCCAACCAACTCGGTTTGACGAGGTAGCTGACTGTTCGGCAGGTTTATTTGACTTCGGGGGCTTCCCGCGAGCTCCATCGTGGCAAGCAAGTTTTTCTAGTTCAAGCATGCACCGCGTTGGCAGCTTACGATGGCAAGCCGTCGTGCCGGTGAGGTCGTGCGCGCGCTCGAGCGCGGCGATCCCGAGACTGCACGAGAAACCTTTTGGTCCCTCAGTCAAAGACGAAGCCCGATTGAAGTGAGCGAATCCAAGTCTGCCGGATCTTCATTGCCAACTCGGCTTGCGAGGCCCGTAAGCAAGCTGCGTGCTGGATAAACTTTTAAACCTATCCGATCCCGAGAGGCGCTCACCGTTACTGCTGCGAACTCAGGACGGCCTGCACATCTTCCCGAAAAAGAATGTTTGGGTCGTTGACGCCTGAACGCGCTGGTGGCCACTGGGCGAGAATCTCGTCTTCAAGGGCGGAACGTCCCTTTCCAAGGCTTACGGCGCAGTTCGCCGGTTCCCGGACGACCTGGATCTCACATACGGCATTCGAGCAACAGCTCCGAACCTGGCGAAACACAATCGATGACAATTCGGTCCCTCAGAACTGCAGTGAACTCCAAGGCACGAGAACGCCTCCCGGTCTGCGTCGGGGAAAAGACGTTGTGCGTCATCAATGAACGCCTACAACAGGACAAGCTCACTATCAAAAATGATGCCAAGGACGACAAGATGCTCGTCACGTATGATCCATTGAGACTGGTAGCAGCTATGTGAGTCCCGCCGTGATGCTTGAATTCGGCGATCCACCGGCGACCAATTTCGTCGGCTCGAACACGAGACCGGCGAAGAGGTGCGGCAAAATTGGAACGACCCCGTCCGTCGTCAGGCGGGCGCCGATGCGACGCCGGTCTCGCGCGCAGCAATATCCTGATCTCGTCAGCTTTTTGAAAGGTTGCGGCTACAACAATCGAGAATCTGAACGAGCTGCTATCTCGCCGTAATCCAGGTCGTATGGATTGCTGCAGAGTCGATACAAACATGAGGAGAGCAGGATGGATCCGGTTGACCCATTCTTCGATTCAGGAGCCTGGATGCGGGAGTACGCCGCGCTGCAGGGGCGGGCGGGGCAGCGATCGGGCGAGTCAAGCGAGCAAGGCGACTTTGAGCAGCGGATGGAGGATTTGCATCTCGGTCCGTCTGATCAAAGCAAGTCACCTTCGCCTGATCGGCCTCCCGCAGGAGGTGGTCGAGCAGTCCGGCGGGACGATTTCGGCGGTTCGATGCGGGCGCCGCCGCACTCCGCTTTTAGGAAGGGTGCGCTCGGCGACACGCGCCGGAGCGTAGACATTCTCAGCTTTCAGCTTCCCGCTTCGACGCAAGTGCCGCAGTCTGGTTTGCGAGATGATCTGTTCAGCAGCGCACGCTACAGCTTTCCGGACCCAGAGTCTGCCGCGTCGGCCAAGAGCGGAAAAAGCCTCGGATTATGGTCACGCTTCAAGTCGGGAATCGGCAAGGCGCTTGGCCGGAGTGGCAGCGAAAAGTCGTCGCGCGAGGCGGGGCAATCTGACCTCTTTTCGACGAATTTACGAATTGATTATGCGAGGCAGCCGGGCCGGACGCGCGGGGTCTCTGCGGCCGATGAGGAGCTCATTAAAGATTTCCGAAACAAGGCGGCGGGTAAACTCACCGACGGCACGATCAAGAATGCAGCAACCGATTTGCGCCATTTGAGCGCGCGCTTGAGCACGGCCGGCAGGCCCTCAATTGCGGATCGAATTAGCCGCGAATTGGATAACGCGCAGCAGGACAATCCCGAGGTGGAAAACCACCAGCTGGAAGCTGAGCTCGATGAGGACGTCGACACCTATGCAAAGGACCGCGTCACGCGCATCAAGGCGGCCTTGAAGAAGCTCCGTGAGGTCGGTGCCGGAAACGCCCTGGCGCCTGATCTCCGCCGACTGGCTCCTCACGGAGCGGACGCAACCCTCATCGGCATGTGGGTGGCGGCGGAAAAGGCGACACACAGGATCGAGCCGGCGACAATCGACAGGCAAGCTCGCCGCATGTCTAAGCTGAGTGAGTGGCTGCAGACCCATGACAGGCCACCAATGGCCGGCCGACTTTCCGCCCCCGCGTTTGTCCGGGATCTCGAGGAGTACAGGCTCGAAACCAACGATAAGAAGATCAACGCTGATCTGGTCAAACTTGGCCGATACCAGCAGATCCTGGAGGCGAACAGGGCGCTTGGATTGAGGCCTCCTGAGGATCCGGGCCAGACTTCTCGGGAAGCTGCTCGACAGCCGCATGCAGTGCAGGATCCTCCCGCAACGCCAGGTAGCCCGAGCGCGGGAACCTGGGATTGGCGTCGCGAGCAGGTCCCCGGGCCCAACATATTGATGCCACCGCCGCCCAGCCATTGGCAGGCCGGTTCGTCGCAGCAGCTTCCCGCAACCCCGGCGACGCCGAGCGCCGGAGCCTGGGCCTGGCTTGGGCAACAGATGCAAGACCCCGCATCGCCGTCGTCCGTGAGGCCTCGATCGTCAAACATCTACGGCGGTCTGGACTCCTTCGTTGATCTGGATCCACCCACACCTCACAACTTGCGCGATGATGCGCGCTCTGCGCCAGCATCTGAATTTGCAGACGCCTCGTCGTTCGCGGGACCGCCGGGGGCGGCTCCGGAGGTGCGGGATATTGGCGCGATCGTTGGCACCGGCTGGCGCCACGGCTCCCAGACGGCTTCAGACGTGTTGATCGATGTATTGGGCAATATCCATCTGCTGCCAAACCAGTTCGGGCCAAGTCAGTTTGTGATCAATGGGGAGCGCTATTCGGCGACGCTTGGACCGGGAGGCCGCAGGGATGTTCGCCTGATCCATCATCCCCGCGTGAGCCAGCCGGATGAACCTGGCCCGTCTCAGTCGCTCCATCGTCCCCGGCCGATCGTGTCAGCCGCGCAATCCGGTGAGGGGCCTGTTGATCTTGGGTATCTGATCCGCGGGGGATGGGAGCACCGAGAGCGATTCCTGCCGGATTACCTTATCCGCGTCCTTGAAGGCCAGGGCATCATGCCCGAAGTTGGGCGCCCGACTTATTTCGAGATCCGCGGAGTGCCTTACAAGGGCGAATTGGTGGAAAGCGAAGGCGGCCGCCAGCGCGTACGCATTTATCCTGAACGTGGCTGAAGAGGCAGCAGGGCTGCAATCGGACTTTCGGCGGGGCAGCTCGCGTAAGGCGTTCTATGTTGGCGAGGCTATTGGCAGGCGATGGATCGGTTGCAGGGGCACCGCCTGAACCGTCCCGCCGTCCTGCCTTCTCTTTGCAGAATCTGCCAAGCTCAACGGATTCTACGAATTTGGTGCATGCCCGGACCTGCTTTCTGCATCCCTGATCCTTTCACATAGTCCGCCAATTCTTGTCTTGAAAACCGCAGCTACTACGGATTGAACGCATTCGTGATCGACGGAGCACCGCGCCGCGTGCTGGCGATGGACAAGTGCCCAAATTCCTCGGCGGGCGCGGTAGTTCGCAACCTGCATAGCTTAAGCCTTCATGCGCAGTTCAGTTATTGCGCCGCTATGCAAAGTCTCCTCGCGCCGCAAACACCGGGTCCGCTCGGGAGCAGAGTGCAAGTGCCCGCTGGACCCGGGAAGCCGATGAAAGTGAGCTTGGTGCGACAAAAATCGATAAACCATCGTATAGCTCGTTTCCCCCTTCCTTTCGGTCTTTATCGCACAGTCAGCTATTGGAGCGTAGACCCTCGGTGACAATTGTCTCCGCTGTCATCGGATATCTCGATTTCCATGCAAAGAGACTACGCAACAGCGACGTGCCATTAACAATAGGTGCTGGCCAACCCCAGCATGTATTCGGCTGGTTGGATAAAGTGTGCCGAGATGTTGATAGATCATGTAACAGGAAAGATTGTGCCTGAGATAGCGCACGATCGCGATCTCGCTTTGGACTTCACCAAAGGAGTGCTCATCATTTTAGTGATCACCGGTCACCTGATCCAATATATCCTCTACCAAAATGAAGGATTTTGGGATTCGGCATGCTTCAAATGGATCTACATGTTCCACATGCCCCTCTTTATGGCGATAAGCGGTTATCTTTCTTGCCGAGCGCTACTGGCAAAGTCGTTCACGCAAGCTATCGGCAGTCGTGCGACGCAGCTCCTGGTGCCGATGCTGTTTTGGTGCTCTCTTCTGGAGTCATTAAAGTTTGCCGTGTTTCCCCGATCGGCGGGCGCACCAGACACCGTTTTGCAGTTCCTGAATGAGTTCGTCGGCACATACTGGTTCGTATGGGCCGCGTTCATTTGTTTCATCCTCACTAAAACTATTTCGATCTTCAATCGTTGGTTGCCCTGGGCCTTGTTCGTATCCGTCATTCTGGTCGTGCTTGCGCCTCTGACTTTTTCCATATTCCCTCTTATAAAGTATATGTACCCGTTTTTTTGCCTGGGATTCTTATTTGCGCAGTCGAGAGAACGGTGGACGAGCATAATGCGCTCTCACAGGGTGTTCTTGATTATGTCTGCCTCAATAGCGGCTATGATGTGCTTTCTGGCCTGGCGCACCGACACTTATGTCTACAACAATCTCGCTGTGGTCCAGGATTTGCAGTCGGCAAAAAATGTGCTTCTGATGTTTCTCGGCTCCGCAGCTGCCTCAGTGGTAATGATTGAGGTCCTGCTTCGATGCTGGAATATTGGTCGCTCAAATCGGGTGGTCCGCTTTATCGCCGAAAAACTGGGACCGAGCACGCTCGTGCTGTACTTGATTCAGGGTACCGTATTCCGTCTCATGGATTCCATACAGTATGGAGAACTTTGGGACCCCACAATGAGGTCTGCCGCGGCTGCATTTCTGGGGACAACGATTGTTGCCGTCGCGCTAGCGGTTCGCTGGACCGTGCGCGACATTCCTTATCTGTCCCAGCTCATGCTCGGAGTGCCACCCCGCTCAATTCGATAAGTAGCTGTAACCGAGATCTGATCAGGAGGCTCTCGCAAATCATCGTAGGTTGCGTGCCTTGCGAACCTGCTGTCTATGCAAGGCGAGACAATCTGGAAAATGTCCTCGAAAATTGGGTCGTTGCTCCACGTAGTTTGCTTCCCTCGAACGGTCTAGCGCAGATGCGGCCGGTCCCTTCAAGGGGATCGCGAAGGTCCGGTCCCATGCGTCACGATAACGTCGGAGCAGAACGGCGCTTGCGATGATCAGAAGAATATCAACGTAGATACCAACAGATTGAGCGCGTGTTCCGTTTGGGGCGTGTGTGTGATGCTTGTCGGGTAATGAATGTATGACAGTCCGACGCTTGCATATATCCCCGGAGCGAGATGCGCGATGTATGTTCCCGTGACTGCTGTGCTATCGCGGTGCGCAAGCTGGCCTTTAGCCAGAGCAGCATCCACTGCAAGCGTACTCCAGGCCGTGTTGGTCGCAACGAGGGCAATCAGATCACTGGGCCGGTTATCAAAAGGTCCCTTCGCATAAAGACGAAGCTCGTAATACCGGCTTATCCTGTTGCGCTCAGGTGGAGCTCCCATGATGGAAAAGCCGCCGTAGATGCCGCGAGACGGCGACCCAAGGGCGTCACTCTGCCAGAGCTGCCTGTCCGCAGCGATGTAGTGAAAATTATTTCCGCTCTTCCTTTGTTGCTTGGGATCCGCCAAATCCGTGTAGCGGCTAGTGTTGAAGCCAATGCCCGCCCGCAGCCACGTGTCGGGTAAGCCGGGAGCAGCCTTGCTCTTGTAGCCGGCTTCTTCGACGAAAAGGATGCCTGCATTGGCCGTGCTCCAGTTCAAGCCAGTGGGATTCTCCGTTATGTGGGCATAGGGACCATCGGGACTGATTGAGCGCTGGACGGAGACCTTGTTATACAAGCGATCGTCGACATTGCACTTCAAGTTGACCGCCGGCGTGGGCGCGGCATTGGTGCTCATCCCTGCCTGGAACAAGGCAGACATGTTCGATCCTGTAATCCCTCCGAACAATGTACCGGTGAATTCATTCTGGTTTCTGAGGTAGCCAATTTTGAGCTCTAGTGTCCTGTCGAAGAAAGTCTGGTAGTAGGCGAGCGTATTGAGTCCCACTCGATCTGGCCCTGGGCGATCCCACGTCCAGTATTGCTGCTCGGCTCCTACGACAATCTGTCCGTCGGCAATGCCGAACCGGCTCAGATCGTAGGTGACGATCATGAGGTTCGCCGACGCGAAAGTCGGATTCTGGCCCATATAGAGCTGGTTTGCGATAGTGCTTCTGGCTGCATGCGGTAGCTGGTTGCTTGCAAAGGAGTTATGTGTCCACCCGATATAGCCGATGCCGACGTCCGCCAGCGCAGATCTAACGCCCCCCTTGTCCTGATCAATCGTATCTGCAGGACCAGGGATGGGGAACCACAACCCTTTTTCACGCAGATTGTCGTACCTTTGGAAGGGATCGATCGTTTTTTGCGGTCTCGTCTGAGCAGCCCTGTCCGCATTGCCGCGCTTCTCCAAAGGCACTCCGGGACCTGCTGCTAGCGCCGGGGCAGGAGGGCGGATTGCCTGACGGACCAGGTCGATCGGGAGCTTTGCGGCCCGGTCGGAAGTCTTTCCTCTTTTGCGGGTCTCATCCACAGGGTGGTTACTAGGATCAAGTCCGCTGGCGGTTTGTGCCCGAACGGAATTGCCGACCAGACAAGCCGCTAGCGAAAGTGCGATAGCAAGCCCAGATTGCTTTCGCCTTGGTCTGAAATTGAAAGAAAGTGCTGACCTAGCCGAGTATGTTCGAGGCGAGGTCGTCGCAAGAAGGCAATCACGCATGGCGTAGTTCGGGTCCATGTCTGCCGGACATGAATAGATTGAACTGCGGCCTGATTGGCCCAGAGTGAGCTCCCGGCGGAGTGTGCCACGCGCCTGCTTCCACATCGTCATTGCGAGCGCAGCGAAGCAATCCAGAATCCCTCCGCGGCGGCAGTCTGGATCGCTTCGTCGCCAGCGCTCCTCAGCAAGCGGCATCGCCGGCGTCCTTTCGCGTCCGAGGGCGAGGGGGACGAGCCAGAACGCGATCTATCCGAACAGAGCCACTCAGGCTTCCTGAACCTCTCAGCTCGCGGCGCGATGATGATCTGGTCCGAAACTTTGCTTGTGCATGACGTCGGTGCGCCGAGAGCCAGCGGAGAGCGCTGGCTCGGCATATGCTGACGACGAGCGCGCGGGGCTTGCTGTCCTGGCCACCAGAATATTGCGAACGTCCACCTTGCTCACTGTGAGTCAGGCGGTGGCGCGCATCTGCATCGAAGGCGGCTTTCTGAGCCAAACGGCAGCTACCCGAAAGCAAGGCTCGCCGTGCAAGAGGCGTGGCTTCACGAAGCGCTTCATTGGTATCGTTGTCAGCGAAACACGAGACAATCGGCGGGCTTGAAGGCCGAAGAGCCTTTGAATTTGCGCGCGCGGCAACCACACCACAACATCCAACGTGATGGCCCAGGAGACCGGACGAATCAGCCATCGAGCAGCTCTGGCGGATATCGGCGAGCAGTTGCTGGTTGCCGTCAGCGCGGCAAAACTTATCTTGCATCCGAATCCTTGATGTGCGCGGCGTTCGTTGGTCACGCTTGGCACGTGCCCGTCATCTCGAACAACCTGCCGGAACTGGTAGTTGATCAGGTGCAATGGTTGCCAGTCCAATCGGCCATTGCGGCTCGGCCGATCAGCCGTTGCGCTTACGTGGCCCGTCCCAGATGAAGTTGCTGGTCAGGCAAGGCGTGAGGCGGGAGTCCATCGAACACACTGCCGGATCAGTGGACGGTTTGCATTCGTGCCGGGGCAAGAAAAGACGATCTGCAAGGTTCTTCTGAATGATGAGAAAATGCTGCGCCATCGCCGACGAAGACGAGAACCATTGCTCGCTGGTGGCGCTATCATGGAGAACGCGCGCAAATTGTCGCCTTGCGTTGCTCAAGAAGGAGCGTTTCATAGGAGCAGGCGCAGCCGATCGGGAAGCTCGCCAAGATTGATTATTGTCGACGCTGGCAGCTCCTGGAGCGCGGGAGCATCGCGGGCGATCGCGTCGACAAAATAAGCCTGCTGGAATGGGATCTTGAGCGAGAAACAATGGACTTGATTGAACATGCGGCCGCTTCAGACTTGCGCCCGCTCTTGCACGGGCCGTCAAGACGGATTCTCCCGGTCTTGGTGCTCCCGCTTGTCCTCGTCGGCTCGTGTGCTGCTGGCGCCTGGCTTTGGGCTAACCTTGAAGAGCCTGTCGAGACGCCGGAAAGCAGGGATGTCGCTTCAACAATGAGCCTGTCACTGGAGGACAGGGCATCCCTATTCGAGATAAATTGGGCACAGCAGAAAGCTGGCGATGAGATCGCAGAACTCAACCGCCAGATCGATGCCCAGCGGGATGTCCTCAAAGGGATCCTGGATCAGATCACCATGCTGACTTCGCGGATCGATGCGCTGCAGAGTTCAACACCTGTCCCTTCTGCTGCTTCCGAGCCTCCTTTGTCGCCACCCCGGGCTGTTTCGAGCGTCGCCAGGAAACGCTTCGGGCGGTCCAAACCACATGGACCTGTTTCCGTCGGAGGCGCGCCAGTGATTGCCGGACCGAAGACAGCCGAGCCTTGAGTCTGAGACGCTGCGGGCGTGGTCGAGTGTCCAACTGTGCTCGAGGAGGTGGACCATAGCTTCGCAAAGCTGCCTCCAGCCGTAAAATTCCCGAAGCCGGTGCGGACGCCGGCGTCTCCAACGGCACGTCGCGCTGAGGCAGTCACCATTATCAAGAGCACTCAAGGAGAGGTGGGGCAGAGCCCTTTCGGCATGATCGAGCCGTGGCCCTGAACGGCGGAATCCGCTGCGCTTCTCCTTCAAATCAGCTTCCTTTTAGTCAGCCCTCCCGGTTTGAGGCCATATCTGAAAGATTGTTGTCATGACACCGCCGCTGCATCCTCGAAATCTGGCCTGTCTGCCGGAGGTGCCTCTTCAGATCATTACGTCGAGAAAAGCTTAGATCTTTGGGATCTGCTCACATGCGCGGCTTAGTTAATAGGGGGTACGGTCGAGATAAGTGTCGAATGCGGCAGCAACAGCACGAATGACAAACCGGTGTTCCTGCTTGACCCGAATGAATCCCTCTTCAATGTCCACTATCCCGTCTTCGGCAAGCATTCCCAGCCGGTCGGCCGAATTGAGAAGAGGAATCGGATCAAATCCGTGAGCAGCACAGATCGCTGGTACGTCGGCCTGCAAATCGCACATCAGACGCTCGATAATTGCGGCGCGGAGCCGATCTTCGGGGGAGAGACAGTAGCCTTTTGAGGTTGCCAGACGACCAGCCTGAATGTGTTGGCCATAGGAAGCGGTTGCGCTCTCGTTCTGGACGTAACCGTCACGCAGACGGCCGATGGCTGACGGACCTAAGCCGATTACGGTTTTGCAGGTATCAGCTGAATAACCCAGGGAGTTGCGGCGCAGCTGACCGGCTTTCTGCGCCAGCGCCAGCTCGTCGTTGGGCAGGGCGAAATGGTCGAGCCCGATCAGGCGGTAGCCGGCCGAGACCAGCGTATCTGCAATAGCCGCGGCTTGCTCGGCGCGGGCGACATTATCCGGCAGCGCCGTCTCATCGATCTGGCGCTGACGTTTCATATAGGAGGGGACGTGAGCATAGCCGAAAACCGCAAGCCGGTCTGGCCGCATGGCCAGGGCCGTCCGCGCGGAGTCCACGCAGGACCGCACCGTCTGATGTGGCAGTCCGAAGAGAAGGTCGAAATTGATGCGCCTTATCCCATGCTGGCGAAGGCTTTCGACGACAGAAGCCGTCTGCACCTCACTCTGGACGCGGTTGACCGCCCTTTGAACCACGGGGTCGAAGCTTTGCACGCCTATGCTCGCGCGACTGATCCCCGCCGCTTCTAACGTTTCGGCCATCTCGGCCGTGAACGCACGCGGGTCGATTTCTATGGCGATGGTAGCTGATTTGCTGAACGCGAAGCAGCGACGCAGGAGTTCCATCAAGCCCAGGAGATCAGTCGGCGCAATGGTGGTCGGCGTCCCGCCGCCGAAATGCACGTCGCTCACCGGCAGAGCGGGCGGCGCTTGCTCTGCGACCAAGCGTATTTCATCCCGCACCGCCGCCAAATAATTGCGGATCGGACGCTCGCTGCGAGTGAGGCCTGTAGGGAAGCCGCAATACCAGCAGATCGAGCGACAGAACGGAACGTGGAGGTAGAGCGATACGGGTTCGTTCGGCGGCAGCCGCCTCAACCATGTCTCACAAATCTTGGGACCGACCATCGCGGAGAAATCCGGTACGGTTGGGTAGATGGTGTACCAAGGCAGGCGAGCATCGCAATACTTGTTTATGAGGGAGGTCTGCAAGGCTTAACTTTCCCATGCGCAAACAGCGTGAAACTGACCGGTGCCCTCTCTTGTGTCTTTGCGTTATGTCAAACGCGCCTAACTGTTCTTGAGATTGATCCCGCTCTCGATGTCGCTGCCAACCCACCTTAGGGCCGGCAGTGGGAGTGAGCGTCGCTCCTTGGCGATTATCTGGAGTCTTGTGGGTAGAATGAACGTGTCTTACGAGTACGGCCCAAGCGGCTAGACGTCCTCCGACTAGGCTGTGTGCAGTGTCAATCATTCATCCGAGGGCGCGTCGCTTCTGTACTCCCTGACATGCAGCCGTTTTGTGACGAAGACAGGGATCTAAAGGCATCATCAAGAGCGGGCAGGCTGTCCCGAGACGTTCAAACTGGCTTTTCGTGGAAAAATCGATGTGCATGCTCGCAGCATTCGACCGGTGCCTCCCGTCCAAGGCCGGCGTGTCACGGAAAATACGTTGCTTGCTGGATGAAGAGCGCCAAGTTCGCGATCGTACAATGTGACGCTGCGTGCGATTCAAGTCCTTTGGATCAGCTCACGAAAAACATTGTCGAAGTTCAAGTACAAAACGCAATGAGCCTCAATTCCGCCACGCTACTTGTCTCATTGCCGCGAGCATCATCACGGATGTACTGATGATGTTGGGGCGAGCCCGGCGCACTTTCACACCCGGCAAAGTGCGTCGGGTGCGCCTTGGTTCGGCGGCGTCTCGTTCCGGCTCCAATGCAGCTCGCCAACTCACAACAACTTGCAGGTCCTGCTTATAGCGAACGCGAGCCCGGCCAGAAACCTCACACGTGACACTATCTGCAATATTACTTCAGCGCTTGATGTCTTTTGTTTTTTGATATCGCCTTTGCGGCTAGCGGAACCGGCAGAGCGCGCACAATTGCAGTTGCCCCTCATTGGCCTCGCGATCAATCCGGTGCACCAGCAGCAGCTCTCACTGTTTCACATAGCCCGCCTGGTGAAGCGTCGATTATCCCGTCACAAGGAATCGTTCTCGCGCGGCGGCCTGGAGGCCATCTAGGCAGAAGCCAGCTCGGAGATCTTGCACGGGATCATTAGACGGCGGGATCGCACCCTGGCATTCCAGCCCATTCACACTGGATCGAGAAAGTTTGTGCTTCATAAGCCGATCGGGTCTGAAGCTCATCTTCCGCGAATGAGAGCTGATGACGACTCCCCGCAAGACGGTTGGCAGCAACAATCAAGCACAGCGACGGCTACGTACGTCAGTATATGATCTGTGGCGATCATCGCCTTCAGTTCGCTGTTGAAACGTTTGCGGCAAATGTCAATACTTCACGCCCCCAAACCGCCTGACTCTATCAGCAGCCTTTAGCGAGACCGCGTGAGAGGGTCTCGGCGTGTTTCAGATGGAGATGGGATCGAAGAACGACCGCGTCGACTCACCATTGCGGCAGCAAGCGCCATTCCTGTTGTAAAACGGCGTCGAACTCATCGGAGAACCGGTGAAGGATGACTCTCTCGGCGTGCTTGATTTCATAGGGGCGGCGCGATGGTGGCAGCTTCGTGGCGGAGGGGGCGCATTGCCGCGCCTCCGCATCCTTGCCCATTTCGAATTGACTGCAACTTTCTGGCGCTCAGCACATCTTCCCTGACAATCTCCATTAGCAGCGCGCTGCAAGGACGGACTTAACCCAACTTTCTCCGAACTTGGACTAAGATGGCTTGCAGACTTAGTCGATGCGCGAGCCGATAACGAGATTGGCGCACCTTTTCAGAATACTGATAAAGATCTCCTGGCCCCTACTCGTGCTGCGGCTCGCGCAAATGGCGCTGTCGCCTTTGCCTCCCAATGTCATGATTGCTTCAATGCACTTACCTTGCGACCAACCGGCCGCCTTTCAAGCCCTTGTCCCGGCGGTGATTTTCGCGAAATCAGCAGTTGGTATGACACTTGCTGGACTGGTGCGATCCGATCCGGGGTCCTCTCCCTTCTGGAGATGCGCATGCAAAGTGTCCTCTGCATCAAGCGGGTCTCGCGACTGCGAGTATCTCCCATTGCGTCTTTGACGTGGCCATTTTCTGCCCCTTCGACTCATTTGCGCCGGACCTGCCGGACGGACCCGCTGAGACGCCGGGAGATGATGCGAGGAGTATGGCTTCGGCTGTTCCGTGTTGCTCATCGATCGCGTCCCCGACGCCGTCATAGGGCGGAGCATCAGCCAACGGTTAGCGATGGCAATTCGCAAGATTGGGAAGAAAAATGACGCTCCTGTTGTCTTCGTCGGCAAGCAGAGAATCGATACCTACAACGCGCAAGTCGAGTCCGGCACCGCCAACCGCATGGGCGTGCTCTACCTTACCTGTATCGCGGAGTTTAGTGCCCAGCATGTCCTCGTGCTTGGCCTCGAGACAAAGCGAACCGTCTTTCGGACAGGACCATGGTTTCTCGCCATCCAATCTAAACAGAGCTGGGCCTGTGACCGCTCGTGCTGTTTGGTTCGTCTCGCCAGCTGAGTCGTCAGGGCCATCGGGCTTTCTATCACCGCCAGGCCATCAACACGGACGACCGCCCGGTGATCTCCGATTTCGCCAGTACGCTATCGGCGAGCTCGACCAATCACTTTGCCTGTGCAACGGCGCTTCGATTGCGCCGTGCCGTTCAGCCTCGGACCAGGGATGATGGCGGTATCTCGGCTGTTTGACGGGACGATCATGCCGGCGCAGCCAGCGGCAGGGCACGAATCCGGGAATGGCATCTGACGCAGGGTGTGGCGCTCAGACTTCACGAAGAACAAACCAAAGGGTTCAGGTCATGGATTTGAATTTGGCTCCGCCTGAAACAAGCGCAATCGAACACAATGACAGGGAGCTTGATCGAGGTTCTGAGGCGCCCATCACGGATCTCTTTAGCTTCACCGAATGCGCGAAACAGACGCATTCGCTCAGAGCGTTGTTCGAGCTTCTTGTAAGCTGTTCTACCAAGGAAGGGTTCAGTGAAGTCGCTTTCGGCGCTCTCAACTTCGTCGAGCCACTTCGGCTGGCGGAGTATCCACCTCCGGCTGTGGCTGTGAAGTGGCCGCCGGACTGGTGCGACCGATACTTCAAACACAAGTACCATACTATCGATCCGGTGATCCGGAGGACGCCGATGCAATCGCGGCCGTTTTTGTGGGACCAACTCGCCGACCGCTATCAACTTCAACCGGACGAGAGACGCGTATTGGACGAGGCGAGAGAGGCGGGCCTGAAGCATGGCATGAGCGTGCCATTGTTTGGCCCGTTGGGTCGGGTATCCGTGGTGTCGTTTGCATCTGCGTCCGACGATGCTGATCCTCAGGATCACATCGGTCATCTCAACGCGCTGGCGTCGCAGTTTCACACCGCCTATGGCGACATCGCTCGTCCCTGCGATAATGATTGCGAAAGAAAAATTGCACTATCGCAGCGGGAGATCAATTGCTTGCGGTGGGTGGGAGAGGGGAAATCGTCATGGGAAATTGGGAAGATCCTGAATATCAGCGAGAATACAGTCAATTTTCATATCAAAAATGCGATGCGAAAGCTGGGCGCGACCAGCCGGATTCAAGCGGTCCTTATGGCGGTTCGCCTCAATCTTCTTTGAATTCATCAGTCGAATGGAACGAGCACCAAGCGCCAATCTTGCTTCAGCTTCTGGCAGGTTAATCGATGCCCCGCGATAATGATTGCGAAAGAAACGTTGCACTATCGCAGCGGGAAATCAGTTGCTTGAGGTGGCTCGCAAGGGGGAAATTGTCTTGGGAAATGGGGAAGATCATGAACATCAGCGAGAATACAGTCAATTTTCATATCAAAAATGCGATGCGAAAGCTCGGTGCGACCAGCCGGATTCAGGCGGTCACTATAGCAATTCGCCTCAATCTTCTTCGAATTCATCAGTCGAACGGAACGAGCACCAAGTGCTAAATCTTGCTTCAGCTTCTGGCAGGTTAATCGATGCTTATGGAGCTCCGCAACCTCACGCGGCGAGAGGTTTCGGACTTGCCTCAAGGAGTGTTGTATTTGCGGCTTCGCCGAAAGTGCCATCAGATGTTGAATCGACGGACCTCGTCCGCCAGTGTTGAGGTCAGGCGGCGTCGTTCCATCCAGCCGGTGATCCCTGCTTAGACGAACTCGGACCTGGTGCTTCGGAAGGGGTAGGAGCGTGTGAAGAAAGAACCCCGACCGCGGTCGGGGCTCCCGATTCACGCAACCGCGTCGAGATCACTATTTGGCAAACCCAGGGCCGAACTTGTAATTGAGCCGTGCCGTGATGAGATCGACGTCCTGGTGGACGCGATCGGCCGCAACGGCCGCTGGGAAGCTTACGTTGCTGCGCTGCATGAACAAGTGGGTATACTCGACGCCAGCTGACCAGCTGGGCGCGAGGCTGACTTCGGCACCGGCGCCCAGCGCGCCACCCCAACGCACATCATTGTCTACAATCTCGGTGCCAGTAGCCACCGAGTTCAAGTGATAGGTGTTGCTGGTCACCGCAGCACCGCCCTTGGCGTACAGCAGCACGGCATTGAACGTGTAGCCAATATGGCCGGTGAGCAGACCGAACGCATCTGTCTTGGTGCCAATGGTGTTTGCTGGGAAGGCGGCGCTGACATTGGAGCCGCTGAAGTCGGCCCAATTGCCCTGGCCTTCGATCCCGTAGACCATGTTGAAGATGTGCCAACGATAACCAATCTGGCCGCCAACGGTACCGCCAGTCGAATTATGGCAACCCTCGGGAGTGACTCCATTGAAATCCCAGCAGTTGCGGCTCGTTCCCCAGCCGCCATTGACACCGATATAGTAGCCGGACCAATCGATAATCGGGGCTGCGACCCGGAGCGGTGGCGCCTTGACCTGGACGGGCTGCCCGGCGAGGTCCGTGCCGAATGCGGGAGCGGCCGCACTGAGTGCGCCGATGCTTGCGGTCAGAATCAGAAAATTCTTCATTCGAGTGTCGTTCCTTTCGGTGCCCCCAGCGCCGTGCGTTTAACAACATGATCGCGAATTGCTGTAACTGCCGCACAACATGTCCTCGAAAGAAAAGGGTCAAATCGCACGCCGCGTCAGATTGTGGCGCGCGCAACTTGCCATGCACTGCCTCGGCCGAAATGCTGCGGCCTGACAGTGGTCGCTTCGCGCAGATGCTTCTTTGAATACGAGCCGTTCGTGATGGCTTGTGATGGGACGCAATGCTGCGAGGTGTTTCGTTCCCTCTCGCTAACTAGCGACAAGGCCAGTCTGCGCCAACACGTCCCGTGCATGCTCGCTGTTCAGAGAGTTCGGCAAATGAAGACCGCTGATCGAAGACGTCTCGGGCGCGCAAAAGCTCATTCTTCCGGCAGGAGGGCCGTGCTGCCGCTTGCAGTCATGGGCGATGCGGCGATGATCGATCACAGGCCTGGATCGCTTTGGCTCCCGACCTATCATAAGTGCAGCACGATTTTCCTCTGCTAAGACCTCGATCGACGATGCCAAGAAGCCGATGCGGCTGTGCCTGACGAGGCTCTCGCTTGAAGTTGAGCAAGCTCGTGCCGAGCCAAGGTCAGGAGAGAAAACGCTAGGGCGTTTCCTGGCGCGAGCGAATATTAGCGCGGCTGTTCCGTCCCGTCGCCGACTTGCTCTGGGTTCCAGGTTACTGGTCTGGGGTCACTAGAAGAGCTGCATAGGCAACAGTCGTCGCGAACGTGCTCGTCTTCAGCGGGGCTGAACGTGAGTGGAGGAAGGTCAGCTCGAGCACGCTCTGCCCCGGTTGTTTTCCCGCCGCATAAGGTCCCCAAGAGCCTTAACGAAGGCGAACTTATATGGCAGTAGAGGTTCAAGCGCCTTATTGCTCCGTCGACGGCGCCAGTTCAGCCCGCAAGCTGCGTATCGCCTCGTTTGCCAGATTTAAAGTATTCCGTTCGCCTTTCCTTATCGAAGACTCAAGGAAAGTGCGCAACCGGCTGTGGAGGACCGTCTTGAGATTATGCGCCAGCAACGGATCCTTCTCAACAAAGCGCCAGGCCTTATCAAATGCGACGCTCACGATAGCATCTGTCATCTGCACTTGCTCCGGTAAGAACTGATCCATCTCAACACTCCACGACGTCCTGATACAAGGAGGTACTTTGGCAAAAACTAACCGAGAGCCTGTGGCTTGTCCCAGCAAGTAAGACATCAGAGCAGCAGGACGCTCGGACATCGAGCTGCTCTCGGTGCTTCAATGAATCTATAGATGTTTGTTGAAGTTCCGATGACCCCGCAGTCGTATTGCCAGGCGCAATTCGAATAATTCTGAAGCGGCTGAAACGAGCACGCGTCGCGCGACTTCGTTACCGCAGTGCTCTTGTTGCTCGGCATCGGTCAATAACTGCGGCTCTTCCTGCAATCGGAAAATCGGCGCCATGCCAATCACGACTAAAGCCACAATGAAAATGGATCGTTCCGCTCCATTCGCAGTCTCAAGCTAAGAAGCGTTTCTGGAAGCGTGTGGCGTTTTCCGAGCACTGCTTGTTTGCTTTCTGATACGTGTCCGGGGCCCGTCGTCCTTTGCTCCGCCCTGCGCGTGGTCTCCTGCTCTCGGTGCAGGCTCCAGCTTTCGAGCATGGTGGCGAACAGTTGCGATATGGAAAAGCCAGCGGAACCGGCGCGCTTACGGGACGGTGTGCGCATAGACGCCAAGTCGTCGATCCCCGGTACGTACGGCCGCAGCAGTCAGCCCAGGGACGTTCGATAAGCGCGCCATCAACCGCAGAAAAAGGCAAATGAAAAGTTCAGTCGGCTGCTGCTGAACGTGACAGTATTAGTTTCGCGATCTTCAGTTGATTGGCGGGAGTTCGAAGCACTGCCGGTAATGCTGCCACGGCCTGATCGAGAAGGCGTCCCAAAACCTGAAGGTCTTCTGGGTAGTAAACGCCACGGTCTCGCGACAGTCGCGTCGTTCGCTGGTCGCTGGCGCGGCCCCCGGTACTGGTATCGCCTAGCTGGCCG
This sequence comes from Bradyrhizobium sp. IC3123, assembly GCF_020193625.1. Lineage (NCBI taxonomy): Bacteria > Pseudomonadati > Pseudomonadota > Alphaproteobacteria > Hyphomicrobiales > Nitrobacteraceae > Bradyrhizobium > Bradyrhizobium sp. IC3123. Next base: position 32,325 of record NZ_JADYVF010000015.1, on the reverse strand, counting down.
AGCTCCACTTCCGCCGTAATCATTTGGTTTGTGAGTGCGTTCAGCAGTCGGATCGCTTCGAGCTCGTTGCCTTCTTCGCCTATGAGGGCGGCCACGATGTCGAGTTGCAGGTCGATGCGTTCCTCAAGGTCCTCTGCGCGTGAATTGGAAGGGTCAAGTTCCACGGTGTTGCTCCAAAGTGGTTAAATGCAGGCAGCAGGCTGATTAACGGTTGTGGCAGACGGCGATAGAACAAATGGCTGCTGCACAAGGCAAGGTGCGCACGCACGGTCGCCGAAGGCAGGGGATGGCAGGCATGTGCCGCGAAACGACCGCAAAGGCGGAATCGACGGTATAGAGCGCTGCGAACTGCTTGTAGATGGCCCGTCATTTGATTGGATCGTCGAGCCGGTCCAGCGCGTTGGGCCGTGGCAGTGACTCCAGCTAGCGGGGACACCGCTGATGACGGCAAGTCGAGAAGCGAGGCCCGAACTGCTGCGGGATTGCTTGCCGCCTGACATAGCGATCTAGACGTAACCGGAGGCCTCGCCAGACGAGGGATAACCGCGTCGGGATATGGTCGAAGAGCGCCGGCGCATAGAATGAGATAGGGTGGCGTCAGTCTGTAAGCAGTGGATGTGGGGGCGGCCCGCCGACGAGTACTGTGCATGCGAGCGGAGTGAGAATCCGCGATCACACGACGTATGGGCGTGGGCAGCAAGATCGCCAGACTGGTCTCATCACGCCGATCGACATCAGTGCATCGTCCTGGCCGGAGGATATGTCGCTTGCACTTAGCCTGGTCAGATAGCTGATCGCACTGCTTTGCCTGAAGGCCGCGACAGCGGCGGATTGTCGACGCTGCCCGCCTGGTCAGGGCGGAAAGTCCCGCCCGCACCGGTGTAGAGGGCAGTTCGACTGCCCGAATTCTATGCAGCGCACGCATTTACTTTGGCCAAGCAGTGTGCGCGAGAGCCGATCTTCTTGGAGCGCCTTAGTAAGATTGCAAAGGGGGAGGCGACAGCGCGATACGTTGCGCGCCAGACGTTGCGATTGGCCATCCGACTGGATTTGCGCCGCACGCGTCTCGATTCCAAAGATTGATGGGTGTCGTTAGGGATGCAGCCACGAGAAGCTTGAATCGGCCTGCGATTATGCTGAAAGCAAGAGGGATCCATGGTCACACGACATTCGTGAAATGTGCTTTCCGGAAACCGGCGATCGACTTATGGGTATTTGGCTGAAATTGGTAAAATCGAAAGTGTTGATGGGACGCATCCAGTTCGTGGATCGCGTACACGAGTAATCTCATCGCGTACATCGAAAATGGGTTATTTAGTGTTTTCCCGCAGTCTTGGTTCAGTGAGTTTGAGGGCCTTTAGGCGAGCCTGCTGATTCGTTGATGACCGGCCATGATAGAGAAGACAAAAAATCGCAGCGAATACGGCTAGATTGGACTCCAGATGTCACGAGGGTTCCACAAAAACTCCACCGATGCGCGTAAGAAGAGAAGGCCGTGCAATCTCGACGGCGACTATCCACCAGCTCCGGCCTCCCGCAGATGCAGGATGACCCCGAGCAATCGCTGGCCTTCATTGAAAAGGCCCGCGAGATCGAAGCGGACGAAGAGCGTCCGCCTGCGGATGAGTTGATAAAGGCTCGCAAACACTCCCTAGCCAAAGCTCGCTCCCAAATAGAAGCGCCAGGCGGGTCAGATATCGCCGATTTTCTCCAGTATAACGTGTACCGGACTACCTCAACCATGAGCGCCTGTGGCTTCCCATCTGAGAAGTTGGCAGGCCAATCGAGCGTCAGGCTCCATCTGTTGTCTGCCGGTACTTGAGCGCCAATTACATGCGTGCCGCCGGTTGGCGCATATAAGTGACAGTCCCCTTTATGCGGCCGCCTGCTCGATGTAGGTACCACTATAGCGAAGGTTTCCAACATCGACCCCGACAATCTTGCCGTTGCCGACGTAGACGGCACCGCCGCCAGTTCGCCCATGCAGACAGTCCATTGCGTAAAGCGCGCTCACAACGAAGAATTCTCTTCGAAAGCAGAGTTTCATGTGCCGAAGTAAGAAGAAGCGCAGTCAGAAAAAGTGAATGCTTGATCGTTGCCATTGAGGCTGACGATCGCCTTCGCGCAAAGGGCAAACGACAACCAAAATCGCAACCAGATTCGAACAACCTCAGTGCGCCGGTCTCCTTTGCCAAGCATATGATTCCCCAATGTAGACATTAGCCACCAAAGCTATCGAGAATTTCAGCTTTGATTGCGGTTGCCGTGTACAGGGAGACCTCCAGCGGAAGGTTTCCAAATGCAAGCTGGCAAAGCAAGTAGTTGGCACCTGCCTCTTCCATCTGCTGAAGAAGAAGCTGCCGGACGGAAGCTGGCGTTCCAACGACACACAATTCGCTCTCAAGTGCTGCATCGAAGGTCAGCGGAAGGGCGGGCGGCGTCGGAATGGCGTTCAGGTCGTAAAGAAACTTGAAGCTCTCCAGCCATCGTCCATACGCAGTTTTGGCCGCCGCATGAGCGTCCTGGTCAGACTTAGCAATTACGACCATGCGGGCGAGGCCGAGAAATGGCTCGCGGCCATGTGCGGTTGTATTGTGGCCGCGTTGGGAGCGGTAGGCCTCCGTAACTTTCCGGACAACAGAGGCGGGGCCTATGCACGCCAGATTGGCGCCATTTGCAGCGGCCCACTGCGCCGACTCGGCCCGATTGCTGGCGATCCAGGTCGGCGGATATGGACGTTGATGAGTCCTCAAGGTTAAGGGTATTTCGCTCAGCTCAAAGTGGTGTCCCTGATAGGATAGCGTATGTCCCTTCAGTGCAATATTCAGGATTTCGCTGGCTTCAGTATAACGGCCTGGTGCGGTTTCTGCACTGATGCCGAAATAGCCCCATTCAATCGGCTGGGAGCCGCGGCCGATCCCGAGCTCGAGCCTGCCGCCGCTCAACTGGTCAAGCATGCAGATCTCTTCGAATGCGCGCAATGGGTGATAAAGGTTGAGCAACAGGACGAGCGGACCAAAGCGCAATTGCCGGGTGCGCTGCGCCAGGCTTGATAGAAACAGGTTCGGCGAGGGCCCTCTGCCATGAGGTGTGCAATGGTGTTCGGCCAGGTGATAAGCGTAGAAGCCCAGAGAATCACAGGTCTCCGCCAGCTTGAGACGATCTTCATATTGTCGTGCGGCATCTCGACCGTCGTCATCCAAATGGTCGAAAATGCCGCACCTTAGTCTTGAAGGAAGGCCACTCTTCACTCGATCAATCTCCGATTATGGGCCGGGACGGCGAGCCCTGGTTGCTTCATGCCGTCGCGCTCAAAGAGGTGTTGTTCCTCATTTGACGGCTTAGGGCGTTTCTCTTTGGGTGCGTGGATCTGAGGTTGCACGTGTGATTGGGTCACGAGAATGCGTAGATGGCGGTCCGGCAGTTACTTTGAAAAGAGGTGGCGAAGCGCCTCCTCACCGAGCATGTGCTCGACCAGAAGCACCGTTAGCTTCGCGTTCTCCTCTTCTTCGCCTGCCCCAACGCTTGGCCGCAGAAATGTCCATGCCACCTAACCTAGCACCATTGTAGATGGCCGCTTCAGAGGTCATGTGCCCGCGAGCCGGATCAGCGCGACAGGCTACTATTTGTCTATGGTCGGACGCAGCGTCTCGTTCAGGTCGACATCAGGTAGCTCTGCGAGGGCTGCAGCGAACGCGACGAACGCTACGAAAGCTGCAATAATAAGAGAGCTTGCGAGTATCGCTGCTCCAACGTCCTGAGGGCGTCTCATCATCCGTGTCACTTTGGGTTTGGGGAGGCGGCGTTGACGCCAATCAGTTCTGCTCGACAGTTTCAACACGGCCGTCGCGCCAGCGGTAAACCAGAAAACCAGGAACCGCATTATCTCCCTTTGTATCGAACCGCACTGGCCCAATCACGGTATCGATCGCCCGTGAACGAAGTGCGCTGGCGACGCGCGCAGCATTGAGCGAGCCGGTCCGGTTCACCGCCTCTGCCCATGCTTGCACGGCAGCATAGGCGTAAAGCGTGTAGCCTTCAGCGGACAGGTTGGAAGCTTTGAGTCCGGCTACCACGCCGGCCGCATTGGCATTCCTGGCGGGATCCGGCATGAAGGTAAACAACGTGCCATTTCCAGCGGTGCTGGTAATGGCCCAGAATTCAGAGGTCATCAACGGATCGTTCGCCATGACGACGAGGCCCGCTCCTGCCTCTGATGCCTGGCGTACAAACAAGCCGATTTCGGTATGATAGCCGCCGATATAGACGACGCGCACCCCATCCTTCTTCATTCTTGAGACCAGGGCCCTGTAATCCTTTTCGCCGGCTACGTAGCTTTGCCGAATGACTTGTTCACCGAACCTCTGAAGCTGTGCCTCAACCACGTCGGCAATACCCTTGCCTGCGGTGCTCTTGTCGTCGAGCACTGCGATCTTGGCGTTAGGGTAGTTCCTGTGAATGTACTCAGCGGCAGCGGTGCCCTGTTGGTCGTCGCGGCCGCAGATCCGAAAGACGGTCTGAAGGCCTCGTTCTGTTAGCTGAGGATTTGTCGAGCCAGGGGAGACCTGAACGATGCCTGCTTCGGCATAGATGTCGGAGGCCGGGATCGACGAAGAGGAACAAAAATGACCAATGACCAACCGTACCCGCTCTGTTGTGAGCTTATTCGCGACTGCGACGGCTTGCTTCGGGTCGCAGGCGTCGTCGGCGACACTCATAACCACCCTGGTATCGGGAAGTAGGCCCGAAGCGTTCAGCGCCTCGACCGCCGCAGCCGCACCATCGCGCATTTGCAAGCCGAACGCAGCGCTGCTTCCGCTCATTGGGCCAGCCACGGCAATCTTGACTTCGGAGCCGCGCGCAGCCGAGGCGAGGGCGCAGAAGAGAAGCGCTGCACTCGCAGCAGAAGCGTAATGCCCATTTAACATTGTAGAGCTCCCAATGCTCACCTAAAGTGAACCGCCAACAGCTGTGATCAGACGTGCCTGCAGGTCGAGGCCGCCAGCCAAGCGAAGCGTGCGTCAGGTCGGCCAGATTGCGACCACGTAAGAGCCTACAATTTGACGTTACGTGCGGTTCAAGCCCCGTTTGAAGGGAGTCTCGATCAAGGCGTCAGGGAGCCCCGGATCGGCGAGGCCATGACGATCTGTCCGCTCGAACCCGTAAAACTGTCGGCCAGCATCAGAGCCGCCGATCAGCCAAAGTACGGCTGATCCTCCAACCCGCCAAGGGCGAGATCGAGATATTGCATGAGGCAGGGATCCCAACCAGCCAGACTGCGGGGGGCGCTTAATCGTGCAAGTACCTTCAGGATCATCGAAACGCGTGAATCGGCGCCGGCGATTTCGCTGATCAGCAGGCGGGCTGCAACTGCGACAGCTTTTGCTCGATCGCCGCAAGGGGGCTCGCCCCGATCCATACAATCACGCAGGTCGTCGCGGATCTGCCGCCACCGCTCCTCGCGATCTGCAGCTAGCTTGCAGGTGCATCGGGATTTCTGACTACGCGTCTCGACCCGCGACATGGCATTCAAGGTAGCTGGCAGGTCATCCACACTTACCTGGATCTCACTGTCGATGGTCATGTTGCGCAGGCGATCTCGCAACAGAGTTGCCCGAGCTACCTGAAGTTCTATGCGCTCTAGATGCTTGCGCAGCAGGTCGGTGAGTGAGGTCGTGCCCTCCATAGCTTTGCGGATCTCGACAAGGGAGAAGCCAAGCTCACGTAGCGCCCGAATCTGGTGAACCCGTTGAACACTTTCGCGGTCGTACATCCGGTGGCCGCCGTCAGTACGCTCTGAGGCTGCTAGGAGTCCCGTATGTTCATAATGATGCAGCGTGCGTACCGTTACTCCGGTCGCCTCTGCAAGTTCGCCAATGCGCCATCGACGCCTTCGTGGTGTAGCTTTGCTCATGTTGTTCAATTTCAAAGCCTACAACCTTACGTCACGTGTGATTCAAGTTATTTCAAAGCTCTAGCTGGATCGTCTTCCATTCCAGCGCGAGAGTGGTGACTATCCTCAGAATGGCGGGGGATCAACCCTGAGGGGAAATGGCGGTCAACAAGCTCGTCAGGCATGCCAGTTGAGCATCGCCGGCCGCCGTACGCTCCAAGATGAGTTTGGCGATTGCTTTGCGATTTTCCGGATTTCGCATCGATGGGGGTAGCGCGGTGACCGCACTATCATAAAGGCTTCCCAGGACGGAAAGCTCTTCCGGATCGAACACGCCGCTGCATTGCTCCAACGTCAGCTCCTTGTTTGTCATTGCGTAATGGCAGCGCACGTCGTCAAGACGTTTGGCGGCGATAGGGCCAAAAGAAGTCAGACCCGCGGCACGGAGCGACGAAGATGCGATGTACTCCAGGCTGATGCGATAGGGCAACACGCGTGCGCGATGCTTGCTTCGACAGCGCAAGAGATCGTGGTCATGTGCATGATCGATGACCACCACGCTCACTGTGCGTGGTGGTACGACTCGGTAACCGCAAAGAACCGTCTCCGCTCGTCGGGAGCCACTACCGATTCGGAGAGTTGACGACGACAACCCGGCGCCGATTCTGCTGTATCGAGGCAGGTGCGCCCGACGGCCAGGTGCAACGTGCGTCCCTGTCTCCAAAAGCAGGCCAACGGTCCAGCCGCCGCTCGCACGTCGAGCCTAATGCCAACGTGCGAAAGACCTACACAACGTCGTCATCATAGCCGTCCCCTGCGACGATCTTTATAGAGCGACCACGAATTCGAGAGAGGCGAGCCTAAATTGTGCGTTGAGACATTCGTTGGGATGTGAGGTTCGCACGATCTTGAGATCGTCCTTACGACAACGGCGAGACGGGTCGTGCGAAATCTCCGGCAGTATCCGGTCGTTCCGAAGTGCAGATGATGGAGGGCTCTTGTCCAGTTGCCATGCGGGTAGCCTCCTGCAACAATATCTCTCGCATCCACTGGCTTTCCGGATCGCTATTGTGAAGCACGGGCCATTGGACCGCCTCAGTGAAGGCGGGGAATGGCTGCGGAAGCTCGGCAATCCGAAGGGGGATCGTTCTTTGGAAATGCTTTACAATCCCTAATGGCATCGTCCCTATGCGGTTCGTGCCTACCAGCAGGGGCGGGATCATGCTGAAGCTCTGCACGAGAATGTCGATCCGCCGATTGAGACAGAGATCGAGTAGAAAGGATTCCTCGACCAGCGTCTTGCGCGCACCTCCGAGCTTAACCGCAACATGGCCCATCGACATATACCGATCAAATGTAAGCCGCCGTAGTAGTTGGCTGTTCGTGCAGCAACCTACACAAACGAGTCTCTCCTCGAATAGGGCCGCCCTGGGGTGCACGCTGGACATGAATAATTCCGGCAAGATAACAAAATCGACTTCGCCGCGGCGGAGAAGCTCATCGTGCTCATCGGTGAGCGTCACGAGTTCGAAGCTGACGGCAGGCGCTTCTCGCGCGACGCGCTCCACGATATTTCGAAAGAATACGACTGTTATAAAATCAGAAAAGCCGATCCTGAATCGCCGGTTCGATCGAGCTGGGTCGAACGCGTCCCGCGCGATTATTGAGAGCTCAATGCGCGTTAGAGCTTCGCGCACAGGAGCTGCGAGTCCTTCCGCGCGTGAGGTGGGGACAAGTTCCCGCCCCCTCATCCCAAACAGCTCGTCATCGAAATAGGAGCGCAGGCGGGCAACGGCTGCGCTCATGGCCGGCTGACTAAGGTTAATCTTGCGTGCCGCCGCGCTGAGGTTGCGCTCAGTCATGAGAGCATCCAGCGCGACGAGAAGATTTAGATCTAGACCTTTGAAACGCATGTCTTCTTATCCGGCAGGAACGTAACTGCGGCGCATACAACGAGCGGTGACGGCTGCGTCTGGAGAGGTCCTATTGGCTCGCCCGAATGGACATCGTTTCCATCCTGCGATCGCGAGAAGACGCTCGTAAAATGACCGCAACAATGGAGAGCAAGGCGGCCGGCCACCCAGCGGCGGCCAGAAACCGTCAGGAGTCCCGAAGCTGATCGGTCTCGCCGCTTCCAGCGAGCCACGCAACAGGACCCGATCAGTTGGTTAATGGCAGTTCAACCCAGTGTCCGGCCAGCGCCGTCAGTTCACCAAACCGCCCAGTCGACGGTCGCGTAGCGCAGCGTTAGCACGGCGGCCAACCTACAACCTGACGCGGGGTGCGATTCAAGCGATTTTATCGGGCAAGCCAAACATTGTCGCACTGGTGGAGGCGAGTTCTGACGCGATAGTGCCGGGCGTCGCCGGTTTGAGGTGCAAGCGCACCAAACCTCACCAGCGAGATCACCGCTCGGCACTCGGCAATTCTTCGCAACCGATCGCCATCTCTGGCCGCTTCGCGCCAGAAACGTTGAAGTGACGAAAGCGGCCGAGCATGTCCAAGGGTTCGGAGCGTATTTGGAACTTGCCGAGAGCGGCTTATGATTCTAGCAGCGCCTGCGAGTTGGAGTCTCCTGAGGCCCAGATGCCATGTTGGATGCTTCCTCCAGCAATATCCGCCGCATCCAAATGCTTGCCGGGTCGGTATTGTGGAACGCAGGCCACTGCACAGCCTCGGTGAATGTGGGCAGAGGGAGCGGTGGTTCGACGATCCGCAGTGGCATCCGCTGTTCGAAGTGTTTGGCGAGTCGTAAGGGCATTGTGCCGATACGGCGCGTATCTAACAATATGGGCGGAATCAGGCTAAAGCCCTGCACAACGATCTCAATGCGTCTCTTGACGCCGTGCTCGAGCAAGAACCATTCTTCGAGGTTTGGTCTGAGCGCCCGTCCGAATTTCGCCGTAACGTGGCCCATCGAAATGTATTTCTCGAACGTAAGTTGCCGCGATAGCTGCTTGTTCGTGCGGCATCCCACGCATACGAGGGTCTCGTCGAACAGCGTCGCCTTAGGATGCGCGCTCGACATGAACAGTTCCGGCAGAATGAGAAAGTCGACCTCGCCCCGGCGGAGCAGCTCATCGGGTTCATCGGAAAATGGCAGCAATTCGAAGCGCACCGCGGGAGCTTCCTGTGCAAGACGGTCCACAATCTTGCGCAAAAAGACGATCGTCATGAAATCGGAGAGAATGATCCTGAAGCGTCGGCTCGACTGAGTCGGGTCGAACGCGTCCCGTGATATGATCGAGAGTTGGATGTGCAGCAGCGCCTCGCGAACCGGGCCTGCAAGCGCCTCCGCGCCAGGTGTCGGGACGAGCTCTCGACCTCTCATGGTAAATAGTTCATCGCGGAAATAGGTACGCAGCCGAGCGATGGCAGCGCTCATAGCGGGCTGGCTCAGGTTAATTTTGCGCGCCGCCGCTGTGAGGTTGCGCTCCGTCATCAGAGCATCGAGCGCAACGAGAAGGTTTAGATCAAGTCCCTTGAACCGCATCTTGTAAGTCTATCCATCGTGTGGATGTGTTCCATCGGAACTATCGATTTTACCAAATAGCGGGATGTTGGATAGCAAACATCAGTTTGGAAAAAATAATCGAGTATATCACCATGGCTGCTGCTCGTTCACGCGGACTCAGAGAACAACTCCTGGACGTGCGAGCTGGCGCCGCATGTGTTTCGAGAGCGGCTATGGGCGCGCCGCGCGAGCCGCGTCGCTTCTTCTCTGTGCGAAGCTCGCTCGATCGAGACGTCAGGCGGACCTCGATAAACCTTGGTATGCGTGTTCCATCCCTTTCCATATTGCAGGTTTACCCGCGTACACTTGAGAGCGCGTTCAGCCGCATTCTAGTGTCGCGACATAACGGCAGGCGCAGATTGCGGATGCCAAGTAATTCAGGCGACTCTGCAAATGGCTCGCCTATCCACCGCATTCAGGGCGTGTCGAAGATGGATAAGAACCAGTGTGATTTGATGGCGTTCCGATGCGCCATCGATGAGGCCCCGCGCATCGAAGACCTGCCCTCCAAAGCGTCGACAGCGATGCTAGACGAGGCGGCAAAGCTTCGTGGTGCAGACAGGCTCTCGCCAGTCCAATCGCCTCGTCGGCATCTTTCGGCATATCTCGCGCAGGGCTTTGGCCGGATCACGAGCGCGAACCATGCGATATCTTCATCGCGAGCGAAGGCGCACGGCGCGGTGCAGGCGAGGAGTGCCGCGCTCCGACGGGTCATAGCAGCGCATTTCACTGTTGACCAGCGCTTCGGCGACTAGCGAGTTCAAGTGACCATCTCCGCTCTTCATTCCACTGGGGCACAAGGAAGCTCGCCATGAACATTGCCGTATCCCGGACTGCGGAAGCTCCTTCTACACGCACTCAAGTGCAGTGGAGCCGTCGCTGGGAAAACGAACTGCGGCTCACCGATCATGCCGAACTCGCCGAGTTCTTCCGCAAGAGCTACGGGCCGACCGGTGCGTTCAATGCGCAGCCATTTGAGGGCAACCGAAGTTGGGCCGGGGCAAGACCTGAGCTCCGCGTAATTGGTTACGACGCGCGCGGGATAGCTGCTCACCTCGGGCTACTACGCCGCTTCATCAAGATTGGTGGGGTCGATCTCCTCGTGGCCGAACTGGGATTGTATGCGGTGCGTCCGGATCTCGAAGGGCTGGGAATCAGCCACGCAATGCGCGTGATGTATCCCACACTGCAGGAGCTCGGGATTCCATTCGGCTTTGGCACGGTTCGGCCTGCGCTTGAGAAACACATGACCCGACTGCTCGGAAGGCAGGGGCTCGCCACCCTCATGTCCGGCATTCGCGTCCGCTCCACGCATCCGGATGTCTATCCCAATTTGTCGCCGACCCGCATCGAAGACGTGATCGTGGTGGTTTTCCCGGTTGGACGCTCGATAGGCGAGTGGCCGGCCGGGACGGTCATCGATCGGAATGGGCCTGAGTTGTGAAAGAACATCTCCCCCTATCTGCTGTCCGTTGCGACTATGCTGACGTGGCCGGAAGTCGCCCCGTCTATTTGACGTTCGATGACGGGCCAAATCCATTTTGCACGCCAGAGGTGCTCGAGGTGCTGGCGCAACATGGGATTCCGGCGACGTTCTTTGTGATCGGCACGTACGCGGCCGAACAACCTGAACTCATTCGACGAATGATCGCGGAAGGTCACGAGGTTGCGAACCACACGATGACCCATCCGGATCTTTCCAGATGCGGACCAGCGGAGGTACGCGATGAAGTTCTCACGGCGAGCGAGGCGATCCGTTCGGCGTGCCCGCAGGCCTCACCTAGGCACATGCGAGCACCTTACGGCATGTGGACGCACGAGGTGCTCGCTGTGTCAGCGAGCGCCGGTCTCACAGCTGTGCACTGGTCGGTCGATCCGAGAGATTGGTCCCGCCCCGGGGTCGATAGAATTGTGAATTCAGTACTCGCGAGCGTTCGCCCGGGTGCAATTGTGCTCCTGCACGACGGATATCCTCCTGATGAGGAGCGACCGTGCACTGATGCCACGCTGCGCGATCAGACCACGATGGCCCTGTCACATCTGATCCCGGCACTACAACGGCGCGGGTTTGTAATCCATCCACTCCCTCAACTTCACTGAGCAAAAACTGACACCCTATGGACCTGCTCGCTACAACCAGTGCTGTCGCTGTTTCGTCTTATGCGCTGCTCTCGACGATCTACAAGAGCGCGCAAGCGCTTTATGCTCAACCGGCGATTAACTCATCGCTGCAGGACAACCTGGGACGATCGGAGGTTGTCCTTCCTAGTGTAGACGTCATCGTGCCGTGCTTCAACGAGGATCCAATCACGCTCGCCGAATGTCTGGAGTCGCTTGCGAGTCAAGACTACACCGGAAAGCTACAGGTTTATGTGGTCGACGACGGATCTGCAAATCGCGACCTTGTCGCGCCTGTGCACAAAATCTATGCGAACGATCCGAGGTTCAGCATCATCTTGCTGGCAAACAACGTTGGAAAACGCAAGGCGCAGATCGCTGCGATACGCAGCTCATCCGGTGACCTGGTCCTCAACGTCGACTCGGATACGATACTTGCCGCTGACGTTGTCACGAAGCTGGTATTGAAGATGCATGACCCGCAAATCGGTGCGGCCATGGGTCAGTTGATAGCGAGCAATCGCAGCCAAACCTGGCTGACCAGGCTGATCGATATGGAATACTGGTTGGCATGCAACGAAGAGCGCGCGGCGCAGGCGCGTTTCGGTGCGGTCATGTGCTGCTGCGGCCCATGTGCCATGTATCGTCGCTCCGCGCTCGCCTTGCTTCTTGATCAATATGAAGCGCAATTCTTTCGAGGGAAGCCGAGCGATTTCGGCGAGGATCGCCATCTAACGATCCTCATGCTCAAGGCGGGCTTTCGAACCGAATACGTCTCGGACGCGATCGCAGCAACAGTCGTCCCGGACCGCATTGGGCCATATCTACGTCAGCAACTCCGCTGGGCCCGCAGTACCTTCCGGGACACGTTCCTCGCATTGCGCCTGCTGCCAGAGCTCGATGGCTATCTGACGCTAGACGTTATCGGGCAAAATCTCGGCCCGTTGCTTCTCGCCTTTTCATCACTCGCTGCGCTCGCGCAGCTCCTAATGGCAGGCTCTGTACCCTGGTGGACGGTATTGACGATTGCAGCAATGACAATGGTCCGGTGCAGTGTGGCAGCCATTCGTGCTCGCGAACTGCGGTTTCTCGGCTTCTCGCTCCACACACCGATCAATATCTTTCTCTTACTTCCTTTGAAGGCTTATGCGCTTTGTACATTGAGCAACAGCGATTGGCTCTCGCGCAAGGTCGCCAACGTGCCGGCCGATGGGGAAAAGCAATCTGTCATTCTGCACCCGAACGCTGGACGAAGTGCTGCAAGTAAATGGGGAATGTCTAGTATAAGTCGTAAGGCGAGGGTTTCCCAGAGCCCATCGAGCCTGACGGCAACAAAGAGTGTTTGCGGTAGCGATCGTTCGACTGCCTGCAAGTAGGTAATTGGCTCATGACCCTGGACGCAAACCATCAGCAATTAGCGCGAGAGCTGGCTGCCGACGATCCATGGCGTCTCGACAGTAGTGCCTTCGAGCAGGAGCGATACGCTCAAATGCTCCGGATGTCGGGTTGCAACGGAGATGTTTCGTGTGGCCTCGAAGTAGGATGTGCAGCCGGTGCATTCACGGACATGCTGGCTCCGCTATGCGAACGACTCACCGTGGTCGATGTCATGCCGCAGGCGATCGAGCGAGCGCGACTACGGACCAGGAAGTGGTCACATATCACGTGGGTGACCTGCGACATTCAGCGGTTCTCGACCACTGAACAGTTCGATTTGATCGTCGTGGCCGAGGTTCTTTACTACCTCAAGGACATTGTCGAGATGCAAGCGGCTATCCGCAACCTGGTGAGGATCCTAGCGCCAAATGGGGCTCTGATATTCGGGTCCGCACGTGATGCCACATGTCAACGGTGGGGGCTTGCTGCTGGTGCCGAAACGGTGATCGCCCTCTTCAACGAGAGCCTATCGGAGGTCGAACGTCTGCACTGCCACACCGAGTCAATCAACGAAGACTCCTTGATAGTCCGGTTCCGGAAGCCGGGTCACTCGTCAGAACAATCAAACGTCGGCCACTAGACCAGGGGATCGTATGCGCATCTGCGGCATCAAGTTAACCCATGACGGGGCAATTGCTGTCATCGAGGACGGGCGACTTGTCTTTTGCACCGAGCAAGAGAAGTGCGGCAACGGTCCACGCTACCAATCCGTCGAGAATCTCGATGCAGTCGTGCTCGCCTTGGCGGAGCATGGCCTGGATCCGCGGGATATCGATCAGTTCGTCATCGACGGCTGGGATGGGGAGATTGAGTCGCAGTTCCAGGTCCTAAGTGGAGCTGTGCCGATCGCGCTGAAGGGGGCGCCATATGTCGAGCGCCATGCTGAGGGCCTTCTTGATTCCGTCGACGGCTTTGGCGTGATCCTCGGAGACAAGGTGTTTCCATATAAGAGCTACCCGCACGTTACAGGCCACGTCGCGTCAGCATATAGCACCAGTCCCTTTGCAGGTGCGGGAAAACCCACGTTCTGTCTGGTATGGGACGGCTGCATCTTTCCACGTCTTTACTATGTGGAACCTCGGGGGGCACGGCTCATTGCATGCCTGTTTCCGATGATCGGACATGCCTATGCTGCCGCGGGCCTTCACTTCGGCCCATACAGGCAGCCGAACCGCTCCAGTTGGGATTTGGGCATCGCCGGCAAGCTGATGGCTTACATCGCGCTAGGCTCTGTCGACGAAAGCATCGTCGCAGTGTTTCAGGAGCTCTATGAAAAGCGCTTCGCCGCTGACACGGAGCAGGCACGTCGGTACCGCGCTGAGATCAACAATCCGGAAGCGTCTCTTGCAGCTCTGCACGACTTCTTCGAGGCAAGCGCTTTGCGCCTGACGGCCAAGCGAGCGGAGGACGTCCTTGCGTCGTTTCATGTGTTCGTGGAACGTCTTCTTGTCAAGGAAATGGCGATGGTTCTGCTGCAACACTCGTCGCTTCCGGGAGCGCGAAATCTATGTATCGCCGGCGGCTGCGGTCTCAATATCAAGTGGAACAGCGCGCTTCGTGCGACTGGATTGTTCGATGATGTTTGGGTGCCGCCGTTTCCGAATGACAGCGGCTCGGCGATCGGCGCTGCTTGCGGCGCGATGGCGGCGCAAAATGGCTTCGGGCCATTGGAATGGTCAGTCTACAGTGGTCCGGCCCTGCACGACAGCGAGCTTCCGCCGGATTGGGAGGCGGCGCCGTGCAGTCTGCGTGAACTTGCGGCGATTCTCGCGGACGACAAGCCGGTCATCTTCCTTTCCGGGCGCGCCGAACTTGGTCCGCGGGCGTTGGGCGGCAGAAGCATTCTTGCAGCCCCGACCTCCCCGGCAATGAAGGATCATCTCAACGACATCAAGCGTCGCGAGCAGTTCCGACCGGTGGCGCCGATCTGTCTGGAGGATCGGGCGCCGGAGATTTTCAGCCCAGGTACGCCAGATCCCTACATGCTGTTCGATCACCAGACCCGCGCGGAATGGCGCGACAGGGTCCCCGCTGTCGTCCATCTCGACGGTTCGGCGCGGCTGCAGACAATCTCCCGCAACTCTCCGCACAAAATCGCCGAGCTTCTCGTCGAATTTGAGAAGCTTACCGGCATTCCGCTGCTCTGCAATACCAGTGCTAACCTCCACGGGCGTGGATTCTTCCCGGATGCTGCCGCGGCCTGCCACTGGGGACGCGTTGAGCATGTGTGGTGCGACGGCCTGCTCTGGACCAAAACGGTGGTAGGGAAGCCATTGTCGGACGAACGACTTCTCTCAGCCTAAGAGTGATCATGTCCACCGTAGCAATCGACCTTGCCGGCGTGAGAAAATCATTTGGCGACAAGGTCATCGTCAATGAGCTGTCGTTCTCGGTCGCGCGCGGAGAATGCTTTGGCCTTCTCGGGCCGAATGGAGCCGGCAAGAGCACGATCGCGCGCATGCTGCTTGGCATGATCTCGCCGGACGGAGGAAAGATTACGGTGCTCAATGAGCCTGTGCCTGCACGCGCTCGTGTCGCACGTGTGCGTATCGGCGTGGTGCCGCAATTCGATAATCTTGAACTCGAGTTCACCGTACGAGAGAATTTGCTGGTGTTTGGCCGCTACTTCGGCATGAGCGCTCGCGAGATCGAGGCGATCGCCCCCTCGCTGCTCGAGTTCGCACGCCTCGAGAGAAAAGCGGACACGCGCGTTGCCGCGCTGTCCGGTGGCATGAAACGGCGGCTGACGCTGGCACGTGCGCTAATCAATGACCCGCATTTGCTCGTGATGGATGAGCCGACGACTGGTTTGGATCCGCACGCCCGCCACCTGATTTGGGAACGTCTGCGAGTTCTACTTGCGCGGGGCAAGACGATTCTCTTGACCACTCACTTCATGGAAGAGGCCGAGCGCTTGTGCGATCGGCTGTGTGTCCTCGAGGGTGGACGCAAGATCGCTGAAGGCAAGCCAGACGACCTGATCGACGAGCATATTGGCTGCAATGTGATCGAAATCTATGGGGGTGATCCACATCAGCTCCGCGAGCTGATCAGGCCGTATGCCCGGCGCGTTGAAGTGAGTGGAGAAACGCTCTTTTGTTATGCGCCATATCCGGAGCAGGTGCGCGTGCAACTGCATGGGCATGCGAGCCTTCGTATTCTGCAGCGCCCCCCGAATCTCGAAGACGTGTTTTTGCGGCTGACCGGGCGCGAGATGGAGAAGTGAGCGATGGGTGAAAGTTATGCGGCGGTGATGCCCGCTAACGCGTACAACTGGATCGCGGTATGGCGTCGGAACTTCATCGCATGGAAGAAAGTCGCACTTGCATCGATTCTCGGCAACCTCGCAGATCCTCTAACCAATCTGTTTGGCCTCGGCTTTGGCCTTGGACTGATCCTGGGGCGCGTTGAGGGGACGTCGTACATCGCCTTCCTGGCGGCAGGCATGGTCGCGACCAGCGCCATGACGTCGGCGACCTTTGAAACCATGTATGCAGCCTTTGCACGCATGGACGCCAAGCGCACCTGGGAAGCAATTCTCTCTACTCAGCTAACGCTTGGCGATATCGTCCTAGGTGAACTGGTGTGGGCGGCCAGTAAGTCCGTTCTGGCCGGAACAGCGATCGCGATCGTCGCCGCCGCTCTCGGTTACGCATCATGGCTATCCATTCTCTATGCGATGCCAACAATCGCCCTTACTGGCCTTGTCTTCGCCAGCTTGGCGATGGTCGTCATATCCCTTGCGCCAAGTTACGATTACTTCGTGTTTTACCAGACACTTGTCCTCACTCCTATGGTGTTTCTGTGCGGCGTGGTCTTTCCGTCAAGCCAACTGCCCGACTCATTTCGGCACTTCGTCAGCTTATTGCCTCTCGCACATTCGGTCGACCTTATTCGCCCAGCGATGCTTGAGCGCGGTGCCGACAGTGCTGCCCTGCACGTAGGTGCGCTCTGCGTTTACGCGGTTTTGCCCTTTTTCGCGTCGACAGCACTATTTCGGCGCCGCCTGCTGCGTTGACGTGAGTTGAGCGAAACGGACAAAGTCAAATCGATGCAGTGTCACGATGCTTCTGCGGTAGCTCGGGGGTGACCTCGTCTATTAGAGCAGCTTCTGCAATGGCCTTAAGAGGCCGCAATCGAGCCGGTTCTACGGCCGCCTGTTCGGTCGATCGGTGTCGGGGGCTAGCAGCCTTGCTTCTGAGCGCCTGTCGCTAGGCGCCGAGATGGACCCAGCAAAGTTGTGTTGTGCTGTCTGGCACGCGCGCCCGGCGGGGCGCGACTGTACAGATTAGATCGGTGGGGCGGCAGTTAGCCTTCCTGTCATGTTCAAATGGAGAACGGGATGTTGTGCCTGGGAGTGAGTGGCGGTCTTGATAAAGTCTATGAGAGCTCTCCGGAGCTGCCGACTACATTTCTTCACGATGGCGCTGCGGTTCTTGTGCAGGATGGCCGCGTAATTGCTGCTGTCGAAGAGGAGCGCCTCAACCGCGTCAAGCACTCTAACAAGTTCCCGAGCAATTCGATCCGATACTGCCTTTCTACCGCAGGAGTCTCGCTCGGCGAGATCGACCGTATCGCGTTCTACGCGACTGAAGCCTACTGCAAAACCATGCTCGAGCGTCTTTCTGTTTCTCAGCCCGTTCCCTTGGACCCCAAACTGTTGCTGCGGCAGCTGCTGGCACGGGAGTTCGGCGCCGAGATCGATCCGTCTCGGCTTTCCTTCGTGAATCACCACGAGGCACATGCCGTGAGCGCGTTTTCCATGTCCGGGTTCGAGCAAAGTCTCGTTTTTACGATCGACGGCGGTGGCGATTTTCTCTCGGGCTTATTGGCGGCGGGGTCTGGCACTGAAATTGCGCAACTTGCAAGCTTCCCGGAACATAACTCCCTGGGACTGTTCTATCTCGAGACGATTCGATATCTCGGCTACGGGTTGTTCGATGAGTACAAAGTGATGGGACTTGCCCCATACGGTGATCCCACTCCCTATCGCGAACTCTTCGCGCAGTTCTACGAATTGTTGGACAACGGTGGCTATCGCGTTCACCTGGATCGAATCGGTCCGGCCCTGGTCCGCAACATCGATGTTCGGCGAAAAGGAATGCCATTCACCCAACAGCATCGAGATGTCAGCGCTTCGCTGCAGGAAGCGCTTGAGCGGATCGTGTTTCACATCCTGCGGCACCATCGTGAAGCGACGGGCATGAGACGCTTGTGCCTGGCTGGCGGGGTAGCCCATAATTGCACGCTGAACGGTAAGCTGCTTTATTCCGGGCTATTTGATGACATCTTTGTTCAACCCGCGGCGCACGACGCCGGTTGCGCGCTCGGCGCTGCATTGATGGTCTCAAACGAACTGGGGAGGCCAGCGCCGCGCGAGCGACTGCCGGACGTTTATTGGGGGCCTGATCTCGGGAGCGAGCAAGCCGTAGAGCATGAGCTCAACGCATGGTCAGGCCACCTCGACATTCAACGAAGTGATGACATAGCATCCAGTGCGGCAGACTGGATGGCAAATGGTGCTGTAATCGGCTGGGTGCAGGGCCGCTCTGAGTTCGGCCCACGTGCGCTTGGTAACCGCAGCATTCTTGCGGATCCGAGGCCTGCGGAAAACAAGGACCGCATCAACGCGATGGTCAAGAAGCGCGAGGGCTATCGCCCCTTTGCGCCATCTGTACTGGAAGAGGATGCGAGCGAGTTCTTTGAGCTGCCGGACGGCACGCGGCAGCTCCCCTTCATGAATTTCGTGGTTCGTGTGCGTGAAGCCAAGCGTAACGTGCTCGGTGCGGTTACCCACGTTGATGGGACCGCTCGGCTGCAGACAGTATCGCGAAGGACAAACCCCACCTATTGGGATGTAATTAGTGCGTTCAAGAAGCGAACGGGCATTCCGATACTTCTAAATACCTCGTTTAACAACAATGCCGAGCCGATCGTGCAGTCCGTGTCAGATGCGATCACCACATTCTTGACGACTGACCTGGACGGACTTGTTGTTGGCCCTTTCCTCGTCAGGAAGCGGCCAGCTTCACTGCAGGATTGGTGTGCACTGGGCGTGTCATTGCCGCCGTATGCATCCCTTCATCGTGTTCGATCCTACACAGCGCCAGATCGCCAGGAAACGGTGTGCGAGATCCGCACGGGACATTCCGCCCACCATAGTATGCGTATCTCACATGAGCTTTTCGAGATCTTGATGCGGATCGAGGGCGAGGCGTCGCTCAGCTGTCTTTTCGACGCAACCATGCTGGACCAGGCCAAGCGTGAAGATCTCGTGAAGGAATTGCGGCTCGTGTGGGAGGTGCGGGGCGTTCGCCTGCATCCTCCGCGCGCTCGAGGGCACAATAAAGTGCAAAACGAAACATAGCCCGAACTCATGAGCAATGGCCATGGCTATACCTGCATGTGAGGGGGCAAGGCTATCCAGCGCAGAGGGTGGCATCGGGCATCCGCCTGAAATCGGGTACGTCGACGCAACACCGCTGAAGAAAATACGCAAACTGTTGAAAGAACGCGGCTCACCAGGGATAGCGCTGCTATGAAGTTCTACCGACGCAGCTCGCCGGCACCGCGAAATCAGGCCATGGCCTCGGACGAGATGATACGTGAGATGTCTGCGATGACGTCTATTGTCCAACCAGGAGCCCGGGAAGAGGAAATGCAGATGCTTAGCGGTTCGAGGAATGACCGGTTCGTAGTTTCCCGGCGACGTACGGGGTTCGGCGATTGCCTGTGGTCACTGGCGGCAGCCTGGCGTTTTGCAAAGCAGACGGGACGGACGCTAGCCATTGATTGGCGGGGGTCTTGTTATCTCGATGAGCCATTCACCAATGCCTTTCCAGTCTTCTTCGAACCGGTTCAAGACATTGCTGGCGTGCGGGTGATTTGCGGTGACGAGATTAACCAGTGTTCATTTCCGGGACCATTCTTCCCGGCATGGTGGAACAAGCCATCCATCGATTGCGTCTATCGCCCGGACGAGCAGATTTTCCGGGAACGCGACGAACTCGATCAACTGTTCCAAAGTCAGAAAGATAGTGAGGCTAACACGGTTGTGTGTGACGCCTGCCTGATGTGGCGCTGTGATCAGGAGGCCGAACGAGAAATCTTTCGAAGCATCAAGCCACGACCTGAAATTCAGGCTCGGATTGATGCTATCTACCGCGAGAACTTTGAATCGTACAGCGTAATCGGCATCCATGTCCGGCATGGCAACGGCGAGGATATCATGGGGCATGCTCCCTACTGGGCTGACCCGGAGCGCGCCTTGCGACAGGTCTGTAACGCCATTGATAAGGCCATGGGGTTACCCCACGCAAAACCCGTGAGGGCTTTCCTGTGCACGGACAGCGCGCTCGTCCTTGAGAAGGTTTCGACTATATTCCCTGATGTTTTCACGATCCCAAAACGATTCCAGGCGCCTCAGGCTGGCCCATTGCACAACTCGGCGCTCGGAGCCGAGGGCGGCTTTTCCGCTCTCATCGAAATGTATCTCCTTGCGTGCTGCGACACCGTGATCCGTTTTCCCCCGACGAGCGCCTTCACGCGCTATGCGCGTCTCTTTGCCCCACGCGTTATAGAATTCGATTTGAATGATCCGAGCCGATTGATCTTGATTGAAGAAGAATCGAAAGATCTCGTAGCTTCATGAAAGTCGTAGCTCGATTGATCGATCTGATAGCCGCTCTTTGCATCCAGCAGTACTGGCAGTTCTTTTCGGGGCGGCAATTGTCTGTCCAAAGGGATGCGCTGCCGCGAACTTCCAGCGGAGAACAGAACGATGCGGCGGGCGAATGCCTTCCGCAGAAGCTCGACGTCGACAACAATGGCGGCAATGCGCTGCAGCCGCGTTAAACAAGTGGAACACGTCTTCGTCTTCCTCGGGCGGACCCGCAAGTCGAAGCTGATCGGCGGTCGATCGCGGATGAACATATCGAAAGGTTCGCCGTTCAGCCGGCGAGTTCCGTCGTGGCGGTCGGGCGCTCTCGAGATCCACTATTTTGGCGAAACAATCACGCCAGGTCGTGGTCTGGAATCAATCCGCCCGGCGATGTGCCGGTGCTGGACACAGCAGAACAAGGGCGCGATGAAGTCAGCATCAGCTGCCACAGAATCTAACGTACGAAGCTGGTGACGTCAGTTTTCGAGTTGACGCGGCTACTGGCCGTGGCCGCGATCCTGATCGATCGTTGCTTCGACGAGAGCACTGGCCTCCGCTGGCTCTTCCTCCTGTGCAGTCAGGAGATAACGTGCGTCTTGCCGCCGGGTCTTGGCGCAGGCGAGTGTGCTCGTGACGTTACGTAGCCGATGCACCATCGCTGTCACAAAGCAAACGCACCGTGTCTTGAATACGCCAAGCATTCCGCGTGCGCGACATTAGGACGCAAAACGGAAGCGGATTTACCTGCATCGCGGTGGCCCAAATCCTGCTACGCGTGCGGCGCGCAACAGGAGGGGAGGCGGGCGTGGATCTCGATCTGCCAAATGACGATCTGATCACAGGCTCGCTGCCCGAAACACATTTGGGTTGCCCCTTTCACGCCGATAAAGCCCGCGTTCATGGCGGAGAACAGAAGGCGATGCTGCTCACCGGAGCATCGCGCGGAATTGGTCATGCCACTGCCAAGCTGTTCTCGGAGGCGGGCTGGCGCATCATTTCTTGCGCGCGTCAACCGTTCGACGGCGAGCGATGTCCCTGGCACGCAGGGGACGAGGATCATGTCCAGATCGACCTCAGTAATCATCGAATGCTGCCGCGCGCGATCACTGAGGTCAAGAAGCGCTTGGCCGGTGCACCTTTGCACGCACTAGTGAACAATGCTGGTGTCTCGCCGAAAACGCCCGCTGGCGATCGGATGACGTCGTTGACGACGTCTACCGAGACCTGGATGAGGGTGTTCCATCTCAATTTGGTGGCCCCGATCCTGCTGGCGCAGGGTTTGTTTGACGAGCTAAGAGCCGCGTCAGGATCGATCGTGAACGTGACTTCGATCGCGGGCTCGCGGGTGCACCCGTTTGCCGGCAGTGCCTATGCGACGTCGAAAGCTGCGCTTGCGAGCCTCACACGCGAAATGGCGCACGATTATGCGCCGCATGGCATTCGTGTGAATGCAATTGCGCCCGGCGAAATCAGGACGGACATGTTATCGCCCGACACAGAAGCGCGTCTCGTGCCAAGCATCCCGCTGCGCAGAGTGGGAACCCCGGATGAAGTGGCCAAGGTCATCTTCTTCCTGTGCTCGGATGCGGCGAGCTATGTCACGGGGGCCGAGGTGCCGGTCAATGGTGGGCAACATCTGTGAATCGGCCGGCCTTGGCGACACAGCTAACTTGAGCTGCAGCAGCGGCGCTTATGGTCTCCGCTGACGATGCGCACGCAATCCGCAAAAATGAATGAAGGCACACTGTAAGTTTATCGTCGTGCCATGAAAAGGTGTCACGGTTCTATGTCATCTCGTCAACACTTGGCGTTAGATCGAGAGTGACATGCAAAACGAAGCTCGCCAACCAGGACAAGGTACCAGGGAGGACGATCAAGACAACGGAGGCCGCCTCATGCTGGATATCCCTTTCTCACACGAAAGATCTGCCTCGCAACCTGAGCCGGAGGGTAAGCCCCCGGGGGAGCCGTTGCGTGAGAGCGCGCTCACCGGCATCTTCGAAATATCGAAAATTCTTGCCGCTCCTTGTCGGCTCGAAGTCACGTTGGCCAACGTTGTTGGTCTTTTGCAATCGTTTGTGCAGATGCGACACGGCATCGTCTCACTGTTCGACGAGGACGGCATGCCGGATATTACGGTGGGCGCCGGCTGGAACGAAGGCAGCGACGAAAGTTACCGGATGCGACTGCCGCGGAACGCAATCGACCAGATCATCGCGACGGACAGGCCTCTTGTCGCCGAGAACGTGGCCGCCGAGCTGGTATTCAGCGCTGCCGACCGGGAAGTGCTCGGCGCCTCCGATAGTATGCCAGTGTCGTTCATCGGGGTTCCCATTCGCATTGACCGTAAGGTCGTGGGCACGCTGACGGTCGACCGCATCCGGGACGATAGGTCGAGTCTCCGGCTCGAGTACGATGCGCGACTGCTCGCCATGATCGCCAACCTGGTGGGTCAAACAGTGAAGTTACACCGCTTGTTCGCCTGCGATCGCGAACGACTGATGGCGGAGAAAGACCGGCTACAAAAGGAGGTATTAGAGCTCAGGCAACCCTCTCGGGAGCGCAAGAAGCTACACGCCCATGGGATCATTGGCGACAGTCCGGCGCTGCGCGGGCTGCTCGAGAAGATTGCCGTTGTAGCCAGATCGAACAGCACGGTTCTGCTGCGTGGTGAATCCGGCACCGGAAAGGAACTCGTAGCCAAGGCCATTCACGAATCATCGTCCCGCGCCAAGCGCCCGTTCGTTAAGCTGAATTGCGCGGCGCTTCCTGAGACCGTCCTGGAATCCGAATTATTTGGTCATGAGAAAGGCGCCTTTACCGGTGCGTTTAGCTCGCGCAAGGGACGCTTCGAACTTGCTGACAAGGGAACGCTTTTTCTTGACGAGATCGGCGAGATCTCAGCTCCGTTCCAGGCGAAGTTGCTGCGCGTTTTGCAAGAGCAGGAGTTCGAGCGCGTCGGGAGCAACCAGACTATTAAGGTCGATGTTCGAGTGATAGCTGCGACCAACAAGAACCTCGAAGAGGCTGTCGCAAAGAGCGAGTTCCGGGCGGACCTTTACTATCGCATCAGCGTAGTTCCCTTACTGTTGCCACCGCTACGCGAAAGACGCAGTGATATTCCTCCGCTTGCCAGGGAGTTCCTCAGAAATTTCAATAACGAGAATGGCCGTACTCTGACTTTGGAGCCGAGTGCGATCGATGTACTGATGAACTGCGGCTTTCCGGGAAATGTCCGCGAACTCGAAAACTGCATCGAGCGAACAGCGACGCTGTGCGCCGGATCATCGATCGTGAGAAGTGACTTTGCATGCTGCCACGGCCAGTGCCTTTCCGCGATGCTGTGGAAAAGCACGTCGGACGAGAGGAAAGAGCAGCCCGTACCCATGCCAGCGGTGCCGGCAAAGCCCATCATTCCGCTAGCTGAAGCGAGCCAGCCGGTCCAGTCTGTCGGCGACGAACTGGCCTCACTGGGGCCTCCCGGCACAGCTCTCGTTAGTGGCGCGAAGATGGCCGATCGCGAACGGGTCGTTGCGGCCATGGAAAAATCTGGCTGGGTGCAGGCAAAAGCAGCGCGCCTGCTCGGACTAACGCCGCGCCAGATTGGCTACGCGCTGAGGAAATATGGAATCGAGATAAAGCGGTTCTGAACGACGACATCGGCCGGAACTGCTACTCCCAAATAGCTATATGAGGACGATCTCCGATAGGCAATCTCATCGCAATCTGAACGGAATGGTCCGCCCTCGGCGGCAACTTGGCCCCGAGCGAAACCACCCGCCCGCTTGCGGGACTGCTGTCGAAAGGCGGGTTTACCTGGTTCGGTGAGAGATGGACTCGCGCGCCATGACATACCGAGCGTCACCTGTGGGCCATGCAATCGCGAATCGTCGGTTGCTCACCTCTAACAAGCTATGATGCCTATCCGCCGATCCCCGGAAAAGTGTGAAGCGTTTTCCGAAAAGATCATGCTCAAACAAAGATCTAAAGCGCGATGATGATTCATCTTAATCTCATCGCGCTTTAGTGAGCGGCAATGCTCAAAAAACGTCAATCGGTCCGCCGCCCGCTGGTGATTAGCGACGGTAATCTGTCAAAAGGCTGGCCTCACTCAGCTGGCGCGCCGTGCGGAACAGCGCTGTCGCAGCCCTGACTTATGTTGGCATTGTTCGTTGGGAAGAGCGAGCTAGAGGGGCGCATCACCCGATCTAAGCCTGTGTGATAGCAAGCCGATTCCAAAGGGGCGGGTGATGGTACAACACTTGCTCTGCTCTTCGCAGCTGTCGCAATTGTTGGAGCAACACCGTGCACAATGTCGTCTGCATCAAACAGGTTCCGGACTCGGCGCAGATCCGCGTGCACCCCGTGACCAACACAATCATGCGTCAGGGAGTGCCGACCATCATCAACCCATATGACCTCTTCGCGCTCGAGGCCGCGCTCGAGCTGCGCGATCGGTTCGGCGGCGAAATTACCGTGCTTACAATGGGACCGCCATCGGCGGAAGAGTCTTTGCGAAAGGCGCTGACTTATGGCGCCGATCGCGCCGTCCTACTCACCGATCGCTGCTTTGCGGGCTCCGACACCCTGGCAACAACGTATGCACTTGCAACAGCCATCCGAAAAATTGATAAGGAATATGGCCCGACAAAGCTCATCTTCACGGGAAAGCAGACCATCGACGGCGATACGGCGCAGGTTGGGCCCGGCATCGCAAAGCGGCTGGGCGTAATGCAGCTAACTTACGTTGCGAAGGTCAGATCCTTAGATCTCGCCAACCATACAATTGAAGCGGAACGACGCTCCGAAGGTGGTGTCCAGGTGCTGCACACGAGGCTGCCCTGTCTCATCACCATGCTGGAGGCAACGAATCAGATTCGGCGCGGCGCGATGGTGGATGCCTTGCGTGCCGCGCGTGCTAAAATTGTGAAATGGAGCGCGCACGATGCCGGTATCGAAGACGTCTCCAAATGCGGCCTCAAGGGATCGCCGACCGTCGTCAAGCGAGTGTTCGCCCCCTCTGCGCGGGCTGAGAAGGCGGCGTTGGTTGAGGCCGCCGAACAACCGGCGCAAGCGCTGATAGACGCGATTTTCAAGCGTGAACCGAAGCTCGAAGCCGATCTTAAGGCACTTGTCCGTGACGCTTGATCTGGAGAGTCCTGGCAACAACAGATTGAAACGGTCCAAGGATGTGCCAACGCCAAGAGGCACCCGAGTCAAGTGAGCGCGCAAGATGTAGCTAGGCATCGGGGCCCGCGACCAGCGCATTCGGGGTGCATGCCGTTCTCGATTGCTCGCGATCACCTGGGACCGCATGTTCCGTAGACCACGTTATGGCCTCGATCGATGTCCGGAGTTGGCCGCGATTGTCAGGCAGATCGACAAAGGGCTGCGCATGCGTCCAGA
Source organism: Bradyrhizobium sp. IC3123 (assembly GCF_020193625.1). NCBI lineage: Bacteria > Pseudomonadati > Pseudomonadota > Alphaproteobacteria > Hyphomicrobiales > Nitrobacteraceae > Bradyrhizobium > Bradyrhizobium sp. IC3123. The sequence goes on along the minus strand of NZ_JADYVF010000015.1, from coordinate 6,297 downwards.
TCCCACTGCATGGTCGTGTTCGACGGCGTTGAGGCGACTGTTTCGCGCGTAGTTGTCACGAGCAAGGACGGAATACGTCCGCGACCGGGACCACCATACTAGCGCCCGAACGCCCAAAGCACTGTCCCGCTGTTGAAAGTGCGAAGCCCACCTATGTGGCACCTTTGGACCAATCTCCGCGATTCAACAGCCCTATACCCATTGTGAGTGGCGGCTGGCTCTTCGCCGGTTGGTTTTTGACGGCCGTGCAAGCGCCATCAGGTTCAATACACTTGCAATGAGAAATCGGTCGCCAGCGCTTTGTTTCAATGTATTCAGAACCTGTGGGGTGAGTGCAAGAGTTGGCACGGTGATTGCTGTAAGCATGCAAGAAAGCGGCGGGGCGGTGCTCGCGAAGCGCGAAACCTAGCGGCGGTCTCTTTGAAAAGCTCGTGCCGGCCAGCAGCCGGCATTCGCGCGGCTTGCGGGCGAAGGCCCCAAGAGTCAGGTGGATGCGGATAGTCCTTGTAATGCTGTACGAAGATCATAGCGGTTCGACCAACTGGCAGGAGCAGAAATCGAGAGGGCCTGCGCGGCGCAAATCTCGCCATGGCTCTGCAAGCGAATGCTGGCCGTGTCGGGAATTCGCGGCATCGGACTTTTCGTGCACCGGAATTCGTCTGGATCGCCGCCGCTCAGCTGATGAACGCGTTCCCTTCCATGCGCGCGAACAGGACTGAACATGCCGCTGTCTGCTACCGCGAAGCTGGCCACCAAGAATTTCGCCTGGATGGTAAACGCGATCACAAGCTCATCGAAACCAACGAAATGGCGGTAGCCAATAGTTGGCCCGGATACGAAGTTGCTCCGTCAAGGACCGTTCTCTCCTCATCGCCAGGGGTCAAATGGCATCTCAAGCGTCTCGATTTACACCCGGTCAGCCTCCGCAGATATGCTGCGAGTATTTGACCGAGCAAGCGCGAGCCCTGTTCGGCCCGCACCCGTTCGCTGCGGAGATGTCCCAGGACCAGGTCGCTAGCCTGCTGCCTGAATATCTGGCGATGTCACAGGCGTTCCCGTACCTGCAGGCGGGGTCGCAAAAGGATCTCATATTCGATGCAATGAATCACAATCGAGATCTTGCGAGGGACGTTGAACTGACCAGCGTGGTCGCAAATTTCATCTGTTGGGATGAGACGGGTGGTTATGGCCAAATTCTCCAGGGCGGAAAGGCGGCGCTACCCGATATTCTGGTGACTGAAAACTTCCACTCGAACCTGTTTAGAAAGGATGCGTCGCAACTACTCGGCAGAGCAATACGGCCCAACTACAGCGCCACGACGAAGCGGTACCTGCATTCTCTCTATGCCGGATTGTCATCCAAAGATCCTTTGGTGCGTTGCGCCTACATGGTCGCTTTTGAGCTACACGCTGCAGATATGATCCAGTCGCTATGGACCACTCTGGTCAAAACCTTTAAGGCGCGGCCTGACGATCTTGAGTACTTCCGCAGCCATGTCGGCGGAGAAGATCCCGCGGAGAAGTATCACGGAAAAATGACAAGCCGGCTGATTGGCGAACTTGTCCCGGCTGACCGTAACGATCGCTTTTTGGATGAATTCGATCGAGCCTATCGGCTCAGCTTACAGTGGTGCCGCGATCTGCTCCGAATTGTCTCACTTCATGATGATCGGTCGGAGATCGAACACCATGGCCGTTGTCATTGTGGTTCTGTCAAGTTCTACGTCCAAGCGCCGCGAGAGCTCTCTGCAGTTCGATGCAATTGCTCAATCTGTCAAATGTCTGGATTTCTGCACTTGCTCGTACCTGGCAAAAAGCTTGGCATTGAGTGCGGCGAAGAATTCCTCACGGCGTACCAGTTCAACAAGAACATCGCTCGGCACACGTTTTGCCGGGTTTGTGGCGTAAAGCCATTCTATAGGCCGCGGTCGAACCCGTCCGGATTCAGCGTAAATATTCGATGTCTGGATAACAGGACCATCGAACGCATAACAATAAGCGACTTCGATGGCGAGCATTGGGACCAAGCGTTCCGCTCGATGCACCAGGACCTGGAGCCCTGCGTCGAAGATAAAACCCTGGAGTGAACTCGAATGGCGCGCGCAATGAATCATAAATCCCGTCTGCTTTCAGAAGAGGCTTTGACAAAATACCGCATAGAGCTGTTGGTGAAGGGTACGGTCGTGATTGGCCCCCAGGTATTGTTCACCCAAGATGACTTGGCCAAGATCGATCAGCTGCAGGCTGAGATTCCCGAAGAAGAAGTGAGGGAGGGAGATGCCGGCGACTCGCACAATGTTTTCGTCAAACGCGTGAGGATAGACCCGCCCGGCCGCGCTCCTAGCGACGCGAGTGGTGCAGCTCCAAGGGAGATCATGGAACTACTTGAAAGGAAAGACCGCACCTTCGCGCTAAGAAAGATTTTGGGAGCCACGTCAGATTACGTGATTCGCCGATGCCAAATGCATCGGATGCCCCCTGGCTCCTTTGTTGGCATTCATCTGGATGCTGCGAGCGACCCGGATTTCGAGTACTCGGTGATTGTGCAGCTGGCGAGAGACTTTGAGGGGGGTGAGTTCGTGGTATATCCAAGCGGGTACGAACAGCAGGTGTTCCAACCGCCATTTGGTACGGTACTTGTCACCACATGTAAGCTCCGGCATGAGGTGATGCCTGTGCTGACCGGCGAGCGCCGATCGCTGGTCTACTTCTGTTCAAAGCGCAGCGGCGCGAACCGCCGGATCATCGAAAGCTCTACCAAGGGCCCTTGAATGAGGTGGCTGAAATGGCTTCGAATGAGTTGGGTAACGGGTGAGCTCTCAGGAGAGATTGGTAGCTTGGCCATCTTGTGGTCAGACTGTCGCTCGCAAAGGCTGCCACAATGCAGGTCAGAAGCCACAGCTAGCTTTGCTGCCTGTATAAAGGCCACCACGCGTAATCCGAGCAAAGGTTTGCTCAGGGTAGTTGTGGTAAGTCATCGTCGCTGCCTCGAACCGAGAGGCGTGTCGGCGCGTGATGGTGTAATCGCGCCGCGCGCGGGAAGGCCCTGTTGTCGTCAGGTTCTCGACAGCTACACACCTAGCAAACAGCCGAATGCTCGGGCTAATTTGCGACGGATGTGCGGGGACTGGGCCTTTGCAGGGTCCATCAGAAGAGAAGTCTCGTCTGAAGCCCCTAATCGCGCGCGGTGTTTTGCTCGATCGTCCTGCATTAGCCGAGTCCTGAGTATTCATTTCGAAAGAGAGAACGGATGGACTTTACCTCAACTCGAGGGAAGCTCCATGAGTCGGGCAGCGCGGGCCAGCAAAGAGAACTTGTCGGTCTCCCCGTCGGCAGACGCCCGGCCGACCACGCCCTCGTGGACGAGTTGCACAGGAACGATCCGGATCTCATCGCCCAGACCCGATTCGTTCAACCCGAGCAAGCCCAGCTGGTGCGCTTAATCCGGAGCCGGAGCGACGACGCACAAACCTTCCGGCAGATTGTCAATGATCAGGATGACAAAGGTACCGCCAACTTCCTGTTCGTGACTGTGAACGATGGTGGTGTTACTGGCGGCGGCGCCGACTGGTCGCTGCTGCTGGTTGATCGCCGCGTGCCCGCCGCCCCTGTTGCCTATCACTATGACTCCGCTGGGTCTCACAACAACACCGTCGCAGAGCAGCTCGCAGCACGTCTCGGCTCCCGTCTGCAAGCGGCCGGCATGGCCCGGCAGCAGAACGGCCTAATTGCGGAGTACTTTGTGGTAGACGCGAAGCGAGCGCTGATTAGACGATTGTCGCGAGGGGCGAGCGGCCAGACGAAGCCGCTGCACATCGAGCACCTCATCCGCCGAACCTGCCCATACGGTACAAATGGTTACCGATGTTCTGCTCCTGTGCAGCAAATAGCCAAAAGACTCCCGTTGTGTTCCTTCCAGGCCGCCTAGATTGCCTCGTGAGGCCACTCGTTCAGCGATGAAATCGTAGCGCTCAATGCTCAATGAAAACCGACTAATGCAACAAATCCCGCATGGGCGCCTAAATTCGGCATTCCATCGCCTTCTTTCGCGGTTTTGCTGCGCGTATTATCGGTTTGTCCGGCAGAGCGCGATGTTTGATCACTGCGCCTGCTGTGATCATCGATGAAAGCCCGCCATGTAGCGGATTACGAAGAAAGTCACGGCGACGACGGCGGACGTTACAGCGAGTGAAAACGCTACTCGCGCCAAGAACTGGCCAGGGCTAAGCCCGTCCCATGAACTCATTTTCGTGCTTGCCTTACGACTCGGATTTGCGCCTGCAGGATGATCGTACCAGACGCACTTTGCGAGTAATCAGCGGAATTCGGTTTGTGCGCGCCGCGAATCGTCGCGCCCCTTGAGGCAGTCACTCTGGAACACTAAGCTCCATTAGGGGTACAAAATTCCACTGCTGAGCAACTGACCCGTTGAATTGGTAGAGCCAAGTAGGATTGCCATCTTTCGTGACGCGGTTTTGTTGTCGATGCACAGCTTATTGTCGGCGATACTCAGAATAAAACCTGGACTCTTGAGTAATTCCCATCGCTGCTTGGGATCGGCAGGGTGTAGATTGCAAGCGTCAGCGCTACTTCCGGAGCGATGCGATCGCCCTTCTGTGCGATTGCGAGCTTACCTGCGCTTGAGTTCAACGTTGACACGCGAATGTCGGGTTGCAAACATTTTGCGTCCTAACGGACTATGGGACAGAACAAAATAGGACAAACTGGACAAGTACACACAGCCAGGCGAGGTACAGCAGCCTTTTGAAAAAAGGCACGTTGCTTGCTTGGGTGCAGTGAGCGTCACCGGTCTTGCAGGGGCTGTGATGCTGGGGCGGGCCTGACATGTTTCAGTGCCATTTCGGGTCCGCCCCGCTATTGCTCGCGAGGCAACATGGAGCAACGTATTCGAGCGGCTTCAGCGGCTATCGCGTTCGCTCATGCGTTCGGTCGTGAAGTCCTCAGCGTGTACGAACATGAAGGCCGCAGGTACAACAGAATCAGAGTCCGCGTAACCGCGAGCATAACAAACGGTTACGACTTCGAAAGTGAATGTCCCATGGCCGGTGCGCTACCGAGTATATATCACTTCGGTGCGGAGCCGCATTGGCTACCGGGGCCCAAGTGCCCACGACTCTACAGCGGCCTTGATTATTGCACCTCAACCCACTTCTCCGTGAGAGTGACGGACAATGGTGTCCAGATAGTCGATTGGCGGAGGAATTCCTTCACATACACCGTCTGGTGGGTGGTCCGCGCAATAGAAGGAAGCCGACGATGGAAATTGCGCTAGCAATTGGCGCTGTGTTCGTTTTCACCGCAATCACGGTCGCTTGCCTGTGGGCGCTTGGAGCCCGGGGTGGCTGAGTATCATTGATGAATGAGGCCCATGGAGAAAAGCGTTTGCTACCATGCCGCCCCTTCTCGTTGAACTTCTGTGCGGTCCCACTTGGATTGGCCTGACGGACCCCCTAGCGGTCGTGCTGTTGTGGATGTTGATTGTGTGCGAATGCCGCCCGAACAAACGGGTGCGGACTGCTCGAAAGCTATACGGGTGCGGTGGTCTAACTCGCGGCCCGCTCTCAGGGCCGCGCGTTTTGAGCGGATCACTCCGCAAGCTTAAGGTTCAGGTAGTTCGGAGAGTAGAGCGGGTCAGCGGTTTCGTTGGCCTGGACAGCACCGAAACGTCCATCTTGAAGGCCATGATCTGATTGGCGCTTCCTTTGTAGATCTTCAGTTGCGGCCGCCTGAGCTCCTCAAGTTCCAGCTCCAATTGATCGAGCAGTCGCGCCGACCGCTCCGAGCGCGTCCCATAAAATGTCCGCCGCAGCTTCTCAATCTCGAGCTTGAGGTGGGAGATCAGCGCTTGCTGCTCGATTGCTTTGCTTGGGCATTGGCCGCTTCAGCAAGTTTGGCCCCCCGCCGCAAGCCTGGCCGCACGCTCGGCCAGGATCATTGCATGCGCGGCAGCGAGATCGGGCGGCAGTCCGTCGCCGGCGGAGTCCATGACCAAATGGAATCATGTTCGCCGCCGGATTCAAACGACAAACTCTCAGCCCACGCTGGTTGGACGCAAGGACTCCTGGGGATTGCGCCAATCGATGCCGGACAAAAGATAGCTCATCTGTGCCTGCGAGATCGACACCACGCCGTCCGCCAGCGACGGCCATTGAAGTGGCCCCCGGATTTGGGACCGGAAGCCTAGTTGGAATGTAGCCGTTCCGTTTGGTAAACGGAGCGGACGATGACGAAGAAGACGAGACGGAAGATCGACGCGGCGCTGAAGGCGAAGATCGC
>NZ_JADYVF010000014.1:0-146687 GCF_020193625.1 Bradyrhizobium sp. IC3123 | reverse complement strand
ACATGCCCACAACCTCAACAACAGACGCAGACAGAGGCCCTCGCGGCCTCATATCAGAAAATCGGAGCGGCGAGAGTTCCAACTAAGAAGGCGGCGTCAGTGGTCCTGCTCCCGGGGTCCACTTCACTGATACGTGTCATCAAATGGATTGTTAGATAACTGACATTCCCGCGCAAGGTGAGGGCCCAAAACCAAGTGCAGGGGGCGCCGCACCGGAAGGACGCGGCGCCCCTGGCTGTATATGCGGCAGGCGAGTACTATTGGCCACTGTCTGATCCAGCGACAGTCACCCGCTCGTATAGCAGGATGGACTAGCCTTGCGACGACGTGGGATTAGCACGACCGCCAAATCCGGTTGGTGGGCCAGCGATCGCATCGGGTTCCTTCCGCGGAGCTGCAGATCGGGTTGCCAGAAGAACCGGTCCTCATAATCGGCACGGGAATTGCTGCCCCCCTCGTCGAACGACTGCTGTCAACGCGCGTCTGGGAGTGTGGCGCCTTAGGGCAGCCTCACCATTTCTATCGTTTGAACCCTCGCACCGAGACTACGAGTGTGCAGCCGCAAAATCTCAGAGCCACAACCTCAACGACGCAATCGTGGTGAGGTGGCTTACTAGGCTCCGTTCGCCACACGGTGTCGCGCGGCGATCAGGATGGAAGGCAGCGTCAATCAAGGTGAGAGAGTTTCGCTGGGCTCGTGACGTAGGGAGGGCGTAGCCCGACCGGAGTTACGAGCCCAGTGTCGGCGCGATCCCGAGGAGGACCGCGCCGACTGGTGATCGCGGCCAGCGGGGTTATGCAAGTGGTTCTTCCGCCAAGAGCAATCACTCGCGTGCCCGGCCGACACATCACAGATCACCAGATGAGGCTCTACATGAAGTACCGTCAGACCGATAGCCCGCCAGTGGCGGCGGCCAAGGCATCATTCAGTGCGTCGACCGCCTATCTGATCGAGAGAGACCCCCGATTTCCATCGCAAAGGAAGGCGCCCCGCGGCCGGCGACCGCCGGACCCGTTGAGCGACGTGTTCGAGACCGAGATCGTCCCGATCCTGAAGGCGGCACCTGGCTTACGCCCGGTGGCGGTGTTCGAGGAGATGCTACGGCGTCATCCGGATCTCGGCAGCGGTATCCGTCGTACCCTGGAACGATCCGTGCATGGCGGGCGATCCACGGCGAGGAGCAGGAGGTGATCTTCCGCCAAACCCACGAGCCTGGCCAACTCGGCCTCTCCGACTTCACAGACATGGACGAGTTGGGTGTTACGATTGCGGGTGCACCGTTGGATCATCGTCTCTATCACTTCCGTTTGGCTTATTGCGGGTTCGAGCACGCCCACGTCGTGCTTGGCGGCGAGAGCTTCGTTGCCTTGGCCGAAGGCCTGCAGAATGCCCTCTGGTCGCTCGGTGGGGCGCCGCGGGAGCATCGGACCGACAGTCTGTCGGCCGCATTCTGCAATCTCGATCGTGATGCACGGGACGATCTGACGCAGCGATACGAGGCCCTTTGTGCCCATTACGGCATGCGGCCTTCCCGCAACAATCGAGGCGTTGCTCACGAGAATGGTTCGATCGAAGGGCCCCACGGTCATCTCAAGCGAGCAATCGCGGACGCCTTTCTGCTGCGCGGAACTGTCGACTTCGACGATCTTGCAACCTATCGCGGCTTCATCGACGAGATCGTCAGCCGCCGCAATGCCCGCAACGCCAAGCGGATCGATAGCGAGCGCGTGGTGTTGCAGGAGCTGCCCGATCGGCGCACCTCCGACTACGAAGAGGTGATCGTCCGCGTGACATCGTCCGGCGGCTTCACCCTGCGCAAGGTGTTCTACACGGTGCCATCGCGCCTGATCGGTCACCGGCTGCGGGTGCGCCTTTACGATGATCGTCTCGACGTGTTCGTCGGCGGCACCCATCTCGTCACCCTGCCGCGTGGGCGGCCGCATCCCAATGGCAAGTACGACCAGGTCGTCGATTATCGGCACGTGATCCATTCCCTGCGGCGCAAGCCGATGGCGCTTCTCAATCTGGTCTACCGAGATCGGCTGTTCCCGCGCGATGCCTATCGGAAGACCTTCGATCGCTTGCGCGAACGCTTGCCGGACAAAAAAGCCTGCCGGATCATGGTCGATCTCCTCGCGCTCGCTCATGAGCGCGGCTGCGAGACCGAACTCGCCGATCAGCTCACCGCCGACCTCGAGGCCGGCCGACTGCCCGACCTCAACCGGCTACGTGCTCACTTCGCCCCCGATCCCGCCAACCTGCCGAACGTCGTGGTGCAGCTCGTGCCGCTTGCCACCTACGAATGCCTCATCGGTACCGCCGAGACCGGAGGTGCCGCATGAGCGTAACGAACACGGTTGATGCCGCGCGCCTCAATCTGTTGCTCAATGAGCTCCGGCTGCCTGCCATCAAGGTGCTGTGGGCGCAATTTGCCGAACAGTCCGACAAGGAAGGCTGGCCGGCCGGCCGCTTCCTCGCGACCATCGCCGAGCACGAGATCGCCGAACGCGGCCGCCGTCGGATCGAACGACACCTTGTCGAAGCACGTTTGCCCGCCGGAAAGACCTTCGACAGCTTCGACTTCGAAGCCGTGCCGATGATCTCGAAGGCGCAGGTGATGGCGCTCGCCGCCGGTGACAGCTGGCTGGGCAAGGGCGCCAATTTGCTCCTGTTCGGCCCGCCCGGCGGCGGAAAGAGCCACTTGGCGGCAGCGATTGGCCTGGCCCTCATCGAGAACGGATGGCGCGTCCTCTTCACCCGCACCACCGATCTCGTGCAGAAGCTCCAGCTGGCGCGACGCGAGCTCAACCTCGAGGCGGCCATCAATCGTCTCGATCGCTTCGATCTCCTGATCCTTGATGATCTCGCTTACGTCACCAGGGATCAGGCCGAGACCAGCGTGCTGTTCGAGCTCATCAGTGCACGCTACGAGCGCCGCTCGATGCTGATCACCGCCAATCAGCCATTCGGCGAATGGAACAGAGTCTTCCCGGATCCCGCCATGACCCTCGCCGCTATCGATCGCCTCGTTCACCACGCCACCATCGTCGAGATGAACGTCGAGAGCTATCGCAGACGGACCGCCCTCGCACGAAAACGCGGACCCGGACGGCCGCCATCGCACGCGACACCTAAAACCGTCGCTGATTGACGCTGCGCGACAATCAGAGTTCAACAAAACTCTTGCGCGCGACAATCATCGCGGCAATCATCATCGGGCCGCGACACTGCCTCGCCATCCTGATCGCCGCGCACTTCCTACCCAGATTGGCGCGCTACAACACGGCAAGGAGGAACGAGAGAAATGTGGCCGAAGTCGATCTTCACAATCAAGAAGTCTTGGATCCGCTGATTGGGCAATGCCAGCAACTGGTCAGGGAAGTGGCAATTCCCTAGCAATGGGAGGTGCTAAACGATCGCAATCCCGGGGCGATACCGAGCCACGCGGTAGAGAACTTCCGCGTTGCCGCCGGACGTGCGAGGGGCGAGTTTCACGGCGCGGTCTTTCAGGACAGTGACGTCGCAAAATGGCTTGAGGCGGCTGCATGGTCGCTATGCCAGACACCAAATCCAGAGCAGGAGAAAGCGGCCGATGAGCTCATTGAATTGATGGCGGCCACCCAATGTGGCGACGGCTATCTCAACACCTATTTCATATGAACGCGCCTCAGGAGCGCTGGACCAACCTAGCGGAGTGCCACGAACTTTATTGCGCGGGGCACTTGATTGAAGCAGGTGTCGCGTTCTTTCAGGCAACTGGCAAACGGCGATTGCTGGAGGTCGTTTGCAGGCTTGCTGACCACCTCGGCACAGTTTTTGGCCCAGAGCGCGATCAGTTGTACGGCTAGGAACGTGGCACGGAGCCGCACTTCTACGACATTGAGTAAGAGAAGCGCCAGCAATCCCGCGTCGCCAAATCCCACGGCACGCCTTGGATGATAAAAAACAAAGCGTACAGCCAAGCGCAGTTGCCGCTTTCGGAGCAGAGGACTGCAATAGGTCATGCGGTTCGTTTTGTATACCTCATGACGGCAGTAGCTCATCTCGCGCGTCTGCGCCAGAACGACCAGCAGCGCCAAACTTGCCTACGGCTATGGCAAAACATGGTTCAGCGCAAGATCTATATTACCGGAGCCATCGGCTCGCAAAGTGCCGGCGAAGCGTACAGCAGCGATTACGATTTGCCGAATGATACGGCGTATGCGGAAAGTTGCGTGTCGATTGGCTTGATGATGTTCGCGCGCCGTATGCTGGAGTTGGAACTGGACAGTCGCTATGCAGACGTGATGGAGCGCGCGCTCTCGGCGGTATCGCGTTCGACGGGCGCCATTATTTTTATGTTAACGGCTCGAAATGCATCCAAAAACGCTGAGGTCTAATGGCATCTACAATCATGTCTCGCCGGTGCGACGACCTTGGTTTGGCTGCGCCTGCTGTCCACCGAACATCGCACGGCTTTTCACATCCATTGGTCATTACATCTACACGCCCAGCACCGATGCGCTCTATGTAAATTTCTACGTTGGTAATATAGTAGCAATATCGGTCGACGGACACGCGCTGCGTTAGCTGATAAGCGGCAGCTATCCCTGGAGAGAAGAGGTAGAAATCGCCGTCGAATCTGCGCCGCCAATTGCCCACACGCTCGCCCTGCGCTGCCAGAATGGTACAGCGTGCCGCAGGCGAGCCTGAACGGCGAGCCCATGAATTGCGAGCCGCGCAGGAGCTATTTGCACATTCGCCGAGCGTAGCAGCAGGGAGATCGCGTCAAATTATCGCTGCCGATGCAAGTGCGCCGCGTATACGGCCATCAACTTCCCAATTTGGCCGGCAAGGTGGCCATCCAGCGTGGCCCCTTAATTTATTGTCTGGAGGAGGCCGACAACGGGACCGAGTTAGACAACGTTTGGCTTCACTCAGACAGCCGGTTTTCCCTTATGGAAGGAACAGGTCTCTTTAACGGCAAGATTATGCTGCAGGCGGACGGGGCGCGGTTGCAACGCACGCATTCTGAAGAAGCGGCGCTTTATAACTACGACAAATCGCCTGGACAGCTAGAACCGCAGCGGCTGACATTCATTCCGTGGTTCAGCTGGGATAATCGTGGCGAAGGCGAAATGCGGATTTAAATAGAGGAGCGCTAACGCCGGACGAGCGGGTCGCGCTTCCACGAGTCGACGTTAGACGGCCTTTCTGGCGCAGGCGATATCGTTGGTCAAAGTCTGGAAATCGGCCAATCTATGGAAGGCGGTGCGCGAGCTCCACTCGAACGTTGAAAAAATCCGAATATGAAGCGGCGGAACTCCGAAAAGAGTACGATCCGATTGGCATCAGCAGGTCAACCAGCGATCGGCCCAATTCCCAATAAAGGAGCTTCCTCGGAGGTGTTCGCGGCCTCTCATCAAACCTGATGAATGCCAATGGCACGAGCGTGCCGCCGTGTAGTTCGAAAGGAAGCCCTATGACAAGCCAAACGTGAGGGCGGCCACGTCAGGTTTTGGTAAGCCAGGCTCCCTATCAGCGCCGCTGGGCCTAACAAGCCTAAACAGATGCGGAAATGTATGTCCGACGGGAGCACCAATCGCCATGTATAATCGGATCAATGGCTCGTCCTACTTCCAATCCTCTGACTATGCCGAAACTGATGAGCAAATGGACGCGGACATCTTTGCGGATGCGTTCGCAAATATGCGCTTAGCCGAATCTGGTTCCAGTAGCAGTTCATCTGCGGCAACAAGACCGTATTCGCTCGTTTCAACCCCTCCCATAATAGAGTTCAAGGATTGTCAGTCATTCCGAAAAGCCGCGGAGGCCTATCATGGTGACGAAATCATGAAAATCGCCAACAACCCCCAAGAGTACTCCGACTTCGTGTCCGGCAAGGCAAGGCGAACTGCCGAAGTTGCCAAAGACTACGGGCGAACCCGAGATTCCGAGAAGGCGCGATACTTCAGCTACCAATTGGGCAACAAGAGTGTCGGACTTCTAAGAACGGAAGGCGGCGACAGCATGACCGAGTTCGACGTCGAAAGGTGGAAGAAGCTATTTCCTGGACGCAACGGGACTACCTCTACTGTGGATCTTCAAGTCGTTCATCCGCTTGTCGAGAACGCTGGCGACATCCTGCTCGAGCACCAGCTTCGACTAGACGGAAAACAGCCGCTGCTCAATTTGCGTCCGGCTAATTCGGAAGCAAGAGCCCGTGCGGCAAAGATGGGATTCGTCGAGGTTGACGCCGACAACATGGTTCTTGACCCAGCGAAGTCAGATAAGTGGGTAAGGAATAGCGACGGCGAATGGCAGCGCAAAGGTACTGCTGCGCGGTATCTTTCCAAAGCTGACGACAGTGAAGGTAGTGATACCGAGATCTCAGCGAGCCCCTCAACATACGACTATGAGGATGATTTTATGTGACAATGGGATCACCGGTGATTTGGCCCGATGGAGTAGACCAATCTAGCGTGCTCCGGGCTCCTCTGTGTTTATCGCCTTTTCGGCTGAGAGTTCCTCTGAGTTGGCTCAGAATACTGTCCGCAGAGTGCTTCTTGGCTTAGCGGTTGCTGATTTGTTTGAGCCTTGGAAGTAGGGGCTCACTGCGGAAGGCAATTGCGACAATGCTCGCTGCGGAGAGGACCTGGATGGGGTGCCGCCAAAGTGCGCCCGGCCGCCGAGGGCCGGGCGTGTTGTGCCGAGTCGTTGGACGGCTTGGAGCCAGAAGTTGTCTACAGATGGCGCCTACGAAGTAGTAAGGGTGTGGGCGCCTGCCGCGAGTCGGTGGGCAAGGAAATGCACAGCGAAGCGGCGCCCGATGGGCAAGACGGCTGGCATGCGTCAACGGACATAACGACGCCGAGAGCACGATCATCGTGCAGAGCACTTTCACCAGAAAAGCCTCAACAGAAGACACGCGGCGGTTGTCCTGGGCGAAGCTCCGTTATCATCGTCACTGCAGTCGGCTGCGAACAGCCAAACTCTTGCTTTGTCGATCGCTCTCGGCCAGCTCCGCTCTGCAATAGAACATATAGAAACGATCCAGACGAGTTAAGAAGGGCTCAGGGTCGTCGATTGCTTTGGGTGAGCATTACATTGAACGTCGATCTGCAGAATGAGTCGAGCTGGCGTACCCTTCCAGCACTCGCAGCGATAAGGTTGTTCTGCACCAATGTAGCCGCCCGGCGATGGTCGCTAAAGTGTCGACAAGCGACAATTGGCCTCTCGCTCGCTTGATTTTAGAGCAAGTAGCATCTTTGACTCGAAGAGGTTGATCGGCGGCGAGATCGACGCGTGGAGCGTTTAGATCGGACACCAACCCAAGCCGCAGATGGATTGCATCAGATGTCGCGCCGGCCGTCATACGCGTTCAGTGCGGTGTCGAGGCATTCGATTAACGCTTGTCCTGCAAAGGGTTTGGCGAGGAAGCCAATCGCCCCGGCGTCCAGGGCTGACGCGCGCACGCGCTCGTTGGGGAAAGCTGTAATGAAAATGAATGGTGCGTCGTAACCACGCGTCCGCATCTCTGCCAGCAGCTCCAGCCCGCTCATAGCCGACATCTGCACATCGGTGATGACACAGGATGTCTCATTCAAGTACGGCGACCGCAGGAGTGCCTCGGCCGACGCAAATATCTGCACGACGTAGCCACGCGATTTCAGAAGGTTTTCTGTCGACGCACGGACGGAGACGTCGTCGTCAACGACGGAAATCAAAGGCGTGGACAAGATGAGCCCTCCAGACGCAGTACAGCGGCAGCCAAAGCGCTAGCCACTTTCGGCGAAAAGTGGGCTTAAGTGATGGAATTGTAAAATCATACTTGCGTTTGTTCGGAACGATCGACGCGAATTCCCAGCGTCTCGCTCATTCTGATCAGGTCGGCCAGCGACCGGGCACGCATCTTTTTCATTACGTGACCCCGGTAAATCTTCACCGTAATCTCGGCGAGCCCAAGTTCGCCGGCTACCTGCTTGTTCATTAGGCCGGCCGCGACCAGTTTCATCACTGCCTGCTCGCGCGGGCTTAAGGTCTCAAATAGAGACTGCAGATTCACGACGGTTCGCTGAGCTTCCCGTCTTTTGCGATCTCGTTCGGTCGCCGCAACCACGGCATCAAGCAGTTCCTGATCGCGGAACGGCTTGCTGAGAAAATCGACCGCACCTCCCTTCATGGCCTTGACGGTCATGGGAATGTCGCCATGGCCGGTGATGAAAATGATCGGGATGTGTATGTTCAACCTGGCCAGCTCGGTCTGGTAGTCAAGGCCGCTCAGGCCTGGCAGCCGGACATCAAGAACTAGACAGCTTGTGACGTCCGGAATTGTGCTCTGCAGCATTTCACGGGCCGATCCAAACGCCACGACCTCCAACCCTACCTGTTGAAAAAGGTTCGTAAGCGAGCGGCGCACCGAGATGTCATCCTCAACGACAAAAACGATGGCCTTCGTCGAGGCCTCGGCATTGCTACCCTCACCTGGCGAGTCAAATCGTCCTGTCACTGGAGGGCCTCCTTGTGTACGGGCAGGACAAACTGGAAGGTCGCGCCCGGTTCATTTTTCTGGAGAAGCGATAGCCGCCCTCCATGAGCTTCCACGATAGAACGGCAGATCGAAAGGCCCATTCCAAGGCCACTCGGCTTGGTGGTGAAGAAGGGATCCAAGACGTGGTCAGCGTCCTTCTCGGCGATCCCGACGCCGCAATCGGCCACTGCAAGCTGCACGTGCCCCAGATCGTCCTTGGATGATCGAATTAGAAGTTCGCGCGGCCGGTCGGTAACTGCGTCCATCGCCTCAATTCCGTTCATTACCAGATTGATGATCACCTGTTGTAGCTGAATTCGGTCACCGAGGATCCTCGGCGGCGCGGCCGCCAACTCGGTTCGCAACGTCACTCGGTGGCTCACCAGCTCTCGTGTTACCAGCGCAATGACCTCCCTAACGACCTCATTAATGTCGAGTGGCACCATCTGAATCTCGCCTTTCTTCGCGAGCGCGCGAACACTGCGGATCACCTCGCTTGCCCGGATTGCGTCTTCGATGATCCATTCCACTGAAGAGCGCGCGGCGGCAAGATTAGGAGCTTCCCGAGCCATCCAGCCGAGGCACGCATCGGCGTTGTTGAGAATAGCGGCGAGTGGTTGGTTTATCTCGTGAGCGATGGAAGTCGTCAGTTCTCCTAACGTCGTTACACGCGTGACATGTGCAAGCTCCGCTTGTGCCTTTCGCAGCTCTTGTTCGGCCTGATCAGCGCGAATGAGAGCCGTTATGTCAGTGCTGACGCCCCGATAGCCCAGAAAAGTTCCGTTTCCATCGAAGAATGGCTTGCCACTCGTACGGACATAGATCGGAGATCCCGTTCGATTCACGGTACGGTAGATGAGATCCCGAAACGGCAGATGCGCCTGCAACGTCGCCCGATGCTGACGCCACTTCTCGGGTTCCTCTTCCGTGTCGCAAGCAATGTCCCAGCGAAGCAGGCCCATCAATCCTGTCGCCAAGATTCCCGCAGCGCTGGTGTGCTCGGACAAGTGAGTGACCCGATGATCCGGCCCAGTTTCCCAGAGCCAGTCGGAAGCTGTCTCGGCGTAGTCGCGAAAGCGCTGCTCGCTTTCGCGCAGCGCGACAAGTGTGTTTTCCAGGCGTTCCCTAGCTGCGTGCTGCTCGGTGACATCCATATGTGTTCCGATCAGCTCGCTGACATTACCATCGCTGCCGAGGACAACGTGTGCAACGGAGTGTATGCGCCTTATCCCGCCATCTGGCAGAAGAATACGAAAATCATACTCGAACCGTTCTTCCACGTGTTCAATCGCCTGCCGCAGCACCTCCTGTAGCCGCGGCAAGTCGTCCGGATGGATGCGCGATCGAATGGTCTCGATCGATACCGGCTCTTGTGGGCTAAAGCCAAACAGACGATCGACCTCGGCGGAGCGATACACGAAATCTAGGCCGTAGACGTCCCAGGACCAGCTGCCTGTGTGAGTGAGATGCTGGGCCTCGGCCAGATAGGCCTCGCTGCGGCGCAGCTGCTGTTCTGCTCGCCTCGCCGCCGTAATATCCGTAGCTGCCCCAACAAACTCGATGTCACCAGAGGCTGTCCTCGTGGCTCGTGCCTGCGCATGAATGTGCTTTACCGAGCCGTCCGGTAGCAGAAGCCGGTATTCGTGCTCGAAATCGCTCGGGTCTCGCATCGCGCGATCGATAATTTCTTTAACCGAAGCCCTATCATCGGGATGAGTGCGCTCAACGACGAGCTGCGGCCCCGGTGGCACTGTCTCAGAATCTAATTGGAAAATCCGAAATGTTTCCTTTGACCAGAAGGCCTCGCCCGTAGCAGGGTTCCAGCTGAAGCTGCCTGTGTGACTCAACTCCTGCGCCTGGGCCAAATGTGCTTCGCTCCGCTGCAGGGCAAGTTCAGTCCGCCTTCGCTCCGTTATATCTTCGCAGGCGACAAGGATAATGGGCCGCTCATCCGCCCAGAGCATGGCTTTGGCGATTTCACGTACCCACAATACCGAGCCGTCCTTCCTGACCTTCTGGACGTCCCACGTGCGCGTTTGTCCGACATCCTCCAGGCACGTCCGAACGCATTCACGAACGAAGGCGCGATCCTCCTCGAGAAATACCTCCAGCACGGATTGACCAATCAGTTCAGCACGAGCATAGCCGAGTTGTGTCGCGCCGAATGTATTGACGTCGAGGACAGTGCCGGCTTCATCGACCATGAAGTACATGGCCGGATTGTGCTCGAAGATGGCGCGCCACCGCTTTTCCCGATCCTCCAAATCGGCCGCACTCCGCTGAAGCTTGGCCGCAGCCACACGCGCAGCCTCGCTTTCCTGGCGCAGCTTTCCGATCAGGTGCGCTCCCACAATCGAGGCAATAAAGAATGCAACAACCACGGGCAGATCTTGGGGGTCATCGATTCGCAGGCTGAACGCCGGCGGCGCAAAATAATAAGCGAGAGCAGCAACGGCTACGATGCAAAGCGCGGACGACGCGATGAAGCTGCCCATCAACGAAAACAGTAACACCACTAACAAATAGGCGAACGCCGTGGGGGCGAAATGCGCGTGAAGGTACAAGCAAGACAGTGTTACCACCGCCAGCGTTATGGAGCCGAAGGTAAACTGAGGGGCTGAGCGCTTTAAACTGCTGATCTGGCTACGCATTTTGATACTGTCCGGCCTGTTCTCCGGCGGGAGAGCTATAACATTTTAGGCAAAAATGGGGCAATACTCGGCACCAGCACCTGCTGTGAGCGGTTCCGAGATCGATTGCTTGCTGAACTGAGCACGCGCGAAGAAAAAACGCATCACAGACATACGTATAGTCGTCCTAAACCTTTCAATATGGCCACTATCGCGCGCTGACACGCCTAGAATCGAAGCTGAGATGTCTACTTTCCTCCGCTGCCGATAACCTCCGGGCAGGCGCTTGAGGCTGCAGCCGAGGACAACTCCCTTACGCCAGCCGGACGAGGACAGCGGCTGCAGTTCGGCCAAGACGTTGAGCCGAAACAATCAGGCGCGCCTCGCCGAACCGGAAAGAACAGGGACAAGCTGCCGGCCGATTCATCTCGCCGTTGCGATCGGCATGCGGAAGAAAGCGCAACCGTCTCGTGCCGAGATACGAAGGCGAAGTTACGCGACTGCCTTGCATGCCCGAGGGCCATCACGCCTAGGTGAGAGGACTTGTCTCCGGTCAGCCGTTGAGCGCGCGCGAACGACGCCGAACCGAACACTAGCCGTGTGCGAGCCGGCATGGCTCCGTCGAGGTGCCATCTAATCCATGCTGATCACACCCATCACGATCTAATGCGGCAGCACGGACCGTAACAAGGGATGACGAGTTGCGTCAGCAAGATCGCTACCACGTCGTTGGTTGGGCGAGGCCAGTGCAGTGACCGCGCGCATTGGCAATTGTAGGCGGAGCAACACCTAGGTCCGTCAGGCTGGACAAGTTCTGTCGCAGTCCTGTTATCTGGCACGGCAAAATGTCGCAGAAGCGTTCAGATGGCGGGAGCTTGACGCGAAAGACGCGCTTGATAATGACCGTTAAAAAGCTCCGGCTCTTTTGCCCGGCTGGCATCTTTTCAGGGCGGCTGCGGGGGGGGGGGCGAAGCGGGACAAGATCTGCGCACTGGAGATCGCCCTTGAAAGTTCCGGCTCGTGTCAAGTCGGCTGTGTCTTCGAACTACGAGAAATGTGGCTGCGCTTGCATTTGACGCGTCTTCGAATGGCTGTGGTTAAGATCCGGGACCTATCTCATCGTGCGTCGATAGTGGTGGAAACGTTGGGCTGGTTGAGCCGGGCCTGCAGCGTCGCGTGCTCCAGCTCGTCCTCCCACCAAGATATGAACACGGCCGCGATGCCATTGCCGGTGATGTTAGTAAGGGCGCGCACCTCGCTCATGAACTTATCGATCGAAAACACAATTGCCATGCCCGGCACCAGCGCTGGATTGACCACCGACAACGTCGCAGCGAGCGTGATGAAGCCCGCGCCGGTGACGCCGCTTGCTCCCTTCGACGTCAGCATTGCAACGAGCAGGATGGTGAGCTGCTGGCCAAAGGTGAGCTCGACCCCGAGTGCCTGGGCAATGAACAATGTCGCAAGTGTCATATAGATATTGGTGCCGTCGAGGTTGAAGGAGTAGCCAGTTGGCACCACCAGGCCGACCACGGGCTTGGAGCAGCCCAGCCGTTCGAGCTTCTCCATTAATTGCGGCAGAGCGCTTTCAGAGGACGAAGTGCCGAGCACGATCAGAATCTCATCCTTGATATAGACAATGAACTTGAAGATTGAAAAGCCGACGAGGCGCGCGATCAAACCGAGCACCACCACAACAAACAGCGCCGCAGTCGCGTAAAACAGAGCGATCAGACCGATCAAATTGCCGAGTGCTGCCGGCCCGAACTTGCCGACGGTGAAGGCCATGGCGCCGAAGGCGCCGATCGGAGCCGCTTTCATGATGATAGCGATTACGCCGAACACCGCGTGCGCGACGTCGTCGATCATGCCGCGCAGACGCTCCCCACGCTTTCCGAGCGCCATCAACGAAAAGCCGAATAGAATCGCGAACAAGAGAACCTGCAGAACATCGCCGCGAGCGAAGGCGCCCACCACGGTGTCGGGAATGATGTTGAGAAAGAAATCGACGGTCTTCGAGGCTTCCGCCTGCTTCACGTAATTGGCGACCGCCGCAGCATCCGGCTTGAGCGCAAGACCATGGCCGATTTGGACCAGATTGCCCATAACAAGGCCCAACAACAAGGCAAAGCTGGAGACGATCTCGAAATAGACCAGCGCCTTGACGCCGACGCGCCCGACTTTCTTCGCATCCTGAATATGCGCAATACCGGATGTAACGGTGCAGAAAATAATCGGCGCGATCACCATCTTGATTAGCTTGATGAATCCGTCACCAAGCGCCTTGACCCAGTCGTTGGTCGCGACGGACGGCCATAGGCAGCCGACCATGGCGCCAATCAAAATCGCAATCAGCACCTGCACGTAGAGAATCTTATACCAAGTTTGCGACGCGCGCGCGGGCGCCGCAGTTGACATGGTGGTCATGACGCTTCCTTCCCGAATATAGTCGAATGTGAGCCGCCGCGTCTTTGAGAGGCGACAGCGTCATACGAGACTCATTTTAGCCGTGTGCGATTGAAGACGGTTCCGAGAGTCGGCGCGTCGTTCCAAAGGCAGGCGAGTTGCGTTTATCCTTTCTCTTAAGCAAGATCTGCACCAGATGCCCAAAGTGCGCCGACTAAGCAGTGGCGGACAAACCGTCTGTCTCCGGCGGCATGGGTTTGAGTGCTCGGACCGCGTTCGCAAGGTCGAACAAAAAGTTCTAGCGTGACTCGTAACTTCATCGGCTGGGCGCATTAGCGGAGTCACGTCTCGGCCCCGAAGCTCTAGCGGGATCGATATACGCCGACTGCTGAGATGGATGCAACAGTACGTGACATCGGTAAAATTCATAGTTTGGATCGTAGGCATCCACGCGATGGAAGCCTGGCTTAGGAACTCGATTGCGCGGAAGAATCTTTGATCAATGCACTGCGCTGTCGCTAACGGCAAGGCTCGTTCACGGGGCATTGTCTCCAGGCCTGTGCTAGCGCTGCGCATTAGGCAGATTGGTCGGCAGGCGGCCTTCGCTCTCGGCTCCTCGTGCCTTTTGCCGCGTCGCAGAAGCAGCTTACAGCTAGATCGTTCCCGTTACTTACGGCAGTCTTGCTGAGATCCGTTCCATTGCCAGCGCGGCGAGTGCGGCGGTTGAGCCATCGACGAATCAAACAAGCATGTCTGGGGGCGTCAAAATCTGCCCTTCGTTGCGCGGCGTGTCGCTGTCTGCTCGGCAACAAAGATGCCAGAAATCTGACAGAGCGTTAGGTTCACGCCAGGGTGACGTCGCCGTCTATGCGAATTTCGCACGTTGAGCATAGAACGCGCCACAGTTCGCACGCGGCACAGCAATTGCTGATGACGAACGAGGAGCTTCCGCCGTCGGATGGATGGAAGTGACCCAGTCACAGGAGTTGCCGATGAGGCTTGCGATGCTGCTGTTGCTCGCAGAAACGACGCGCGATGTGGCGGCCGCCACGAAGTGCCGCGCGACTAAAGGGCGATCCGCGCCACATCCCTGGACGAGCCGGACGTGCAGGCGCTCACTCGGCCGACACGGCGACCTGCTCGCACTTTTGGGCTGATCCACATGGATGTCTTTTCGGCAGAGATTTCGCAGTCAGTTGCGCTCACGATTGAGCTCGCCAGCGTGACGACCGTGATCCTCCTCCTGATTGGTGTCCCCCTCGCTTGGTGGCTGGCGCGCTCAAAGACTCTTTTGAGCGAGGCGGTGGCGACGATGATCGCCCTGCCGCTAGTGCTACCGCCTACGGCTCTCGGTTTTTGCGTACTCGTGTTGCTCGGCCCCAACGGACCGGGTGGCGTCCTCGCCTCTTTGTGGGGCGAGCGCACGCTCGCTTTTACCTTCGCAGGAATCGTGGTCGGATCGGTCCTCTCGGCGCTGCCGTTGGTGGTGCAGCCGATCCGTAACGCCTTTGTTGCGATGGCGATTGCCCGTTGAAAACTACAGGGCGCGTTTCGTCGTTGTATGCCTTCATTACCATCAGCGGGCCGCTGGCGCGATTGGAGTTTGTTAAAGCTGCCGTGATTGGGTTTTCTCATACGATCGGCACATTCGGCGTCGTGATGATGATCGGCGGCAACATTCCTGGGCGCACCAAGGTCTTGTCAGCCCACGTCGTAGACTACGTCCAAGCGTCTCGCTGGCGCGAAGCGAGTGTGGTTGCCGGCGGTATGGTGATGTTCGCCTTTGCGGCTATCTTCACCTTAGCCCTCATCGACAGACACTGTGTCAAGAGAGGCATTGAACCGTCCTAGGCTTGCCCGCCGGACACATCCGATCACGACCGAGCAGCAGTATTGCAAGCCGGATCTGCAACCACCGCGCACAGAACGCTTTTACTGGCGGTCTCGCGAGCGAAGAACTCGTCTAGCGAGTTCACCTGGACCGGCGCCTACGGGACACAATTGTTCTGCGACCCAAAGGAGCATCTCGTCGTGGACGGCAGCGCCCGGCCGGATCGCGCTAGTGCTTCAATAACGAGATCGCCTCCGCTATCGAGAAGAAGCTCTTAGCGGGTTTGGTATCGCGATGCGCCAAGACGATCGCGCATTGCTATCGATCGGCTCGCGCGATGAACGCTCCTGTAATAGCTCTGAACATCCAGGCTCTCGCCTAAAATATGCAGCGATGCGGTGCGGCGAGCCGCTTTGAATGAAGGCAGATCGGGTCGATCAGACCTAAAAAGCGAACGCTGCGTGCGCCTCGGGGCTCACATTGCGGCTTCTCTTCGTCGCTCGACAGCCGCTTTGGTACGGGCTGCTTGCGCAGTTGCGACTATGAGCGGCTTTAAGCGCCCCAGGGGCAGTGCGGTCCCCGTCAACTGCACCAATTCTATTCAACAATCGGCATGAGGCATGAGTGTCGCGTCTGCAAGAGCGAGCAGGACGTAGTCACCGTGCAGTGATGAACCATCGTGTCGCTCTGTTGAACTGATCACATCGATGTCCAAAACCGGACACCATTAGCATGACAGATCAATGGCGCAGCTCGTGGCTCGCTGGCTGGTTTCGACTGTCATCAAATCCAGAAGCGGTGGCGTGCCATCTGTCAAGTGTTTCGCTGCTGTGGCTTGTTTCTTGCTGAACGTCAGTAATTCGTTTCGGTCGACGACAACTCACATGGAAGGCTTAATGGGTGGTGCAACAGAAACGTTCTACAGCGTGATCAGACGTCAGGGTATCACGCGTCGTAGTTTCCACAAATTCTGCAGTTTGACTGCCGCGAGCTTGGGACTCGGTCCGCTCGCCGCAGGCAGAATTGCCAACGCCCTAGAGACCAAACCGCGTGTGCCCGTCATCTGGCTGCACGGGCTCGAGTGTACCTGCTGCTCGGAAAGCTTTATCCGCTCGGCCCATCCATTGATCAAGGACGCGCTGCTGTCGATGATTTCGCTCGACTATGACGATACGATCATGGCGGCGGCAGGACACCAGGCCGAAGCCATCCTGGAGGAAACTCGTGCCAAGTACAAAGGCAGGTATGTGCTCGCCGTCGAAGGCAATCCGCCGCTGAACGAGGGTGGCATGTTCTGCATTGACGGCGGCAAGCCGTTCGTTGAAAAGCTCAGGTACATGGCGGAAGAGTCCATGGCGGTCATCGCTTGGGGCACGTGTGCGTCCTGGGGATGCGTGCAAGCGGCCAAGCCCAATCCGACTGGCGCGGCGCCGATCGATAAGGTGATCACCAACAAGCCGATCATCAAGGTGCCCGGGTGCCCTCCTATCGCAGAGGTTATGAGTGGCCTCCTGACTTTCATGACCACGTTCGGAAAGCTTCCGGAGCTCGATCGCCAAGGCCGTCCCAGTATGTTCTATTCCGAGCGGATTCACGACAAGTGCTATCGGCGTTCCCATTTCGACGCTGGCCAATTCGTCGAAGAGTGGGACGATGAGTACGCACGCAAGGGCTATTGCCTGTACAAGATGGGCTGCAAGGGGCCAACCACCTACAATGCTTGTTCGGCCATTCGGTGGAACGGCGGCATTTCATTTCCGATTCAATCCGGCCACGGCTGCTTCGGCTGCTCCGAAGACGGCTTCTGGGATAAGGGATCATTTTACGACCGCCTCACAACCATCAAGCAGTTCGGCATCGAGGCGAACGCCGACCAGATCGGCATGGCCGCTGCCGGCGTAGTTGGGCTAACCGTCGCTGCCCACGCGGCGCTCACCGCCGCGAAGCGGTTGACCCACAAGCGGGATCGCGCAGCCCACAAAAGCAAATCGACTTGAGGAGGGGGCGACGGTGGCCGTCCAGACACCGAATGGGTTCAATCTCGATCGTTCCGGCAGGCGAATCGTCATCGATCCGCTGACGCGGATCGAAGGCCACCTGCGTGTCGAAGCCAATCTCGATTCAGACAATGTGATCCGCAATGCGGTCTCAAGCGGCACGATGTGGCGTGGCATCGAAGTTATCCTGCGCGGGCGCGATCCGCGCGACGCCTGGGCGTTCACCGAGCGGATTTGCGGGGTATGCACCGGAACCCATGCGCTCACCTCCGTGCGCGCGGTTGAAAATGCACTAGGAATTGCGATTCCGGAGAATGCCAATTCGATCCGCAACATCATGCAGCTGTGCCTGCTCGTGCATGATCACCTCGTACATTTCTATCACCTGCACGCGCTGGATTGGGTCGACGTGGTCTCCGCGCTCAAGGCCGATCCCAAGTCGACCTCCGCGCTCGCGCAGTCTATCTCGCCCTGGCCGCTATCGTCCCCTGGCTATTTTAAGGATTTGCAGATCCGGCTCACCAAATTCTTCGGATCAGGCCAACTCGGTCCGTTCAAGAATGGCTATTGGGGGCATCCGGCCTACAAGCTGTCACCGGAAGCGAACTTGATGGCTGTAGCGCATTATCTAGAAGCGCTCGACTTTCAGAAGGAGATCGTCAAGATCCAGGCGATCTATGGTGGCAAGAACCCGCATCCGAACTGGTTGGTCGGCGGCGTGCCCTGCGCGATCAACGTCGACGGAACTGGTGCGGTGGGTGCGATCAATATGGAGCGATTGAACATCGTGTCCTCGATCGTCGACCGTTCGATCGAGTTTGTCGAGCAGGTCTACCTGCCCGACATTGCCGCGATCTGCTCGTTCTATAAGGACTGGCTCCATGGCGGCGGACTTTCGAGCAAAAGCGTGATGTCCTATGGCGACATCCCCGAAAACGCAAATGACTGTTCCGCCAAAAGCTTCAAGCTGCCGCGAGGGGTCATTCTTGGTGGCAATCTCAAGGAGATACTGCCGATCGACCATGGTGATCCCGAGCAGATCCAGGAATTCGTCCCGCATTCATGGTATAAATACCCCAGCGATTGCTGCGGACTGCATCCCTGGGACGGTCTCACCGAGCCGAGTTTTGAACTTGGGCCAAAACTCAAAGGCAGCAAGACAGATATTAAGGAACTCGACGAGGGCGGCAAGTATTCCTGGATCAAAGCGCCGCGCTGGCGCGGCCACGCCGTGGAGGTCGGGCCGTTAGCGCGATACATCATCGGTTATGCGCAAGACAAAGCCGAGTTCAAGGAGCCCGCCGAGAGACTGCTCAAGGGGCTCAATCTTCCCCTGAGTGCGCTGTTCTCGACGCTTGGCCGTACTGCGACGCGAGCGCTCGAATGCCAGTGGGCGGCGCATCAGATGCGTTATTTCCAGAATAAGCTGGTAATCCACATCAAGGCAGGCAATACGGCAACTGCCGATGTCAGCAGGTGGAAGCCGGAAACCTGGCGCAAGGAGGCCAAGGGCTACGGGTTCACTGAGGCGCCGCGCGGTGCGCTTGGGCACTGGATCAAGATCAGGGACGCCAAGATCGACAATTATCAATGTGTTGTGCCGACGACGTGGAATGGATCTCCTCGCGATCCCAAGGGCAATATTGGCGCCTTTGAAGCCTCCCTGATCGGTACCCCGATGGCCGATCCGCAGCGGCCCCTGGAGATCTTGCGCACGATCCATTCCTTTGATCCATGCTTGGCTTGCTCGACCCATGTGATGAGTCCTGATGGCCAGGAAATGGCTTCAGTCAATGTTCGTTAGGGGCATGCCGGACAGGGCTCGGAAGCTCCTTGCCGCCGTCGATGCGGCACCGACTGAAGGCAGGATCGGCGGTGGCATCGCCTCCGCGCCGGTGCGACTGTGGCATTGGGTCAATGCCGCGACCATTCTGATGCTGAGCTTAACCGGCTATCTCAATGGAACCGGGACACCGGCGATGTCGGGAGAGGCAACCGGCAATTTCCTGTTCGGCTACATCCGCTTTGCTCATTTCTCGGCGGGATATGTGCTCAGTACCGGCTTTCTTCTGCGAATCTACTGGGCTTTAATGGGAAATGCGCATGCCATGCAGATCTTTTGGGTGCCGCTCTGGCGCAGGTGCTTTTGGCGCGAGGTCTACCACGAGATTCGCTCGTATGCGTTCCTTACAGTTGAGCCCGAGAGGCGCGTCGGGCGCAACCGTCTTGCTCAGCTCGCAATGTTCTTTATGTTTACGCAGACGATCACGTTCATGGTTGTCACAGGATTTGCACTTTATGGGCAAGGTGCAGGCACTGACAGCTGGCAGTACAAGCTGTTCAGCTGGGTATTTTCAATTTGGCCGAACAGTCAGGACGTCCATACCTGGCATCATCTCGGCCTGTGGGTGATCGTGACCTTTGCGCTGGTCCACATCTACGCGGTGATCCGTGAAGACTCATGTCGCGCCGGAGCATCTAGTCCATCGGGTGAGCGCGGGTCTCGCGATTGACTGGGAGGCGGATGCTGAATCCGGAAACCAAGAAGAGGATTCTGGTGCTCGGCATCGGCAATATCTTGTGGGCCGATGAGGGATTTGGCGTGCGGGTGGTCGAGGAGTTTCATCGCCGCTATGCCATCGATGACAACGTCACCGTTCTCGATGGCGGCACACAGGGGCTCTACCTCATTAGTTTTCTTGAGCAGGCCGATTGCCTGATCGTGTTCGATGCTATCGACTATGGATTACTGCCCGGGCAGTTGAAGCTTGTGCGAGATGACGAAGTGCCAAAATTTACCGCCGCCAAGAAGGTGAGCCTGCATCAGACCGGCTTTCAGGAGGTCTTGAGTGCGGCCGACCTGCTTGGCCGCCGCCCGCGAGAGCTCGCTCTCATCGGCTGTCAGCCGCTGGACCTGGAGCATTGGGGCGGTCCGCTGACTGCCCCGGTACGCTTTCAGATTGCGCCTGCGATTGAACTGGCTTGCAAACTCCTGGCGCAGTGGGACTCGCCGGCAAAACCGCGGACCGCGCCGCTGCCTGCATCAGAACGACTATTGGCGAACAATATCGACCATGCAAATTATGAGATGAGGACGCAGCCGATCTAGCGGCCCGCGAGTGACCATGTGCCTTGGATTGCCAATGACGATTCTCGAGACCGACGGCATCACGGCGCTGTGCGAGTATGGCGATAAACAGCGGCGCGTCTCGGTCATGCTGCTCTCGGACGCCGTGGTCGGCGCAAAGGTGCTCGTTCATATCGACAGCGCGGTGCGGCTTTTGGATGAAAATGAAGCAACGCTGATCTCGCAAGCACTGGACGGGCTTGAGGCCAGCCTCAACGGCCAGGACTGCGATCCCTTCTTTGCGGACTTAATCGGTCATGAGCCGCAATTGCCGGAGCACCTACGCTAGCGATTCCGCTTGCGGATATTGCGCCGATTGCTTGCTCACACATTGGCTTCCAGTCGCACGTAACCTTTGCATGGAAAATGTCAGGCGCTTCGAGCCTCTGGTTCGAGGGGGAGACGCGGCCAGACGATGATTGGCATGCACCTTGCTAATAGCCTGTTAGCAGAAACCGAAGATTTTCAGAAGGCGTGTGATGAAGTTGCAGCCGGCGCAGCGTGGTCTTTCGCGGCCCGCTCCATCCGAGGTGGGGGGCGTCAGCGGAGGTGCGTGCCTAGTCGCACACGCTCCCGTGAGGGCGGACGTGATGCCGCAGTCACCGGCCGATCTCCTATATTTGCTCCGAATCATCAAGCCCGCGTACTTCCGTCCTGAAATGGTCAACTCGTTTCGGCGGCGCATGCAAGGCGCAGTGCCTGCGGGCGGCGTTGGTGGCGAACTGGTCGGCCGGCTCGGCCTGCGCGGCCCGTCGAGCCCGAGCCTGCGCCGTCGGCGCAATACACTCCGCGTGATCGGCAAGAGACCGGTCCGTTTGGTCAGGATCAGCCGTATCTCGGTACCGATCGTTCGGCCACACGCCGGCAGCACTTGTGTCGGCAAGGGCATTGCTCCTCGAGACAGCCAACGGAACATCGCATGATGAAAACAGCGCTCCGCGTTGCATCGGACGGCGACGAGCGGGTGGCGAGCAAGCTTGCCATGGGCTCTGGGAGCCTCGATGTATTCCATGGCGGGTCGAGGAGTGCGCTCGCCAGCGGTTGGCGCGATGGCGACGGGCTTGCAAGGAACTATCCAAATGCCACCGCGCTCTTATCGAATGCCGCTGCTGCCGTTGCCAGCCAGAGAAGGGGCGCTCGGACGCAACAGTACGGACTCGCGAATCTCAGCGATCCCGAGCGCAAGCTGATTGGCGAAGTGCTCGGAGAAGGTGAGATTGCTGGCGTGGTTGCGCTGCCAGATGGCACTTTGGCGCAAATCCGGGAGTCCGTGCTTGCGGGAATCTGGCGCGTGCGCATCGGGACCGATCCGGCGCACGAATATGTCGAGGTCGGAGCGATTCCGCAAATTGTCCGGCGCGCCGCAAGTGACCTGACGTCCGCCGATATTGTGATCCGCGCGGCGCCGGACGGCGCGATGAACGTGCAACCTTTGCTCGCGGAAATACGCGAGCGGTCGCGCGTCTGGCGGTTTGGCATGCGCGCTCACGTCATCAATCTCACGTTGCTGCCGATGAGCGTTATCGATCTGGCATTCCTGCAGCTCAGCCTGGGCAATGGCCCGGTCCAGCTCATCTTCCGCGGTTACGGAACGTGCCGAGTGCAGGCGACCGGGATCAGGAATGTCTGGTCGGTGCAGTTCTTCAATTCTACGGACAACATCATCCTTGATACGCTGGAGGTCGGCGGCGTGCCGATTGTTGCGTTGGCTGCCGACGAGGATTTCCAGGACTCTGCCGAACGCATGCAGGAAATTATTAAGGCGTACGTCACATGAAGAGCTTGGAGAACGTTCGGCGTCCGGGGGGATCCCGTAGACGGCGCGTGCGCAGCGACCGCCGGCATACCTTGCGCAGGATGTTTGCGGAGCGGTGCGCATGAGCCTTGCTGCCCACAACAAGATCGATGTCACCGTATCGCTTGCTGCCGACGTAGTCGCCGCGGTCGAGATCCTGCCGCGAGTCCGGCCGCCGCTGGGGCAGCTGTTCGCTGGCAAACAAGCTTCGTCGCTGCTTAAGGTGCTGCCGCGGCTCTTCGCATTGTGTGCCGCTGCGCAGCAAACCGCACTGCTGTCCGCGATCGAGACGGCGCGCGACGAAGTGATCACACGCACAACAAAACAGCATCGTATTGCGCTTATCGTTACCGAGCGCATCGCGGACTTGCTAAGGGGCCTCTTTGTCGGACATCTTGCGCAAGACGTCATCAGTGCGGCGGCAGTCCGCTCCGTGATGCGGGAAATCTCAGCGCTTGTCGGCACCACCCAGCCACCCTGGGGCTCCACTCAATGCGAAGCAACGGTGCGGATTGTGGCTGCGCTGGCCGCGCTCGGCATACCGAATGAGGGTGGCGCGCTGACATCCGGTAGCCCATTGGCGCTTCGCATTGCAGCGCTTGATGAGATCGACCTGAAGTCAATTCCGGCGGAGCACTCGTTCCTGTCCGTTGCTGACGACCGCAACATCATTAAACGGCTGCTCGTGGATGACGCTACATTTTGCCATTGTCCCGATCTTGACGGACATGCGCCCGAGACGGGTCCATGGGCGCGCCAAATGGCGCGTGATCAACTCTCGCCGAGCCCCTCCGGAGCGGCCGAGCGGCTGAGGGCCAGAATTGCTGAAATCCTCCGGCTATGCGCCTGGCTCAAGGCCGGTGCTCAGATTGAGTCGGCGGAGCATGGGATTATCGAAAGATATAGGCTAGGGCCCGGCCGTGCAGCGGCCGCGGTCGAATGCGCCAGGGGGCGTCTCTACCAAGCGGTTGAGCTTGATCCTCAGGGCCGGATATCCCGCTTCGAATTCCTTGCGCCGACGGAGTGGAATTTCCACCGCCGCGGACCGCTTGTCCGCAGCCTGCAGGGCGCGGTGCTGACGGCTAGACGGCGTCGGGATGCAGTCCATGCAGTGATTGCATCGCTCGATCCGTGCGTCGGATTCACCCTCAATTTTCGCGAAATTGGCGATGCATGAAATGGCGATTTGTCTTGGCATCATTCAAATCATCGAGGAGGAGGCACGTCACCGATCGTTTTCGCGCGTACGGAGCGTCTGTCTAGAGATGGGAGCGCTGGGCCATGCTGCGCCTGAAGCGATCAGGTTCTGCTTTGCTGTCGTTGCAACGCGGACCGTTGCCGAGGGCGCGGTCCTTAATATCGTCGAACGGCCAGGCATTGTCTGGTGCATGAGCTGTTCGAAAAGCGTTGAAATTGCACGGCGCGGTGAGTGCTGTCCTCGCTGCGGCAGCTATCAGTTGCAGGTAACCGCGGGCGAACAGATGCGCGTGAAAGAGCTGGAGATCGATTGATGTGTACCGTTTGCGGCTGCACCGACGGGACGCCGTCGACCGAACGCGCCAAGGCGCATGACGCGGAGAGCCACGCGCGTTACTATGTTGATATGCAGGACGATTTCGATCGCGGTTACCATCCGCATGGCGACCAAGGCCTGCAACGTTCATACCATGTTCGCGACAGTCATAGTCACGATCATCGCTTTGCCCATCACCAGGCTCATGGCGGGCAGGCGCTGCTGAGCGGCGGCGCCGGGCCGGCTGGCTTGAAGGCTGCGGGCATGAGCAGAGAGCGGGTCATTCAGATCGAGCGCGACATTCTTGGCAAGAATAATCCGATTGCGGCGGACAACCGCGCGCTCTTCGTAGCTGATGACCTGCTTGTATTTAATCTTCTGTCTAGTCCTGGTGCAGGTAAAACGACCCTGCTTGTCCGCGCCGTGTCCGAGCTCAAGCGCAGCCGTCCGGTCGGGGTCATCGAAGGCGACCAGCAGACCTCGAACGATGCCGAACGCATTCGGGCCGCCGGCGTGCCGTCCGTTCAAGTCAACACCGGCAAGGGTTGCCATCTCGATGCTGCAATGATTGGCGAGGCTCATCGGCGCTTGCCGCTGCTGATTGGCGGTATTCTCTTCATCGAGAACGTCGGTAATCTGATCTGTCCCGCAGCCTTCGATCTTGGTGAGGCCTGCAAGATCGTAGTCTTGTCGATTACCGAAGGTGAAGACAAGCCGCTCAAATATCCTGATATGTTTGCCGCTTCTTCGCTCATGGTGATCAACAAGATTGATCTAGCCCCGCTGCTCGATTTCGATTTGGGTAAGACGATCGAATACGCCAGACGCGTCAATCCGAAGATTGACGTGCTTGTAGTTTCGGCTCGTACCGGCGAGGGGTTTGGCGCGCTCTACGCCTGGATCGATAGACAGGCGAGGCCCAGAGGCCCATCGTAGAGGACACAAGGCGATGAACGCCGCAACCTCCTGCGACCGAACACGGCTACGCGTGCGCGTGAGTGGGGCCGTACAAGGGGTCGGCTTTCGTCCTTACGTCTATGGACTCGCTATGCGGTACGGATTGGCGGGATTTGTCATCAATGGCCCCGACGGTGTTACGATCGAGGTCGAGGGGCATCGGGCCTCGGAGTTTATCGCCACGTTGCCGCTCGAGGCGCCGCCATTGGCACGCATCGACCACATCTGCGTTCGGGAGACTGCGGCGCTCGCGGCGAAAGACTTTTCGATCGGCACGAGCGAAGGCGGCAAATTGTCAACGCAGATCGTCGCTGATGCTGCGGTCTGCCAGCAATGTCTCAGTGAGCTGTTCGATCCAGAAAATCGGCATTACCTTTACCCCTTCATCAGTTGCTGCCATTGCGGCCCACGCTACACCATCGCCGAACGGCTTCCCTACGATCGCCGCAACACCGTCATGAGGGTTTTTAGGCTGTGCGCAGCCTGCGCGGCCGAATATGGCGATCCGGAGAGCCGCAGGTTTCATGCGGAGGCGATCGCGTGTCCGACATGCGGTCCTCGGCTCAGCCATGAGATCAGCGCCATTGTCGCGGCAATCGCGGGTGGACAAATCGTGGCGATAAAGGGGCTGGGCGGATACCAGCTGCTTTGCGATGCGCGTAACCAGGACGCGGTGCAGCGTTTGCGCAGGAGAAAGCAGCGCCTTCAGAAGCCGTTCGCGGTTATGGTCGATTCGATAGAGCGCGTCAGCGAGATCGCGGAGGCGAACGTGCCCGAGCTTGCGCTGCTCGAATCCGTAGCACGTCCCATCGTCCTTCTGCCTTCGCGAAACAACCTGGCGCCCGACATAGCTCCTGGCTTGTCACGTGTGGGTGTCATGCTGCCTATAGTGCCGCTGCATCACCTCATCTTTCATGCGCTTCGCTCGGCAGGTGCATGGGCGGGGGCCGGCGCGGTCATCGTGGCTACCAGTGCCAATCTTGGCGGCGAACCGCTCCTGATCGACAACGCGCAGGCGCTGCGGCGGCTCGATGAGATCGCCGACCTTGTCGTGACCCATGACCGCGATATCCTGACGCGTGCTGATGACTCCGTGGTGTCAGTGGTGGCTGGCCGGCCACAATTCATTCGTCGTGCCCGTGGCTATGTTCCCGAACCCATCAGGCTTCCGAAGTCTGTGCCCCCCGTGCTCGCCGTCGGCGGCGCGCTGAAATCGACCATCACCATCACGCGGGACAACCAAGCGTTCGTCTCTCAGCATATTGGCGATCTGGATACGGCCGAAGGCGTTCGTGCGTTCGAGGAGACGATCCGACACCTCACATCGAGCCTTGACGTGGAGCCTGTCGTCGTCGCCCATGATCTGCATCCCGATATGGTTTCTACCCGGTTTGCGGAAGCAAATGGCCGCGAGCTGGTGGCTGTCCAACATCACCACGCACACGCTGCCGCAGTGATCGCCGAGCATGGCCATGCGGGACCTGCGCTTGCCCTGGTGCTCGATGGCCATGGCTTTGGTTCCGACGGCGGCAACTGGGGTGGCGAACTATTGTTGTGCGAAGGCCCGAGGTGCCGACGCATCGGGCACTTAGCGCCGCTGCAAATGCCTGGTGGAGATCGTGCAGCTCGCGAGCCCTGGCGCATGGCGAGCGCAGTACTACACGGGCTCGGCCGGGGTAATGAAATCGGGCCGCGCTTTGCGGCGCAAAGGCGGGCTGGATGTGTGTCGGCCTTGCTCGATCAGCCGGGCGGGCCCACCACGACCAGTGCGGGCCGGTTGTTCGACGCGGCAGCGGCGCTGCTGGGGATTGCGAGTTTGCAGAGCTATGAGGGCGAAGCGGCGATGAAGCTCGAGGCGCTGGTGGGGCGGACTGCGATTCTCGAAGCCGGCTGGACGATCGACGGCGGCGTGCTGTCGCTTCGTCCGCTGTTTGCGCAGCTGATTGCACATGACATTGACGCCGTGGGCGGAGCCGGGCTTTTTCATGGCACCTTCGCTGCCGCCTGCGTTGACTGGGTCACACGCTCTGCGCGGACAACCGGCGTTAATACTGTCGTTCTGAGCGGCGGCTGCTTCCTGAACGCGGTGCTGGCGGATGAGATCCCGCGCGGTTGCAGCGCTGCCGGCCTTACCCCGCTCGTGCCACGGCGGGTGCCGCCCAATGATGGCGGTTTGAGCCTTGGCCAGGCCTGGATTGCCGCTCTGCAGATTGCTCAACGGTCGTCCGCCAGGGAAGGAACAGCCTGATATGTGCCTTTCAGTGCCGGCAAGGATTGCGAAAATTCATCCCAACGACATGGCTACGGTGTCCATCGATGGCATCAGCCTGGAGATATCGATTGCTCTCATCGACGAGCTCGAGGTCGGCGATTGCGTCCTTGTCCATGTCGGCTATGCGCTGGCCAAGATCGATCCGACGGAAGCCAAGCGCACGCTGGAGCTCCTGCAGGAGCTAGGCAGTGCAGGAGAACGCCGATCATGAAATATGCCGACGAATTTCGCGACAAGGCCATCGCGCAGGGAATTGCGCGTGCGATTGGCGCCGAGGTCAGTTCGCAAAGAGCCTATCGGTTCATGGAATTCTGCGGCGGACACACTCATGCGATCTCCCGCTACGGCCTGGAGGATCTGCTGCCCGCGAACGTTCGCATGATCCACGGGCCCGGTTGTCCCGTCTGCGTTCTGCCCGCCAGCCGAATTGATATGGCGATCCGGCTCGTCGACCGACCAGAGGTCACTCTGTGCGTCTACGGCGACCTGATGCGCGCGCCTGGGTCGCAAGGACAGTCCCTGTTGCGAGCCAAAGCGCTCGGCGCAGACATTCGGATGGTCTACTCGACGCTCGACGCTATCCGGCTCGCCGAACAGGCGCCGAGCCGCGAGGTGGTCTTCTTTGCCATTGGATTTGAGACCACTACCCCTCCGACGGCGGTGATGATCCGGATTGCCGAGAAGAAGCGGTTGAAGGGCCTCAGCGTGTTCTGCAATCACGTGCTTACACCCTCTGCGATGCACAGCATTCTCGAGAACCCCAAAATCCGCGACACCGGCGGGGTTCCAATCGACGGCTTCATCGGGCCTGCACATGTGAGCACCATTATTGGCACGCAGCCTTACGAGCCTCTGGCGGAACAATTCGGCAAGCCGATCGTGATCGCGGGTTTTGAACCGCTCGATGTGATGCAGGCGATCCTGATGCTGGTGCGGCAGGTGAACGAAGATCGCTACGAGGTAGAGAACCAATACAGTCGTGCGGTGACGCGTGAAGGCAATCGGCGCGCCAAGGAGGAGGTATCGCAGATATTCGAACTGCGCGAGCAGTTTGAATGGCGAGGGCTCGGACTCGTCCCCAACAGCGGACTGAAGCTGAAGCAGGCTTACGCGCAATTCGACGCCGAGACGCGTTTTGCGATCCACGACCTGCGTATCGCAGACAATCCGGCATGCGAGTGCTGCGCGATCTTGCGTGGCGCCAAGCGGCCGGTCGACTGTAAGCTGTTTGGAACCGTCTGCACGCCGGAAACTCCCATAGGATCCTGCATGGTGTCATCAGAAGGCGCTTGTGCGGCGTATTGGGCCTACGGCCGAGTTCGCGATGAACAGTTGAGGCGGACGTCATGAGCGTAAAGGCTTATCAACGCAAGCTCGACATCGAGAACGGACGCGTTGATCTTTCCCATGGATCCGGGGGCCGTGCCATGGCACAGCTGATCTCCGGCCTTTTTCACCAAGCCTTTGGTAATGAATGGCTCGCCCGCTGCAATGATCAGTCCGCGTTTGACGTTGCGGCAGGCAGGATGGTGATGACGACCGACGGCTATGTGGTTTCCCCGCTGTTCTTTCCGGGCGGTAATATCGGGTCACTGGCTGTGCACGGCACGATCAATGATGTCGCGATGTCCGGCGCGCGTCCCCTCTATCTGTCGGCCAGTTTTATCATCGAGGAGGGCTTCCGGTTTTCGGATCTGAAGGCGATCGCGGATTCGATGGGCGCGGCAGCGCGCGGCGCTGGCGTTTACATCATTGCCGGAGACACCAAGGTGGTCGAGCGCGGCAAGGCCGATGGTTTGTTCATCTCTACGACCGGCATCGGGATTGTGGCCGATGGGCTCGATCTCTCCGCCGACAAGGCAAGGGTCGGGGACCGTGTGCTGGTGTCCGGTAGCGTCGGCGATCATGGGGTGGCGATCATGTCAAAACGTCAGAACGTCGCTTTTCAAACCGAGGTCGTCTCGGATTGCGCAGCGTTGCATAATCTCGTAGCGGTCATGGTTGCCGCCGGCGGTAGCAGCATCCGGGTGATGCGCGACCCGACGCGGGGTGGGCTTGCCGCGACCCTCAACGAGATTGCGCATCAATCTGACCTCGGGTTCCATCTGGAGGAAACATCCATTCCGGTGAAGCCCGCGGTTGCAGCTGCCTGCGAGCTCCTTGGTCTCGATCCGATCCATGTCGCCAATGAGGGCAAGCTCGTTGCGATCGTCGCGCCTGATTTGGCCGATGCCGTGCTTGCAGCCATGAAGGCGCACCCGCTCGGGTCCGATGCAGCTGATATTGGCGAGGCGGTGGCTGACGATCGGAAATTTGTGCAGATGGCGACCGGTTTCGGCGGCCGGCGAATCGTTGATTGGTTGTGGGGCGAACAATTGCCTCGGATCTGTTGAACACGTTGCGCATCGTCCAGTTTTTTGGAAACCAAATTTATGATCAATGGTCATTAGCCAAGCGCCATCAGCTTTGGAAACGATCCCTTCTATGGGCAAGTCTACCCAACCGGCACACTGCGACTCGGCTCTTCAAGAAGTTTCGGCGAGGCTGGATTTCGGTTGTTAGCTTTTTCACGAGCCGAGAACGCAATTCGAAACTTCATCGCGATCACGCATTTTCGACGGTTAAGCTCAGCGAGCATGGTCACTCGATCCGCTCGGCACCAGTGGGTTTGAAATCCTGCGAAGCTTGCCAAATATCGCTGAATTTCTGCGTCATTTTGACGGCTGCGTCGCAATATCCCTGCTCGCTTCCGATTAGAAAGGCGCTCCAGGTAGGGAGTTTTCAAATGAAGGTCGGAGTCCCCAAGGAAATCAAGGCGCACGAATATCGCGTCGGCCTTACCCCGGGAGCTGTCCGCGAATACGTGGCAGCGGGCCACCGCGTGATGATCGAGACCAATGCCGGCGCTGGCATTGGTGCAACCGACGACGATTATCGCAATGCTGGCGCAACGATTCTAACTTCCGCAGTTGAGGTATTCGCATCGAGCGAGATGATCGTAAAGGTTAAGGAGCCTCAGCCGTCCGAATGGTGTCAGCTGCGGGAAAATCAGATCCTTTTCACTTATCTGCATCTGGCCCCCGACCCGGATCAGGCCAAGGGCCTCCTGAAATCTGGATGCACCGCGATCGCCTATGAGACCGTAACTGATGCGCATGGTGGTCTTCCGCTGCTGGCGCCGATGAGCGAGGTCGCGGGTAGGCTTGCGATCGAAGCGGCGGGTAGCGCCCTGAAGCGG
Source organism: Bradyrhizobium sp. IC3123 (assembly GCF_020193625.1). Lineage (NCBI taxonomy): Bacteria > Pseudomonadati > Pseudomonadota > Alphaproteobacteria > Hyphomicrobiales > Nitrobacteraceae > Bradyrhizobium > Bradyrhizobium sp. IC3123. Next base: position 116,411 of record NZ_JADYVF010000014.1, on the reverse strand, counting down.
AGTGCAGGCGGACGAGGGCTGTTGATCGGTGGGGTGCCCGGTGTTCAGCCTGCCCGTATCGTGGTGATCGGAGGTGGTGTCGTTGGTACGCACGCGGCACGCATGGCGGTCGGTCTGGGCGCAGAAGTGACCATCATCGACCGTTCGATACGCCGGCTCCGCGAGCTGGACGAGCTATTCGAAGGACGCGTTCGCACCAGGTTTTCGACTATCGACTCCGTGGAGGAAGAGGTATTTGCGGCGGATGTGGTGATTGGTGCGGTGCTCGTTCCAGGTGCGAGCGCGCCGAAGCTGGTCCGCCGGAGCATGCTGAGCTCGATGCGCAAGAGGGGGGTGCTCGTGGATGTCGCTATCGATCAGGGCGGCTGCTTTGAGACATCGCACCCAACCACCCACGCTGATCCTACTTACGAAGTGGATGGCGTCATTCATTATTGCGTGGCCAATATGCCTGGGGCTGTACCGCTGACCTCGAGCCAGGCACTGAATAACGCGACGCTGCCGTTTGGTTTGGCTCTGGCCAACAAAGGTTTTTCCGCCGTGCTCGAAAATCCGCATTTGCGCGCGGGCCTCAACGTCCATCGGGGCCGACTAACTTACAAAGCGGTGGCCGAAAGCCTCGGGCTGCCCTTCTCACCGATCGAACAGGCTGCGGCCTGATCCCAGAGGCCCTTATGGGCGTTTCCTCCCTGACTTAGGCCACCCCTCGGGGTGGCTTTTTTTTGGCTCCATCGATCTGCTGACCGCCGTCGGCATAAGTGAAGGATCACCAGACGAGCGCCGGCTTCAGTCGCTCGCACGATGCGAGACAATGTACGTTCGCCCATACAGCGCATATGAATGCCGGTCTTGCCAGGTAATCGAAGGCAATTGAGAATGCGTCCCGCGGGTCCGCAGGGGACCCGCAATCACGGGCGACTTTATCTGGCGCGATCGCCGCGACCCTTTCTGGCTGGCTGTGGAACGCCGACCGGACCGGTGATGACTGCGCGGGCTGTTTATCGCGGTGCCGTCGCCGAGGCCGCCGGTGTCCCGTGACTGGGGCTTGGGGTCGACCTGATACACCGGCGGAGAACCTTGTGAAGTCGCGCGGCGCATCGATCATAGCCGCGGCACGACCACCTTAGGATGCATCGCAGGCTGGCTAACGCGGTTCACCTGATCGCTGACTGCCGAGAGATCGACCATGCGCAAACCACGGCATCGAGATCAAGCTGCTGTCATGCGCGTTGTAGGAATTGCGACACCGTGTCGAGGCGGCGACTTGCGTTATCGAAAATAGCCCAGACAAATCAAGGTTAACTGTCTGGCACAAGACTTGAAAGCAAGAAACTGTCGCGCAACTTTTGCTCATGGAATCGCAGTGATGGCCTACAAGATAATCGCATCCCAGTGCACCGTCTGCGGTGCGTGTGAGTTCGAATGTCCCAATGCCGCGATCAGCCTGAAGAACGATATATATGTGATCAATCCGACCCAGTGTACGCAATGTGAGGGGCATTTTGACGCGCCGCAATGCGTGGTCGTTTGCCCGGTGCCCGATACCTGCGTGCCGGCATAGGTGGGGTAGCCGATGAGAGGAGCTCCGGCGCGAAGCATGATGAAGAGGCTATCGTCAGCCGCCGCCGTTTGGATCCGTGTCCTGTTTCTCTCACTCGCTGGCCCAGAGTTGGCGGCGACTTGCACGATCCGCTCAGAGAGATTGCGGCGCTATCCTCGCCGGCGGGAGTTGTCGCTGCGTGAGTGGAGCGGGCAATGGTAGCCGTACAAGAGACGGTCGAGCGCGTGAAGCGCATCGACGTCGACCAGTATCGTTATGGGTTTGAGACCCTGATCGACACCGAGAAGGCTCCCAAGGGGCTGTCGGAAGAGATCGTAAAATTCATCTCACAGAAAAAGAACGAATCCGCCTGGATGCTCCAGTGGCGGCTGGAGGCCTATCGGCGCTGGCTGACCATGCAGGAGCCGACCTGGGCCCGCGTCGACTATCCCAAGATCGACTTCCAGGATCTCTATTATTACGCGGCGCCGAAGCCGAAGAAGACGGTCTCGTCTTTGGACGAGATCGATCCGGAGATCCTGAAAACCTACGAGAAGCTCGGCATCCCCTTGCGGGAAGTCGCCATGCTCGAAGGCGTCGAGCCGAAGGTCGGCGAGGAAGATCCGGCCCGGCGCAAGATCGCGGTCGATGCGGTGTTCGATTCGGTCTCGGTTGCCACCACGTTCAAGGCGGAGCTGAAGAAGGCCGGCGTGATCTTCATGCCGATCTCGGAGGCGATCCGCGAGCACTCTGAATTGGTGCAGAAATATCTCGGCTCGGTGGTTCCGACCTCGGACAATTTCTATGCGACGCTGAACTCGGCGGTGTTCTCGGACGGCTCATTCGTCTATGTGCCGCCGGGCGTGCGCTGCCCGATGGAGCTGTCGACCTATTTCCGCATCAACGAGCGCAACACCGGCCAGTTCGAGCGCACGCTGATCATCGCCGACAAGGGCTCCTACGTCTCCTATCTCGAAGGCTGCACCGCGCCGCAGCGCGACGAGAACCAGCTGCATGCCGCCGTGGTCGAGCTCGTCGCGCTTGACGATGCCGAGATCAAATATTCGACGGTGCAGAACTGGTACCCCGGCAATTCGGAAGGCAAGGGCGGCATCTACAATTTCGTCACCAAGCGGGGCGACTGCCGCGGCAACCACTCCAAGATCTCCTGGACCCAGGTCGAGACCGGCTCCGCCATCACCTGGAAATATCCGAGCTGCATCCTGCGCGGCGACAATTCCCGCGGCGAGTTCTATTCGATCGCGATCTCGAACGGCTTCCAGCAGGTCGATTCGGGCACCAAGATGATCCATCTCGGCAAGAACACGTCGAGCCGGATCATCTCCAAGGGCATCGCCGCCGGCAAGTCGCAGAACACCTATCGCGGTCTCGTCACCGCGCATCGCAAGGCGACCGGGGCGCGCAACTTCACGGCCTGCGACTCGCTGCTGATCGGCGACAAATGCGGCGCGCACACCGTGCCGTACATCGAGGCCAAGAACTCCTCGGCAACCTTCGAGCACGAGGCAACGACCTCGAAGATCTCCGAGGACGTGCTGTTCTACTGCATCCAGCGCGGGCTCAGCCAGGAAGAAGCGGTGGGCCTCGTCGTCAACGGCTTCGTCAAGCAAGTTCTGCAAAGACTGCCCATGGAGTTCGCAGTGGAGGCGCAGAAGCTAATCTCGATCTCGCTCGACGGATCCGTTGGATAACGAAACCTCCCGCGAGCCCCTCGAATGCGGCTCGCCAGACGACGCATTTCAGGGGGCAGATCAGAATGGCGCTACTCGAAATCCGAGATTTGCATCTTGGTGTCGAAGACCGCGAAATCATTCGCGGGCTGCATCTTAGCGTCCATGCCGGTGAAGTGCACGCGATCATGGGGCCGAACGGCTCCGGCAAATCGACGCTCTCGCACGTCATCGCCGGCAAGCCGGGCTATGAGATCACCGGCGGACAAATCTTGTTCAGGGGCGAGAACCTCTTGCGGATGGAGCCAAATGAACGCGCCGCCAAGGGCGTGTTCCTAGCATTCCAGTATCCAGTCGAGATCCCCGGCGTGACCACCATGAACTTCCTGCGCGCGGCACTGAACGCCCAGCGCAAGGCGCGCGACCAACAGGAATTCTCCACCCCCGAATTTCTGAAAAGAGTCCGCGAGGTGGCCGGTTCGCTCAACATTCCCCGGGACATGATCAAGCGCGGCGTCAATGTCGGCTTCTCCGGCGGCGAGAAGAAGCGCAACGAAATTTTGCAGATGGCGTTGTTCGAGCCGAGCCTGTGCATCCTTGACGAGATCGATTCCGGCCTCGATATCGACGCGCTGCGTATCGTCGCCAGTGGCATCAACGCCTTACGTTCGCCGGAACGAGCGATGATCGTGATCACTCATTATCGGCGGCTTCTCGAGCATATCGTGCCGGACATTGTGCACGTGATGTCGAAAGGGCGGGTCATGAAGAGTGGCGGCAAGGAACTCGCGCTGGAGCTCGAGGCTTGTGGCTACGCCCAATTCGAAGACGCGGCCTGACGGCTCTAGGGACTTCCCGATGAAGCAGGTTTTGGTCAAAGCCGACGCCGAACGCGCAATGGGCAATGTTTTCGCTGCGGCGCGTGGACGGCTGCCTGGTGCAGGCCCTGTCCCCCAAATACGGGCGAGAGCATTCGAGGTCTACGAGCGTACCGGCCTCCCGCATCGGCGCATGGAGGATTGGAAATACACAGATCTGCGCGCCCTGATCAGCGAGGTGCTGCCACTCGCTCCGCGGCCGGATGCGGAGGCGCTGGTGCGCGCAAAGGTCTCGGTCAAGCAAGTGGCTGCCGATCAGGCGGTCAAACTGGTTTTGGTGGATGGCATATTCGCGCCGGAGCTATCCGATCTCGGCAGGCTGGAAAACGAAGTCGTTGTGCGGTCGCTGCGAGAGGTTCTGGAGAACTCGGCTACTGGGGGCATGGCCGGTCTGGTGCTGTCGACGACGAGCGACTCGGCGATCGCGCTCAACGCCGCAATGGCGACAGATGGCTTGGTGATTACGGTCGCCGACGGCAATGCGGTGGAGCGTCCAATTCAAATCGTTCACGTCGCAACCGGACTGTCGGTGTCCACCTTTACACGTTGCTATCTGCAACTCGGTAAAGGAGCGCATGCGGCCATCGTAGAAAGTTTCGTCCCGGCTGAACGCGCGAGTGGCTATCAAGCCAACGATGCGATAATCGCCCTGGTTGGTGACGAGGCGAGCCTTTCGTATATCCGCGTGGCAGCTGCTGCCTCTGACGCCGTGAACATCTCGTCGGCGATCATCGCAGTCGGCGCCAGGGCTAAGCTCGACCTCTTCAGCATGACCTGCAGCGGCTCCATCAGCCGCTATCAGGGATTCATCACGCTGGCCGGCGAGGGAACCAAGCTCTCGGCGAATGGGGTTAATCTCATCAGGGACAAGCTCCACGCGGACACAACGGTCGTGGTCGACCACGCCATGCCACATTGCACCAGTCGGGAGAAGTTCCGCGCGGTCGTAGACGATTGCGGTCGCTCGGTGTTTCAGGGCCGAATTATCGTTCGTCCCGCCGCCCGGAAAACGGACGCCACCCTGACGACGCGAGCGTTGCTCCTATCCGACCAGGCCGAGGTCGACAACAAGCCGGAACTCGAAATCTTGGCCGACGACGTGACCTGCGGCCACGGAGCGACATCGGGTGCGCTGGACGACACTCTCGTGTTCTATCTGCGCGCCCGGGGGCTATCAGAGAAGGATGCGCAGATGTTGCTGATTAAAGCGTTCGTTGGCGAGTCGATTGAGGAGATCACTTCCGAGAATCTGCGCGATTTTGTGACGGCGCAAGCTGAACACTGGCTAAAGGCGGGGCGATGAGCGCACATACCGCCGTGAGCAATGGCATTTACGAGGTCAACCGTCTGCGTACAGACTTTCCTGCGCTCGCCATGACGGTGTACGGCAAGCCGCTTGTTTACCTCGATAACGCTGCATCCGCGCAAAAGCCCAACGCGGTGCTTGACCGTATGACGCAGGTGTACTCCAGCGAATATGCCAACGTTCATCGCGGCTTGCACTACCTCGCTAACGCGGCGACGGAGGCGTATGAAGACGCCCGTGCCAAGGTGGCGCGGTTTGTGAACGCGCATTTAAACGAAGAGATCATCTTCACCCGGAGCGCCACGGAGGCAATCAATCTGGTGGCGCAGACGTTTGGCCGTGAACGCATTAGCGCGGGTGATGAGATCGTTCTCTCGATTATGGAACACCACTCCAACATTGTGCCATGGCACCTTCTCAGGGAACGACTCGGTGCAGTGATCAAATGGGCCCCAGTGGATGATGACGGAAACTTTTTGCTCGATGATTTTGAGCGACTGCTGACCCCGCGCACCAAGATGGTTGCAATCACACAAATGTCGAACGTGCTCGGCACGGTGTTGCCGGTGAAAGACGTGGTGAGGATCGGGCATGCTCGTGGTATCCCGGTGCTGGTCGACGGCTCGCAAGGATGCGTCCATCTGAGCGCCGACGTCTGCGACATTGATTGCGATTTCTACGTCATGACGGGCCACAAGCTCTATGGTCCGACGGGGATCGGTGTGCTTTACGGCAAGTCTGAGCATCTGGCATGGATGCCGCCCTTCAATGGCGGCGGGGAGATGATCCGCGACGTCTCGCGTTCCGGCGTCATTTATGGTGATCCGCCACATCGCTTCGAAGCGGGTACGCCGCCGATCGTCGAAGCCATCGGTTTAGGGGCGGCTATCGATTACATCAACTCAATAGGCAAGGTGCAAATCCGCAGGCACGAGCGCGCACTGCTCGCTTACGCGCAGGAGAGGCTGACGGACATCAACTTCGTGCGCATGATCGGGACCCCGGCCGAGAAGGGGCCGATCATTTCCTTTGATATGAAGGGTACGCATGCCCATGATATTGCTACCGTCGTCGACCGCGCTGGTGTAGCGATGCGGGCGGGGGCCCATTGTGCGATGCCGCTGCTCAAGCGCTTCGGCGTGCTGGCGACGTGCCGTGCGTCACTCGGACTTTACAATACACGTGAAGAGATTGATGTGCTCGTGCGTGCGCTTATCAAGGCGCGGCAGCTGTTATCGTGATCGGCGAGCCTACGACGCCGGGTGGCGAGGCAGCTCGCATTGAGATCTGGAGCATGAGGTCATGCACCTCATCGTCATCGTAGCACGTAAGCACCTGTAGATCTCAGCAGGCATAGATAGCATTGGCGAGCCTGTGTAGGCCACTCGGCCTTGCAGCCGGTCTTCCTGTTCGGCCGCTTTCGGCGAGCGCCGATTGCAGAGTATTGCGATCGCGGACACGCTCGAGTATTGGGCGGGCAATTTCACCCATAACCAGCCCTTGTTCCATTTCGAACAGGGCCAAGCCAAGAGTTCTCTGCCCAAAGCGTGATGTCGGGTTCGCAACAACACCCCCTATCACCGCACGAGGCGCGCTAAGCGATTTTGATTGCTCTGTTTTTTGTGCTCACGAGATGCTGGCATGCTGGTTGCAGAAGTCTTGGCAAGAAGCCGCCCTCGCAACAGCTAACCTTTGAAGGACATCAGATGAGTCTCGCCACGACCCAGAGCATCGCAGAAATCAGGGCTCGCAACAAAGAGCTGATCGAGGAGGTGCTGAAGGTCTATCCGGAGAAAACCGCGAAACGGCGTGCCAAGCACCTCAACGTTCACCAAGCCGGCAAATCAGACTGCGGGGTGAAGTCCAACATCAAATCCATACCCGGCGTGATGACGATCAGAGGCTGCGCCTATGCAGGGTCAAAGGGGGTGGTCTGGGGACCGATCAAGGATATGGTTCATATCAGCCATGGCCCGGTCGGCTGCGGTCAGTATTCGTGGGGCTCGCGACGCAACTATTACGTTGGCACGACGGGCATCGATAGCTTCGTGACCCTGCAGTTCACCTCCGACTTCCAGGAAAAGGATATCGTATTCGGTGGCGACAAAAAGCTGGTCAAAATTCTTGACGAAATCCAGGAGCTGTTTCCACTCAACAACGGCATCACGATCCAATCGGAATGCCCGATCGGATTGATCGGTGACGACATCGAGGCCGTGTCAAGAGCGAAATCCAAGGAATATGGCGGCAAGACCATCGTGCCGGTCCGTTGTGAGGGCTTTCGGGGTGTGTCGCAGTCACTAGGCCACCACATTGCCAACGACGCGGTGCGCGATTGGATTTTCGACCAGCTCGAGCCGGATGGCAAACCAAAGTTTGAGCCGACGCCGTACGATGTTGCGATCATCGGAGACTACAATATCGGCGGCGACGCCTGGTCATCACGAATTCTGCTGGAGGAGATGGGCCTGCGGGTGATCGCGCAGTGGTCCGGCGACGGTTCTCTGGCTGAGCTCGAGGCAACCCCGAAAGCAAAGCTCAACATTCTGCATTGCTACCGTTCCATGAACTACATCTCACGCCACATGGAAGAGAAGTTCGGTATCCCTTGGTGCGAGTATAACTTCTTCGGACCTTCAAAGATCGCAGAGTCTCTGCGCAAGATTGCGGGCTATTTCGACGACAAGATTAAGGAAGGCGCCGAGCGGGTGATTGAAAAGTACCAGCCGCTGGTGAACGCTGTGATCGCAAAATATCGCCCGCGCCTGGAGGGCAAGACGGTGATGCTGTACGTCGGCGGGCTCCGTCCGCGTCATGTGATTGGTGCATACGAGGACCTCGGGATGGAAGTCATTGGCACCGGATACGAGTTCGGTCACAACGACGACTATCAGCGCACAGCTCAGCATTACGTAAAGGACAGCACGCTCATCTACGATGACGTCAATGGCTATGAGTTCGAGCGCTTCGTCGAAAAGCTCCAGCCTGACCTCGTCGGCTCGGGTATCAAGGAAAAGTACATTTTCCAAAAGATGGGTGTGCCGTTCCGGCAGATGCACTCCTGGGACTATTCGGGCCCATATCACGGCTATGACGGCTTTGCGATCTTTGCGCGCGACATGGACATGGCGATCAACTCGCCGGTCTGGAAGAAAACGAAGGCCCCCTGGAATCAAGCTTCGAGGGCGAAGCTCCTGGCTGCTGAATAAATCAACTTATCTCGCTCTTTGGGAAAGCCGGGGCGACACCAACCTCGATAGTGAAGGATTTCAACAATGGCGCAGAGTGCCGAACACGTGCTCGATCATCTCGAGCTGTTCCGCGGTCCAGAATACCAGCAGATGCTGGCTAAGAAGAAGATATTCGAGAATCCTCGCGATCCCGCCGAGGTCGAGCGTATCAAGGAATGGACAAAAACGGCCGAATATCGCGAGAAGAACTTTGCGCGGGAGGCGCTAGCGGTAAATCCGGCCAAGGCATGCCAGCCGCTTGGCGCCGTATTCGCCTCTGTTGGCTTTGAGGGCACGCTGCCCTTCGTCCACGGCTCTCAAGGTTGCGTGGCTTACTACCGCAGCCATCTGTCGCGGCACTTCAAGGAGCCTAGCTCCTGCGTCTCTTCGTCGATGACGGAAGACGCTGCCGTATTTGGCGGCCTGAACAACATGATCGACGGGCTCGCGAACAGCTACAACATGTACAAGCCCAAGATGATTGCGGTCTCGACGACCTGCATGGCCGAGGTGATCGGCGATGACCTCAACGCCTTCATCAAGACGTCGAAAGAAAAAGGCTCGGTTCCGGCAGACTTCGACGTGCCATTCGCCCACACGCCAGCGTTCGTCGGCAGCCACGTTACCGGTTATGACAATGCGCTCAAGGGCATTCTGGAGCATTTTTGGGACGGTAAGGCCGGAACAGCGCCGAAGCTGGAGCGCAAGCAGAACGGGGCGATCAACATCATTGGTGGGTTCGATGGCTATACCGTCGGAAACCTTCGCGAGATCAAGCGCATCTTGGCGTTAATGGACATCCAGCACACGATTCTAGCGGACAATTCTGACGTTTTCGATACTCCGACAGACGGCGAGTTCCGGATGTATGACGGAGGCACGACCCTGAAAGATGCGGCCAACGCGGTTCACGCCAAGGCGACAATCTCCATGCAGCAGTGGTGCACCGAAAAAACGCTGCCATTCGTGGCTGAGCATGGACAGGACGTCGTATCCTTCAACTACCCCGTGGGCTTATCGGCAACGGATGACTTTATCCTGGCGCTGTCACGCATCAGCGGCAAGGAGATTCCCGAGCAACTCGCGCGAGAACGTGGCCGCCTGGTCGACGCGATCGCTGACTCCAGCGCGCATATCCATGGCAAGAAGTTCGCGATCTATGGCGATCCGGATCTTTGCTATGGGTTGGCTGGGTTTCTGCTCGAACTCGGCGCCGAACCGACCCATGTGCTGTCCACCAACGGCAACAAGGCGTGGCACGAAAAAATGCAGGTGCTGCTTGCAAGCTCGCCATTTGGGCAGGGCTGCCAAGCCTATCCGGGCCGAGATCTCTGGCACATGCGCTCACTCCTGTTCACCGAGCCAGTCGATTTTCTGATTGGCAACACCTATGGCAAGTATCTGGAGCGCGATACTGGAACGCCACTGATCCGCATCGGCTTTCCCGTTTTTGATCGGCATCATCATCACCGCTCCCCCCTGTGGGGCTATCAGGGCGGCTTGAATGTGCTGGTGAAGATCCTGGACAAGATCTTCGATGAGATGGACAAGAAGACAAACGTTCTTGGCAAAACTGACTACAGTTTCGATATCATTCGTTGATGAGCGACCGTGCGCGTGCCATCGCCAAAGCACTTGAAATGACACAAGCACACGAGGGTTGACCACGCAATTAGTTTGCGCTGAGAGGAAAAAGGATGAATTCACTAGCGGCCACGCTCCAGAATATTTTCGACGAGCCGGGCTGCGCCAAGAACGGCAGTAAGTCGGAGGCTGAACGCAAGAACGGCTGCACCAAACAGCTGCAGCCGGGTAGCGCTGCCGGCGGCTGCGCTTTCGATGGCGCCAAGATTGCGTTGCAGCCGTTCACCGACGTCGCTCACTTGGTGCATGGTCCGATCGCGTGCGAAGGAAATTCCTGGGACAATCGCGGCGCGGCGTCGTCCGGCGCGAATCTGTGGCGCACTGCATTCACAACCGATTTGAGCGAAACCGATATTGTATTCGGAGGCGAGAAGCGGCTCTGCAAAGCGATCAAGGAGATCATCGAGAAGTGCGACCCGCCCGCCATCTTCGTCTATCAAACCTGTATTCCGGCGATGATCGGCGACGACATCAACGCAGTCTGTAAGGCAGCATCTCAAAGGTTCGCAAAGCCGGTGATCCCGATCAATTCGCCGGGCTTCGTCGGCTCGAAGAACCTCGGTAACAAGCTCGCCGGCGAGGCCTTGCTCGAGTATGTGATCGGGACGCAAGAACCGGACTATACCACGCCGTATGACATCAACCTGATCGGGGAATACAACCTTTCGGGAGAGCTCTGGCAAGTGAAGCCATTGCTAGACGAGCTTGGAGTACGGATTCTCTCCTGCATCTCCGGGGATGGCAAATATCGCGAAGTCGCGTCATCTCATCGCGCGCGGGCGGCGATGTTGGTGTGCTCAAAGTCCATGATCAACGTCGCACGCAAGATGGAGCAACGCTACGGGATCCCGTTCTTCGAGGGGTCGTTCTACGGTATTCAAGATTCGAGCGAATCGCTGCGTCAGCTTGCCCGCTTATTGGTTGAACGCGGCGCGCCGACAGATCTGCTCGGGCGCACCGAAGCAGTGATCGCGCGCGAGGAAGCGTGGGCGTGGGCTGCGATAGAGCCGTACAAGCCGCGATTCGAAGGTAAGAAGGCCTTGTTGATTACCGGCGGCGTCAAGTCGTGGTCGGTCGTTGCGGCACTCCAGGAAGCAGGGCTTGAATTAGTCGGAACCAGCGTCAAGAAATCAACCAGGAAGGACAAGGAGCGCATCAAGGAGCTCATGGGGCAGGATGCCCACATGATCGAGGACATGACGCCGCGCGAAATGTATAAGATGTTGAAGGACGCAAAAGCGGACATCATGCTATCGGGCGGCAAGTCGCAGTTCGTCGCGCTGAAAGCGGCGATGCCCTGGCTCGATATCAACCAGGAGCGTTGCCACGCCTATATGGGCTATGTCGGAATGGTCAAGCTGGTGGAGGAGATCGATAATTCGCTCTCCAGTCCGATGTGGGAGCAGCTACGTCGACCGGCACCATGGGAAGCATTGGCCAAGGCGATGGTGCAGATACAATCGCCGATGGCCGCGATCGCCCGCGATCCGGCGCTCGCCGAAACCGCGCGCCGCGCGAGGAAGATCTGCGTGTGTAACAGAGTCGATTTGGGCACGATTGAGGATGCAATCTATGCGCACGGCCTGAAGAGCGTCGCAGCGGTCAGAGAGCATACCAATGCGGTCGGTGGCTGCTGCCAAAGACGCATCGAAGATATCTTGGTGTCCGAACCATCTGCCATGCGACAGGCCGCAGAATAGCGAGGCGTCATGGCAATCGTCACGGCGCCGACAAAAGCGTGCGCTGTCAACCCGCTGAAGATGAGTCAGCCGATCGGCGGCGCATTCGCGTTCATGGGGCTGCGCGGGGCGATGCCGCTTCTGCACGGCTCCCAGGGGTGCACATCCTTCGGTCTCACGCTCTTTGTCCGGCATTTCAAAGAGGCAGTACCGCTGCAGACCACCGCGATGAGCGAGGTCGCGACCGTACTCGGCGGCTATGAGAATCTCGAGCACGCTATACTGAACATCTATAACCGAACCAAGCCAAAGATCATCGGAATCTGCTCGACCGGTATCACCGAGACCAACGGCGACGATGTGGATGCCTACCTCAAGCTAATCCGGAGCAATCATCCGCAACTCGCAAAGTTGCCACTGGTGTATGTCTCGACGCCGGATTTCAAGGGCGCGTTCCAGGACGGCTGGGAAAAGGCTGTGGCGCGCATTGTGGAGGTGCTGGTGGAAGGGCCCAACGCCAGCGGCCTGCGGGATCCATCGAAGGTGAATGTTCTGCCGGGATGTCACCTCACGCCCGGCGACCTTGATGAACTCCGTGTCATACTGGAGGATTTCGGGTTGATCCCGTCCTTCCTCCCTGATCTGGCGGGATCGCTCGATGGGCATATCCCCGATGAGTTTACGCCAACGACCATCGGCGGCATCAGCGTCGACGAAATTGCGAGCATGGGCCGCGCCGGGTGGACAATTGCGATCGGCGCGCAGATGCAGCGGGCGGCAGAGGTCATGCAGGGCAAGACCGGCGTGCCTTTTCGTGTCTTCGAGCGGTTGTGTGGCCTGTGTCCGAATGACGAATTCATGACGTTCTTGAGCGAGATCAGCGGTCGCCCCATACCGTTGAAGTATCGGCGCCAGCGCGGTCAGCTCGCCGATGCAATGCTGGACGCGCACTTCCATATTGGCGGTCGCAAAGTTGCGATCGGCGCTGAGCCAGACCTCCTGTTCGATCTATCCGGCATGCTCCACGATATGGGCGCGCAGGTGACGGCGGCCGTGACGACCACTCAGTCGGGGGTGATCGAGCGGATTAAGACCAAGGAGGTACTCATTGGCGATCTCGAGGATCTGGAAGGGCTTGCCAAAACAAAGCATTGCGACCTGCTGATCACGCACTCGCATGGCAGGCAAGCGGCTGCTCGGCTGAAAGTCCCGTTCTATCGTACGGGTTTTCCGATGTTCGACCGACTTGGTGCGGGACACCAACTATCCGTGGGCTATCGTGGTACCCGCAATCTGGTCTTCGATATCGCCAATCTCGTGATCGCGCATCGTGAGGAGAACGATCGGCCTACGCCCGACAAATGGCGAACTGCGGCCGGATCGCCGCGATGCTCGGGATATCGCAGTTCCACCGGCGCAGCTGAGAGGTCGAGTGCATGAAGGTCGCGTTTGCCACTCAGGACCTGAAACGCGTCGATGCCCATTTTGGTTGGGCAAAGAATATCGCGATCTACGATGTCACGCCTAGCGGGCACGTGTTTCTCAAAGCGGTTGAGTTTGAGGGCGATCTAAAGGAAGACGGCAACGACGACAAGTTGGCGCCCAAGATCGACGCAATCAAGGATTGCGCAATCCTTTACGTCGGCGCCATTGGCGGTGCTGGGGCTGCGCGAGTGGTCGCCAACAAGATCCATCCTATCAAGGTGAACAAGCCAGAAAGCATTCTGGTGTTGCTCGAGAAACTCGAGCGCGTACTGAAGGGCACGCCACCTCCCTGGCTACGCAAGGCTATGGCAAAAGACCGACGGCGAACCTTCGAGTTCGACGAATGAGGTGATATGACCGCTAAAATAGAGCAGCAGGGAAACGCCGCCGACGCGCCGTTCCTCGTGGAGTTGATCAAGGTTTGGCGTGCTCAGGACACCAACGGAGCCTTGGAGGCGAGGAGCGATCTCGATCTGCTCGAACTCTATATTCTGGACAAGGAGAAACGGCGCGCATTGCCGATTATCGGTGATCCTGATCCCGATCCACTGTGGCGGCTTAAGCTTTTCTTCGATGCGGTCGCGCTCTCGATCGAGAGGGAGACCGGCGCGATGACCCAGCCGATTCTGGATCTGCATCATGAAGGATTCGCCCGCATGGTGCTCATCTCAGGCCGTCTGATCGCCGTGAACAAGCAGCTGCGCGATGTGTATCGCTTCGGATTTGATAGTTTGGTGAAGCTCGCGCAGCAGGGCGACAAATGTGTCAGCGACGGAATCGGCCTGATTCGGAAATTTCCGGACGTGGCGAACTATTGGGGATATTCATGAGCGATCGTGAAACACTGAAGGCCGAACTAAGGAAAGTGTCCGCCAAGGCGATACAGGCCAAGCTGGATCTGCACGACCTTTCGGAAGAATTGCCCATCAACTGGACCTCGATCATGGTGGTCGCGCAGAAGGCGTACGATGCTTATGCCGAACTTGAGCGCGAGAGTCTCGCCTTGAAGGCGCTAGAGAATACTTAAAAGGGGCAATGCATGTCGTTCCAAACACGAGACGGACGCGACTGGACGCCACAATACTTGATCACGATCGATGCAAAGAAATGCATCGGCTGTGGCCGCTGTTTCAAGGTGTGCGGTCGAGATGTCATGACTTTGAAAGGAATCGGTGAGGGAGGCGAACTTGTCGACCTCGACGACGAGGACGATGAGATCGAAAAGAAAATTATGGTTCTGAATGATCAAGGCGCCTGCATCGGCTGCGGTGCATGCGCCAGGGTTTGCCCGGCCAACTGCCAGACGCACACTTTGGCGGTACCTGAAGCAGCGTGAGCGAACACACTCGTCCTGTTGTGGCAGGCGAGATATACGTGAGGCAAGGCGCAATTGTGATCAGGTGAACTCAGGTGAGGACGGCATGCCAGAAGGATGTCGACCAAGCATCGAATAGCAAGATCGAGCGGCGAAAGCGTAAGCATTACCGAGGCGATGGTTGGCGCCTCGGGCTATGTCATGCCGGCATAATATCCGTTGCTCACGAACCACTCGTCCCCAAGGTTCGCGTATTCGTAGGAGGCGAGCTGCGCCTCGCGCCGCACTAGGTGGATTGAAGCCTGTCATGATTGAGGCCGAGGAGTCTACTTTGAAAGGCAGTTAGCCACTACATCTGGCGATTTGATCCGAGCGGATCCTGTGCATGTCTGCTTGCGGATCAGGAGAAGCTTATGTTCCCGCCGCGCCGCCGATCGTGGACAATGGTGTCTGCCTAGATGGTCGATTCTACAGGGACGGGATGCGCCGGGAACACCTTAGTTGGTCTTTTGCACACGCCCAGCGGGGACGACATTTCGCTGCCCCACATGGGCATCGAGCGCACATCGCAAAATCAGGACGCGGAACAATTGGCACGCAGGTCTCTAATTCTCGTTGCGGGTTCATGGGTCGATGTACGTGGTCGGGCGGGGTAACCCATCTGCTAATAGGAACGTGCAAGTCATTATCATAAGCATCGGTTTCTTCGACGGATCGTAGCCGCCGATATTACGTGCGATTCCACCCACAGATCGCGGCTAGTCGCAGCTACGCGCAGACTGCGCGGGGTAGCCACGTGTAAACGCTGAGTGCTTTGGTCAGGTTGTGGTCAGCTAGGAATTCTATCCTCGCAGGCAGAGCCGCGCGTGGGCGAGCTCGATTGCGTGCAACTTTTCTCATAGGAGAGCGGTCTGATGTATGGCAGAATCGTTGGCTCATCCAGCCAGTTCACAACCGGTAATGACGATTCGTCAGAAGCGGGAGATAGTCCCCGATTTGCGGAAACAGTTGCAGGGATGGAGCCAAGTGGGTCGTCATCCGAACCAGCGGCGTCATACTCTCTCGTTTCCGAACCGCCCATTAGAGAGATCCCCGACCGCGAAACCTTCAGGAGAGGAGTCGAGAGGTTCTTGCGCAGCGATATCATGCAGATCGCCGAGAACCCACAGGAATACTCAGATTTCGTCTCCCAGAAGGCTGAGCGCGCAGCAACCGTTGCTGGAAGTTACGCCTACACCTACGACGATCCAAATAAGCCAGCACGATTTTACAGCTACCGGTTGGGCGACGAAATTGTCGGGCTATTAAGAGCAGGAGGCCCGGTTCGGATCAAAGGAGACCAATTTCAACAACAGTTTGGGCGGAACGATATCACGTCCGTGGTAGATCTTAGGGTAACTCATCCGCTTGTCGAGAACGCTGGCGACATCTTGCTACAACATCTACTGCGAGAGGACGGCGACCATCCGCTGATCATGTCGAGGCCGGCCTTACCAGGCATGGAACCCCGCCTTGCGGACATGGGTTTTGTTCACGTGGGCCGTAACCACTGGGTGCTTGATCCTCACCAAAATCCCGAAGTGTGGACGAAGAACGAGAATGACAAGTGGCAGCGTGTAGACAAGCCTACGAAGTATCTTTCCAAAGCTGGGGGCAGTGATGTCGGTCCTCAGAGAAGCTACGACTCGGATTCCTCGGACGACGGCGCTTCAATTTACCTGGAGCGCGCTCTTAGGCGAATGCCCCTCGAGTAAATTGGCTGCATAGCAGCACCGGGCCTGAAATGATGGGCTTTCGACCGTTCTATAGCGGACGCAATGGTCTTACTTCAAGGGGCGACGCTCGCAGCGTCGCCCCGGCGGCCGAAACGACCGTCTAGCCCCTCTCCGAGGCTCTTACGATGCTCGCGGGGGATAGGCGATCCGAGGGGCCCTAACGGGGTTGCCACGGCCGTGGCCATCAACGAGCAGCAACGACCAGCCACCGCATGTAGCTATCCGGCAAATCGTGCAGAATGCTTGAAGCCGAAAGCTGTAGCTGGGCGGGCTTCATGGAAGGGCAGCACGGCCCAATCGTCGAACGAACTGGCCTAATTGTGCGTTGGTAATGGGGTGAGCTGCAATAAGCTTGCGCATTGGATTACCACAGACACGATCCGCTCAGGCACTTGCACACTTCTTGCACGTTGATTGCACAACGCAATGAAAAGCGCCTTGCAATAAGCGAGTATGAATGCAGCCAAATCCCATCTATGCAATTTGCGGCTTTAACGACATTCCGAGCCGCCAAGCCATGGGATTCCATCTTATGGTCGTTGAAGATGACGGCAATCACCGGCCGTGGTCCATCATTGTGGTGCGCTGGGGCAAAAAAGTGCTTGGCTATGTCAATAAATGCCCGCACAACAGCGTCAAATTGGATTGGGAGCAGAACCAATTCCTGGATCCTTGCGGCATCCGGCTGATGTGCGGCAAGCACGGTTCGACCTTCGAACTCGGCACCGGGCGGTGCGTCGAAGGTCCATGTCAGGGTAGAGCGCTCACGCCGATCGCGTTGGCAGTTCTGGATGGTGATATCTGTGTCCTCGGCGTGCGTCTTGTCGAAGACGATGCATCGCCAAACAACTGAAGACCGCCTCAGACCGGGCGGTTCTCGTTGCGGTTTTTCACCGGCTCCATCCTCTTTAGCCCGCCGTCGTAAGAGATCTCCTCATAGGACAGATCGAGATCCTTTGCGGCATCGAGGAGGTAATCAAGCTTGCCGCCCGGATCGAGCTTCTTGATGTCGTCCTTGTTGAGCCCGACCAGCTCCATCATCTCCTTCCAAACGGTCGATTCATCGCAGGGCAAGACGTGAAAGTTGATATCACCGAACTTGATTCGATATTTCGCCAGCAAATCGATGTTGTTGCAAAACATGAAGTAGCTGCCGGTTGGGCTTAAGGCGCCGTCAAGGACGGTCGCGACGTCAGCAAGATACGCGAAGGAGTGTAGGTAGCCGGCCAGCACCGGAATAGTGCGTTCTCCGTCCTGCGCGATCGTCAGAACCTGCTCGATCGAATAGTCCGGCGGTCGCTTCTCGTCGGCGACCTGAGTCTGGAACTTCAGTGCGACGTCGCCACGAAAGCCGAACCGGCCCGGCTTGGTAGTCGCGCCTTTGAGTACGGCGTTGAGCAGGCGGCCCTCCTTCTCAAATCTGCCGAGTGCGGTGTTCTCGATTGCAGTCATTAAATTCGTCCTCGATCTAAGCTCTTCACCGACGCCTTGGCCGGTGCCAGATGCGATGCAAATTGCTTGCCGTTGCATGCGTAGCTGCCCGCGCGTAGCTTAGAAAGAAAACGCGTCAGGGGGCCGCGCCTAGTCGTGTCAGGAACCCAACACCGGTTCCAAAGTCAACAGGCGCGGTCCGAAAAAGTGCGCATCATCAAGCGCCTGCGCGCTGGCACGTGACTTGCCCTTAACAGCTAGATCCAAGCTGATGAGGGAAAGCCGTGATCAACCTGACGGACAGCGCAGTGAATGCAATCAAGAGCGCGATTTCATCGTCGGCGCACCCGACCGGCGGTCTGCGCGTCATGATCGAAGCAGGCGGCTGCAATGGATTTAAATACAAGATGGGCCTGGCCGAGGAACCGAAGCCTGACGACACCGTGATCGAATGCGACGGGTTGAAGGTGTTCGTCGATAACAAGAGCCGTGAGCATCTGGTCGGCACGACCATCGATTTCGTGATGGCACTGGAGAGTTCTGGCTTTACCTTTCACAACCCGAACGCCACCGCGAACTGCTCCTGCGGAAAATCGTTCAGCTGATGAAAAAAATCGTTCAGCTGATGAAGAGGACATATCGAAGCATGCCGGCCGAACAACTGAGGCAATCGTCGTCCACTGCGACAGACCTAAAGCGTCGCATTCGCGGGGCTCTCGAAGAGATACGCCCCAATCTGCCACGCGATGATGGCGACTGTCAGCTGATAGGCATCGATGGCAGCAGCAGGATCATGGTCACGCTGACCGGTGCCTGCACGGTTTGTAGACTTCGCGGGTGACGCTGGAAGGCATTCAGGCGCGGCTGGTTGATCAATTCGGCGAATTGAATCTGGTCCCCGTTGCTGCTGCAGGCGAGGCAATGGATGAGCGAGGAATAGAATGCCGATCTACCTCGATAACAATGCAACGACCCGGACCGATCCATCCGTTGTACAAGCCATGTTGCCGTTCTTCACCGAGCAATTCGGCAATGCCTCGTCGACGCATGCCTTTGGCGACGAGGTCGCGGTCGCTGTGAGGCAGGCCCGGCATAGCTTGCGGGGCCTGTTAGGGAACGCATACGATCAAGAAATCGTTTTCACTTCGGGAGGGACCGAGGCGAATAATGCCGCGATCCTCTCTGCGCTTGCGACGCAGGAAGACCGAGACGAGATTGTCACCACCTCGGTAGAGCACTCCGCCGTTCTTGCGTTAACCAAGCAATTGGCGGCAAGAGGAGTCAAGACGCACATCGTACCCGTAGATTCCCGCGGCCGGCTCGATATCGAGGCGTTTCGCTGCGCGCTCGGGCCACGCACAGCGATCGCCTCGGTTATGTGGGCCAACAACGAGACCGGAACGATATTCCCTGTGGAGTTTCTGGCCGGGTTGACCCGTGAGGCGGGCGCGCTGTTTCACACCGATGCAGTCCAGTCCATCGGTAAGGTGCGCGTAAACCTAAAGGACAGTGCGATCGACATGCTGTCGCTATCCGCGCACAAACTGCACGGCCCCAAGGGAATCGGCGCGCTATATTTGCGCAAAGGGACAAAATTCCGGCCGCTGATCTGCGGCGGATCACAGGAACGAGGACGCCGCGGCGGGACTGAGAATATTCCCGGCATCGTCGGCCTGGGAAAGGCTGCCGAGCTCGCGGCGGAGCGGCTCGAACCGGAGCGCGTTCGCATTGGCGCGTTGCGCGACCGCCTAGAGCAGGGAATTTTGCACAATGGCGAGTGCGTTGCGCTCGGCGATATCAGCAATCGGTTAGCGAACACGGCCACTATTGCCTTCGATCATCTCGAAGGCGAAGCCATCGCCCACCATCTCAATCGGGCCGGTATTGCCGTGTCGCTCGGATCAGCCTGCAACTCCGGCTCAATGCAGCCTTCGCATGTTCTGCGTGCCATGCAGGTGCCGGCGTGGCGGATGCGCGGCGCGGTGCGCTTTTCTCTGTCACGTGAAACCTCGTTCGCGGAGGTCGATGAGGTCGTGTGCGCAGTGTCCGACATCGTGGCTCGCCTGCGCGCCACCTCCTGCGTCACAGCCAAGGAGTTGACCACGTGAAAATCATGATCCGCCGGTCTCCGGACGCGGGCCTGTCGATATACGTGCCAAAAAAGGATCTCGAAGAGCCAATCGTGGAATCCGAGCACGAGACGCTATGGGGCGGCTGGATCAAAGTAGCTAATGGCTGGGTGCTCGATTTGCCCGAGATGGCGAGCGACACACGGCTACCGATCACAATCAACGCTAAAAAACGGGGCGAGAACGGGGACGATCCCTGAAGGCGCCCCCGAAGATCGACTTTGTCGATGCGGCCGATGCAAAAGCCACGCTCGTGGACGAGGGCCGCGAGCATTGTTCCCCATCTCGGTCCTGGCCTCGCCGAATTGTGCAGATCCGATATGTCGACCACGCCAGAGGCGTTGCCCGGCTTCTTCGAGCGAGGTTCCGCTGCCGCGGCCGGCTAGGGGCAATGCGTTGGCGTCGGCGCGACAAGTCGAGATCAGCAAAGATCGGTCCGCCGTGACGGCATTGATGGCGCGGGCTTTCGCTCGGCCAGTTCAGCCGACGCGGTCGCGCCATCATCTTGCGTCCCTGTCGCTGCGAGTCATAGTCGACATCTGGTATGATGCCGCCAGGCGCCCGGCGCTGGATAAGCGCGATGGATGGGTCGAAGTGCAGGGTATCACCCGCGTCGGCATTGGCGAAAATCGCTGGTATCGCCTTTACGATTCGCTTGCCGAGAGGTCGGCAGTGCGGTGGCCGTCAGCTGGGCGACGGGGGTGCTGTACAAGTCGCATGGCAGCGTGCAGCCGGCCAACACCTTCCTTATCTCCGACGCGGACTACGTCAGGCGTTGACCGAAATCGACATTCAGACGCCAGTTCCGGACATCCATCAAGGAAAGGCGAACAGACCTTTCTCTTGATCGGCTGTCGCTTCAACGAACAGCTGTTGCGTAGCTATGCGGCGGTAGATCATCAAGCGCTCGGCCAGCACCCACTATGCCATCGTTGATGGGGACGCGCTCTCTCGCAACGAGCTCCGCTTTCTACTCGAGCAACGCCTGACACCGCTTGCGATTGGGTTCCCTTGCACGGTTGAGATACTGCTCACCCATTAGTGGCCTTATGAAGCCCGGATCCCCCAGCTCCTATCGTGGGAGCCGCAACGCGAGAAAACCCGTTCAGATGGAGCCGGTTCCGGCGAGCTTAGCGCGAGCATGCGCAAGCCGTGGAGCTCTGCGTGAGAATGACGACGTATCTGTCGCATCGTCAACAAGCGCATCATTGCTCTTCTTTCGTGCGCCAGCGACGATGGTTTCCGCTAACTCCTTGGCGTATGGCTGCAATTTCATCGTCTGCGCCATGGCATGCAAGTTGCTATCCAGCTTCTTTGATCGTCCTGGGGGGCGATGATGCCAGCAGGGAAAAATGAAAATGAACGCGGAAAGTATGTCAAAGCTGCAGTGGATAGCGGCAAGATGATGCAGCCCGCCCCCGAGCATAAGCGCTGCCGCGCTTCGGCCAAGACCGGACAGGCGAGCTGCGGCTCGCACGCAGGCCAAGGCGATCTGCCGACCGAAATCTGGGAAAAGGTCAAGAACCATCCCTGCTACAGCGAAGAAGCGCATCATCATTACGCCCGTATGCATGTCGCGGTCGCGCCTGCCTGCAACCTCCAGTGCAATTACTGCAACCGAAAATACGACTGCGCCAATGAATCGCGTCCGGGTGTGGTGAGCGAGAAGCTCACGCCTGAGCAGGCGGTCAGAAAAGTGCTCGCGGTCGCGACCAGCATTCCGCAGATGACGGTGCTTGGCATCGCTGGACCGGGCGATGCTCTGGCCAATCCAGCAAAGACGTTCAAGACGTTCGAGCTGGTCGCCAAGGCCGCTCCCGAAATCAAACTGTGTCTGTCAACGAACGGACTCGCACTGCCGGACTATGTTGATACCATCGTCAAGTCCAAGGTTGACCACGTCACCATCACCATCAACATGGTTGATCCCGAAATCGGAGCCAAGATTTATCCGTGGATCTTCTTCAACCACAAGCGATACACGGGTATTGACGCGGCAAGAATACTCACCGATCGCCAACTGCAAGGTCTCGAGATGCTTAGCGAACGAGGTATCCTGTGCAAGGTCAACTCGGTGATGATCCCAAACATCAACGACGACCACCTGATCGAGGTCAACAAGGCGGTGAAGTCGCGCGGTGCCTTCCTTCACAATATCATGCCGCTGATCTCCGCGCCCGAACACGGCACAGTATTTGGCCTCAACGGTCAGCGCGGACCGACGGCGCAAGAATTGAAGGCGCTGCAAGATGCTTGTGAAGGAGAGATAAAAATTATGCGCCATTGTCGCCAGTGCCGGGCCGATGCGGTCGGTCTGCTCGGGCAGGACCGCAGCGCAGAGTTCACCACCGATCAGGTCATGAAAATGGACGTCGAATATGACCTAGAGATGCGCAAGGCATATCAGGGCAGGGTAGAGCATGAGCGTGCCGCCAGAGTCGCGGTCGCCCAAAAGGAGCTTGCGAAATTTGCCGGGGAGATGAGCGCGATCACTCTTCTAGTGGCCGTCGCAACCAAGGGCTCGGGGGTGATCAACGAGCACTTTGGGCATGCAAAGGAATTCCAGGTCTACGAACTTTCTACATCCGGCGCCAAATTCGTCGGCCACCGCCGCGTGGACGTTTACTGCCAGGGCGGTTATGGCGAGGAGGACAGGCTTTCCGCCATCATGCGTGGCATCCATGACTGCCATGCGGTCTTCGTCTCCAAGATAGGCGGCTGCCCGAAAAGCAATCTGATCAAGGCAGGGATCGAGCCGGTCGATCAATATGCCCATGAGTTCATTGAGAAGTCGGCGATCGCCTGGTTCAGATCCTATCTGGATAAGGTGAAACGCGGGGAGATCCAGCACGCGCAGCGCGGCGACGCCGCGATCCCGCAAGGATCTCTTTTCTCCGCAGGCTAAGGGGGATATATGCCATTCAAGATCATCGCCTCGCAGTGTACGAGCTGTTCAGCCTGCGAACCCTTATGCCCGAACGTTGCTATCTCGGAGAAGGGGGGCAGCTTTGTCATTGAAGCGGCGAAATGCACTGAATGTGTTGGCTATTTCGACGAGCCGCAATGCGTCGCCGCCTGTCCGGTCGACAATACCTGTGTGGTTGACACGTCCTTTCCTCGCTACCAGGCGCCAGTCTAAAGTGTGAACCCCATGAACGGCACGCCAAGAGCGGGTGCTGAAAACGTCGCAAGCTTCGTGCTGCGCGTTGGCGGCGGCGCGGACGCCGACGTTCGGTCCTCCATCACGGACGACGACTGCGCTGGCTTGCCCTGCGATCGTGCTGTTGCTGGTCGGCAGCACGGCCCTGGCGGGCATTTCATTCTGCGCGGCGGTCCAAGGCGTTTCGCGATTCCGAGAGCGGCCTTCCTACCCAGCGCTGCTGTCGTCGATGAGACTGACCACGCCGCGCGAGTATGAAGTGATGCAGGATCTCGCCTGCCGTGGGCGAGGCAGCTTCCTACATCTCTAGAGGGAGCGATGCATGAGGAGCGGTACATGAACAGCATTGTTCGCGACAGCGACGTCGTCGAGCTCAGCGACCCGCCCGTCTTCAGCTTTGGCCAAAAGCTGCGAGCCAATCGCACCATCCGCAATGATGGCACCTATCGCGGCAAGGAGATTGGCGACGTCTTAGTCAAGAAGGGGGAGGTCGGTTATGTCGTCTCGATCGGCACGTTCCTGCAGCAATTCTACATCTACGGCGTTGAGTTTTTGGAAAGCGGCTACCGCGTTGGCATGAAGCGCAAGGAGCTAGAGCCGGTGGACACGTGCGAGGAGATCGATGATCTGCCATTCCCGGAGGAGTCATGACTCAGCCCGGCGTTCCGAAATATCAGCGGGGCCAGCGGGTCAAAACCGCAGTCGACCTCATCAACGACCACTCATATCCCGACATGGAGCCCGAGGGAGTCTTGCTCGCGGCCGGAGCGACCGGCGAGATCATCAACGTCGCGATCCATACCGAAGCGAACGTGCCGATCTATATTGTCGATTTTGGTGAGCAGATGCTCATCGGCTGTCTTGAAGAAGAAATCACAGTGCTTTGAATGGAGGCTTCGCGATGAATGCCGCGCTGATGAGAACGGTAAAGGCCGGGCTGGTGCCTCACCCCAACGAACTCGATCGCAAACGGATCGAGCGCGGCTTGAGCTCGCGCAAGCGTTATCTCTACGTCTCGCCGAACGTGACGCCGGTGAGGGGCGGCTACCTCGTCGAGAGCCCCTGTTGCTCGCGCAACATCGACAAGGATGGCGCTCTCATCGATGTCGCACTGATTCATTATGATGCCGTGAGCGGGATCTGGAAGCTGTTTCGCAAGAACCACGCGCGAGGAACCTGGGAATTTTACAGCCTTTACCATCGGTTGACTTCTGCAATCGACGAATTGAATGCGGATCCGGAGCGTCTGTTCTGGCAATGACGCCGCGCCTTTGACGAGTCATAGAGGAGCCACGATGGCGCTCACCGCGGAGGAATTGATCGAAATCGAGCGGCTGCTTGCAGCCGATCGCGCCGAGATGGGTCCGTTTGTCGAGCTGCGGCACCGCTTTCCACAGCTTGCTTGGGTGCGCTGTGATGCGTCGGATGTGGCGGATCAGCCGTTCCGGCAGTTTCCGCGTTTCGACCTTCATCTGATCGATGGATCAGATCACTGCGTGCAGATTACGGCCGATCCGACGCGGGCGACCGGCATCGTATTGGCCAAAAGGAATGTGCGGCGGTGAGCACTGAACTAGCAGAGTATCGGCTTGATGGTGCGCACACTGTGGAGGAGAATACATCATTCATTCCACTGTTCGATTCCGATATCACCTTCTCTGAGCTCTCTGCCGTGGAGACGCTGCTGTGTTCGCCGCAAATTTCCAACGGGCGGATCACTGAGGCGTTTGAGCACGCTTTCGCCGCCTATCTTGGTCGCAAATATGTTGATGCGGTCTCGAGTGGTACCATCGGGCTCCTGCTTGCGCTGAAGGCGCTCGGCATCGGCCCGGGGCAGGAGGTTTTCGCCTCGCCCTACTCCTTTCGCGAAACCGCGCATGCCACCAGTCTCGCGGGCGCACGAGTGGTATTTGCAGATGTCGATTATTGGTCGGGAGCATTAGTCCCAGCGAAGGCCAAGAGCGCATCACGGCCAACACGCGGGCGATTGTCGCCGGCAATCCTAACGGTCATCCCGCGCCGTGGTCGGAACTGCGTGCGGTCGCGCAGCGCCATCAGCTGCTGCTTTTGGAGGATTACACCGAGGCGATTGGATCGAGCTACAAGGACGGATTGAGCATACGTCGCTTGTGGCAGCGTTGCCTGGTGCGGATCGTGATCCACACAAATGCGGGAGCACGCCGTGCGGTTGGAGGCACGCACTCGTGTTAAGTCCGCGCGAGAAATGCTCCAAGCGGGTGAAGAATACCTGCTCGATAGTACAAAAGGCGCGGCGTCTAAGGCGCGGCTTGAGCCCCCACGCGCCAAGGTGCCCGAGTCGAGATCGTCGGTGTACGGTCGGGATCCTTAGAGTTGCCAAAACAGGGGATCGGTATGAGCTCGCAAGAAGTCATCATCCACGTCCGCTTCGGTCCGGACGGGAGGGTGATCCAGATCAGTGAGCGTCCGGCGAAGCTCACGCCGATCCAATGGTTTGATGTCCTGAACGCCCGTGCCAGCTCGGCTTATCGGCCGCTCGCTCGTGGCCGCGGGATTTTTCGGCTGAGCCGGACTGCGATCGAAGCCTTCAAGCAGGAAACTGCGAGGCCGGGATGAGCGAACCGATAATCGGCGACCTGATGAGCGATAAGACGGAGGTTTTTGCCGTCTGCCCGGCCGATGCCCTCGAGCGGAGTGGGGCCATGGGCTTCAGCCTGTCGCGGATCGATGATAGGGGCGAGAGCCGCCCGTTTCCAATTATTGTGGTGCGCACCTTCGGCAACGACTATTTTGGTTACGTCAATCGTTGTCCGCATGAGAGCGTCTGGCTTAACATCGGCACCGGTGCGTTTTTCTCGTCAGACCGTTCCTTTCTCAGATGCGGCCGGCACGGCGCAAGATTCGAGATCGACACTGGGATGTGCATCGACGGCCCCTGCGATGGACAATCGCTTGAGCCGGTACCGCTCGCCGTGATCGAAGGTGACGTCTGCCTGTGCGGCGTCAGGCTGCTGGAGGACGATCGGTCTGCCGACCCGTTCGCGGACAGCGACGAAACCATGGATATCACGATCCATCCGGACTAACGGGCCTATCGCTTTGTTATGCTCAAGCTGCTTGAGGCGCCTTGCCGTCGGATGAAGCCGTCGTACTCGTGAGCGTTGGCAGATGCGTGTCACGGCTGTTGATTTGTGAGACAAAACGGGCACCTTGCGCGGATTGCAGCCCTGCCACTCCGCGACCTCCGTCGCACCAAGAAGCTGCCCTTGCACTAGCTCGCCAAATCGAGCGGGCAGGCAGGACATGCTTCCTACTGCAGGCGATATGTTGGAGAGGGAAATGCCCCCGGCGGCTGGAAGTTCGCCGAGGGCATCGTCTGGGCTGGGAGAATGTGGGGCCCAGACTGACAGGACCGTTTGGGGAGGAGGAATGACGATCCTGTGTCAAAACTCTTTGGCCGGCGGACGCAGCTGGCGTTATTGCCTGCGCTGCAACTGCCATGCCACTCCGTTCGTGCGAGGCCCTTAGCGGATGTCAGCTAGGACCCGTTAGGAGCAAATGCATGTGAGCAGGTGCTCGTTGTTCGTCGCAAATTTGCCGCTGCAAGCGCGTCTTGACGTGTATCGTGGGAAGCCTGCGGGCCGCTGCGTTGCCGGTTTAACGTTCCTGCCAATCGGGATTGCGGCCGGCTTGGTCTGCAGCCTCAAAGGTGGCTCAGCAATCATCGCTGTCTCGTTGGGCTCTTGCGACAGGCGCTATCTGTTGAGCAAACGATAGATCGGCAGCGACGGAACACAGCAGCAGGCCGAGGCGGGAGGTCAAATGCTATGCGAGTTTTGTCGTGTCCGAAACAGAAGCGAACGACGTTGTCGCAACCTGCGCAATAATTGTGAGTCGCGCCGCGAAAAGGAAGGGATCGTTGGACAAACGAACGTTACGCATCTGGTGTGCAACTTGCTTTGGAGAAGTTGAATGATGAGCAAGTGATGCGGGAGTAAAAAGGTCGCGATGATGGCAGAAGAGGTTGGAATTGATCAAAGAGGCTGATCCGGACGCGAAGGTGTCTATCGCTGATCTTCAGCGATGACAACCACTATGGCACCCGCTCATTTCGCCAGCATTGGCAAGCGCGAGTGGGAATCAGTAGCATCAAAGTCTTCGATGCAGCGTTTAATCGTAAGAGATTGTGGGAGCGACGTGCTCGCACCTTGTCATCTTTTCAGATGAAGCCCATTGATCACAGGACAGGCGCATGAACTCAGAAGCCGAATTCGAACTTCCTCAACTTTATAGGCATCATGTCTTTGCCTGCAACATGCAGCGTCCGCCAACTCATCCGCACGGCAGCTGTGGCGCCTTTGGCGCGCAAGCCCTGTGGGATCGAATGAGCAAGGCGGTCGAAGCGCAAGGCCTCAACGATATTGGCTTCACGATGGCAGGCTGCCTTGGCTTTTGTAACGCTGGTCCCTTGATGGTAGTCTATCCCGATGGAGTGTGGTATCGCGCGACCACGCCTGAGGACGTTGACGAAATCGTAAACTCCCACCTCAAGCAGGGCAAACGTGTCGACCGCCTTGTGATGGTGCTAAAGCGAAGCTAGAGGCTTCGCCCAGCGGCCACGTGCCCGGGCTAGCAAGCATGGACGGCTTGTCAGTCCATGAGCTGGCCGCCCGGAGCTAGGATCGTCTGAGGTTGAGCGGAGGCCTCACGCTCTGGGTCTGCGAACAGCAGGTCATTGACCTCGGCGCGGGTGTTGCCTTTTTTCTCCGGGCCGATCGGCAAATGGCGCCTTTTGCAACGCGAACAAGAATATGAACACATGCTGGGTCGATCTGTTTGTGTACCGTCACTCCATGCCGCGCGATCCGTAGCTTACAGCGAGAGCAATGCTGCGAATGGCTCCCCGCTTCTCGTGAGATGACGCGTCCTTGACGCGTCATCTCGCTCCCTGCTTGCACAGCGGTGAGGTTAGGGGACGCGCTCGATGAGCTCGTACGTCCGGAATGATCAAACGGATTCCCCATTCTGCTCCTGTTCTAGCGTCAGAACCTGTAAGTGACGCCGCCGCTGACGAGCCATGGATCGATATTGGCGCGCCCGGTGACGGCAATCGCATTGTTTACGGTCGCGGAGTACTCCGGCCGCAGCCACAGCTTCTTCACGTCAAAGTTGAGGCCCCAGTGACGATCAAGCATGTAATCGAAGCCGAATTGGACCGCCGCGCCGAATTGGTTGCTGATGTGCAAATCCGTCACCGCAAGACCGGCGGGCGACGTATTGGCTGCCGATTGGTTGAAGAATGCGGTGTAGTTGATGCCCGCACCGATATAGGGTTTGAGCGCGCCGAATTCGGTGAAGTGATATTGCAGGGTCAGTGTTGGCGGCAACAGCCAGGCTTTGCCGATATCGAGGCCAGTGAGCGCGCCATTGCCGCTGATGTGATGGCTGGTCACGCCGAGAATGAGTTCGGCGGCAACGTTTTTTGTGAAGAAATAGGTGATGTCGAGCTCGGGTACGGCTTGATCGCTGATCGAAAGGCCAGAACTTGGTGAGGACAGCGAGGGGGCCCCGGCGATGCTGACCGAGCTGCCTGCGGTATCCGGCAAAACGCCAAGCACGCGCAGGCGGATCATCCATGGATTGAAGGGTTCGATCGGAGGCGCTTTATAGTAGACCGGCGTCCGACCCAGATCCGCAGCCTGTACCGAGATGCTGGCCAACGAGGTCGCGAGCGCGAGGAGCGATGCCCTCGTCAGAACTGTCCTTGTTCTCATCGAATTCTCCATTCCAAAATCGGCGCGAAGAGCCGCGCGAGATCTCTGTGACACTGGGGAATGGCGGAGGATTTGATACCGATCAAATGGGAGCGGCCATAGCGCAATTATGCCGCTAAGTTGCATAAGGATCACGGCCGCGAAGCGTTGTGATCTGTTCTGATCGTTATTCAATTGAATAGAGCAGAATGTCTTCAAGAAACCGCTTCTCGCCTTGGTGCTGTGATCCAATCCGTGCCGCGGAGGTCATGCGCGATAAAGGCGGCAACTGCGGCGGCCTCTCACACACTACACAGGCGAGAAGCGCGGCATTCGAGCGCAATAGAGGCGATGCCCCTTACGGAGCAGTCACTCGTGCGAGCGTCTCAGGGAAGGTCCCGTCGCTTACTACCGGTGAAGGAAGCCGGAAGTGGGAAACGGCATCTCTGCCTCGCTTGATAGCGGTGGGTACCCTCCGCCCGTTTCTCACGTCTGCGGACAACGCGTACGGTTTGCTTCGTGCAAGCATCCGCCGAGATCATCTTGCGTGTTGCCGCCAAGCAGGGACAGCACGGGCTCATGATCGAGTCCGGCACATCGTGCCCCGTCTACGTCGATCAGCGGTCGTCGTATCAGGAGCGGATCGACTATCATCAATGCGAGCGCGCTTGCCGGGTCGATAGTATCGGATTGACTTCGCCTGACTTGATACGGGGGGCAGCTCGGTTGAACCAGGCTTTGACCGGCACATTGCCGAAGAAGCCGCGCAATTTCTCCGCATCCCATGAATCTTTCAAGATGTCTCGGGCGATCACGTCGGACTTCAGCTTGAATCTGACGCGCGTTAGTGGCGCAGCCGGGCTTCTGATAAAAGATGATTGTCGCCACGACATACCTATGTAGGCGCGCTGAGCTGAACGATTGGCATGGCGCGGCTGCTTTCGGGAGCCCATTCGAATTTCTTGCCGATCATCTCCAATGTCAGCGCATCAAGCGCCGTACCGTATTTGCAACACTCGCGGCTGGTCCGCCAGGTTTCGAGCCCGACCGGCATATTCACTGTCCTAGGATCGCCCGGCTTGCGAGAAGAGGACAAAGTGCCGTTCCACACCAGAAGGCATCGGAACAGGTCTCGCCAAATCGGCTTTTCGCGTAGATTGTTGTGGTCGTTGTTAGTTTTCTGACAGTCGCGCAGATCCTGTCAGATCCAAAATAGCCAAGGCCTCACTCACCGGCTGGTGTTTTTTAGAAACGTAATCAGAAGCTTAAGGAGCGCGGTCAAGCGTTGGCACGGCGGTTGCTAATAAGCGACAGCAACACTGAGTGAGGGCTGAGTGCACGCCGACGCGTAACACGAGCGATGCGCTCCTTCCCTCGAACCCGTGTGCCCCCGTTTCTGAGAGAGAAACAAGCTCGCGCGCAAGAAGCGCGCAACTTTTGGCAAATCGGTTGATGGAGAGCAACATGTCTTCACTGAGACAAATCGCGTTCTACGGGAAGGGCGGCATCGGCAAGTCGACCACTTCGCAGAACACGCTGGCGGCGCTGGCCGAGATGGGTCAGAAAATTCTGATTGTAGGGTGCGATCCGAAAGCGGACTCGACCCGCTTGATTCTGCACGCCAAGGCGCAAGACACGATTTTGAGCCTTGCAGCGAGCGCCGGCAGCGTTGAGGACCTCGAGCTCGAGGACGTAATGAAGGTCGGCTACAAGGACATTCGCTGCGTGGAGTCCGGTGGTCCTGAGCCGGGTGTCGGCTGCGCCGGCCGCGGCGTCATCACCTCGATCAATTTCCTGGAGGAGAACGGAGCCTACGAGAACATTGACTATGTCTCATACGACGTGCTCGGCGACGTCGTTTGCGGTGGTTTTGCGATGCCAATCCGCGAGAACAAGGCGCAGGAAATCTATATCGTGATGTCCGGTGAGATGATGGCGATGTATGCTGCGAACAACATTTCCAAAGGCATCCTGAAATACGCGAACTCTGGCGGCGTGCGGCTGGGCGGTCTGATCTGCAACGAGCGGCAGACCGACAAGGAGCTGGAACTGGCGGAAGCGTTGGCCAAGAAGCTAGGCACTCAGCTGATCTACTTCGTGCCACGCGACAACGTGGTGCAGCATGCCGAGTTACGCCGCATGACGGTGCTTGAATATGCACCCGATTCCAAGCAGGCCGATCACTATCGCAATCTTGCGACCAAGGTTCATAACAATGGCGGCAAAGGCATCATCCCGACCCCAATCTCCATGGACGAGCTCGAGGACATGCTGATGGAGCATGGCATCATGAAGCCCGTGGATGAATCCATCATCGGCAAGACCGCCGCCGAACTCGCGGCCTCGTAAAGGTCGCGAGTCGCGGCCTTGTAAAGGCGCGCGACGGATGCCGGTCTCCCTCACCGCCCATCCCGGGAGGCCGGCATTCTGACGATCGACCCTGATCAAAACCAGGATGCGGCACGCAAACCTGACCATTGTGGAAACCCGCAAAATTATGTTCGAAGCGCACTTCCTTCCGTCGCCGGCTGCTTGTGCCGTTGATATCAACAGCCAGATGCACAGGGGAATTGCAACCTATCGCATGCTCACCGGTGTGCCTCCTACAGATGCCGATATTACCATTGACAGCGATCTCGATCGCCATGTCCTGGCGTCTATCCTGGCGGCTGCCACAATGGATGGTGGCTCTCTTCCCGAGAAGGCTGGCCTGTCCGGCCTTGAACTGGTGGCCTTGCTGGAGCAGTACTTTCCCTCGCTTGAGATCAAGCTCGCGGAGCAGCTCTCGGATTTCGAGTGCGAAGAGGACGACGAGATCGCAATGTTGCGCGATCTCTTGCTCGAGCAACGCTCGACGGAAGGGGATATCGGCCGCTGGCTGGCTGCGATGATCGCGCGCCGTGCCATTGAGCCAGACCACCTGTGGGAAGCGCTCGGCTTGCGCAATCGTGGCGAGCTCTCTCGGCTGCTGAGCCGCCATTTCGCGCCGCTCGCCGCGCGCAATGTCAACAATATGCGCTGGAAGCGTTTCTTCTACCGCATGCTTTGCGAGAATGAAGGGCTCGTGATGTGCACAACACCTGTGTGCAAGCAATGTGACGACTTCAACCTGTGCTTCGGCGAAGAAAGCGGTGAGAGCCGGATGGCCGAGCGCCGGCGCGATCTTCTGTTCCGGGCGGCTCGGCCGGTCGTTGCCGGAGACTGTCCATCTGAACTGCCAGGAGCGTCCGCTATCGCCCCGTCATCCGAGAAAGCCTCGCCGGATTTGGTAAGTCGCGCGGGAGGTTGAGGGCGCGGCCGACGCCGCTTCGATGTGAGCGAGTGACCATGTGTCCAAGGCGGCGGCGGGCCCAAGTGGACCGCGACAATTCTCACATCCTGGCGAGCCGCAATTGCTAACGTTCGAACTCGGCGTAGCAACAGGCAAGGCGTCCGCTTCATGACCTGTCGCATTTGCGACAATTCATTTGCTCAAGAAGGTCGAGGACGGAAGGGGTCATTCGTCAATGGGTTGGACGGGATGGCAGGCTGGCATGCTGGTTGCTGAAGCGTAGGTAGGTCAAACAATGAGGAGCTCTCGCGTGATTGCCGCCAGCACCGCCGCCAAATCGTCCTGGTCCGACCAGGTGCGCGCCAAGCCTACCGTGCTCAACGACACGACATTGCGCGACGGCGAGCAGGCACCTGGCGTTGCGTTCACCACAGAGGAAAAGCTGGCGATCGCGCAGGCGCTGGCGCGGGCCGGAGTCACGGAGATCGAAGCGGGAACGCCGGCGATGGGCAACGAGGAGATCGCCGCCATCCGCGCCATTGTCGAAGCAGATCTTCCGCTGACCACCATAGGCTGGTGCCGGATGCGGGAATCTGACGTCGACGCGGCGATCGAAGCAAAGGTGTCCATGATCAATATCTCGATCCCGACCTCCGATGTTCAGATCGCGGCCAAGCTAGGTGGTCATCGCGACCTGGCGCTAGAACGGGTGAAGCGAGTGGTAGGCTATGCCTGTGAGCGCGGACTTGAGGTCGCCGTCGGTGGTGAGGACTCCTCCCGCGCCGACATTGATTTTCTCATCAGGCTGATGGCGACTGCAGAAGCCGCGGGCGCGCGTCGTTTTCGTATTGCAGATACGCTCAGTGTGCTCGATCCCGACGCGACCTACGCGCTGGTCGGAAATTTGCGTGCGACAACCGATCTCGAACTCGAATTTCACGGTCACGATGATTTAGGACTCGCAACCGCGAACACGCTCTCCGCCATCAGGGCTGGCGCGAGCCACGCCTCAGTGACCGTCATCGGGCTGGGCGAGCGGGCCGGAAATGCACCGCTCGAGGAAATCGCGGTCGCACTCAAGCAGCTCTACGGGCGCGAGACCGGCATCATACTCCGGGAGCTCGAGAACGTCGCCACGGTGGTAGCAGCCGCGGCCGCACGTGCGATTCCTATGAACAAGGCGATCGTCGGACAGCATGTATTTACGCACGAATCCGGCATTCATGTCGCTGGCCTTTTGAAGGATCGACGCACCTATCAATCGCTTGATCCCGTTTTGCTTGGCCGCTGCAACCGCTTTGTGTTCGGCAAGCATTCCGGACTTGCGGCGATCACCGCGTTACTCGATGAACTGCAGCTCGTCGCCAGCGACGATCAAGCCAGGCAGATCCTGTCGCAAGTCCGCAAGTATGCGATCGAGCACAAGCTGCCAGTCGAGCGCGAAACCGTGGCGGCGATCTGGCGCGACGTGTGCGGATGCTTGGCAACCCAGCCCGCGTGAAAAGCCGTGCCCAGCAACGTTTGCGTCGACCCTTCGCAAACCGACGCGCCGCAAGGACAGTGTCCCATGTCGCTGATGGCGCAAGCGGCGCCCAGCTTTCGCACGTCAGATCCCTGGCGCGATCTCACCTCCAAATCTTAGTTCCCGTTCCGCCATACATGCTGTGATCTCCTACACAATGACGAGCCGTCCCCGGACTGCCAATCGGCATCTTCTCGCGCGGCTGATTTCCGGTCCGACGACCGTCCTGACGAGCGTCAACCTAGATCGTGGTTTGGCCATTGATCCCGGATCTTCATCGGGACTGGCTTCGTCACCGGCGGACCCGCCGATCTGGGCAGCGAAGTTGAGAGCACCGCTTTCCGGGTTGTGGCGTGCGCATCAGCTGTGCGAGGCAGGACGGCAGCAGTCAACAGGCGCAACCCCATCTCATTGACCGTCCAGAGCTAATCTGAAGGAGAAGTTTCGATGATCAACTCATCCCCGGCAGCCGGTATCCTGGTTCGGCTCAGCAAGGCCTCGTCGGCAGAGGATTTTTTTTCGCTGCTAGGCGTCGATTACGACCCTAAGATCGTGAATGTCGCGCGCCTTCACATCTTAAAGCGCATGGGACAGTATCTTGCCAAAGAGCAATTTGCTGGTGCCGCCGAGCCGGAAATCAGAGCTCGGTGCAAGGCGATGCTGGAGCAGGCCTATGCCGATTTCGTGGCATCGTCACCGATCGACCAGCGAGTGTTCAAGGTTTTGAAGGATGCCGTCGCAGACCCTAAGAAGGCCGCTGCCTTTGTCCCGTTGAGCGAGCTGAAGTGATCTCGCGGTCCACTGCAAGCAAGGTTTGCCGGCGGGGCGCCATGGCAACCCGATGTGCAGCCTTCGTCCTTATCCGGGTCAACTCTCTGCAACCACGACCCGAGCGGCGCCTGTCGTATTCCCGACCCATGTCTGGACTGGTCGTGTCCACGGTATCAGCGGCTATTTCAAGTGTCTCCCAAACCATTACTTTCGACTGACTTTCAAGGGTTTTTGCAACTGGTACGACACTTGCTGTTGTCCTGCCGGTATGATCATCGCTGCCGACAGATGCTAGTCGTCCGAGATGAGATTGAAGGAGACCCATGATGCTGCTTTTACTGCCTGCCGAGCGCTGCGGCATCATCTCGTGGCCTACGATCGCGCAGGTCCGTTCGAAATGGTCTTTGACGCGATCGAAGTTCCGTATCGACGGTCAGATGGTGGTCAATGGATAAGTCGCCCGTTCGCGCTACACCTGGAGAGGGTATGCACAGCGTCATCCCCATCAAATCGGCCCCCGATTCCGCTCAGATTTGTATCCATCTCATGGCGGACAGCACGTTAGGAAGAGGGCCAAGGTCGGCGCATGCGGGTTGTCGGCGCTGGAGGCTCGGGATGGATTGCGTGACAGGTGCGTTGCGGGGATCGCCCTCGCCGTCACAGTCAATGTGGAGCCGCTGGGCCGAAAGTGAGGCGCAGGTATTGCGCAGCGAACGGACACGCCAACTCAGGCATGGAAGCGACCGGTCAGAATCACCGCGGCCGCATTCGTCGAACCCGGCGCGCAAGGGTCCAGTGTGGAAGACCTCTCCAAATCCGGCCGGACCGGTACGTCTATCGCGACGACGGGTCTTGTTGTGCGGCCGGTCGGACCAGGCTGACGGGGCAGAGCAACCGGCCACCTGCTGACCAAAAGTGATCTTCAGTCAACGAAGCTAAAAAGCGACCTGTGGCGCGGGCGCGCCTATCTTTGAGGGGAATTTTGAGTATGAGCAATGTCACCAGAACGGCCATGCCGGCGGCGGCCGGCCGCGCAGCAGCAAAAAAGGAACTGCCGGAGCACTTTAAGGCGTACAAACACGTTTGGGTCTTTGTTGAGCTGGAGCGCGGCCAGGTGCATCCGGTTTCCTGGGAACTCATGGGGGCGGGGCGCAGGCTTGCCGACAGGCTAAAAGTGAATCTTGCCGCTGTCGTTATCGGTCCGGAGGGGCAGCACACACGTAACGCCGCGCTTGATGCCTTTTGCTATGGCGCCGACCTGGCCTATCTCGTGAGCGACAATGTTTTGTCGGATTA
Source organism: Bradyrhizobium sp. IC3123 (assembly GCF_020193625.1). Lineage (NCBI taxonomy): Bacteria > Pseudomonadati > Pseudomonadota > Alphaproteobacteria > Hyphomicrobiales > Nitrobacteraceae > Bradyrhizobium > Bradyrhizobium sp. IC3123. The sequence goes on along the minus strand of NZ_JADYVF010000014.1, from coordinate 80,556 downwards.
CCGCAACGAATCCTATACAAAAGCGCTAACCGAACTCGTCAACACATACAAGCCCGAGATCCTGCTATTGGGGGCGACGACGCTCGGTCGCGATCTCGCAGGTTCCGTGGCGACGACCCTGTCGACCGGGCTCACTGCCGACTGCACCGCGCTGGACGTCGACGCCGATGGTTCGCTTGCGGCAACGCGTCCGACCTTTGGCGGCTCGCTGCTCTGCACAATCTATACTTTGAATTATCGTCCGCAGATGGCAACCGTCCGCCCGCGGGTCATGCCGATGCCTGAGCGCGTCGTACGCGATGCCGCTCGTATCATCGTCCATCCGCTCGGTCTTATCGAAGACGATATTGTCACAAAAATATTGTCGTTCCTACCCGACCGCGATGCAGAAACGTCCAATTTGGCCTATGCCGATGTCGTGGTTGCGGGCGGTCTGGGACTGGGATCGCCTGAGAACTTTCGGTTGGTGCGCGAGCTCGCAACGCTGCTTGGCGCTGAATATGGCTGCTCGCGTCCTCTGGTGCAAAAAGGCTGGGTCACGTCTGACCGGCAAATCGGCCAGACGGGCAAGACCATCCGGCCAAAGCTCTATATTGCCGCCGGCATTTCCGGCGCGATCCAGCACCGGGTTGGTGTGGAGGGCGCGGATCTGATCGTCGCCGTCAATACTGACAAGAACGCTCCGATCTTCGACTTCGCCCATCTCGCGATCGTCAGTGACGCCATGCAATTGCTACCCTCGCTCACGGCCGCATTTCGCGCCCGGCTTTTGCCGAATTCGCGCGCCCGGATCGCGACGGCCTAGAGGAGATGATGATGATTGAAGAGAGATTCGATGCGATCGTGGTCGGAGCCGGTATGGCCGGCAATGCGGCGGCATTGACCATGGCCAAACGCGGCATGAAGGTGCTGCAGCTCGAGCGGGGCGAATATCCCGGATCGAAGAATGTGCAGGGCGCCATCCTCTATGCCGACATGATGGAAAAGCTGGTCCCCGAGTTTCGAGAGGAGGCGCCGCTCGAACGTCATCTGATCGAGCAGCGGTTCTGGATGATGGACGATCGCTCCCATGTCGGCATGCATTACCGCTCAGACGACTTCAACGAGGAACGGCCGAACCGGTATACGATTATACGGGCCCAGTTTGACAAATGGTTCTCTTCCAAGGTGCGGGAGGCTGGCGCGACCGTGCTGTGCGAGACGACCGTCACCGAGCTTGTACGGGACGAGCGTGAAAGAATCGTCGGTGTTCGTACAGATCGCCGAGACGGCGAAATACATGCCGATGTCGTCGTGCTGGCCGAGGGGGTCAATGGCCTGCTCGGGACGCGCGCGGGCCTGCGCGCGCGGCCGAGACCCGATAACGTTGCGCTCGCGGTGAAGGAGATGCACTTCTTGCCTCGCGAGACTATCGAGGCGCGCTTCAATCTCAAGGGCGATGAAGGCGTCGTGATCGAGGCGGCCGGTACCATTTCCCACGGCATGACAGGGATGGGTTTCATCTATGCCAACAAAGAGTGCATTTCGCTCGGCATCGGTTGTCTCGTTGCCGACTTCCAGCGCACGGGCCGGACGCCCTACGGCCTGCTCGATCAATTCAAGAGGCATCCTTCTGTGGCGCCCCTGATAGCAGGGTCCGAAGTCAAGGAATATTCGGCGCATCTCATTCCTGAAGGCGGGTACAAGTCGATCCCGCAGCTTTATGGCGAAGGCTGGGTCGTCGTGGGCGATGCGGCCCAACTCAACAATGCCATTCATCGAGAGGGCTCCAATCTCGCGATGACTTCCGGCCGTATCGCCGCCGAAGCGATAGGTCTGGTGAAATCGCGCGGCGAGCCGATGAGTGCAACAAATCTGGCGATCTACAAGAAGATGCTGGACGACTCCTTCGTCATCAAAGATCTAAAGAAGTACAAGGATTTGCCGCCCCTGATGCATACGCACTCACAAAACTTCTTTCTCACCTATCCGCAGCTCATCTCCAAGGCGATGCAAAACTTTGTGCGCGTCGATGGTACGCCCAAGGCTGAGAAGGAGAAGGCGACCCTGAAATCCTTTGCCAAGGCGAGGTCATGGACAGGTCTGTTCGGCGATGCTTATCGTTTTGCACGGGCCTGGCGCTGACCGGGACAGCGTGAAGGCTAACAATGGAAGGTCAAAGCATGAATGTCGAACCCCCAGTGCGCGTCGAAGACAAGCTGTATTACAACCGCTATCTTGTCGACATCGGTCATCCTCACGTCAAGGTCCGTGCGCACACGACGCCATCGCCGCAGCTACTTGCACTTTTGAAAGCCTGCCCCGCGCGATGCTACGAGCTCAATGACGACGGCCAGGTCGAGATAACCGTTGACGGCTGCATCGAGTGCGGTACCTGCCGCGTGATCGCCGAGCCCACCGGCGACATCGAATGGAGCCATCCGCGCGGCGGATATGGAGTGCTGTTCAAGTTTGGGTGATGGTGGAAAAAAGGGCGGGCCGTGGTGCGACCGAGGTTAGGCGATAGGATCTCACCGCATGTGTGGCGCATTCCGCGTCAGTTGCACGGCGCCTGGAATTCGAGCAAGACGCTCTTCATGCGGACGCTGCGCAAGACATGATTTGCAGATGTCCCGCTCGTTCGGGAGCCGCAAAGGGCTCGTTGTGGCGTCACTGAGTGGCGCCACAACGCAGTCGATCGTATGGCAGAAGAAGGATCAGCCCCTCGCCCGAGAGGGGGTGGGCCCAGCGGCCTCGATTGCGATCGCCACTGACTGCATGATCGCGGCAAAGCGTACGGCGGTCTGGATCGCTTCGGAACTGACGCCCGCGGCTCTCAGTGTCTTCTCATGGGCATCGATGCAAGCACCGCAGCCGTTTATGGCCGAGACCGCAAGCGACCACAGCTCGAAATCGGACTTGTCGACGCCGGGATTGCCGATGATGTTCATACGCAGCCGTGGCGGCATCGTCTTGTATTGCGAGTTGGAAACGAGGTGAGCGAAGCGGTAGTAAACGTTGTTCATTGCCATGAGGGAGGCTGCGGCTTTTGCTGCGGCGATCGCCACAGATGTCATCACGGCGGCGGCAGCCGATTCGATCGCGGCAATCAGGGCTGCGTTGCGGGTGGCAATAGCGCTCGCCAGCAGCAGCCCGTATTTTTGCTGTGGCGAAAGCGTCTCATCGGCCACCAAGGAGGTCAAGTTAAGCCTGACATCCTTCGCAAAATCTGGAATCCTGTCGCTTAGTTGTTCGATCGACGACATGCTGCCTCAAGCAACCTTCAAGGTTTCGCCGCCGATTTCGCGGTTGCAGGGACAGAGCTCGTCGGTTTGCAGCGCGTCCAAAACGCGGAGCGTGTCCTTAGGACTGCGCCCGACACTGAGATTGGTCGCATAGACGTGCTGGATCGTATTTTGGGGGTCAACAATAAAGGTGTAACGATAAGCAACCCCTTCAGGTGAACGCACGCCAAGACCATCGACGAGCGTTCCCTTTGTGTCTGCAAACTGCCAGATTGGCAGATTGTGCAGGTCGACATGTGAGCGCCGCCAAGCGAGCTTGCAGAACTCGTTGTCAGTCGAACCACCGAGTACAATCGCATCGCGGTCGGCGAATTCCTTGGAGAGCCGCGCAAACTCAGCGATCTCTGTCGGGCAGACGAAGGTAAAATCCTTGGGATAGAAGAAGATGACCTTCCATTTTTCTGCAAAACTCGCCTCGGTCAGCGTCTCGAATGCACTCTGTCCTCCTTCTTCCTGCGCTTGAAAACCTGGCTTCACGCCTGTGATTTCGAACGGCGGCAACTGACTTCCAATTCCGAGCATGCTGTCCTCACAAATTTGCTTTTGTAGATCGTGATTTCACTGTTGAAGCAAACTATATGCCATCCGTTCTCGGGAGTGGATTCCAGCGGCTTTGATACGAGCATGCTCGCGCGCTTGGAGAGTCGATCAGCGCTAAGTTCTGAAAAATCAGTAGCCAAGCGCTTCGCTCCAACTATTTACGATCACAAGGCAGCAGCGTGCCAACGCCCGCGCTGAAGGGTCGCCAGTCGGCAAGGCATTTCTTCGGAACGGCCGTTAGGACTACGCCTCGGGTGATCGCGTCAACGAATTCGGCGCGCAGGCCCCGGCCAGCTGCTTCTTGTCTGGCGAATTTGTTGGTCATGAGAAGATCGAACTTGTTGCGAAGTGCCTGGGAAAGGACAGCTGCGGCCTTGGCAAGCGCATTTGTACCGAGATTACAGGACCTCCGCTGCTGAGTGGCTGGGAGATCGAGATCTCTTGTCCCGTCGCAACGTCGATTGTGATCATGACGTGCGTCACATTTGCGCGCATCGAGTGTCGCTGCACGATGCCGCCGAAGCGTAGGCCTTGCTGCGCGATATCCTGAGCGAACTGGGCGAGTAGCCTATCGGCATCGTCTTTTGGGCGGTAGTGAATTGCCCCCACACTATACGGACCTATCTGATCCAGATCATCGATCACGGCTGGGATCCTGTTGATGTGTTTCTCTTGTCGGGGAATATCTGTCGAGGTTCTCATGCGGGTCGTGGCGGGTGTTGCAAGCACCGCTCGGCAGCCGCAAGCGGAACGGCGCGAGCGACCTCGGCGAATACGTCCGCTCCATCGCTGAGCCGTAGCGCATCAAAGGACCGGCGCGTGATGCGCGCCAAGAGCTACGCCAGAACGGCCAATTTCAACAGTCAGAAGAAGGTGACCTCTGCCTCGTCGAACGGCAGAGAGGCTTTGTGCGTGCCGGAAATACGTTGAGGATAGAGCTTGCACGCGGGCGCTCACACGCAATGCTGACGTCGCCGGCTGCGATGCGGAGCCGCAGCTGCGCGCCCGGTCTAAGCGGCACTCCAGGTATCAGAAGGCGTGCCCCCTCTAGGCGGAGCATGATCAGCCCATAGCGTCCGTAGCCGCCGACCACGGTATCAAGACAGACTGCCGCGTCGCGGCGCCTGGCAAGCGCCGGTTCGCTCTAAACGACATGGAGCGGCCCTGCCGCAGTCATGACGCCATCTTTCATCATGACAAGATGATCGGCAAAACGCTCGATATCAGCGATGTCATGGCTGATGTAGATCATCGGCAGTGGGAGCTGTTCCCGCAGGCGCTCGAGAAATGGTAGGATCTCGCATTTGGCGGAGCGGTCGAGCACAACGAGTGGATCGTCCAGCAAATGCAGCCTAGGCTGGCCTAACAACGCGCCGCCAAGCGCAAGTCGCTGTCGCTCGGCCGCGGAAAGATGCGATGGCGAACGCTCGAGCAGTGGCGCCAAGGCGAGTAATTCGACCACACCATCAAAATCGATCAGTGTCGGTGTCGATTTTGACGCGTTATGTAGAAGGGTGCGCCGTACAGACCAATGAGAGAAAAGAGTTGGTAGCTGGAATACATATGCGACGGGACGCAGATGAGGCGGTCGAAATGTCGTCTCATCCTGCCAAATCTCTCCATCGACCGCACAAAATGCGTTCGGCAGACGCTGCACGCCCGCGATGCAGCGCGCGAGTGTGGTCTTGCCGCACCCGGGCGGACCAAAAGTCGCTGTGACGCCTTTGGCTGGTACGCTGAATTGCGCATCTAGCGGAATGTTTGCGAGAGAGCCGTTGAACGTAACCTCTATATAGCCCGCTTTTGCTTCTCTCATGAACCTGCGCCGGTGCTGTATCTTCCCATCCAAGACACGAGCACAATCACTGCAATGGAGATCATGACCATGCCTCCGAAAATCCAGTCCGTGCCGCTCCAGCACGGCGTCTCTACTCGGGTGAGGGCATAAGGTGCGGCGGCGAACTGCAGAACGGTGTTAAGACCAGAGGCGTCTTCATCTCCCAGCCGCGAGGATTGTGACAATCGGACGCTGCCCGGTTGCGCTTGCCAATGAGACACCTAGCAACGCGACGTTCTCAGCCTGCTTGGCAAAGCCGAGGGCTTCTGCTGAATGTCCAAATGGCCCGGCTTGAGAGGTTTGACGGTAAAGATGTCGGCTCGCGCCAGAGCTGAATACTGGCTCGGGATCAGAAATCCGCATCAAGCCTCCCACAGCGTTGCTAGCCGATTTGAAGTTTGCGCCGGTCGCCATAGTCGTGGCCCCTGCATTCTCGGGTGCGAGCAGCATCAAAGCTAGATCGATCTGGATGAATCGGATAAGCCTCATTGGAACTCCGGCTCCGCCGTCGCGACTGGTTGATCCCTGCCCAGCAATCCGCGTGCCGCTTCAATGAATATCTGCGCGTCTAGCGGTGAAGGAGGCTTTGTATCGGGCTCCACTCGGCGTAAATCGCCGCATGTCATTGTAGGGCTTTGGACGCTCGCGTCACCAACCGCACATGCAGGAGCTACGAAGTGGAAGCTGAGGATGATCGATCGCCTCTTGCATTGGAGATGGTGCTTTGGCGAACATGCGGCCGTAAAACTCGTCAATGATGCACAAGTCCATGTCACCCGATTTGGCGCACCTTCCGGTGTGCGCGGAGGTGAAAGTCGGCAGCGGGGCGCTTGGGAAAAAGGGCTGATGTGAGATGAGATGCTGTGCCCGCGAGCTACGGGAGAACGTCTTCCTGGCCGCACCGGTCGCGGGCGCATCTCAGGCGCGCGGGCCTTTGTTGCAACGCGAGGTGACCCAGGATTGAGCTGCCCAAGTTGGATACTTTTACAGGCTCCGAAGGAATTCTTGCGTCAGCGACGAACCGTTGGGACTCGAGGCTCGCAATTGCAGCCTGCTAAATGCTCCAGCTTGGACCGCGATATCGCCTGATTTCGCTGCGGCAGCGGTATCTTCCTCGCTAATCACAACGCCGCGTGTCGCTATCGTGAAGGCTTATTTGTCTAGGCAAGGTTTTGGGGTTGCAATGGTCCGCGTTGGCAGCATCGGGTAATCGATCTTTGGCAGCTGCCCGGTGAGCGAATTCAGAAACGCTACAATCTCGTCAGATTCTTCATCACTGAGCTTTGCGCCAAGCTGAACCTCACTCATCACGCCAACCGCTTGCTTAAGACTCCAAACCTGACCGGAATGGAAGTAAGGAGGGCGCAACGCGACGTTCCGCAACGGCGCGGAGCGGAAAACATATTCGTCCCCGAGATCCTTGGTGATGGCAAAGCGACCCTTGTCCTCCCTCGGAAGCAGCCTTTCGGCGGGCTTTTCAATCATGCCGAACGGGAAGTATTCTTGTCCACCGACGTTGATTCCGTTGTGGCAAGAGGAGCATCCCTTTGCGATGAATAGCTTTAGCCCAGCTTTCTGCTGATCAGTGAGAGCATATTCATCGCCCTCGAGGTACTGATCGAATGGGGCGGCGGGAGTAATCAAGGTCGCCTCGAAAGCCTCGATGGCCTTGGCGAAATTTTCAAACGTAATTGGCGTCGCATCGTTGGGAAAAGCCTTGCTGAACATAGCGACATAATCGGTCATTGAATTCAATGTTCTGAGCACGCGATCGGGCGTCGCATTCATTTCGATGCTGGCCTGGACAGGGCCCGCGGCCTGCGCCTTAAGATCCGCCGCGCGTCCATCCCAGAACTGCGCCACGTTGAAGACTGCGTTATAGACTGTTGGCGCACGACGTGACCCCAGCTGCCAGCGATGACCAATCGACGTCGGGCCGGCATCTACCCCGCCCGTCCCAAGGTTATGACACGTGTTGCAGCTAATAACCCCGCTCGCCGATCGCCTCGGATCGAAAAACAAGGATTTGCCAAGTGTGACCTTTTCATGGGTAATAGGATTGTCCTTCACCGCTGGAACGGTTGAGGGAATCGGCTTGAAAATGCGCTTGGCGGCGCTCATCAAATCCTCATTGGCGCCTGCTGCTGGCGAAACCAGAATGGCTGAGGCCATAACACTTAACCTGCCGACCCTGGAAAACTCGCGTACCGCTAATCTCCTCATGTGAAGTCTCGCTTTTCTCCTAGATCGTGGATTCGCGAACATAGCCCTCGGTCCCAGAAAGACCTGTAGCAGTCAACGTCGAATGGTGTCTTCCGTGTTCCGGCTAGGCCGCACCAAGGCTGACGTTCTGCCGGTGTTACTAGCAACCGGTGTGCCAGCGGGGCTCAAGGTCGAAGCTGCTGAGCCGGTTTCAAGCAATTGCGCACCGTGAATAGCAGCAGGCCGCATGAGGCTGTCATGGACGGTACGTGGCAGTTGCGACAATCACCACCAGGCAAGGTATCCTGGCCTGTCGGTCCAAACCTCTGTGCTTCTCGGAAAACCCATCTACCGAACTCTTTTGACTCTGCAAATCGGATCGCGAACAAAAGGAGCTGCGTCGACGCAGTTTGTTACTGATCGTCTCGATGCGTGCCCTTTGCGGCTTCAACCGCTTCACTAAGCTAAGCGTCATCCACCAGCATCGGTAACGTTCCTACCCCGGAGGCAGCCGGTCCGGCGCGCAGTTGTCGGGAGTTCGTCCTGCTGCGCCCAATGAGGGCATGCCCGTCTCAGAGCGATTCACACATGCCGGACGACGCTCAAAGTGCTTGAATCGACCGTAGCGTCAGGTTGTAGGCCTTGCGAAGGCAGAACGCCATATTGGGAGCCAGCATCGCCGCACATGCTAAACAGCCGATCTCTGTTGGACCTCCGTGTCTTCGCAACGAGCGTGTTATTCGTGGCGGGACGATGATTCGGGAGGCCGTAATCATTGCGGCTGCCCCGCAACAGCGCGACCATGGCTGCCGAGGCGCCGGTAAACAGATTGAGGAAAGAGTAATAGTTACCGATATGCGGCTTAAGACAGATTTGGTGGGTCATGAGCGACGAATGAGCTGGATTCCCAATGCGCATCGCTGTGCAGCGGCCCTCATTGCGATCGTGATCGCGATCGCAACGGCGTGGTGCACAGGCTACGCTCGCGCGCGAGATCGGCGGGCCGAGGAAGTCTTGACCTCCTGCAGACCGGACGTGATGCGCTTCTGTAACCGCTTTACAGGGCGTGGCGATGCGGACGTGGCCATGTTTTGTCTTAGGGACAATTTCAAGAACTTGCGCGGAGAATGCCGCCGCAGGATGCCAATCGCGGCGGAGAGAAACGACCGACCGAGACGGCGTCTCAACAGGCTTCCGGTCGTCCTCCATCGAGAGTGAGGCGTCCGAGCGGCAGTCGCAGAAATCGAGCGACAGTTAGGTGTTCCAGACTGACGGGAGCCGGAGTTTGGCCCTTGGCCGAAAGTCGATCGGGCTGAAGCATCAGCCTGCCGAGCCGCAGTTCATTTATCAGGGGCACTGAGCTCTGTGAATCGATTCGCCTCGATCAACGATCGATGTGCGCCCACGCGTGTTACGAGGTTGTAATGCGCTCCGAACTTCGATTTCGTACTGCAGCAGTTGCGCTTTATTCTGAGCTGCTGCCATTCGCTGACTTTGAGGCCGTCGTGAGATTGCCATCGGCCTAACTGGTCGGAAGGGGAATCTGCGTAAACTGCAGTGGTTGCGGCCGGACATTTGCAGAAATCCGTGCTGCTCATCATGGTATGGCGTTGTGCCCGGCAACCAAGTATTTTCCGGCAGCTGGCTAAATCGGCTACAACTGGCAAAAGATCGCCGGTATCCTCGCGTTGGATGTTTCTTCAATAGCGGTCTTCCTCAGATTTCTCAGCTGGGAATTAGCCTGGTCTTGACTGGCGGGCTCAAGGTACAGATACAGCTAGGAAGCCTCTTAGCCGCCCATCGACTTCCCGGAGGAACCGCTTGATGCCATTGCGGGGTTCTCGATGGGCGCTTCAGGGGAGTCGCTTCGTCCGATCGTGGTGCTCTTGGCCGAATACACTTTAGGGCTCAAAGTCAAAGGAAACGACGTCGACAAGAGCCGTTCAAAGGCAGAAAGCTGTTCAAGCAGACGCCTCTCAACGGCCTTGCGCTCTGCGTCAGGTAGGTCCCTTTTAAGGAATCGACGGCAGCGCCAGACTTCGTTCCGCAGCCATCTGATCTCACTTAATGTATCATCAATTGAAGTCATCACAGATCTAGTTCACTTCGTCCCTGGGGTATCAAGCATATCTATCGTCACCGAGCGGCCATTCCTTGGCTCCGCATTCCTGCCGAATAGTTGATCCGAGAACTTGCGACCTCCCGCCTGTTCTTCGCGGTAGGCGGCGAGCAGTTGGATGTATGCAACTCTATCAATCAATATCACCCTACACCGCGCGTGTGACGAGAAATCGCGGCAGATCCTCGCGTTTTCACGGCGCCGCGGTCGTGTGCCTTGCACAATTCCAGCGCTCATTGATTGGTGCGCCAACACCGGAGAGCAGTTAAGCCCATGCCCGCCACGCAGACGGCTCAAGCAGGAGCTGGTAACACACAACGCATGTCCCCATGGTCGATGGCAGCGGAATATGCAAGCGTTTGACGGCTTTGTTGCCTGTTCAGGCGCTGGGCGCGACCTGACTTAGGCCAGCAGCTCGCGAGCCCGAACGTAGCGATGTCGACCTCTAGCGGCCCAAGCGGCATAAGGCGATGGCGGCTTCATTGCGAGCTCCGATGGTGGTCGGTCCCGCGCTGCTACGGCCATTCGCAGTCGCTTACCCGATGAATCATCGATGGGCCGAGGTGGACCTCATCAACATAATGGGAAAGCCGCGGTGGTGCGATTTTGAGGAAGGCGAGCCAGGCTGACTGCGATCCACGGCGCGCGCCAGCCAATCAAAGAAACGCACGCGCCGGGATTGGATCCAAGGTAAAATGTCGGCTGGACGCAGTGTCGAGCCAAATGAGCATTCCACAGACAATCATTGCTATCGACATCCGCTGTGCACGCCTCAGAAGACCGATTTATTAGCTTGAATCTCACGTTGCGACAGGTTGTCCGCTTGCTGATGCGTTGACGGCGCAACGCAAATGGAGACCGAGAGGACGGCCTGCTGATTGCTAGTTTTCTCGTTTTGCGGGCGATGGCCAGGAAAGCCATTTCCGTCGTCACACGGGGCGCCGGGCCAGCCATTGCCCCTACACTGATCAGTTGGAGTCGCCAGATCGCAATGATGGAATGATGCAGGCAGCAGAAATATGGTTGACCACAGCCGTAGGCGCTTTTAACGCAACAGCGAAAGCGCGCTGGCTAAACAGCCCGCGCTCGCAAGCAGATACTCCAACGGAATAGCCGGTCACTCCGGCCAGAGGCGATGACCCGCAGCACTGATGCCGCGCAGAACGCTGCGGTGAAAGCTCGGAAGGCCTTATGTCCTTTCAAACCACCCTCACGAGGGCGCTAGGCGAAATCGATTGCGCCGGCGACATCGTTAAATGCTCAACAGTGGTGGTCACGCGCAACAAGCAACTGCGCACCGTCGACCTTTCGATGTTCCGGAAAGGGGCGGCGGTTGAGTTTCAATCTAGATTTCTGGAGTTTCGAGGAAAGCATCCGCGTCGGAAGATCGTGGGCTACGCCACGACATGCAATGCGTTGAGCCGAAAGGCCGGAGGCTAGGCCGGCCAGGACGTTTGCCAGAGAATAGCTTCTCGAGTGTCGCATCTTGACGGCGTTCTGATTGGGAAGGTCGGAATTAGGGCCCCTTCCATATTTGTACCATCATTCGGTCGGCACACTCCAAAAGAGCGGAATGCCGCTGTGGAGCTATCAGAATCGTGCAACTCACGCAATCTGAAGCCGTGCGCGTGTGCTGAGGATAAGCGGTCCGAGCAGGTGAGGTAAACGACCATCTCTCGAAAGCAGAGTTCAACGGGCATGAAGCTGCGATGTTGAAGATGACTGTCCGTCGCAGCGACACTCTATGCGATGTGGTCGCCAAAGGAACTGAACAAAAAATCAGAAGGACTAGGTCTTGAGCCAGGCGGAGAATGACGTCGTCGAGCACATGCTCTCGTCATTGACGACCAGCGTGTTGCAGAATCGTATCGCACCCTCCGAGGAGCAGGTGATGCATCATTTTGGGGTAGCCTGCGAGAGAGTGGGGCTGATTGCGACCGAGGAGATAGCAATACGTATACTGAAACGAGTTTCATGCGAGATCAACAAGTCTCAGTCGATGCTCAAGTTCATTGATCGCGGCGCCGCTCGATTACACTGAGCTCGACATATAAACTCTGTCGCATCAGTGCAGATACAGCCGTCCGGTCATTCAGTCGAACGTGCACGGATCAAGAGCGTCTCATGGGCGCTTGCCTGTCGAGGTCTGCGACGGTAAGCCGAGGGGGATGGCCGGTTCACGTGGCCGATGTCAAAAACGCAAGGAACTCGTCATCGGAGAATTTAACGGGCCCGTGTTGTTAGCATTTGAGTGCGCGCGGGTCTCGTAGCCAAGGGCGAGCGGCGTTAGGCGCGATGGGCTGCAAGCTTTTAAGCTCAGCTATAACACAAGCGTTTGAACGCGGGGAGAAGTGGGGCCGCCTCGCCGCAAGCGACAGCAAAGTTGCCGGCGCAAGCGCGCCGCTGCCGGCGTGCCGGCGCCCGGCATCAGTCGGCCCAGCTCGAATTCATTCGCCTGCGGGGCGCTGAGCCTAAGGTTGAGAAATTGATGGGGACCATTCGCCATTTTGTCGCTCCGCGGTCCGTCAGCTTATCGACAGCTAGCTCTCGTATCATGAACGTCGCTACTCGCTTGCAGGCTCGGCTCAATGGGCACAGATCTGGCAGGCGAGACCAGGGTGGACCTCAACATCAACCGATCCAGGAGGCGAGACTTCGCCCGGGTTCGCTGCACCGTCTGCAGTTCCTCGGTGTCGCAGCAGCGTATTCGCGCCAGTCGTGCGTGACGGCCCCGCTCTGTGATCGCAGCTCATTGCAGTTAGCCGGTGGAGCGCCATCCATGGTTGGGGATTACCGGTTCTAAGATGCGCCGCCCCGGCGAGTTCGCTTAATTTTTGCTACCGAAAAGACGACATCGATGAATGCAGAACAGCTCGGCCCTGGTACTCCTTCCGCAACTTCCAATTCGGAAAGCTCCGAACTGGGCTCTGCGGGCGCATCGCAATGGGGAGAGGCCTTGACGGACGTGCAGGCGTCCGCTGCCGAGGCCACTGCCTGGCAGGAGGAGGTGTTGACGGATTGGGCTGCCGAAGACGGGCAGGGGCAAAATGAGGATCGGCAACAGGCGGTCAGTCGAACGAGGGCTTGGCGGCGCGCGGGTGATATCAACGAGCTGCTAGATCTGTCGTCTCTGTCCCTGACCGCCTTGTCTGCGCCCATTCTGGCCGGGGTGCGCCGCCTGAATGTCGATGACAATCAGCTCAACAGCCTGCCCGAACGCCTACCAGCAACGCTTCAGGAGTTGGACGCCCGCGGTAACCGCCTGACCCAACTGCCCGGGCTTCCAGCAGGGCTCCAGCGTCTGAACGTCGAGTACAATCAGCTGACGGACCTGCCCGAACCTCTTCCCGGCGAGCTCGAATGGCTCAGCGCCAGCCACAACCGGCTGACCAGCCTGCCTGAGACGGTCCCGCCCCAGCTGATATGGCTCGGCGCCAGCAACAACTATCTGACCAACGTACCCGAGACCCTGCTGACGCAGCTAAGCAGTGACTCGAGCGTTGATCTGGAGAATAATCCGCTCGCCGAGCGGGTGCAGGCCGGCTTGGCAACGGCGATGCATGCCGGAGACTATGCCGGCCCTCAGGTTTTCTTCTCAACCGCGGATGGACCGGTGGAAGTTCAGCCGCGGTCCCTGCAAGAGGTTGCCGCGGACTGGCTCGAGGGCGAGCCCACGGCAATGGCCACTTGGCAGCACTTCGCCCATGAACCGGGGGCCGCGGACTATGCACGCTTCCTCGACAGGCTCCGGGGCACGGTGAACTATGGCAACGAGGCGTTCCGCCAAGCGGTCGCCGAAGATTTGCGGCAGGCAGCCGTCAGGCCGCATTTGCGCGAGGAGTATTTCGAGTTGGCTTCGGGAGCGAATGCGAGCTGCGAAGATCGCATTACTTTGGCCTGGAACGGCATGCAGACTGCACGCCTGAACGCTGATGTCGAGGACGGCGTCTATGATGGGCGACTGGGCGAACTGCTCCAGCACGGCCGCGTCATGTTTCGCTTGGAAGCTCTGGACGGAATCGCGCGCGAGAGGGTCAACTCGCTTCGTCGTGCCTATCCCGACGTCGATGAGATCGAGGTCTACCTTGCCTATCAGACCCAGCTGCGGGACGCGCTGGAGCTGCGGCACATCGCTCCCGACATGCGCTTCATGAACGTCTCTCACGTGAGCGAGGACGATGTGGCCAGGGCCGAGGCATCGGTGCGGAACCAGGAAGCCGCGGAATTTCCGGACTATTTAGCAGCGCGCTGGCAACCATGGGAAAGCGTGGTGAGGCGCATCGCACCCGAAGACTATGCTGAAATGCAGGAGCGCCTCGTCGACGCGATGGGCGTACAGTTTCAAACCCGCTTGGATGAGCGACTGGCCGAGCATGGTCTGACAGGCGATGCCGATGCCGAGCGGGTGCTCGGTGCCCAGATACGCAACGAGATCGCCCGCGAGATCAAAAGCGCGGTCATGCACCAGGTGCTCGGGAAACTCGGCATTGAGCTAAGAGCGCCCTCCGACGCAAGGGCCCGTCGATCTGCCTAGTCGTCCGTTAAGAAGGCGAATTGAGCGCGGCGCGACAGCCGAACGTGCGCCATAGCTGGAGCAGGATGAGGCACAAGAGTTCTCTGAGCCAGGCGAGGATGCGGCGGAAGTTGTGGCCCACGGCTGAGAGGATGACGTTAGCCGCATCGCCGGCGCGGCCTTTGAGGTAGCAGCGGCCGAGGTGACCATCGGCCTTCAGGTGTCCGATGATGGGTTCGATGGCGGAGCGGCGGCGCAGCTCGCGCTTGATGACACCGAAGACGCCGCGCTTCTGGCCGGAGATGAAGATCCGTCGGGGATTTTGTGCGTCGTGGCCGCGGTATCCCTTGTCGACATAGGCCCGCTCGATCGCGCAGCCGGTGAGTGTCTCGGTGCGGTCGATGACGTCCCGCAAGGTGTGACCGTCGTACGGGTTATCGGGTAGCGCCCTGGCGTGCAGCACGAACAGGCCCCCGGGAGAACGGCGGTTGTTGGTGACGATGGAGGCTTTGACGCCGAACTCGTAAGGCGCGGCTGCTTTGCCCTTGCCGATGCACTCCATCTCCGGGGCGTGGAAGGAATAAAGCTTGAAGCCGCGCTGGCGCTGCTGCTGCGAGCGGATCTGCGAGGCCCGGCTGAGCGGGAGGGCGAACGTGTTCTCAAGCACAGCCTGACCTTCGATCTTGCGGCGGATATCGCGGATGATCCGGCCCAGTCGGCTGCGCAGGATGCGCAACTGCCGCTGATGCCGCTTGAATTGCTTGGCATGGCCGTAGCGTCCCGCCATCATTGTCGCGGTTTTGGCAATGCGCAGATAGGACTGCCGCAGCTTGACCCCGTGCTTCCTCGCCAGACGGTTGAGCCCCTTGATCGCCGCGTGCAAGAGCTTGGCATCGGTCGGGAAGGTGATCGCCTTCGGCTGCACAGTGGTATCGACTGTGACCCGCTTGATGTCCTGGCTGCGTAACGCGCCGGCCTCGTGTGCCACCCGCAAGCTCTCGGCCAGCAACAGCTCCAGCTTGTCGCCGAGCCGCTTGCGCCAGTGGCTCAGGTCCGAGCGCTCGTGCGGGAATGCGTGCTGGAAGAACTCTTCGCCGGTGAAGTACTGGAAATATGGGGCGTGGACCCAGCGCTCGCACACCCCCTCATCGGACAGCCCGTAAATGTGCTTGAGCAGCAACAGCCCGATCATGAAGCGGCTCGCGATCCCGGGCCGACCATTCTCGCTATAGAGCGGCGCGATCTCGCCGTCGATCCAGTCCCAATCGACCTTGCCGGCGAGCTGAACCAGCTCGTGCTTCATATTGATGATTTGGTCCAGCCTGGCCCGGAACAGATCGCCCGATCCCGTCGTCCTGTGCTCCTTCGGTCGCATCGCCACCTCCGATGCGATGACGGAATCATGGTTGGCGATTCGACGGAATCCCGAAAATGAAATTGCAAGGTTCCGACGCCCGAAGCATCAAACCCCTGCAAACGCAAAACAGTCCACAACGACAAATGCGATTCTAGCTCAATCGGAGCCACTCTTCACGGACGACTGCCTAGCTGCTCACAAGGTCAAGACAGTCATCGATCCTTTCGAGGACGGGCGTGTCTACTTGCGGCATCCGGCGAATGAGCTGACGTCAATTACCGGTCGCGCGGTCCGTGCGGACGATCACGGTAAAGATGCGCGATCCAAGCGAAGAGTCGTATACCGCAATTCATGCGTTCGCGTTGCGAACGCCATTGAAGTCATTGGTCAACGACCACTCATAGGCCGGACGAATAGATGGCGAGCAGACCGAAATCTCAAGTGGTCCTTGTGAAACGTAGGCTATCGATATCCGTCCCCCGCGATCGATAGGACCCTCGCAGCATCACACTCAAGTCCAGATCGCGAAACATGCTGTAATTCCGTCGGATCCATTGATGCAGCTCGGTGGACCAGTCCTTCTCGTTGCGCAGATATCCCGTGAAGGAAAAGCCAAGACGGTCTATATATCTCTTGAGGAACAGCGGAAGTGCGGGAATCCGAATCACCCGCTCGCCATCCATCGGATCAGGTAATCCGCCGCGCAGCACGAATTCATTGTGGACGGTGACCAGCGACGCCGGCGGAATTCGCCGGCGCAGCATTTCATAACCGCGAAAGGAGATACGGTCTGCGCCCGCGACGTAGAGGATGATAGGGGCGACATAGCAGCGCGCCGTCTCCTTCATGAAGCCAATCTCCTCGCACATCTTGAAGAATTCGTCGAAGGCGTGAAATCCGAGATCAATCACCTTGGGTACCCGATCGTGGATGATAAGAGGGTCCATCAGCTGCATCTTGCCGTAAGTGTCGATCACATCCGCGGTTTCCGTGATGTTGGGGAGGTAGTCGAGCAACGATGGCTCTTTCAAGTTGACATCAAACGACAGCGCTGTGCCGTTTTTCAGCAGCAAGAACTCGCTCATCGCCCGAGCGATGAGGGTTTTACCGACCTGCGGGCTAGGAGAGCAGATAATGTAGATTGGGGTCGCTAACATAGCCAGCAGATCAATTTCGTTTCGTACGTGGGCCCGGCCTGAGCTCGCCGAATATGCGATTACTTCTCGCCGGCACGGGTGGCGGACTTGGCGCCGGCCAATTCCGTCAAGTTGATGCGATCAAATTCGTTCCAGACATTTGCCAGCCAGTGCCGGACATAGCCGCGCAGCACGAAGGAGTTGTTCGCAGGTTCATCGTTCCGCCCCTTGTTTGCGACGAAGTCTATGAATGGGACGGATGCGACTTCCACCTGCTCATAGGCCATCTCGTTAAGCTTCGGTATGACCAACTCGGTCGCATGTTTGATGCGGTGAAAATAGGAATTGTATGTCGCTTGATCCCACTGGAAGAATTGAGTGTCGTTGATGAAGTTCTTGACTAGGTAGTACTTCGCGCCGCTCATAAAGGTCGCGGTTTCCGCGATCTCGTCTAGCGAGGCGATGGACGATCCCAGGATATGGAACACGGCGAATGTTATCTGGCCAGACCGCGCCGAGTCCAGAAATCCGATGTCGCGCAAGGAAGCCAGCGCAGAGGACAGTAAGCCTGCGCGAGCATCGATGACAGTGACGGACAGCCCTGAGTTCAGGGTATCGAAGATCTTCATCTGGTCCGCCGTCGTCGTCATGTCGACGATCTCGGTGATCTCGGGATAAAAGCGCTTCAGCGTTCCCCGCGGCGACTCCGTGTCAAATGCGCGTGTTTGCACGTTGTTGACGCTGAAGTAGTCCAGTAGCGTTCGTGATACGGTCGTCTTGCCGACACCTCCCTTGTCCGCACCGACCACAATTACAACTGGCTTCACCATGGAAATCTCCTGAGACACTCGCTATCGCGGCGCGCAAAGTACGCAACCGGCGCGTCTCTGCTTTGGGTGCGAACATGGCAGAAAGAAGGGGCAATGAACCTTCGATGCGAGAGCTCTGCAACCGATGAACGTTTTCAACATCAAGCGAGTGACGTCCTTGGATCGCAACGACGATGCAGGCCGAAAATGGAGAGTAAATCACTTGTACTGGTGATCTACGTGAGGTTTGTAAACGGCTGGAATGCGCGTCACCAAGTATCAACGGCTGCCTGTGGTGATCGTGGCGATTGCCATAGGATATCTATCGCTGCTGCTATGATTGGCATGAAGCGGCCGAATCTTACGTAGCGTCAGATTGCGAGCTCGGTGGAAGCGCAATCGAGGCGGTGCTACGCGGTCCAACTATGACTTGGCAGATCATCAAAGGTATGCTGGATCAGATCGTCGTCTTTTCGGCAGACAGCGAAGTGGCTGGTCAATCACTGAG
The DNA here is from genome assembly GCF_020193625.1 of Bradyrhizobium sp. IC3123. NCBI lineage: Bacteria > Pseudomonadati > Pseudomonadota > Alphaproteobacteria > Hyphomicrobiales > Nitrobacteraceae > Bradyrhizobium > Bradyrhizobium sp. IC3123. The sequence continues at coordinate 62,251 of NZ_JADYVF010000014.1, read as the reverse complement.
AGATGACCCTGAACGACCGAACTCTCACTCTGCTGAAGAATATCGAGATATGCGAGCGCTGATGCTGACGCAAACAGCAAGCATGCATCTGTTCGCGCCGAGGCGAGGTATCGTGTCATGGGAACAGGATCGAAGGGTGCACGGGGCTCGCCGGCCGATGGCGGTGACGAAGCGATATCGAGGACGCTTCGTCAAAAGAAAGTCGGCGTCGAGCGACCGGGACGATCTTTGTCTTGGGCACAGATTTCGCCGATGAGGCTACGTGCAGGTCGAGAAGAATCTGCAGGGAATGAACGATGGCCTGGCGCGTGCGCGCTCTCGCTGGGGGGTGCGGCAGACGGTGTACATTACACTTTTGAAGCGCCCACTCTGACCACCTTTTTGATTTGCTAGGCAAGCCCGCCGGTGCGAGATGCGCGTCCAGTTCTCGTTTCTTCTGGTCGGTCGCGCTTTAGATAATTGGTCTGCATATTCGGCCTGGGCGTAAAGCCACGTCATGCTCACCTTCATATCCTTCATGGGGCAACCACCGAAGCTTTGTTAGGCCCCTAGAGCTCTAGGCGGCATCGATCCCGCTGGCGCCACGGTACGCACGCCAGCCGACCAGGGTAACGCAACTCGAGCACAACTGAATGCGATCAAGGCGGATGCTTACTGCAACAATCGAGGGAGGGGTGGAAAACAGGAAGTATCGACCTCATTGCTGCCGCCGAAGGCCGCGGAAAGTAGCGATCCCCTGCCGCCGCGAAGAGCTCCGATCCGGCGATCGCTGGTCAGGCCGGAAATGAAAAGAAATTAAGAACAAGCTATTTGGTAAGCGGTTATCTCCACGTCTGTGCCATTCCTCCAATGGCACGACCACAGTGAAAGCTCTGCCTCAGCGTAGCCCCCGCCGAGGCCGTCTTGCTTGGTGATGGCTCTATTTTTGCATTTCGCTACGCTGAAGACTTCACGCCGGACTGCCGCCTTGTTTGGCAAAGCGATTGAGCAAAAGCGGCACTCGAGCGGCCGCATGGTAACTGCCCGATGATCGAATATCTCCGCGAGCTAAAGGCGGGGGCTAGACACTCTGCGCGCAACAGGGAGGCGCTTGCTAAGCGCCTGGGCTGCTAGAAAGTCAATTCGGTGGCGCCGTCGGGGCGGCGCCTAGCTGCTCGGCGCCTGGCGGGGGTGTTGTCCCCGCTGGCATGGTGTTCGGCCGCGCTGCGTCCTTTGGGGAGCGGCCGACGATAATTGTGAGCAGACCCCCGCCCCACAGCCGCTGCGCTGCTCTCTTGGCGTCCTCCAAACGTCACCAAATCGACCATGGTGTTGTGCTTTTCGAAATAGTCGATGGGCAGCTTGTCAAGCTGACGCTGCAGCAGCGTTCGTGCCAGCTTTGATGATGTGTTGAGAGCCAGCGCTTGCGAGCCCTTCAGGTAGGACTTTGCATCATCGAGCTCCTGCTGAGTCGGTCCTTCCTCGGCGACGTGGCGGACCTGCTTCTCGATTTCTTCGACCGTTTCGTCGGCACGATCGGCGCAGGTGGCGCTATTGCCGAGAAACATGGCTGAATGATCCAGCGGACCAGGTTCTCACGGATCGAATAGACCAGTCCGCGCTTCTCGCGGACTTCGCGGAACAGGCGCGAAGTCAGGCCGGCGCCGCTGGGGACGTCGCCTCCGAGGAAATCCGCTCGATGGTCAAGGAGAGGTTTGGCGCGCCAACCATCAGGTGAACGGCTCGCTGAGCAGATGGTGGCGGCGGCGACAATGCGCACGACGCGTCAGGACAACTTGGCGTCAACTGATAGAATGGTAAACTTGCAGAAAAGGTGGATTGATCGGCGATGTGACGCCGGTGCAACTTTCGCCAGGCTCGCTGCACACATCTCGCTCTACACGATGAGTGGCTTGGCAATATTTCTCATGGTCGCGAGGCGGGAGTCGGCGAGCAACTCCTTGGAGTAAACTGCGCCGAAATAGTCCAGCAGGAAGGTGCCAGAATAGCGTAGATTATCCGACGCGCGGATTAGGTTATCGAGAATTGTGGCGGCTTGGTCGATGCGGTCGCGATAGCGTGCGCGGATAACGTTAACCGCGTTCATCGAGTGGACCGCCTCGTCGGCAATAACCTCCCGCAGCCAATGATGGAACGTGTTGTTCCCAAGGGCATCATAAAATGGCTTTTCTGCTGCATAGGCGCGGCAAGTGCACATCTCATCAAACGCGATTATAACCATTAAGGAGAATTCGTCCTTCAGGTGTTCAACGATCGCACCAAAATCATGCGTGCGGGCGTCCAATCTCGCCCGAAGATCCTTTTCCGACCCGTTAGCGACAAGTTCAATGATTCGGATGAATCCGTCGGTGTGGCGCCGTTCGTCAATCGCCCAAGCGTTGAAGAATGCCGCAGCTTCATCGGAAGCAATAAGATTTCGCGCCACTAATTCTTGTTTCAGATACCGGGCGTCATCTTCTGTGTACAGATCTGGCCACAATTTGTCCCAACGTGCGCGGACAGCCGACGGCTCGGCGGCGAACATCGCTGGCGTAAGAGCATCGAATAATTCTTTTGGACTCCAGTTCCGTCGAAACGGCGTGATCATCAGTGCCCCTAATCGCGTACCGTCCGAGCGCTCCGGCGCAACATTTGTCATCTGTTGTCAGCCGTACGCTCGCACGGCATATGCTACAAACAAACAAGAGAGCCGTCGTCTCCTTGTTTTGGTAGGCTGATGGCCAGAGGCCTTTCGGCTGGCTGACGCGTCCGCTTGAATGGCGCAGTAGCCTTTCGTGATGCACACGGCCGCAAAAACCGGGGACACTCGTCATTGCTAGTCGCCGGTGCAACACGGCCTCACCTGACTCTGGCGGCGCCGCCATGCTGACAGGCACCATAGTTTCAGCAGATCCACGACGCCGCCTGTTGAGGGGGAGGACTGCGGCACGTTTTGAAGCACAATGAGCGGCACACGTGGCATCGGATGGGAGGCCGGGGCGTCAATCGGATGTGGACCAAGGGGTGGTTAGTCTACGTCCCAGGAGATCCCGGCCGTTAGCCTCGTTCGCATAGTCTTTCTTATTTTTCGGAACTTGCGGCGATACTACTTGAGATGAGCATCGATGAGTATCTCTGGCCTTCTTCGATTTCGCTTAATGAATCCCTGTGCACTCCCGCCGTGCAAGCGCACTGCTAGAGCGTTAGCCGATCAAGTTGCGAGTAGCCTGCGACGGCGAAGTAGTTTGTGGATTCTGCGGGCGTATAGGTATCGATGATGCGCCCAACAGCATCCCAGAGGCCGCCGACGGTGCGTTCGGCGGCCTCTCGCAAATTTGCTGTGAGCTTGGCGAAGGCATTTTCGATTGGGATTGAGGTCGGGACTGTACGGGCGGAAGAAAGAGAAGCGTAGCGCCGGCCGCCGCGAGCACCTCCCGTATGCGCGGCCCTTTGTGGCTGGAGAGGTTGATGGGGTGGACGCCCCCTCACGCCATCGCTGTGCCAAAGTGGTGTCGTTGACCATCACTTGAACGGAGGCGTCCATGTCGGAAGTTAGCATAATCGGGTTGGATCTGGCGAAGAATGTGTTCCAGATGCACGGCGCGGATGCATCGGGAACCGTACTTTTCCGCAAGAAGCTGCGCCGGGACCAGGTGCTCAAATTTCTTGCCGCGCAGCCGATTTGCACGGTCGCCATGGAAGCCTGCGCCAGCAGCCATTACTGGGCGCGCGAGATCGGAAAATTGGGGCATGCGGTGCGACTCATCGCGCCAGACTATGTAAAGCCTTTCGTGAAACGGCAGAAGAATGATGCCGCCGATGCGGAAGCGATCTGCGAAGCCGTCCAGCGGCCGACGATGCGTTTCGTGGCGTGAAGAGCGAAGAGCAGCAGGCGGCGGCCGTTGTGTTTCGCGCCCGCGACCTCCTGGTGCGTCAGCGCACCCAAACCATCAATGCGACCCGCGGCCATCTGGCCGAATTTGGGATGGTGGTTGCGCAAGGCCCCTTTCATGTTGCCAAACCTATGTCCGCGATCGACGACCGACATTCCTGAGTTGGCCAGAGCGATCCTGCGGCTACTCGCCGAGCAGTTGCGATCACTGGGCGAGAGGGTGGCGCTGCTCGACCGATAGCTCGCCCGACGCGCCAAGGAGGATGTCGAAGCGAAGCGGCTGATGACAATCCCAGGAATCGGGCCGATCACGGCGACGGCGCTCTTTGCCCTGGCACCGACGGCGCAGGCCTTCAAGAGGGGACGCGACTTTGCGGCCTGGCTGGGGCTCACCCCGCTGCAGCGCTCCACCGGCGGAAAGCAGAAGCTCGGCGAGACATCCCGCATGGGCGAACGAACCCTGCGCCGACTACTGATCATTGGCGCGAGCGCGGCCGTGCGCTGGGCAATGCGCAAAGGCTCGACAGCAAATCCTTGGCTTGCGCGCATGCTTGCCCGCAAGCCGCCCATGCTGGTGATCGTCGCCCTCGCCAACAAGACCGCGCGCATCGTCTAGGCATTGTTGGCGAGAGGCGGAACTTATCGGGTTCCGGCTGCGGCGAAGTAGCTCCGCGGCAGGGACCGTGAGAGTGTGAGAAGGTCAACCGGAGAGTATGGCGCAACGGTTAACGAGACGGGATCGGGAAAACCAGATCATGGATACGCGCCTCGAGCACGCGAGGCTGAATTGGACCAGTTGGGCGTCTGGCGGAAGCATCGGGGATGAGCACCTTTTCGACATAGGTCTCAGAGGCATCGCGGTTGATCGGGCCATCGAGTACCCAGGGGGCGATGATGCCGCGGTTGGTAGAGCGGCTACGCAAGTTATTGTTTTCCAGTGGCCGTGAGGGACGCTGGCCCGCAGGCGTTCTCCGCGCGGGTCAGTCGGAGCGTTGCGGACGGCAAGGAGTTGACGGCAGAGGACGATTTTATCGTTGCGCCCGCCATTGGCGAGGAAGCCATAGTGGCGGATGCGATGGAAGCCGTCCGGCAGGGTGTGCAGGAGAAAGCGACGAATGAACTCACCGGCATTAAGGGTCATCACTTTGGCTTTACGATTCTGCCGAAAGTCCTTCCAGGCAAAGCTCACCTTGTCGTCGGCAAGCGAGATCAGCCGACTGTTGGCGATGGCGACGCGATGCGTATAGCGGCTGAGACAAGCCAGCACCTGTTCGGGCCCGCCGAATGGCGGCTTGGCGTAGACGACCCAGTCGGTCCGTCGAAGTTGGGCGAGGCGCTCGGCGAATGCGGCGGGATCGGCGAGATGGACGAGATCGCCAAAGAAACCCAGCTGACCAGCCGCGAAATCAGCTTGCAGCTCTTGCAGAAACAGGCGGCGGAACAGCCGGGAGAGGACGCGCACCGGCAGGAAGAAGCCGGGCCGGCAAGCGACCCAGTGTGTGCCGTCGAGTGAAGGTCCACCACCAGGTACGACGCAGTGGATATGCGGATGGTGTTGCAGGGGCTGACCCCAAGTATGGAGGACGGCGGTCACACCGAGCTGAGCGCCGAGATGCTTGGGGTCGGCCGCGATGGTGGTGAGCGTCTCGGCCGCGCAGCGGAACAGAATGGCATAGACCACCGCCTTGTTCTGGAAAGCAATCTCTCTGGCCGGCGCCGGCAAGGTGAAGACGACGTGGAAGTATGGCACGGGAAGGAGTTCGGCTTGTCGCTCGGCAGGCCATTGCGCGCGCGCCGAGCCCTGGCACTTCGGGCAATGCCGATTGCGACAGGAGTTGTAGGCGATGCGGGTGGCACCGCAGTCGTCGCATTGCTCGACGTGGCCGCCAAGCACAGCCGTCCGGCATGCCGTGATCGCGCCCATGACGCGCCGCTCGACGCGGCCCAGATGCCCGGCACGGGCTTGCCGAAATTGCTTCGCCGTAGCGGCGGAAGATATCTGCCACTTCCAGAACCGGAGCCATCAGGTCCGCTCAGCCGGGCGGCACGACCTCCAGGCGGAGCCGGTCAAGTGGACTTGGGGTATTGCTGATGGTCTTTGTGGCGACTTGGGTATAGCGCGCCGTGCTGGCCACACTGGCATGGCCGAGCAGCACCTGGATGATGCGTACGTCGGCCCCGTTCTCCAGCAGATGGGTCGCGAATGTGTGCCGAAGCGTATGCACTGTCACCGACTTGCTCAAGCCGGCCGCAGCACAGGCTGAGCGGCAGGCGGCGTGCAGCACATTTGGGACGAGCGGACGCTCGTCGTCGCGGCGGGGAAATAGCCATCGTTTTGGCCGAGTGAGCCGCCAATATGTCCGCAGAATCCTCAAAAGCTGCGGCGAGAGCATTACGTAACGGTCCTTGCCGCCCTTGCCGTGCTCGACCCGGATCAACATCCGTTGGCTGTCAATGTCGACAACCTTCAAGAGGACCACTTCCGATACGCGCAAGCCTGCGGCATAGACAGTGGTCAACGCGGTACGGCTCTTGAGGCTCGGGATTGCTTCCAGGAAGCGGACGACCTCGTCGGCGCTCAGCACGACCGGCAGTTTGCGCGGTTTACGCGCATAGGCGATGCGCTTCGGAACGGTGTCATGACCAAGCGTCACAGCGTAGAAGAACCGCAGTGCGCAGACGATCTGGTTCAGCGCCGGCCAAGACATCCCCGTCGCAACCAGATGAACCTGGAAGGCGCGGATATCCTCCAGGTCGAGGCGGTCGGGAGAACGACCGAAATACCGGCTCAACTTCGCTACGGCGTTGAGGTAGGATTGCTGCGTCGCCGGCGACAGATTGCGGACCGTCATGTCCTCGATCATGCGGCGGCGAAGCGGGCTGATCTCAGCCATCGGAAAACCTCCTGTCTAAAGGGTTGGGCTTCGAAAACCCGCAATCCTCTCAGACAGGAGGCAATCCTTGCTATGCCTCCCTACATGCCGCGCCAGCGGCTTCGTTCAATCCCCGACGATTCAGTCAGATGGCCTAACGCTCTAAATCAAGTAAACCGAGCCGCGGAAGGTTATGCGATTACCTACACGACCTGGTAGATCGCCTAGGGTTGCGAGATTAAGAGGATCTGTCTCTAAGCAGCATTTCGGTTGTCGACCGGCGAGGTAAACAACTGCTCAGTCTCGCTAGCGTCGATGAGACGGAGGAAGTCACAGTTGCGTGCCGTTTGCTGTTTATGGAGGCAAAGGGATGCCGACAAAGCATCGGCCCTCTTCGTCCTTCAAATCACCAATAAACGGATTACTCATTACTTCTGAGGATTCGAAGACAGGCCAGATCACAGTCGTCTGATTGAGATTGCAAGCCGAAACGTGCTTCGTTGCCGTTAGCTATTTCTACATTCCGCTATCCAACCAATAAACTGAGACAACGGGGTGCAGAAGCGCCCGGATGGAGCACTGCCGAGCCGGGTGGATGTGCGCCTTGTGGAAGACGTTCATTATCGGTCCCCCTCATGCCGACAAGATTCTGCCAACCATTCACGCCTTCCACTCCGACTGCTAACGGATCGAAAACGGTTTTCGAGCAAGTTCTTGCCCGGGATAGCAGGGGAGGAGATCCACACATGACCGGACTGGCCGTTATGGAAAACGTGCGCCGCTATCGCGCGATAGCTTCGTTGTGCCGTCAGTCCGCCGCATTTCGGCCAATCCAACGGGACTCATTACTAGTGCAAGCTGCGGAATGGGAGGAACGCGCGATCGCGGAGCTCGAGAGATACTTTAGTTCCTCGGCCGCATGTTTTCGTTAACGGCAGCGGGCGCTTCGCAGATTTACGATCGAACAATAAGTAAGGTTCACGAGGGAGAACGGTGGCCAGGTGATCCGGTTGCGCAAGCCAGCCGTCGTGAAATCATGTCGGCGTTGGCGCTACTGTCTTCAGCTGCGGCAAAGATACAAGCTGCCTGCTGGCGCATTTGGCATCTTTGTTTCTTGTTCCACTTGTTGCCCTGCTTGGCGGGATCAAGCGCCATCATCGAGTCGCTTACCTCAGCAAAACCAAACGCTGCTGCGCGAGCTTTCGCTGGGCGATTGGATGAGGACGAGCGGTTCGTCGCCATTGAGCCGGAGCTGACGTTCCAGGAGGATATCGCCTGGGTTGTTGGCCAACGGTGAGTGACGCTGAGATCTATCGTCGAGGTGCTTTCATCTCATCCAGCAAACTGAAGACTTTGAGATATCAACCCTGGCGGCTTGGAAATGAGCGAGTACGGCGGGGTTGCCATCGAAGATCGACCCGGAGGAAGAATTCGATAGCGCCGAATTCTTAGTAGAGACTATGTCCTGGAAACGTTTGGCCATCAGTTCAGTACGAGACATTGTTCGTGAGTCACCTCATTCATCCGTCGCGGATACACTTGGCGTGTGGTTGGGTTACTGATCCTGGTTATACATGTCGGTTTCATTGTACGAAATGATGTCGCTTCGCAGGATATTTACGTCTTGAGCCTCCACGGCGGCTAATAATCCGCTAGCTGTCGGTAAGCTGACAGACAGGCACTGAGCAGCTGCGATCGGCTCTTGTTCGTTGACTACCTCTAACGGTACGGTGCGTGCCGGCCATCCGCTTGCAGTTGTGGGTCCGGATTGCCGTTCTGCGTCGTCCCTTCAAGGGCGAGCGACAGCTTGAGATTGTTGCTCAACATCGGATTTTCTGGGTCAATTGCCAGAGCTTGGCGGTATAGCGTTTGCGCCTCGTGATGGCGGCCCTCGTGATCGAGCACAACACCTTTGGCATTCAGTGCGCGCAGGTCGCCGGGTGCTGCAAGCAAGATGTTGTCGAGCACCTCAAGCGCCTCATCAGGGCTTTCACGCATCAGCAGGCCCCGCGCAAGAGGAATTGCCGCATCGACATTGTCCGGTCGTTGCTTCAGCGCATCGCGCAAAGCCTTCTCGTCAGCATCCCTACCGAGGGCGTGTGAGATGCGATCGCGCATAGCTGGATCGACCTCCTTGGCCCCAACGAGCTCTGCCGTAGACGTCGGCTGCTGTGAAAGTCCCGACGTGTGCGAGTTAGCGCAACCCGCGAGCAGCACAATAGCAAGCATGGGGAGAAAGGCCGAGCACGAATGGCGACGAAAGTTACGCCAGCGCCGCAGAACATTAATCTTACATGAATTCATAAGCGACCTCACGACCCCACACCTGTGCTCGTCAGCCGGCCGCAGGCAGGAGGTCACGATGCCCGCCTGTAGGAGTCTTGTCCTTGCCAGGCGCAAGTTTGACGGAGCCAATCGGCTGGACGGTGAAATCCGAGGCGAGATCCTGATACGAGAGAACAGGTAGGTCTATTCCATTGCGGGTGAGAAATCCGCGGACGAAGCGGCGGATATCCATCGAGCCCAGGATAACTGGCTGGTTCTGACTGCGCGCGATGCTCGAATGAATCTGGCGAAATTGTGCAAGTAGCATCTCGCTTTGCCGATCCTCCAAAACGAGGTAGGGACCGACAGCGGTCTCGCGCACCGCACCTCGCACGATATCCTCGGTCTCACGCTCGACGATAAAGGCCGCCACAACACGATGGGCGTTGGCATAGCGGTGACAGATCTGCCGCTTCAGAACGGAGCGCACATATTCGGTGAGCAATACGGCACTTTGCTCCCGTTCGCTCCATTCTGCAAGCGCCTCCAGAACCAAACGGGTGTTCCGGATCGGGATGCCCTCGTCCAGCAAGCGACGTAGCACATCCGCGATGCGAGGGATCGGTGTCGTGCGCAGCACCTCCTTCACCAGATCGGCATATTCCTGCTCCATCCGGCTAAGCAACTGACGCGTTTCCTGAATGCCCACCAGGCGCTGAGCATAGCGTGTCAACGTCGACTGGACGCGCAAGGCGATGATTTCGCTCGGACGGTGGTGCCCTATTCCGGCAGCTTTGAGAGCGGGCGCGTGGCCTTGTTCGATCCAGATCCGATTCGTGTCTGGATCCTGCCAAAAGGGGATCCCGCTCAGTTCAATGTTCGCCACGTCGTCGTTAAGTAAGAGTTGTGTCGGGTCAATGGCGCCCTCTTCCACCGGCACTCCTTCGACATCCACCCGGAATTGCGATTGGGCGAGGTGCTGTGCGCTTTGGGCGGGAATGCGTGGAATTGTGATGCCAAGATCAGCTGAAACCAGTGCCGAAACCCGTGCGACGCACTGCTCGAGTTCCCCTATGTCGATTGCCTGCATCAGGCTCGGCGCTAGCAACAGCGTAATCGGAAGTGCCTCCGCGGGCACGGTTTGCTTCTGACCTTGTGCGGAAGCGGCGGCCGAACCGGTGGGACCGGCGCCGGCCTTGGGAGCGGTCTTGCCCTCTTGCACGCCAACCTTGAGAAAGCTGGCGGCGGAGAACAGCGCGGCCAGTATGACAAAGGGCGGCAAAGGGAAGCCAGGAACGAACCCCATCACAAGCAAGACACAGGAGGCCAAGCGTAGCGCTTGTGTGCTGGCCGTAAGTTGCTTGACGATATCGGCGCCGAGATTGAGTCTAGAAGGACCGTTGACACGAGTGACAATGGTTGCGGCTGTAATTGACAGCAGCAGGGCCGGAATCTGCGAAATGAGCGCATCACCGATCGTCAGGATGGTATAATGATGCATCGCCTCCTCGAGGGACATGCCCTTGGAGAGCGATCCGATCGTGATGCCACCCAGCATGTTGATGCAGATGACTATTAGTCCGGCTATGGCATCGCCCTTCACGAATTTCATAGCGCCATCCATCGCGCCGTGCAGTTGGCTTTCTCGCTCCAGCGCGCCGCGCCGGCTGCGGGCTTCGTGCTGATCGATATGGCCGTTGCGCAGCTCCGCGTCGATCGCCATCTGCTTGCCCGGCAGCGCATCGAGCGTGAAGCGCGCCGATACCTCCGCCACCCGTTCGGCGCCCTTGGCGAGAACCATGAACTGCACCATGGTCACGATCAGGAATATGACAATGCCGACGGCGATGTTGCCGGATATGACGAAATCGCCGAACGTATGAATGATGCTGCCGGCATCGCCCTCGGCTAGGATCAGTCGCGTCGTTGCAACGGTAAGAGCGAGACGAAAGACGGTGGAGATCAGGATGACGCCCGGCAGGGACGAAAAGTCGAGCGGCGTGTTGAGATACAGGGCTACCATCAACAGCAATATGGCAAACCCCAGATTGAAGCCGATCAGCATATCGATCACGACGATCGGGATCGGCATGATCATCATTCCGATCGCCAGAAGAAGCATCAACGCGACCATCAAATCCGGGTGAGCCGGCGCGCGCGTGATGAGATTTCGTAGAAGGTTGGCCATGAGAAGCCTTATTGTTGTTTGACTGCAGCTGTGCTGCCCCGCAACAAAACATAGCGTTTGAAGGCGGCTTGCGCTTCGGTCATGCGGCCAGCGTGGCGCAGGGCGTGGCTGCGCATCAGCATCAAGGGCGGACACGAAGACGGCTCGTCATCCAGTTTGTCAAGCCTGTCCAATACCGACAGTGCTTCGTCACCGCGACGCTCCGAGATGAGAGCGTAGGCCAGGATGCGGAGCAGGCCGATGTCTTGAGACTGTTCGTGAGCGACCAGCCGCAACAGAGCCAGGCTCTTGGCGCTCTGTCCGCACGCAAGGTAGACATAAGAAAGCACGCAGAGCAAATCTCGCTCCGGCCCGGAGATCAGCTCGATAGCGCCGGGTTCGGAAACGATCGGCGGCTGTGTAGATGTGAAGTGTTGCACTTTGTCTGGCCCGACCATTGCTAGCCTTTGATCAAGCCGTTGTGACTCTGCCGGAGCAGGATTAAACGTTGCAGCTCCAGTTGGAGAAGGGCGGCCCCTTCACGTGGCACCAAATCCTCTGGCGCGGCTGATAGCGTATCAGCCAAACGCTCCAGAAGAAGGCCGTGTTGCTCTGGACGCAGAACATGCGAATGACGTAAGCGCGGCGTCACGAAGGAGAGCAGACTGTGCGCGAGATTGGGCTCGTTAAGCCAAGCGAGTTCCGAGCTTGGCTCGATCTGACCTGGCGGGGCGCGCGCCTCGTCTAGATTGATGCGCGAAACTGCATCGATCGAACTGAGCTCGAGCGCGCTCTCGATCGTGGCGTCCACCAACCGATCCAGCACGTCACTATGGCGAGAAATTGAGGTGTGGCTCTTGTGATCATTGCCGCGCGTCCGGTCGATCCCGATGGACTTGGCTCGAGAATTGACCCGCGTGATGGCAGATGCATGATGATCAACGTTTGGCTCCTGAAAAGAGGTGGCGGGCTCGACGGGATTGGGGGGCAGCCTAGTCATGGCACTTTGCTTCCTTACCTGCGGCCTAAAACGCTAATAGGGCAGAGTGGCAAGCCGGCCATCCCGGCTCAGCAGAACACGCCCTTCCTCAATCGCGTAGACGGTCCATCCATTGCTCAAGAGCGCGCCGACGAAATACTTTTGACCAGCAATGACAATATAGGGGTCGCTCCCGCGCCAAACAGCTTGGACCCCAATTGCGGGAGGCGTCTTCTCATCCTTGATAGCCACCGCATTGACGAGCGTATAAGCGCCATTGCTATTGTGATCAAACCGCTGCTGGACGTCTCGCCATGTGGCGAGCGAGGCGGGCGTAACTGAGCCATCGGCGGTGACAACGCCCGCCCCAGAGCCGACCTTGATGCCGACAAGTCCCGCTCTGTCAACTTCCTTTTGCAACCGTTCGGCAGCTGCATCGGTGGCCAGAGCATCAGGAGCGCTGAGCGCCAGCTTGGGCGCAATGTCCGGAGCAGGGGACGACGGACTTGACGCCACGGTGGTATCGGTCTGGACAAAACTGGATGAGACTGCGCCAACCGCGGCAGAGCTGATCAGGACCAAAGCGAGAAAGGCGAGCGATATATGCCGGCAGTCGATGGAGCCAGCTTGTTTGTAGTCCTCGATCGTCCAGCGAATGGACATCGCCCCGGCATGCAAAACGACAGGAAGAGGGACAACAATGGATTCGTTCGGTAAAACAGTCTCGTGCCCCTCGATCCTAACGTCCCTCGCAAGGGCCTCGATCTCGATTGAATTGGAATGAGGGGTGACACGAAGATGGTGCGGTTCGAGGCCTTGTTCGACGAAGATTAAGTCAGCATCGAGGCTGCTGCCAATCAGACACGATCCGACCCCCACTTTACTTGTCAGCCCGGAGTAACACCCCGACAACACTTCGAAATGCGGGCAATTTGGTTCATTCACGATCGGTTTCCTGAACAGCGAACGGAACCGTACGGCAAAACCGTACGGCCCGTGCGACTTCACAGACTAAGCAGCCGGGGAAAGTGGGGCGGCGACGTCGCCCCATCTCATCCCTTACTGCACCCGCTCATCGGCCGCTTTCTTGACGGTCGAGAGCTCGGTCGAGACGACGCGAAGTTCAACATCCCTCTCAGCAGCCTTTGTGCTGGTCAAGGTCAGAGCGGCGATTTGCCGTTGGAATGCCGCCTCTCCAGCAACTTCAGCAGCCGTGGAACCGGCTGCAGCAGTAGCGGTGCCGGCTGCCCCACCTGCAGTCGAGGTATGAGACGCACCAACGTTTTTAGACATACTATTCTCCTGTGTGCTCGAATTTCGCCGCGACGTGCGGCTCCTATTTCCTAACGTCGCAATATGCGACGTCAGGAATCCTCCTCTGTCTCGGCCATGACATCGTCGAAATGGCTCATTGCACTATTCGCAAATTGGAGAGCAACGGCTCCCAAAGCGACGCTGAACGCTTGCTGCATAGCGGCTTCTTGCGAGTTGCCGCCCATGGACGCGCCGCCATTTACGGGAATGTTTGCATCAGGCGATCCGGCATGATCGTCGCGCTCGCCAGGCTTGTGAGATCCTTTTTTGCCGCCGCTTTTGCCGCCAGCCGCATGGAGGTCAGCATCAACGTGCCCAGCGACGCTAGAGCTCGTAACGCGCATCGGGTTCTCCTATGTCAATTCGATCGTGCCAATGGAGGCAGTTTCCGCCCTCCACTATGCAAGTATTAGCTTTCGACAAGCTGACGAGTCGTAGAAAATGTAATGAGCCGATGGTCGATCATCATTATATGTCTTCACCAGCCGACCGTATTTGAACAAGTTGCCCGCGAAAGCTGGAGATCAGATGGTTAAGACAAACAATCGTTTGTGGAGCTTGATCGGGTGAGCACGTTGCTCATCGTTTCGAAAGCTTCAATAGCGAAATATCAAAGCCACCACTAACAAAAGCGTTTTGAGGCCGACGTGCTGCAATCTCGAACTCACGTCCCTTGCGATGCCTCCGAGCTCTTTCGACAATTTGCTTGGAGTCAGGCGAAGCGGCATGGAGCTTGACCTGGTCGGAGCGAGGCGGAAAGCCAGAGTGTTGACGGCCGATTCAGCGGCCAAGAGCGGTCTCTCGGTCCTGGCGGGCCCATAGCAGATCCGTCAATCGCGACTTACTTTCAGGGAGACCGAGCAGAAGCCCGCCACTCGAGAAAGAGCCCTTCGGACTTCTACCCGCTCTGGACCAATGTGCTCTCGATCCTTGCGCAACCGGCAGGCTCCGCGGCTGCGGCCGGTCTGTCGCGTAGTGTTAATGCATCGCGGTCTTGACAGGCGGCGTATGCAGTCGATGTGAACTTCACAGCGGCAGACTGGAGTTGAGGTCGGATTCGAACGATCGAGTGCGGCCAACATAGTTTGTACGCAGTGAAGAAGCCGAAATAAGTTCCTCGGATTCGGAGGCGGTCTCAAGTATGCTAGTAGAGCTTGCGCGACCTACTGCTCGGCAGAGAGGCCCAACCGCGCGGAGGCCGCGCAAGCTCGATTAGCGTTTCCAGCGTGATCCTGAGAAGATAGCGTCGCTCCGCCTAGGCATTAGCGCCTGCAGCTTGCAAGCGCTCGGATTCGATGCGAGCCTTCAGGTTATTCAGATAATCCTCCGCGTAGGACTGGGCCACCGAAACCGGCAGGTTGACGCCGGCCGTCGCGGCTTCTTGAATTGCCTGCTTCACCAAGCCTTCTCGCATTGCTAATTTGACTTCAGGTCCGGCGATGCAGCCCACCGCCTGTGCCGCAAGGCTCAGCCCGGCTTCTTCCAGCGCTTGCTTTATGTTGCCGCCACTGATGGCAGTGTGAAGAAGATTTGCAGCTTGCGCCTCGGCTTCGAGCACCATTGACGCCAGATCGGCCAATTCACCCAAGCCTGGAATGAAGCCAAGTACACCGACTGCTGTCGCGGCCCAGTCGAATACCTTAGAGCCAACTTTGAGCACGTCATTAAGTGCGTGCATGAAGGCGCCACCGTTCTTTTTGGGAGACTTGATGTCGGGCTGGTCTGCCACTCCCATCGTCATGTCCGCGACCGCGTCCTGCTCGGCAGGCGTTCGGACGGCATGCGTCTTCACTTGGTGAACGGTGCGGTTCGCACCCGACATGTTGTTGAAGAACTGGTTGAAGTCGGTGTTGCTGATGTTGCCGGAATCGACCGTATGGCCGCCGCCGAAGTCGAAGAACTTATGGTGGGTTTTGTAGCCCGTAATCGCGTTGTTCATCAACCCGAACAACACAGGATCGGAGAGCAGCTGGGAGGCCGCCTTTCGCACCTCGGGCGCGAGGCTCTTGTCATCCACCATGCTCGCCAGCTTTTCCCGGGTCAGATCACCCTTCCCGAAGAAAGCGTCTTGGTTCTTGCTGATCGTATTGAGCGTATCGAGCTCGGCTTGCGTGAGATTCATCGATGATGAAGCAACCTGCAGGAAGTCCTCTTTGTGGACCTTGTCTATCGAGCCTCCGTACAAGTGCTTCCATTCATCCGGGTGGTCGAGGAAGTATTGAGCGGCCGCGAGGACCTGTGGCGGGCATTTGCCGGTCTTAGCTTCGCCGTCGACGATCCGCTTTAAATCCGCAAGGCTCAGGTTCTTAGGCAGGTTGTCGGAATACCGATAGAGCTCGCGCAATGCATCGGTCTGGGTCATCACCGATGGCTCGCCATTCCGGGTGCCGTCGGAAGGGATGTAGTTTTGCGTATAGCTCTTTGCCCGCTGCTCCTGGAAAGCAGAAACCTGAGGGTGGTGATCGGAGAAGCCGGAGAGATCACCTGCTTTGATCTTCCCGCCGCAGCGGCCGTCACCTTGCGAGCCTATCGCATAGAAGAGCTCTGGGTCCTGTTGCAGAGCCTCGATCGCCGCCTTTAGATCCGGCGGTGTGGAGGGATCGTTGGCCAAATCTCCAAGAGATTTCCAATCCAGCGGGCATTTGTCTTTGTGTCGGTTCAGCACCGACACAATCTGCAGCTCGGCATCAGTCAGCGTGCCGCTGTTCCACGTGATCCTGGAGCTTTGTACGGGTGCCTCTGCAATCTTCGGGGCGCTCGCAGCGGAGGAGGACTCCGCGGAGGATGGCTCTGGGGCCTGCTGACATGCGTCCAGTGCAGCCTTGATCTCCGGCGGGAGGATGTTCCGCACCTCCTGCGTGAGTTCCTCCGTCAGCTGCTTGGCTGAGTCTGCAGCCGGCGGATCCTGTGCAGTCGAACGGTCATCGTCTTTCAACGAGAAACTAGCCAGCATCGCCTCGAAGTTTGAAAGATCCCGCGCCGATGAGGGTCCGGGGGCCAGCCCGGACAAGCTCGAGTTGGCGGTTAGTGACAGGTTGTTGACTGACATTATACGTCCTCTGATTTGAGATCGCACCACAAGCCGGTCATGTGGCGCAGCCCGAGAATCGCGACGAACAACGAGCAAGAAATGTCGATGGGCTTCGATGGCTCCTACCACTTGCTTCCGATTGCTCAGTGCGCCCCCAGCGCTCAGTTCCGCTACAATCTATAGGCACATCGCCGTCTAGATATTCACGCCACATGGTAGGTTCGATTAGCTTTCCAAAAGCTGACGGCGCTCAGAGGTTTCACAACGAGACGCGCAATGATGGTGTGAGAGGCGGTGATGGGTTCTCGATATCGGAATTGCCTTGCTTGTTATGCTCGATCGCTCGCCTCCGGGCCCACTAGCTCAAATTACAGAGGCCGAGTCTGCCGCTCTGCGGATGGTCACGTGCGATGATTCGTGAAACAAGGTCGCAGGTCTCCGCAGCATCTTATGGTGGAAATCACCCACGCGTAGCGACCTCGCGCCTGCGCCCCACCAGTTGGCGCTTGCGTAGATGCTCGAAGAGTCCGACGGTATTGTGCGGCCCCTATTGCCCCGAGCGGATCGAAGCTCAGCTGCACTCGGCATTCTTCATGTCATCATGCTTAGCCGCTTGGCGAGTGTTCGCTCGAACCCACAGGCCAAAGGGAAGGGTCCAGCGACGGTATGAGACGAATAAAACCTTCTTCTCGCCATTCCGCCGTGTGAGGCACACCCAGGATGGTGAACGTTGTTGTCCGGACACCCCTGGTAGGTATGAGATCGCGGCTTCTTAGCATTTCGATCTGAGCGGGCGTAGCTGTTTGGCCAGTGAAGACCCAGTCGTCCTTGGCGCGACGACCGTTCGCCATGGCGAAATCTCCAATTTCCGGCGGAGCAACCCCTGCGTGCAACGCGGGCCCAGCTTGAGACGGTCCAGCGTGAGGTGACCCGGCCCGCATGAGCCAAGGCTCAAGATCTTGCCAAACAAGGTCGTTGCCGAAATCGGAGGCGTCCGCGCGGTGTTGAGCGATCGGCTGTTGGGAATTGGACCGCTCGCCGCCGCTCAATGATGGCTCGACACGCGATGATCTGCCTCCGAGTTCCTGCCAAATTAGGTCCTGGCTGTATTCGGGTATTTCATGCAATGCCATTAGTTCACGCTCAAACTCCCTTGGACCGGCGGGCGATGAGGAGGAGTGGGACGCTGGGCTGTTGTCCGCCCGGCTTAGCGCGTTGAAGTCCATCCTGTTCCTCCTTTTGGACAGCGGAGTGGCTTTCATTCTTATGCGACGAAGCTCGTTTGCATGACGGACTTCGTGGAGTTGTTCAAAAGCTCGCATGAGGCGCTAAAGTGGAAAAGCACGCTCACCGATGCTGCTGGCATATTGCGCCACCCTGCGGCATCGGCCATCTACACATCCGCGCTCTGACAATGGCAGCAGTAGCTTTCGAAAAGCTGACAGAGGGCATAAGCAGACGCATTGCATCTCTTCGAGGCCATCTGTTGTCATCAAGTCATTTCTTACCTGCATCGGGTGTTTGGACCACGCCGTCTTGATGTGGTGCCTCCGGCGAAGGAGCGTCATTCGGTCGTCCTTCGCGAATGACCACGCTGGAGGATCCGCGAAACAGCATCAAAACCGACTCGTGCGGCGGCTTTTCGGCACCGCTCGGGTTTCGCCGTGCCTGTGCCTCCGCCGCAAGTCCTTTTACTGTTTGCTCCACAAGCGCGACAAAGCGGGGTGGACCAGAGGCGAAGACGAGGCCATCTCCCGGTACGGGTCTCACGATGTAACGCTCGTCGGAGATGTCGAGCGCATCGAGTGCCGCCTTGAACGCATCAAAGCTGATTGGACTCAAGACCAAAAGGCGGCTTTGCGCCTCATGCGCATCGGATACGTAGAGCACCAGCCCATCGTAGTACCATTGAAGATTGTAGAGATTAATCAGCCGTTCGAGGAACTCTCGCGGTGGTAGATCCGGCATTCGCCCCCGAATCCGACCCTTCACCCCGGTGCTGATATTGACTCTGATATTTAGGTTGTTGCCGAATTCCTGCAGTGCGGCCGCGAGGTCCTGATCCAGAACTGTGTAACTATAAGGCGTCGATGGCAGCGCCAGGGGAGCGCCGAGCGCCTCGACGACGCCAAAGCAAATGAAAACACCAGCATAGAGAACTTTCTTCAAGATGTGCAGCCTTGTGGATGGGATGAGCATTCCTGCTATTTTTACACTTGAGAACAAGCACCGGAATTTGTCCCAAAATTTGGAAGCCGATGCTTCGTCCCAAATTGGAAGCTAACCGTGATCATTAGATGACAGATGCTCGTCAGTTTTTGGTCAGCTTGCTTCTCTAAGGTGCGGCCCATTCGTGTGAACGAACGGCTCATCTCACCACGTGACAGAAATGATTTCCTCCATGTTGTTTGGCGTTACGTCGATCCCTGCCAACTCCGTAGAGTGTGCCTCTAACGGCTGTTCGCCGGCGCACACTCAGTTTGGCGAGAGTCTTGCGCAGGTGGCCTCGAACCAAGGTGTCGTCTCTTCTGTGACCGAGCACGCGCCAGCTCCATCGCTGCCGGAAGTGCAGCGCGCAGTAGCGCCGGCGAGCCCGCTAGGCGATCGCGTCCTTCAGAGCATTTCTGCTATCCACCAGGGCAAACCATTTCCGTCGGGTGCAGTTTCGCCGACGCTCGTCGGCGAGCCTAATCCTACCAAGAGTCTGCAGCTTGGGCCGGCCGCACAACCGGTCTTGCGTGTGCAGCAAGTGGAGGTGCATCCAGTGGGAAAACCGGAGGGTGCGGATCATTTCGACTCGGCGCTGGCGAATCTGCGGGATGTTTACAGCGGCGTCATCCAGGTTTCGCTCATCTCCAAGGGGACAGGTGCTGTCAGTTCGTCTCTGAATAAGCTTCTATCGGCGGGCTGAGCGGGCCGTTGGCTGTCTTGACGAAAGACAAGATCGGTAATGGCCGGCCCGCAAGAAAGCGGCTTGATGCTCTCGTCCTGTTGCTGCTTTTGCTGACCCTCGCCGGTTGCAAAGCTGATCTGTATACCAAAGTTCAGGAGCGTGAAGCCAACGAGATGCTTGGGCTGCTCCTGAGCAAGGGCGTCGATGCCATCCGTGTGGTCGGTAAGGATGGGACCAGCACGATTCAGGTGGAAGAAAGGCAGCTCGCCTACTCAATCGAGCTGCTGAATGACCATGGCTTGCCGCGCCAATCCTTCAAGAGTCTTGGTGAGGTGTTCAAGGGGGCGGGCCTCGTTGCCTCTCCGGTTGAGGAGCGAGCCCGCTACGTCTATGCTCTCAGTGAAGAATTGTCGCGCACGATCAACGATATCGATGGGGTTCTCTCCGCCCGTGTTCATGTCGTTCTGCCGAAGAATGATCTTTTGCGACAGGATGCAACCCCGTCCTCGGCGTCGGTTTTCATTCGACACGCCTCGAACGCGAAGCTCTCAGCCTTGCTGCCGCAGATCAAGATGCTCGTCGCCAACAGCATCGAAGGTCTATCGTACGACAAGGTGGCGGTCGTGTTCGTGCCGGTTGAGCGAGCTCAGCATGAGGTCTCCGTTGTGCCGGCGGCAGCTTCCGCCGCACCAACCAAATTCATCGCAACTCACATTGCGATCGGTGCAGGAGGTGCGCTCGCCGCGTTGGGCATTCTATCTTACGTGCTGCTGAGCACACGTGGGCGACAGCTTCGTCAATCCTGGCGCAAAGTGACAAATCTCGGCAGAGGTGCCAGCAAGCGAGCGGTCCAGTCCGCCGGCAAAAAACCGTCCTCCGATTCGAAATAGGCGGCAAGCAGGTCCGTATCGATGGCATCCACTGACCCAAATCATTCACTCAACCCGCATCCCGATCGCCTGCGCGAGCTTGCCGCTTTGATTCATCCCGGCCGGTTTGCCGGCCATCTTGATGAGCTCCTGTCGGCCGCCACAGTGCTGCAGCTGCAGAAGACTCCGAGACTGCAGCAAAGACTGGTCGAATTGCTAATGGGCAGTGAGCTGGTCTCGAACGGAACCGACTGGGGTAGGGACGTTCTGCTCGGGCATGATCCGCGTCGGGCGGCCCTGCTCGCCGGCAGTATCTGGCATGCCCGTTCGGTGCTCAAGCTTGTGTCAAAGCACGATGTAGCGATTCTGATCGAAAATATTGGTGCGGAAGCTCATGCTTTCGCAATCCGACACTCATCCATCGCCGTCGCAACCACATCGATTGACGATCCGCAGAAGCTCGCGAGCCAGATTGAACATGACGGATGTGCCTGCCTTGGTGCTTGGCTCAAGGACGCATCAGAGCTTGACCGTGTGCGCGTTCTTTTCCGCTTACCTGTGGGGACCACCGCCGAATCCCCAACAGCCGAACACCACAATTCAGCGGGTCAGTTACTGTCTTTGGTGGTGGCCCACTTGGCCACGGAGGAGCCAGCGGCATGACGGCCAACGAAACAGACTTGCCAGATAGCCCGCGGATACGGCCGCTTGGTCCGCTGATACCATGCGCGGAACTTGGTATCTGGTACGATGCGGTGCAGACGCTCGCGCTAGCCGAGCGATATCTGCGGAGGGTTCGCAGTTGGGCAAGGAGAGCCTATCAGCAGGAGCGGGAGCGCGGCCATTGCGAAGGTCTTAGGTCAGGCTCGGACGAAATGGCACAGCTGGTCGCCCGAGCTGCTTCCGATGTGGCCCGGCGAAAAGCCGTTCTGCAACAGGAGTTGCCACAGCTCGTGATTGAGATATTGACCGGTTTGTTGGGCTCCTTTGATCCGGGTGAGATGTTGGTAAGGACCGTTCGTCACGCCATCGAGCAAAGGTATGGCAGCGCAGAAGTATGCCTTCACGTGTCTCCTGTGAATGCTGATGCACTAAGGCGTGAATTCGTGGCGTTCGACGGAACGGATAGTCGGCCGAAAGTCAGAATTGATCCGGACCCGGCCGTGGGGCCTGACCAGTGCGTCCTGTGGAGTGAGTTCGGCAGTGTCGATTTAGGACTTGCCGCGCAGCTCCGCACATTGCGTCTCAGCCTTAATCCATCTTCTCAGGAAAGCGATCCGTGACGACGCAACGATCAGGCCATGATCAATCGGCCGGAGAAGGAGATGTGCATGCGGCGATAGCATCTCTAAGATTCGCAGCAAAGGATGTCGATACGCGTGCCGTGCGGGGACGGATCACGCGTGCGATCGGCACCTTGCTCCATGCCGTGTTGCCGGGGGCCCGTGTTGGAGAACTTTGCCTGTTGCAGGATCACGCTTCCGGATGGTCACTTCAAGCGGAAGTCATCGGTTTGCTGCCGGACGGGGTATTGCTGACGCCCATTGGCGATCTGGTAGGCTTGTCCCACCGCGCGGAAGTGCTCCCGACCGGGCGCATGCAGGAGGTGTCAGTCGGGCCCGACCTGCTCGGCCGCGTAATCGATAGCTTCGGCCGTCCACTCGATGGCAAGGGGCCGATAAAGACGATCCACACGCGTCCGCTCCGCGGCAAGGCGCCCAACCCGATGAGGCGGCGTGGCATCGAGCAGACGTTTCCGCTCGGCGTTCGCGTGCTGGATGGACTTCTGACGTGTGGCGAAGGGCAGCGGATCGGAATCTATGGAGATGCCGGTTGCGGTAAGTCGACGCTGATGTCGCAAATCGTAAAAGGCGCGGCCGCAGATATCACCGTGGTTGCGCTCATAGGAGAGCGTGGACGCGAGGTACGCGAATTCATCGAACGTCATATTGGAGATGCCCTCGCTCGCACGATCGTTGTCGTTGAGACATCCGATCGATCGGCAATGGAGCGGGCGCAATGCGCTCATATGGCGACCGCACTCGCCGAGTATTTTCGTGATCAAGGGCTGCAGGTCGTTCTGATGATGGATTCGCTGACGCGCTTTAGCCGTGCGATGCGCGAAATCGGCCTTGCCGCAGGAGAACCTCCTACCCGGCGCGGCTTTCCTCCTTCCGTCTTTGCGCTGCTGCCTGGTCTGTTGGAGCGTGCCGGTATGGGCGAGCGGGGCTCGATCACGGCATTCTATACCGTGCTGGTCGAAGGTGACGGCACGGGCGATCCGATCGCCGAAGAGTCGCGCGGCATTCTCGATGGTCATATCATGCTTTCGCGCGCGCTGGCCTCGCGAGAGCATTTTCCCGCCATCGATGTGCTGTCGAGCCGAAGTCGTGTCATGGATGCGGTCGTCTCTGGTCCACATCGCAAGGCGGCATCCGTCTTCCGCGATCTGCTCTCGCGCTACAATGAGGCTGAGTTCCTGATCAAGGTCGGTGAATACAAGTCGGGCAGCGATCCACTGACCGATCGGGCAATCGATTCGATCGAGGAACTGCGCGCATTCTTGCGCCAAGGACAGGACGAGCCGTCTAGCTTTGAGGAGACCGTTTCATGGATGTCGCGTCTGACGGCCTAAATCTCGTGCAAGCGTCGAAATTGCGGCTGGTGAAAGACATGAGAGAGCGAAGCGCGCTTCGTGAATTATCCAACATGGAAGCCAGGCGCCGAATTGCGGTCGAAGCGCTGCAGCGAGCGTCTGAGAATCTTGAAGGCGCGGAGAATCGTCGCGCCAAGGTCGAAGCTGAACTTTATCAGGAGCTGGCGTCGCTCAAGACGATGTCCGTGACCGAGCTCGATCGTCGCTGTCAACTCGTCCTTGGGCGACTGGCAGCACAGATCGAATCGGCACGCCAGGCGCGTGAGCAGGCGCGCGTCGCGCATGACCAGGCTCAGCGGTCAGTGAATGAGGCGCGGACCATATGGGCCAAGCGTTCGGCGGCGAGCCAGAAATGGGAGGAGATTGAGGGCGATGTCCAGCGCACCACCGCTGTCCGTTCGGAGTGTGCAGCCGAAATCGATGCCGACGACGAGGTTTTGCTCCGATATCAGGGTGGTTCGCGCAGCCAAGCGGTCGGTGGCTCGAACTGATGGCTTGTTCTCTTATGACGTCGCGAGCTGCCGTGGAACCTGTCGGTAAATGCCGTGGGTGAACCCGCATTATTTCAGCCAGCGGTAAAGTTGTCGCATGGCGTGGTCTCGTGGCTCAACGAGGTCGCCGCACCACGCACGGTTCTGCAGAGCCGCCTTCGCGATAAGCCGCTATCGATCCGTATAAGCCGGCTTGTTTGGCAGGCCGAGCCATATGCCATGTCGATGCTCGACTGCGTATTTTGCGCCGGAGGCGAGACCGCTGTCTTGTCCTTGCCCCGCCTTCTCGTCGAGGCGCTGATTTCAATGGTCCAGTATGGCCTTACTTTACCTTCCGACCCAACCCGCTCGCTGCTTCTAGAACTTGCTCTGGAACCTTGGCTCGCTCGATTAGAGATCATGCTCGCGCGGAATTTGCAGCTGATCCGCATCGAAGACGCGACGGCCAAAGACCCCTATTTGGAGTTCGACGTTACTTTCGGACCGCTGGCAGCCAAGGCCCGCCTGTTCTTGTTCGCGCCACTTGACGGTCTGGTTCCGTCTGCGTTTCGTGTGTTAGGCGAGTTGATCGGCCAATTACCGCGAGACTTAGGCAAGATTTCTTCGGAATTGCCGGTCGTGATTGCGAGAGAGATCGGCTCGCTGCGGGCGCCCGTCAGGCTTCTTCGTCAAGCACAGGCCGGCGACGCACTGCTGCCCGACGTCATTCCATTTGCCCATGGCCAGCTCATCCTCGCTGCGGACAAGTTGTGGGCGCCGGCGCAGGTCGCGGCCGACAGACTTATCCTTCGCGGACCATTCCGCCTGCAGTCCCATCCTCTAAGGTATGCAAATATGACGATACGACCCCAAGCGGAGCAAGCAATCCCGCCCTCGGAAGCCGACATCGACAGTGTTGAGATCACGCTTGTGTTCGAATGCGGCCGCTGGCCCATCCCGCTGGGTACGTTGAGAAGCATCAGCGAGGGGCACGTGTTCGAGCTTGGCCGGCAGCTGGACGGTCCGGTCGACATTGTCGCCAACGGTCAATTGATCGGCCGCGGCGACATCGTACGTGTCGGTGAAGCGTTGGGCATCCGGTTACGTAGCAGGTTGGCGGTCAATGGTTGACATTCAACCGAGCATCCTTGCGCTTGTTGCGACGACCGTCGGCCTTGGCCTGTTGACGTTCGCAGTCGTCACAACGACGGCGTTCATCAAGGTTTCCGTTGTTCTCTTCCTGATCCGCAACGCGCTCGGCACTCAGTCCATACCACCGAACATCGTTCTGTATGGCGCTGCATTGATCCTCACCGTGTTCATAGACGCCCCGGTATTCGAGCAAACATACAACCGCGTGACCGATATGCAACTTCGTTACCAAACCGCCGACGACTGGTTGACCGCCGCCAAGGAGGGCAGCGAGCCGCTGCGCGCCCATCTCAAGAAGTTCACCACTGAGGAGCAGCGCACGTTCTTCCTGTCGTCGACGGAACATATCTGGTCGGCGGAGATGCGCGGCAACGCAACAGCCGATGATTTTGCGATCCTCGTGCCGTCCTTTTTGATCTCGGAGCTTAAGCGCGCGTTTGAAATCGGTTTCCTTCTCTATCTTCCGTTCATCACAATTGACCTGATTGTGACGACAATTCTGATGGCCATGGGCATGTCAATGGTGTCACCAACAATGATATCCGTTCCTTTCAAGCTTTTTCTGTTCGTCACAATCGACGGCTGGTCACGGCTCATGCACGGATTGGTCTTAAGCTACGCATCTGCGGGGAGTTGAGATGCACGAGGCCAGCATCCTCACCCACCTGAGCCGATCACTGGTCCTGTTCATGATCTGGGTTCTACCGCCGCTCCTGGCAGCCCTCGTGGCGGGATTGGGTATCGGCATCGTGCAGGCAGCAACCCAGCTCCAGGATCAAACCTTGCCGCTTACCGTGAAGCTCCTCGTCGTCGTCGCCGTGCTCGTTCTGTTTGCTCCGGTGCTGAGCGCGCCGCTGATCGAGCAAGCCCAGCAGATCTTCACTGAGTTCCCCGCGCTCACAGCGAGGTATTAGAGCGCGGAACGCACGGCTGTCTGAGTTTTAGCTATAGCGCGCGTTTGTCGGCCTTGATCGTGAACCACAAAAGGGCGAGTTCGTCAGCTTATCGAAAGCTCGCCTCACTAGCATGCGACGGATAGGTATCCGAACTGTCCTGTTCGGCTCCGTGAGCCTGCCTTATTCGGAGGAAGAATGACCCTATTTGGAAGTTCTATCCATTCGATTTGGGTTTTGCTTACGACGTGACGGAATTACCTGCTGAGACCTGGTCCTCGATGCATTGCCTGGCGAGTTGTCGACGCAGTGAACGGGCGAACTGCTTTGATTGCAAGCGGCCCCACGATTCTGGCGTTCTGGTGAATGAGCCTGCGAATGAAGGTGCCGCTCGAGCCGATCTCCATAGACTGCGAAATTGATGGAAGCTTTGAGGCCCTCAGATCTCCAAACCGCGCTGCGGCCGGTGAGAGCGGAAGAAGCGTGGCTTGTAGGCGCGCAGCGGCTTTCGCCGGTGCTCTCATCGAATGGTCATACCTCTGCGCCGGATGGCTGTAGTCATATGGATGGTTGAAGCCGAAGTCATCTGCCTTGTGGGAGACCTGTCGCTCTGCAACCGCTCGGACACGAGATCTGCAGAGTTCTTGACGTCTCACATCATGGCGACGTGAGTGCGACGGTTGCATTGGCTGAAGGAACGCCGAGCTGAGCTCAAATGGATGCCTTGTCACCTACCGAGACGCAAACTCTGATTCAGACTGCTGTCGAGTTCGTCGTTGCGGCCGGACTTGGTGGGGCCCGGGCCCTCGGCATTATGCTGGTTCTTCCGGTATTCACGCGACCGCACATTAGCGGGATTATCCGCGCAAGCGCGACGGTTGTGATTGGATTGCCTTGCTTGATGCAGATCAGGAACGGCTTGCAGACACTAGATCCGGGTACCCGTATGGTTGCGGTCTCGCTCCTCGGCTTGAAGGAGATATTTATCGGCCTGCTGTTCGGTTTTCTGCTTAGTATACCACTCTGGAGCATCCAGGCCGTTGGTGACATCATTGATACCCAGCGCGGCATCTCCAACCAGGTGGACGATCCTGCCACACGCAGTCAAGCCGCCCCGATGGGGCTCTTTCTCGGGACTGCCGCGGTTACGATCTTCGTTGTATCAGGAGGTCTGCAGACCATGGTCAGATGCCTCTATGGAAGTTATCTGATCTGGCCCGTATATCGGCTGCTACCGCCCCTGACCCACCACGGGGCAATGGAGTTTATCGGGCTTCTCGACCATATCATGCATACGACCCTCGTGGTCGCCGGGCCCGTGCTGGCTCTGCTGCTTCTGATCGACGTATCCCTCATGCTGCTCGGGCGCTTTGCGCCGCAAGTCAAGCTGAACGATCTCTCTTCGACCATCAAGAATGCCGCCTTTGGCATCATTATGGCCAGCTACGCCGTCTTCCTGATCGAATATATGGGAGCAGAGATCATTCGGTTCAACGGCGTGCTGGAGTGGCTCGAGAAGTTCTTGAAATGAACGACACGAGCGAAGAGAAAAACCTTCCACCAAGTCACAAGAAGCTGAGGGACGCGCGGAAGAAAGGGCAGAGCCCGCGGAGCGCCGACTTTGTTACCGCGGCAAGCCTTTGCGCTGGTTTCGGCTGCCTGTGCTTCAGGGCGGGCCCGATCGAAGACGGATGGCGCGAAGCCGTGCGGTTCACCGACAAGCTGCAGGAACAGCCCTTCAACAGTGCGGCCCGGCAGGCGTTGGTCGGATTGATGGACCTTTCTATAACAGCCGCGGCTCCCATCCTAGGTGCGGCGGTTGCTGCGGCGATTGTGGCCGGTGTCTTGGCCGGCGGCGGGCTGACGATTTCGGTTGAGCCGCTTAAACCCAGCTTTGAGAAATTGGACCCCGTCAAAGGGCTGAAGCGGATTGTCTCCCAGCGGTCGGTTGTCGAGCTTGGAAAGTCTATCGTCAAAGTTTTGGTTCTTGGCGCTACGTTCGTTTTCACTGTGCTCGCAAGTTGGAGGGCACTGGTATACTTGCCCGTGTGCGATTTGAGCTGCTTTGGTTTTGTCTTTAAAGAGCTCAAAGTGCTGATCGCGATTGCTGCCGGCGCTCTTCTGATTGGCGGCTTGGCCGATCTGCTCATTCAGCGTTGGTTGTTCTTGCGCGACATGCGCATGACGCAGAGCGAAGCCAAGCGCGAGTCCAAGGAACAGGATGGTAATCCGCAGATCAAGGGTGAACACCGCAGGCTCCGCCGGGAGTCGGCGAACGAGTCTCCGCTCGGCATTCATCGGGCGACAGTGATACTGACGGGGCGAGCGACATTGATTGGACTGCGCTACGTTCGGGGCGAGACCGGCGTCCCGGTACTGGTGTGCCGCGGCGAGGGCGAAACGGCTTCACAGTTACTGGCGGAGGCGCGCGCCCAACGTCTGAGCATTGTCGAGGATCATGTGTTGGCGCGTCAGCTGATCCGGAAGGGTGCGATGGGCAAGGCCGTTCCGATGGAGTGTTTCGAGAGGGTTGCAAAGGCAGTCTTTGCCGCCGGCCTAGTTTAGCGTCGCGCAAAACAGCGATGCGCTCAAATCTCTGGTCAACGACCCAACTGTCCCAGAACCTGATCGGCAAGCTGCACGATCCCAAGAAAAGGACCGGGCAAAGATTGGATTCCAGGAGGCTCGTCGGCCGATTCCAAGACTGATATGGACAAGAATGGCCAACCGATGTTCATGCTGCTCGGGTCTTACGAGCCGCTTATTGGATTTCTGGCGCAACCCTGCTATGCGTTTCATTCTCCAAATTGCTCCTGTTGCCCGCCGACGTGGCCCCAAGTGCGGTGAAGGGAAGCACTGCACGATCACCACTGGTCGGCATGACAGCGCCATTGCCTAACAAGTCGCCAGGTTCATTGACCATAACCGCAAGGTTATTCCGGACTGAGCAGCCAAGGGTTGGATTGAACGAATTGTCGTTCACTGTAGGAGCGACGATGGAGAGCGAGGGGCAGACCGGAGGATGGGCTTCGAAAGTGATCGCTTCAATCCTCCCCCCGGAACGAGCCGGCAAATCCACACGAGAAGCGGACAGGTGGATGTTGTAGGTGGCAACGCCCATGGCGCGAGCCTCGTGGGCCACCTGTGCAATGAGTCTGGGTGGGCCGATGACACGCACATGGAGGGCATCTCGCCGGCCGCGACTGGTCGCTGCAATAAAGCTTCGCAGCCGATGCCGTTCGGGGCCACGAAGGCTCTGCAGGAACAGCACGCTACTCTTCTGCTCGACCCGGATCTCTTGGTCAGCCGGCGCGGGCTGGATCGAGGCAGTATTTGCGCAGCCCCCCAATGTTGCTCCAATAACGATCGGGTAGCACAGATGTCGCAAAGTCATTTGGCGATCCTCATTCGATAATAAAGCCGGCGCTGCCGGTCAATCCTGGTGTGCTGGCGCGAGGCGCATCGCGATCTCGCGGCGGCCGGGCCACCGTGTTTGTCAAAATCCGCCCCGCATCTGAGGGCGGTGCGATGCGGTCGCTTGGCGCACTCATCTTGTTCGGGTTCGATGCGGGCCGTACGATGTAGGGCGTGACAATAATGACCAGCTCGGTTTCACGTTTTTGAAACGATGAGGAGCGAAAAAGCGCGCCCAGGATCGGCACATCGCCGAGCCAGGGAAACTCGCCGATATCAGTGTTGAAGTTGCGCCTGATGAGGCCGCCGATTGCAAAGCTCTGACCGCTGGCGAGCTCGACCACGGTGCTGGCCCGCCGAGTCGAGAGGGCAGGGACCGCCATGCCATTGATTTTGACCTCGCCTTCGCTCGACAATTCGCTGACTTCGGGCTTCACACGGACAATGATCTGATTATTGTTGAGAACCGTCGGAACGAACTCGAGGCTCACGCCGAACTGGCGAAATTGGACGGACACCTGCCGGTTGTCCTGCATCACCGGAATGGGGAATTCGCCGCCGGCGAGGAAGCTTGCGGCTTCGCCGGACATGGCCGTTAGATTCGGCTCAGCCAGGATTGAGGCGAGGTGCTCGCTCGCGAGAGCGTCGAGAACAGCGCTCAGGTTGGTATTGCCGGCGCTAAACCCAATCCCGATCGTGCCGCCGCCGCCGGCCGCGCCGGACCCGCCCCCTTTGCCGGTCACAAGGAAAGCGCCGTTTGGGCTCGAGGCCGTGAAGTTGATGTTGAGATCCTTGACGGCGCTGCGGGAGACTTCTGCCACCCGTACGCTGAGATTCACTTGCAATGAGCCGGCGACCTGGATCTTGTTGACAACCAGCGCGCCCGCACCAAGAAACTGCTCGGTGACCTTCCTGGCGGTCTCGACGACATCGGCACTAGGCGCCGTACCGCTAAGGATCGCGCCGCGCGGGGTATAGCTGACCTGAATTGGATAGTCGCCGACCTCGGCCTTAAGCGCGGCCCGCAGATCCTCGATCGGTTGGGTAACGACAACACGCAGCTCGGCGAGAGCCTCTCCGTTGTCGTTCAGGGCAAACAGGCTCGTCCGTCCGGCCTTTTTGCCAAACACGAAAATCGTGGTGTTCGATGGCGCCTGATAATCCGCAATCGCCGGGTCGGCTATAAAAATGCTCGCAGCCGGTCCGGTCAGATGAACTGTTTTACCCTGTGAGGAGGTTAGGTTGAGCGTGCCGGTGGTGCTGCCTGGCGCCGCGCGTGGCGGTTCTCCCTTGCCATCCCGCTTTGTCTGAGCTGTGACTGCAAGCGGAAATAGCAGAGCGACTGCGCACAGCACGTAGCAGAGGCGGGGAAAAGCGGCACACTGCAACCCGCTGGCGACCATCGACGGCTCATCAGCGCCGGCGGCATTGTTAATGACGTTCAAGGGAGTGTAGCTTTCAAGTTGGATCGGCTTAGGCAGCCGATGCTGCGCCAATGAGTTCAAGAGTGTAACCGACACCGCGCGCGGTCTTGATCCTTAGCGTTGCACCGGCCTGGCTCAAATGCGTGCGTAAGCGATAAATCCCGACTTCCAGCGCATTGGTCGAGACCTCGTCGTCAAATGCATACAAGCTATCTTCGAGCGATGCGCGCGGCACGGTACGGCCGGCGCGGTTGAGCAGATGTTCAAGAATGCACACTTCGCGGCGCGCAATTCTCAGTATTCGACCACCGACCGAGACCTGTCGCGCGATCGGATCGAAATGCAGATTCCCGAATGTCACTACCGGCGCCATCATCTGCGTTGACCGTCGCAAAATGGCCCGCATGCGAGCAATGAGTTCGTCGATAGACACGGGCTTGGGCAGAAAATCATCCGCGCCCGCATTGAAAATTGCAATCCGCCGTCCGAGATCATTGAGACTGCTCATCATCACCGCCGGCATTGACCGTCCCTCGCGCCGCAGCTGCTTCAGCCAGTCCAATCCGTCTCCATCGGGCAAATCCGTTTCGACCAGGACCATGTGGTAGTTCGCGCAATCGAGCGCGGCCGCCGCCTCATCCAGCGTGCGTGTCACGTCGACGGCGAAGCCGCAATTTAAGAGCGCTTCCTTCACGGCGCGGGCAAAGTCCGCATGATGATCAACCAGGAGAATTCGCATTTCATCGCCTCTCGTCCATCCACGTCAAGACCTGAGCGCGTCACGATTGACCATGGGCTCGATGGAACTGAGAGGCGGCTGGATTGGTGTGAATTTGAACAGCCCGAAACGAGAGGGCGGAACATGTTGACAGTCGATCCGTCTCTGCCGGTCCATTGTCGTCAGATGGACCACGGACCCCTCGGGGCTGCTTACGACCTCGGCGCCGCTCAACATGCCGCTCATGCGAGCAAGAGAGCTGATTCTGTTTGAACCGCGGCAGCTCGCTGACGCGTTCGCAGGCCGATCACAGCCGTTCTTGCGTGCACTGAGCCAACGCCTGCAGTGCGAATAGCGCCAGGCCGCGCAATCTTAACCAAAGCGCGGGAGACGATCGGATTTGTGACTGAACAGATGAGCGAAACCGACATTTGGAAACTTCCCCAATTCGTCTTGGTCTGCGGTCAGTCTTGCTGGGCTGTTGAGCCTGTCGTGTCGTGAAGTCACGACAATGCAAGTCTTTCCGCATTCGAAGACACATCACGCGACGCACCTGGCCAATGGCTTCACAGGCTGAGATGCTCGACGAAACGATCAATGCCCCTCCCGGTTTGAAGAACACCCTCTCGCAGCCGACTCTTTGCACGCAAGACGTCGACCGCCCTGAAGTTCCGTCGCGCCCGAGGTCCCCTCGTCCGCCGCAGCCCAGCGGAAGCTGCGAACGATCCAATCGAGCTCCTCGTGGTTGTCATCGCGCATAGATCCAGGTGACTACACCAGCACCATTTCGTCTTTCGGGGTGCACGGCGCCAGAATGTTCGGGTCTCGCCCAGTAAGGGCCAGATGGCGACCGCCAGCGTTCCGGAGAGGAGCAGTCCAGCAGCGTGAGGGACGGAGCGGCTTAGCATTGTGCTTTTGAGACGTTCGCAATTCTTGCTACCTGTCAGGAAGGGTACACGCGAGCTGGTTCTGTGTCGCGGGGCTGTCGGAAATCCTACAATCTGACGCTAGGTGAGATTCAAGTGCTTTGACCGCTGGTCGTAGCAGTGCTCTCGACCTCGCAAGCATTCTGAAACGATGGCGACCTCTGAAGCCAGACTATCGACCTGCGGAACGCTCGGCCCTCTCGCCAGGGTCATGAGCGTTTCGTCGGTCCAATAAGGCGTAGCTTGAGCCAAAGCCGATGACAGTGTGTGAAGGCAGTCGTCTTTGCTAGGCCTTAAGGCGTGACCTCACGGTCGTCAGAGATCTCATGCGTGTCAATCTAGCAAGGAGACGGTGGCGAGATGCCTCTATGTGACGCACAGGGACAGCTAACTTCTGGGATGCAGACGCCGGAGCGCGCAAGCCGATTTGACCGGAAAGGGACTGAAGAAGGAATCGATTGCCAAGGGACATTCTTGAATGCTGCCTCCATACATCACGAGAGATTATGGGGCTTTAGGCGCGATCGACAAAATCGATTGTTTTGATGGAACGCATCCAGGTAGCGAATAGCTTTGGAATGAGTCGAATAGATTCCGTCAACGACGCGAACGGTCAGCTGGACGGAAGCCGCGCGAAGCGACGGATCATAATAGGGTGCTACCTTGTGCCTTCCGACATTGGTGTTCGATCAGGCCGAGATCGGGTCCCCTGATTGAGCTTTTTCGGACCGCCGCGTCAGGTTCGCTCCACCACCTCATTGCGGACGCGTCATCTAGGGAGACGGTGCACAGCAAGGCGGACGAACTGGCGCTTGCGGCTGGTCGAATTTCTTTCCTGGATCGTCTCCTTATGCAGATGTGAGAACAGCATTCTCTCGCCCGTTAGGACTGCGACGGACAAGCGCAACCGGCTGCCGTTTTGTGGTTTCCAAGCGGAGGAGACGCTGCATCAAATCGTTCAAGTCGGCGCGCGAAGCTAAGTCACTCCAGCAAACCTGACCTACGAGGTTGTGATGTCGGAATAGCCATCACGGCGACTTGCGCCTCGTTGCGACAGGCTGCTTTTGTAC
This sequence comes from Bradyrhizobium sp. IC3123, assembly GCF_020193625.1. NCBI lineage: Bacteria > Pseudomonadati > Pseudomonadota > Alphaproteobacteria > Hyphomicrobiales > Nitrobacteraceae > Bradyrhizobium > Bradyrhizobium sp. IC3123. The sequence goes on along the minus strand of NZ_JADYVF010000014.1, from coordinate 29,266 downwards.
CGGCGCGAGCGCGCGTGTGTCTGGAAGCAGACAAACGGCTTGCGAGCACGACGTCCTTAAAAGCGCAATCTGCGGTACTTATCGAGGGAGAAGAGCATATGAAGTTTACTGGCCGAGCACTACCGATCCTATTGTCCTTGCTTTCGGCCGCGAGCGTGAGCGCGCCGGCGAGAGCCGATGAGCCCTCGCCGAAATACACTGAGGTGCTCAGTGCCCTCCAGGCGGGGAAGAATGTAAAGCTCATACTGGACATGAGCCGCTGTACCACAGCGGAGGGTGTCAAGCCTGCGTCCGCGACGCAAGCCGGTCTGGTCATCACTGCCTTCAGGGTGACCGTCCATAACGGCATCAGCTTCGCCAATGCTCATCAAACGGTCGACAGCTCCGGGCATGCCGTGACCGAGTACATCCGCCATAGCCTTAGCCGCGAAGGCAAGCTGACGGTGCGAGCCTCGAAACTTGTCGTCGGGACCACCGAACTCGTGAACCAGGGAGAATTCATCTGCGAACTGCCGGATGGCGCAAAGTTCATCTGGTAACGAAGAGCACAGAGCAGGGGGCGCTTCGAAGACTTAATCCTTTCGTGCGGACACCTTCGCACGGATACCAATCCTTTCGATCGTCAGGAAAGATCAGAGTGTTTCTGACGGTCGTTTCGTCGGACGAGGATCAAGTTGTACGAACTTGCTGCTCAGGTAACTCATGAGGGCCGCCGATCTCCATTCCATCTCAGGGATTGGAAGGTCGGCGGTTCAGGTAGTCGTCTTATGGGCGGACCCAAGGCTCTCAGTTGAACGCTTCAGATGAGTTCGAAGGACGTCCTCACGGCTGCGGTTATCGTAAGAACATTATTCCCAAGTCGCTCCAGCCGCGGGCCCGCAATGATGACGACCTTAGGCCCGGGTGCGCTCTTATCTTTCATCCGCCTCTTTTTGGGATCCTTTCACCTGAAATCTCAGTACTGCCGAATGCAGCCACAAGGTGAATGAACGATCCCGCTTAAGATCATCTGGGCTGGCTGCTATGGGTTTGCTCACCGCTCGTAAACTGCGTTCGGGCGCAGATCTAAGCTCTCTGAGCAAACGATCCGTGGTTTCGAAAGCTTGAGCATCCGCCCGAGGTGCCGACGAGCACCTCGTTCAGCCAAATTGCGGCCAACGGAAGAGAAGAGCGCGGCCGTCGGTTGGGCTGATTTCGTTGTATCGATCCATGCTGCGGTCGGCGGGCATGACTACCTCGTTCTATCGCTACTCATGTTAGCTTCGCAAAACCTGACCTGGCCAGACGGAAAGCTAAAGTGAATAATGATCGGCACGGGCCCTTCCAACCCGAGGATAAGTGGGCGAACTTTAGAGACCATACAGGTTTGGGCTGAAACTCTCATTCCAAGCGCGGAACGCGGCCGGTCGCCCGCGCTGGCCAGTTGGACCGGAGTATTATTGGTAGCGCGAAACGCTGCGTTCGATGTTTCCGAGCGCCGGAAAAGGCAAATCACCCTTTCCGTAGCCCGTACCTCAGCCTTTTGTTCCTGACTTTCTATATGGATTAGATGCGCTAGCGGTCCGATAGTCGTCCAAGTTTCCGCCCAGAAATAGTACCTCACGCTCCTCAGTCGGGGTATCACTCATCCATGCCAGAGCGGGTTCATCATTCTCAGTCCGTCCTCGAGAATACTGACGATCTCTTCCGCCGTCCAAGTTGTGACCCTCGGCACCGTGTAGGTGTGCAACTCATTCGCGTTTTCCGCGATGACTTTGGCGCCATACTCGTTGTCATCGTCCGGCGAAAGGAGCAGTTGTGAGGCCTCCTCTGACAGCGACACAAAAGGCGAACAACTGGTATCGCCCCTCACGTGCTCTGCCGCTGCGCGACCCAGATCAAGTCGTTGGCCTCCCCAGATATTCCAAGGGGCGGCGTCGTAACGCAAAGCCGCCATGGAACGCAAATGGGCCATCGCGCTTAGACGGTCCAACGCATGTGGTTTGCAATGACTGGCGTGGTTTTGAAAGCGCTGCAGCTCCAGGTATGATGATACCATCACGTCGTCGTAAACGCGGCCAATATCGACGCGGTCGACTGACGATCCACTCACTCGTGACCATTTTGCTGATCTTTGCGCAGCGAGTTCGATTTCTCTTCTGAGTTCCGCAATGTTCGCGCACGTCAGCGTTGCGGCAAGTTGAGCGCGCGTTCTGACAAAGGATGGAGCCGTGCACCGTTCATTCTCCAGTATAGCTTGCGCTCTCTTGTTACCATCCGTTACCGTCCGGTTCGATCCAGCCACGGGTGAAGCCGATGCTGCGAGGATTGGCTGAGACTCTTTAAGCCGCTGCTCAAAGTCTGCTTGCGCTGTCTCTTCCTGTCGCGGCTCGAGGTGATGCATCCGAGCCTCGGATCGGTTGACGTCCTCAAATGGGTCCATGCCCTTCTCCCTTTGGTAGCCTTGTCAATATCATTCGTACGAAGTTGATCCGATAAGGATCAGAAACCGCGACCCGCGCAATGTCGATAAAACACACCGAGGCTGTTCTCGAGCGGATCGGTGTGTTGAGGGCGTGCGGGCCGGACTGACCGGGGATCCAAGTCATTCTTCTGTTCCAGAGTTTGGGCCATCAAGTCGGCCTCCTGTCCGGACAAAGTCTTGCCATGCTAGAAGGGTTAGCTGTCGAACACCTGACCAGCCTCATTGAAGAAAATTCGGGGCCCTTCCGACTATGCCAGCGAGCCTGTTGTTCATTGCAGAGCGGAGTTTGGAGATGGGGCCATCGTCGGTATCCGCTCCACGGCAGCGCCGTGTGAAGGTCCGGCAGAAGCAGCGCGGCGGAAGCGCGGCTATCGGTGGGCTTGAGCGGCGTGGAGAAGTATGCCTGGGCCAGCTTGCATCGGCTCCCAGTGGAGCTCCTTTAAATGCTCGTCAAGATGCTAGCTGTGGTCCGAACAGCTTAGTCTGGCCGCAGCCGTCGGGCTCGTGTCCGGGCTGGGATGGCTGAAGCTCATTGTCCTCTGTCGGGACCGCTGATGCGGGGCCTTGCGTCGGTACGCGGGGCGCTGGCCGTAAAACAAGAGCCGGGCGTGCGGCTCCGATCCAGGCATCCGCAACACACGGTTAGTGGCTTAACTCGCAACGTTAACAGGCTGTGCGGCCGCGAGACGTTGAACTGCCAACCAGACGTGGCTGGGGCCACAAACGATTCGGGTGTATAAAGAACGTGGCGGCAAGGACTGGCGCTCGGGCGCCTCAGTTCGGAAAAGAAAAATGGGGCGTTGACGCTTGCAGCCGATGCGCCACACAATGCACCACAACGTTAGTCGCGCCTTATAAACATCTCGCCGCGCAAGCCGTTGGTGTGACCTGCAGGCGCAGCTGAACAAAAAGACCTAGGGCAATCTCGCGGTCGGTCGTATCGGCCCCTCCTTCCTCCGAGCCCGGCGCGTTTCCGGTCAAAGTAGCGATAGATACCAGGCACCGACGCATGAAAATTTGACAAGCATCAGTCTTCCTGGGTTGATCCAAAGCCGGGATGGCCGAAGGAAGCGGCTCTTGGCGCTCGCGGGTTGCACTCCTGTTGCTAATGGCAGGACGGTGATGGCTTAGGTCAGAACGCCGGGGGTGCGGTCGGCCAAATCTGTCGTGTGTTCTCGAGCGCATCAATTCATGTTCCTCGCTTTGAGCCGGCGCCGAGCCTGATCAGAGACCATTTGGGCTAAGCGATGGACAGATAGACGTCGCAATAGAAGGGATGCCAACAGACGATAGTAGATTGAAATACTCAACTATTGCGTTTGCGTGGTTTCGACCTGTAAAGATCCTCTATCGATCCTTGCTCGCTCGCTCGCGAGTCCAAACGTTCCGATCGCGAATGGGCATCAGAACTCCTTCCTGAGAAGCAGCTGGCTTGTTGATGAATTCTGGAGCGCCGACCACCTCGGCATAAGTTATCTCTTTATCTCGCATGATCTTAGTGTTGTTCGTCATATCAGCGATCGCGTCATAGTTATGCGCCGGGGGAGAATCGTCGATAGTGGCCCCACTGAAGAGATATTTCGTAATCCACTGTCTGAATATACCAAGAGCCTTATCGCCGCCATGCCGCGTCTTGTGCGCGAGCAAGAGATAGGTCAGTTATCTACGATCCTCGAAGAAGGCATCGCGTGAATGCCTTCGAATTCGATCCTCTACGGGCATTCGCCTTGCGCGCCGATTTGGTGACGATTGCGCGCTCGATCATCGCTCGACGAGGACAGCTGTGGCCCGGGCTCCCATTTAGATGGACCGGCGGGCGCGCGGAGCAGGACTAGCCGAGTTCGAACACTCGCTAACCGTGAGGTCGGCGATCCGCAAGTGTTGCATTGCAAGTCATCGATGGGTGCCCGCAAGGATTCGCGGCTCTTGCTCTCCGGCAAACGAGCTCGGAATTGTCGCTTTCACGATAGCCTTGCGATGATGGTGCGGTCTCTGACAATGAGACCGTGTTTGTCAGGTTCAAAACATTCGGCGTCAATATCGATTTCATGACGCCTACTCAGCCATTAATACGACTGATGCGGCTGGCACGGTCATTGCTATCAAATTGATGTAATGCCGAGGAAAGGCTGAGAGCAGCGCTGTGAATGGTCACGTTTCAGCCGGCAAGCCGTGGGTCCATTTCTGAAAAAGAAGCAAGACCTTGAATTCTTCGCATTCGGTTTGATGGAGAGCGATGTGGATTTGCCTATAAGAGCTGACGAGCCAAATCGCAACTTCTGGACATATCGGCACTGTCAAACGACCGTTGCGCTGCCAGCGTTAGCCGGTCTCGGTAAACAATGGCAGCGAGCGGCAGTGGGGACGCAAGACGAGAATTCGGCTGACGTGCTCAAGCGTGCCGGCTGCGGAGGCCACCGACACAATAGGTGTCTCACCGACGCATCTTGTCGCCATTTCGCCGACGAGTTCGCCACAAATCGCATAGCGTAACTCCAAGGACTACCAAAAAAGAGGTCAATAACAGGCCCCCCCTAATCCGGGCAATACGGAATCGTCGACATGTCGCAAACAATCGGCGCTGATAGCGAGTGCACCGCGAATGAAGGGGCAGAGCACTGGTCAGAGTCGAAAAACAAACTTTCATCAGATGGCGAGTTTGTTCGGTACTGGAGCCGAGCTGCCGATCGGCTGCGCGCAGTGGCCGCTGTCGGGAGGCGAACCGAGGAGGCGATCAGAATGACTGGAATTGGTTTGCAGCTATCCTCCGAGAACTTTAACGGTCACGACCTGTCAGATTTCCCGTTGCGACGCTGTACCCTCAATCGTGCGCAGCTCTACGGAGCAAAGTTGGATCGGGCAGACCTTTCTGGGGCAAACCTTATCTGCCCAGGGCTAGAGAGGGCAAGTTTCCGCGGGGCCAAGCTCGATTTTGCGTATATGCACGCGATTGCAGCGCAGGTCTGCAATTTCGATGATGCCAGTCTGCGCAGTGTAATTGATGCAACCGGAAGTCTGTTTCACGGTTGCAGCATGAAAAGGACACGCTTTGACAACGCGATGCTAAGCGGACTTCTCATTTACCAGTGCGACGCGAGTGATGCTGTATTTGATGGCGCGGAATTACAGGGTTCGACCATCAATGAATGCTTCCTTCCTTCCGCTTCCTTCCGCTTTGCCAAGCTGAGCCAAGTCACGATCACGAAAGCGCACCTGGCGGCTTGCTCGTTCTTCCAGTCAAAGGGGGACTGTTTATCGATCTTGCGTCCCACCTCGGTCGACGGTCTCACCCTAGAAGGCGCTCATCTTCCGTATCTGAGACTCTCAAAGGTGAGCGGCCGCATTGCGGCGAGGGCTCTGAGCGCTCCCTTCGCTGATGTTCACCTGTCAAATCTTTCAAGTGCGGAGCTTGAGCAGGCAGACTTGACCAAGGCGCGGCTTCTGTCCGTAAGCTTGTCCAACGCGAACCTAATCGGTGCTGTGTTGGACGGTGCCTCTATTCATTCCTGTCAGCTCGATGGAGCGGACCTGTCTCGGGCATCAGGCGAAAGCATTTCGATTACAGAGAGCACAATGCGAGCCTCCAAATTGACGGGCTTTCGTGGCCGCTGTGCCTTTGTGCGCGACTGCGATCTTGAATATGCCGACTTATCCCAGGCTTACCTCTACAGGTCGATGATGACCGGTGATCCCCCGCAATCAATGGCATTGGATCACGCAAATCTCGAAGGATCCAATCTCGTTCAGGCATATCTCGCCGCGGGAATGACCGACACCAACCTGGAGGCAACGCGCGTCGCATACGTTCGCATGAACCAATCGTCCTTGCGCGACGCGAATCTGAGTGGGATATCGCCGTTCCAGGCCAGCTTCGTAAAGGTCGACTTTTCGGGCGCTAAGATAACCACATTCGAGCCACCGTTTTTTGCCGACCGATGTCCGGGACTGCAGACCGCTTTGAAGGCTGATCAGCCGCGCGAGTCATCAAGCTATCTGGCTGAATTCTCATCGTTGATCAGACGTGGTCGAGAAGGCTCGACCTGACGGCTTTGGAAATCGCAAAATAGAAGGGCGTACAATGTCGGTGAGCTTAGAGCAGCTTGGTGCGGTGGTCCGAGCTGTGAGCGGGCGTTAAAGCTCTTTGGGGCTCGGAGGCGTGCGCGGCCAATACGACACCAGGGCCTACCTTCTGCGATCCGACCGATCAGACCACTCTTTCGGGGTCCAAAAGAACTGGAGTAAGAAAATGCATCTGGGATGTCTTTCCGCAGGCAAAGCGTTCATCCGGGAGGTGGCGAGAACAGGTCAGAGTATTGGGACGGTACACACCCTAGGCGCCCTGCATCATGGGCATGCAGAACTGATCAGAAGAGCGGCATCGGAGAATGACGTCGCGATTGTCACAGTCTACCCGAACAAGACTCAGCTTAGACCAGGTGGGAGCTACGATTTCGATTTGGACGCTGATATTGGACTTGCCCTACGTGCGGGAGCAACTGCCGTGATTTCCTCGAACGACACCGAAATGTTCCCGCCTGGCTATCGAACGTTCGTATCGCAAGGCGACTATCATTTGCGTTTAGATGGGCCTGAGGCGTACTTGAAGGAAGCCGTTACGGGGGCAATCCGCTGGATTTGTTATGCGCGACCAACTCGCAGCTACTTCGGTCTCAAGGATATCGGTCAGGCGATCCTGGTGAAGCGCGCTGTCGCAGACTTGCTTCTTGATTGTGAGATACGATTTGTGCCGACCGTGAGATACAGGAACGGAGTTCCCATTTCGTCGCGCTTGCGAAGATTTAGCCGATCCGAGCTTGATGAGCTTTCGTGTCTCTTCACGGCCCTCAACCATTCGAGAAAAGAGATCGCCCAAGGGGCGTCGAGCGTCAAGGATCTTGTCGCGTCGGCTACAACTCAAATAGCGTTCCGACAGTTTAAACTCGATTTTGTTCGCATTGTTGGCGCTGATAGCTTCGCAGACCTGGAGCAGGTCAAGCTCCCCTTCATAATTGTTGCAGCGGCAACGGCTCATGGCCTCAGGGTCTTCGATAATATCTACGTTCCGGATCAGGATACACTCCTGAATGGTGCTCCGGATATCTGGATCGATCTACCTGAAAAGTCCTAGCCAGACGATTATGAATGTCGTGATTTTGACAAAAGTAGTCACTCCGGCCGCGCCTGAACGCAGCGCCTACGTTATGACTGTGCATTCCGCTTTGCGCTGCCCAAGCGCACAGCCATCGTCCCACCAGCGGTGAAGCTCTCACGATCCACTGAGTAGATCAACTTGAAAAGTCAATCCATACCGAACTGCCCAATATGGTAGGGTCGGCTAGCCGCACGTTGAGATAGTCTGCTCGAGCGGCGCGTCGCAGCCAAACGTCACGGCAGCTCGAAAACGGTGAATCGCGACCTTTGGATCCGTAAGCTCTCGAGAGCAGAATCTGCGGAGATGATATGGAAAGGCGATTGGAAGATTATAGAGCTGACGACGCGTGTGTTGTCCCGCTAAGAAATCTGGATGTAAGCGAGGCCAAGCGCTTCCAAGACGACAGCATATGGGGGTGCTTCGAGCGGTTGCGAAGGGAAGATCCCGTTCACTACTGTCAAGACAGCCCTCATGGCCCATATTGGTCCCTGACGAAATACCGGGATATCGTAGCGGTAGACACAAACCACAAAGCATTCTCGTCAGAGCAAGGTGTCACTATTGTTGACGTGCCTGCCGAGCACTGGACCCAGAGTTTCATCAAGATGGGACCTCCTCAGCACGCCGAGCAGCGTAATACCGTGGGTCCAATAGTCGGACCGGAAAGCTTGGCGAAACTCGAAATCTTGATCCGCTCTCGGGTCAGGGCGATTCTAGACGGCTTGCCGCGCAATGATGCCTTCAATTGGGTGGAGATGGTCTCCATCGAGTTGACGACGCAGATGCTCGCCACGTTGTTCGACTTTCCATTTGAGGATCGGCGACTCCTGACCTATTGGTCAGACGTAGCTGTTGGAACTCCGAAAGCAGGGCATGCGATCGACAGCTGGGATAAGCGAAGCACAATCTTATCCGAGTGCCTGGATTATTTCACACGGCTTTGGAACGAGCGCATCAATGCCGAGCCGCGCCTCGATCTGATTTCCTTGATGGCGCATTCGCCCGCCACACGCCATATGGAGCCGAATGAGTTTCTCGGGAATCTGATTCTGCTGATCGTTGGGGGGAATGACACCACGCGCAACTCGATTACCGGCGGCCTCCTGTTCATGAGTCAGCACCCCTCCGAACTGAGAAAACTAACCGACAATCCCAAGCTGGTCTGGAGTGCCGTGTCCGAGATTATTCGATACCAGACGCCGATCGCACATATGCGCCGCACCGCCGCGACCGATAGCATCGTAGGCGGGAAGCAGATCAGGAAGGGCGACAAGGTCGTCATGTGGTACATCTCCGGCAACCGAGACCAAGAGATCATTGAGAACGCCAACAGTTTCGTCATCGACCGCAAGAATGTACGGCAGCATCTCTCGTTCGGATTTGGTATCCATCGCTGTCTTGGTCGACATCTTGCGGAACTGCAGTTGAGAGTCCTCTGGGAAGAGATTTTGGGTGCGGGACTGGAGGTCAAGGTTGTCGGCGAACCCGAGCGAATTGCGTCCAACTTCGTGCACGGCTATTCCGCTCTCCCCGTGCGGATTGCAGCCTAGGCCCTGGTCGCTCCCGGTCTGGCAGCCGGCACGCGGTGGGGTGGGCCGTCCTGAACCATCTTCGCTTCTGCAAGCAGCGAAGATGGTTTGGTCGGCGCGAAACAATGGCTGCATGTAGGAATCTATATCAGCCGGGCAGATGTTCGAAGTACACGTGAGGAGCGATAGTGTAGCGCGCGGACGACTTGCAAAGCGCCTGACGCCGAAAAGCCAACCGCCACGGTAACTCCGATGCCGCGTCTCCGGGCTGCCTTGGGTAGCCGGGACCGCAGAGGCTGATGAATTTGATGTTGAAGATTGTAGCGGTGGCAGCGATTTTCCTTGGAGAAGCGCTTTCGATATTCGCCGAGCTGATTGCCTCACGGCAATTTGGAAAGGCCGGCGGTGATCTGGCAATGCTGTTGCCGATGTTTCTCCTGATATCGTTCGGCGGCATCCTCCTCGTGTTCGGATACGCGCTGGGCTACATGCATCTGAAGAATATCTGGATCATTGTCGCGATATCGATGGGAGCGATTCTGGTAGTGGAACCGATGCTCACCCTCCTGCTCTTTAGAGACGTGCCGACAGCCGGTTCGTTGATAGGCTTGATGTTCGGTGCGATTGGTACCCTCGCTGCCATATTTCTATGAGTGTGATTTAACCGGCCTGGGCGCGGCCCGGCTTTGGCGAGATGTAGTTTGAAGGCTGCGCAACGTCGATTCTGCTCAGTTCGGACCTGGAGAATGTTGTTGCTGATGGCCTCCGGCGTCTCGCCACGCCCGTGTATGGCTGGTGACTTGGTAAGCTCTTCGGTCGAAGTCTGTTTGCTGGATAGCGGGACGCGTGTTGCGAGCGCAGGTCTGCCGATAGACATACGCTAGCCATTCCTGCTTGGCCAAAATTGCCGTCCAGGAGGCGGTTGGGGATGACTTGGCCCAGTTCGCGTGCACCGAGGCACCGCATTGGGGCGGGACTATCTCGCGGGCAGGGCAGGTCGGGCCCCGGTCACGTCCTAGCTGATCACGCCGGCACTGATGCGGCTCGTTCAGCAACACGAGGAGCTGCGATGGAAGTCGAACACAAGGCGAGATCTTCTTTCTTGTGCATCCAGATGAATGCTCTTGGTCAGCTAGTCGTCAGCTGGGGGGCCTATCCAGACAGGCTGCGCACTCTCGACTATTCGGAGATGAAGTATGAAAGGTATTGGCCGAGCTGATTCATCACAGGGTGAGGCGGCGGGAGCCGACAGCGCCGGGGAATTGAGCCGTTCGAGCCTGGAGCCTGGTCTCTTCCCTGGGGAACGCGGTCAATCCTTCGATGCCGTCCTGGAGCGGATGCGCTCCGGGCCTCAAGACAGAACTGCGGCTTCAGATATGGCGGCGCCAACGCGCAACGAGATCAAGGCGGCAAAGCGAAACTTGGACAGCCTGCTTGAGAAGTTTGAAGCTTGCCGTCGAGCGGCCACGCAACGCTGCAACTTGGAAAAGGCGCAAGAGCTGATCGATCGAGTGGTCGAAGCAGGCTCAGCAGTTCTGGAGCATTACGCGAATCTGCCTGCCAATTTGGCGCGTCGTATCCTGCCTGACGATCAGGCTCGCCGGCTCCGCGACGACACGCTGGATGCGGGGAACCAATGTAACAAAGCGGCCACCCATATCATTTACCAACTTGAGAACAGGAGAGAGCAAGCAGCAGCCCTGCTCGACCATGTCAAAGACACCGCTCCGCCCGAGCAGCTGAGCCGCGTCGTTGCGGGCGTCGCCAACCAATATGCTGCCTGCATGGAGTGGTGGGGAAAGAAGGCGCTGCGCTTCGAGCGGATGCAGTCAGTCTGTGCGGCTACTGCCCACTTGCCAAGCAGCACGCCCGAGATTGCGCAAGGCCGAAGAGGCGGAACTCAGGCTCAATACAGGCTGGGCGCTCACTACCAAGTGTATGTATCTGCAATCGCGGATCGCTCTCGCGCAGCTCTTGATTGAGTCGCAAGCGAGCACGTTAGCACCAGAGGCGCGAGCCGCCCTCATGGACGAGAGCGGGAGGGTGCGTCTGCTCGGGACTTTTGTTGGAGATGTTTTTCCGGCATTTGTTTCGACGGGCGACGCCGTTCGCGGAGGAGCGGTGCTCGACGCCGAGCACCGCGCCGTTCTGGAAGGAGTGATGGAACGGCTTTCGGAATTTGCATCCCAACTGAGGGGCATGCTTGCCCCCCTGAGGGAGGCTGGAACGCAAGCTGACCTTCCTTTGCAGTTGCTTGGCGAGATCGTGGACGGTGCGTGGGTGACGGCGAACGACGTCATGCGGCTGCTGGCATTGCAGCCAAAGACGGAAGTGACGATTGAACCGCCGGCTTGGGCTGCGCTGCCAGAAAACACTGCCCTGGTGGGTGAAGGCACTCCAGTGCGCAGAAAGGGCAAAGCAAGGCGCGGAGCAGCCGCAGGCGAGGGGAGTTCGACGGCCAGCCCGCCTGCGGCGCAACTCGCCAGGCCCGATGTCACGACGGCCCCCACGGGCAAGGTCATCGTGCTCTCGGATCTCGGTACAAAGAAACTCGCCACGCCGGAGGAGGCAGCTGCGTCATCCTCTGCGACCGATCACCTCCAGATGTGGCAGGCTCCGCCCTCCAGGAAGGCACTGCCGGGATTACTTGAGCGATTGGACGAGCTGCTGCAGTTCGATCTGCGGGCTCAGCAAAGCGCCGTCTCGCAAGCGCGCCAGATGAAGCCCGAGGACGCCGAACATGTCCTGAATCGCGTGATCAAGCGCTTGCAGACGCAGTCCTCCGAGATTGAGGCCTGTGTAGTCGCGCTGGAGGAGCCTCGCCGACGGGGCATGCTCACGGCTGCGCAGGTGCCCGAAGTGCACGAAAAGATAGTCCGGCTTCAAAGGATGGGGTCCGAGGTTCAGGGGCAGGCAAAGTCATTGAGCGCGCGAAAGGCAGCAATCACGAGCGATTGCATGAAGAGCTATGCGTTTCCATCGCAGAAATACCTTGCACAGTTGCGGGCAGCGGGGGAACTGGCGTCAGTGGATCCACCTCGCGCCTTGAAGGGAGAGCCAGGGACGCTGTTCGAAATCAAGCTACAGCCCATGGCGCTGAGCAATGGCGGGACGCCAAGGCCGATGTGGGTACACATCCATACCAAGCGGCCGGTACATGCCTGGCAATTGGCAACGCTGGGCGATCGCGAATTCGCCGCTAGCCACGTGAAGTCTGACGAACAGCGCGGCTACAATCAGCACTGGCAGAACGCTCGAGCCGCCGAGGGGCACGAGAACGTCGTGGTCCACCGCGGCAAGCTTACTCCTGCGTTCTGTAGGTCCTTGTTGAGCACCGCCGCTGGCCAGCCGTGGCAGCCCCTTCCCGACCCGGAGCACGCTTCAGCTCAGATGGCTCGACTGGGGATCTAGTGAGCTGGTTGTCTTGCGGCGGTGAGCCGTCGGCGTGAGTTCATGCCTTTCGGACCGGCTCGGCGGATTGCCTGAGCTGCGCTGAGCGTCGTCGGGCTCCAGCTCACAGAAGGCTGGAGCCTGGGAGAGAACACTGCTTACGGGAGGGGTATCGGCTGGCGATCCGGAGGATGGTGGGTCGTCGTACAAGCAAGCTGCCATTCTCTGCTGTGGCGAACATCGGCGCTCGGACGAGAAGCTGGGCCGCTGACTATTGCAGGCGGGAGATATACCAGATGCTGGCGGCGATACGCCCGGTGTCACAGTGCTTTCACCAGCCTGCCCGCGGCGAACTGGCGCGCAAACTCTTCGGGCGAGCTTCAACGGATCGCGGATGGTCCGGATGTACGGGAGCTGAGCGTCCCGGCCGCTTTGACGAATCAAACCGGGCGGTGCACAACAACGCCGCCTGTTTGCTACTCTAGCATCAGCCTACGACGGCCCCAGCATCACGCCTCCTTGGCCCCCCAAAAGATGCTGGGCTTGTCGTTCTTCGTTGAGCGTCTCAATCCGAGTAAGTCGGAGCTTCTTCGTTTCAACTGCAATGGCGCCGGGCGCCGCGGAGACAATTTCAGTACACCGGCGTATGGTCAGTCATTTCCCTGCTTTTTTCACTCGCCGCCACGAGTGAGCAACGGTGGCACCGTCGGAAGAGCAGGCTGCGCCGCACGATCAGCTTGGTGGGACTGTTCATTGTGTCATGGCGCGAGCTCGCGACAGCAATCCGTAAGACGGGCCTGGCCGAGCTTTTACAGCTGGATGCCGTGCTCCCTAAGCACCCGGTGCATCACCTCGCTTTTGATCTCGCAGGCGATCTCGTTGACGATTTAACCTCGGCATCGTCCGTCAGACCCGCTTCGGCCAGCCGTTGCTTCAGCCAAATTTGAAACTCGTCGCCCATCGCATCGATGAGCCGATCGTCGATTGCTGCATACTTATCCATTCGGTCAATAGATCTGATCAAGAAAATCAATTTTACCGCTTGCAACGTGGTCATATAGACCCTCGAGGGCGGCTGGGGCTAACCTAGGGAAGCGATATCTCGAATGAAAAAGTCTGTGTTAGTGACCGCGAGCGCCCTCGCGCTTGCAACGGCGGTAATGCCTCCTTTTGCTGCAAACGTTGCCGCGCAGCCGGTTGCGGCGAGTGCGCCGGTAGCCGATACATCATATCCTGAGTGCGTGGATGACCCGTTGAATGGTATCTGCGATCTGTTTTTTTGCTTGACGGATCCCTCGTGCGTCCAGCACTGACAGCGGGAAACATATCAAGCAGAGATGAGGATTGACCCTCGTGCGGCCGCTGCTCCGACAGCGGCCGCATCCTCATGCCGTACTTGCGCTAGTAGATAGTACAAGCCGCGCCTTCTTGTTCTCTAAACGACGATCAGAGTGACGGCTCACTTACAGCCTTTCGGTGACATCCGCCGATCGTGCAACTGCCGCATCGGCCAAGATCGGGTAAATGGGGAAAAGTCATTTCAGACGGAGACGCTGCGCTCCGACAGGAGCTGCTGCTCGATGTAAAGCTGCTCGAATTTTCAGGATAGATTCTCTTTTACGTGCTGGCTCCATACCCGTCCTCCGGCTCGATGTTTCGCATTTCGGACATCATAGATGTCATCCTTACCTGTTCGGGCATGACTAGGGCAGCGGTCGTGCCGGTACGGCCATTCGTCTATGGTCGGGCACATAATTGAGTGGCGCCGTCTCCGGCATCATAAGCATGGCACAAAGCGCGGCCGCGCCCGCGAAGAGCATGTACCAGGCGGGCACGAGTGCACTCCCGGTAAGGTGGATGAGCCAGGTGACGATCGGTTGAGCTGTGCCTCCAAAAATCGCTATCGCAAAAGCGTAGATCGTCGCGAACGCGCGACCACGAATGTACTTGGGCAAACCTTCGGCCATGCTCACGTAGAAGGCGCTATACGGAATCGTTCCGATCAGGGTGAGGACGCCGAGACCTCCTAGAAGTGCCAAGGCACTGCGGCTTTCTGCAATCCACAAGAATACCGGATAGGTCATCAGTAATGCAGTGACCTGCGGCCATATCATGATACGCCGACGGCCTACGCGGTCGGCGAGCAGGCCGCCCAGCAGTGCTGCAGAAATTCCGACCGTGTTGCTGATGAGCGTAGTAGCAAAGGCGAGAGGCGTGGAAACGCGGAGGGTGTTCAACGCGTAGGTCGTCATGTATCCCGTAACATAAGTCGTGATCGTGCAGCTGGCCAAGATGACAAATCCCAAGCTCATGATGCGGCGATCGGTAGGTGGTCGCCCCTCGGGCTGGGTGACAAGAACCGGCGCCTCGGGGCGGTGCAGCGTTTCGGGCAGGACGCTCCGCAACCAAAGTCCAAACGGCAACGTAGCCGCGCCGAGCAACAGCGCGACCCGCCATCCGTACGCATTGAGCGCTTCGCTTGTCATGGTGAGCGAGAGTATTTCTCCAACCAACGCTCCGGCCGTCGCAGCTACCTGTTGGCTCGCGGGCTGAAAGGAGACCGCAAGACCGCGGGCTTTGGTGGGGGCCGCCTCCATCAAGTAGGCTGTCGTTGGACCGACTTCACCTCCGAGAGCAAAGCCCTGCAGCAAGCGTGCGAAAATGGCTAGCAACGGAGCGGCAAGTCCTATTGTCTCGTACGATGGCGTGATAGCCAATAACAGGACCGCGGCGCTCATCATGGCAAAGCTGGCGGTCATCGCGGGTCGGCGGCCGGCCCGATCCGAATACGAGCCGAGCACGATGGCTCCGATCGGCCTGGTCACAAAACCTGCGCCGAAGGTTCCGAGTGACAGCATGAGGCTGACGAACTGGTCAGTTGCCGGGAAGAACGCCTGACCGATCTGTATTGCGAAAAAGCTATAGGTCCCGAAGTCGTAGAATTCGATAATGTTGCCGATGGTTGCGCCCAACACCGCGCGGCGTGTCAAGCGTTCGTCTGCCGGACCGAGGACCGGCTCCAGCCCCTCTGGAGTAAATTGCCTCGCCATCCTCGACCTGATCTGGAGCGCGATCCATGGCCCGAACATTTCGACCAGACAGGTCGCGCAAAGTTGCATTCCACTTGCCCGAGCTCGTCCTCACGGCCATCGCCTGTTCACATGTAGGCTGAAGCGTGTCACGACGAACCTCACGGTAAGCTCTGCAATAAAAATGCCCGCCTTTCGTGGCCCATTTTACCCTTGATCTGATCGCTGGCCTTCCCGGCAAGACAAATATGAGACCTGCTATAGTTGTCGGGCACCCAGACATCGCGCTGCTTTGGCGAGTTTGGGACAAATTGGCGGGCGCCGAACACGATTGGCGATGTCTCGCGCCCTTTCAGCCTCGGCCAGGTTGCGTCCGCTCCTTAAGGAGTCAGCGTGCCACGCCCTTCGTCGCCAAGGCGCTTGCCGCCGCTCAGCGCTCCTGCCGCTCTCTCTCGCGCGGCGGACAAGATCCACCAATCATCAGTGCTCCACCTTTGCGTCCCGGCCGGGTCGCCGGCGAGTGGGCGAACGCCTGCTCGCGGGACGCTCGCGTCTGGCGACCATCAAGACCTAGGTCGTCCAGTCATAACGTGCGTTCGGCGCCGCTCGCCCGCATCTTGGCTATCTCCTGCGCGAGGGCATCAGCCGGGACGGGGAGAAGGCCCGGCTATTCGGCCCCGACGCCGACGAGGCCGATCTCAAGTCGTTCGGGGAGCGCTGCCAAAGGTTCAGGGGGCGTACATCTTGGTCAACCACTTAGAGAGCTGTTAAGGCAAACCAGTGACGCATCCCCAGGAGCTACTGTTCGTGCGCCCGCAACGGGCGAGCACGAATGTGGCCTACGGTTCTTCGCCAACGGACGCTTGGAGGAAGCGGACATTTCAGCGGCGACCTCGCCACCGCGCGCACGAATTACGACGATTTTCCTTATTCAGGACACCAGTGAATTCTCTTTCCAACGCCCTGACACGAGTGCCATCTGCATGACGCAGAGCGTCGATAGCAGCCGGGACAAAGTTGGCGGTTCGTATTGCCTCACCTGAGGACGTAGCGTTCCGCTTGACCGATGTAGCTCCGGCTGTCACTCGGATGTTGTATCATGGCGCGCAGGGTTCGAGGCACTGGGGACTTCGCGGACTACCCACTACACGCAGCGGCGGCCGCAGTCCCCGGATCACCGGCACCGCCGCACCTTTAGCCGTGCTCGGGATGATCGTCTCGGCTGGTTTGCGTCTCAGCGATTTCGTTATCTCAGGTGAACACTTCGCTCCGCGCTTGCCGGACTCTCACGTAGGTCTCGCTCTCGTCTGTTCTCGCGCTCGCGCGACTATCGTGGCCATTCTGGTTAGCGGCCCCGAGCATAGGCTCGAAGCGTCAGCCAGAACGACGGGTCGAGGGCAGAGGTCGAAATGCACATGTTCGGTGCAAGACTGAGTCTGGTCGCGGTCCGCATCACCTGGACCTCCTAACCAGCTTTACGCTCAGGTGAACGCAATGCACGACGCAGACCCGCGCGCCGACTGCGAGGCCAGGCGGAATGAGACTTGGCCCGGAGATGATCGCATCAGAGGGGGCAGCTGCGGCCGCGGGTTTGTCTCCTTTTTCGACCTTTGTCAGCTTCTCGAAAGCCAGCCTCTTTAACATTCGAACTTGGCCTCTCGATGACGAAGCCACCCATCTCTGAATTCGTGACGAACTTCAGCTCATTCCCTGGGGGCAGATCTTCAAGAGGCCTTTGTTCTTATAACAGAAAGGAGAGCTTTCTGGATCCGAACCCGATCGATAATGCCCGTTCACCGGAATCGCCAACGGCGCACATCTGGACACAGGAAGATCATGATTTGTTCAGTCAGATCATGAATGAAGCTGGACCATCATCACCTGCCGCACCTGAGGAAGCGGTAGATGTCTCATTCGCCGCTCCACAGAGATTTTCACACGGTTCGCAAATCGCCCCTGACGCCATGGTTGAGAGGCTATTCCACCACGGTCTCTTGCCGGACTCGGACCAGCCGACGATGACCTATGAAATCCAAGGTCACCGCTACACGGCCGGTTTGGATGAGTCCAATCGCGTTCGTCTTGTTCATAACCCCGCGGAGGACCAAGTGGTTGGGGCCGGCCGGGCGGGAGTACCGGACTTCGGAGCCTTCTTTGCGGAGAAATGGCGCTACGGAATGCCGCTAGGACAGCAATGGGCCACACCTGCCCTAATGGACAAGCTGCGCGAAGAAGGTTTCATGCCGACCGCAGATAACCCCGCCACAATCCTACTTAACAATCGGGCCTACAAAGCCGAATTAGTGGAAGGAGGGTTCGTTAGGCTTACAAGGGTATGAGACGCAACCCGACGGTGAAGCGATCGCGCCGGACTGGAGGCCTGCGATCACTTCGGTTGTCCTTACCTGGAGAGACATTCGCCGCTTAACAGTGGACTGTTCGCGCCGCCAGTGGGTACGCATCATTGGACCCCCTGGCAGCCCACGAGATGCACGGTCATCCTTGCCATTTCATCTGCGTGGTGCCGGCCCGTCATCCGGCCTGCCATATTGCGCCCGTATTGCCTCCCCTGCCGGTGTGACTTTCGCTTAAACGATGTAGCTCCCGCTGTGGGCCAGTCCGAGATTCCACGATGGCGCGCAGAATCGGAGGGACTGGAGACGTCGCGGAATGCCCATTACACGCGGCCAGCGTCGCAGCTTTGCGCCGTGCGGGATGATCGTTTCGGCTGATTTGCGTCGGAGCCATCCCAACAAGCGCTGCACGATGGTGTGCTGCGGGCCGAACTGTTTGGGGCGTTGCTCAGCGAGGCGACCGAGAATTGCCAGCGCCCTCAGACGGGGCTCGGCCGCCAACCAGCGCTCGACGTCGGCTGGATTCGCGCAAATTGGGCAGCGAAACCGGTGACCGTGGAGGGCTTACTCGGAAACGGCGTAGGCCCTGCCTGTGCGAGCGTCAATAACTTGCGGACGCGGAGGTATTCTCAAGGAGCTGGCAGCAAAGGTCGCGTAACCGAGAACGACGGTCGCAAGTGGCTTTGCGTGGCAGTGCAATCGCGTGAGCGTATTTATCGGATGGAAATCCTATCAGTTGGCACTACCAGATCTGGGCGTTTTGCAAGCAGCACCTGAACCGTAGGATTACGACACAGATCGCATGCAGCTTCGAAACGCGGAAAAGAACGCCATGGCGAACATCAATCTTAATTCCGAATCTCTTGCAGGTGCACGCGCCGGACAGCGGGCCATCACCGCCCTAAAAGTCATTGAACGGAGAGCGCTGGCCCCGAGACGCCGAGGTTTCCAGATGATACGCGGAATGAACCCGATGGCGCGGATGGTCGCAGCAAAGAGGCGCGCACTCGCCATGTACGATCTCGACCGGTGCTGCGCAATCTGGTGGCTCTATTGTCTCCATTTCGGATTCACCGGCGACGTGATGTTGGGGCTCGCCGCGGTCTCGGTTGCCCACGAGAGATCCCGCTGCGGAATTTAGAAATCGTGCATCGAGCGCATCCCAGCCCGATGGCGCGCGCAATCGACTTTGAATCGAGTTCGTCCGGAGCAGGCAGCGGCGTCAGCAAGCCCGTCTTTGCTCATTCTCGGCGGACGATGGTATCTCCCCGGGGATGAATCTGAGCGATCAGCTACGCCCTCAGTCTACCCTATCAGTCCAAGGCCGATTTCTCGTTAATACCCACCAGGCATTTCGTGTGAACAGCCCTCAAGGCAAAGCCGGTGCGTTAGCCTCTCGATCTCCTGGCTAACTTCATTGGCAGTGCGGATGCGGATAGGGAGGACATCGAGTAAGAAATCCGACACCGGCTGTGACGGTTCGGTGAAGAGCGGCGGTCTGGCGGCAGCCCCACCCACCGGCGCTGACTGAGCATCGTCTCGCATCTGCTGCGGTGTGTACGGCAGATCAACGAAAGAGTTGAGTGCTCGTCGAGGCGAACGCTGCGCTAGGCGTCTCCCCTGAACAGGTGGGTGGGGCTGCCGCCAGACCGCCGCGGTTCACCGGACCATCGGACGCGCCATCCTGCCAATCCTCGTCGAGTCGGTATCCGATGTCCTCAAGCTCCTGGAGTACGCCCGACCGCCCGACGAAGAACGCGGGTTTACCGGCGGGGCTGAGCACCGGCGCTGACTGAGCATCGTCTTGCATCTGCTGCGGTGTGTACGGCAGATCAACGAAAGAGTTGAGACCGCGGTAGATGTCTGATGACTGAGCTGGCGCGTCTGATGGTTCGGTGAAGAGCGGCGGTCTGGCGGCAGCCCCACCCACCGGCGCTGACTGAGCATCGGAGCTGATCCTATTATGGATAGGCTTTCCAGAAGCTGACGAGGCCGTCGCTCGTGAGGCAATGCATCGCGACATCTGCAGAACGAAACGGCCCTGCGGCTCTCGATCGTCGTGGGGCTTCATGGGTTTCAGGACCCGCCTTCCTCCCGGCCGATGAAGTCTTGCGGCGGCATGGGAGCCGACGACTGGTCATTGCTCGGGTTGCAAAACGGCATACCGGCGGCGCCGCAGGTGCACGCACGGGTGCCAAGCCACGGTTGATCCGAATCGTTCTCGCAAATCCGCCTTCCGCGATTCGTTCCTCGTTCATTCGCTCTCTCATCGGCTATTCACCAAGGAGAGGGTAATCCTTTTCGCCGAAGGGGCTCATGGCGCGAGCTTGTATTCACCCCCGACTTTCATGGCGAGTTTGATCTGAGCTATTTGGAGTTAAAATGACGAGGTCCAGATCGATTATTTCCGCCGCGGCTCAGGCCGCGGCGGAATTTTTGGCCTGAAACCGATACAGGAAGTCCGCCGCCCGCTGGACGAAGTTTGAAGATCGCGCGTTTGTCGTTCTTCAGCACCTTGATCTAAGAGGGCATATAGGAGGCGTGCCCCTCCCTCACCTCCGGTATCAGGCCCAATCGGCGGACAGAAAGGCCGCGCCAAGCTCTGCGACCAACTTTTCCATGGCATAGCCTTCATCGCCGAAGCGCTTGCGGCCGAACTCGCGATTCAGGCGGCTCTCGTGGCGGTATGTAGTGTCCAACGCCACTCATTGCGCGCGTCGCGGCAGAATGGAAGTACGTGGCCCTCACCTTTTCAGGTGATGTACCGACCTTCGCCAGAGTACCCGCGAAACTTGTCGGAGATAGCAGCGGGATTGGTCGGGGCAAGATGTAGAAACAGTGCGGGCGCGGCTCGGTGCTAACCGACCCGGGGGCTGAAGCCAGGCCAACTAGTCCCTACCACATCCGCACTGCCGTTGAGACTAGCGGAAAAGTGACTCGGCGCCGATCGATCTGGAGCGATAACGCTGTCCCTGTCACATCCCGTTAATCCCAAGGGCTCTGTATCTGTCATAGCTTACCGCAAGCTGACAGGCCTTTTGCGCAGTCGGTCAATAATAATGGGCTATCAACACCCCTCAATCCGCCACGGAAATTCCTGCAACCACTCAGACGTGCTCTCTGTGCTGTCAGTCGTCACGACTTCAGGATCACCCGGACGGTTTAGGCTGCTGATCAGTGAGACATTGTCGGTTGAGGACCACACCATCGTAGATTGTCGGGCGACATGGGAAATTGCCCCCCATATTGCCTCGCTAAAAATGTTACCGGACAACTTCCCTGTCGTGTCTGGGGCGGAGCTGCCGAATCAGATCGGTGGCGGCTATGGCAGGGAAGATCAGCATGCGCGCAAAGCGCGAGATCACATCAGCGCTGGCCGAGCGTTATCGGGCAAGCGGGCGGCTCGAGAAGGGACGGATCCTAGACGAGCTGTGCGCCGTTGCGGGATGGCATCGCAAGCACGCGATCCGAGCGCTGTCAGCGGACGGGGCATCGGGGTCGGCCGTGCCGCGGCGGCGGGGCCGGACCTACGGAGCTTCCATTCGTATGGCACTGATTGTGCTATGGGACTCGTCTGACCGGCTCTGCAGTAAGCGGCTCGTCGCGATGATCCCGTTCTTGCTTCCGGCTCTTGAACGGCACGGCAGATTGAAGCTTTCTGCTGATGAGCGGTCTAAGGTTTTGAGGGTGAGCGCGTCGACGATCGATCGCCTGCTGAGCGACGTAAGGATCGCAGCAGCCGGAGGACGCCGACGGCGGGCGGGCTTTTCCAGTGCCGTACGGCGGCAAGTCCCGGTGCGTACATTCAATGACTGGGGATCACCTCCGCCGGGGTACTGCGAAGCGGATCTGGTTGCGCACGGCGGCATGTCCGTATCCGGGGCCTTCATTCAGACGCTAACAATGGTGGATGTCGCAACGGGGTGGACCGAATGCTTTCCGCTTGTTGTGCGTGAAGCAGCGCTTGTGGTCGAGGCCCTCGAGCGCGCCCAGAACCTATTTCCCTGGCCCGTTTGCGGGCTCGATTTTGACAACGACAGCGCCTTCATGAACGACACGGTCGTCTCGTGGTGCCGTTCTCACGATGTCGAAGTCACTCGTTCCAGGGCCTACAGAAAGAACGATCAAGCGTTCGTTGAACAGAAGAATGGAGCTATCGTTCGACGTCTGGTGGGCTACGGGCGCTTTGAAGGCATTGATGCCGCTCGCTCATTAGCTCGCCTGTTTGCCGCGGCACGGCTGCACATCAATTTCTTCCAGCCCTCGTTTAAGCTGAAGGAGAAGCACCGCGAAGGTGCCAAGGTGATCAAGCGTTATCTTCCTCCCGCTACACCGTACGAAAGAGCATTGGTCCACCCGCAACGAGGCATTCAAACGTCGGCTGCGTGAGATTTACCGCACGCTTGATCCGGTGGCATTGCTGGCACAGATGAGGGACGCTCAAAATGAGCTGGGCAAGCGTGTTGATCAGCGGGCCGGAAAGCCAGCCATGACCGTCGCGCCGGTGCAAAGCGACTTGACCGCCTTTGCCCGAGAGCTCGGCGACGGTTGGAAGCAGGGTGAGCAGCGCGGCATTCATCGGCGCCGCTATGTGCGGCGCAAACCTGCGCCACGTCGGCCATCGATGCTCGACCCATACATTCCCATGATCGAGGAATGGCTCGCCGCGGCTCCGCACTTGTCCGCCGTCGATCTCCTCTCCCGGCTGGCAGCGCATGCGCCGGGTCAGTTCAGTGGCCATCAGCGGCGTACGGTGCAGCGGTTGGTGAAGAATTGGCGATCAAAGGTCGCTCGACAGCTCATCAGCAGCACCGAAACCATACTATCGTTCCAAGCTTCCCTCGCTGTCTAAATCCCACGTGTTGCTTTGCCGAATCACCGCAAGCCGCTCTCTCGCTACGGCGCTCTGGAGGGCGCGCTTCGCGAGCGGCTTGCTCGGACCCGCGGGGTCCAATTCGCGCGACAGCTGGGGGCGCTCGGTAACATTGTCATCTGAGGCAATATGAGGGGGCAGTTTTCCATGGCGCGCGACAGTCCAGAAGACAAAGACTATATTCACTCGGTGCTACAATACCCCCCAAACAGAGCTGACGTGACGGGCCGTCTTGTCTGTACAGTTTGTATCTCACAACGCCTCGCTATCTTTTTAAACGGACTGGAGACGCACGGTATTGGCGGCGTTGTGGCTGGTTGCTCGATAAGTAAGGAAGGGTTTCGATGGTCCCCTGACACGCTGCACGTGATACTCAGAGGACAGAACTATCAGCCGTCGAACGATCTTCTTTCGAACATTACGACCTGCACACGACATGATGTGTTGGTTGTTCGCAATAATCTCAACGACGATAGAGTCGACTGTTTTGCAACCGGCTTTGCCTCAAACTTTGGTTTAGAGCGAAAAGAAATCGTTCAGAAGATACTAGCTGACCAGGATAACCTACCGTCTTTTCACACCGGCATGAAAGTTGGCTATGTCGTCTTCCACGATGTCACCACTCAACTCAGTACGATCTTTGATGTTCGTTCAGGCTCACACCCGAACTTGACATTTTCTGTGCAAGAAATGAATGGGCGGCTCAATCTTCACTTCGCGGTTTCCGGAAATGGCCGGGGCGCTTTACGGCGATCGTCTGGGCCCGAGGGTAATATCGCCTTTGTACCGCTTGATTATTCCTAATCTAAAGGGTCCTGGCTGTGCTGAAAGCATTTTTAAGCGCGACGGTATTTTTTAGCAGCATTGTCAGCGCTACCGCGATTGAGGAGCGACTACCGCAGCCGCTGCAAACAGGCGTGGCAGGACGGCAAAATCAGTGAAGTCATTGAGACTACGGTGTTACGACCTGTCCCGCCCTTGTCATCAAGCTGTTCTGGCTCGCATCCGTGTACGGATCGTGATGATCATTTCGTGAATAGATCCGGTAGGGCGCAGCCGTTCGCTAGGGGCGTCTTGTGGATCACGATCCTGATGTACGGCTTAACTACCGGATTGGGAAACGCGAACAAATCTGTCGAGCCTTCGACGAACATGTTTGCTCCGACCGGCGTGAGGGACGGCAGATGATCTTCAAGATAATCCAGATGAGCTCGATTTGGAAGCAAGCCCGTCCGACGGATAGAACGTGTAGCGCCCGCTCAAATCGGGCGCGATAATCTCAGCCGCTACAAAGTACGTCTCGACCCCGTGAACATCCTGGGTAGCACCCGACGCGACTGCAGCATCTTTAAGATGCTTCCATTTTCCGCGACCAGGAATCAGTTCAGTCTCTCAGGTAATTGAGCATACTATTGCAGGCGTCCTCGGCCTCAGCCAAGCTCTGCAGCGGCGAGCCGAGCACCCTGATCGCGCCACGGCTCTGGTCAAGCGGACGCCACGAAGCGACGTAGCCGAACCTTCCGCGGAAGCCAGGACCGGTCGGGCTCTGCAAGCTTATAACGAACGAGTAGCCGCCGCTGCGCGCACTCCAAATTTCCATGTTTTCGACAGCGCGGTGGAACTGCAGGGGCATCACGCACCGTTCGCCTGGGCAACTCGAGAATGAAATTCTTCCGGCGGACTCACTGGCGTACAAAATCCGAAACTCTAACCGCTGCCCGATGAAAGCGCAGTAACAGGTGAGCTGGTCTGCCAGGCGAAGCTGTCGTCTAAGTCCTCTTCAATCACCCCCGGCCGTGCATAACTGATCGAGCAGGTCGGCTACTGCGAGCACGCTCGTTCCGTCAGTCGTGACCTGCCTAACCAGCTCCGACGCTGTGCAGTTGCCATAGGCGATTAGATGGCCAACGGAAGTCGGAGCGATGTCGTCCAGCACCCGGTGTTCCATGTTGCGTGACCGGAGATGAAAGCATCGGTTCCCAGCCTCGAGCACATGCTGGTCGATCATGCGCTGCAGCCCCTCGCGGAACTCGTCAGACCTCCTAAAGAAGCGTTCACTCAAGACGCGGTAGCCAAGAGGCCAGCGTTCGCTACCGGGCACCGGCGTCACCAATTGTAAACGTCCCTGCAGCATATTTACGAGAAAGCCGGAAACAAAGGCGATGGTCGTGTGATCGCTCTCCAGCAAGGCGATTGCATCATCTTTGTTGCCAGCCCTAAGTTTCTCGCTCCGGGCGCGCGCCCGGCAAAAGCCTTTGCAGTCAGCGCCTCCTTGCCCTGCAGGACGAGTTCGACACCGATCAGCTCCTCAGGCGAAAACGCCATGTGAATCTGGTCGAGATGTGTTGTGCTCAGCACGGAGAAACGGTTCGTCACGGTGCGATAGCGCTGGAACAGTTCGAGCACGCGCGTGGTGAGTGCGCGATCCCTGAGCGGGGCCGCCGTCGTTGTTTGTGGCAATGCGCCCGTGATCTGATAATAGTCGAATAGAAAGCGGTCGTAATGGGGGTTGTCCATAGGCTCTGTGGCCCAGTAGCAGAAACCAGTACGGGCTGCCGAACCAAACATCTCGCTCGCAATACCGACCACGGCGCGCCAAAGCGCTGCATGCTCTTCGCTATATTCGTAATAGCCTTTGAAGCGGTCGGCCGAGAGGCCGCAGAACCAGCAACCGATGGTGCAGCCGTCGCTCAGCTCGAAAGCGATGATGGGGTACGTGACCGAGGCCGCCGTTCCGCCCAATTCGTCGTTGCAGCGCCGGATGTGGCGCTCACGCCAGGCATGAAAGCGAGGGTTGATCGTCGACATTTCGCCCTCTTCGCGCAGGAGGTCGCGATCGCGCAACATGTCGCAGATAAACTCGTCCCACATCATAGCCAGGGGCCAGGGCGTAGACTCCGGCTTGAAGCGATATTTCAGGTAGCCGCCGCGCCAGAGAGGAAGCATCTTCATTGGGGCAACTTCGATGCCGTAGCGCTCTGTTACCGCTCGAGGAGAATGAACGTTCTCCGAAAGCGCCCTGCGGAACTCCAAGTCACCGGCCAGCCGCTCCATGAAGCGCTTGACGTGTGACAACGTGCGCAGTTGCTCGGGGGTACGCCGGTCAAAAATCCGTCGGCAGTGTTCGGTGGCAGTGTGCGTCATACGGTACGGGTACGCCCTGAAGCCGCATCTCTAGGCCTGAAAGCAATGATCTGACTCCTGACGAGGCGTGCTTTCAGTTCTGTTCGCACCGGATCGTTTCCTTCAGGACGAGCCAATGCGATCAGAGTGAAAATACGTCAGGCCGTGACAGCGACAACAACTACAATAAGCAAAACGATAGCGACTAGGTCACGGCCCGCTTCCGCGGCTTGCACGGCGCTCGTAGGTGCCTCCGACGTGGAACTAGCCAACGCAGTGGTATGCACAATCCTCCTCAAGCCTACACCGCTCAAATCCTGCTTGCCGCCGACAATCGCGTCGAGCTGCATCAACGCATGTCGGCGTGGCACTCGGATGCTGCTCCTAACCTCATCAAGCGTGAAATCGTAGCCGTGGCTCTTTCCGATCGCGAAGACCTGTAGCACTCTGCTTAACGTGTTCGAGCAGACTACCCTCTTTCGCTAGATTCTTGACAAACCGTTCTACCTCAGCCTGCGACATAGCCCGGCCTCTGCTAAATGTTTCTACCTAGCCGTCGCCTTGGAAGCGATCGGTGATGACACCTTAACAAAGCAATCCGCATACCAAACTGACATCGCTGCTTTTGCGCTTTGTCTGAGCGTGCGTATCGTCAACTTTCCGACATTGGTCTCGAACATAACAAGCGCTCAGTCGAGCGGGATGAAAGCTCGTTGTGGGTAGCTAACCCAGCAGCAAGCGGTTACCATCTACAAAAGCTCGGTCAGAACCGTGCTCAGCAGCGTCCCTTGCGGATTAGAAACGGCGCGCATTCCGTCCAATACGCCCGGTTCTGCGAGAGGCTGGAGGTGAAATCCCGCCGGCCTTTTCACCACACCATCCGTATCCCGGCGAAGGGCAAGGTACAACCGGGCGGTTCTGCACTTGTGTGTGGTGGCCGGCCACCGGGCCTGCGCCGGCGGCGGCAGTCTAGTACGCCTCGAGCAACCGACGAGGCGAGCATCTCCAGAAGAAGCTGGCCGCGTTCGCCGGCATGCTGTACGCCGGTGCTTCAGCGGGTTCGAACCGCTGTTCGACCCGCAGAAGAAGGTGCGGCCGATTACACTGGCGTTTTGCATTGCCCATGCGCGGCGGGGCTTCTTCGAGCTGGCTGACATGGAGAAGAATGAAGTAGGCGGGCAAGTACAGACTTCAACAAACCCGGTCATCGCGACCGGGAAATTGGTCTTAGAGCATGCGTGTGCCCACAGCATGATAATGCATTGGTAGTCTGTTCAGTTGAAGGATCGTCCTCAGAGAGTGGGTGGTGCGCGCCAAATTTGTATTCGCTCGGCCTCATATTCGAGAAGGCCGCAACAGGCTGCGCAACGTGCTGTCGACCGTACCGAACTAGTGTTGTGGGCGGGTAGCTTTGCTACCCTGGCTATGTCGCGTGTCAATCCGTTAGGTGGTCGGCTGGCGAGTTGTTCAAATGACGAATTCACATTCGTTGACTGCATCCCCACAGCGGCAGGAAGTCGCAGTGCATCACCGTCTCTCTCAGGAGCTCTACCTGCCATCGATGAGTCGAGGCAATATCACATGGCTCCGGGCCGCGCCGCCCCGTTTTCCGAGGTGCAGCCAACGCCATCGACTCCGATCGCTTCGATGCGACAGCATCGGGTCTGCGAACTAACGCGCGCCACCGCGTAACTACCGCATAAGAGTGCTGTCAATTGTCGCTACCAGATCTGGGTGTTTGGGGAAGCAGTACTTGCCTCGTAAGGTTACGGAAAGGCCGGATACGCATATGCGTGTTCCCATCAAGCTTCGAGACGCGCAATGCCATGGCAAACATGAATCTCAGCTTCCAATCCTTTGCCGACGCACGCGCGCGACAGCCGACCGTCACCGATCAAGAACTCACCAAATTTAGAGCACTGGTCCCGAGACGTTCAGGTTTCCAGACGAGACGTGTCATGAAGCCAATAGCGCGGGTCGCAGCAGCAATAAACCGCGCTCGGGCACTCTCCGATCTCGACCGGTGCTGCGCAATCTGGTGGCTCTATCGCCTCCATTTCGGCATCAACCGCGACGTGATGTTCGGCCTTGCCGCGGTCACGATCGCTCAGGAGAGGTCCCGCTGCGGCATTTAGGCCTCGTGACATCGGTCACCGTTCATGCGAGCGCTGGCACTGCCCCACCAAACCTGCCACCACGTTGTGTTGGCTGGCGGACAAAAAATCTCAGTCTAACGCCAAACGTCTCAAGTCTCCCCCAGGCCACTAAGGTCGCAATCACATCTAGTACCGGCGGACTGCCCGGGGGCACAAATGGCGCCTGGAAATACGCTGAGCAGACCGCACAAGCCGAACTAGTGCTCGCCGTTAGCAGCATCAGCAGGATGAGATTTGTGGCGTGGATGATGCTGCTCATGCAGCCCAACATCGTCAATTGACGGGCCCGAATAGCTGAGCGGAGAGCGCAAAATCGGAGTGCTTGATTGGTAAAGTCTGCCGATCGGGAGCAAGGACGCGACGCTCGCATTTCACCAGATGATCTTAAGCGGAAAGGAATTTGCCGCGCCCGAAACCGCAAAGGTCGTGGAAAATGGTCGAGTAGCTCATCAAGCAAGTCTGGCGAGCGCATTGCGATGGATTAATCCTCACGCAGAGGGCCCGTGGGCAGGCTGCGTCTCTGTCGATCGAAGTCTCTGTGAGCCATTCGTCGCTGCGGACGGCCAGCCATTCAACCGTTCGCCGCCCGGAAAATGTGCCCTCGGCGCCTATCCACACCAGTTTGGGCGATGACACGACGCCTCAATTTCCAGCTCGCGTTGTCATCGTCATAAATAAATCTCCGTTGACTAACGGCCAAATAAGCGGAGCTATTCGGATTTAGGTGACGAGGTGATCGGGCGCTTTGTTTGCCGGTGCCAGCACTTGGATGACCTCAAGGCCGTGCTTGGGACTGCTGCTGCGAGCTTCGATAACTCGTTGGAATGTTGAGGCGCCGCCGGGTCCCTGTGGCGACGATCACCGGCTTGAACACCATCGGTCTGGCGGTGGTTACGGTAAGAAGCCTTTCGTCCGTACAAGCTGTATCGCCGGGGTGGCCTACACGCTCTCGATGGGTTGGTGGTGCCGGCTCAAGTGCCGCGAAATCGGACAATTACGCTAATCACAAGCCGTAACGAGCCTGTGGGCGCGTCGATCGCGAGTGCCATGCAGACGATGGCAGGTCCATTACAAGAGTAGGTAGGTGCCAAAGTGGACGCGGGGTCCTAGCGTCCTCCTGTTCCTCTGCCGATCATCGAGCCAGAAGCGAACAGCGAGAAGGTCATACGGACAAAACCGACGTGCGGAATCAGGGT
>NZ_JADYVF010000013.1:0-218869 GCF_020193625.1 Bradyrhizobium sp. IC3123 | reverse complement strand
CACGCCGTTGGCGATGCCGTCGAGCAGGTTGTTGATGTCGCTGGCGCGGTTGTCGAGCGACTGGGCCGTGAAGAAGTTGGTGGGATTGTCCAGGGCCGAGTTGACGCTCTTGCCGGTCGACAGACGGTTCTGCGTGGTGGCGAGAAGATCAGCGGTGGACTGGAGGGAGAGCAGGTTCTGACGAACCGATGCGGAGAGGACGATGCCTGACATGACTCTGTTACCTTTCTGGTAAACGACGCTACTGTTACACGTCTGCTTGGATCGCGATGGACCCAGCGACGGCGGACCGTGCCGCCGAGACCTCTAACGAAACATGAAATGAAACCCGCGCTTTTGCCCGGTCACACGTGATTCGGCCTCGGAAGCGACGCGCCTAGCAGCACCACCGCGCCAATCCTGTCCTTGAAAGCATTGAGCTTTTTGGCGGGCATGGCTCAAATTTACAGCTCGTTAACTAGTTGCGAGCGAGAATCACGTCCTGATAGGCCGCAACGAACGCTCGGTTACGAAAGCGTTGATGGAGAACAGGAATGGCCCTCAAGGTCGAGCTCAAACCGCACGAACGCATCATCGTCGGCAATTCCGTGATCACCAACACGGACCAGCGGGCCCGCCTCCTGATCGATGGCGAGAACGTGCCGATCCTGCGCGAGCGCGACATCCTCACGCCGGAGACCGCCGACACACCCGCCAAGCTCGTCTATCTGGCGGTCCAGCTCATGTACATCTCCCCGGATCCGCAGACCCAGCACGGCACCTATTTCAACCTGGTGCGGGACATCGTCACCGCGGTGCCGAGCTCCTGGCCGATCATCGAAGGCATCAACAACAACATCTTGAACGGCGACCTCTACCGAGCGCTGAAGGAAGCCCGCAAGCTGATCGCCTATGAGGAGAAGCTGCGCAACCAGTTCGAGGCCACTCATCCCAAGGCGGCAGCCGACAAGGACGACGTCAGCACCGCCGCCTGATACACCGTTCGCAGCACCGACAACGGCCCCGGATCGCCTCCGGGGCCGTTGTCGTTTCAGACGTTCGTCAAGTTATTGCGCTACGAGCGGTGGCGCGTCGACTTCGATCACTCCGCCGCTCCGCTGTCCACCGAACTGCAGCACGGCTGCGACCAGCGCATCGATGTCCGCCTCCTCGGTGCGGTGATTGACGATCGCGGCGCGGATCGCGAACTTTCCGTCCAGTGTCGTGCTCGATGGCGCGGCGATGCCGGACTCCTGGACGTCGGCGACGATCTCGCGATTGACCGCATCGCCGCTGCGATAGCGGAAGCAGACGATGTTGAGATTGACCGGTGCCAGCAATTCCAGCCGCGGTTCGGCCAGCACACGCGCCTCCAGGTATTTGGCGAGCGCGCAGCTTCGTGCGATTGCCCGGCCCAGCCGGTCGGTACCGAACGTCTTGAGCGTGAACCACGTCTTCAGCGCACGAAAGCCGCGCGACAGATCGGGGCCGAGATCGCAGGGCCAGACCGCGCCCGCCGCAAGCCCCCTCGCCTCGCGGCTCAGATAGGCCGCCGGCTGCGCGAAGGCCTGCCGATGCTGCTCGCCGTCGCGCACCAGCAGGAAGCCAGCGTCATACGGCACCTGCCCCCATTTGTGGAAGTCGAGTGCGATTGAATCCGCAAGCTCGATGCCGCCGAGCAGCGGCGCAAGCTCCGGCGACAGGATTGCGAGCGCACCGAAAGCGCCGTCGACGTGAAACCAGATTCCTTCCTCGCGGCACAACGCAGCGATCGCCCTGAGGTCGTCGATCGCCCCGATATCGACCGTGCCGGCGGATGCGACCACCAGGAAAGGCTTGAAGCCGACATCGCGATCGACGGCGATCTGTGCGCGCAATGCGGCAACGTCGATGCGATGATCGGCATCGACGGCGATCTTGCGCAGCGCATCGGTGCCGAGCCCGGCAATGTCCATCGCCCTCGAGATGCAGCCATGCGCTGCCTGCGACGTATAGGCCGTGAGCAGCGCACCATCATTGCCGATGCCGTGCTGCCGCGCCAGCGTGCCGAGCGCGGTGGTGCGCGCCACCAGCACGGCCATCAGATTGGCCATCGACGTGCCGGTGACGAAGATGCCGCTCGCGCTCTCGGGAAAGAGGAACAGGCGGCGCATCCAGTCGACGATCTGGCGCTCCACCTCGATCGGCATGTGGTCGCGTCCGCCGAGATTGGCGTTGAGGCCGGCCGCGAGCATCTCCGCGAGCATGCCGACGGCGGTGCCGCCGCCATGCACCCAGCCCATGAAGCCGGGATGGACGTTGCCGGTCGCATAGGGCGCAACATGCTCGGAGAATCCGCGATAGACCTCCGCGAGGTCGCTCGCCTCGCGCGGCACGTCCGCCCTGAAGGCCGCGCGCACGTCATCGGGAATCGGCCGCCAGACGGGGCGCGCCCGAACGTTGGCAATGCCGTCGATCGTCTCGTCCAGCATGCGGTGGGCCAACGCGCGAAACTCGCTCCAGTCCTGCGGATCTAGCGGGGTATTCGCGACGGAGCTTTGCGTATTGCGGATGATCTCGTTCATGCTGCGCTCTCCGCGCCCGTCTTCGCATGCCGCAACAGCATCGCCGTGAACGCGGAAAAGATCTTGCGCATCTGCGGCGGCTTGTACGGAAACACGACCGGCGAATCCATGTTGTGCACGACGGCGGTGTTGTCGGCCTCGAACACAAGAAGCTCGCCGTTCGCGTTCTCGGCGCAATCGACGATGAAATAATCGAGGCCGACGCGCCGGCTCATCTCCTCGATCGCGTTTCTGTGGCGCTCGCCGAAAGCATGATCGAAGTCGCGCATGAAGACGGCTTCCTCGGCCCGCTTCTCTTCGTTGAAGGCCATGTAGGCGTTGAGATACCAGATGTCCCAACGGTCGGCGATCGCCATGTGGCACGCGTACGGTTTGCCGTCGACCATGGCGAGGCGATACTTGCGGTAGAGCCCATCGGGGCTCACATAATCGACGAAGCGTGCGACGAAGAAGTCCTGCTCTTTCCGTTCGGCGAGATAGGCCGCCAGAGCCGCCGCATCGTCGAGCTTCGCGAGCCCGACGCCGGCATGCGAGCCGCGCGGCCGTGCGATCATCGGAAAGTGCAATTCGCCTGCGATGTCCTCGCATGCGATCCGCGCCTGCGCGAGGTCCGACAATTGCGCGCGCGTTGCATGGATGGTCGCGGGAATGTCGAGGCCGGGCACGTCCGTTAGCAGCCGATACAGCTTGTCGCGATCGAGATTGCCGATGCGATCGGGTCGATTGAGCAGCGGCCGCGGCCAGTGCGGCGCGGCCCCTTCGATCAGCGCAAGCGCCTCACGGCATTCCTCGGAATCGGACGCGACCACGATGGCCACGTCGTGCTCCGGCAAGGTCTCGGGCAAACCGACGCCCTTGATCACGTAGAGAGTCAACAGCTCGACATCGGAGCCCTCGAGCAGGAAATCAATCGGCGTGTTACCGCCCATGTCGATGTCGGCTGCAAGCGCGAGCAGGCGCAAGCCCGGCTTCGGGCCTGCGCCGGGCGTTCGGAACAATTGATGGAAGGCCAGCACCTCGGACTGGATCGCAAGCCCCCGATCCTTGTCACCCAGCAGCTGGGTGATCAACGACAGGTCCAGCCCCTCGCCCGCAAGCGCGGTCCCCGCCGCGATGCGCGCGACGAGCTGATCGCGCAACGGATGCAGATCGACGCCTTCGAAGGCCCGGCGCGTCAGCTGCGCAAAGCCGATGCGGTCGGCATAGTTCGCCGCGGTCAAGCCGATCGGCGCGGAAACCGGATGCTGCATCTCACACCTCGAACGCGGGCTTTACCGACACGGCCGCCGCTGCGCCACCGGCGAGCAGCAGCTCGATCTTCACCAGGACGTGGGCGATCTGGTCGAGAAGGTGCTGCACGTTGCGCTGCGCCTCCGCCCTGTCCGGCGACCAGGCCTCAGTCACGAGCCGCGCGCCGACGCAGAGGCGCAGCACGGCCTGCGGCGTCTCGTCCTGCCGCTCCAGCCGCACCGGCTGGCCGATCAGGCAGCGCCGCGCGGCGACCTGACGGTCCTCCGTGCTGCCGTTGATCTCTTCGCTGACATCACGCGCCAACGCGCGATGAACAGAAGCGGTCTCGGCAACACAAACCGGCTTGCCGTCGCGCAGCAGCGTGAACGGAAAGATGGTCGGTTGCGCGAATTCCTCGTCGTCGATGCCGGCCACATGGGTCGCGGCCGAAACAGCGTGCAACGACGGCGACAATGCGATCATGCTGTCGATGCCGGCAGCGAGCTCGGCGAGCATCCCGGCGCGGAAGGCTCCGGGCACGCCGTAGTAGCTGCCGATCTCGGTCAGCGCCGCCTCCCAGCGCAGCCATTGACCGAAATTCGGACGGCGCTCGAAGCGCGAACGCAGCGCCGTCCAGGCCATCGGCCAATCGCAGCGGCCGGCGTAATCACGGATTCCAGATGCGATCCCCTCGACGCGATCGAGCGACCGCGACAGGCCCTTCGGCACCAGCAGTGCACCGCTGAAGGCAGGTCCGCCGAAGAATTTGGAGCCGGTGATCAGCACCATATAGCCGCGGTCGAGATAGGAGCGCAGCCGCCGGCGGCCGAGCCGGGCCTGGCAGGCGTCGACGACGATCTGGACTTTGCGCGGCCAGCGCCGCGCGATCTCGTCGAGGCAGGCCGCGCTCGGCGCACGCCATCCGAGCTTCGAGGAATCCATGATCTGGAGCAGCACGGGCGCGCCTTGTGCGATCGTGGCCTCGACCGCATGCAGCACCGCTTCATCGGCATCCGTGCGCATCGCGATCCCGGCCCCCGGCGCGCGCAACGGCAGCGAGATGCCGGCGCCGGCGAGCCCCGCGACCGCGCCGTCCTTGCGAACCGCAAAGCCGCTCGCCGTTAGGGTGCTGAAATGATGTCCACGCGCGGTATGGGCCGTGCCGCTGCCGGTCTGGTCGGCGCCGACCACGATCGTCACCGGCCGCGCGCCGAGCATCGTGCGCGCCAGGAACAGAGCGTGGAGCTGGGAGTCCGTGCCGGACGGCGAGAACACCACGTCGACGCGCGGCGAGAGCTGGAGATGACCGCGCAGCTCGTGGCGCATGTCCTCGCAGCGTGCATCGAAAGCGAGCTCGACCTCGTCGAGCAGGCATTTGTGCATCAGCTCTTCACGCGCCAGCGCGGCGCGGTCATAGGCCGCCTGCGAGATCGTCGACGCGGTCGAGGAGGCGAAATTCCACACCTCCGGCTCCGGCGAAGCCGGGCAGCCATAGGCGTTGGCGCGGCCGGTGGGATCGAGCGCCAGGCGCGGATCTCCGCCGGAAACGAGCAGCGTGTCGAGCGGCGTGAAGAGGTCGCGCAGGCGATAACGCGAGCCGCCGTCGGCGGCGCGTTGCATCTCGGGCCGAGGGGATGGGCCGCCGCTCATCCCGAAAGGCTCACGCCGCGGCATCGGCCGCCGCAGGCGCAGCTGCGAATTGCGAGGCGATGTCGCCATGGAACACCGACGGCCCGACGTGGTCGAGCGGGCTCTGGATGTCGGCCCAGATCTCGCCGCCGATATCGGTCCAGCGCTTGCAGAAGGCGAAGTCCTCGGACAGATAGGTGCCGGTCGCCGGATCGATCATGCATTCGAACAGCGCGAACCGGTTCCGGCTCGCCGCCAGCGCATCATGGGAATGCTCGCGGAAGAACTGGAGGTTCGCGTAGTCGGGGTGGCGGCACATCGCCTCCAGCACGTGACGCCGGATCATCAGGAAGCCGGTGCCGGCATAGCGCACGCGGGTGAATCCGTTGACCACCACGATGCGGTCGGGATCCTCGATCTCGAGCACGTAGTCGAGCGAGGCGGCCGGCACGTCGCCCCGACCCGACTGGATCGCCCGCGCGGCCTTGTCCCAGTTGACCCGCTTGATCGGATAGCAGCCGGCGACGACGTCCGCGCCGCATTCGATCAGGCGGAACACCTGCTCCGGCTTGAAGCCGATATCGGCATCGATGAACAGGAAATGCGTCGCCTTGGGATCGTCCAGGAACATCGCGGCCAGGTTGGCCCGCGCACGGGTGATCAGCGCGTCGCCGTCGCGCAAGAGAACCTTGAGATCGAGATTGGACATGCCGTGCACGGCCCGCTGCAACGCGAAGATCGAGCTCGCATAGATGCTCGACACCTGCCCGCCGAAGCAAGGCGTCGCCACCACCAGCTGCATCTTGTCCGACATCGACCGCTCCGCCCCCGCTTGCAATCCTCACCAAGAGGTAAACAGGCATGGTTAACGGCGTCTTAACGCTTCATTACAGGAACTTGACGAGCGAGAGCTGCGCCAGGTTCGAGGTCACCTGGTAGGACGCCTGCAGGGCGTTCTGCAGCGCCAGGATCTCGCTCGCGACCTGGTCGGGCGAAGCCGATTCCGCCTGGTCAATGATGGTCTGGAGCTGCGCCTTGGCCTGGGTCTGGCGCGTGCTCGCGTCCTTCATCGTGTTCTGGGCCATCGCGATGTCGGTCTGGATGTCCTCGATGCGCTGCTGTCCGGGCTGCTGGGTCAGCGCCTGGGTCACCCGCAGGCTGAGCGCCGAGACCTGCCCGCCCGAATATTGCCCGGTCGGCGAGGTCGAGAAGGTGCCGAACACCGCGATCGCCTGCAATTGCCGGCGGATCGCATCCTCATTCGCCTGGGCGCCGTACTGCACCGTCACGGCATCGTCGACCCGCGCCATCGCGGTCGAGCGCGCCGAGCCGGGCCCGTCATTGCCCAAATACCATTTCACCGTATTGGCCGAGCCGTTCACCAGCGTGGTCGCCGAGCTCGCAGGCGAGGAGCCGACGCGCAGCGGCGGCTGCGTGGCGGTCACCGGCGTCGAGCTGAACCCGAGCGCGCTCAGCGCGCCGGTGTTCGACGTCGTGATGTTGAGGCTCGCCGCATCGTCGGTGTTGATCGTGATCGAGCCGCCATGGACCGTCGAAGGCTTCGAGGTCCCGGTGATCGCGTCGACCTTGCTCAGCAGGGTCTGGATGCTGTCGGTGACATTGAGCTGGTTGCCGGTCGCGCCCGAGGCCACGAAGGTCAGCGTGGTCCCGTTGACGGTGATGGTATCGCCTGCGACGAAGCCCGGCGAGATCGAGTCCGAGGGGCTCGCGCCCGATAGCGCCGTCGCGCCGGTGACCGGGGCCGCCGGCGCCATCTGGTTGTTGACGGGGGTGCCGATCGCAGAGCTCGCGGTGTTGAAGAAGTTGTCGCCCGCAACGATCGCCGATG
This sequence comes from Bradyrhizobium sp. IC3123, assembly GCF_020193625.1. Lineage (NCBI taxonomy): Bacteria > Pseudomonadati > Pseudomonadota > Alphaproteobacteria > Hyphomicrobiales > Nitrobacteraceae > Bradyrhizobium > Bradyrhizobium sp. IC3123. Next base: position 211,618 of record NZ_JADYVF010000013.1, on the reverse strand, counting down.
CCGCCACCAGCGAGGTGTTGGCGAGCTTCTGAATCGCGGTGTTCAGCGCCGTGTTGAGATTCGCAGCAGTATTGTTCGGGTTGACGGGCGTGCTCGCATCGATCGCGAAGCTGCCGAGCGGCGTCGGCGTTGCCGAGGACGCCGTCAGGTCGATCTGCTCGGTCGTGCCGTCCGGCAGGGTGAACTGAATGCTGAGCTTGTCGCCGTTGTTCGGATTGACGCCGTTGAGATCGACCGAGAACGACACCGGCGAGCCGCTCGGGCCGGTGACGGTCGCGCCTGTCAGCGTCGAGGACACCGCCTTGATCTTGAGGCCGAACGGCGATCCGGCGACGTCCTCCGACACCTGCACGGAGCTTGCCGTCGGCTGCGTCTGCACCAGGCGGCCCATGCCGCTGGTCCCTAGGTCCGCGGCCTGGCGCTCGGCCATGACGGTCTTGAAGCCGGCCTGTGTCGTGGTGCCGTTAATGATGTCGCCGGCATCGGCGACCGACTGGGTATTGACTGCCGTTCCGGAGAACAGATAGCGGCTGCCGGTCTGCGTGTTGAGGACACCGACCATCGAGCCGAACTGGGCGGCGGCGGTGTTCTGGGCAATCGTCTGGCCGTTGACGTTGAGATCTTGCGCGGTGTTGGCGGAGCCCGTTTGCACCGTACTGCGGATCTTGGTCAGCGATTGCAGCGCGGTGTTGGCGAGGTTGATGCTGACGTTGACGTTGGTGATCGTGTCGGTATAGCCGGCGATGTTGGAGAGCTGCGCGCGCCCGGCGATCGCAAAGCCCTCGTTCGTCCCCATGCCGGCATAGTTCTGCGACAGCTTGCCGGTCGAGAGCTGCGTCGAGAGGTCGGTGAGCTGCTGATTGATGTTGCGGATCTGCGCGCCGAGGATCGACGAGGAGTAGTTGATGCTGCTGATCGCCATCTTTCGGAGCCCTGTTACTGTTTACAATTGAGCCTGGATCAACGTGTTCATCATGGTCTGCACCACCGACATGACATGGGCGTTGGCGGCATAGGCATTCTGAAGCTGGATCAGGTTCGACATCTCCGAGTCCAGGTTGACCTTGGAGGTCGAGTCGAACTTGGCCTGGAGCGTCGAGACCACGACGCTCTGGCCTTGCTGGAGCTGGGTCGCCTGGGTCGCGGCGTTGGCCTGCACGCTCAAGAACTGCTGGAGGAAGTTCGAGACGCTGCCGGTGAAAGGCTGGCTCGCCGAGCCGAGGCCGCTCTGCGGCGAATAGGAAAACACTGCACTGGTGAGCTGCGAGTAGAGATAGTCCGAACGCGTGGTGTCGCCTGCGGGCGTCACCGGCGAGGTATTGTAGACCGACATCCGGGTCGGATCGGTCACGAGCTGCGTGTTCACGGCGATGCGCCCGGCAAGACCGGTCATCTGCGAGCCCGACGCCGTGATTGCGCCGGTGTAGAGCGCCTGCCCGCCGTCGGTGAACAGCGGCAGCTGCGGATTGCCCGAGGTCAGCGACGAGATCGTCTTGGTGGTCGAGGCCGAACCGACCTTGGCAAGCCCGGTGTTGTCGTCGGTCACCCGCAGCGTCGTGGCGGTCGCCGGCGACGGGGCGGCGGAGAACGACAGATGCGTGCCCGACAGCGCGGTGTTCAGCGCAGAGGCGATCGCGCCCATGCCGCCGGCGAAGTCGACGCCGATCCGCATCGGGTTGGCGTTGGTCGCGTTCTGGAGCGGCAGCGCAGCGGGGTCGGTCACGTTGACGAGCGTGATCTGGCGCTGCGTGTTGGTCGCCGTGTCCGTATAGGTGATGTTGACCGTGTTGCCCGGCAGCGCACCGGCGAGCTCGAGATCGAAGCCGGCCGGCGGGCCGGTGACCGTGCTGCCCGTCGTGGTCTTATCGGACAGCGCGCTCGCCATCGTGGCGGCGAGCTGGTCGATCTGGTTCTGCGCTTGCACCAAAATGTCGTCGCGCAGCTTCAGGTCGGCCGCGATCTGGCCGGACGACACCACGTTGTTGGCGACGACGTCGACTTGCGAGCCGTTCGGGAGCTTGATGTTGAACGCGCCGACGCCGGACTTGGCAGGGTCGATGTTGTAGAGCGACGTTGCCGACAGCGCGCCGGCGGAGGCAAAGGAGAATTCCGAGGCGAGCCCGGCGCCGACCAGCTGGATGCCGGTCGTGGTGTAGATGTTGGCCTGGTTCGAATTGTCGGTGGTGACGCGGACGTCGACATATTTCGACAGCGTGTTGATGGCTTGGTCGCGCTGGTCCATCAGCGTTGCGGCCGAGGGATCGTTGGCCGATAGGCCCTGGAGCCTGGTGTTGATGTCGGCGATCTGCTTCATGGCCGCATTGGCGGCCTGCGCCGAATTGCTGAGATCCTGCTCGACGTTGGAGCGCAGCGACTGGATGCCCTTGGTGGTGACGTTGAGCTGCGTCGCGAGCGCCTGGGCCGCCCCGAGCGCGACGGTCTGCGCCGACGACGCACCCGAGCTGGTCGACAGCGCCTGCAGCGCCGTCGTGAACTTGTTCAGCGCGCTTTCGAGCGTGCCGGAATTGCCGGGCGTGCCGTAGACATTCTGAAGCTGCTTCAGGATGTTGGCCATCTGGTCGGCGTAGCCGCCGCCGCCGGTCTCGGTCCGTAGCTGGTTCTGCACATAGGTGTCGAGCAGGCGGCTGACGCCGGTCGTCATCGCCGTCGCGCCGAACTCGCCGGTGGTGACCTCGATCTGGTTCGGCGTCTGGACGACGTAACCCGGCGTCTGCGCATTGGCGACGTTCGAGGAGACGATCGAGAGCGCGGCCTGGTTGGCACGCAGACCGCTCATCGCGCTGGCGAGGGCTGAACTCAAACCCATATCACTGGCCCGCCTTTGTTACGTCACGCGCCGATCAGCGCAACACGTTGAGGAGATCCTGCACCATCGAGTTTGCCGTCGTGATCACCTTGGTGTTGGCCGAATAGGCCTGCTGGGTCACGATCAGCTTGGTGAATTCGTCGGCGATGTCGGTGTTGGATCCCTCCAGCGACGAGCCGCTGATGGTGCCCGAAGCGCCGTCGATGGCGTCACCCGATTGTTCGGTCGCGGCATAGGCGCCGCCGTCCATCGCCTTCAGATAATTGGTGCCGTTGAAATGCGACAGCTGCACCTGCGCGAGGTTGAGGTTCTGGCCGTTGGAGAAGGTGCCGACCACCACGCCGTTGTTGTTGACGGCGACCGATCGGAGCTGACCGGCGGCGTAGCCGTTCTGGGTGATGGTGTTGATCGTCACCGCGCCGCTGGTGCTGGCATATTGCGTCAGCCCTCCGGAGGAGATGTTGAAGGCGACGGAGCCGAGCGACTGGCCGCTGACGGTGACATTGTTGATGGTGATGCCCGAGCCGCTCGGCGAGGTCAGCGAGCCGTCGGCGGCAAAGGTGAAGGTCTGGCCGGTGTTGACCCAGCCGACCGTCGTGCCGGTCGCGTTCGGGTCGGTCTGGTAGAACAGGTTCCAGCTGTCGGAATGACCCGCGCCCAGCGAGGCGCTGTCGGTCTTGGCCCAACGCAGTTGCAGGTTCACCGGCGTACCGGCGGCGTTGTAGGCGGTCACCGCGCCGCCGCTGATCGATTCCTTGGTGAAGGTGGCGATGTCGTTGCCGATCACGCCGCCGGTGCCGGCCGTGCCGCCACCCTCGCGATTCCTGGTGATGGTCGAGGTGAAGCCGAGCGCGGAGAAGGCCGCGCTGTTGGAGCTGGAGACCGTCAGGTTGGAGACGGTGCCGGTGTTCAGCGTGATCACGCCGCCGCTGCTAACCGACGACCCCGAGGCGCCGGAGAGCGCGTCGATCTTGCCGAGCAGGGTCGTGACGTTGTCGGTGACGTTGATCTGGTTCGCACCCGAGGCGCCCGAGGCCATGAAGGTCAGCGTCTGGCCGTTGACGGTGATGGTGTCGCCGGGGGAAAAGCCCGACGTGAGCACCTGGGCACCGCCGGCGGTGGCCGAGCCGCTCAGCACCGTCGCGCCGGAGATTGCAGGCGAGGACAGCACGTTGCCGCCACGTGTCACGCTGCTGATGCCGAGCGCGGTGGCGGCCGTGCCGCTGCCGATCGCAACGTCCGTGCCGGTGCCGGTCGCGATCTGGATATTGCCGCTGACCGAGAGCGAAGCGGTGACGCCGGCGCCGCCGGCGGTCTGGATCGCGTTCAGGATGTCGGCCACAGTCGCCGTCGTACCCGCACCGAGACCGATCGTGGTGTTGCTGCCGACGGTCGAGACCGTGGTGCCGCCGTTGAAGGTGATGGTGTTGCCGTTGATGGTCAACGTCTGGCCGCTCAGCGCGGTGAGGATGCTGGAGGCGAGATGCGTGCCGGCGGTATTGTCGAGCGACGTGGTCGTCGAGGCGACCGCGGACGAATTGTTCTGGAGCGCAACCGTGCCGGTGGCCGTCGTTGACGAATAGGCCGAGCGGATGTTGCCGGTTGCGGCCGCGCCTGACACGGTCGCATTGGCATAGGGTGCCGGCGGGGTGCCGACCGGCAGCGGGTTGGCGGCGAAATCGGACGGGTTGAGACCGCCGGCCGCGAGCAATGTGCCGGTCGAGGCCGTGGTTTTCGCCACTGTGTTCGGCTGGGTCGGCAGGTTCGCCGCGTACTGGATCGAGGTCGTCGCCTGCGCCGGAATGAAGTTGTTCTGGAATTGCAGGACGTTCGCCACGCTGCCGGTCGGGTTGCCGGTCTTCGGGTCGACGGTGACGCCCATCAAATAATAGCCGGCGCCGTTGACCAGGTTGCCGTTGGCATTGAGCTGGAAGTCGCCGCGCCGCGTATAGTAGGTCACCCCGGTGAAGACAGGCACGTTGTCGACGACGCCGCTCGCCTTCTGGATCGAGAAGAAGCCGTCGCCGGTGATCGCCATGTTGGTGGCGACGCTGGAGGACGAGATCGTGCCCTGCGTCGTGATGGTGGCCTTGGCGTTGGCCTGCACGCCGCCTGCCACCTGCTTGCTCGGGACCGAGGAGTCCGGAATGAGGTCGACGAAGCTGGTGCCGATGCCCTTGTAACCGGTGGTGGATGAGTTCGCGATGTTGCCGGAAATGTTCTGCAGCGCGAAGGACTGCGCCTGCAGGCCACCCACCGAGGTGTTCATTGCATCGAAGATACCCATAACTTTGTCTCCAAATCCGATCTCGGCGGCCGGTCGACCATGGCCGCAATCGGAAAGAGACGTCGCAAGGCCTATGCCAATGCGAGTATCTTCAGGAAATCAATGACTTAATGAAAAAGCCCCGGTCTGACGACCGGGGCACATTTGCCGGGACCGGCAACAATTGCCGGGGCATCCTGTCGTTAGAGGGCGGTGCGAAGCATCGAATCCAAGTGCGCAATTGCGCACCTGAGAACCTCGAGATTCCGGGTTCGGCCCTGCGGACCGCCCCGGAATGACAGGGAGAAAGATCCTACGTCGCCGACGCCGCCGCGGGGTGGAAGACCAAGCCGAAACCGTCGATGCAATAGCGCAATCCGGTCGGCTTCGGGCCGTCGTCGAAGACATGGCCGAGATGGCCGCCGCAGCGCCGGCAATGCACCTCGGTGCGGACCATGCCGTAGCTGCGGTCCTCGGTCTTGCCGACATTGCCTTCGATCGGCGCATAGAAGCTCGGCCAGCCCGTGCCGCTCTCGAACTTGGTCTCCGACGTAAACAGCGGCAGGTCGCAGCCGGCGCAGGCGAAGATGCCCTTGCGCTTCTCCTTCAGCAGCGGGCTGGAGCCGGGCCGCTCGGTGCCGTGATTGCGCAGGATCTCATATTGCTGCGGCGTGAGCTGGGCGCGCCATTCGGCTTCCGTCTTCGTGATCTCGAACTTTTGCGCGGCCTTCTCGCCGGCCTCGGCAGGTGTTCCTCTCAGCCAGCGCAAGGCGGAAAGGCCGAACAGGCCGGCGACAGTCGTGAGCAGGATGCGGCGGTCAAGCATGTCATTCTCCGTGCGCGGGAAGTCCACGCCCTGAGATACGGGCTTCTGCCGGCCGAAGTTACACGTCGGAGCGGAATTTCGCTCAACTTATTGCGAGACGCGGTCCTCGTGCACGACCGGTTCCGCAGCGCCGACCGCGGCTTTCGGCGGTGGCGCCGGCCGGGGTCGCACGCCGGGCGGCGCTCGGCGCGGACCGGTGCCGGCGGCGCGGTTGGCTTCGGCGAGGCGGGCCTCGCGTTGCCTGTCCTTGACCCTCGCGCGCTCGCGATAGCGGGCGAGCGCACCTGCGGCGGCGGAGCTCGCCCTGCCCCAGATCCCGACCAGCTGGCCGGCGACGCGCCCCGTGGCGCCACCCGCCCAGACCAGTACGAACGGCGAGAACAGCTTCCAGCGCTCATCGCCCCGCAAAATGCTGCGCGCGATCATCTGTCCGGCCATGGCGGAGGTGTTCATGCCCTGGCGGCCGAACCCGCTCGCCACCCACAAGCCTTTGCGCAGCTGGCCGATCTGCGGCATGCCGTGCACGGTCTGGCCGGTGGCGCCGCCGAAGATGTCGGTGATCTCGACATTGCCGAGCTCGGGAAAGATCGTCCGGATCCGCCGCTTGATGGCGCCGGCGAAGCGCTGCGGACGCGCGGCCCAGGTGGTCTCCGGGCTCTCCCACATCAGCCGGTCGCCGTCGACGACCCGGAAATGGTCGACGCCGTCGGAATCCATCACCGATCCCTTGAAGGCGACGATCTCGTGCAGGCGCTCGCCGAGCGGCGCGGTCACGCCGGCATAGCGCCAGACCGGCAGCAACGTCTCCGACAGGCGCTTGGAGGGGGCGCCGAGATGAATGTTGCCGGCGAGCACGATGTGGCTCGCCCGCAGCCGCGCCGAGGGCGTGACGATGCGCTTGCGGATGCCGGAATGATCGATGCTGACGACCGGCGTGTCCTCGAAGATGCGGGCGCCTGCCCGCCGTGCCAGCGCCGCAAGGCCGTGCACGTATTTCCGGCCGTCGACCTGGAACGCTTTCGGATAATACACGCCGTGGAAGTAATGATCGGTCTTGAGCGCCTCGCGCACGCGATCGACCTGCCAGCCTTCGACCTCGGTATCGAAATCCTCGTTCAGCATCTGCAGCCGGCTGATCAGCCGGTCGCCGGCATCGACATTGGAGACCTCCAGCACGCCGTCGCTGAGGCCGATCCCCGGCATGCTCTCTTCGCTGGCGTTGGCCCGGACGAACTCGGCGCCCTGCTTCGACAGGGTCCACAATTCGCGGGCGTCCTCCAAGCCGATGCGCTCGATCAGGTCCGTGAGCGGCAGCGCAAAGCCCGGCATCACGGTGCCGAGCTGGTTTCCGGAGGCGTTCCAGCCAATATGCCGGCCCTCGAGCACCGCGACACTGGCCCCGAGCCGGGCCGCCTCCAGCGCCACGGTAAGCCCGGCCAAGCCCGCCCCGATCACACAAATGTCGGCATCGAGATCGAACGACAGCCGCACGCGGTCGCGAAAGCCGGCTTCTTCCTGGGACACGCTTGTGAAAGTCTCGCTCATGCAGTTTTCTTAGAGGACTGTGCGGGCCCTTGTCACCTTGTCCTCAACCGGCGCCTGTAGATTATCCTGGACGTGGAACGATTCGAGAATGCCATGCGCCGTTTGATGCTGCTGCGTCACGCCAAGACCGAGACCGACGCACCGAGCGGCCGTGACCAGGACCGCCGGCTCGACGACCGCGGCCACAAGGATGCCGCGCGGATGGGAGACTGGATCGCGGCCCATCCGCCCTTCCCCGATACCGTATTGGTCTCCCACGCCGTGCGGGCCCGTCAGACCTGGGACATCGCCTGGGAGGCGATGAAGGACCGCGTCCCGGCGCCGCAGGTCGAGGTCCTGCCGGAACTCTATGGCGCCGATCCCGCGCAGATCCTGGACGCCATTCGCACCGCAACCGCCCCCGCCGATCCGAAGCGGCTGCTGCTGATCGGCCACAATCCCGGCATGCACGAGGTCGCGCTCATGCTGATCGGCGGCGGCGATCCCGATGGCGCCAAGGCCCTCGGCGACAACCTGCCCACAGCGGGGCTTGCGATCTTCGACTTTGACGTCAAGGATTGGGATGACGTGGCCTACCGCCGCGGCAAGCTGGTGCTGTTCGTCAGCCCCAAGCTGCTTCGATCGGGCTAGACGCGCGGGCGCCGTCTCGACCGGTTGGTTCAGCCTGGTTCACAGGGAGGCGCAGATGTTCAAGTCCATCCTCGTGCCCATCGATCTCGCCGACACCGATCTCGCCAAGCCGGCGATCGCGACCGCGGCGACTTTGTCGCAGACCTGGAGCGGCACCGTGCGCCTGCTCAACGTGCTGCCGATGACGCCGGTGATGCTGGCCGAGTACGTCCCGGCCGATTTCGACGAGCAGCAGCGCCAGACCTCGGAAGAGGCCCTCGCCATCGTCGCCCGCGAATCCGGCATCGAGCCGTCCCGCATCTCCAGCGTGGTGCGCCAGGGCGGCATCTATCATGAGATCCTGGAGGAGGCCGTGCACGTGAAGGCCGATTTGATCGTGATGACCTCGCACCGGCCGGCGATGCGCACCTATTTCCTCGGCTCCAACGCCGGCCACGTCGTGCGCTACGCCAAGTGCTCGGTGCTGGTGGTGAGGCACTGAAGGGCAGCAGACTCCATCATTGCGAGCGCAGCGGAGCAATCCAGAGTCTTTCCGCGGCAACAGCCTGGATTGCTTCGCTGCGCTCGCAATGACGTAGAGGCAGCTGCGTGCCACACTCGCGCTTCCGTGCCCCGGACGCTGCGCAGCACGAAGTGATGCGCTGCAGAGCCGGGGCCCATGCGTCAGCGAGTGCGATCCGCTGGGTCCCGGCTCTGCGCAGCAGCGTTTCCCGCTGCAGCGCGTCCGGGACAGGCGAGTATCACAGATACCGCGACAGCTCGGTCTTGAACTGTCCGTACACGGCATCCTCGATCTGGCTGCGCGTGATGCCGATGTCGCGCAGGGCGCGGTCGTCGAGCTCGTTCAGGGTCTTGACGGCGGAGCGGCGCTCCAGGCGGTCGAACAGCGCGGTGAGGCGCAGGGCTAGGGCACTGAAAAATCCGCCCGATGAGGATGGGCGTAAGGTCCGCCCAGCAGTTTGCGAGATCGTGGTCATTCTTCTTCTCCGGCCTATCGTCCCGCGCGGCGAAGCAGGTGCCGTTGGCGCGGACGCTTGCTGGCGCCTGCACCTCATTTGCCGTCGGATTGCTCTCGCTCTCCTCGGCCCAATCGCGGAACTTGATGGAACTTAAATGCTCCAGTACACTTCTCGGAGCAAGCAAAACATTGCTCTCGGTGCAATATGTCCAAGTTCGAGTACGTGAAGCTCGCCGATGCCATTGCGGCCGATATCACTAACGGCACGTTAAGACCCGGCGACCGGCTGCCGCCGCAGCGCAATTTTGCCTATGACCGCGGCATCGCGGTCTCGACCGCGAGCCGGGTTTATACGGAATTGCTCCGCCGCGGCCTCGTGGTCGGCGAGGTCGGGCGCGGCACGTTCATCTCCGGCGACGTCAGGCGTGAAGTCGAGACCATGCGCGAGCCGGCCGACGCGCGCATCAATCTCGAGGTCAATTACCCGCTATTGCCGCAGCAATGGGCGATGATCGCCAAGAGCCTCGCGGGGCTCGAGCGCATCGACGCGCTGGAATCCGCGCTGCGCGTTTCGACCAGCACCGGCACCAAGAGCGCCCGCGTTGCCGCCGCTGCCTATCTCGCACGCAAGGATTTTTCGCCGCAGCCCGAGCAGATCTTCTTCACCGCCAACGGCAAGCAATCGCTCGCGGCCGCGCTTGCCGCGCTGGTGCCCACCGGCGGCCGCTGCGGCGTCGAGGCGCTGACCTACCCTTACGTCAAGAGCATCGCCGCGCGGCTCGGTGTGACGCTGGTCCCGATCCCCATGGACGAGTTCGGCGCGCGGCCCGACGCCATCCAGAAGGCCCATCGCGAGGCGCATCTGTCGGCGCTGTATCTGCAGCCCATCATCCAGAACCCGCTCGGCGTCACCATGAATGCGACGCGGCGCGCCGACATCATGCGCGTCGCCGAGAAGCTCGATCTCACCATCATCGAGGACGCCGTCTACGGCTTCCTCGCCGACGACACGCCACTGGCGGCGCTCGGGCCCGACCGCTGCATCGTGCTCGACAGCCTGTCCAAGAAGGTCGCGCCGGGGCTCGCGCTCGGCATCCTCGTCGCGCCGCCTCACTTGCGCGAGAGTGTGATGAGCGCGGTGCGGACCGGCGGCTGGATCGCCTCCGGCCATGCGCTCGCGGCCGGGCAGCGGCTGATGGCCGACGGCACCGTCGCCGAGCTGACCCGGCTGAAACGCATCGATGCCGCGCGCCGACAGCAGACCGCCGCACGGCTGCTTTCCGGCTACCAGCTCGCCGCCGATCCGCGCTCGTATCATCTCTGGCTGACGCTGCCACCGCACTGGCGCTCGCAGACCTTCGTCGCCGCAGCAGCAAGGCGCGGCATCGCGCTGACGCCATCCTCGACCTTCGCGATCGCGCACGGTCATGCGCCGAACGCGGTGCGGCTCGCGCTCGCCCCGCCGTCGCCCGAGCAGCTCGATTCCGGCCTGCGCACCATCGTCTCGCTGCTCGGCACCAAGGAGGACGATTTCGATTCGACGGAGTAGGGCTCTCATCTGACGCGTTTTCTTCACGCGAACCGGACCCACTTCGCTCGCAAACGCTTTAGGGCAGCAGGGCCTTCGGCACGCGATCGAAACTGTAGCTCTGCGGCCGGTTGCGCCGCACGAAGCCGCCGACCTGCCAGGCGAACAGCGCGGCGAAGCCGAGGATGAACAGCACGCCCGCGAGCTCGCCGGTCAGAAGCGCGCGGATCAACAGCCCCGCCATTGCCACAGCGAGCACGGCCAGGAACGCCAGCACCGCCGCATAGGTTTTACGGCCGAGGCCCGCGGTCAGTTCGGCGCGGCTGCCGGCTTTGGCCATCCGCGCATGCAGCTCGATCAGGAAATCGCGAAAACCGTTGTCCTGCGGCGCCATCAGCGCCGCGGTCTGCCAGCTCGTCGACAGGATCGCGATGCGGCCGCCGCCGGCGCGGCTGATATCGGCGCGGAAGCGGTGCTGCTGCATCGACACCGGGCGGAACGACAGCCGGATCGCCGAGATCTCGTCATAGCGCCACAGGCCGGAGCGGCCGGCGATGTGCCAGGACAGCCCCTGCTCCGTCAGCTCGAAGCGATGCGCCGAGCCGATCAACGAGGCCTTGTAGGCATAGCTCGTGGTCGAACCCGCTTCCGCTCCCGGCATGTCGTCAACGAACCCATGGGCGATCGCTTGGGCGATCGGCTTGCGCGATCGCCCCCGGCCATCCTACAAGCGAGACATGGCTGAGACGACCTTTTTTCCGCGCCGCCTGATTCTCGGCGCCGCGATGATCTCCGGTGTGTTGCTGGCGCTCGCGGTGCACATGCTGGGCGCGCGCTACGGTCTCGATCTCGGCCGCCTCTGGCGCTCCGACACGCATGAGTTCATTCCGGCGGGCGCCGCCATCGCCTGGTGGCTGATCGCCACCGTCGGCTTCTCCGGCGGCTATTTCACGGCGAGCCTGATGCAGAGCGCCGTCTCCGGACAGATCCCGCAGCGGATGCGGCAATTCCTGATCGCGGTCGGCGTGCTGCTGCTTGCGGGAGCGGGCCAGGCGGCGTCGGCGCCGAGCCCGATCCCGACCGTCTCGGGCGTGCTCGCCGGGCTTGCCGCCCTGTGTCTCGGCGCCGTGATGGCGTTCTGCGGCGCGCATTTCGCGCTGCGCCGAAGCTGACCTCTCAAGCCGACGCGCGCAGCCGCGGCCGTTCCAGCATGATCGCGACATCCGAGGCGGGCCGCGGCTTGCTGAACAGATAACCCTGCGCCTGGGTGCAGCCCTCGCGCCGGAGCAGCTCGAGCTGCGCGTCGTTCTCGACGCCCTCTGCCGTGGTGACGATGCCGAGGCTGCGGCCGAGGCCGGTCACGGCGCGAATGATCGCCATGGAATCCTCGCGCGTCGCCAGCTCCGACACGAAGGAGCGGTCGATCTTGATCTTGTCGAACGGGAAGCTGCGCAGATAACTCAGCGACGAATAGCCGGTGCCGAAATCGTCGAGCGAGATCCGCACGCCCATGGCACGCAGCTCGTGCAAGGTCGTCAGCGTCGCCTCGCTGTTCTGGAGCAGGACGGATTCGGTGATCTCGAGCTCGAGACGGCGCGCACCGAGTCCCGATATGGCCAACGCCTCTGTCACCGCCGCGATCAGGTTCGGGCTCTTGAACTGCACCGGCGACAAATTGACGGCGACGTCGACATCGTCGGGCCAGGTGGCCGCGTCGGCACAGGCGGAGCGCAGCACGAACTCACCAAGCTGAACGATGAGCCCGGTCTCCTCGGCCAGCGGGATGAAGCTGATCGGCGCGATCAGCCCGCGTTGCGGATGGTTCCAGCGCAGCAGCGCCTCGAAGGCGACGACGCGACCGCTGGCGACCTCGCGGATCGGCTGGTAATAGACCTCAAACTCGTCGCGTTGCAGCGCCGCGCGCAGATCCATTTCCAGAAGGCGCCGCGCCTGCGCACGCGCATCCATGCCGGTCTCGAAGAAGCGGTAGGTGCCGCGGCCATCCGCCTTGGCGCGATAGAGCGCAAGATCCGCGTTCTTGAGCAACTCGTCCGGATTGCTGCCGTCCTGCGGCGACAGCGAGATTCCGATCGAGACGCCGATCACGATCTGATGGTCGTCGATCTGGTAAGGCGCCGAGATCACCTCGACGAGGCGTCCGGCAAGCGATCGCGCGGCGATCTCCTCGGAGCGTCCGATCTGGACCACCGCGAACTCGTCGCCGCCGAGCCGCGCCACGGTGTCCTGTTCGCCGACGGTGGCCTCGAGCCTGCGGCCGACCTCCTTGAGCAGCGCATCGCCGATGGGATGGCCGAGGGAGTCGTTGATGTCCTTGAAGTGATCGAGATCGAGGCAAAGCACCGCGAGCTGGTCGCCCGACTTGGTCTGGCGCAGTCCCTGCTCGAGCTGTTCGTGGAACAGCACGCGGTTCGGCAGGCTGGTCAGCGCGTCATGTCGCGCCATGTGCGAGATCTTGGCCTGCGCCTCCAGCCATTCGGTGATGTCCTCGAAGGTCGCGACCCAGCCGCCGCCCTGCATCGGCTGGTTGACGACCCGGATGGAGCGGCCGAACCGGTTGACGACGTCGGTCGTGGTGCGGCCCTCGCGCGCGTCGGCGACGAGGCGGGCGAAGAATTCATCGGCGTCGCCCTGCCATTGGCCCTTGGCCTGCTCTTCCCTGAGCACGTCGACCAGCAAGCGGCCGGCGAGCGGCACTTCGGTTCGACGGAGCATCGCGGCATAGCGCTCGTTGAACAGGATGATCTTGCCTTCCGCGTCGAACATGCACAGCCCCTGCGACATGTTCTCCAGCGCGCTGTCGAGCACGATCTGCTGGCGGCCCAGTTCGCCCTTGGCGCGGCGGTCGAGCAGCGCGGCCACGAGCGCAATCGCGATGATCGCGACGGCGGCGCCGGCAGTCAGGAACGACAGCGAGGCCGGCGGGACCGAGAGCCCGCTGATCGCGATCGTCGGGTCCGGCGTCAGCAGCACCGCGCCCATCGCGGTGAAATGATGGGCAACGATCGCGAGCGTCAACAGAGCAGTCGCGCTCAGCGCATGCCGAATGCCGTCACCTCGCGCGGCGACGAACAGCGCGAGCGCTGCGAAGACGACGCCGAACAGCACCGAGGCGGCAACCGTGCTCCCGATCCAATCCAGCCGTGCCGGCATCTCCAGCGCCGCCATGCCGGTGTAATGCATCGCCGCGACACCCAGGCCGACGATGGCGCCGCCGACGACGATCCACACCGGGCGCGAGGACGCCACGGCGATGCTCAGGCCCACGAAGGTCAAGGAGATCGCAAGCATCAGCGACAGAATTGTCACCGGGATGTTGTAGGCGCCGGCGCTCCCGGGGCCATAGGCAAGCATCGCGATGAAATGCGTCGCCCAGATGCCGCATCCGCTCACGGCCGCATCCAGGGCGATCCAGGCCAGACGCCCGGCTCCGTGCGTCGCGCGTGCGCGCTGAAACAGGCTGATCGCCGCGGCGCTGGCGAGCAGGCACACCGCGCCCCCAAGGGCCACCAGTCGCCAGTCATGCTCGTCGGTGAGACAGTAGAGAACTTGATACATTGCCGGCCCCTATCGACCCGCACTTGAGCCGACAGTGGTGGACGATCGGTAACCGGCTACAAACCTGCTCCGGAAGTGGTGAATGGAAGATGAGCGAGTTCGCTCACATTGCTGATCCTCGCGGCGGCGCACCGAAGCAGCACCACGGCAGCGGGAAGCGAACAAGCACAAGCGCCGCGCGGACCGTCGCGCGGCGCTCGTAGTTTCCTCTACTCAGCTCGCCGCGCGCAGATTCACCTTGCTCTCGGCGAGTGTCGTCAGCTTCTGGTCGGTCGCCTTCTCCTCCTCGAGCGTCTTGGCAAGCACCGCCGCACAATCGTTGCGGCCGAGCTGCTTGGCCCAGGCGATCAGGCTGCCGTAACGGACGATCTCGTAATGCTCCGCGGCCTGCGCCGCATTGATCAGGGCCGCGTCGAGCACCGCCTTGTCGGCGACTTCGCCGGCGGTCTCGTCGGCTTCCTCGATGATGCCATCGATCGCCGGGCAGTCGACCGCCTTCACGGGGACGCCGTGCATCTTGAAGACCTCCTCGAGCCGCGCAACGTGCTGCTTGGTTTCCTCGAGGTGCGTCAAAAAGCCCTGTTTCAGCTGCGGATCAGTGGCCTTGGTCGCCATCTTCGGCAGCGCCTTGGTGAGCTGCTGCTCGGCGTAATAGATGTCCTGGAGCTGATGTACGAACAGGTCGTTCATGGTCTTGATGTCTTTTGTGAACAGTCCCATCGTTCCGATCCTCTCGGGTCTTGGGAACACGGAGGCGCCGGCTTGCACGAAAAAGCCGCGTATTCCGCCATGTTCGATTGCTGATGAAGGCTAACGACCACGCGGCATCGACGTTCCAAAAACGCCGATACGGCTCTGCGTTGGAACAATGCGGACGGCGCCGGGATCTGAGATCGTATCGGCACGGTGAGCGCGCGGATGGAGCCTGGTTTCGCGACTCATATGCTTAACGCGCCGCCGATATGAACCGCGTATGACAAAGTTGCCCGCCGAACGCAGAACCTATTGTTGTCAAGGGCTGCACAAGCCGCTGATTTTGCCTTAAATGAGCTGGATCATGCCTAGCGATCGATGCCTGCCTTTTGGCCGTGATCGCACCCGACCGGCCAATGTCTGGCCCGGTCGGTCTTGCCCCCCGCCGGGAGGATGAATGCACGGACTGCTGCCCGCGTTGAAACGCGGCTTCAATAGATGGATCGGCTGGCGACGGCTCGGCGTCGCCGCGAGCATCTTCATCATCGCGTTTGCGATCACCACGCTGGTGCGGACGCTCAAGGGCATCGATACCGGGGTCATCCTGACCGCGTTGACGGAGATTCCCCGCGGCAACATCGGGCTGGCGGCGATCTGCGTCTCCTTCGCGTTCTGTACGCTGACCTTCTACGACTATTTTGCGCTGCGAACGATCGGCAAGAAGCACGTGCCCTATCGCATCGCGGCGCTGTCCAGCTTCACGTCCTATTCGATCGGGCACAACATCGGCGCCACGGTCTTCACCGGCGGCGCGATCCGTTTCCGGATCTATTCGGACTACGGACTGAACGCGATCGACGTCGCGAAGATCTGCTTCCTGTCGGGCCTGACCTTCTGGCTCGGTAACATCTTCGTGCTCTCGATCGGCATGGCCATCCATCCGGATGCGGCCTCCTCGATGGATCAGCTGCCCTCCTCGCTCAACCGGTTGATCGCCCTCGGCGGCCTCGCATCGATCGGCGCGTATCTGGTCTGGCTCTGCATGGGCGAGAAGCGCCGCGAGCTCGGCCAGAAGGGCTGGAAGGTGGTGCTGCCCTCGGCGCCGCTGACCTTGGTGCAGATCCTGATCGGCGTCGTCGATCTCGGCTTCTGCGCCACGGCAATGTACCTCTTGATGCCGGCCAACCCGCCGATCGACTTCATGTCGCTCGCGGTCGTGTTCATCCTGGCGACCCTGATCGGCTTTGCCAGCCACGCGCCGGGCTCGATCGGCGTGTTCGATGCCGCCATGCTCGTGGCGCTGCCCCAGTTCGGCCGCGAGGAGCTTCTGGCCACGCTGCTGGTGTTCCGTATTCTCTATTTCGTGATCCCGTTCGGCCTTGCCATCTCCATCATGGGCACGCGCGAGCTTTGGACGAATGTGGTCGCGCCGTGGCAGGAGCGGCGGCGGCTGGCGGAAGCCTGCGCGCAGGCCAACCTGCCCAAGGAGGTGACGCCGATGGAGCGCGAACGGCTGCTACGGCGGGCCAGCAAGCGCTGAGCCGCCGACGCCACCTCCGCAATCGTCGGGCAAGGGTTGCAGGCCGCGGCACAATCCTCTCTTATTTCCGCCTCAACTTTGCCGTTGAAGACGCGGGCCATGATTTCCGTATTCCTTCGCACCCTCTCGGCCGGCGCCGTGCTGCTTGCCGGCCTCCTTGCTTTGCCCGAGCGCGCCGCCGCGCAGGACGCCGGCACCATGCAGATCAGCTGGGAGGTGCGTAACCGCTTCCGGCTATTCCGCGAGGAGCGCGACTTCCTGCTCCATGTCGAGAACGCGCGCAACCGCAGCATTCTGGCCGCCGAACAGTCCCTCGAGCTCCAGAGCGAGGGCCGCGGCTGGGCCCGCAACATGGTCAACCGGCTCTGCATCGACCTGCAGGGCCGGGTCAACCAGCCCTGCACCCGCGACAACGTCAAAGAGAACTACATCACGCCGATCGACCATCCCGTGACGGTGCGCCTGACCGGCGCGGTGCCGGTCGGCGCCACCTGCGCCTGGTCGTTCGATGACGGCGATGGCCCGCAGAGCTCGACCTTCGACTGCGCCGAGCCGATCAATTTGCGTGTCCGCTACGGCAAGCCGACGGTTGCGACCGTCGATGTCTCGGCCGGCTCCGATCCGACCCAGCGGATCCAGACCGAGATCCAGGTCCGCGACATCTTCATCGCAGGTCTCGGCGACAGCATCGCCTCCGGCGAAGGCAATCCGGACCGGCCGCTGGCGCTGTCGGACGAAGGCTTCTGCTTCCGCTCCTATCTCGGCACCGCCGGCGCGCAGTACTACCGGCCGAGCCGCCACGGCTTCAAGGGCGGCCGCGCCTGCGAGGCGCCGGATACGCTCGCCAACTGGCAGCGCTACAGCGCGCTCTGGTTCAATGCGCCGTGCCATCGATCGCTCTACAGCTATCAGGCGCGCACCGCGCTGGCGCTCGCGGTGCGCTACACCCACATCGCCGTGACCTTCCTGCCGCTCGCCTGCACCGGCGCGAGCATCGGCGACGGGCTGCTCGGCTCGCAGCGCGCCCGCGAATGCCCGCCCGGCAAGACCGGCGTCTGCAACACCAGCGTGAACGCGCAGGTCGCCGAGCTGCGGGAAGCCGTCACCGCGGCGAAGAAGCGCCAGCCCGATCGCACGCTCGATCTCGTGCTGCTCTCGGTCGGTGCCAACGACGTCTATTTCTCCGGCCTCGTCGCCGACGTCATCGTCGAAACCGCGACCGAGCGCGCGCTGTTCCGCCGCTCCGGCGTGTTGGCGAGCGTCGACGATTCCCGCGATGCGCTCCAGCGCGAGCTGCCGCAGAATTTCGTCAAGCTGCGCGAGGCGCTGAAGCCGCTGGTCGGCGGCGACCTCTCGCACGTGGTCTATGTCTCCTATGCCAACCCTGCGCTCGCCGACGGCGGCGCGCCCTGCCGCGGCGGCCGGGCCGGCTTCGACATCCACCCGTCCTTCAATGCCGATCCGCAGCGCCTTTCCCGCGTCTCCGCCTTCGTCGACAGCGAATTCCTGCCGCAGCTGAAGGGGCTCGCCACCTGCACCCGCGGTGCGCTGTGCCGCGATCCCGAAGCCGACCGCATGACCTTCGTCGATGCGCACCAGGCCGCGTTCGCCGAGCACGGCTTCTGCGCCCGTTCCGGCAACGATCCCGAATTCGACCGCAGCTGCTTTGCCGCGAACGGCCAGAGCTTCGATCCCGACATCGTCAGCGCGGCGAGCCAGCCGATGCTGTGCGGCCGCGGCGCCTCGGAGTACCGCGCCTACCTGCCCCGCGCGCGCTGGGTCCGCGACGCCAATGACAGCTATTTCGCCGCGATGACCTATCCGCAGGGCCTGCCGGCGGCGAGCCAGCCGACCGACATCCACGATGCGACCTGGGGCGTGCTCTCCGCCGTCTATGGCGGCGCGGTGCATCCGAGCGCCGAGGGCCATGCCGCGATGGCCGATGCGGCGCTGCCGGCGGCGAGCGCCGTGCTCGGCCTCGACGCCGTGCCGCCGAACGTGACGCGCGGACTGCTGCCGCAGTTGCTGCCCAGCGCGCAGCAATAGCGCGCGCTGTCTCCACACACTCACCGTCATCGCCAGGCTTGACCGGGCGATCCAGTACTCCGTGACAGCAGTGATTGAATCGAGACGCCGCTGCGTACTGGATTCCCCGCCTTCGCGGGGAATGACAGCGGTGGTTTGATAGGGTTTCCCAACACCGATCATCCCCCACTTCGCCGTTCCATCGATCCAAAAACAGCATCGATCGATACTGCCTTGAACTTGGACACTTCGCCGCGCGCACCTCTAGGACTCGTGTCGGGCAAACGGCCGAGGCCTAAGAGTGGCGCGTGATGAGCGCAGTGGCGTCCGCAGCGGACGTGAGGCTGTCTCGCGTCAGCCTGTTCCTCCTGAGGGCTCCCATGGGAGCTTGACCAGGCAACTCAACGGCGGCCCACAAGGCCGCCGTCTTTGTTTTGGGGGTGATCGATGCTAGAAGTGCCGGGGAAACGCCTTATTCATCTAAGGCATGTATCGATGTTCGACCTCAACCAGCTCCGCTGTTTCGTCACGGTGGCGGAGGAATTGCACTTCGGCCGCGCCGCCGTGCGGCTCAACATGACGCAGCCGCCGCTGTCCCGGCAGATCCAGGTGCTCGAGCACATCATCGACGCGCCGCTCTTGGAGCGCACCAGCCGCTCGGTGCGCCTCACCCCGGCCGGGCGCAGCTTCCTGCCGGAGGCGCGACGCATCCTCAAGCTTGCCGAAAGCGCTTCGCAGGTGGCCCGCCGCATCGCGCTCGGCAAGACCGGCTCGCTGAAGGTCGGCTTCACCGCGGCCGCGGCCTATGGCTTCCTGCCCGAACTCATCGCCGCCTGCCGCGCCAAGCTGCCGGAGGTCGACTTCTCGCTGAAGGAGATGGTATCGGGCGACCAGTTCGAGGCTCTGACTTCTGGCCAGATCGATGCCGGCCTGCTGCGGCCGCCGATCGCGCGGCCCGAGCTTGCCAGCCGCCGCGTCGTCGCCGAGCCGCTGCTCGCGGCGATCCCGAAGAAGCATCCGCTGGCGAATGCCGACGGCATCACCATCAAGGATTTCGACGACCAGCCCTTCGTGATGTATTCGCCCTATGAGAGCCGCTACTTCCACGACCTCCTGGTGGCGCTGTTCACCCGTGCCGACGTGCTGCCGCGCTACGTCCAGCATCTCAGCCAGATCCACTCGATCCTCGCGATGGTGCGCGCCGGACTCG
Source organism: Bradyrhizobium sp. IC3123 (assembly GCF_020193625.1). Classification (NCBI taxonomy): domain Bacteria; kingdom Pseudomonadati; phylum Pseudomonadota; class Alphaproteobacteria; order Hyphomicrobiales; family Nitrobacteraceae; genus Bradyrhizobium; species Bradyrhizobium sp. IC3123. The sequence continues at coordinate 191,994 of NZ_JADYVF010000013.1, read as the reverse complement.
GCCTCGCCATCGTACCGGCGGCAGCGGCGAGCCTGAAGATCTCCGACGTCCGCCTGCGTCCGCTGAAGCTGCGCACGCGCGTTCCGGTCGAGCTGTTCATGGTGTGGCGGCGCGAGGACGAGAACCCGCTGCTCTCGGCGCTGGTCAAGATCGCCGGCGAATTGTCCTCGGCGGAGCTGGCGGAGGATTGATGCTCAATCCGCATCGGTCGATATAGGCTTTGGCTTGGACGCGCATCGAACGGTCTCCTAAACCACGGCGCATGGACGTGCGGCCTCTGCTTGCGTCCTCCGCAACACGAGAAGGGAGCGCCCATGAGCAAGATGACCCCGCAGGAAATGGCCCAGAAGATCGGATCGGGCCTCCTGTCCTTCCCCGTCACGCCGTTCAGGGCGGACTACTCCTTCGACGAGGCGACCTATCGCGCCAACATGGACTGGCTGTGCGGTTATGACGTCGCAGGCCTGTTCGCCGCGGGCGGCACCGGCGAGTTCTTCTCGCTGACGCCATCAGAAGTTCCGCAGGTCGTGAAGGTCGCCGTCGACGAGACCAAGGGCCGCGTGCCCGTGCTCGCCGGCACCGGCTACGGCACCGCGATCGCCCGCGAGATCGCGATCGGTGCGGAAAAGGCCGGCGCCGACGGCCTCCTGCTGCTGCCGCCCTATCTCACCCATTCCGAGCAGGAAGGCCTTGCCGCCCATGTCGAGGCGGTCTGCGCCGCCGTGAAGATCGGCGTCATCGTCTACAACCGTGACAACGCCATCCTGCAGCCCGACACGCTCGCGCGCCTTGCCGAGCGCTGCCCGAACCTCGTCGGCTACAAGGACGGCATCGGCGACATCGAGCTGATGACCCGCGTCTACACCAAGCTCGGCGACCGCCTCACCTATGTCGGCGGCCTGCCGACCGCCGAGACCTTCGCGCTGCCCTATCTCGACATGGGCGTGACGACCTATTCCTCGGCCGTGTTCAACTTCGTGCCGGAATTCGCCACCAACTTCTACGCCGCGGTGCGCAAGCGCGACCACGCCACGATCCAGGCCGGCCTGAAGGATTTCATCCTGCCGCTGATCGCGATCCGCAACCGCAAGAAGGGTTACGCGGTCTCGATCATCAAGGCCGGCATGAAGGTGATCGGCCGCGATTCCGGCCCCGTCCGTCCGCCGCTGACTGATCTCACCGAGCAGGAGATGGCGGAGCTAACCGCACTGGTGCAGAAGCTGCCCGCCGCACGATCGTCACAACAGGCTGCAGAATAGCAAGACGACAGGGAGGAGCCTGCGATGGCCCAGACTGAGATTTCCGGCGCGTCAGTCGCCGGAGCACCTGTTATCACGGCGATGCAGGTGATCCCGGTCGCTGGCCGCGACAGCATGCTCCTCAACCTGAGCGGCGCGCATGCGCCGTTCTTCACCCGCAACATCGTCATCCTCACCGACAATGCCGGCCACACCGGCGTCGGCGAGGTGCCCGGCGGGCAGAAGATCTGGCAGACGCTCCAGGACGCGCGCGACCTCGTGATCGGAAAGACGGTCGGCGCGATGAACAACATCCTCGCCGATATCCGTACCGCCTTCGCCGACCGCGACGTCGGCGGACGCGGCAAGCAGACCTTTGATCTTCGCGTGATGATCCATGCGGTCACCGCGATCGAATCCGCGCTGCTCGACCTGCTCGGCCAGCATCTCGGACTGCCCGTCGCAGCACTGCTTGGCGAAGGCCAGCAGCGCACCAGCGTCGAGACGCTCGGCTATCTCTTCTTCGTTGGCGACCGCCGTAAGTCGAAGCTCGACTACGTCACTGGCGAGACCGCCAAGCCCGACTGGTTCAACCTCCGCCACCAGGAGGCGATGACGCCAGAGGCCGTGGTGCGGCTTGCGGAGGCGACCCACGACCATTACGGCTTCGCCGACTTCAAGCTCAAGGGCGGCGTGCTCCGCGGCGAGCAGGAGATCGAGGCGGTTACCGCAATCGCAAAACGCTTCCCCAGCGCGCGCGTCACGCTGGACCCCAACGGCGCCTGGTCGCTCGATGAGGCGATCAGCCTCTGCAAGGGCATGCATGGCATCCTCGCTTATGCCGAGGACCCCTGCGGCGCGGAGGCCGGCTTCTCCGGCCGCGAGATCATGGCCGAGTTCCGCCGCGCCACCGGCCTGCCGACCGCCACCAACATGATCGCCACGGACTGGCGGCAGCTCTCCCATGCGCTGCGGCTCGGGGCCGTGGACATCCCTTTGGCCGATCCCCATTTCTGGACCATGCAAGGCTCGGTGCGCGTGGCCCAGACCTGCCGTGACAACGGCCTGACCTGGGGCTCGCACTCCAACAACCATTTCGACATTTCGCTTGCCATGTTCACCCATGTCGGCGCCGCCGCCCCCGGCAAGGTCACCGCGATCGACACCCACTGGATCTGGCAGGACGGTCAAGCGCTGACGAAGGAGCCGCTCCAGATCAAGGGTGGCAAGATCGCCGTCCCGGACCGCCCGGGCCTCGGCATCGAGATCGACCGCCCCGCCATCGAGGCCGCGCACGAGCTCTACAAGAAGCATGGACTTGGGGGGCGGGATGACGCTATGGCCATGCAGGACTTGATCCCCGGCTGGACGTTTGACGACAAGCGTCCCTGCCTCGTGCGTTAGAAACGTTCCCCTGGAGGAAAAAGATGACAGCGATCCTGAAGAACTTCATCGGCGGCGAATGGGTCGACGGCTCCGGCGTCACCAGGAACATCAATCCCTCCAACACCAATGATCTCGTCGGCGAATATTCCAAGGCCGACAAGGTGCAGACCGAGAAGGCGATCGCCGCCGCGAAGGCCGCCTTCCCCGCCTGGGCGCAGTCGACCCCGCAGGCGCGCTACGACGCGCTCAACAAGATCTCGACTGAAATCCTCGCCCGTAAGGAAGAGCTCGGCCGCCTACTCGCGCGCGAGGAAGGCAAGACCCTCCCCGAAGGCATCGGCGAGGTCGCCCGCGCCGGCCAGATCTTCGCGTTCTTCGCCGGCGAAGCGCTGCGCCTGATCGGCGAGAAGGGCGCCTCGGTGCGTCCCGGCCTCGACGTCGAGCTCACCCGTGAGCCGGTCGGCGTCGTCGGCATGATCACGCCCTGGAATTTCCCGATCGCGATCCCCGCCTGGAAGATCGCGCCTGCGCTCTGCTACGGCAACACCGTGGTGTTCAAGCCGGCCGAGCTGGTGCCCGGCTCGGCGCATGCGCTGTCCGAGATCATCACCCGCTCCGGCATTCCCGCGGGCGTGTTCAACCTCGTCGTCGGCTCCGGCTCGGTGGTCGGCCAGACCCTGCTCGAGCATCCGGACGTCGCCGCGATCTCCTTCACCGGCTCGGTGCAGACGGGACGCAAGATCGCGCAGGCCTGCGTGCTCTCGAACCCCATGAAGAAGTTCCAGCTCGAGATGGGCGGCAAGAACCCGCTGGTGGTGCTCGACGACGCCGACCTCAAGACTGCCGTCGAGGTCGCCGTCAACGGCGCCTATTTCTCGACTGGCCAGCGCTGCACCGCCTCGTCCCGCCTGATCGTTACCGAGGGCATCCACGACCGCTTCGTCGCCGCCATGGCCGAGCGTCTGAACACCCTGTCGGTGGACGATGCGCTCAAGGCCGGCGTGCATATCGGCCCCGTGGTGGACCAGAACCAGCTCGACCAGGACCTCCGCTACATCAAGATCGGCCAGGACGAAGGCGCCAAGCTCGCCTTCGGCGGCGAGCTGCTAAAGCGCGAGAATCCCGGCCACTATCTCCAGCCGGCGCTGTTCACCGAAGCCAACAACAACATGCGCATCGCGCGTGAGGAGATTTTTGGCCCGGTCGCTGCCGTCATTCGTGCGAAAAATTACGAAGAGGCGCTCGCCATCTCCAACGATACCGAGTTCGGCCTCGCCTCCGGCATCTGCACCACCAGCCTGAAATACGCATCGCATTACAAGCGCAATAGCGAGTCCGGCATGGTGATGGTCAATCTGCCGACTGCCGGCGTCGACTATCACGTGCCGTTCGGTGGCCGGAAGGGCTCGAGCTACGGCGCCCGTGAGCAGGGCTCCTACGCGCGCGAGTTCTACACCACGGTGAAGACGGCTTACACCAATCCGGGCTGAGATATCGTAGGGTGGGCAAAGCGAAGCGTGCCCACCACTTACGCTCGGTGTGAGGACGGTGGGCACGGCGCGTTGCGCCTTTGCCCACCCTACGACTTCTGAGGCAGCGCAGATGGACCAGGACGTCGCAGCGAAAGAGCAGCCCCGCTACATCAAGCTCAACGAGCGCGACAATGTCGCGATCGTGGTCAATGATTTCGGGCTCCCCGCCGGCGCGCGCTTTGCCAGCGGCCTGACGTTGCGCGCCTTCGTGCCGCAGGGACACAAGACCGCGCTGGTCGACATCGCGGAAGGCGAACCGATCGTCCGCTATGGCGAGATCATCGGCTACGCGCTGTCGCCGATCCTGGCCGGCGAATGGGTGGACGAGGCGCGCATCCGCATGCCGGAGGCCCCTGCCCTCGACAAGCTCGAAATCTCGACCGCCGTCCCCGCACCGCTGCCGCCGCTCGAAGGCTTCACCTTCGAGGGCTACCGCAATCCGGATGGTTCGGTCGGCACCAAGAACATCCTCGGCATCTCCTCCTCCGTGCAATGCGTCAAGGGCACGATGGAATATGCGGTGAAGCGCATCCGCGCCGAGCTGCTGCCGAAATATCCGAACGTGGATGACGTCGTGCCGCTGACGCACGCCTATGGCTGCGGCGTCGCCATCACCGCGCCCGACGCGGTGGTGCCGATCCGCACCCTGCAGAACCTCGCGCTCAACCCGAATTTCGGCGGCGAGATCCTCGTTGTCGGCCTCGGCTGCGAGAAGCTCGCACCCGAACGCCTGGTGCCGGAAGGCGTGGGTGACGCCATCGTGCGCATGCAGGACGAGGCTTTCGACGGCTTTGGCGCGATCGTCGAGGCGATCATGACCCAGGCCGAGGCGCGGCTGAAGGTGCTCAACGCCCGCAAGCGCGAGACCTGCCCGGCGTCCGACCTTGTGATCGGCCTGCAATGCGGCGGCAGCGATGCCTTCTCCGGCGTCACTGCCAATCCCGCCGTCGGCTTCGCCGCGGACCTCCTGGTGCGCGCCGGCGCCACCGTGATGTTCTCGGAAGTGACTGAAGTGCGCGACGCGATCCAGCTGCTCACCCGCCGCGCCATCAACGAGGACGTCGGCCGCGCGCTGGTGCGCGAGATGGCTTGGTACGATTCCTATCTCGCCCGCGGTGGCGCCGACCGCAGCGCCAACACCACGCCCGGCAACAAGAAGGGCGGCCTTGCCAACATCGTGGAGAAATCGCTGGGCTCCATCGTCAAGTCCGGCTCGAGCGCGATTCAAGGCGTGCTCTCGCCCGGCGAGAAGGCGACGCAAAAGGGCATGCTGTTCGCCGCGACACCCGCCTCCGACTTCATCTGCGGCACGCTGCAGCTCGCCTCGGGCATGACGTTGCAAGTTTTCACCACCGGCCGTGGCACGCCCTATGGCCTTGCGGCAGCACCGGTGATCAAGGTCGCGACGCGCAGCGAGCTCGCGCGGCGCTGGAAAGACCTGATCGACTTCGACGCCGGCAAGATCGCAACCGGCGAGAAGACCATCGAGGAGACCGGCTGGGACCTGTTCCGCCTGATCCTCGACGTCGCCAGCGGCCGAACCAAACCCTGGTCGGACCGCTGGGGCATCCACAACGACCTCACGCTGTTCAATCCCGCGCCAGTGACCTAAAGCGTTTCCGAGCGAAGTGGGTCCCGGTTCGCGTCAAAACGCGTCAAGACGGAACCTCACTGGCTGTCGATCAGGTGCATGTCGCCCAGCGTGACCGGAAGGCTGCGTGTGATGAGGTCCGCGACCGCGGCGCGCAGCCGCTCGCTCGACGATGAACCCCCAAGCGTCTCGTCGACCGGGCCGCTCGGGCCGGCAATCCGCACGGTCCCGGTGTTGTCGAGCGGCGCCGCCGCACGCTTCTCGATCACGTCGAACGCCTTGCCGTCGATGATCCGGACTTCGTATAGCGCATGGATCAGGCCGTAATCCGCCAGCAGCGTCCGGTATTCGGCGAGCCCGACGCCCTCGACGTTGCGGCCGTTGCCGAGCTTCGATCTTGCACGGGTGATGACTAGGTAAGCATCGAGCCCCTGAGGCGTTACATCGCTGCGAACCAGCTCCTTGAACGGATCGCTACGCAGGAGATTGACGGGCGCAACCGCCGAATCCCTGACGGCGGCGAACGCGGCGCGCCTGTAGCTCACCGGTTGCACGCGAAAACGTCCGCTCAAGAGCTTCGTCGCCTGCTGGACGATCAACTCGTCCAGTCCCCAGGCGCTGATCGAGAGGCTTTGCGCGGTGTTGCCGAGCCCGGTCAGGCCGGCTTGCGTCAGGCTCATTTCCTCGCCGATGGCCGAGACGATGCCGAGGGTCGTGATCGCCTGGAGTTTCGTCGCGCGCGTCTCGAACGCCGCGGCGGCACCGAGGACGGCGGACGCGATCGCACAGGCGAGAGCCAGGATAATTCTGCCGCGCATGGTCTATCGGATCCTGAAATCGAACGAATAGGACGCACCGAGACCGACGGTGGTCTGGTTCGAGGATCCGCGCAGCTTCACCAGCGGGCTGTCCGCGACATCGCCGAGCAGCTTCTGGTACTCGACATAGGCGTGGACCTCCCACTGCGGGTTGATGCGGTAGGAGATCTGGCTGCCGAAACCGACCGAGTGCGCACCGCCCCTGGCATCGTATCTCGGAAGCCCCGATGCCAGTGCCTGCGTGTCGGTGACGCCGAAATACGGCGCAGTGGCATTGGTGCTCTTCCAGGTGAAGCGCGGGCCGGCCGAGATCGTCAGCCTTTGAATCAGCGGCACGATGACGTCGGCAGATACATCCGCGACGGTGCCGGTATGGCCGCCCATGCCCTGGCGCAACTCGCTGCGCAGGCGCAGCCAGTCGACCGGATAATACTCCACGAAGCCGCCGAGCTCATAGGCGGCGTCGACATTGCCAAGGCCGGTCAGCTCGGCATATTTGTCGGCCTTCCTTGAGGCGACGTATTTGAACGCGGGGCCGGCGCGAAAATGGCCGATGTCGAGCAGCGCGATGCTGGTGCTGTCGCGCGGTCCGCGAAACTGGTCGACTGATCCGGCGCGGCGGATGGAGAAGATCGGGACCGGAGCAAACCTTCCGTTGTTCGATCCGACGAACTCGGGCTTGTATTCGCCGCCGATGCCGACCATGACGGTCCAGTTGCCCGACGGCGAGGGCAGCATCGGCAGCTCCAATGGCGGCGCTGGCAGCGTGAAGGCGGTCTGCGCCGAGACTGATGGCGCAGTCGCCATGATCGCACCGAGTGCGGCGAGACAGGCGGTCGTCCGCCGCACAATCGCCGCGAGGCGGAGAGCGGCTTCTTCGAAATCATTCATTGCGGGGCCCCGGACCGGCCTTGCAGGCCGAGTCGATTGTTGTGGTTAGGAGCCACAGCATCTGGTCCGGCTAAATTGCCCGAAGATTGCAAGGTGCGATCGGATGCTCCCCAGGGCCATGTCCGGCGCTGGCAGGCACGCCCGCCGGATCAACATTGCCCCACCATTGCACCGCCGCGATCACGCCCTCAAAAACGTGACGGGCCGTGCCCGCGCGCTCACCCGGTCCTGCCTTTTATTCGCCAAGCTCGCTGCCTTTAAGGGAACCCTCGCGCACGAGCCGAAGCGCCAGAATTCGGCCAGGGAGCGTCACGGTCAGGGTTTTGTTGCCCCAGCAGAGTCAAGGACGACCCGCGTGCGCTCCCTCGTGATCGAAGACGAACCACAGATCGGCGCCTATGTCAGCCGGCTGCTCGGGCAATTGCACGGCATCGTCGACCTCGTCGGCTCGATCGCCGATGCCCGCCAGGCACTGAACAATTTCAAGTATGATCTGGCGATCGTCGACCGGATGCTACCCGACGGAGATGCGCTCCAGGTGGTCACGGCGCTGAGCCAATCGGCGGAGCGGCCCGCAATCATCATGCTGACGTCCAAGGACGCCAAGGAGGATGTCGTCGAAGGGCTCAATGGCGGGGCCGACGATTATCTCGGCAAGCCGTTCGAGCCGCAGGAGCTGCTTGCGCGCGTGCGCGCGGTGCTGCGCCGGCCTCGGCTGCTGGCCCCATCGGTGCTGTCGCTCGGCAACGTCGAGTTGCACCTCGGCAGCAACGAGGCGGTAGTCGCCGACACCAGGATCCTGCTGCGCCGGCGCGAGGCGCTGATCCTGGGGGCGCTGCTGATGCGGCGCGACCGCGTCATCACCCGCGCCGCCCTGATCGAGGAGATCTACGGCTTCGACGACGAGATCGAGTCCAACACGCTCGAGGCGCAGGTCTCGCGCTTGCGCAAGAAACTGGCCGAACTCGGCGGCGACGTCGAGATCCGCAGCATGCGGGGCATCGGCTACATCCTGCGGCTGGCAACGCCGCGATGAAGTCAATCGCCCGAACCTTTGCGTTCTCGCTCGGTATCGCCGCCACCACGATCTTCCTGATCATGCTTGGCCTCTTCATATGGCGTTACCCGACGGAGGAGCGCGAGTTCAGGGCCTGCCAGGTCGTGGCGGCCGTTCTCGATCGCGCGACGGTGATCGAAGGGCAAAGACTGATAATACGCTCGACTCCTGCGCTCGAGGAATTGAAGCTGGACAGCCCAAACCTCTGGTACGTGGTGTCCGCGGGCGACCTGCTCAGCGAGTACGGCAGCGAACACCGGCCTCCCCTTCCCTTCGTGCTGCCCTACCACGGGCCCATCGGCTCGTCCGTTTTCAGCACGCTCGACCAGAAGAGCACCTTCTGTCTTTCCGCCGTGCAACGGGGCCCGTTGCGGCTCGCGATGATGGTCGGCGAGCCTCAGGTTCGCTTTGGCCGGATTGCAAGGACTTTTCTCCTCCGCAGGGTCTTTTCGATCGCCTTGGTGGCGCTGGCCTTTGCCGCGACCGTCGCCATCGGTTCAGCGCTTGCCGCACGTTTCGTCTCTCGTAGCATCGAGCGGGTGGCGCGTCGCGCGCTCGCGATCGACCCCTCGGCGCCGCAAGGTTTGATATCGCTGTCCGAGGTCCCTCGCGAGTTGAAGCCGCTGGTCGAGGCGCTGAACCGCGCTTTCGGCGAGATCGACGCCTATATCAGGATGCAGCGCCGCTTCCTCGGCAATGCCGCCCATCAGCTTCGCACGCCGCTGACGCTGCTGCGCGCCAAGATCGAGGACGTGCCCGAGCCGGCCCTGAAGGCCGAGCTGGTGCGCGACGTCCGCCGGCTGACCTCGCTGGTCTCCGCGATGCTGGACCTGGCGCGATTGCAAAATCATGCGATCGAGAAGCGGCCGATCGATCTTGCCCAGATCACGCTGGACGTGCTGGCCGATTTCAGCCCGTCGGCGCTGGACGCCGGCATCGAGCTTGCGCTCGAGCACGAGGGAAGAGGTCCCTTCGTGGTGCAGGGCGTAGACGCTGCGATCCGAAGTGCACTTGCCAATCTCGTCGGCAACGCGCTCATCCACGCCCATGGCGCGCGGCGCATCGTCGCCACGATCGGCTGCGATGGCGTGGCTATTCACGATGATGGCGCGGGCCTGCCCGACGGCGCCGAACACAGGCTGACCGAGCCGTTTCAGACCGGCAACGCCGCAGGTGCAGGCGCCGGTCTCGGCCTGTCGATCGTCCGCGAGATCATGGCGGCGCATGGCGGGGAGCTGGTCGTCGCTTCCGCGCCCGGCTACGGCACGACGATGCGCCTGCGCTTTGCCGCGGCCGCCGCGCCGGCGAGATCTGCGCAGTTCGATCTGCAAGAGCATTGAGCGGGCGCATCGGCGCTTTTCGCGAAACCGTCCGGAAACATTGGCGCGGAAAACGTCTTCCGCGTTTCGTCCCTTCGCATCACGCAATCAATATCTGCGCCGAAGACAACGGGAATGTTCGCGCGCGGGCGAACCTGTTCTGCCATCGCGGCGACCAAACCTCCGATTGACATCTTCCACGGAGATTTTCCAATGCGTGTTCTCTCGATGATTGCCGTTGCCGGCGCCATGATTGCGAGCTCGGCCGCCGCGTTCGCCAGCGAGCTTCCCTCCTACGAAGTGACGTCGTTTCCGATCACGACAACGCAAGTGCAGGCGCTCGGCGGCGCCGGCGTCCAGGAGCAGTCTGCGAGCCCCGCGATGATCGTCGCCGGCATGCCGGCCTCGCCCGTGCAGGTCGCCGTGCTGTCGCCGCGGATCAAGCAGCTCGCGAGCGCGGGTTCGAATAACCAGGCGCGCTAAGCTTGGCGTTGTCGCTCCGGTTCGGCGCTTCGCGCCGGCCGGAATGACGCGCTTCTACGTCATGCTGCCCGGCATGAAGCAACGCACGCGCGGATGGCCGTCGATATAGTGCTTCCACACCATGGTGCGGCCGATCTTGTTCGGGACGGTGATCACGGCGCCGTCAGGCACCACGACCCACTCGTCGTCGATGCGCACGCGGTAGCGACCGCGATCGGACTCCCAATCGACGTCGGCGATGACGTAGCCGTCCGCATCCGAGCAGCATAGCCCGAACTCGCTACGCAAACTCTCGAACCAGGGTTTCAGGGGCGAGTTGGCGAAGCGGCCGTCGTCGCGCGCCAGCGCCGCATGCGTCAGAACCGCCAGCCCCAGCAGCACGGCGGCACACTGTCTTGCAGGTTTCATGTGGTCTCCGCGGTCGAAGTGATCACCGCGGGGCAAACGCTGCCGTCCGCCTTCCGCATGGTGCGCGGCAGGCGTGGAGACGGCGACTCGCTCCCCCAGCAGCTTTGCCGACAGCTATGCAAATCCAGCGCCAGCGCGCATTCCGGGGAACTACTGGAGGGCGCCCGAGGCACGTTCGCCCTTCGGCGAAGGTGGCCGCACAGGCTGCAGACCCTGCGCTAGGGCCATTGAGACCGCGCAGCGCGCGGCTTGCGCCCTTACTGCTTTGCCGGCGCCATCATCGCGCCGCCCTTCTTCGCCGCGGGCGCCGGTTGCTTGGCGGCTGCAGCCTGCGCGGGCAAGTATTTTGCGACGATGGCCGGATCGACCTGCGCGATGTTGGCATCGGGCAGGCGCGTCCAGGTCTCGTCCTTGCCGAGCAGCGCGATGCCGAGATAGCCGCGCAACGTCAGGGTCTGACCGTCGGGGCTGACCCGCATGTTGGCCTTCCAGATCTGGCCGTCGCGCGGATTGAGCACGTTGCCGCCCTCGTACTTCAATCCTTCGCGCTTCATGTCGCGGACGAAGGAGATGCCGAGCACCCGAGCGTTCTTGCGATCGTCGGTGCACTTGGAGCAGACCTCATTCGGGTCGTCGGTTGGCCGCGGGAAGGTCTTTGCGATTACGCCTTCGAAGACGCCGTTGCGATCGATGAAGAGGAACCATCCGACCGTCCTGCCGTCTTCGACCTTCTGCCAGAGGCCCGCCGCCGTGGGCTCGGCGGTCTGCGCCGCGCACGGCGTCACGATCGCGAGCGACAATGCGAGCGCCAGGAAGGAGAGCAGCCGAAAGCTGGAAACGAGAGTCCGCATTATGATCACCTTGCTGAGCCAATCACCTTTGCTGAGCCAAGACTTCGCAGAGCCAAACTGTGCTAAGCCAAAAACCTGGCCAAGCCTATGACCGGAATGGCCGCAGACTACGGCGATTTCACGAACGGTTCCAGCACCAGAAACATGGGGCATCGCCGCCCCGAACGCTTCCGTCAGTTGACACCGAGCTTCTTTTGCAGGCTGGAGGACGAGGTCGTGTACTGGAACACGAGCCGCTTCTCCGGATAGACATAGCGATGGGCTTTTTGCGACATCAGCGCGCCCTCGTGGAAGCCGCACAGGATCAACTTGATCTTGCCGGGATAGGTGTTGATGTCGCCGATCGCGAAGATGCCCGGCACATTGGTCTCGAACGCGGACGTCTCCACCGGCACCAGATTGTTCTCCAGCGCGATGCCCCAATTCGCGACCGGGCCGAGCTTCATGGTCAGCCCGAAGAACGGCAGCATGGTGTCACAAGCGATTTCGGTGACGCTGTTGTCGTTGCCCTTGACGGTGGCGCCGGTGAGCTTTCCGTCAGCGCCGGAGAGCGCGGTGACCTGGCCGAGCCGCAGATCCATCTTGCCGCCGGCAACCAGCGCGCGCATCTGCTCGACACTATGGGGCGCGGCGCGAAACTCGTCGCGCCGATGCAGCAGCGTGATGCGCTTCGCAATCGGATGCAGATTGAGCGTCCAGTCGAGCGCGGAATCGCCGCCGCCGACGATCAGCACGCTCTTGTCGCGGAACGTCTCCATCTTGCGCACGGCATAATGCACCGAGGTGCCTTCATAGGCCTCGATACCCGGTACCGGCGGGCGCTTGGGCTGGAACGAGCCGCCGCCGGCCGCGATCACCACCACCTTGCATTCGAACACCTTGCCGGCATCCGTGGTGCAGCGAAACAAGGGATCGCCGATCTTCTCCACGGTCTCGACCATCTCGCCGAGATGGAAGGTCGGATGAAACGGCTTGATCTGCTCCATCAGCGCGTCGGTCAGCCCCTGCCCCGAAACCTGGGGAATGCCGGGTATGTCGTAAATCGGCTTTTCCGGATAGAGCTCGGCACACTGGCCGCCGACCTTGTCGAGGATGTCGACGAAATGCGCCTTCATGTCGAGAAGGCCGAGCTCGAAGGCGGCGAACAGACCACACGGCCCGGCCCCAATAATCAGCACATCGGTTTTGATCACGTCGCTCATGTCGTCTCTTTATCGATCGTTATCGGTTGGACGGCGCCCGTTGGGCAGAGGTGACCGTGCCTGTCTAGCCAACGGGGATGGAACAGGAAAGGCATAAAAGCGGGATCGCCCCGCAGCCGCGCCCACTTGCCGGGCCAAAATAACTGGGCTGTAACGAGGATGGATATGACGGAGATCAATCGGTGAACGCGCCAGCCCGCCTCGACACGACCCCGCGCCTTGAGGACTTTCCGTTTCGCCTCAGCGACAACGTCCGGTTCGGCGACCTAGACCCGAACCAGCACGTCAACAACGCGGTCTATGCCACATATTTCGAGACCGGCCGTGTCACGCTGATGAAGCTTCCCGAATACGGACTGACCCCGCCGGGGCTCGCCTGGATCATGGTGCGGCTCGACATGCATTTTCGCGCCGAGCTGCACTGGCCCGGCTCGATCGAGCTCGGCCTCGGCGTGGTCAAGCTCGGGCGAACGTCGGTGACATTCGAGCAGGTCGTGTTCTCGAACGGCACGTGCATTGCGTCGGCGACGTCGGTCGGCGTCCTGCTCGACGAGGCGACGCGGCGACCGGCGCCGCTGACCGCAGAGGTGATCGAGAAGCTCAGACCCTGGCACAAGCGCGGCATCGAGGTCGCGCCGCCGAGCATTTAGAGCATGATCCGGAAAAGTGTGTAGCGGTTTTCCGAAAAGATCATGCTCAAACAATAACCTAAAGCGCGATGACGATTCATCCTAATCGCATCGCGCTTTAGTCGACTTGGACAGTCTGCTTGGAGACGGATCAGGCCTGGCGCTCGGGCGTCGCCACGACGAGGCCGTCGAGCTCGTCGGAGACCTTGATCTGGCAAGACAGGCGCGAATTCGGGCGCACGTCGAAGCCGAAGTCGAGCATGTCCTCTTCCATCGGCGTCGGGCTGCCGACCTTCTCGCGCCAGGCTTCGTCGACATAGACATGGCAGGTTGCGCAGGCGCAGGCGCCGCCGCATTCGGCCTCGATGCCGGGAATGCTGTTGCGGATCGCAGCTTCCATCACGGTTGCGCCGTTCTCGATTTCCACCGTGCGGGTTTCGCCCTTGTGGTCGACAAAGTGAATCTTGGCCATGTGTGCTCGTGCTGCCGCGGTGCTTTGAATGAAGGAGGGTCCCGGCTGTCCTATAACGGGTCGGTCAGCCCGGCGCCATAGCGTTTTGAAGCCAAATGATTCCCGCTTTGCGGGAAGAAAACGCGTCAAAACAAGCGACTAGAGCCCGGCTCCGGACGTATCGGCTCAACGCTTCAGCATCGCCGCGATGGCAGAGCGGGCCTCGGCCACCGCCTCTTTCAGCGCGGCGAAGGCGTGGGGCCGGCCATGGCCGGTCCGGATCGCAGTCTCCAGGCTGGCAGCGGCATCAGCGACCGCAAAGGCGCCGATCCCGCGCGCCGAACCCTTGAGCTTGTGCGCAAGCGTGCCGGTCTCGGCCGGCAATGCGGTCATCGCCGCGAGCAGACGGGCCGCCTGCTCCGCGAACATGGCCAGCACTTCCTGCTCCAGCTCAGCGTCGCCGAGCGTCATTCGAGAGAGGTGATCGAGGTCGAGCGGGCTGTCGATGGGCGCAAGCGGGGGCGAAGGCATCCAGTCCATCCCTTGCAGTTCAGGCGTCATGGCGCAGGCCCCGGCTTCGCGCGACGGCCGCCGGTCCGGCGGTCAGATTCCCCTCACCCAAGCATGGAAATGGTTAACGAAATGTTTGGGGGATTTGACGCAGATCCGCCGGTTTATTGACGAAAAGTTGCCGCAATTGGCCGAGTCCGGTTGAGAATTGCGTTGATTGCTAAGGCGTTACGGCGCGATCCTGTTAACGATGATTAAGAATGTCTTAATTGCGGGCATTTCATTCGCGACGCTCTGCCAATAGGATGTTGCAGAAATTGGCGGACAAGCCGTCCGGGTGGGGACGGCTCGGAGATCCGCGCAAGCGGCATGATCCGGTCTGTGGGCTTGCGTCGCGCGCAGGGCTCGCGGGGGGACGCGTACAAGTAACGAGGGCTCGGACTGAACATGGCGAACACTCCGAAAAAGGTCAAAGACCCTACAGAAGTTGCGCTTTCTGCAATCCAGGAAGCTCTGAACATCAGCGACACCGCGGCCGATACCAGCCGCAACGCCGCAATGCGCAACGAAACGGCGCCCCCGGTGCCGCCGGCCGCGCCTCCGGTCTTCGACGAGCCGAGCTTCGAGCCGCGCCCGGCCGCCAACGAGCGCTCGACCGTGTTCGACCCGGTCGAGGAGCCGCGCACTGCGCGCCGCGCCGCCAACGACGATCGCGAGACCATCGGCCAGCTGCTCCAGGCGCTGCAGAAGGGCCGCCCTGCCCGCAGCGTCTACACCTTCGCCACCATCTTCGCCGGCATCTGGCTCGCCGCCTGCGCCGCGCTGACCGTCGGCTTCCTGCCCTCGATCCAGGCCGCGATGGGCCAGAGCGGCGGCGTGCTCGTGATCGCCGGCCTCGTCGCGATGTTCTTCGCGCCGGTCATGCTGTTCTACTTCCTCGCGAGCCTCGTCTGGCGCGGCCAGGAAATGCGGATGATCGCGCAGGCGATGGCGCAGGTCGCGATCCGCTTCTCCGAGCCGGAAGGCTCGGCCTCCGATTCCATGGTCACCGTGGGCCAGGCCATCCGCCGCGAGGTCGCGGCGATGGGCGACGGCATCGAGCGTGCGATCGCGCGCGCCGGTGAGCTCGAGACGCTGGTCGCCAATGAGGTCGCCGCGCTCGAACGCGCCTATTCCGACAACGAGGTGCGCATCCGCGCTTTGCTCCAGGACATCGCGCATCAGCGCGACAACCTGGTCGGCCAGGCCGAGCAGGTTCGCAGCGCCATTTCCGGCGTGCAGATCGACCTGCGCCACGACATCGCGCTGATCTCGGACGCGATCGCCTCCCGCGTCGACGAGGTCGCCAAGTCCATCACCGGCGCTCTGGAAGAGCGCGGCGCCCACATCACCCAGGCGCTGAGCAATGCCGGCGACAACATGATCCTGGCGCTCGGCGAGCGCGGCGGCGACCTGCTCGACCGTCTCGAGGAGGCCAGCAACGAGACCACGCGCGCCGTGCTCGACGCCAGCGAGCGGCTGACCACGAGCCTCAACTTCAAGACCGGCCACGTCCACGACGAGTTCGTCGACCTCGCCGACCGCGTCCACGAGATGCTGAACGAGCGCATCGACCGCATCACCGGCGAGTTCGAGCAGCGTTCCGCCGCGATCGTCGACGGCATCTCCGAGCGTACCGAGCAGGTGCACGATTCCTTGAAGAACTCATCGGACTCGCTGCTGCTCGAGCTCGAGCTGCGTTCCAACGACATCTCCGCCAAGATCGACGACGCCGGCAACCGCCTCGCCGGCCAGATCATGACGAGCGGCGACAAGGCCAGCGAAGCGCTCGACGCCACCGTCAACGCCCTGGTCGCCAAGGTCGTCAGCCAGACCGAGACCGCGCACGATTCGCTGTCGCTGCAGATGAGCGCGTTCGACGAGCTGGTGCGGAACCAGGGCACCGAGCTGGTCGAGAAGTTCGCCCGCGATTCCGGCACGCTGGGCGCGCTGATCACCCGCCACATCTCCGAATTCGACCGCACCGTGAAGACCTTCGGCGGCGAGATCGTCGAGCGCATGGGCCAGCGCACGCAGGACATCGCCGAGACACTGAGGACCTATGTCGACGATTTCGACACCCGCTTCACGTCGAACGGCGGCCAGATCACGGCGGTGCTCGACCAGCGCCTCGTGCAGTTCGAGACCACGATCGGCGAACGCGTCGGCAATATCGACGCCTCGCTGAACGGCAAGATCGCCAGCCTCGACGGCACCATCCAAGGCCACATCAGGACCTTCGACGAGCAGCTCGTCGGCCGCGTCGCCGCGCTCGAGCTGTCGTTCGACAGCCGCGCGAAGTCGATGACCGAGACCATCGACGGACGCATCAACACGCTGGCGACGTCGCTGAGCGACGGTGCCGCGCAGGCGATCCAGTCTATCGACTCCCGCCTCACCTACCTCACGACGTCGCTGACCGGCGGGGCGTCGCAGGCCATCGAAACAATCGATGCACGGCTCAATCACCTCACGAGCTCGCTCACCGACGGTGCCTCGCAGGCCATTGAAACCATCGATGCGCGCCTCAACCACCTCACGAGCTCGCTGACCGACGGTGCATCGCAGACCATCCAGTCGATCGACACCCGCCTGACCCACCTCACGACCACGCTCACGGGTGGCGCGACGCAGGCGCTCGAATCCATCGACTCCCGCCTCACCTACCTGACCACCGCCGTGACCAACGGCGCATCGCAGGCCGTGCAGTCGATCGACACGCGCCTGACCCTGCTCACCTCGACGCTCACCGACGGCACCGCGCAGGCGATCGAGGCGGTCGACCGCCGCATCACCGGCGTCACCGAGATCATCGACGGCCGCAGCACGCATCTGACCGACACGGTCACGGCACGCTTCCAGGAGATCCAGCAGGCCATCGAGACCAAGGTCGGCTCGGTCGCCAGCGACATCGACGTGCGCGTGGCTCAGTTCGAGGATCTGCTCGGCTCCCGCGTCGAGGCCGTGGCCGGCCGCATCGAAAGCAGCGGACGCCAGGCCAGCGAGGACATGATGTCCCGCGCCGAGATGATCTCGACCGCGATCCGCTCGCATGTCGAGGACGCCGAGCGCTCGCTCACCAACCTCGTCGTCAACACCAGCGAGACCATCCAGACCGGCGCGCGCACCGCCCAGCAGTCGCTGCTGACGGTCTCCTCCGATGTCAACGCCCAGCTCAAGATGACCTCGGCCGAGGTCGAGCAGGCGCTGACCGCAGTCGGCACCGGTGCGGCGAACTCGATCCTGACCAGCGCGCGCGAAGCGCAGTCGACGCTGGTTGCGGCCTCGGGCGAAGCCTCCACCCAGATCAAGGGGCTCGCGGCCGACGTCGAGCGCACGCTGTCGGCGGCGGGCGCCGCCACCGCAGCCTCGATCCTGGCCGGCGCCCGCGAGGTGCAAACCACCCTCGTCACCGCGTCCTCGGATGCGGCGAGCCAGGTCAAGACCCTCACCGCCGACGTGCAGCGCTCGCTGTCGATGGCCGGCACCGCCACGGCGGAGTCGATCACCGCCGGCGCCCGCGATGCGCAGAGCACGCTGATCGCGGCCTCGACCGAGACCGCAAACCAGATCAAGGCGCTGTCCTCGGACGTGCAGCGCTCGCTGACGATGGCGGGCACCTCGACGGCCGAGACCATCATGAGCGGCGCCCGCGAGGCCCAGAGCACGCTGGTGACGGCGTCCTCGGACGCGGCGAGCCAGGTCAAGTCGCTCGCGGCCGAAGTGCATCGCTCGCTCTCTCAGGTCGGCCAGACCACCGCCGAGACGATCACCACCAGCGCCCGCGACGCCCAGAGCACCCTTCTTGCTGTCTCCGCAGAACAAACCAGCCAGGTCCGTTCGCTCGCGGCCGAGATGCAGCGCGCGCTGGCGACAGCCGGCGGCGCCACCATCGAGGCGCTCACCAGCGGCGTGCGCGAGGCCCAGGGCACGCTGATCTCCGCCTCGACCGATGCGGCGGGCCAGATCAAGTCGCTGACGACGGACATCGAGCGCACGCTGACCGCGGTCGGCGCCGACACCGCCTCGACCATCCTCAACAGCGCGCGTGAAGCCCAGATCTCGCTGACCTCGACCTCGGCCGACGCCGCGAGCCAGATCCGCACGATCTCGACCGAGATCGAGCGTACGCTGAGCGCGGCCGCCGCCAACGCGACCAACGATATCCAGACCAGCGCGCTCAACGCCCAGAACGCGCTGATCTCCGCCTCCAACGAGGCGAGCTCGCGCGTCAAGTCGAGCTCGGCCGACGTCGAGCGCTCGGTGCTCGCCGCCAGCTCCAGCTTCGGCCAGGCCATGACCGGCAAGACCGACGAGATCGTCACCTACGTGCAGCAGCAGGCCGACCGTCTGTCGAACATGATCGACGCCAAGCGCGGCGCACTGGTCGACGCGATTGGCTCCAAGACCAGCCAGCTCACGCTCGACATCGACCGCGTCACCTCCGACGCGCTGAAGTCGATCGAGACGCGCGGCCAGGCCTTCTCGCAGACCATGATGGGCAACGGCTCGGAAGTCGCCCGCACCATCAACGCGGCGAGCGAGGTCGCCACCAGCGCCGTCGGCAAGTCGCTCAAGGACCTCGAGCAGGCCTCGCGTTCCGCGATCGACCAGTCGCGCCAGGTCTCGATCGCGGCCGTGACGGAGATGCAGGAGACCAGCAAGATCCTGCGCACCGACACGGTCGCCCTGTTCGAGCGCCTGCGCGAAGGCAACATCCTGCTCCAGGAGGTGCTGACCGGTGCGCACGACAACCTCAACTCGCTCGAGCGGGCGCTGGTGACCCGCGTCGCCGACTTCGTCTCGGCGATGAACGACGTCACCTCGCGCAACGGCGCGGCGACGCAGAACCTGGAAGAGCAGCTCAACGTCTTCAACAGCAAGACCACGAAGGCGCTGCAGGATCTCGGCGAGCTGTCGACCCAGTTCGACAAGCATGGCCAGGCGCTGGTCGAGGCCGCGCAGGTCGTCGAGCAGAGCAACAAGAACACCACTGCCTCGCTCGCCGAACGCAAGCAGGCACTGGAATCGCTCGTCACCACGATCGACCTGCGCACGGCCGATCTCGACCAGCGGCTGTCGCGCTTCACCGGCCTGCTCGATGAATCGCTTGCCGCGGCCGAAGAGCGCGCCCGCGACATCGCCCGCGTCGTCGCCGAGACCGCCGGCGCCGGCTCGGCCGCGATCACCCGCCAGTTCGAGGCGGTGCGCGCGGCGTCTGAAGAGGAGCACCGGCAGACCATCGAGGCCATGCACGACATCTACCGCCAGACCACGGACGAGGCGGATACGATGTTCAAGCAGTCGACCGAGAAGTTCACCAACCTCGTCGCCAGCATGAAGCAGATGGCTTTGGAGATGCACAACGAGCTCGAAGCCACCCGCAACGAGCTGCGCCGCGGCGTACTCGAGATGCCGCAGGAGGCCGCCGAGAGCACGGCGCAGATGCGCAAGGTGATCGTCGACCAGATCGAGGCGCTCGCCGAGCTCAACCGCATCGTGGCCCAGCACGGCCGCGGGCTCGACGTCACCACGGCGGGCCGCGCCAGCGTGCAACGCCAGGAAGAGCCGGTGCTGGCCGCCGTCGGCGGCCGGGCTCCCGAGACCCGCATGCGCGACATCGGCAGCGCCTCGACGCTGCCGCCGCCGGACCTCGGCATGCCGGCCGGGCGCCGCACCGAAGCGCCGCCGGTCGCGCCCGGTGGCAACGACCAGGGCCGTGACGGCTGGCTGTCGGACCTGCTCAACCGCACCGACGCCAATCAGGGCGCACCGGCCGGTCAGGCTCCGCGTGGCCGCGCGGCACCCGCGCCGCAGCCGCAGGCGCCGCAGGCAAGCAGCAATCCGCTGGAATCGCTGTCGCTCGACATCGGCCGGCTGATGGACCGCAACCTCGCCGCCGAGATGTGGGACCGCTACCAGCGCGGCGAGAACAAGGCCTTCACCAAGCGCCTGTACACGCCCGCCGGCCAGAAGGCCTTCGACGAGGTCGCCCGCAAGTACCGCGCCGACCGCAACTTCAAGGGCACGGTCGACCGCTACGTCGCCGAGTTCGAGCGCCTCCTCGACGAAGTCGCCCGCGACGGCCGCGGCCCGCAGGAGCTGCGCAGCCACCTGATCTCGGAAACGGGCCTGGTCTACACCCTGCTCGCGCACGCGGCGGGCCGGCTGGGGTGAGCGGAAGCTCGCCAATGGCGAATTGCGAATAGCGAATAGCGAATGAAAACGGAGCCCTCGCGGGCTCCGTTTTTGTTTGGGATCGATCCGTGAGGAAGGCTGTATACGCTACTCGCTATTCGCCACTCCCCATTCGCGCTTTCCTACCGCCTACCGCCTCGGCGCTGCCGCAGGCTTCGGCGGCTCGGGCGGCGGGGCGGGCTGCGACGAGTTGCTGGCGCCGAACAGGACGCGGGTCGGGTTGCGGTCGAAATTGTTCACGGCGCGGCTAATGTCGCCGAGGGTGCGGCGGCCGTCGGCCATCAGAGCGCCCGAGCGCTTGTCGAAATCTTCGGCTAGCTCGCGGATCGACTTCACCGCCTGGAACAGCTCGCCGCCGTCCTTGCCGCCGGCCAGCGTGTTGAGGCCGAGCATGAGATTGTCGGCCTTGAGCATGACGCCATCGACCTTGGCCATCACGGCGTCGATCTTTTCGGAATTGCGCGCCAGCGAGTTGGTAAAGGTCTCGAGGTTCTTCAGCGAGTTCTTCACCGATTCCTGATTGTCGGCGACGATCTTGTTGACGTTCTGCAGCGTGGCGCGGATCGCCTCGGTGACATCCTGGAGCTTGTTGGGGTCGGCCGTGAGCGTCGGGATGCCGTCCTGGTCGAGCGGCGGAGCTGGCGCGGCCTCCTCGCCGCCTTTCAGCGAGATCGCCGCAACGCCGGTGAGACCCTGGAATTCGAGGCCGACCAGGGTGTCCTTGCGGATCGGGGCGTTGTTCTCGATCATGGCGAGTGCGACAACCCGCCGCGGGTTGTCCAGCTTCACCGAGACCACCTCGCCCACCCTGATACCGTTGAAATTGACGCTGCCGCCGTTGCGCAGGCCCGCCGCCGGGCCCTCGAACACGACGCGCAGGGGGCTGCGCTGCTTGGTGGTGTGCAGCGACTGAAACCACAGCACGAAGCCGATCGCGGCGGCGATCACCGCCAGCGTGAACGAGCCGATCAAAATGTAGTTCGCCCGCGTTTCCATCAGGTGCTCCGGCTACTCAACCCAGCTCTCAACCCATGACCGCGCGGGCGCGCTTGCCATGAAAATACTGCCTCAGCCAGGGATGCTGCGAGGCCTGCATGTCGGCGATCGACCCTGCCGCAATGATCTTACCGTTCCCTAAAACGGCGATGCGGTCACATGCTGTGTATAGGCTGTCGAGGTCGTGGGTTACCATGAAAACCGTCAGCCCCAAAGTGCGCTGCAGGGTCCGAACCAGCTCGTCGAAGTCGCCCGCGCCGATCGGATCGAGGCCGGAGGTCGGCTCGTCCAGAAAGACGAGGTCGGGATCGAGCGACAACGCACGCGCCAGCGCCACGCGCTTGATCATGCCGCCGGAGAGTTCGGACGGGAAACGCTCGGCGACCTCGGGCTTGAGGCCGACCATGGTGAGCTTGGCCATGGTGATCTCGTCCATCAGCCGCTGCGAGACGCGCAGATATTCGCGCATCGGAAACTGGATGTTCTGCCGCACGGTCAGCGAGGAGAACAGCGCGCCCTGCTGGAACAGGACGCCCCAGCGCCGCTCGACATTGCGCCGCTGCGACGCGCTCGATGAATCGAGGTCAACGCCGAACACTTCGATGGAGCCCGCGACCTTCGGCACGAGGCCGATGATGGTGCGCGTCAGCACCGACTTGCCCGCGCCCGAGGGGCCGACAAATCCCAAAATCTCGCCGCGCTTGACGTCGAGGTTGAGCCCGTCCAGCACGCGCGTTGAGCCAAACTGCACGGTGATGCCGCGGACGCGGATGATCGGGTCCTGGATCTCGCTTTGAGTTTCTCTTGCCATCGTCACATCCCGATCGAGGCGAAGAAGATGGCGAAGATGCCGTCCATGACGATGACGAAGAAGATGCCCTTCACCACCGACGCGGTGGTGTGCTGACCCAGCGATTCCGCGCTGCCCTGCACGGCGAGCCCTTCGACGCAGGCGACGATGCCGATCACGGCGGCCATCACCGGCGCCTTGACGATGCCGACGATGAAATGGTCGATCGAGATGGCGTCGCGCAGGCGCAGCAGGAACGCCTCGGGCTGGACGCCGCCATAGAGCCAGGCCACCAGACCGCCGCCATAGAGCGCAGCCATGGCGCCGAGGAATGCGAGGATCGGCAGCGCCAGCACCAGCGCCATCATGCGCGGCAGCACCAGGACCTCGATCGGATCGAACCCCATGGTGCGCAACGCGTCGATCTCCTCGCGCATCTTCATCGAGCCGAGTTCTGCGGTGTAGGCGCTGCCCGAACGGCCCGCGACCATGATCGCGACCAGGAGCACGCCGATCTCACGCAGCACCAGCACGCCGAGCATGTCGACGACGAAGATGTCGGCGCCGAAGCGGCGGAAATGGAAGATGCCCTGCTGCGCGATGATGCAGCCGATCAGGAAGGTGATCAGCACGATGATCGGCACCGCGCGCCAGCAGACCTGCTCCATGTGATGCACGGTCGAGGTCAGGCGGAACGAGCGCGGATGGATCAGGACGCGAAACCACGCCGCGAGCACGGCCCCCAGCATGTCGACGAGGCCTGCCACCGTGCCGGCGACGCCGGCCACGGTCCGGCCGATCTGCTCCAGCATCCCGGAGATGGTGATCGGGTCGCTGTCGACCACGGCCGCCCCCCTGACCCGCCGCACCTCGTCCACGAGGCTGGAATAATTGGCGGAGAGCCCCGCGATCTGCGCCTCGACGGCCCCCTGGGTCAGGCTGCGGCGCAGCCGCTCGATCAGCCAGGCACCGAACGTGTCGAGCTTGGCGACCTCGGAGACGTCGATGAAGATGCTTTGCGGGGTGTCTGCAAGCTTCTCGGCGTCGGCGACCATCCGCTCCAGGACCGGCGCAAAGCTCGCGGTCCAGGTGCCGGTGGCGCACAGTGCCAGGGCGTTGCCCTTGGCAATCCGTTCCAGCTTCGGATCGCCACTCATGTCCGCTCCCGTGCCGGGGCGGAGAAAATCAGATGATTGCGCACGCGCCCTTACCCAGAGAAGGTATCCCCAAGGGTTAATGTTAGTTGCTAGAGGTAACTAGCAGGTTCAGATTTCGCCAGAGTTCAAAATGACTTCCAGCAAACTTGTGACCCTGGCGGCGCGAATCGAGCGCTTCCCGATCGCCGGCAGTTTTACCATCAGTCGGGGCGCCAAAACCGAGGCCGTCACGGTCGTGGCGGAGGTCAGCCGGGGCGGCCTGACCGGCCGCGGCGAATGCGTGCCCTATCCCCGCTACGGCGAGACGCCGGAGGCGACGCTGGCCGCGATCCAGGCCATGCAGGAGGCCGTCGAGGGCGGGCTGACGCGAGAGACCCTCCAGGCCGCAATGCCATCAGGTGCGGCCCGCAACGCCCTGGATTGCGCCCTGATCGACCTCGAGGCGAAGGCGGCGGGCTTGCGCGCCTGGAACCTGCTGGGCCGCCCGGCCCCGGAAGAGCGCACCACGGCTTACACGATCTCGTTAGCGACCCCAGAGGCCATGGCAGCCGCGACCGCCAAAGCGGCGCACCGTCCGCTGCTCAAGATCAAGCTCGGCGGCGACGGCGATCCGGAGCGCATCGCGGCCGTGCGCAAGGCCGCCCCTGAGGCCGAGCTGATCGTCGATGCCAATGAGGCCTGGACCGAGGCCGATCTGGAGGCCAATCTCGCCGCCTGCGCCGCTTCGGGCGTCACCCTGGTGGAGCAGCCGCTGCCGGCAGGCCGCGACGAAGCGCTGGCGCGCATCAAGCGCCCCCTCGCCGTCTGCGCCGACGAGAGCGTGCATGACCGCTCTTCGCTTGCGCCCTTGCGCGAACGCTACGACGCCGTGAACATCAAGCTCGACAAGACCGGCGGCCTCACCGAGGCGCTGGCCATGGCCGATGCTGCCCGGGCGCTCGGCTTCGAGATCATGATCGGCTGCATGGTCGCGAGCTCGCTGTCGATGGCGCCGGCGATGCTGGTGACGCCCCAGGCGCGCTTCGTCGATCTCGACGGCCCCTTGCTGCTGGCGCGCGACCGCGACCACGGCCTGCGTTATGACGGCAGCCTGGTCTACCCGCCGGATGTTTCGCTCTGGGGCTGAGCCGTGAGGCGATGCCGCGCCGACCAGATCAGAATGGCGCCGGCAGCGGCCATCGCGGCCATGACGTAATAGACATTGTCGCCGATGCGGGCGTAGATCGCGCCTGATGCGATCGACGTCGCCGCCCCCAGGAGCCCGTTGCAGGCGGCGTAATAGCCCTGCCCGCGCGCGATCTGATGCGAAGGCACGCGCTGCACCAAAAGGTTCATGGTGCCGACGATGGTCAGGCCGAAGCTGAAGCCGTGGCCGAGCTGGGCGATCGCGAGCAGCACGAGCGGCGGCTCGCTCGCGGTGACGATCCAGCGCAGCACGGCGATCACGCCGCCGATGGCTATCAGCGTGGACGGCTGCAGCGAGAAGCGCGGCGACAGCGCGAACACGACGATCTCTGCCATGATGCCCAGCGTCCACAGCACCGCGATGGTCAGCCCGCTGATGCCTTGGAGCTGCCAGTTGATGGCCGAGAAGGTGTAGAAGGCGATGTGACTGCTCTGGATCAGCGCCGCCGACGCGATCACGGCCCAGAAGGCTGCATCGCGCAGCAGCGGCTTGCCGGCATGCCGCTCCGGCGTCCTCCGCCTGAGATCGTCGAGCGGCTGCAGCAGCAGGCTGGCGAGAACCGCGACGACGGCCCAGGCGACGATGACCCAGATCAGGTCGCGCGGAGCGACGACGTCGACGAGATAGCCGCAGGCGAGCGAGCCGGCGGCAAACGCCGCCGACCCCCACAGCCGCAGGGGTCCGTAATCGAGCCCGTAGCGGGCGACACCGCGCAACGCATAGGCATCGGTCAGCGGCATCGTCGGCGTCCACACCATGCAGGTCAGCGCGTAGACCAGGAACAGCGCCAGCGGCTGCTGCTGCAGGCCGACCATCGTAAATCCGATCGCAGTGGCCAGCGCCGACACCATGATGGCGGCGCGAATGGCCTGTCGCTTTTCGGCAAAGGCGGTCACTTGCGGCAGCGTGGTGAAGCGCGTGATCGCCGGCAGCGCGGCGATGATGCCGATCCAGACAGCGTCGATGCCGATCGCCTTCAGCCAGACCGGGAAGAACGGCACATGCGTGCCCAGGACCGCAAAGAAGGCCGAATAGAACACGGCGAGGCTCACGGCGAATCGCCGCTTCGTCGCTGCCGCGATGGGGATTTGTGATTCGGACTGCATCAAACCAATTGCGATTCGGTCGATATCGTGGTGATCGTTACAGTAACGCGCACTGATTTGCGCGACGAGATTGTCATGGCCAACGAAGCATTCGCCCTCTCGCCCATGTCTGCCCGCGCGGCCGCGCCGAACGAGCAGGATTACGACGCGATCCGCGAAGCCTTCATGGAGACCGCGCGCGGCCGCTGGTTCCTCGGCGAATATGCCAAGCGCAACCGCAATGCCGACACTCGCATGGTGCTGGATGCGGTCGCCAAAATCGAGGAAACCCTTGCGGCACAGCGGCAACCGGTCGTCGAGGACCGCTTGCCCGAGGCGCTGGTCGAGATCCGCCGCGCCATCCGCGAGGCCGAGACGATCGCGCTCGCCGCGTTCGATCCCGGCGCGATCGAGGCGAGTCTCGCGCCGATCCCGCGCGGGGTACGCATCCTCAAGGAGATCTCCTGGCGCTGGCGCGAGATCGGCGCCGACGGGCGAATCTGCGACCTCATTGATTCGCAGCTCGCCTCGATCGAGGCCGCCTGCGGGCAGATCTCGACCCTCGATCCCCGCATCGAGCTCAAAGCCGCGTTCGATCTGCTGAAGGATCGAGTCGAGCAGCTCGACGGCGACGCAACGCCGCAGGCCGCGCCTGCTCCGGCACAGGAGGCGCCGTCATCAGTCGCAGAAGCCTCGCCCGTCGAGATGGCGGCCATGGCGGGCGATGCATCCGTGGCTTTTACGGAGACGCGCGAAGAGATCGCGGCAGCTCCGGAACTCGATGCGGCCGTCGAAGCAGCGGCCGTCGCTGAAACCTCCGCCATCGCCGAGCAGGCCATGGACGCGGCTGCCGCACAGGGGATCGCGGCCGAAAGCCAAATCCCTGCCGAAAGCGCGGCGCTCGAAAACCTCGCGCCTGATGATGCCGAGCTCGAAGCCGTCGCGTTTGAAGAGCCGGCCGCTCAGCCGGAGGCCTTGACGGAAGCAAGCGAGGAGTTCTCGCTCGACGCCGCAGCCGAGGCCGAGGACGAAGCCATCCTCGAGGCCATCGCGATGGAGATGGCCGCGCCCGATCCCGACTTCGACGAGATCATCGAGCCGGTGGAGATGGCAGCCGCGACGCCGGAGCCGGCGCTCTCGGATGTCGTGGCGCCCATTGCCACCGAACAGCCGGAGCCGGTCGCAGCTGAGCCTGTCCTCGCAGCCATCGCCGAAGAGCCCGCGGACGCGCCGATCGCGCTGGACTCGCTCGCGCGCCTCACCGACGCCATCGCGGAAGCCGCCGCCGAGGTGATGGAGCAGCAGGCGCCCGCCGTGGCGGCCACCGCATCAATGGCGGCAGCCCCGACCGCGACGCTGCCGATGCCCTCGCCCCTGCCCGCGTCCATGTCCGCGTCCATGTCCGACGCCTCGCTCGGCGCCACCATCCTCGCCAGCGGCATCTTGCAAAAACCCCGCGCATCGGCCAACGACCCCCTCGCCCCGATCCGCCGCATGACCCAGGCCGAGAAGATCGCGTTCTTTTCGTAAAGGGGCGCGCACTCCCCCCACACCGTCATTGCGAGCGCAGCGAAGCAATCCAGGCTGTCTCCGCGGAGGATTCTGGATTGCTTCGCTGCGCTCGCGACGACGACGCTCGATCTTGGACCTCACGCCCATGTCCCCCACCGAAGACACCCTCACCCTCTAGCGGCCCGTCGGTCCAAAAGAGCTGGAATTGATCCAGCAATCCGGCATGCGCGCGTTTCCGCCGCGCCTGCCCGACCAGCCGATCTTCTATCCGGTGCTGACCGAAGACTACGCCATCAAGATCGCGCGGGACTGGAATGTCCCGGCGAGCGGATCGGGCTTCGTGACCCGTTTTGCAATCAAGCGCAGCTTCATCGAAAAATACGATGCGCAGGAAGCGGGCGGACGCTCACATCTGGAGTATAGGATTCCGGCCGAGGACCTCGATGCGTTCAATGCCGCAATCGTCGGCTTGATCGAGGTCGTCCGCAGCTTTCCCTGACTGTCAGCGCCTCACCCGCAATTCCAGATCGGACCGATCGGCGTGCGCGTCCAGCACGGGCCATAGCTGCCGCCGTTGTAGCGGCCGCCGTTGAATCCGGGGCGGCCGAAATAGTGCCACTCGCCGTCCCAGCGATAATATTGCGGAACCGGGTCGATGTACCAATGGCGCCGGTCGGCGCGCGACAGGCGCCGCATGGCGTCTTTCTGCTTGTAGAGCGGGATGCTGTTGCTGAGCGGCTGCCGATAGCCCGGCAGGAAGCCGTAGCCCTTCCAGACCGGCTTGGGGCGCTTTTGCACGGGCTCGGCCGGTGCCACAGCGGGCAGCAGCGACAGGACGACAGCAACGAAGAGACACAGAAGGCGAGACATGAATCGACGATAGACAGGCGGATGCGAGAAGGCCACTCAAATTCGAGTGCGAGGCGTTTCGTCCCAGCAAACGCCAGTAAGACGACTAGCCGATCTTCTCGCGCACATGCGCTTCAACGCGGTCCAGGACATGATCGAGCGAACTCTCGGCCGTATCGAGCACCAAGTGCTCCCGATCCCACGGCTCGTAAGTCAGGCTCACGACGTCATCCCAGGTTGGGACCCTGTGACCGTCAATGTCAGGCAGCCGGTTTTCCACGCGCTGCCGGTGTAACGCCGGTTCGCTGCAAATCACTTCAATCTCGACGATGCCTGCGCCGGTTCGCAAGGCAGTCTGCCGCCATCCGGCGCGGCTTGCCAGCACGGGCTTGACGCAGTCCGCGATGACGATGCGCCCGAGCTTGAGGTTTTCGGCGGCGAGCGTGTTGGCAAGGGCATAGCCGGCTGCGCCGACGATGAAACCTGCCTCCCGCAATGGCTGCTCGATCGCATCGATACGAAGATAGGTCGCCGCCAGCCTGGCGGTGAGTTCGCGAGCGATCGTCGTCTTGCCGGTACCTGGAAGGCCGCCGAACACGATCAGTGAGGATGGATGCTTCATGATATTCCTAACTGATCACGCCCTTCCTGATCAGGAAGCAGCCATAGCCCCTGCTGTCACCGACCTGCACGACGCCAAAGCCTGCCGCTGCCGCGCGATAGAAATCGGGACGCGCGAGCTTGCCGGGCGTGACCGGCCGGCCAGCCGCACGTGCGATCTCCGCGAGCACGGCGCGCTGCACCTCGGGCACGCGGTCGGGATCGTCGACCGGCATCATCACACGCACCGGATCGGGATCGAAATCGTCGAGCGGATAGACCGACATGATGGCCCGGATGGCAGTTTCCATCGTCATGCCCGGCAATTGGATCAGGCGCTGCGATGAGGTGCTCTGCGCGATCCGGGTGGCGGGGTGATTGGCGTCGACGAACACGAGGTCGTCGCCATGGCCCATCGCGGCGAGCAGCCAGAGCAAATCGGGGGTGAGGATCGGATCGATCGATTTCAGCATGTGGCGGACGTCCTCCCAATCGATCGCTAACCATAACAGGTTCCGAGCGTGATTCAGATCACGGAGGCCAGCATGGTGACAGGGATCACGGACCGCAAGGGTCGAACGCGGCCAAGCTTGCGCGCAACCAATCTCGCATCGAGATGAGTGCCAAAGGAGCACGCCATGTTCCGCCTAAAGCCCTTTTTCATGACGGCGAGCCTGCTGGGAAGCCTGTTCGGCTTCGCCTGCGGGCCCGTTTCCGCGCAAGTCGCCCCCGTGCAGCCTGCCCCCACCGCGCTGCAAGGCCCGGAGCAGCGGGTGGCGCTGGTGATCGGCAATGCCAACTACCAGAACGCGCCGCAGCTTGCGAATCCCGACGATGACGCCCAGTCGATGGCGCAGTTCCTGAACTCCGCCGGGTTCGAAGTGGTCGCCGCGACCGACTTGACCCAGAACGACATGCTCCGCGTCGTCCAGGACTTCTCCGCCAAGGTCGCCTCGCGCGGTCCGAACACGGTGGCGATGGTCTATTACGCCGGTCACGGCGTGCAGCTCGCCGGCGAGAACTATCTCGTTCCGGTCGACGCCAAGGTTTCCAGCCCGACCGAGCTGGTCAACAATTCGCTGCGCCTCGTCGACGTGATGTCGACGCTGGAGACGATCCCGAGCCGCATGCGCATCGTCATCCTCGATGCCTGCCGCAACAACCCTTTCCCTGAAATCAACGACGCCGGCCGTGGCTTGGCAATCGTCGATGCGCCGAACGGCTCGATCGTCGGCTACTCGACCGCGCCAGGTGCCGAGGCGCTCGACGGCACCAATGGCCACAGCCCGTACACACAGGCGTTCCTGAACGTCGCGCGCGAGCCCAACGTGCCGATCGAGCAGCTGTTCAAGCGCGTGCGCCTGCAGGTCAACCAGACCACCAGCGGCGCGCAGATTCCGTGGGAGAGCTCGTCATTGACGAGCGACTTCACCTTCTTCGGTGACACCGCCGTTGCCGCCAACCGCGCGCCGGTGAAAGCGCCGGTCGTGCAGATGGCCTCCAACCTGCCGAGCCGCTCCACCCGCCAGGCCTATGACTACGTCGTGTCCGAGGGCCGGCCGGAGTACTATCAGGAGTTCATCCGGATGTACCCGCACGACCCGCTGTGCGACCACATCCGCTGGCTGCTCAACAACATCCTGATCTCGCAGGCCTGGCACAAGGCGGTCCTCGCCAACTCGCCGCTCGCCTACAAGAGCTTCTATGACAGCTACGGCAACAGCCCCTATGCGCAGGTCGCGCTGAAGCTGCAGACGCAGCCGAAGCAGATCCCCCTGATGCAGGCGACCAAGTTCCTGGCGCCGCAGACCATTGCTCCGACGATCAAGATCGGCAATCTCGGCCAGCCCAAATACATGCCGCTGATGCAGCAGGGCAATGGCGCGCAGGTGAACGGCAATCTGCCGGTCGTGCAGAAGCCGCTCGACGGCAATGTCGTCGGCAAGCTCGGCAATGGCGGACAGATCGTCACCCTGCCTGCCGGCAACAACCAGCCGAACCCGCAGAACGGCACGCCGCCGCAGACCCCGAGCAAGATCGTCACGCTGCCTGCGCCGACCAATACGGTCAACGGCAAGGTCGGCATCGGCAAGATCGTGACCCTGCCTGCGACCAGCACCATGCCGAATGGCGGCACCATCAAGCCGGGCAAGATCGTGACCATGCCGGTGAATGTCGGCAAGGGTGGCCCGAACATCGAGTCGAAGCCGGTCAACGTGCAGACTCCGAACCGCCCGATCCGGCTCAACAACGGCAACACCGGCATCGTCAAGCTCAACAATAACCCGGTGAATAAGGTGCAGGTGCAGACCAACGTGCAGAACACCCGCCCGCAGATCAACACGATGCCGAGCCGCATGGTCAGCAGCAACAACAACTTCCGGCAGTCGATGAACCAAGCGCCGAGCATGAACAATGGCGGCAACCGTCGCGGCGGCTTCACGCGCTGATTGCGGCGAGCGAGACGACAAAGGGGCAGAGCGGAAACGCTCTGCCCCTTCTTCATGTCTGTTCTTGGTCATTCCGGGATGCGCCGTAAGGCGCAGGCCCGGAATCCATACTCCCGATCGTGGTTATGGATTCTCAGATGCGCAATTGCGCATCATAGCTCTCGCTGCGCGAGCCCCGGAATGACGATCAGGCCACCAGCTCCGCGAACAGATCCGCATCGACATTGCCGCCTGACAGCACGATGACGACGTTCTTGCCGGCCACATCGAGGCGGCCCGCGAGTAGCGCAGCAAGCCCCACCGCGCCGCCGGGCTCCACCACCAGCTTCAGCTCGCGATAGGCAAAGGCGACCGCCGCGCCGACTTCCTTGTCCGACGCCGTGACGCCGCGCGCCAAGAGCTTGCTGTTGATCGCAAACGTCATCTCGCCCGGCATCAGGGCCATCAGCGCATCGCAGATGGTGCGGCCGGCCGGCGGATGCGGCTCGCGATGGCCTGCGCTGAGTGAAATGCCGTGATCGTCGAAGGCCTCGGGCTCGGCGACCACGATCTCGGCTTGCGGATAGCGCGCCTTCACGGCGGTCGCGACACCCGCGATCAAGCCGCCGCCGGAGGCCGGCGCCACCACGATGTCGGGGCCGAGGCCGAGCGTTGCCATGTCCTCGGCGATCTCGCGGCCGGCGGTGCCCTGCCCTGCGATCACGAACGGATCGTCGTAGGGTTTGACCAGCGTCGCGCCGCGCTTCTCGGCGATGCCGCGCGAGATCGCCTCGCGGTCGTCCTTGTCGCGGTCGTACAGCACGACCTCGGCGCCGTAGGATTTGGTGCGCTCGCGCTTCGACAGCGGGGCGTCCGCTGGCATCACGATGGTGGCCTGCATGTCGAGGATCTTTGCCGCCGCCGCCACGCCTTGGGCGTGGTTGCCGGAGGAGAACGCGACGACGCCGCCGGCGCGCTTGTCCTGCGGGATCGAGAACACCTTGTTGAACGCACCGCGGAACTTGAACGAGCCGGTGCGCTGAAGCATCTCCGGCTTCAGGAACACTTTCGCACCGACGCGCTCGTTGAGCACGGGGAAGGACAACAGCGGGGTGCGGATGGCGTAAGGCGCGATCACGCGCGCTGCGGCATCGATGTCGGCAGGGCCGACCGGAAGGGCCTGTTCGGTCATGGCGGAATGCTATCGCGGCCAATCAGGCCCGGGCAAGACACCTCCGCGAGAGGATTTCTTGCCTCAAGCCACGAAACGCGGCTGTTCCGCGCCGGTCCGGCCGGGCAGCACCGCCCCGACCGCCAAAATGCTGTCGATAAAGACCGTTGCCGAGGCCTCCCAGGTGTAGTTGGCGGCGAAGGCGACGCAGTCCTGCCGGGAGACACCAAGCGCCGCGAAGCAGGCATTGCGCAGATCGTGATCGAGCGCGCCGACCGGCGCATCGCCAATCACGTCGCGGGGACCCTTCACGGGGAAGGCCGCGACCGGCAGGCCGCTCGCGAGCGCCTCCAGCAGGACCAGGCCGAAAGTGTCGGTCTTGCTCGGGAACACGAACACGTCGGCGGCCGCGTAGATATCCGCCAGTTCGTCGCCGTGCTTCTCGCCGAGGAAGATCGCATCGGGGTAGGCCTCTTCCAGCGAGGCGCGCGCCGGGCCGTCGCCGACGACCACCTTGGTGCCGGGTAGGTCGAGGTCGAGGAACGCCTCGAGATTCTTCTCGACTGCGACGCGGCCGACCGACAGGAACACGGGTGCCGGCAGGCAGAGATCGATGACGCGCGGGTGGAACAGCGTGGTGTCCACGCCGCGCGGCCACAGCACGACATTGTCGAAGCCGCGCTCGGTCAGTTCGCGCGCGAGCGCCGGCGTCGCCGCCATCACGGCGCGGCTGGCGCTGTGGAAGCGCCGCAGCGCCCGCCAGATCAGCGAGCCCGGCACTGGCACGCGGGCGCGGACATATTCGGGAAAGCGGGTATGGAAGCTGGTCGTGAACGGCAGCTTGCGCTGGCGGCAATAGCGGCGGACCATCAGGCCGATCGGCCCTTCGGTCGCGATGTGGATGCTGTCGGGACGCGCCTCCTCGATCAGCCTTGCGATCCGGGCCGGGCGCGGCATGGCGAGGCGCACGTCGCGATAGCTCGGCATCGCGAAGGTGCGGAACGATTGCGGCGTCAGGAACGTGAACTCGACGCCGAGCGCTTTTGCAGCGTCAGCGAGCTTGGTCAGCGTCCGAACCACACCGTTGACTTGCGGGTGCCAGGCGTCGGTCGCGACCAGGATGCGCATCAAGTGGTCCTTGTTATGCAGCTCTGGCTGCGACCTGTGGCACCTGCTCCGGCTTCCGCAACTGATCCGCCCAGGTGATGATCTCGAAGTGACCGTCGTCATGCTCGACCAGGGCGGTGCAGCTCTCCACCCAGTCGCCGCAATTCATGTAGCGGATGCCGGCCTCGTCGCGGATCACGGCGTAGTGGATGTGGCCGCAGATCACGCCGTCGGCCTGGTGACGCCGCGCCTCGGCGGCGAGCGCCTGCTCGAACGCGCCGATATAGTTGACGGCGTTCTTGACCTTCTGCTTGGCCCATTGCGACAGCGACCAATAGGGCACGCCGAACAGGCGGCGGAAGAAGTTGACCAGGCGGTTCATCTGGATCGCGAAGTCGTAGGCCTTGTCGCCGAGATGGGCGAGCCAGCGCGCGTTCTGCACCACGAGATCGAAGATGTCGCCGTGAATGACGAGATAGCGCTTGCCGTCGGCGCCGGTGTGAACCGTGTTCTCGACCACGTCGATGCCGCCGAAATGCGTACCGTAATAGTTGCGCAGGAACTCGTCGTGATTGCCGGGAATGTAGATGACCTTGGCGCCCTTGCGCGCCTTGCGCAAAAGCTTCTGGACGAGGTCGTTATGCGATTGCGGCCAGTGCCAGCTCGATTTCAGCGCCCAGCCGTCGACGATGTCGCCGACGAGATAGATCGTATCGGCATCATGGTAGCGCAGGAAGTCGAGCA
Organism: Bradyrhizobium sp. IC3123; assembly: GCF_020193625.1. Lineage (NCBI taxonomy): Bacteria > Pseudomonadati > Pseudomonadota > Alphaproteobacteria > Hyphomicrobiales > Nitrobacteraceae > Bradyrhizobium > Bradyrhizobium sp. IC3123. Next base: position 157,765 of record NZ_JADYVF010000013.1, on the reverse strand, counting down.
GAAGATCGGCTTGTGAACCGCGGGCCCCGAGATGGACGTCGGAGATGAACAACGTGCGAAAGCGCCGCTCCGGGCTCTCGTCACTCACATCGTAACTTCCCATGCGCCAGCCTGTAACAATGTCCCGTGACAGGGGGATGACCGATTGAACCCTTGAGGCACCTTCAAATACGAATCACGCCTTGCCTCGCCCTCCCCGCGAATATCAGTCGCATGCGACAATCAGGCGACATGGCGCCGCAGGTGGGGGCGCTCCCTCCCCCGCTTGCGGGGGAGGCGAAGCAAGCCCGCCTCAGTAGAACTTGTGGAAATGATGGATCGGCCCGTGGCCGTGGCCGACGCTGAAGCGGTCGGCGGCGGCGATCGCGGCGCTGATCCAGGCCTTGGCGTTGCGCACGGCGGCCTCGAGGTCCTCGCCCCTGGCCAGCCCGGCCGCGATGGCGGAGGACAGCGAGCAGCCGGTGCCATGGGTGTTACGGGTGGCCACACGCGGCGCGGCGAGCGCGATCGCGGTCTCGGCAGTGACGAGATAGTCGGTGCTCTCGGCGCCCTCCCCGTGCCCGCCCTTGATCAGGACGGCGCGGCAGCCCAGCGCCAGCAGGCGGCGTCCTTGGCTTTCGATCTCGGCCTCGCTCGCCGCCACCGGCGCATCGAGCAGGGCCGCAGCCTCCGGCAGGTTCGGCGTGATCACGGCAGCCAGCGGCATCAGCCTGGTGCGCAGGGCGTCGACGGCTTCAGTGGCGAGCAGGCGGTCGCCGGAGGTCGCCACCATGACGGGATCGAGCACGACATGCCGCGGCGCCCAGCGCGAAAGCGCGGCCGCGATGGCATCGATGCTGGCGGCCTGGGCCACCATGCCGATCTTCACCGCACCGATGTCGAGGTCGGAGAACACCGCGTCGATCTGCTCGGTGACGAACCCGGCCGGCACCGCGTGAATGCCGGTCACGCCGCGCGTGTTCTGCGCCGTCAGTGCCGTGATCACGGAGGCGCCATAGACGCCGAGCGCGGCAAAGGTCTTCAGGTCCGCCTGGATGCCGGCGCCGCCGCTCGAATCGGAACCGGCGATGGTGAGTGCGACCGGGGGCGTCATCGCGGGAGACATGTGCTTGAGGAGGCCGCCATGGCCTCTCGTAGCGCGACCGTGGAACGTCAGCAAGCGCGGCGGGACGCCGCCAGGCGTGATTCGCGAACCGATTGCGCGCCTTGCGAATCAGTCGGACACCGCGCGGACCAAGACCCGCAATGATGCGGACTTGAAAATGCAACGGAGCCGGACCCTTGGTATAGTCGCGTACCTTAGCGTGCTTCGCGAGTTACGCGAGACGTCAGGTGGTGGAACCGTCCAGCGCCCCCATGTTGCGGGCCGCCGGCCCCGCAAGCCACCTGAACAAGACTCCTTGGGGTGGAACGATGTGGGCTTTCTTCGAACGTCTCCTCGACTCGTCCATGCTGTCGCCGCACGGCATCTGCCTTTTGTGGGAGCCTGAGCTGATCTGGCTTCACGTCGTTTCCGACGCCAGCATTGCCGCCGCCTATTTCTCGATCCCGTTCGCCCTCGCCATCCTCGTCACCAAGCGGCGCGACCTCAAATTCGGCTGGGTCTACTGGGCGTTCGCGATCTTCATCATGGCGTGCGGCCTGACCCACGTGCTGTCGATCTATACGCTCTGGGTTCCGATCTACGGCATCGAGGGCATGCTCAAGGCCGCCACGGCGGTCGCGTCGGTCTTCACCGCCGCCGCGCTCTGGCCGCTGCTGCCGAAGATCCTCACGATCCCCTCGCCGTTCGAGCTGCGACAGGTCCAGGCCGCGCTCGAGGAGGAGGAAATCAAGAGCCGCGACGCCACGCTGCTGCTGCAGCAGGTCCGCGACGCCCAGCGCGCGATGCGCGAGAGCGTAGCGCGCCTCACCGCGATCGTCGAGACCGCGGTCGACGGCGTCATCCTGCTCGATGCGCAGGACCGCATCCTGCTGTTCAATCCGGCCTGCGAGCGCTTGTTCGGCTACCGTGCCGACGAGGTGATGAACCGCAACGTCGGCATGCTGATGCCCGAGGCGGATGCAGCATCCGAGCGCCAGGCGCGGCATTTCGCGACCGGCGGCGAGGCCGTCGGCCTGCGCAAGGACGGCACGACGTTTCCGATGGAGCTGTCGGTCGGCCAGGCGCGGCAGGACGGCGAATTGATCTTCGTCGGCATCGTCCACGACCTCACCGCGCGCAAGCTGACCGAGCAGCAGCTTCAGCAGGCGCAGAAGATGGAGACGGTCGGTCAGCTCTCCGGCGGCATCGCGCACGACTTCAACAATCTGCTGACCGTCATCATCGGCAATGCCGAGCACCTGAGCGAGCAGCTCAAGGCGAGGCCCGACCTCGGGCGCTTTGCCGACGACATCTGCCAATCGGGCGAACGGGGTGCCGAGCTGACGCAGCGCCTGCTCGCCTTCAGCCGCCGCCAATTGCTGCGGCCTCAGACGATCGATTGCCGGAGCCTGCTCGATTCCATGTTCAAGCTGCTCAAGCGCACCTTGCGCGAAGACATCGAGATCAGGACGACCTCCGGGCCCGGCACGATCCTGGCCTTTGCCGACCGCGCGCAGCTCGAATCCGCCGTGCTCAATCTCGCGCTCAACGCGCAGGATGCCATGCCATCGGGAGGCCACCTCACGCTGGCCACGGAGCTGATCACGATCGAGGATGATGACGGTGCCGTTCACCGGGAGGTCGCACCCGGCAGCTACGTCCTGATCGCGGTTACCGATGACGGCGAAGGCATGACGCCGGAGGTCGCCGCACGCGCGTTCGAGCCGTTCTTCACCACCAAGGAGGTCGGCAAGGGCTCGGGCCTCGGCCTCAGCATGGTCTATGGCTTTGCCAAGCAATCAGGCGGCCATGTCTCGATCTACAGCGAGGCTGGCCTTGGGACCACGGCCAGGATCTACCTGCCGCGCGCGAGCACCGGTAGGTCGCAAGCCGATCTTCCCGACGGCGAGGACACGGCGCCGCGAGGCTACGAGACGGTCCTGATCGTCGAGGACGATCCGTTCGTCCGCTCCTCCGTCATTCGCAGGGTGGAAGCGCTCGGATATCGCGTCGTCGCCGCGGTCAACGGCAAGGATGCCTTGCAGCAGCTGCAGGGCGATCCCGGCATCGACTTGCTGTTCACCGATATCGTGATGCCGGGCGGCATGAGCGGCTGGGAGCTCGCCGATCAGGCGCGGCGGGTGCGTCCCGGCCTGCCGGTCCTGTTCACCTCGGGCTACGCGCTGGAGACCTTGGTCGAGCAGGGCCGCGCGCAGGCGCGAGCGGTCGTGCTGACCAAGCCCTACCGCAAGGTCGAGCTCGCCCAGCGCCTGAGGGATGCATTGGCCGCCGCAGTGGTCCCATCCTAGCATCGCGCCCGAATGCACCTCGGATGATCCAGCAAGTTCGCTTGCTAAATCCAGCCGGTTTTGGCCTATTAGCCGGAAGAATACGCTTTCGGAGTGCCCGCGATGGTTCCTTTTTTCGTTCAGATCAAGTGCAAGCTCGGCCAGTCCTATACGGTGGCCAATGCGCTTGCCGAAGCCGAGATCGCCTCCGAGATCTACTCCACGGCCGGCCAATACGACCTCCTGGTGAAGTTCTACGTCGACAAGGATACCGACATCGGCCACTTCGTGAATGAGAAGGTGCAGGTGCTGCCGGGCATCCAGGACACTCTCACCATCATCACCTTCAAGGCGTTCGGCACCGGCTAAAGCATGATCCGGAAAAGTGCGAAGCGGTTTTCCGGAAAGATCATGCGTAAACAACAACCTAAAGCGCGATGATGATTCATCCCAATCTCATCGCGCTTTAGATCACGCGCAAAACAACGGCCGAAGCGCCGGCAGCGCTAGCCGCCCTCCTTGCGCTTGGGCGGTGTCGGTCCCTGCACCGGCGGCAGCGACTTCAGATACGCGGCCATCGCGGCGCGGTCTTCCGCGGTCAGTTGCGCAAGGTTCTTGATCACCGCCCGCATCGCGCCCGAAGCGCTGTCGCCCTCGGGCAGGTCGCCGGTCTCGAGGAAATCCGCGATATCCTTCTCGCTCCAGTTGCCGATGCCCTGCTGCGTGATGTTGGGCACCCAGCCCTCCCCTTCGGGATTGGGCCCACCGGCAAAGCGCTGGCTGGCGATGATGCCGCCGAGCGCATTGCGCGGGCTGTGGCATTCGGCGCAATGGCCGAAAGCGTTCACGAGATAGGCTCCGCGATTCCATTGCGGCGAGCGCGCGGCGTCCGCGACGAACGGCGCGGTGTCCATGAACAGCAGCTTCCAGATGCCGACATTGCGGCGGATGTTGAACGGAAACGGCAGCGCGTGGTCGCCCACTGTGCCGGACACCGACGGAAGCGTCTTCAGATAGGCAAAGAGATCGCGGACGTCGTCGACACTGGCCAGATGATAGGACGTGTAGGGAAAGGCGGGGAAATAGTGCGTGCCCGTGGGCGAGATGCCGCGCATCACGGCGTTGACGAAATCGGCCTCGCTCCAGCGGCCGATCCCGTAGGCGGGATCGGGGGAAATATTGGGGACGTAGAACGTCCCGAACGGCGAGCCCAGCGCCAGCCCGCCGCCGAGCCGCAGGCGATCGGGCTGATTGGGGGTGGCATGACAGGACGAGCAGCCGCCGGCGTTGAACAGCTCCTGCCCGTTGGCGAGATCGGGGTTGCGTGTCGGCGCCGGCAAGGCCAGCACGGCCGGGGCGGTCAACCACCAATAGAGTGCGAACGCCGCGGCGGCGGCGATCAGGGCGGCAAGGAGCGTTCGTCGCAACATTCGATCATTCCATCGTGAACGCGCGAACTTAAGGGTCATGCCGCGCTCGATCCAACCACGAATATTTTAGACGGCCCGGATGTAATGCCGGAATAAACCGCATGACGCACTGTTTGAAAAGCAATCAGGCGTCAACAGGAGAAAGCCATGACCAAAGCCGTTTTTGCCACACTGGTACTCGGAGCCGCCGTTGCGTTCGCCGCCCCGGCCAGCGCGGAGAAACTGAAGGCGACGCTGGACGGCAAATCCGAAGTCCCCGCCAACACCAGCAGCGCGACCGGAACGGCCGATCTGGACTACGACGCTGCCAGCAAGAAGCTGTCCTGGACCGTCACCTATTCCGGCCTCTCGGGCCCCGCCACCGCCGCGCATTTCCACGGGCCTGCCGAAGCCGGCAAGAACGCCGGCGTCGCGGTCCCGATCCCGAATGCAGCCTCGAGCCCGGTCAAGGGCGAAGCCACGCTCACCGACGCGCAGGCCGCCGATCTGCTCGGCGGCAAGTACTACATCAACATCCATACCGCGGCGAACCCGGCCGGCGAGATCCGCGGTCAGGTGACGAAGTAAAGCGAAAACGCGGGCTTCGTCGCGGAAAGGCCGGACGCAAGGAGGGAGCGTCCGGCCTTTTCGATTCCAAGCAACTTCGTAGCCCGGATGGAGCCAACGGTCGGCGCGAAGCGCCGCCCGTTGGTGCAATCCGGGAGCCCTGCGCGTTGCGGACAGGTCCCCGGATTTCGCTGCGCCCCATCCGGGCTACGACGCTACGACTCTGACCGTGCTCAAGCCGCGTTCAGCGCCTGCGCGAGGTCGGCGATCAGGTCCGACGGGTTCTCGATGCCGATCGACAGCCGGATCGTGGAATCGAGCACGCCGATCTTTTGGCGGATGTCGGCGGGAACGCCGGAATGGGTCATCGTCGCCGGCAGGCTTGCGAGCGATTCCGTGCCGCCAAGGCTCACCGCCAGCTTGAGGATCTGCAGCGCGTTGAGGAATTTCACCGCCGCCTCCTTGCCGCCGACGATGTCGAACGAGAACGTCGAGCCCGCGCCCAGGCATTGCCGCGCGAACACACGGCCGGACAGCGAGCCCTGCTCGTGGTGACCGAGATAGTGCACCCTGGCGACCTTCGGATGGTCGCGCAGGAAGTCCGCCACGAGCCGCGCATTCGCATCGGCCTTCTCCATCCGCAGGCTGAGCGTCTCGAGCGAACGGTTGATCATCCAGCAGGAATGCGGATCGAGCTGGGTGCCGATGGCGCCGCGCAGCGCCTTGATGCCTTTCATGATCGCCTTCGATCCGAGCGCGGCGCCCGCGATCAGGTCGGAATGGCCGCCGACATATTTCGTCAGCGAATACAGCGACAGATCCGCGCCGTGCTCGATCGGCCGCTGAAACACCGGCCCGAGCAGCGTGTTGTCGCAGGCGATGACCGGCGTGTGTCCCTGGGCCTTGCCGATGGAATCGGCGATGCGGCGGATCATTGCGATGTCGACGAGGCCGTTGGTCGGATTGGCCGGCGTCTCGATCAGGATCATCGAAACCCGCCCCTTGCCCATGGCCTCCTCCGAGGCCTGCTTGACCGCCGTCTCGTCGATGCCGTCGGCAAAGCCGACGGCGCCGATCGACAGGCGCGCGAGCGTGTTCGTCAGCAGCGTCTCCGTCCCGCCATAGAGCGGCTGCGAGTGCAGGATGACATCGCCGGGGCGAACGAAGGCCAGGATCGTGGTTGCGATCGCCGCCATGCCGGAGGAGAACAGCGCGCAACTCTCCGTGCGCTCGTAGATTGCGAGCCGGTCCTCGACGATCTCGCTGTTGGGATGATTGAAGCGCGAATAGACCAGGCCCGCGCCCATGCCTTCCGGCGGCTCGCGCCGGCCGGCGACGTAGTCGAAGAAGTCCTGCCCGTCCTCGGCGGTCTTGAACACGAAGGTGGAGGTCAGGAACACCGGCGGCTTGATGGCGCCCTCGGACAATTGCGGATCATAGCCATAGGTCAGCATCAGGGTTTCCGGATGCAGCATATGATTGCCGATATGGGTCTTGGAGGGGAACGGTTTTGCCATGGCCTGTCTCGCTGTTGATCGAGGTGCTCGCCGCGCGCTGGGAATCCCGACGTGAGGATGCCGGGAGAGACTCGTGTGAGCGCACGGCCGTTGGCGCAAAGATAGCCGCTCTCGCGGCAATCCGTCAGGCCTTGCGGACGGAAGTTCCTGCGGGCCGCGGTCAAGAAAAAGGCGGTTGCTTTCGCAACCGCCCTTTCCGAAGTCCTTGGTAGCCCGTTAACTGCGCCCCGCTATTTCAATTTCACGCGATAGGTTTCGTGACAATCATTGCAGCGATCGTTGATCGCCGTGTAGGCCGCCTTCAGGCCCGCGACATTAGTGATCTTGCCTTTGGCGTCGGCGATCGCCTTCTGCACCGGCGGGATCTTGGCATCGAAATCGGCCTTGTTCTGCCAGACCTTCGGCGACGAGCCGTAGGTCGCGTTGACGACATCCTGCTTGGGATTGATCTCGAAGGTCTTGGCGATCTTGGCAACATCGGCCTCGATGCTGGCGATGGCCTCATCGGCAGCCTTCTTGTCGAAGGGAATATCGCCCTTGCTCATCTTCTGAAGCACGCCATACTGATTCTTGGCGATCGCTCGCATCAGATTGTCCTGCTGGACGGCAATCTCCTGTTGCGCCATGACGGCGCCCGCGCCCAGCACGAGGGCGCCCGCGACAATCATCGTCGGTTTCATTGGTTCGTTTCTCCGGCTCTCGAGACGTTCGGGGAATGAGACTGTCACCGGCTTCGCGCGAAGCCGGGACCCATCATGGGTAGAACCCCGCGCGGCGGGTTTATTCCCGTGCGCGCGGGAAGCGCGGCTTCACAAGCTGTGACGGCGGTGATGCTCGCTGATCGCAACCCACACCCGCTCGGGCGTTGCCGGCATGTCGATGTGGTCGATCTTGTACTCGCGCCAGAGCGCATCGACGATGGCGTTGACCACGGCCGGACAGGAGCCGATCGCGCCGGCCTCGCCGGCCCCCTTCACGCCCATCGGATTGGTCTTGCAGGGCACGTTGTGGGTCTCGAACACGAAGGCCGGCCCGTCCGCCGCGCGCGGCAGCGCATAGTCCATGAAGGTCGCGGTGATGAGCTGGCCGTCGGTCGGTCCATACACCACCTGCTCCATCAAGGCCTGGCCGATGCCCTGCATGGCGCCGCCATGCACCTGGCCGGCCAAGAGCAGCGGATTGAGCGTCTTGCCGAAATCGTCGACGATCACGTAGTTGACGATTTTGATGATGCCGGTCGCCGGATCGATCTCGACCTCCGCAACATGGGTGCCGTTGGGATAAGTGCCGTCGGCGCTGGCAAAGGTCGCGCTACCGTTCAGCTTCGATGGATCGACGCCGGGCCGCTTGGCCAGGTCGGCAAACGAGATCGAGCGGTCGGTGCCGGCGATCCGCACCACGCCTTCGGAGATTTCGAGGTCGCCCGCGCTGGCTTCCAGCGCCTGCGCCGCGATCTCCTTCAGCCTCGAACCGAGCTCGCGCGTGGCACGTTCGACACTGACGCCGCCGGAGGGGATCGAGGCCGAGCCGCCGGTGCCGAGGCCGGTTGCGATCTCGTCGGTGTCGCCCTGCCGGACATGCACGCGCTCGGGCGCCACGCCGAACTGTTCGGCGACGATCTGCGCATAGGCGGTCTGATGGCCCTGCCCGCTCGATTGCGTGCCGATCAGCACGGTGACGTCGCCATTGGCATCGAGGCGGACGTTGGCCGTCTCCTCACCCATCACGCCGCAAATCTCGACATAGCTCGCAAGCCCGATGCCGCGGATCAGGCCGCCCTTCTTGGCCGCCTTGGCACGCTTGGGAAATTCCTTCCATTCCGCGATCTCCATCGCGCGCTTCAGATGCGCGGCGAAGTCACCGGAATCGTAGACCTTGCCGGTCGCGGTCTTGTAGGGCAGCGCCTTCGGCGGGATGAAATTCTTGCGCCGGATGGCATCCGGCGTCATGTCGAGCTTTCGCGCGCAGGCATCGACGAGGCGCTCGATGACATAGGCGGCTTCGGGCCGGCCCGCGCCGCGATAGGCGTCGACCGGCACGCTGTGGGTGAAGATCGTGCGCACCCGGCAATGGAAGGCCTGGATGTCGTAGAGGCCGGGCAGCATGCCGGCGCCGCCATGCGGGATGTAGGGCCCGAAGGTCGACAGATACGCGCCCATGTCGCCCATGAGGTCGCAATCCATCGCGAGGAACTTGCCGTCTTCAGCCAGCGCCATCTTGGCAGTGGTGACGTTGTCGCGGCCCTGCGCATCGCCCATGAAATGCTCGGAGCGGTCGGCCGCCCACTTCACCGCCTTCTTCAGTTTGCGCGCAGCGACGGCCATCAGGGCATATTCCCGATACGGAAACAGTTTTGTGCCGAACCCGCCGCCGACGTCGGGGCAGATCACCCGCATCTTGTCGGTGGGGATGTTGAGCACGTTCTGGCAGAGGATGTCGCGCAGGCGGTGGCTGCCCTGGCTGCCGACCGTCAGCGTCAGATGGTCGCGCTTGGAATCGTATTCGCAGACCGCCGCGCGGGTCTCCAAGAAGCTTGCAACCACGCGCGGATTGACGATGGAGATCTCGGCGACCGCATGTGCTTTCGCGAAGGCAGCTTCCGTCGCCGCTTTGTCGCCGATCGAGACGTCGAACAGCACGTTGCCCGGCTTGTCGGGCCAGACCAAGGCTGCGCCCTTCTTCACGGCGTTGACGACGCCAGTCACCGCGGGCAGCGGCGACCATTGGACCTCGATCGCCTCGATCGCATCGCGAGCCTGGTCGATGGTCTCGGCGACCACGAAGGCGACGGCATCGCCGACGTGGCGCACCTCGTCCTTGGCCAGGATCGGGTAAGGCGGGCCGGTGAAGGGATCGGTCTCGAGGTTGAACAGGCAGGGCAGATTGCCGAGATCCCCGACGTCGTCGGCCGTCAGGATCAGCGCAACGCCCGGCAGGCCGCGCGCGCGGCTCGCATCGATGCTGTATTTGGCATGCGCATGCGGCGAGCGCAGCACCAGGCAGCGGAGCGCGGCCTGCGGCGCGTAATCGTCGGTATAGCGGCCCTTGCCGCGGATGAGCGCGTCATCCTCCTTGCGCAGCACGCTTTGGCCAACGCCGAACTTGATGGGAGCCGCCATTTTATCTTCCCGTTCTCATGGTTGTTTTGTGGGCATATTGCCGTGGAAAAACTGGCAAGGCAAACGGGTTTAGGCGGGCGCAGGGGTCGCAGGTTCAATCGCGCCACGCGTGCCTCACGGGAATGCTCGGCAAGGTCCCAGCGTGATCGTGTGACGTTGACGGCGAGAGCCAAGCGCTCCCACTTAGCTGTTCTCGTGCTCACCCCGAGCTTCAAATAGCTGATGAGCATCGGAGGCCGTGAGCGTCAGCCCGTACAAATCTTTCAGCGTCGAAATGCGTTGCAGCGTCGCAGGCTCGAACGGAGTCTTGCCTTCGAACGAATGCAGGAGAACGCCCTCCAGCAAATCACCGAGGCTCATATCCAGGTATTCGGCGAGGCCCTTCGCGACCTTGAGAATGCGCTTCTCGATCCGAACTCCCGTCTGTACGCGTTGGACTGAATGTTTGTGAGCTTCTGAGTTCATAATGTGTGACCTCGATCGGAAGACGGGGGTTTAGTCGCATCATGCCATTGCCGGACTTGCTCGGGCATCGGTCTCCAGCCCTGCAACTCACGTCCTCAGAGACCAGGTGAATCTTGGATTCGTTCGGACGCCTGCGGGGGTCGACGCTCTGACCGAGGAACGATTGTTGTCACACAGGCAGAGCCTGGGCGGCCGAGTTGACCGATCCCAATTTGCCTTTAATGTTACTTTGGTACCAAGGTAACATAGGACGCCGCCATGAGCAACAGACGTAGCTGCACGGATGCTGCAGAGGTCGCCGAACTGAGCGAGGGCTTCCTCGCGCGTACACTTCCGGGGGCACGTTTCAGCCATCGTGAACATCTGATCGTGACGAGCTACTTGCTCGCCACTGATCCGGCTCGGGACTGGCGGGTCGAACTCCCCGAGATGATCCGCGCCTACAATGTTGCCGCTGGCGGCGTGAACGACGATGTGCGTGGCTATCACCACACGATTACGATGGCTTTCTTGATGATCATCGAAGGAATTCTTGCGGAGGTCGGCCGCCGCGACATTGTCGCCGCCTGCAACGCGGTGCTGGCGTCCCCGGCAACCGAAAAGGATGTACTCTTACGTTTCTGGAGCCGCGAAGCGCTGTTCTCGCGGGAGGCCCGGCACGGCTGGATTGAGCCAGACCTTGCCGAGTTCAACCCGCGCGCGGCAGGTCATCAGCCGGCGTGAGGACGATGCATTAGCCTGGTTGCGAGCGAAATCAGGAATTGCCTAGCCGCGCACCGATGAGACCAGCCAGCGGCATCGTGCCGCCGCGTCGGCACTCCCATTTGGCCAAACCAGGCCGGCGCTATTGGCCGAACGTCCTGACCATCAGGTATTTGTCATGCGTGACGCCGGCTACGCGGACAGAGGTCTCGCTCAGTCGGTGCACCCTTGGAATGCTCGAACTGTAGCTTGACCACATCATTGTGCCATTTGCAGGCAGGACTGCCATCGGTTGCGATCCCAAAAATACGTCGAGATCGGCCTAATCTGGGACTACGTGGTCGTCAACTTCAGTGGCAGTTACTAGGCTGACCACCTCGCAACCCGGGCAGAGTGGATTGTGCAGCTTGAATAGTGCGGCTGCCCTCTGCCATTGCGGGTCATCGCCTCGTGTGCTGGCACAGCTCCGCGTCTTGCAAAACGCAAGGCCGTTTGCGTTGCAAAGTCGTCCAACTCAGAAGCAAGTAGAGAAATCACTGCACGAGAATCAACCGCCAGTTGGCTACGCTGCAATCATGGTGTTTAATAGCGAGCACTCAACTAACGGTTTATTTGACGCTTAATCATAAGGGGGATGCCAGTGAGGCTATTTTGCGCTGTTGCATTGTACATCACTATGAACTGCTGTGCCTTTGCTCAACAAACCGACGATACAGCGAAACCCATGGAGATACCGCGGTATAAAGAGATCAAGCCGTTTGCTGGGACCAGCAAAGCCATCATTCTGGACACAGCCACTGGCAACCAGTGGACAATCGACCTACCGATCCCAGATGACGTAAGCGGCCCGGCAGGTGCCCCCAAATCCGTAAACGGGTCTGTTTTCTCCTTCCCTATTGACCCGCCGAACTTGGCACTCGCAAAGCTCACCGTTTCTGCTGCGTCCGACATTGGCAGCTGTGTTGCAATAGCTGTCGGCGATCGGGCGTTCGTTACCGCCGCACACTGTGTGTATGGTTCGGGTGGCTTCTTCAGAAATGTCAAAGTTCTTCCGGGTCATCTGCATGGCTCTACGCCATACACATTCACTGCATCCAAGATCGTCGTATTTAATGGATATACAGAAGGACAAGACCCCGCACACGATTTGGCGTTCGTTCTCGTGGCAAACGACCTGCCAGGCAACATCAAGCGCTATAGCCTCCCATCTCAGACGCCATCGTGCTTGGGCGCGCCAAAGGTGGATCTCTACAGCTACGAGATCAAGAACTTCGAGTACAAGCCTCAGGTACGCGTGACGGGCAATCTGGTGGGACCTCGTGGTTGCCACTTCGGCACGTTCTGGCACATGCAACCGCGGCCTCACGGGACGAGTGGGACACCATCGGTAACCGACAGCGGAGAGGTCATCTCAATCTATGCAGGCATCTTAATCGGAAAGCCTGATTTTGGTATCGACGCTCGCATTTCTCGGGGGAAGGCCTGCTTTCTGCGTAGAGAGATCGAGGGGAAGAATTGCTAGCTAGATAGTGTTGAAACAACGGTGGCCGATCGCACGAGCGATCGGCTTCAATTGTCAGGTTTGCTCCAACTTCTTGCTGGCCTTCCCAATGACGAATCTTCCAGAATTCGAGAGCCCGAAAGATCTAGTCGGGCACGCGCAAGAGCACATTGATCGACTGGATGGGGAGATCAAAGCCTTCTTTGGTCGCAACCCATACGCCCACGTTATCGATTTTGACCGTGAAACGAGGCAGCAGGTCTACAAATTCCGACTGACCGCGAAACTTCCAAGCAAAGTCCGGCTGGTCTTCAAGGACGTCACCAGCAATCTGAGGGACGCCCTCGACCATGCCGTTTATGCGAGTGCCGTGGCACTTGGCATAAATTCGCCGAAGAAGACGGGATTTCCCTTCGGGAATGATGCCTTCCACCTCGCAAGTGAATTGGGCACCTGGAAATTCAGCGACGTCCCCCGTGAACTTCACCCGGTCCTCATGAGCTTCCAGCCTTACCCGGGAGGAAACAATCTTATCATTGACCTCAACCGAATGAGAAACCCCAACACCCACCGAGTGATCATCCCTATCGGAAACGCCTCTCTTGCCTCTGAGATCAGCAACGCAGGCGGCAAGATTGTTACCCCCGCCCAACTCGGCTACTGCAAATGGGACGCGTCGAAAGACGAGGTCGAATACATGCGCCTCGGCATTGGGTCGGAGTTCAAGCACGAAGCGAAGGTCGCCTTTGATGTAACGTTTGCCGATCCTAACATCATGGAAGGTCAGCCAGTCGTTCCCGCACTTCGCGCAATCCATGCCGAAGTTGATCGCATCGTCTTAGGTATCGAAGCGGAGACCGCTCGCATCCTGCGCGAACGGAATGGCTAAACGCTCTCATGCCCCGTGGAGGTACTTTTGTAAAGCATATAGCTCTCAAAAGGGGGCAGTATGGTCACGCTTCGCGCGTTACCTGGACTCACGTGTGCACATCAGACGTCGAGCAGCCCCGGTTGCGATGGCGGTATCGGCGATCTGCTCGACTTGCGCATGGTCCATCTGGACCGACACGCTAACCGAGTAGGTGCGGCCCAGTACTTTGTTCTTTGTCCATAGAGGCCAGCGACTCCGATCAAGCTCCCGCATCCAAAGCCGCCGAGCATGGTGCCGCTGAGCCAATGTCGATAGGCGGCCAGCATGGCATCGCCGCCGTCGTCCTCTTCCGGCGATCCGAACGTTTGACGGTGCCACTTGAGCGCCTCTCCGCGGAGCGCGCGAAAAAAATCCAGGTCATCGAGGGGCAATCGCCGGATCTTCGCGTCCATTTCGGCAGGGTGCGAATGTGACGTTATGGTCGCTGTCCTTCTATCATCGCATGGCGGATCGCCCGGCAGGGACTGTCGAGGACTCACATCCCACCGCGGCTCAACAGATACCTCGTACTGTCTCTGAGCGCATCGATCGCCCGCCCAGGCGCGAGACGGTCGATCTCGGCGCGCGTCAGGCCGATGTCCATCAGCTCCCTGTCACTCAGATCCAGCAAACTGGCCCGCGGGTGCAGGCGCCACCTCCCAAGAGCAGACCAATATCGCCTGAGCAGGCCCAGAAGGCTTTGCGCCGGCTCGGCTGCAGCTCCGGCAGCTCCCCTCACCGACAAGGCGAGGCCCGGGGTTGCAACGGACACATTGAGGCGAGCCGCTGCCGCCAGGACCTCGTCCATGGCGTCCTTCGCGAGCGCAATGGATCGATCGAGGCGAAGCACCGCGGCAGCGTGCTCGGCCTCGGATGAAATGTTCGTCAGTTGTGGTGGCATCGGACGCTCCTGCTGTTGGGCCGGCAGGGCGCGTGGCCAAACAAAAGGCCCCGTCCGATGCCGGCGGGGCCTGGTGGAAAAGATGTCGTCGAGATCCTAGCGCACGACTCCTCCCACCGCCCAGCCGAAGCGGGTGATGTGGTTGCAGGAGACTTTGCGCATGGCTTTGATCATGAGCGACTCCTACCACTGCAACCGCCCAAAATCAAGAGATGTGCCGATGCTGGCTGCAGCTAGGAGGCGAACGCCGTGCTCGCCTAACCGCGCACCAGCGAGACCAGCCACTTGCGTCCGAACAACACGAGGATCGCGAGTGCGTAGACGATCGTGCCGCCGACGGCGAGCAGGACCAGCATCAACTCGTCCCGGAAGTGCATCGCGCCCAGCCAAGAACCGCTGAAGCGCGCGATCAGCCAGAACGCCGCCGCGAGGATCAATCCGGTCAGCAGAAATTTGGCGAGCGACACCAGCCAGCCGCGGTCGAGCACGAGAAAGCCGCGCCGCACGGCGAAGAACAGCACCAGCAAAAGGTTGGTCCAGACGCCGACGGCGGTCGCCAGCGCGAGGCCGATCTGGGCCAGCGATCCCATCAAAGCGACCTTCAGCGCGACATTGACCGCGATGCCCGTCAGCGACGCCCGGACCGGCGTTGCGGTGTCCTTGCGCGCGTAGAAGGTCGCGACCGCGCTGCGGATCAGCACGAACGGGATCAGGCCGATGGCATAGGCCGCGAGCGTCGCACCGGCGGCGGCGGCATCGGCCTTGGAGAACGCACCGCGCGCGAACAGTGCGCGCATGATCGCATCGGGCACGGTGAGGAAGGCCGCGACGAACGGGATCGAGAACAGCAGCGTGAAATCGAAGGCACGGCGCTGCGCGCTCAGCGCACCGTCGTGGTCGTTTGCGGTGATCCGCCGCGACATCTCCGGCAGCAGCACCGTGCCGATGGCGATGCCGATGACGCCGATCGGCAGCTGGTTAAGCCGGTCGGCATAATAGAGCGCCGACAGCGCACCGGCGGGCAGGAACGTCGCAATGATGGTGTCGGCGAACAGCGCGAGCTGCGTGCCCATCGAGCCCAGCGTCGCAGGTCCGAGCGCTTTGAAGAAGCCGCGAACGTCCTCATCAAGCTTCAAGGGCGCAAAGCGCGGCAGGCCGCCATGGCGGGCGAGATCGCCCGCGAGCAGGAAATATTGCAGGAAGCCGGAGATCAGCACGCCCCAGGCCGCGGCATGGCCTGCGGTCGGAAACCAGACGGCAACCGCCAGCGTCATCATCATCGCGACGTTGAGGAAGATCGAAGCGGCCGCGGCGCTGGCAAAGCGCTGCATCACGTTGAGCATGCCGCCATAGAGCGTCACCAGCGTGATCAAGAGCAGATAGGGAAAGGTGATGCGGGTCAACTCGATCGCGAGCTTGCGCTGCTCGGCATCCTCACCAAAGCCTGGCGCCAGGATGCTCATGGCCTGCGGCATGAACAGCCAGGCGGCGATCAGCAGCACCACCTGCGAGGCCAGGAGCAGCGTGAAGATGCGGTCGGCGAATAGCTTTGCCGCCGCCTCCCCCTTCTCGCCATGGACATGGGCATAGGCCGGCACCCAGGCGGCGTTGAAGGCGCCCTCGGCGAAGATCGCGCGGAAATGGTTGGGAAGCCGCAGCGCCACGAAAAAGGCGTCGGCCACCGGCCCGGCACCGAGGATCGCCGCGAGCATGATGTCGCGGGCAAACCCCGTCAGCCGCGACAGCAGCGTGTAACCACCGACCGTGAAGATGCGTCCAAGCATGCGGATTGTTGTAGAGACTTATCGGACGGAGGTCGATGCATCTTGCGATGCGCATTACTGCGCCCTCTCCCCTTGCGGGAGAGGGCAGCACCGCAGGCAGATACAGACTCAATCGGGTGAGGGGTATCTCTCAGTGCATGCCGTACGGAGAGAGGCCCCTCACCCGGCTTCGCTTCGCGAAGCCAACCTCTCCCGCAAGGGGAGAGGGAAGAACTCAGCCCGCCAGCGCGCCGCGGACGGCGGCGATGATTCGCTCCTGATCGGCCTCGGTCAGGTAGGCATGCATCGGCAGGCTGATGACGTCCTGCGACAGGCTCTCGCAACCCGGCAATCCGCCCTCGGCGACCGGGTACTGCTTGTAGGCGGTCTGCTGGTGCATCGACTTGCCGTAATAGATCGCGGTCGGCACGCCCTGGGCTTTTAGCGCGGCAGCGAAACCGTCGCGATCGGTGCCTTTGGGCAGGCGGATGGTGTACTGCGCCCAGACCGAGGTGTTGCCGGGCGCGAGGCGCGGCACGGTGACGACATTGGACAGGCCGCGCGCATAGCGCTCCGCGACCCTGTTGCGGGCGGCGATCTCGTCATCGAAGATCTTCAGCTTCTCGATCAGGACCGCGGCCTGCATGGTGTCGAGCCGGCCGGTGAGGCCGAGGCGGACGTTGTCGTATTTGTCGACGCCCTGCCCGTGCACGCGGATGCTGCGCAAGGTGGCGGCGAGCTCGTCGTCATCGGTGAAGATGGCGCCGCCGTCGCCGAAGCAGCCGAGCGGCTTTGCCGGGAAGAAGCTGGTCGCTGTGGCGTGGCCGAGGGTGCCGAGCTTGCGGCCCTTGTAGCTCGCGCCAAAGCCTTGCGCGGCGTCGTCGAGCACGAACAGGCCTTCGGCCCTGGCGATCTCGGCGATGGCGTCGTGATCGGCGGGCTGGCCGAACAAATCGACCGGAATCACCGCGACGGGCTTGAGACCGGCCTTGCGAGCGGTGGCGATGCCGCGCTTGAGCGATTCCGGGCTCATGTTGAAGGTGGTCTCGTCGACGTCGACATAGACCGGCGTCGCGCCGGTCCGCGCCACCGGCGAGGCGGTCGCGATGAAGGTAAAGGACGGACACAGCACGGCATCGCCGGGCCCGACATTCCTGGCCATCATCACCATCAGGATGGCGTCGGTGCCGCTGGCGCAGCCGATCACGTGCTTGGCGCCTGAGTAGGCCGCAAGCTGCTTCTCGAGCTCGAAGACCTCCGGCCCGTTGACGAACTGGCAATGGTCCATCACGCGCTTCACGGCGGCATCGAGCGAGGCGCCGAGCCGGCGGCGCTGCGAGGCGACGTCGATGAAGGGAATGGGTTCGGAACGTAAGTGCTGGTTCATGACGCCTTGTGACGTTTGAGCGGTCGACATGGAAGGGATCAGCCGGCGACGCGGCGCGGCCCCTTGCGCGCGGGTGACGTCGCCGCAGGACGCGAGGGCCTCTCCAGGCATTGCGTGGCGATCTCGAGGCTGGCGACGCCCTCGTCGCCCGTCACTGCCGGCGTCTCGCCGTTGCGCACCGCCTTGAGGAACGCGATCAGCTCGGCGCGAAGCGGCTCGTCATGGCCGACCGGCAGATGCCGCATCGAGTAGCTGCCGTCCGGCTTGAAGCCGAAGCATTCGGTGACTTGGCGCGTCAAGAGATCGCCCATCACGTATTTGCCGCGCGTTGCGACCGTGACGCTGCGCGCCTTGAACGGCGTCAGCCAGTTGGTGTTGATGTGGGCGAGCACGCCGCTCTCGGTGCGGAACTGCAAGAGCGCGATGTCCTCGCGCTGGGCGACCGCACTCGACAATTGCGGCTGCACCTCGACGATGTCGGATTCGGTGAACCAGCGGATCAAATCGATATCGTGCACGGCAAGGTCGATGACGACGCCGACATTGGACATGCGCGGCGGGAACGGGCCGACGCGGGTGATCGCGATGGAGAGAATGTCCTCGCCCGCGATCGCCTGCTTGACCGCGGCGACCGCCGGATTGAAGCGCTCGACATGGCCGATCATCAGCGTGACGCCCGCCTTGTGCGCGGCGGCGACGATCTCGCGGCCCTCTTCCACCGTGGATGCGATCGGCTTCTCGACCAGCACGTGGATGTTCTTGGCGATGCATGCGAGCGCGACCTCGTGATGCAGATGGGTCGGTGCCGCGATGGTGACGGCATCGACGCCTTCGGCGAACAGCTGGTCGAGCGTCTCGAAGCTTTCGCAATTGGCGAGCTCCGTGGCCCGCGCACGATGTGCCGGCGAGGGATCGACGACGCCGACGAGGCTGACGCCGGGCAGGCCGCTGAGCACGCGCGCATGGTTGCTGCCCATCACGCCGGCGCCAATGACACCGACGCGCAAGCCGGCCTTTGCCGGTGCAGATCCCCTGGAAGTCATCTGAGCAAACCCCGATTCAACGCAAATCCCCGGGCCGCTTCTAGCACGGACGCCACATTTGTGGCGAATGCCGCCCTGGCGGGCCGGACACGATTTGATTCAAAAAGTTACACGTTCCCCGGGCCTTAGGCCGAAAATGATACCGCTTCTCGGCCCGGGTCGCGTGATTCGGAGTTTGCTGGTTACGACCTTTGATAGTCGTCTTCAATCCGGATGATGTCGTCTTCCCCCAGATAGCTTCCAGTCTGGACCTCGATCAGCTCCAGCTGGATCTTGCCGGGATTCTCCATCCGGTGGACGGCGCCCATCGGGATGTAGATCGACTCGTTCTCGTGCACCGTCTTCACGGTCTCGTTGACGGTGACCTGCGCCGTGCCGCGGACCACGATCCAGTGCTCGGCACGATGATGGTGCTTCTGCAGCGACAGCCGCCCGCCCGGCTTCACCACGATGCGCTTGACCTGGTGGCGCTCGCCATTGTCGACGGATTGATAGCTGCCCCAGGGCCGGTGCACCTTGAGATGCTCTTCGGTGACCTTCGGCGCGACCGACTTCAATTTCGTCACCAGGCGCTTCAGCCCGTTGGCATCCTTCTGCCGCGAGACCAGCACCGCGTCCGCGGTCGCGACCACGACGAGATCGTCGACGCCTTCGAGCGCGACCAGCGCGGAATCCGTGGTGACGTTGCAATTGCGGGAATCCTCGAACACGGCGGTGCCGTGCGCGGCATTGCCTTGCGCGTCCTTCTCCGACAGCTCCCATACCGCATGCCAGGAGCCGACGTCGGACCAGCCGCACGACACCGGCACGACGGCGGCGCGCGAAGTCTTCTCCATCACCGCATAGTCGATCGAGATCGCCTTGGCCGCGCCGAACGCCTCGGGCTCCAGCGTGACGAAGCCGAGATCGCGGCCGGCATTGTTGACCGCATTGATGACGGCCTCGACGCTTGCCGCATCGACCCTGCGATATTCGTCGAGCAGCACGCTCGCCGGGAACATGAAGTTGCCGCTGTTCCATAGATAGCCGGAATTGACGTAGTCGGAGGCCTTCACCGCATCCGGCTTCTCGACGAAGCGCGCAACCGCCTGCACCTCGCCCGCGATCACGTCGCCCGGATTGATGTAGCCATATTCCGTTGCCGGCCGTTCCGGCTTGACGCCGAAGGTGACGATGCGCCCGGCATTCGCGGCGGTGAGGCCCTCGCGACAGGCGGCGACGAAGGCAGCATTATTCTGCACGACGTGATCGGCGGCGAGCGCGAGCACGATCGCCTCGCTGGCGCGGTTCTGCGCGAACACCGCGCCGGCCGCGATGGCAGGGCCGGAATCGCGCCGCATCGGCTCGAGGATCACGTCGGCCTCAATGCCGATCTCGGCGAGCTGCTCCAGCACCATGAAGCGGTAGGAGGCGTTGGTGATGACGATCGGCCGGTCGAACAAAGAGGGATCGGACACGCGCAGCAGCGTGTCCTGGAACGTCGAGCGCGTGCCGAACAGCGGCAGGAACTGCTTGGGCCGAACCTCGCGCGAAGCGGGCCACAGCCGCGTGCCGGCACCGCCGCACATGATCAGGGGGATTATGCGTTTGTCCATCGTGATCTCAAACCTTGAAATGGTCCCGATACCAGGTGACGAAGTTATGAACCCCATGCTCGATCGGCGTTGACGGTGCAAAGCCGGTGTCGCGCGAGAGATCCTCGACATCCGCGAACGTTTCCAGCACATCTCCCGGCTGCATCGGCAGCAATTCTTTGATCGCCGTCCGGCCCAGCTCCCGCTCCAGAAGACCGACGACGTGCATCAGTTCCTCCGGATGATGATTGCCGACATTGTAGAGCTTTGACGGCGCATTTGCGGCAGCCGGATCGTCCGCAGGCACGAGATCGATCAGCTTGGACACGACGCGCGTCACATCGTCGATATAGGTGAAATCGCGGCGCATTTTGCCATGGTTGAAGAGCCGGATCGGCTTGCCGGCCATGATGGCGCTCGCGAACAGAAACATGGCCATGTCGGGGCGGCCCCATGGCCCGTAGATGGTGAAGAACCGCAGCCCCGTGACCGGCAGGCGATAAAGATGGCTGTAGGACTGCGCCATCACCTCGTTCGCCTTTTTGGTCGCGGCGTAGAAGCTGACCGGATGGTCGGTGCGGTCCGCAACCGCAAATGGCAGTTTTGTGTTGGCGCCGTAAACGGAGGATGACGAGGCGTAGACCAGATGACCGCAGCCATTGTTGCGGCAGCCCTCCAGCACGTTGAGAAAGCCGACGAGATTGGAATCGGCGTAGGTCTGCGGCTGCTCGATCGAGTAGCGCACGCCGGCCTGCGCGGCCAGATGCACGACTTTGGCAAAACGATGCTGCGCGAACAGCGCCGCCATGGTCTCGCGGTCGGCGAGATCGGCCTCGACGAACGAGAAACGCGGTTGGTCCCGGAGCAGAGCAAGGCGCGCTTTCTTCAGCGCCGGATCGTAATAGCTGTTGAGATTGTCGAGCCCGACGACGGCGCGACCTTCGCCCAGGAGCTGCCGGGCGACGTGGAAGCCGATGAAGCCGGCCGCACCCGTGACCAAAATCGCCCGATCCGTCATCCTGTTCCCTGGGTGATCCCTCGCCCGATCCTGTCTAGCCGCCACCTCGACGGGGTCGCAATAGGCTCCCCGCTCCTTCACGCGATCTCCTCATGGCGTCCTTAACGACGCCTCCTTAACGACGCCTCCTTAACGACGGCTATTGCAAGATCGGCGCCAAAACCATACCAAAGCGGCCGAATTCGGCGCCTCGCGTCGGGTTGCCTCCAAATCTTAGCAAACCCTGTTCATGCGGACGAGATGCGCCGAATCCTGTTGTCGACGGCCAAGATCCTGATTTCCGCGGCGCTGCTCTATCTGGCGCTGCGCAAGGTCGACCTGTCCGAGCTGTTTTCCCGATTCACCCTGACCAGCCTGGTCTGGCTCGGTGTGGCGATCGCGGTCACGTTCCTGCAGATCTTCGTCGGCGTGCTGCGCTGGCGCGAGATCAGCGCCGCCTGCGGCGCGCCGCTCGAGCTCGGCCGCGCCATGCGATACAACGTGATCGGCTCGTTCTTCAACCAGACGCTGCCGTCGGCGATCGGCGGCGATGCCGTGCGCCTGTGGCTGGTCGCCCGCGCCGGCGCCGGCTGGCGCACGGCGACCTACTCGATCTTCGTCGACCGCGCCATCGGCCTGGTCGCGCTCGCGATCTTGATCGTCGCCAGCCTGCCCTGGAGCTACACCCTCATCACCGATCCGCACGGTCGCTCGGCGCTGCTGCTCATCGACCTCCTGGCGCTCGCCGGCGGCCTCGGCTTCCTGATCTTCGGCGCGCTGAAATGGCGCTGGCTGAAGACCTGGTGGGCAACGCATCACATCCACGCCTGCGCCGTCATCGCCAATCGCGTGATCTTCAGCGGCACAAGCGGCCCCGTCGTCGCGATCCTGTCGGTCCTCGTTCACGTGCTCGCCGTCGTCATCGCCTGGTGCGTCGTGCAGTCGATTGGGGCCCCGGTTCGCTTCAGCGACGTCTTTCTGCTCGTGCCGCCGGTGATGCTGATCACGATGATGCCGATCTCGATCGCCGGCTGGGGCGTGCGTGAGGCCACGATGAGCCTTGCGTTCGGCTTCGCGGGACTTTCCGCCAACGAGGGCGTCAACGTCTCGCTGCTGTTCGGCGCCGTGTTCTTCCTGGTCGGGGCAGTCGGCGGCCTGGTCTGGATCCTCAGCGCCGAGAAAGCCGCGCAAGGGTCGGCCCCGATCGGAGTGCCGGAGTGAATTCGGCTGCCGATGCGCTCGCCGGCGCGGCCCTGCTGCTTGCCGTTGCGGCGGCCGCGCTGATCTCGGCGCTCGTGACCTGGACCAGCCGCCCCCTGCTGCAGCGCTACGCGCTGGCGCGGCCGAATGCGCGGTCCTCCCATCGCGTCCCGACCCCGCAGGGCGCCGGCATCGCGGTGATCGCCGCGACGCTGATCGTTGCCTCGCTGTGGGGGGTCTCCGCCAATGTCGCGATCCCGCCGGCGCTGGTCGCTGCGACAATCGTGATCGCGCTGGTCGGCTTCGTCGACGACATCGTATCGCTGCCCGTGCTGGTGCGCCTGGTGCTGCAGGCCGCCTGCGTCGGCGCCGTGGTGTTCACCGCCCCCGACACCGCGCGCATCGTGCCGGCGCTGCCGCTCGCGCTGGAGCGCGGCCTCATCGTCCTTGCCGGCGTCTGGTTCGTGAACCTCGTCAATTTCATGGACGGGCTCGACCTGATGACGGTGGCGGAAGTCGTTCCGATCACCGCTGCGCTGCTGCTGCTGGGAATGCTCGGGGATCTCCCATGGCCGGCCGTGCTGATCGCCACCGCGCTGTGCGGCGCCACGCTCGGCTTCGCGCCGTTCAACCGTCCTGTCGCAAAAGTCTTCCTGGGCGATGTCGGCAGCCTGCCGATCGGCCTCCTGCTCGGCTGGTGCCTGCTCGAGCTCGCCTTGCACGGACAAGCGGCTGCGGCGCTGCTGCTGCCGGCCTACTACCTCGCCGATGCCACCATCACGCTGTTTCGGCGCATCGCGCGCCGCGAGCCGTTCTGGTCGGCGCACCGTTCGCATTTCTATCAGCGCGCGACCGACAACGGTTTCTCGGTGTCCCGGGTGAGCGGCGAAGTCTTCCTGCTTAACCTCGTGCTCGCAGGGCTGGCGATCCTCGCCGTTCGCGCCGCGACGGTGGCCGTCACGCTGCCCGCGCTGATCGCCGGCGCGATCGCGGTCGCCCTCCTGCTGCGCCGCTTCTCCCGCCCTCAGGCGTCCTGAGCCGACACGGCGAGCCGCAGCCCCTCATCGAGCGAAACCTCCGGCCGCCAGCCGGTCGCGAGCGCCTTGGAGACGTCGAGCTCGAGCGAGCCGATCAGGCTGTCATGCATGTCCTGCCGGCCGATCATTCGGAAAAGCGCGCTGAGCAAGCCCGGCGGCACGCCGAACAGTCGCGGGCGCTTGCCGGAGGCCTTAGCCAGACGCGCGATGAATTCGGGCGTCGAGAACTGCTCACTGTCGGCGAGCAGGAATATCTCGAAATGGCCGGCCGCATCTGGATGAGCGAGCCGATGCAGGATGAAGGACGACAGGTTCTGCACGGCAAGGAAGGCGCGGCGATTGCGGATCGCGGCGAACGGCAACGGCACCCCAAGGTTCATCGCGCGCGTCAACAGAGCGAAACTTCCCTTGGCGCTCGCGCCATAGACCATGGGCGGCCTGATCACAGAGATCTTCATGTCGCTCTCGCCCGCGAGCGTCCTCAGGCCTGCCTCGGCCGCCGCCTTGGACGTCCCGTAGAGGCCGCGCGGCGTCGGGACGTCGTTCTCGTTGAACGGGGCCCTGCCCTCGTTGCTGCGGCCATGCACCAGCACGGTGCTGATGAAGATGAAATGGCGCACGCCCGCCTTCGCCGCAGCGCGCGCCAGGTGCACCGTGCCGGCGGTGTTGACGTCCTGGTAGAGCTGGGCTGCATGCTCCTCGCGCCTGTGATGCACGCGCGCGGCAAGGTGAACGACCGCCTCCACCCCCTCGAGCGCGGCTCGCCAGTCGGTGTCGGGGCCGATCGATTCGATCACGACCTTGCCGTCGATGCCCTGCCGCTTGCGGACGACGGGGCGGACCGACCATCCCTTGCGCACCAGCGCCTGCCCGAGGTGACGGCCGATGAAGCCGCTCGCTCCCGTCACCAGCACGACCGGTTTGCGTTCGCTCATCGTCGCTCCCCGAGCGCTGGATTGCGCAACAATGGTCAGGCCGCCGTGGATCCAAATTCCGGCACGGCATCCTTCAGGATGGTCCTGATGGTGGCGCGATCGTCGCGCGCGATCGCCTGCTCAAGCGCCGCATTCCATTTGCGCAGCGTCTGCATCGGCGGCTCGTTCGGCTGCGCGGCCATGATGCCGGGCACGCCGATCTCGCGGGTCGGCTCCTCCGAGGCAAACAGGATCTCGTGCAGGCGCTCGCCCGGCCGCATGCCGGTGAACACGATCTCGATGTCGTAGCCCGGCTGCAGCCCGGACAGGCGGATCATGCGCTCGGCGAGATCGACGATCTTCACCGGCTGGCCCATGTTGAGCACGTAGACCGAGACGTCGGGACGCTGCGTCCCAAGCGCATGCGTCGCCGCGGTGATGACGAGATCGCAGGCCTCGCGGATGGTCATGAAGTAACGGACCATGTCGGGATGAGTTACCGTCACCGGCCCGCCGGCCTCGATCTGGGCCTTGAACTTCGGCACCACCGACCCGTTCGAGGCCAGCACGTTGCCAAACCGGACCGAGATCAGCCGCATCGGCGGCTTGCTGCCGCTCGCTCCGGCTGCGAGGTCGCGATCGAGCGCCTGGCAGTACATTTCGGCAAAGCGCTTGGTGAGCCCGAGCATCGACACCGGCTCGATTGCCTTGTCGGTAGAGATCATCACCATCGCCTCGGCGCCGGCGGCAACGGCGGCGTCCGCGACGTTGATGGAACCGAAGATGTTGGTTTTGACGCCCTCACTCCAATCGCGCTCGAGGATCGGCACGTGCTTGAGCGCCGCGGCATGGAAGACGATGTCGGGCTTGAACTCGGCCATCAGGCGCATGACGCGCTCGCGGTCGCGAATGTCGGCAATCCGGCCTTCGATCTGTGCGGTGGTACCACGCGCGGCCAGCGCCTCGGTGACCGCGTAGAGAGCCGGCTCGGAATTTTCCACGATCAAGAGACGTGCCGCGCCGAAGGCGACCACACGCTCGCAGATCTCGGATCCGATCGAGCCGCCGCCGCCGGTGACGATCACGGCCTTGCTCCTGATCAAGGCCTCCAGGCGAGCATAGTCGATCTTCTCGCTCGGACGCAGCAGGAGGTCCTCGACCGCAACCGCCGTGAGCCTTGGTGTATCGCCGCTCTCCAGCGAGGGCATCCGGCTCACGATCACACCCAGTTTGCGCGCCCGCATCAGGATCGATTCCGGATGCGACTCCGGCTCGAAAGCCGATGGTGTCATGATGAGGCGCGCGATGGGCTTGTCGCGCTTGGCGAAATCCGAGATCACGTCCTCGACGTCGTCAATGCCGCCCAGCACCGGCACGTTGCGAATGAGCTGGCCGCGATCGGCAGGCGATGGTGACAAGACGCCGATCGGCCAGATGCGCTTGATCGCTCCGCTCTCGATGCCGCGCAGCAGCACTTCGGCATCCGCGGCGCGGCCGATCAGCAGCGTCGGCGCGGCCTCCTCGCCCCTCGCGTGACGCCGCACCCGTGTATAGCGGAAGTAGCGGTACGCCATGCGCAGCGCGCTGAGGAAGAAGATCTCGAGAAACCAGTAGAGGACGATCGTCACCTTGCCGAGAAAGAAGGCGCCGCGAACGTTGGGGGCAACGAGGATGTAGTCGAGCACGAGCAGCGCAACCGTGAGCACGGTCGCCGCGCGAATGATGTTCAGCGCGTCAGGCAGCGAGATGAAACGCCATTTCGTCGTGGTCAGATTGCAGAGGAAGAACACGACCACGCTGAAGGCGAGGAAGTAGGGCAGGATCTGGAACAGCAGCGGCAATCGAGCGTAGAAATCGTCGCCACCCTCGAATCGCAGATAGAAGGCGGCAAAAAGCGCCGCCGTGGTCGCCAGCAGGTCGTGGAGCGCGATCAGGAAATTGCGCGAGGTGAGATGCGAAATTCGCGTCATCCGCCGACCGATGAAAACCCAGTTAAATGCAACTTGACCGCGCTGATAGCCCATCTCGACAAGACTTGCCAGCCGCGTGGCCCCTCAGGAACCGGCTTCCCTCATCTTCGCCCCGAGCTGTTGTTCCCGGATCACCATTCCGCCGGCGACGCCGACGCCAATGACGTACATCCAGCCCTCGTGGAAGTCGAACAAATGCGAGTTGAACAGCGAGGTGAAGACGTTCTGCACCACGACTAGGAGTCCGATCCAATTGGCAAGCCCGTCGCCGCGAAACAACCGCAGATGCAATATCCAAATCGCGTAGAGAATGGCGACGCCGATCGCGCCCCATTGCACCGCAACGTTCAGCGTCTGGTTGTGCGGGTTGCCGATCACCTCGGCTGACGCCCGCCCCTGACCGGCGGGCGTCGCGACGCGTTCGAACAACCCGCGGGTCGAACCGGTGCCGTGCCCCAGGATCGGCGCCTCCGCGAAGAAGCCGAGCGACTTCCGCCAGAACTCGAGCCGCATGCCCATGGAGGTTGCCTCGCCCCGTTCCACATAGCCGGTGTAATCGGTCGTAAACCTCTCGGCGGTGTGGCGCAATTGCGGCGAGGCCTGCCAGGCGAGAACGGCGCCGACGAGCAGCGCGCCGGAGATGATCGCGATGCTGCGCCATTTGAGGTGAAGCAGTGCAAACACGCCGAACATGATCGGAATGGTGACGAGCGCGGTGCGCGACACCACCACGAAGGTCATATTGATGAAGAAGCTAAGCGCCAGCGCCGTCAGCAACGCGGCGAACCAGTATCGCTTCTCGCGCAACAGCATCACGATCGGATAGGCGAGCGCCACCGCGCAAAGCGCGAATTCCTGGCTCTGGTCAATGTAGTTCTTGACGAAGATGCCGCGCTCGGGCGGATCGGTCTTGAGCGCGAGGTTCGGGTAGAAGGCGACCAGCCAGGACATCACCGACAGCAAGGCGCAGGACACCAGGAAGGCGATGAATATCCAGTGGCCACGCGGCGAGCGCTCGAAATGATAGAGCAGGACCGGCAGCACGAGCAGCTTGACGGTCGGATTGACCGCGTAGAAGCGCGCACCCCAGGCCGCGTCCGACCATAGCGTCCCCAGCAGCGCGAGAACGACCAGCGCGATCGGCGCAATGCAGATCGGACGCTTTAAGGACTGCAGGAAGTCGCGTAGATCGAGGAACGGCACCATGCAGATCAGCATCAGCGCGTTGAAGATCCCCGCAAGCGATGTCGACCAGGGCAGCGAGGCCGCAGTCAGGATCGCAAACAGATCGACTGTTTCACGCCAGGCCGCCGGACTGCGCAGGCGCCGCCGCAACACCTGGCCGGGGGTCTCGCGTGCGAGCGCCGTCACTTGCCCCCTCCCCGGGCGCGATGAACCAGCGCCGTCGTGCTGAAGCCCTGGAGAATGTCGACCAGCACGACCGCCCCGCCCGCGGCCTCGACCACCTCATGGCCGACGACCTGTTCGCGTGTGTAATCGCCGCCCTTCACCAGCACGCCGGGGTTGATCCTGGTGATCAGGTCGATCGGCGTGTCCTCAGTGAAGATGACGACGAGATCGACGGCCTCCAGTGCGGCGAGCACCTCGGCACGCGCGCGCTCGTCCTGGACCGGACGATCGGCACCTTTCAGCCGCCGCACCGAGGCGTCGCTGTTGAGCCCCACGATCAGGCGGTCGCAGGCGGCGCGCGCCGCGGTCAGCACCTTGACGTGGCCGGGATGAAGGATGTCGAAACAGCCGTTGGTGAAGCCGACGCGCAGGCCCTGCCTTTTCCATTCGGCGAGCTGCGCGTCGAGTGCTGCCGGGTCGAGCACGATCTTCTCTTCGGCCGCGAGCGTGGCATGCGGCAGGATCTTGCGTCGCAGCTCGGCCGCGCTGACGCTGGCGGTGCCCTGCTTGCCGACCGCGACGGCGGCGGCGGCGTTGGCCATGCGCAGTGCCGTGTCCCAGTCCGCGCCGGCCGCGAGCGACACCGCAACCGCAGCGGCGACGGTGTCACCGGCGCCCGAGACGTCGCGCACCTTTACCGGGACGGCCGGCACGTGGACGGCCCCGCCATTCCGCGGCACCAAGGTCATGCCGTGCTCGCCCTGGGTGACCAGGATCGCCTCGCAATCGGCGAGCCGCATCACGTCCTCGCTGGCCTCGACGATGCTCTGCACCGTGTCGGCGCGGCTGCGGGTCGCTTCCGAGAATTCCTTGCGGTTGGGCGTGAGCAGCGTGGCGCCGCGATAGATCGCCCAGTTCAGGCTCTTGGGATCTACGATGACGGGCTTGCCGAGCTTGCGCGCGGCATCGATGGTGTGGCGGATCACGCGAGCCGTCAGCACGCCCTTGGCATAGTCGGACAGCAGCACGATGTCGGCGCGCGCGATCTGCGGCAGGATCGCGTCGATCAACTTCGTTTCGACCTCGTCGGACGCAGCCAGCGCCTGCTCCCAATCCGCGCGCAGCATGTGCGTGGAAAAATGTTCGGAGACGAAGCGGACCTTTCGCGTGGTCGGCCGCGAGGCGTCGCGCACCAGCACGCTCTCGATGCCGGCTTGATCATTGAGCGCGGCCTCGAGCCGCGTGCCGGCGTCGTCGTCGCCGACGAGGCCGACGAAGATGCAGCGCGCGCCGAGCGAAGCGACGTTGCGCGCGACGTTGCCGGCGCCGCCGACGTGGATCTCGCTGCGCTGGGCGGCGATGACGGGCGCCGGCGCTTCCGGCGAGATCCGCGACACCTCGCCGTAGACGAACTCGTCCAGCATGATGTCGCCGATGCACAGCACCGTACGGCCTGAGATGGCTTGCGCGAGGGCATCGAAATCGAGAATGGGCGTCGGCATGGTCGAAAGGGCCTCAGCGAAAGCGGTCGGGCCGGTCGAGATAATCCCCGACATAGGCCTTCACCGCGTCCTCGAGCGTCGTGAAGCCGCCGTTATAGCCGGCGCGGAGCAGACGATCGACCTCGCTCTGGGTGAAATACTGGTAGCTGTCCCGGATCTGCTCGGGCATGTCGATGTATTCGATGTTGGGCCTGGTGCCGAGCGCCGCATAGGCAGCCAGCATGAGGTCCTTGAAGCTGCGCGCCTTGCCGGTGCCGACGTTGAACAGGCCGGACACCGACGGCGTCGCGAGCAGCCAAAGGACCACGCGCACGACATCGTCGACATAGATGAAATCGCGACGCTGATCGCCGTCCTCGATGCCCTCGCGATGCGACTTGAACAGCTGCACGACCCGGCCTGTCCTGACGTCGTCGAAGCGCCGCGCCAGCACGCTCATCATCGAGCCTTTGTGATATTCGTTCGGCCCGAACACGTTGAAGAATTTCAGGCCGGCCCATTGCGGCGGGAGCCGATCGCCGCGCGCCACACGTTCGGCGACAGCGAGATCGAACAGGTGCTTGCTCCAGCCGTAGAGATTCATAGGCCGCAACTTCTTCAGCGCCGAAAGCGAAGAATCGTCGTCGAAGCCTTCCGTGCCGTCGCCATAGGTCGCCGCCGAGGACGCGTAGATGAACGGCACGGCATTCATCGTGCACCAGTCCAGCAGGCGCATCGACAGGCGGAAATTGGTCTCGACGACGAGATCACCGTCGGTCGCCGTGGTCGCGGAAATCGCCCCGAGATGGATCATGGCCTCCAGCTTGCGGCCCTTCAGCCAGTCCATCAGCTCGGTCGGGGGAACGATATCCACAAGCTGCCGCTTGGCGAGATTGCGCCATTTGCCTTCGGTTCCGAGGAGATCGCAGATCACGACGTCGCTGCGACCGGCCTCGTTCAGCGCGGCCACGACATTCGATCCGATAAAACCGGCCCCGCCGGTCACCAGCAACATTCCACCTACCTGCCCGATTTTAGGTGCCCGATCCTGCCCTAGCGCATGATCCGCCAAAGTGTAAGCTGTTTTGGGATTGCTCTTCTGCCGCCTTTACCTGCCGGCCCGGAGCGGCTAACCGAGCCGCCATATCGGCACGTGTTCGGCCCTCATAACGAATGAATATTGATTCGCAACTTGGTAGTGATGCAGACCGGAGCGACACACGCCCGATCCTGATCGTCCCCTACATGTGGATCGGCGATTTCGTGCGGAATCACACCGTCGTGCGGGTCCTGAAGGAGCGCTGGCCGAACCGGCCGGTCGATCTCCTCACCACCTCCCTGTGCGCCCCGCTGGTCGATTACATGCCCGGGGTCCGCGCCGGCATCGTGTGGGACATGCCGCGCAGCCGGCTCGCCGTCGCACGCCAGTTCGGTCTGGCGGGGCTGCTGCGGAAGCGGAACTACGGCACTGCCCTGGTGCTGCCCCGGACCTGGAAGGCGGCCATCGCGCCGGCACTCGCCGGTATTCCTGAACGGATCGGCTTCGTCGGCGAGCTCCGGTTCGGCCTGCTCAACCGCTGGCGCTGGGGTGAGAAGAAGCTGCCCCGCTTCATCGACAAGAACGCCGCCCTAGCCCAGCCAGACGGCGCGCCCTTGCCGGCGGAATGGCCGGTGCCGCAACTGCGCGTCCCGGCCGAACAGATCGCCCGCTGGCGCGAGGCCAATGGTCTCGGCGCCGGCGCTGCGGTGGCGCTCGCCCCGGGCTCGGTCGGCGTCTCCAAGCGCTGGACCTCTTATCCCGAAGCCGCTCGCCTGCTGGTCGAGCGCGGCCTCGAGGTCTGGGTGGTCGGCGGTCCCGCCGAAAAGGAGCTCGCCCAGGAGATCGTCGCCGCCGGCGGCCCGGGCGTCCGCGATCTCACCGGCTCGGACTTGCGCAATGGCATCCTCGCCATGGCCGCCGCCGGCGTTGCCATCTCCAACGATTCCGGCCTGATGCACATCGCAGCCGCCCTGGGCACGCCGACCATGGGCATCTTCGGTCCCACCAGCCCCTATCTCTGGGCCCCGCTGAACGGCCTCGCCGCGACACTGGTGCAGGACAAGGAAAAGCTGTCCTGCCAGCCCTGCCAGAGCACGGTCTGCAAGGTGAACGACCACCGCTGCATGCGGAATATTGCGGCAAGCGAGGTGGTGGGGATTGCGGAGAGGGTGCTGGGGGAAGCGGGAAGCGGGTGACGAACTGAGGCGATCGTGGCTCGCCCGATGATGACATCCTGCCACTGTTTTGCCCGACGAGTCAAAATTCGTTCGAAAAATCCGCAATCTCTCGAACTCTCCGCCAACTCCTTGATTTTGCTGACCCCGGCTACTGTGCATGGGGTTGTTTTCGCGGTTTTGTTTGCGACAGGCGAAAACGGCCTCAGAGCAGCGGCCGATAGACCGCGCCGATCCGCGCCGCCTCGGCATCGAGGCTGAACTTCTCGAGCACCCGCGCCCGCCCGCGCTCACCCATCGCGGTCGCCGCAGCCACATCACGCATCAGCGGCTCGAGCGCCGCAGCGAGCGCGTCGGCATCTCCCGTCGGGATGAGCACGCCGGTGACACCATCCTCGACGACGAGCTCCGCCGCGCCGGCGCGTGCGGCCACGAGCGCGCTGCCGGCCGCCATCGCCTCGATCAGCGTCAGACCAAAGCCTTCGTTGCGCGAAGTGAAGGCGTAGATGGTCAGGCGCTGATACCAGCGCTGCACTGCTTCGATCGGCAGCTCGCCGGTGATCACGATGCGCGATTGCAGGTTTGCTGCTTCGATGCGCTTCTTCAGGTCGTTGGCAAAGGGCGTCTGCTCGGCCGTCACCTGCCCGACGATGACAGCGGTGAAATCCGGATAGCGCGGCAGCAGACGGCACATCGCATCGACGAACAGATCGGTGCCCTTCTGCGCCCGCACGCGGCCGAAACAGCCGATGGCGTAGCGGCCGGGCAGCGCGGCTTCCGCGAAAGCCGCAGCGCGATCGGCGGGCGGCGCGTAGACGTCGGTGTCGACGCCGTGCGGGATCACCGTCGCCTTCACCTTCAGGAACGAGGCCGAGAGATCTGACGTTGCGATGATCGCGTCCATGCGCCGGATCAGCCAGCGCGTGATCCAGCTGTGATGCCGCTGCGCCGCCGAGGTGAACACGAGCTTGAGCGGCCAGCCGAGCGCGCGCAAGCCAACGCCCGCGATCATCTCGTTGTTGCGGCGCGCATGCCAGATCACAGGCCGCTTGCGGCGCCAGAGCTTGAGGAGATCTCCGATGCTCAGGCGCGCGATCCCCGCCGGCGCGTCCGAGCCGAACCAGGCGGCGCGGTACAGCTTTGCCAGCCGCGGCGCCACCATCCGGTTGGTCGCGGTGACCCCGGAATAGCGCCTGTGCAGATTTGGCACGATCAATTCGAGATCGCCGGGGAAACCCGCCACGTCACACTCCATTTCGCAAAGTCCCTATACGCAACATTAAGCATAGTGACCAGTTCAGCTGTGCCGATACCCCCTCTTCACCACGCAAGCGCTAGCCTTGCGCGTTGATCGAAGACGGGTGAGATCATGACTGTGCTAGTCACCGGCGGCGCCGGCTATATCGGAAGTCATACGGTCCTGGCGCTGGCGGAAGCCGGCGAGGACGTCGTCGTGATCGACGATCTCTCCACCGGTTTCTCGGCCTACCTGCCCGAAGGCGTGCCGCTGTTCATCGGCGATGCCGGCGACGAGAACCTGCTCGAAGGCGTGATCGCCCAGCACGACATCGAGAGCATCATCCATTTCGCAGGCTCGGTCGTCGTGCCGGATTCGATGCGCGATCCGCTCGGCTATTACCGCAACAACTTCACCACTGCGCGCAACCTGCTCAACGTGGCGGTCAAGCGCAGCATTGGCCGCTTCATCTTTTCCTCGACCGCTGCGGTCTACGGCAATCCGGATCAGGTGCCGGTGCCCGAGCACGCGCCGACGCGGCCGCTATCGCCCTACGGCTCCTCGAAGCTGATGACCGAGATCATGCTGCACGACGTCGCTGCCGCCTACGGCATGCAATACGTGACCTTGCGTTACTTCAACGTCGCCGGCGCCGATCCGCAGGCGCGCATTGGGCTAGCCACCGTCGGCGCCACGCACCTGCTCAAGATCGCGGTGGAAGCCGCCACCGGCCAGCGCGCCAAGATCGACGTGTTCGGCACCGACTATCCGACCCCGGACGGCAGCTGCATCCGCGACTTCATCCACGTCACGGACCTGTCGCAGGCCCATCGCTCGGCACTCGCTTATCTGCGCAATGGCGGCGCCTCGTCCACGCTCAATTGCGGCTATGGCCGCGGCTATTCGGTGCTGGAGACCATCGACGCGGTGCGCCGGGTTTCTGGCCGCAGCTTCGCCGTGCAATACGCCCCGCGCCGGCCCGGCGACATCATGACCATGGTCGCCGACACCAGCCGCATCCGCAGCCTGCTCGACTGGCGGCCGCAATACGACGACCTCGAGACCATCGCAGCCCATGCGCTGGCCTGGGAGGACAAGTTGTTCCGCGAGCGCCACGGCGAGCTCCGCCACGCCGCCTCCGCCTAGAATCATCCCAAGCGCAAGCCCTTAATTGGGCTTGAAAAACCCGGCTTGAGCGGGCACAGAGGCCCATCGATCCCTGACGCGCGGGCAGGCTTTTGTCCTGCGCCGTCAATGGACACCGGATGGCCCAGTTTCCAAAGAAAATCACCGACGATCCCTACGCGGCAGCGGTCCTGATTCGCCGCCTGATCACGGAACAGGGAATCGTCTACTGGCGGCGCTACCTCGTGGCCTTCGCGCTGATGGCGCTCGCGGCCGGTGCGACCGCAGGCGCGACCTACGTGCTCGGCCAGGTCATCAACCAGGCCTATGTCGACAAGAACATCCCGGGCATCGCGATGTTTTCGGGGATCACGGTCGCTCTGCTGTTCGTCAAGGGCGTGGCAACCTACGGCCACATGGTGATCCTGACCAAGATCAGCAACGCCATCCTCGCCACCAACCAGCGCCAGCTGTTCGCCAAGCTGATGCGCGAGAGCGTCGGCTTCTTTTCCGAGCGGCACTCCTCCGAATTCCTGGCGCGGCTGACCGCCGGCGCCAAGTCGATCACCGACGTCCTCAACATGCTGGTCAACGCCGTCGGGCGCGACCTCCTGATGCTGCTCGCCATGATCGGCGTGATGGTGTGGCAGGATCCGCTGATGTCGTTCATCGGCCTCGTCGCAGTGCCCCCGGCGATGCTGGTGCTGCGCAAGCTGGTCAAGCGCATCAAGGGCCTCGCCTTCAACCAGTTCACCGGCACCGCCGACATCATGGAGACGATGCAGGAATCGCTTCAGGGCATCCGCACCGTCAAGGCGTTCACGCTCGAAGAGACCATGCAGAGGCGCATCGACGAGAACACCGCGGTCGTCGAACGCAACGCCAACAAGATGGCTCGCGTCGCCAACCGCTCCAACCCGCTGATGGAGATGCTGGGCGGCTTCGCCGTCGCGGGCTGCCTGATGTATGGCGGCTATGCCGTGGTCGCGCTCAACGCCACGCCCGGCGCGTTCTTCTCCTTCATGACCGCATTCCTGATGGCGACCGAGCCGGCCAAGCGGCTGGCCCGGCTCAACATCGATCTCAACAGCCAGCTCGTCGGCGCCCGTATGCTGCTCGAGGTCGTCGACAGCCCCGCGAGCGAGCAGTCCGACGATGACAAGCCGGCGCTGAAGCTGACAGATGCCCGTATCGAGCTGCGCGATGTCAGTTTCTCCTATCGCTCGGGCGAGACGGTGCTCAACCGGATGAGCTTCGTCGCGGAGCCCGGCAAGGTGACTGCGCTGGTCGGCCCCTCCGGCGGCGGCAAGTCGACCGTGCTGGGCCTGCTCCTGCGCTTCTACGAGGTGACGCAGGGCGACATCGTGATCGACGGCCAGCCGATCTCGTCGGTCTCGCGCAAATCGCTGCGCGCCCAGACCGCCTATGTCGGCCAGGACGTCTATCTGTTCCGCGACACCATCCGCAACAACATCGCCTTCGGCAAGCCGGACGCCAGCGAGGACGAGATCGTCGAGGCGGCGAAGGCGGCCTGCGCGCACGACTTCATTACCGGCTTTCCGCTCGGCTACGACACGCCCGTCGGCGAGCACGGCACCCAGCTCTCGGGCGGACAGCGCCAGCGCATTGCGGTCGCGCGCGCGCTGCTCAAGAACGCGCCGATCATCCTCCTGGACGAAGCCACTGCCGCGCTCGATTCCGAATCCGAGCGGCAGGTGCAGGAGGCGATCGAGCATCTCTGCCAGAACCGCACCACCATCGTGATCGCGCACCGCCTGCACACCATCATGCACGCAGACAGCATCCTGGTGGTCGAAGGCGGCGAGATCGTCGAGCAGGGCCGCCATGACGAGCTGCTCCGTCGCGGCGGCCGCTATGCCTCGTTCTTCCGCCTGCAGCATCACCACGCCGGCGCTCTGGCGCCGATCAGCGCAACCGCATAGAGTTCGTTCCACCTCAAGAGCAGCGAGACCCGCATGAACGCCGCCTCCTACGTCATCCCGCTTCCGCCCCAGGCTTCGCTTCCCGTCGTCGGCGAGAGCGGCCGTTATCCGGTACGCCGCATCTGGTGCGTCGGCCGCAACTATCTCGAGCACATCCGCGAGATGGGCAATGACGAGCGCGCCCCGCCGTTCTTCTTCGCCAAGCATGCCGACATGCTGGTGCCCGACGGCGCCACCATTCCCTATCCGCCTCTGACCAAGGATCTGCATCACGAGGTCGAGCTGGTCGTCGCGATGAAGAGCGGTGGACTGAACATTCCCGCCGACAAGGCTCTGGACCACGTCTACGGCTACGCTGTCGGCATCGACCTCACCCGGCGCGATCTCCAGATCGCATCGCGCAAGAAGGAGCGCCCGTGGGAGATCGGCAAGTCGTTCGACTATTCGGCGCCCTGCTCCGCGCTGCAGCCGGCCTCGAAGATCGGCCATCCCTCCAAGGGCAAGATCTGGCTGACGGTCAACGGCAAGGAAGCGCAGAAGGGCGACCTCACCGAGTTGATTTGGAACGTGCCCGAGATCATCTGGCAGCTCTCCCAGCAGGTGAAGCTCGCCGCCGGCGACATCATCATGACCGGCACGCCCGCCGGCGTGTCGCAGCTCCAGCCTGGCGACAAGCTCGAATGCGGCGTCGACGGCATCGGCACGCTGAAGGTCAGCATCGGCCAGCCGGAATAAGGCTCGCTGCAGCTCGAACTCAAAAGGCCCCGGAATGGGGCCTTTTGCATGTCGATCGTGCACGCGGTCGAGCTACCAGGCCTTTACCGGCCGATTGGCGTGGCTCGCCTGCGGCACACCGCGATTGAGCGACATGTGCGAATGCACGCACAGCCAGCCATCGCCGTTCCTCGAAAACACCATCGTCGCGCGGCCTGGGCGCGCGAACGTGCTGCCATCGGGATGATAGCCCGTGCTCGTCCACGGCGCGACGACGGTTGCCATCATACCGTCCGGTGATGCCAGAACGGAGGTCTGATCGAGGACGAAACGGAAGTCGGTCGTCTTCGGCCAGACATTGTCCCATTGGGTTTTGACCCATTGATCGAGGCCGGGGATGACGTCGCTATGGGTGCCGAAGGCGAGCACGTCCGGATCGAAGAGCGGCCGCGCCGAGGCGTAATCGACCTCTCGGACATAACCCGCGAAGGTGTCCAGCCATCGGCGGAAGAACTGCGTGATCTCAGTATTCGCGGTCGGCAAAGAGGCCATCACCTGCTCCACATTCGGCAACTCAATCACGGCGATCTTTGTTGCCATGGGCCGGACGATCCAGCAAGATTTGTGCTCCGGGATCACTCGATCGCGACAGGTGTCACGTCACAGCCGGGTTCGATGCTTCGACATCGGCCGGCTCCATTTTGTGGGAGCCAGATTCATGAACCGCGTCCTTCTGCTTGCAGCCTCCCTCCTCCTCACGGGCAGCACAGCCGGCGCGCAGTCCAGTCAACCCTATGCCGGCCTTGAGAAGCGCCCCATCAAGGCGCTGTCACAGCAACAGATCGACGATCTCCGCGCCGGACGCGGTATGGGCCTGGCTCTCGCTGCGGAGCTCAATGGATATCCCGGTCCCAGCCACGTCCTCGAGCTCAGTGATCGTCTCGGCCTGACCGCCGATCAGCGCGCCGAGGTTCAACGGCTGTTCGATGCCATGAAACAGGAAGCCGTTCCGCTGGGTAACAAGCTCGTCGAGCAAGAGAGAGCGCTGGAAGACCTCTTCTCTTCCCGCAGGGTCACATCGGAAGCGCTCAAGACCAGCATTGGCGCCATTGCCGAAACTCAGGGGCAGCTCCGCGAGAGCCACCTCAAATACCACCTCTCAACCGCTGCCGTGCTCGATCAGAGCCAGATGCAGCGATATGCAGAGTTACGGGGCTATCAGCGTCCCGACGGCTCCGCAGGGCACAAGCACAAGCACCATCACTAGACAATGCCGACCGAGATCAGACGATCGCGCTAGGGCGGATCGAGATGAGGCAACGGCCGACCAAGCTTCGCTGATCCGCCCCGCGCATTTGCCTCAATTCAGTGCCGAATACACGATCAGCCCGAGGATCAGCGCCGTCAGCGCGTATTTGAGCGTGTAGTAGACATTGCGGTTCCACTCCTTCACCTTGCGGCTGGCGAGGTGGATCTCGTAGAGCTTGCCGAACACCTTGTTGAGCACGCCGACGTGCTCACCGTCGACATTCTGGGTCGCCGACGCCTTGACGATGTGATGGCTGACCCAGCGGTTGATCGCGGTCATGAAGCCGTATTTCATCGGGCGCTCGACGTCGCAGAACAGGATGATGCGGTTGACGTCGGTCGCATTCTCGGCGCTGTGGATGAAAGTCTCGTCGAACATGAAGGCCTCGCCATCACGCCAGACGCATTCGACGCCATCGACGAGGATCCGGCACTTGTTCGAGTTCGGCGTGACCAGGCCGAGGTGATAGCGCAGAGACCCGGCGAAGGGATCACGGTGAGCGCCGAGCTTGCCGCCGGGCGGCAGCATCGCGAACATCGCGCCATGCACGCTCGGGATCGATTTGAGTAGCTCCACCGTCTTCGGGCACAGCGTGTTCGCCGACGGCAGGAAGTCGTCGTACCATTTCAGGTAGAACCGCTTCCAGCCGCTCTTGAAGAACGAGTAGAAGCCCCAATCGTTGTTCTTCGCCGCCGCGCGGATAAAACCTTCATCGAACAGGCGCACGGCTTCGTCGCGGATGGTCTCCCAGTTCTCGCGGAGGGGCTTCAGCTCCGGAAACTGATCGACCGAGATCACCGGCTTGTTCGGCACCGCCGAGCCCGCATACATCAGCACATTGTAAGGTGCGAGATAGGTCGAGTGATCGCCGAGCTGGCGCGCGAAGCGCAGCCGCTGCTTGCCGCGGAAGTGGACGTAAATCGTCGAAGCCGCAAGCACGTACAAAATGACGAGCTGCGGCGCAAAAAGCTGTTTCAACATTTCCCCAATCCCCAAGTGACCCAGCCGGGGTGTCGTGTAGCCCGACCCGGCCGGAGCGGCAAGATATTCACCGCTGGGTTGCAATCACGCCGGGGAGAGCAAGGGGATGGACTGGGGTCTAAACCGGCCGAAACGAGCCGAATCAAGCCCGCGACAGCGCCTGCAGGCCCTTGAAGGTCAGGCGCTTGGGGTCGGTGACGCCGGCGAGATAGAGGCGGCGGATGAAGGCGATGACGGCGTCGCGGTCGCAATCGGTCAGCGCGACGACGGCGTCGACCGCTATTCTCTGGGCTTCCATTGGGCTCACCTCGGCCTTGCGAGTAACCCCGGCCGAGACAGGGTAGGACTCATCCGTTAAATCGGCGTTAACCGTTCAGGAACCATCGCCGATTCAGCCGCCCCGCCGTATACGCGAAAACGCGCATTGCGGGGGCATGAAGCGGCTCAACGCGCCTTGGTGCTCTGCTTCAGCAGCGCAAACTGCTTCTTCAGCCGGGGCACGGCGAAGTCGGTGAAGGCGCGCACCTTGGGCACCGAAAGCCGGCCCTGCGGGCAGATCAGATGCGCCGGCATCTCCGGATCCTCGTCGTCCGCCAGCACGATCTCGAGCTCGCGGCGCGCGACCTGCTCGGCCACTTGGTACGAATACATCCGCGCCACGCCGCGCCCGGCCACAGTGGAGGCCACTGCCGCATAGGTGCTGTTGACGACGAGCCGCGGGGTGAACTGCACGGTGCGCGGCGCCGATGAGCCCGGCTGCGGCGCAAAGGTCCAGGAACTGGGCAGATGCGCCATCGCGACGATCTGGTGTTTGGCGAGATCGCCCGGCTCGGTGATGCGCGGATGTTGTTTCAGGTAGCGGGGAGCTGCCACCACGACGCGGCTGATCCCGCCGACCCGCATCGCCACCATCGCCGAATCCGCCAGCGGACCGATGCGAAGCGCGATATCGACGCCTTCCTCGATCAGATTGACCGCACGGTCGAACAGCAGGAGTTTTGCCGATACGGTCGGATAGGCGTCGAGAAACGCGTCGAGGATCGGCCGCAGTACCATCTCGCCGGAGACCACCGGAGCGGTGATCGTGAGCAGACCACGCGGAGCCGTGCGCGGTCCGGCCGCGATGTCCTCGGCCTCCTCCAGATCGGTGAGCACGCGGCGGCAGATCGCGACATAACGCTCGCCTTCCTCGCTCAGCTTGATCGAGCGTGTCGTCCGGTGCAGCAGCTCGGCGCCGACCCGCTGCTCCAGAAAGGCGATGGCGCGGCTCACCGCAGCCGGCGATCGGCCGAGCTTGCGTCCTGCGGCAGCCAAGCTGCCCTCGTCCACCGCAAGGACAAACACCTTCATCGCGTCCAGACGATCCATGCGCTCGCCGCAGCCCCCTGAGATTTCGGCTGAAAGCTAGGCGTTTGCGCCGGCTGCGACAACCTGCGCAAGGATCGATCCGGCATTCGTTCGCGTCGCGAAAGAGTGTCTGCCGGGCAGCGGATATTCGCAAGCAAGCCGCCGCAGCGTACCTCAACGCCCAAGCCAGCCGCCGCTGGCGCAGGTTTTCAAGCCAACAACAGGAGCCCGTCATGGGTATCGAGCAGAAGGTCGCCATCATCACCGGTGCATCGCAGGGTATCGGCGCCGCCCTGGTCCAGGGTTTTCGCGATCGCAACTATCGCGTCGTCGCAACGGCGCGCTCCATCAAGCCGTCGGGTGACGACGTCCTCGCCGTTGCAGGCGACATCGCCGAGCGGTCCACCGCAGAGCGCGTGGTGTCGCAAGCGATCGCCCGCTTCGGCCGAGTCGACACGCTGGTCAACAACGCGGGCATCTTCGTCGCAAAACCGTTCACCCAGTACACGGCCGAGGACTATGCCGCAGTTATGGGCACCAATGTCGCGGGCTTCTTCAACATCACGCAGCTTGCCATCGCCGAAATGGAGAAGCAGGGGTCTGGCCACGTCGTCCAGATCACGACGACGCTGGTCGATCAGGCCAATTCGAATGTGCCCTCGGTGCTGGCCTCGCTGAGCAAGGGCGGGCTGAACGCCGCGACCAAGTCGCTCGCGATCGAATATGCCAGGCGCGGCATCCGCGTGAATGCGGTGTCGCCCGGCATCATCAAGTCGCCGATGCACCCGGTCGCGACGCATGCCCAGCTCGACGCACTGCACCCGGTCGGCCATATGGGGGAGATGTCTGACATCGTCGACGCCGTGCTCTATCTCGAGGGCGCCTCCTTTGTCACCGGCGAGATCCTGCATGTCGACGGCGGCCAGAGCGCCGGCCACTGAGCGGAGGAGAACGACAATGCCCATCGTCACCATTCAAGTGACCCGCGAGGGAACGGCGCCGGGTGCGGCGTCGCTCACGGCGGAGGAGAAGGCCGCACTGATCAAGGGCTCGAGCGAGCTGCTGCGCGACGTGCTCGGCAAGCCGCTCGAGTCCACCTTCGTCGTGATCGAGGAAGTCGACACCGACAATTGGGGCTGGGGCGGCGTGCCCGTGCAGGAATTCCGCCGCCGCCGCGCCACGCAGACAGGATGATCTGCACGCCGTCGCGCGCAAGAGGATGACATGACCTCGGCACGATCGTCGGCCCGCTCGTCGCCGACCATCTCGGCGACCGCTCGGGTTTTGGTCCCGCCCTTCGCGCAGGCGAGTTGCATCACCTGGCACTGGGCTTTGTCATGCTTTGAGCAAGCGACCTCAGCAACTCGGTTTGCTTCAGGACCAACTCACATTGCTTTCGCGCATGCGTGCCCGACAGCTCAACCAACTCTGCCAGAGTCTTTGCACGCCCTAGCTCCCGCGCATACTCCAAGGTCGCGCCCGCATTAACCTTCATCAGTTCGAGCACGACGGTGCGACACTCGGCTGCCGTCCCAATCGCGTCGATGAGATCGCTTTCCACGACGACGGTTTCATTGGCCTCTGATGTCACACTGGCCAGCCGTGATTTTGCGAGGTCGTTGGCGTAGTTGAGCGTAGCGCTCATGCCGTCCAAAGCGCGGGCTTGATACTCCTTGGCCATGGCCACGATGAGATCAGTGCTGCTCGGAGGTTCAGGTCTTGCAACAATGACGCTGGCCGCTTCTTGTGCCGGAACAGTCATAGGAGCAGGGGCTCCTTGCGCGACCTGCGGCGCATCTTGGGGGAAGACGGCGACTGAGCCCTGCGGCATGGCCAAGCCCTCGTCGACCGCACGGCTCACTTCCTCCGCCAGTTCCAGCAGCGAGCGACGCCCGGTGCGCGCAACGTCAGCAGGCAGCTTTGAGCGCGCCTTTCCCATAATCATCCGACTCCTCGGCCAAGTGCGCCGCGATCCAACCCCACAAACTTACAATTTCGTCCGAAGCTTTGCCCGCCGGTGCGAACTCCGTCACGCCCAACCCTGCTCCGAGTGCATCCTGGTGATCGTTACGCTGCGCAATAAACGGGAGTGCAAGCACGCCGAGCGAGCTTAGCGATGTGGCAGCTTCGCTCAGCCGGCACCCTCGCGTCGGTGTCTGATTGAGGATAAAGGCAAATCGGCGGTTGAGTCTGCGAATGGCGATCAGTGTAGGAATTGCGGCTT
Organism: Bradyrhizobium sp. IC3123; assembly: GCF_020193625.1. Lineage (NCBI taxonomy): Bacteria > Pseudomonadati > Pseudomonadota > Alphaproteobacteria > Hyphomicrobiales > Nitrobacteraceae > Bradyrhizobium > Bradyrhizobium sp. IC3123. The sequence goes on along the minus strand of NZ_JADYVF010000013.1, from coordinate 115,492 downwards.
CGATATCGGCCGGGCTCGGGCGCGCCGGGATGAGACAGAGATCGGCGCAGGCGATGACGCGCATCGCCAAGCCGTTGGTCGTGGCAGCTGTGTCGATGATGGCAAGCGAGACGCCTTCGGCCTTCAGGCGCGCGATCAACGGTTCGATCTCGGCAGGATCGGCAACGCGCTCGACGCGGGGGTAGGGATGATCGCGGCGCTCTTTCCATTTCGAGATCGTACCTTGCGCGTCCGCCTCAATGAGAGCGACGCGCTCAGCGCGCTGCATTGCTGCCACCGCCAGTCCAACGGACAGCGTACTCTTGCCGCTTCCGCCTTTTTGCGTGACCAGGGCAAGGACGTGCATGTTCCGCGCTCCCCTTAGATGGCAACGACGCGGAACTCAGACGTTGCCGGAAATAAACTTCTTGCAGCGCAAAAAATACTACCGCAAGTCGCGATTCGTCTCAAGCGAACGCGAGGCTATCCCGGCATCCTACGTAGCAAGATCAGGAATACTGCATCACGCCATCGTCGATCCGACCGAAGCGCAACGAGACGATGTCGAGCGCGTAGTTCTGGTGGAGCCGCCAGGGCCGCTTCGAGCCCTGCTTCGGCATCTTGGCAATCGAGCGCTGCACGTAGCCCGAGGTGAAATCGAGCGAAGGCTGCGCGGTGATGGTGGGATCATCGTTGTGCGGCATGCACTGGCGGAAATTGTGCCGGTCCATGTAATTGATGAGGCGGCAGACATACTCGCAGGTTAGGTCGCATTTCAGCGTCCAGGACGCGTTGGTGTAGCCGAAGGCCGAGGCCATGTTCGGCACGTCGGCATACATCATGCCCTTGTAGGTCAGCGTGTTGGCGAAATCGACGGAGCGGCCGTCGACGCTGACCTCGAGGCCACCGGCGACCTGGAGCACCAGCCCGGTCGCCGTCACGATGATGTCGGCCGCCAGCTCGCGGCCGTCCTTCAGGCGGATGCCGTCATGCGTGAAGGTGTCGATCTCGCTGGTGACGACGCTGGCGCGCTGCTCGCGGATCGCATTGAAGAGGTCGCCGTCGGGCACGAGGCACAGCCGCTGGTCCCAGGGATTGTAGCGCGGCGTGAAGTGGGTCGCGACGTCGTAGTCCGGGCCGAGCGCCATCTGCACGCCCTTGAGGATCAGATCCTTCACCTTCGCCGGCCTGCGCCGGCTGAGCTGGAAGAAGAACATCCCCCACATCACGTTGCGCCAGCGGATCAGGTGATAGGCGAACTTCGCCGGCAGGTTGCGGCGCAGCTTGTTGGCGAGGATATCCTGCGCCGGCCGCGACACCACATAGGTCGGCGAGCGCTGCAGCATGGTGACCTGCTCCGCCTGCTTGGCGAGCTCCGGCACCAGCGTTACTGCTGTCGCGCCCGAGCCGATCACGACGACACGCTTGCCCGCGTAGTCGATGTCCTCGGTCCATTTCTGCGGATGCACGATGCGGCCGGCGAAATCAGCGGCGCCCTTGAACTCCGGCGTATAGCCCGCTTCGTATTTGTAATAGCCTGAGCACATGAATAGAAAGTTGCAGGTGAAGCGCACCAGCTCGGTCGCGCCCTCGCCCGTGATGCGCTCGGCCTCGACGGTCCAGCGCGCATCCGGCGTCGACCACGCCGCGCGCTTGACGCGGTGGTGGAAGCGGATGTGCTTGTCGATGCCGTTCTCGCTAGCAGTCTCGCGCACGTAGTTCAGGATCTGCGGCCCGTCGGCGATCGCCTTCGGATCAGTCCACGGTTTGAACGAATAGCCGAGGGTGAACATGTCGCTGTCGGAGCGGATGCCGGGATAGCGGAAGAGGTCCCAGGTGCCGCCGATGCAATCGCGTCCCTCGAGGATGACGTAGCTCTTGGCCGGACACTTGGTCTGCAGATGATAGCCGGCGCCGATGCCTGATAGCCCGGCGCCGACGATCAGCACGTCGAAATGTTCTTGTTGCATGGTTTCCTCCGCCGGGGCGGATTGTCCGCCTGCCGCTGCTGGCCGTCAATCGGCAATCAACGTGCCGCAACTGCAAAGCGAGTTGAATTCCATGCCCCGAAACAACAAAGCCCCGGATCGCTCCGGGGCTTTGCGTCGATGGTTGGTCGAACCGGTGGCTCAGTAGCGGTAGTGGTCCGATTTGTACGGGCCTTCCTGCTTCACGCCGATATAGTCGGCCTGGTCCTTGCGGAGCTCGGTGAGCTTGACGCCGATCTTGGAGAGGTGCAGGCGGGCGACCTTCTCGTCGAGCGTCTTGGGCAGCACGTAGACCTTCTTCTCGTACTTGCCGTCCTTGTTGTTGGCGAACAGCTCGATCTGCGCCAGCGTCTGGTTGGTGAAGGACGCCGACATCACGAAGGACGGATGGCCCATCGCATTGCCGAGGTTCACGAGGCGGCCCTCCGACAGCAGGATGATGCGGTGCTTGTCGGGGAACTCGATCTCGTCGACCTGCGGCTTGATGTTGGTCCACTTCAGATTGCGCAGAGACGCGATCTGAATTTCGTTGTCGAAGTGGCCGATGTTGCAGACGATGGCGCGATCCTTCATCGCGCGCATGTGTTCGATGGTGATGATGTCCTTGTTGCCGGTGGCGGTGACGAAGATGTCGGCCCGCGGCGCGGCGTCTTCCATGGTCACAACCTCGTAGCCTTCCATCGCCGCCTGCAGCGCGCAGATCGGATCGACCTCGGAGACCATGACGCGGCAGCCGGCCTGGCGCAGCGAGGCGGCCGAGCCCTTGCCGACGTCGCCGAAGCCGGCGACCATCGCTACCTTGCCCGACAGCATCACGTCGGTGCCGCGGCGGATGCCGTCGACCAGCGATTCACGGCAGCCATAGAGGTTGTCGAACTTCGACTTGGTGACGCTGTCGTTGACGTTGATGGCCGGCCACAGCAGCGTGCCCGCTTTCTGCATGTCATAGAGACGATGCACGCCGGTGGTGGTCTCTTCGGAGACGCCCTTGATGCTGTTGGCGATCCCCGCGAAGTAGCCCTTCGGCTTTTCCTTGAGCTGCTTCTTCAGAAGCGCGAAGAATACTTCCTCCTCCTCGGAGCCGGGCTTGTCGAGGAAGGCGGTGTCGCCGTTCTCCGCGCGCAGACCGAGATGGACATACATGGTGGCGTCACCGCCGTCATCGAGGATCATGTTCGGGTGACCGCCGCCGTGCCAGTCGAACAGCTTGGCGGTGTAGTCCCAGTACTCGGTCAGCGTCTCGCCCTTGACGGCGAAGACGGGAATGCCGGCGGCGGCGATCGCAGCGGCAGCGTGATCCTGCGTCGAATAGATGTTGCAGGAGACCCAGCGGATGTCGGCGCCGAGCGCGGCGAGCGTCTCGATCAACACGCCGGTCTGGATCGTCATGTGCAGCGAGCCGGCGATGCGCGCGCCCTTCAGCGGCTGCTTCGGGCCGTACTCCTCGCGGGTGGCCATCAGGCCAGGCATCTCGGTCTCGGCCAGCGAGAGCTCCTTGCGGCCGAAATCGGCGAGCGAAATGTCCTTGACGATGTAATCGGTGAAGCCGGGCTTCGCGTTCATGGCGAGTGTCCTGTTGTTGAACTCGTCATTCCGGGGCACTTCCAAGAGGCGAACCCGGAATCTCGACGTGATAGATGAGGATCCCGGGGTCGCGTACGCGCCCCGGGATGTCGCGTTTATTAGAGCGCGCGCTTGAGCTGCTCGACGAGGTCGGTCTTCTCCCAGGAGAAGCCGCCCTCGTTGTCGGGCGTGCGGCCGAAATGGCCGTAGGCCGAGGTGCGCGCGTAGATCGGCCGGTTGAGATCGAGATGAGTGCGGATGCCGCGCGGGGTGAGGTCCATCGCCTTGGCGGCGGCCTTCTCGAGCTGGTCTTCCGAAACCTTACCGGTGCCGTGGGTGTCAATGTAGATCGACAGCGGGCGCGCCACGCCGATGGCGTAGGCGAGCTGCAGGGTGCAGCGGTCGGCAAGACCGGCGGCGACGATGTTCTTGGCGACGTAGCGCGCAGCATAGGCCGCGGAGCGGTCGACCTTGGTCGGATCCTTGCCGGAGAACGCGCCGCCGCCATGCGGGGCCGCGCCGCCATAGGTGTCGACGATGATCTTGCGGCCGGTCAGGCCGGAATCGCCGTCGGGACCGCCGATGTAGAACTTGCCGGTGGGGTTGATGTGCCAGATCGTCTTCGCGGTGATCCAGTCCTTCGGCAGCGCCTCGCGCACATAGGGTTCGACGATCTCGCGAACCTGGTTCGAGCTGAGGTCGGGAACCAGATGCTGGTGCGACACGACGATCTCGCGCACGCCGACCGGCTTGCCGTTCTCGTACTGCACGGTGACCTGGCTCTTGGAGTCCGGACCCAGCACCTTCTCCTTGCCGGAGTGCCGGGCTTCCGAGATCAGGCGCAGGATCTTGTGGGCGTAGAAGATCGGCGCCGGCATCAGATCGGGCGTCTCGTTGGTGGCGTAGCCGAACATGATGCCCTGGTCGCCCGCGCCTTCTTCCTTGACCTCGCCCGGCTGCAGCGCATCGACGCCCTGGGCGATGTCGGCCGATTGCGGATGCAGGAGGATCTCGATGTCGCAGGTCTTCCAGTGGAAGCCTTCCTGCTCGTAGCCGATGTCCTTGATCGCGCCGCGGACGACGCCCTCGATCTGCTCGTTGGTCACCGACTTCGGGCCGCGGGTCTCGCCGGCGATCACCACCTTGTTGGTGGTCGCGAGCGTTTCGCAGGCGGCGCGGATCTGCCAGGGGTCGATGCCCGCCTTAGGCCCTTCACGGTAGAACAGGTCGACGATCTCATCGGAGATCCGGTCACAGACCTTGTCCGGATGGCCCTCGGACACGGACTCGCTGGTGAAGAGATAGGACGCGCGCATCAGTAACCCCTTGTTCCGCCGCTAGCTGGCGGGCGTTTGCGATGTTTACTTTTGATGATGTCAATCACGCCGGCGCGAGATGACGTAGGATTCGTCGAGAAACCAGAGCCCGTTGTACTTCCGCAGCACATCCCTGGCGGCATCCAGAGTGCGGCCGTTTTGAGTCATTTCTGTCAATCGGTCGTCCTCAATCTGAGCCACATACACCGCCGCATTCCACGCTGCAAAGGCCGTCGAGGTTCCGATGGTGCCGGTGACCTCGTTGGGCAGAGCTTCCATATCATACCTGAAGATCGAACGATTGTCCGCGTATGCATTAAAATTTAAGTCGCGGCCCACCGATCCAAGTTCATACTTAACGGCACGCAGTAGCTCATGACGGCTGACTGAGAAAGGATTTTCTCCCGGCCAGATCGCCTGGATCATTTCCATGCCCGGATCCTGCCCATGGGAGTGGATACCGATCAGCCTGCCGCCCGGCCGCAGCGCCCGCGCCAGAGGTGCAATGATCCGCTTGGCCCGGAAATTGACCGATGACAGGGCCCGGTACGGCTGGGATGCGATGACGAGGTCGAAATTGGCCTCAGTCTGGCCTGGCCGCGGAATGGTCGAATCCAGCAAGAACCTGTGGTCCTCGCGATAGAGCACGAGGACCACCGGCCGCTCGTAGAGCGGCATGGCCGTGCGTGGGCTGATCGCAGCGCGCCAGTTCTGCTCCAGAAACGGCCTCAGCTCCGCGATCTGCTGCTCGAACTCGCCCGACGAAGCGCCGCGGAGCGGCACCTCGTGCCAGACGGTGGCGGCCGCCGCGGCGGGCGACGCTGGCGTCAGCCAGGGCGCCTCGGCGTAGAACATGTTGGTGAACACGAACACCGATGCCGGGTGCTCGAAAATGCGGTCCGGCACCTTCTCCAGCGTCAGGCGCAAATCCTCCAGGCTGAGCTCCTTGCCCGCGACGTAGAACGGCATGTGCGGAAAGCGCTGGTGCGTGGCGCGCAGCACCCGCGCCAGCACCGTGCCGTCGCCGACGCCGGCGTCGAACAGACGCAGCGCCGGCGGGCGCGGATGGATGGAGCTCAGCTCCAAGGCAACCCTGTCTGCGATCACCCGCTTTTCGCTGCAGGTGTGGACGAACAGCAGATATTTCTGGCGGTTCTCGAAGAAGCGGAAATTGCCGCGCGGATCGCGCTTCTCGGGGGGCACCTGAAGTCCCCGCGGCGGCGGCACGCCGCCGGCCATCGAGGCCGCCATATAGGCCTGGATCCGCTCCAGCGTGTCGATGGTGATGCGCTTTCCCTCGCGCAGGCGATGCACCAGCTTCCCATCGTTCACTGCGCGCCGGCCGAACGTCGATTCCGCCATGTCCGCCTTGCGGCAGAAGTCGGTGATCTGGCTCAGGATTTCGTCGTTCTTCATGAGTGGGAAATCGGTGGGCAGACGGATTGGGACCAATCTCCTAGCAAAATCTGCCCACTGAGGGAATAGCGGATCCAAGCGCCTCCTTCACAGTTTGCTCCGGCCGCGAGCCGCGCCCCACTCTGGCCCCGCCGAGCAACAACTGGCGCTTCTCCTCTGATCGCCTCCTTACCGTGCGCGCCTGCCCGGTCGCCCTGCTCGCCGCGCTCCTGTGGTCCGCCCGCGGTCGCGCAGGCACGCGCAATCAGCTCGAGCCGAGCTGCACGGCGGACACGACGCCGCAGACAAGATGATCAATGCCTGCGAAGGAATCATCGCGTGGGAGGTGCAGGGGCACGGCCCGCCGAGCGGCACGAGCTCAATCGCGGCAAGGCCAGGCGCGGCAAGGTGATCTCGACCCCGAAGAACAAGCATGTGCCCATGGTCGAACTCCTCTCTGTGGGGGTCTATCTGGCGGAGAAGTGACTCGTGCCCGGACGCAGCGCAGCGCTTCTCAGCGGTGCTCTGCAGAGCTGAGGCCTATAGCTCCGCGCAGCAAGTCGAGCAGCATGGGTCCCGGCTCTGCGCAGCAACGCTGGAGCGTTGCTGCGCGTCCGGGACACGGGTGAGCCTTAACGGCGGAGCCTTACTGCCCCCACACTTCCTTCGCGATCTCGACCGCGAGGCTGAGCTTGGCCCACTGCTCCTCCTCGGAGAGGATGTTGCCCTCTTCCGTCGAGGCAAAGCCACATTGCGGCGACAGCGCGAGCTGCTCCAAGGGCGCGAACTTGGCGGCTTCTTCCAGGCGTCGCTTGATATCGTCCTTCTTCTCGAGCTCGCCGAACTTCGAGGTGATGACGCCGACCACGACGACCTTGTTGCCCTTGGGCAGGAACCGCAGCGGCTCGAAGCCGCCGGCGCGGTCACTGTCGTACTCCAGGAAGTAGCCGTCGTAATTGGTGCCGGCGAGCATGGTCTCGGCCACCGGCTCGTAGCCACCCGAGGAAATCCAGGTCGAGCGGAAATTACCGCGGCAGACGTGGGTCGTCACCACCATGTCGGCCGGCTTCTCCGCCAGCGCGTAGTTGATGATGCGCGCATAGATCTGTTGCAGCCCATCCGGATTATCGCCGCGCTCGCGTGCCTTCTGCAATTCGTCCTGCGAGCAGAGATAGGCCCAGACGGTGTCGTCGAACTGGAGATAGCGGCAGCCGGCGTCGTAGAACGCCTTCACGGCCTTGCGGTAGGTCTTGCCGAGATCTTCGTAGAAGGCGTCGAGATCGGGATAGACGTCCTTGGAGATCGACTTGCGTCCGCCGCGGAAGTGGAGCACTGCCGGCGAAGGGATCGTCATCTTGGCGGTGACGTGAGCCTGGTCGGCGACCTTCTTCAGGAAGCGGAAGTGGTCCAGCATCGGGTGGCTGTCTGGAAAGTCGAGCTTGCCGATGACGCGGACCGCATCGTGACGGGTCTGCACGCCCGTGAACTGGATGCCGGTGTCGGGGTGAAACAGCTCGCAGCCCGTGAGCTTGGCCAGGAAGTCGAAATGCCACCAGGAGCGGCGGAATTCGCCGTCGGTCGCGAGCTTCAGCCCGATCGAGGCCTGCTTGTGCACGACCTTCTCGATCTCCATGTCCTCGATCTTGCGCAGATCGTCGGCCGAGATCTCGCCCTTCTCCAGCCGGCTACGGGCTTCCTTGATCTTGAGCGGACGCAGGAGGCTGCCGACCTCGTCGGCGCGGAAGGGGGCTGTGGTTCGCTGCATGTGTTACTCCCTGGACATCTTAGTGGGCCGCCGCCCCGGCGACGCCGAGATGGCGCTCCAGGACAGAGGGGTCGGTCTTCAGCGCGGCGCTCGGAGCGTCGTGGACGATCGTTCCGCGCTCCAATATCACAACGCGATCGGCGAGCCCCAGAATCTTTTGGGCATTCTGCTCTACGATGATCGAGCAGATACCTCCGGACCGGGTGATGGTCCCGATCGCCTTCAAGAGTTCCTCGACGATGATGGGCGCAAGGCCCTCCATCGGCTCGTCCAGCAGCAGGACTTTCGGATTGAGGGTAAGTGCGCGACCGATCGCCAGCATCTGCTGCTCGCCGCCGGAGAGCTGGTTGCCGAAATTGCTCCGCCGCTCCTTCAGCCGCGGGAACATCTCGTACACCTTCTCGACCGTCCAGGGACCGGGCTGCGCTACGGCGGTCATGTTCTCTTCCACCGTCAGCGAGCGGAAGATGTTGCGCTCCTGCGGCACCCAGCCGATGCCGGCGCGCGCCCGCTGGTCGGGCCGCATCGCCGTCACATCGGTGCCGGCCAGCGCAATGGAGCCTGCGAAGCGGCGCGTGACGCCGACGATGGAGTTGATCAGCGTGGTCTTGCCGGTGCCGTTGCGCCCGAGCAGCGCCAGCACCTGTCCTTCGGCGAGGCGGAGCGTCATCTTCGGCAGCACCACCGCCTCGCCGTAGCCGGCGCGAAGCGAATCGATCGCGAGCAGGTCAGACATCGACCGCCTCCTCGCCGAGATAGACCGCCTTCACCTGCGGATCGCGCGCGACCTCTTCGGGCGGGCCTTCGGTCAGCAGCGCGCCCGAGACCAGCACCGAGATGCGATCAGCAAAGGAGAACACGAGGTCCATGTCGTGCTCGATCAGGAGCACGGTGACGTCCCGCGGCAGGCTGCCCACGACGGCGAGAATGTCGTGGCGCTCGCTCTCGGGCACGCCGGCGGCGGGCTCGTCGAGCAGCAGCACGCGCGGCTTGGCCGCAATGGCCACCGCGATCTCGAGCAGGCGCTGCTTACCGTAGGGCAGCGTCACGGTCTCTTCGTTCATGACGTCGAGCAGATGGAAGCGGGAGAGCAGATCGGCGGTCTCGCCATTGACGTCACTGCGCGTGCCCATCCGTCGCCACCAGTCGCCGCCATGGCCGAGGCGCTCGGAGACCGCGAGCCCGATGGTCTCCAGGGGAGTCAGGTCCGGGTAGAGCTGGTTGATCTGGAACGTGCGCGACAACCCGCGCAGCACGCGCTTGTGCACCGGCAGATCGGTGATGTCCCGGCCTTCGAGCAGGATGCGGCCCGAGTTCGGCTTCAGCACGCCCGTGAGCTGGTTGATGACCGTGGTCTTGCCGGCACCGTTCGGACCGATCAGCGCGTGGCGGGCGCCCTGCTCGACCTTCAAGGACAGATCGCGGGTGACGCGCAGGCCGCCGAACTGCTTTTCGAGATTCTGGGTTTCGAGCGCGATGGTCATGAATCGCTCTCCGGCACGGCAACAATCGCCTTGCGCCCCGCAATCCGCCTGATGATCAGGTTCGGCACATACAGCACCCAGCGATGCAGGCGCTGGCGGCCGACCAGCACGATCACGACCAGCACGAGCCCGATCCAGAACTGCCAATATTGCGGCGTGATGGTCGAGAACAATTCCTGGAGCATGCGGAAGATCACCGCGCCGACCAGCCCGCCGTAGAGATAGCCGGTACCGCCGATCACCAGCACCAGCATCAGGTCCGCGGAGCGCTCGAAGGCGAACACGTCCAGCGAGGCGATCGCGGTCGTCTGAGTGAACAGCGCCCCGGCAATGCCGGCATAGAACGCAGCCAGCGTATAGATCGCGATCAGGCGACGGTTGACCGGAATGCCAATGGCGGCGGCACGGAGCGGATTGTTCTTGATGGCGCGCAGCGACAGGCCGAACGGGGAATGCACGACGCGGCGGGCGAACAGGAACAGCAGGAACAACACGGCGAGCGAATAGAAGAAGCCGGCCTTGCCGAACATGTCGAACGGGATCTGGCCGAAGATCGGCTGCATCTCGATGCCCTGCAGGCCGTCGGTCCCGCCGGTGATATTGGAGAAGCGCTCGGCGAGCGCTTCCAGCAGCAGCGCAATGCCGAGCGTCACCATCAGGCGCGTCAGGTCGACGCCGCGGATCACCAGGAAGCTGGTGGCAAAGCCGAGCACCATGGCGGCAAGGCCGGCGACGATCAGCGCCAGCACGGGCTCCTTGACGATGCCGTGAAGCGCCAGCAGCCCCGCAGCATAGGCGCCGACGCCGAAGAAGGCGGCATGGCCCAGCGAAACGATGCCGGCATAGCCGAGGATGAGATCGAGCGACATCGCGAACAGCGCGAGGCGCAGGATGTCGGTCATGATCAGATAGCGCGACGGAAATGCGAAACCGAAGGCCAGCACGATCAGCCAGAAGGCGATTTCGCCGTAGTGCCAGCGCGCCTGGCGCTGGGCATGAAAGCCGACGTCGGAAGCAGCGCTCATCGGCGAACTCAACGCGCGGCCGTGCGGCCGAACAGGCCGTTCGGGCGCCAGATCAGGATCACGATCATGATGGTGTAGATCACGAAGGGGCCCATCTTCGGCACGTAATATTTGCCGGCGACGTCGCCGATGCCGAGCAGCAGCGAGGCGAGGAACGGGCCCGTTATCGAGGAGGAGCCGCCGACGGTGACCACGATCAGGAAGTAAATCATGAACTTCAGCGGGAAATACGGATCGAGGCCGAGGATCTCGGCGCTGAGCGCGCCGCCGAGGCCGGCGAGCCCGCAACCGAAGGCAAAGGTGAAAGCGAACACCTGCGGCACGTTGATGCCGAGACCGCTCGCGGCGCGGGGGTCATCGACCGCCGCCCGCAGGCGGCTGCCGAAACGCGTCTTCGCCAGAACCATTTGAAGCGCGATGGTCAGCAGGCCGCAGATCACGATGATCATCAGCCGGTAGCGGCCGATGCCGACGCCGAACAGATCGAACTGGCCTTGGAGCGCGGCGGGCAAATTGATGAAGACCCGCGAGGATCCCTGGATGTAATCGACGGCTGCCACCGACATGAAGGTCAGGCCGATCGTGAACAGCACCTGGTCGAGATGGCTGCGGGCGTAGAGATGACGGTACAGCGTCCGTTCGAGCGCGATGCCGATTGCAGCCGAGGAGACGAAAGCGAGCGGCAAAGCGGCGAAGAACGGCCAACCCATCCGGTTGACCAGCACCATGCAGATATAGCCCCCCGCCATCGCGAAGGCGCCGTGGGCGAGATTGACGAAGTTCATCAGGCCCAGCGTGACCGCGAGCCCGCAGGCGAGCACGAACAGCAGCATGCCGTAAGCGACGCCATCGAACAGGTTGGTGAGGATTGCGGTCATCAGCAGTCGAGGGTCATCTCAAGTGTGGCCAAGGGCCGTGCTGCACTCCCTCTCCCGCTTGCGGGAGAGGGTTGGGGAGAGGGTCTTTCCACTTGGAGGATTCCCGACGACGAGAGAACCCTCACCCGGCGCTCCGCGTCGACCTCTCCCGCAGGGCAGGCGGGAGAGGTGAGGAGAGCCCCGGATGACGCGCTTTCGCGCGTCACTTCTTGGTCTTGCCGAGATCCTTGACCGCCTCGAAGGTCGCGAACTCGACATTGTAGAGTTCGCCATCCACTTTCTCGACCTTGCGGATGTAGATGTTCTGCACGATGTCGCGGGTCTCGGGGTCGATCGAGATCGGACCGCGCGGGCTCTCCCACTTCTGGCCCTTCATGGCCTCGATCAGCTTGTCGCCGTTGGTGTCGCCACCTGTCTTCTTCAGCGCCTCGTAGATCAGGTGGATGCCGTCATAGCCGCCCACGGCCATGAAGCCCGGACGGTTGCCGAAGGCCTTCTTGTAGGCCGCGACGAAATCCTTGTTCATCTGCGAGGGGTGCGCCGCGGAATAGAGATGCGCGGTGACCGTGCCGAGCACGGCGTCGCCCATGTTGTTGAGCAGATCGTCGTCGGTGACGTCGCCCGGCCCGATCACCTTGATGCCGGCCTTGTCGAGGCCACGCTCGGCATATTGCTTCATGAAGTTGCCGCCCTGGCCCGCCGGCACGAACACGAAGATCGCGTCCGGCTTTGCGTCCTTCATGCGCTGCAGGAACGGAGCGAAGTCGGGGTTCTGCAGCGGCACCTTGACTTCTTCGACCACCTCACCGCCGCCGGCCGTGAAATGCTGCTTGAAGAAGTTGAGGGCGTCATTGCCCGGCGCGTAGTCCGAGGTCAGCGTCGCGACCTTCTTGATGCCGTTCTTCACCGCCCAATCGCCGATGATGGTCGAGGACTGCGCCAGCGTGAAGCTGGTGCGCACGATATAGGGCGAACGTTCGGTGATAATGGAGGTGCCGGCCGCCATCACGACTTCAGGAATCTTGGCCTGAGTGGCCAGCGGCGCGGCGGCGAGCGCGGCCGGCGTCACGCCGAAGCCGGCGATGAAGTTGACCTTGTCGTTGACGATCAGCTCCTGCGCGGCAGTCTTGGTCTTATCCGGGATCGCCGCGTCGTCCTTGACGATGATTTCGATCTTCTTGCCGGCGACGGTGTCGCCCTTCTGCTGCATGTAGAGCTTGATCGCGTTCTCGATCTGCTTGCCGGTCGAGGCCTGGCCGCCGGTCATCGGCAGGATCAGCCCGATCTTGACCGTGTCTTGCGCCTTGGCAGGCGCGACGGCCGCGAGGCCCGCGATCGCAACGACCGCTGCGGTGCGTAAAAAAATCCTGCGTTCGAACATCAGATGTCCCTCCCCTTCATTCCTCACCTCTTGTGCGGCGGACCGAGTACCCGGTCCTTGCCGCGCTTCACTCACGGACAAGCCATGCCGTGCGGCCACATGGCGTCCTCTGTAACCCCGTTGTCAATCGAACGTTGGGCGACCATTAGGCGCAAGCCGCGCAATCTGCCTCAACAACGGCGGAGAGCTATTTGTACGATTGTACAAATGAAATGGTCCTGTCAACGAAAAAGCCCTGTGACACTGGGCCGGAGGGCGATGGCCTTGCCACCCTACGAGGGCCGCACCACACCGGGGATGGAGGATTCAGTCTCTCATTTGCAGAATCCGGACATCTTAAGTGCGTCCGTGGCATGCCCCGTCCTACGATCCGTCCAATGACAAATACCTGGTGTATACCGTACCAGCAGCGGCGACCTCATCAAGTGCAAAATTTGCCTATTATAATACCTTCTCTGTATACAGCTTTGCCCTCCCTCGAATAGGCCAATTTTACCTATTGAGAGATATGGTTGCCGCTAACGCCTATGGCGCTCCACCATCCGCGCCCCGTCGGGGGCACGACCAGAGATATTCATGCGTTCTCGCTCGCTTTCGATCGCCGCCGCACTCGCCCTGCTCAATCTCGCAGGCTGCGGGACGGTCAACGAGAAGCTCTCCGCCGGGATGGGCGACTACGTCCCGCAATGGGCCGGCGGCCTGCCCGCTGATGCGCCGCCGCGGCCCGGCACGCCGCAATACGATGCCTACATGAAGGAGCGCGAGCGCAAGCGGCTGATGCCGGCGACCGATCGCGAGAAGGAAGAACAGGCCCAGAAGGGCGCGACGGGGACGACGTCGGCTGGCGCGGGGCGCTGAGGAAGCGAATGGCGAACAGGGAGTAGCGAATAGGGCGCGCTCCCCCTGCACTCACCATTCGTCCCCCATTCGCTAATCCACGAACACCACGGTCTTGCGGCCGTTGAGGATGACGCGGTCGTCGAGATGGTAGCGGATGGCCCGGGCCAACACGCGGCGCTCGATGTCACGGCCTTTGCGGACCAGATCTTCCGGCGTGTCGCGATGGCTGATGCGCTCGACGTCCTGGTCGATGATCGGGCCCTCGTCGAGGTCGCGCGTGACGTAATGCGCGGTGGCGCCGATCAGCTTGACCCCGCGCTCATGGGCCTGGTGATAGGGCTTGGCACCCTTGAAGCCCGGCAGGAATGAGTGGTGGATGTTGATGCAGCGCCCCGACAGCTTTGCCGAGAGATCGTCGGACAGGATCTGCATGTAACGGGCGAGCACCACCAGATCGGTCTTCGTCTTGCCGACGAGGTCCATGATCTGTGTCTCCTGCTCTCGCTTGGTCTCCTTGGTGACGGGCAAATGGTGGAAGGGGATGCCGCCGAAATCGAGCCCGGCATAGACCTCGCGCGGGTGATTGGAGACGATCGCGGTCGGAATCATCGGCAATTCGCCGGTTCGCCAGCGATAGAGGATGTCGACCAGGCAGTGATCGGACTTCGAGACCAGCAGCATCACCTTGCGATGCGCAGCGCGGTCGCGCATCTGCCATTCCATGCCGAAACGCTCGGCGATCGCGGCGAAGCCGGTCTGCAGTGCCGCGAGTTCCACGGCAAGATCGGCCGCTGTGAACACCACCCGCATGAAGAACTTCTTGGTCTCGACGTCGTCGAACTGCTGGGCGTCGAGGATGTTCTGTCCGTTATGAGCGAGAAACGTCGAGACCGCCGAGACGATGCCTGGGCGATCCGGACAGGACAGGGTCAGGACGTATTGATGGTCGGGCAAGGCTCGGCTCTTGATGAAGGTTTGTGCAGCGGAACGATCCAGCGGATTGCGCCCTGCTCTAGCACCGACCCGCCCTTGCGCCAATCCCAACCGCGGAGTCAGGATGAACGGACAATTGCGAATTCTCAACGGAGCATACCCATGGCCGACCGCTTGAACGGCTACCGCATCCTGATCCTGGAAACGCGCGAGGAGGCGCAGTTTTCCAAGCTTCTGGCCGAGCAAGGCGCCGAGGTCGTGCAATGCCCGATGTTCACCATCCATGATGCGCCGGACCCGGCTCCAGTCGAGGCCTGGATCCGCCGCGCCATCGACAAGCCCTTCGACGATCTCGTGCTGATGACCGGCGAAGGCCTGCGCCGCATCATGAAGCTCGCCCGTGCCCGCGGCCTCGACGCCGCCCTTGTCGCGGTGCTCGCCCAGGCGCGCAAGTTCACCCGAGGCCCGAAGCCGGGCAAGGCGCTGCGCGAGATCGGCCTCGAGACGCAGCAGACCACGGAGAAGCCGACCACCGAAGGCGTGATCGAGATGCTGGCCAGACTCGACCTTAAGGGGCGGCGCCTCGGTCTGCAGCTCTATCCCGACAAGGATCATAGCGCGCTGACCGGCGCGCTGGCCGCGCAAGGCGCCGACGTCGATACGGTGCTGCCCTACGTCTACGATTCCAAGGCTGCCGATGCCAACATCGTCGCCGCCATTGACGACATGGCAGAGGGACGCATCGACTCGATCGCCCTGACCAATCTCGGCCAGGTCCGCCGGCTGATCGAGGTTGCCAAGGCGCGCGGCAGCGAGACGAAGCTGCGCGCAGGTCTCGAACGCACGCTGATCGCATCGGTCGGCCCGGCCGTTTCCGGCGAGCTCGCAGCGCATGGCTTGCGCACGGACGTCTCGCCCGCCGACGAAGCCTATTTCATGCGTCCTCTGATCTCGGCCATGGCAAGTGCGTTCGCCGACAGGAAAGCGGCCAGCGCGGCGAGGTAAGAGCCGAGCGCGGGGGCGGCCTGCGGCGATTGCGATTGACACCGGCATCGCCAGCGTTAGGTTGCACCACAGCAAGAAGAAACAACAAGGTTAAGGAAATCGCCGTGACACGCGTCATCGCGTCGTGAGCGCCACTGCACGACCTTCGGCGCTCGCGCCATTCCGCATCCGCAACTACCGCTTCCAGTGGCCGTCCGATCTGCTCACCTCCTGGGCCTTCGAGGTCGAGACGCTGGTGCTCGGCTGGTACGTCATCGTCGAGACCGGCTCGGTGCTGCTGCTCACGCTGCTGGCTTCACTCCAGTTCGTCGGAACATTGGTCGCGCCCGTGTTCGGCATGATCGGCGACCGGATCGGCCATCGCGATCTCCTGGTCGTCATGCGCCTTGCCTATACGGCGCTGTCGTCGACCATCATGGTCCTCGCGCTGAGCGGTCATCTGTCGCCGCTGAGCGTCATGATCATCGTCACGATCATGGGCTTGATCCGCCCCTCCGATCTCGGCGTTCGCGGCGCGCTGCTCGCCGATATCATGCCGGCCGAGCAGCTGGTGGGCGCCATCAGTGTTGCGCGCACGACCCAGGACAGCGCGCGCATTGCCGGAGCGTTGACGGGGGCCGGGCTGTTCGCCGTGCTCGGTATCGGCCTCGTTTATGTGGCGATCGCCTGCCTTTACTTCGCGGCAGCGCTTCTCATGCTCTGCCTGACCCAGCCGAAAAGGACCGTCACCACGAGCGATCTTCCCGCAAGCAGCCACACCGTTTCGCGGCTGCTTGGCGACCTCAAAGAGGGGATCGTCTATGCCTGGAACGGGCCGGCAATGCGCGCGGCGCTGTGCGTCGCTTTTCTGGCGAATCTCACCGCATTTCCTTTCACGGGCGGATTGTTGCCCTACATCGCGCGAGAGATCTTTCACACTGATCAGACCGGCCTCGGATATCTCTCGGCGAGCTTCGCCGTCGGCTCGCTGATCGGCTCCATCACGCTCAGCCTGGTCAGTGGCGTGCGCATTGCCCGGCTTCTGATCGGCGCAACGCTGGCCTGGTACGCCATGCTGCTGGTGTTCGTCGAGGTCAGGACGATGCCGGTGGCGATGGCCTGCCTCGTCCTCGCCGGTATCGCCCAGAGCATGTCGATGATCTCGGCTGCCGTCATCCTGATGCGCACCGCGAGCGCACATCTGCGCGGCCGTGTCATGGGCGTGCGCATGATGGTGATCTATGGCTTGCCGATCGGACTGCTCGCGGCCGGCAGCCTGATCGACGTCATCGGCTATTCCGCGACGGGCTCGCTTTATGCCGGCGCAGGATTCGTCGCGATGGTGGCAATCGCGATCCGCTGGCGCGCCGATCTGTGGCCGGCGCACGCGCCGGCCAATGCGCGATGACGGCGTCCCCGTAACGACGTCAGACCTCCACCGGCGGCGATCTCAGAGGAAGCAACGCCGCCACCCGCGAATCGCGCAAATAGAGACCGCCCCAGGCAAGACCAGCAAGATAGACGCCGAACAGCATATGGCTGAAGAGCGGGTTGCCGACCCGCAAGTGAACCGCCACCGTGCCGCCCATATAGGCGGTCAGCAGGATCGCACCGAGCACGGCTGTTCGCGGGAAGCCGTAGAGCGCGGTGCAGGCCAGCGCCACCACGCCCAGCGCGCGCGCCAGATCGGCCGAGGGGGGATAGCCGAGCTCGGCGGTCGCGTTGATCACGACGTCCAGCGGGACGAGCTTCATCCCGGCATCAAACAGCATGAAGGCAATCACGAGCCCGCTCATGACCCAGCCGGCCACATGTCTCGACTTGGAAATCGTCATCACCTACGACGCCTTCCCCTTGAGAAGGGCGACGATGGCCATCGCATGGCCGTGGCCAAGGCCGAACTCGTCCTTGAGCGCGGCCACGATGGCACCCGCTTTCACGCCGGCGGCCAATCCCGCCCCGGTCGAAAAACCCCGGTCCTTGCCCCATTTGCGAAACTGGTCCGGGCTCTTGCCGGTCTTGGCCTGGATATTGTCGAGATAGGCCTTAAAACTCACCGCAGCGCTCCTCCGATGTTTGCTCCACCAGCGCGGCCGGAGCGATCCAGGCATATTGCGATCAGGACGTAGTCGTCTTGTATGAAAACGACAATTGCGGCCGCTCGCGCGAGAGGCGCGCAGGCGTCATGCCGATCAGTTGCCTGACCGAGCGGGTAAGATGGGCCTGATCGAAATAGCCAGCGCCCGATGTCGCGTCCAGAACGGAGCTGCCGCTCACCAGCAAGGCCGCGGCGCGACGCGCCCGCTCGATCTGCTGATGGCTGCTGAACGTCATGCCCGTAACGCGGCGAAAGTGGCGCTGAACCGAACGCCGGCTCATCCAGTCGACGTCGCCGTCGATCGCCGCATCGGTCGCGTGGCTGCGTGCGATGACACCCGCGCGCGCCATGCGAGCGACGAGACTTTCCGCATCGTCATAGCCTGGAATGTCCCAGCTCAGACCCGAAAACAGAAAACGGCCGTTGGGCAGCACCGGCAACTGCATGTTTTGATGGTCGATCAGTGCGCTCGTCGGTATCTCCGGCAGGTAGGTTCCCAGCCGAAACCGGATCGCCAGCCATTCGCCGCTCGCGGGACATTCGACGAGTGTCCCGCGGGTGACCGGCCCTCGGAGCGTCACCGCCAGAAGCTCCGGGAGCCTGGTGACCACAAGCTCGATATTTCCCTCGGCCATCGACAGGAACGAGCCGCCACGCCGGCTCCGGCTGCGCCATACCCGCTCGACGTAAGGCGAGTCCGACGCGCGATGGTCGAACTCTATGAGCACTGAAGCACCGGGAATGCGCAGATCATCGTTCCTCCCCGTAGCTCCCGAGCCGCGCGATATCGAGGATCGTGACCCCGCCATATTCCAGCCGCAGCAGCCCCTCCTTCTCCAGCCGGTTCAGCGCGCGGTTGGCGTTCTGCCGGGACATGCCGGAGAGCGCGCCGATCTCCTCCTGGGTGATCTCCAGATGCGCAGTCGATTCCGGATAGAGGATCGGGTTGAACAGCGAGGCGATGCTGCGGGCGAGGCGCGCGGTGGCATCGAGCGTGCGGTTGACCTCGAGCATGCCGATGAACTGGCCCAGCCGCTCGTTGAGTTGGCGCACCAGGAAGCGGTTGAAGCCGACGCTGTTCTCGAACAGCCACATGAAGGCGCTGCGTTCCATCAGCGCGATGCGGCTGTCGCGCAGCGCGACCACGTCGTAGCGGCGCGGCTCGTTCTTGAGCACGCTGCCCTCGCCGAACCAGGCCCCTGCCGTCAGCCCGGCAAGGCTGGTCTCCTTGCCGTCGCGCGAGACCCCGCCCATACGGGCAAGGCCGCCCACCATGCCGGCCCAATAGGCAAAAATATCACCGCGCATGAACACGCTCTCGCCGGTGCCGTAGGACCGTTCCGTAATTCCGGCGCGCGCGACCTCGATCTCGGCTGGTGTGAGCTCACGCGACCAGGCGGCAATGCGCTTCAGATGATCCTCTGAAATCATGATCTCGAAGCCAGCCGCACCGTTCTGTCACCCCATGCTCCTGTTGCACTGCAACAGAATCGCTTCGGCCATCCATCCGACGAAAGATGAAGACCCGCTCGGCCCGACAACTTTGTCGCAGAATTGTCAGGCCGGCGACATTTCAAAATAGCGCTTTCCCCTATTGAGGACCACCTCGGGCGATGCGGCTTTTGATCCCTCACGGGAACGAAGGTGGCGCCGGTCCGGTCGAGACCAATAGCTGCATGGTCTGGCCGGCACGACCGTACTAGGATCGCCTGACAGGAACGGAAGAGCGCCAATCAAGCGCCATCACCGGGAGGGATTCGTTTGGTGGCTACCAGTCTCGAAGTGCGCGGCGTGTCCTTACGATTCGGCGGCGTCCGCGCGCTGACCGACGTCAGCTTCGCTATCAGGGAAGGCGAGCTGTTCTCGATCATCGGCCCCAACGGCGCCGGCAAGACCTCGATCGTGAACTGTATTTCCGGCCGCTACAAGCCGACCGAAGGCCAGCTGTTCTATCAGGACCGCGACATCACCGGCTTGACGCCGAATGCCCGCGCCTCACTCGGCATCGGCCGCACCTTCCAGAATCTCGCGCTATTCCACCATATGAGCGTGCTCGACAACATCATGGTCGGCCGCCATCACCTGCTGAGGAACAATTTCCTCACGGGCTCGCTGTACTGGCTCACCGGCGCGCGCAAGGAGGAGCTCGAGCACCGTCGCAAGGTGGAAGAGATCATCGACTTCCTCGATCTGCAGCCGGTGCGCAAGGCCACCGCCGGCACCCTCCCCTACGGCCTGCGCAAGCGCGTGGAGCTCGCCCGCGCTATGGCGCTGGAGCCGCGCCTGATCCTCCTCGACGAACCGATGGCCGGCATGAATTTCGAGGAGAAGGAAGACATGGCCCGCTACATCGTCGATCTCAACGAGGAGTTCGGGATGACGGTGGTGATGATCGAGCACGACATGGGCGTGGTGATGGATATCTCCCATCGCGTCATGGTGCTGGATTTCGGCAAGAAGATCGCCGAAGGCGATCCGGCGACCGTGCTCGCCGATCCGCACGTCAGGCGCGCCTATCTCGGCGAGGAGGACGAGGTGCTGGTCGATCCCGATGATGCGTCTCCGGCGCAGGAGAGCGCGGCATGATGGATTATGCAGGCCGCGTCGCGCAGGCCGACACCTATCCGAAGATGCTCCGGCTCAATGCCAGGGAGCACGGCAACGAGATCGCGATGCGCGAGAAGGATCTCGGGCTCTGGCGCATCTTCACCTGGAACGACTATCAGGCCCGCGTGCGCGATTTCGCGCTCGGCCTCATCGAGCTCGGCCTGGGCCGCGGTGATGTCATCGCCATCATCGGCGACAACCGGCCCGACTGGGTCGCGGCAGAAGTTGCGACGCATGCCATTGGCGGCCTCAGCCTCGGGCTCTATCGCGACGTCCTGGACGAGGAAGCTTCCTATCTCCTCAACTACGGCGAGGCGCAGCTGGTCTTTGCCGAGGACGAGGAGCAGGTCGACAAGCTGCTCATCCTTGCAGAGCGCGTGCCGAAGCTGAAGCACATCATCTATTCCGATCCGCGTGGGATGCGGAAATACGACGACCCGCGCCTGATGCCGGCGGAGAAGTTCGCCGAGCTCGGCCGCGCGCGGGCAGCACGCGAGCCGGAACTCTACGACAGATTGGTCGATGCCACCGAGGGCGAGGACGTCGCGATTCTCTGCACGACGTCGGGCACCACCTCGCATCCGAAGCTCGCGATGCTCGCCGCCGGACGCGTGCTCGGCCATTGCGCCACCTATCTCGCCTTCGACCCCAAGGGTCCCGATGACGAATACGTGTCGGTGCTGCCGCTGCCCTGGATCATGGAACAGGTCTACGTGCTCGGCAAAGGTCTGCTCTGCCGGATGAAGATCAACTTCGTCGAAGAGCCGGACACGATGATGAACGATCTGCGCGAGATCGCACCGACCTTCGTTCTGTTCGCGCCCCGCGTCTGGGAATCGATTGCCGCCGACGTCCGTGCCAAGGTGATGGACGCAACGCCCTTCAAGCAGCGCCTGTTCGACATCGGCATGAAGTCGGGCCTTGCCGCGCTCGAACAGGGCAAGCGCTCGGGCTTTGCCGACGCGATCCTGTTCCGCGCACTGCGCGATCGCCTCGGCTTCACCCGGTTGCGTTCGGCCGCGACCGGCGGCGCGGCGCTCGGGCCTGACACCTTCAAGTTCTTCCAGGCCATGGGCGTGCCGCTGCGCACGCTCTACGGTCAGACCGAGCTGCTCGGGGCCTACACGCTGCATCCCGAGGGCAAGGTCGATCCTGATACCACCGGCGTACCGATGGCCGACAATGTCGAGATCCGTATCGACAATGCCGACGTCCACGGCGTCGGCGAGATCGTCGTGCGGCACCCCAACATGTTCCTCGGCTACTACAAGAACCCCGAGGCCAGCGTCGCCGACATCAAGGACGGCTGGATGTGCTCGGGCGACGCCGGCTATTTCAACGCCAACCACCAGCTCGTCGTGATCGACCGCATCAAGGATCTCGCCGAGACCTCCCGCGGCGAGCGCTTCTCGCCGCAATTCATCGAGAACAAGCTGAAATTCTCGCCCTATATCGCCGAAGCTGTGGTGCTTGGGGCCGGCCGCGACGCGCTCGCGGCAATGATCTGCATCCGCTACTCCATCATCTCGAAATGGGCGGAAAAGAACCGCCTCTCCTTCACGACCTACAGCGACCTCGCCTCACGGCCGGAGGTCTACGCGCTGCTGCAGAAGGAGGTCGAGACCGTCAACGCCACGCTGCCGCCGGCCCAGCGCATCTCGCGCTTCCTGCTGCTCTACAAGGAGCTCGACGCCGACGACGGCGAGCTCACCCGGACGCGAAAGGTGCGCCGCGGCGTCATCAACGAGAAATACGCCGGCATCATCGATGCCATCTACCGCGGCGATTCCGACATCCCCGTCGACACCGTGATCCGCTTCCAGGACGGCACCACACAGCGGGTGCGAACGACGCTGCGCGTGGTGGACCTCGGCGGGCACGGGCACATGGCGGAGGCTGCGGAGTGATACAGATCCTCGTCATGCGCGGGCTTGACCCGCACAACCATCCTCTTCCGAACAGTCTTCCTTCCTCATCGATGGATTGCCGGGTCAAGCCCGGCAATGACGGGCTGAGTCACCCAACATGAACACCGCCTTCCTCATCCAGCTCCTGGTCAACGGCCTCGTGGTCGGCACGCTCTATGGCGTAGTCGCGATGTCGTTCGTGCTGATCTACAAGGCGACGCAGGTCGTCAACTTCGCGCAAGGTGAATTGCTGCTGGTCGGCGCCTGGGTGTGCTGGGCCTTGCTGGCGAAATACCAGGTGCCGTTCTGGATCGGCATGCCGATCACGCTGGTGTTCATGTTCGTGTTCGGCATCGCGGTGCAGGTGCTGATCCTGCGGCCGATGATCGGCGAGCCCATCATCTCGGTGATCATGGTGACGATCGGCCTCTCCACCGTGCTGCAGGCGACGCTGAAATGGATGTTCGGCGTCAATCCGCAGCCGTTCCCGCGCGTGTTCGAGAGCCAGTCGGTCAGCCTGTTCGGACTGCAGATCCAGACCGTCTACGTCATGAGCCTCGTGGTGTCGGTCGCGATGATGATCGGCATGGCCTGGTTCTTCCGCGCGTCGAAGTACGGCCTTGCGATGCGCGCCACCGCGTTCAACCAGCAGGTGGCGCAGTCGCTCGGCATTTCCGTCAAGAGCGTGTTCGCGATGGCCTGGGCGATCTCGGCGACCGTCTCGGCGGTCGCCGGCGTCGTCGTCGCCGTCGTCAATGGCGTGTCCTCGGGCCTTGCTGCCTACGGCATCAAGGTGTTTCCGGCGGCGATCCTCGGCGGGCTCGATTCCGTCGGCGGCGCGGTGCTCGGCGGCATCATCATCGGGCTTTTGGAGAACGTCGCCCAATATGTCGACAGCGAGTATCTGCACTGGGGCAATCTCTACGAGATCGCGCCGTTCTACGTTCTCATCATCGTGCTGATGATCAAGCCCTACGGCCTGTTCGGCACCCACGACATCGAGCGGATCTGATCCATGGCCGGCCCTGCCCTCATTCCCGCTGGTGATTTCCGCACCACTTACGCCGCGGACACCACGATCTTCCCGACCACCACCAGCCGCAACTTCGCGATTCTGGGCGTCGCGCTGCTCTGCCTCGCGCCGCAACTCTTCAGCGGCTACTGGCTCAGCATTCTGATCCAGATCGGCATCTTCTCGATCGCGGCGCTCGGCCTCAATATCCTGGTCGGCTTCACCGGCCAGATCTCGATCGGACACGCGGCCTTCTTCCTGCTCGGCGCCTTCACCTCGGCCTACATCTCCAATAATGCGCCGATCCCGGTGTTCTTCGCGATCCCGCTCGCGGGACTCGTGACGGCGCTGGTTGGGTTGATCTTCGGCATCCCCGCGGCGCGGCTGAAGGGACTCTACCTCGTCATTGCAACGCTGGCCGCTCAATACATCCTGCTCGACTTCTTCTCGCGCGCCGAGTGGTTCTCCGGCGGCTCGGTGCCGGCGAGCGCCGAGCCGTTCTCGATCTTCGGCTACACGCTGCGGGGCGACAGGCAATATTTCTACGTCGTGCTGGCCTATGTGCTCTTGAGCTACATCCTCGTCACCAACCTGATGCGCACGCGCGATGGCCGCGCGCTGGTGGCGATCCGCGACCATTATCTCTCCGCCGAGATCATGGGCATCAACCTCACCAGGTACCGCACGCTGTCGTTCGGTCTCGCCGCCTTCTTCGCCGGCATCGCGGGCGCGCTCTACGCGCACTATCAGCTCGTGGTCTCCCAGGAAGGCTTCGGCATCGAGCGCTCAATACTGTTCCTGGCCATGATCATCATCGGCGGCACCGGCTCGATCATGGGCACGCTGATGGGCACCGCCTTCGTGGTGCTGCTGCCCGAGGCGATGGAGTTCATCAGCCATCATTTGAAGGGCGGCGCGATCGACAAGGCGCTCTCGCTTAACACCAACATCACCTTTCTGCGCGAGATCGCGATCGGGGTGATCATCATCGCATTCCTGATGTTCGAGCCCGATGGGCTCGCGCATCGCTGGCGACAGATCAAGGCGTATTGGAAACTCTACCCGTTCTCGCATTGAGCACGGCTACTTCACTTAAACGATAACAGGAGGAACCAACCCATGAAGACCAAATCGCTTTTAAGCACCGCGTCGCTCGCGTTTGCGATCGCTGGTTTTGCGGCCGGTGCGCAGGCCCAGATCGCCGTCGGCCATCTCGCCGACTACTCCGGTGCGACGTCGGACGTTGGCACGCCCTACGGCCAGGCCGTCGCCGACACCTTTGCCTGGATCAACAAGAACGGCGGTATCGGCGGCAAGCAGGTCAACCTCGATACCAACGACTACGGCTATCAGGTGCCGCGCGCGATCGCGCTCTACAAGAAGTGGTCGGCGCCGGATGGCAAGGTTGCAACGATCATGGGCTGGGGTACCGCAGATACCGAAGCGCTGACCGGCTTTGTTGCGCAGGACAAGATTCCCTATATCTCCGCCTCCTACGCGGCGGCGCTGACCGATCCGGAAGGCGTGAGCGGCAAGGCCAAACCCGCGCCCTACAACTTCTTCTACGGCCCGAGCTATTCGGACGCGATGCGGGCATTGGTGACCTGGGCGGCGGAAGACTGGAAGGCCAAGGGCAAGAGCGGTAAGCCGAAATTCGTCCATATGGGCGGCAATCATCCGTACCCGAACGCGCCGAAGGCCGCCGGCGAGGCGATCGCCAATGAGCTCGGCTTCGAAGTGCTGCCGCCGATCGTGTTCGCGCTGACGCCCGGCGATTACTCCGCGCAATGCCTCAGCCTGAAGAGCTCCGGCGCCAACTACGCCTATCTCGGCAACACCGCAGCCTCGAACATCTCCGTGCTCAAGGCCTGCAAGACCGCCGGCGTAGACGTGCAGTTCCTCGGCAATGTCTGGGGCATGGACGAGAACGCCGCCAAGACCGCGGCTGACGCCGCCGACGGCGTCGTCTTCCCGCTACGCACGGCCGTAACCTGGGGCGGCAACGCGCCAGGCATGAAGACGGTGATGGAAATCTCGAAAATATCGGATGCAAGCGGCAAGGCCTATCGCCCGGTGCACTATATCGCAGGCGTCTGTAGCGCTCTCTACGCCAGGGAAGCGCTCGACTGGGCCGCCAAGAACGGAGGTGCCACCGGTGAGAACGTCGCCAAGGGCTTCTACCAGAAGAAGGACTGGGTGCCGGCCGGCATGGACGGCGTCTGCAATCCCTCGACCTGGACCAACAAGGACCATCGCGGCACCCTCAAGGTCGATCTCTATCGCACCAAGGTCTCCGGTTCGACCAATGCCGACCTGAACGACCTGATGGCCAACGGCACGATCAAGCTCGAGAAGGTCAAGACCGTCGAGCTGCCGCGCAAGCCGGAATGGCTGGGGTGGTGAGCCCGGCTTTCACCACGCGAACACTGTCATCCCTCGCGTTGTGCGCAATTGCGCACCCGGGCGGGGGATCCAGTACGCTGCGGCTTCTCGATGAATCTCAGGCGCCTCTGGACTACTGGTCGCCCGGTCAAGCCGGGCGATGACAGCGGAGTTTTGAAGCATGACCGACACCCTCGAAGCATCCCGCGCCAAGCCAACCGCCGTGGAGTCCGCTCCCCTCCTCGCCGTGCGCAACATCGAGGTCGTCTATGACGATGTGATCCTGGTGCTGCGCGGCCTCAGCCTCGACGTGCCCAAGGGCGCGATCGTGGCGCTGCTCGGGGCCAACGGCGCCGGCAAGTCCACGACGCTCAAGGCGATCTCGGGGCTGCTCAAGACCGAGGACGGCGAGGTGACGCGCGGCGAGATCCTGTTCGAGGGCGAGCGGATCAACGGCATCGATCCCGACAAGATCGTCCGCCGCGGCATCTTCCAGGTGATGGAGGGCCGGCGCATCGTCGCCGACATGACCTCGCTCGAGAATCTCAAGCTCGGCGCCTTCACGCGCCGGGACCGCGAGGTCGACGCCGACCTCGACATGGTCTTCAGCTATTTCCCGCGCTTGAAGGAACGCACCGGCCTTGCCGGTTATCTCTCCGGCGGAGAGCAGCAGATGCTCGCAATCGGCCGCGCGCTGATGGCGCGCCCGAAAATGATCCTGATGGACGAGCCTTCGATGGGCCTCTCGCCGCTGCTGGTGAAAGAGGTGTTCTCGATCATCCAGAAGATCAACCGCGATCTCGGCGTCACCATCCTCCTGGTCGAGCAGAATGCGCGCGCGGCGCTCTCCGTGGCGAGCCACGGCTACATCATGGAGCAGGGCAAGGTCGTGCTCGACGGCAGCGCCGACGCATTGCGCGACAACGAGGACGTCAAGGAATTCTACCTCGGCGGCGCCGGCGACCAGCGCAAGAGCTTCAAGAACCTCAAGAGCTTCAAGCGGCGCAAGCGCTGGCTGTGATCCACAAGGAGCCTAGCCGAGCACCTGCTCGGCTTCCGTGACCGCGCAGAGAACATGATAGAACGACGACGCAGGAATGGTGTCGATCAGCGATTTGCCGTCGCGATCGAACTGGTCGTACCAGCCGCCCTTGACGGGATGGCTGAGATAATGCCGTTCGAGCCGCACCAGCGCCGCGCGCGCCTCGTCCGCCGCACCCGCCTCGCCGGATTCGGCCTGCGCGATCCACGCCTTCGCGATCTCGGTTTGCGGCCACAGCCGGCGCGTGCTGCGGCGGATGTTGCCGCTTGCGTCGCCCTCGTCGACGAGGCAGCCCGTCGCCTCGTCGCGATAGCGCAGCGAGGTCTCCAGCAATTCCGCACGCCGCTGGCTGGTCGGGCATCCCGTGATGCGTTCAAAACTCTTCAGCAGCCAGACCCATTCCGCCTGGTGACCCGGCTCGACGCTGACCGGCTCGATCTTCGACCAGTCCTCCTCGAAATATTCCGACAATACGTGCCTCTGCTTGTCGTAGAGGTTGGCGAGGAACAATGCGAAGAATTCTCCGGCACGGTTCTGGAACGACAGATCGTGGGTCGCCTCGAAGCACGCGATCATCGCCTCGAACAGATGCATATGCGGGTTCTGCCGGCGCGGCAGCGAGACCGGAAGGCCTTCGTGAACGCCGCCATGCGGCGAGCGCAGGTGGCCGTCGAGGAAGGCGAGCAGCGCATCGATCTCGGCGCGGACCTGCGCATCCTGGTCGAGCGCATAGACGCTGGCGAGCGCAAACAGGATGAAGGCGTGGTCATAGGCATCACGCCGGGCATCCAGCACCGATCCGTCCGGCGTCAGCCGGTGCACATAGCCGGGCCGGCCATCGGGCGCCTTCGCTTTGGCCAGCAGGTGCTCCAGCCCCTTCAGCGCAATCGCGCGCCCCTCGGGATACCAGCCCATCTGTGCCGCCTTGGCGTAGCACCAGATCTGGCGGGCCTGCACGAACACGCGCCGGGGCGCGGCGGCATCCGCCGCACCGTCGCGGTGCAGCCGGTCGATGAAGCCGCCTGCGGCGTGATCCCAGCCGACCGTCGACCACAGCGGCAGCGCCTCGTCGATCATACGGCGCTTCAGGCGCGCAACGACGTTCGACGCCTCGTCCGCCGCAATGATTCCTTCGTCCGCCATCGGGTCCCTTTCAAGCCTCGCCACTGGCGGTCTGATAGCCATGCCGGTGGCGGCGCGCAACGGATGCCAACACGGAAAGAACAGCCATGACCGCCCATTACGACGCCCGCGAGACGCGTGAGCAAGCCGCGCGCGAGGCCGACCTGTTCGCCCGCCTCCCGGAGGTGCTGCGAGCCGCGATGGCCGCCCCGGCCTATGCCGAGCGGCTGAAAGGCTTCGATCCCGCCGCCGTGACCTCCAGGGCGGCTCTGGCGGATTTGCCGGTGTTGCGCAAGTCGGAACTGCCCGCCCTGCACAAGGCCTCCGCGCCCTTCGGAGGCTTCGTGGCGGCGGCGCCTGGCTCGTTCGCCCGCCTCTTTACCTCCCCAGGCCCGATCTTCGAGCCGGAAGGGCGACAAGCCGATCCCTGGCGCGGCGCAAGGGCGCTGTTCGCAGCCGGGTTCCGCCCCGACGACATCGTCCTCAATACCTTCAGCTACCATCTCACCCCCGGGGGATTCATCTTCGATGCGTCGGCGCGGGCGCTAGGGTGCGCGGTGATCCCCGCCGGCCCCGGCAACACAGAGCAGCAGTTCGAGCTGATCGAGGCCTACCGGCCGGTCGGCTACAGCGGCACGCCGGACTTCTTGAAGATCCTGCTCGATGCCGCCGCAAGCTCGGGGCGTGACGTTTCCTCGATCAAGCGCGCGCTGGTCTCGGGCGCAGCGTTTCCGCCCTCGCTCCAGGCCGAGATCAAGGGGCGCGGCATCGATGCCTACCAGGCCTTCGGTACCGCCGATCTCGGCCTCATCGCCTTCGAGACCGAGGCCCGCGACGGCATGGTGGTGAACGAGGACCTGATCCTGGAGATCGTCAAGCCCGGCACTGGCGATCCGGTCGCACCAGGTGACGTCGGCGAGATTGTCGTGACTTCGCTCGACCCGCACCATCCCTGGATCCGGCTCGCGCTCGGCGACCTCACCGCGGCCCTGCCCGGCACGAGCCCGTGCGGGCGCACCAACATGCGCATCAAGGGCTGGATGGGCCGCGCCGACCAGACCACCAAGATCAAGGGCATGTTCGTCCGTCCCGAGCAGATCGCCGAGATCGGCAAGCGCCACGCGGGGCTCGGAAGACTTCGCCTCATCGTCACGCGCCAAGGCGAGACCGACGCCATGACGTTGAGAGCGGAAGCTGCGCCCCCTAGCGACTCGCTACGCGACGACATCGCGGCCAGCTTGCGCGCGATAACGAAGCTCGGAGGAGCCGTCGAGCTGGTCGGTCCCGGCACGCTGCCGAATGACGGCAAGATCATCGTGGACGAGCGCTAAAACTCCAAAATTCCATTCCCTGCGAACAGGGAATTCTGCAGGGAAAATCATTCCAGCGTGCCGGACCGCGACGCATGAACACGTGGGAAGTGCCTTGAAATCTTGGGCATCTCGGCCGCGGAGCGACAAAACTGGAACAGGGAAATGTCCGGTGTAGAACAGGCAATGCACCCGTCCGAAACAGGGACCCGCCAAGGCGCTCAAGGCAGGCTGACAAGTTCATCACTTCGCCGATTTCAAAATCGGAGCGGCGAAGCGATCTAGGTCGATCGTCAGTCATTTCCCCCGGCTGGTTCCGGTTGGTCTTCGCGGGTGTGGGGCGACCGGAACTTCAGCGGCGAGCATGGCGTGCAAGCCTGAAATTCCCGAGCCGGCCCAACCCAATTCCGCTTTAGGCGGGCCAAGGGGACGGCGCTGGGTCGGTTGGAAAACCAACCGGCTCGCCCACCCCAACCTTGAGGTGATCTCGTTGCCGCTGGATTGGCCTATCACGGGCCACGACCACGCGTGCCTTTCGGCTTTGAGCCGTCCTCCGGCTCATTTCATCGATGAGAGCGCCCGTCCTTCTGTTACAGAGCCGATATTCCGGTGCTTAGAGGGCCTTTATTTGCGCCGGAGCAGTCATGCCCATCGAAAAGTCGAACTCCCCTAGACTGTGGCTCGACTATCTTCCTGTACAGATTCTGACGAAAAATGCCCGCAATCCGCGCCGCCATCCGCAGCAGCAGATCGATCAAATTGCCAAGAGCATCAATACGTTTGGAGTGAACAGACCAATCGGCGCCGACGAAAATCTCAAGATCATCTACGGCAACGCGGTCGTCACCGCTGCCGAGCAACTCGGGATATCGGAATTACCGGTCGTCATTATTCGACACTTGTCGCCGGCCGAGAAACGGGCTTTCGCCCTCGCCGACAACAAAATCGCCGCCAACGGCACCTGGGATCTGCAACTTCTCAGAGAGGAACTGCAGGTCCTTGTCGATCTGAACTTCGATTTCGACGCGATCGGATTTGACACGCCAGAGATCGATTTGATCCTGGATCAGCCCTCCGGGGACGATGACCGCCTGCCCGAGCTTGGACCTGCCGTGCCGGCGGTCACCAGGCGAGACGACGTCTGGCGGCTTGGCAGCAGCCGGCTGATCTGCGGCGATGCCTTGGACGAGCAAGCCTACAAGACCCTCCTGCACGATCAGCGGGCACGCGCGGTGATCGCCGATCCGCCCTACAACGTTGCCGTCGACGGCCATGTCAGCGGCCGCGGCAGCATCAAGCACCGCGAGTTCGCCATGGCCTCCGGCGAAATGACGCCGCAACAGTTCACCGAATTTTTGACCACGGCCTGCGTGCTCTCCGCCAGATACAGCGTCGATGGCTCGCTGCACTACATATCTATGGACTGGCGGCATTCGTTCGAGCTGTTGACCGCGGCACGACGTGTTTACGCCGAGCATAAGAACACCTGCGTCTGGGCCAAGACCAATGCCGGCATGGGTTCGTTCTACCGCTCCCAGCACGAACTCGTTCATGTGTTCAAGAACGGCACCGCGCCGCACATCAACAACATTGAGCTCGGCGTCCACGGCCGCACTCGAACCAATCTGTGGACCTACCAGGGCATCAACAGCTTTGGCCGGCAGCGCGACGAGCTGCTGGCTTTGCATCCCACCGTGAAGCCTGTTGCCTTGATTAGCGACGTGATCAAGGACTGCACACGGCGCGGCGACCTTGTTTTGGATCCTTTCGCAGGATCCGGAACCACCGTGATCGCCGCAGAGAAGACCGGCCGGCGCGCCGCTCTGTTAGAAATCGACCCGCTATATTGCGACGTCATCGTACGCCGTTGGCAAAATCACACCGGTCAGACCGCAATCTGCGTCAGGACTGGCCGTAGCTTTGCCGACCGAGAAGCGGCGGCCGCCGCCCTGACTTACGCGCGGCCGCTTCTGCTGCCTGGCCCCTCTCGCAAGGGAGACGCTCGTGACTGACGATCAAGGGGCGGGCTACGGCCGCCCGCCCATTTCAGGGCGCTTTACGAAGGGGCAGTCAGGTAATCCCAAGGGTCGGCCAAAGGGATCGCGCAATCTCAGGACGGACCTGAGCAGCATGATGAAAAGGCGCGTCCAGATTCGCGAGGATGGCGAACCGCGCTTGGTGAGCCGGCAGGAGCTCGTGCTCCTCAGACTGTTCGAGCGGGCCGCAAAGGGCGATACCAAGGCCTGCACGCAACTGTTCAACATGATCATGAAGTTCGAGCCCGGGGAGCAATCCCACAGCGAGACCACAATCGTCACCGAGCATGATCAAGAGATTATTGCAGATTTTCTACGCCGCCATTCCAAACATGAGGAGTGATCCGTGCCGATCTCCACCCCAGCCCAACGCGATGCGATCTATCGCAGCGACTTTCTTGCCTTCGCCATGAAGGCCTTCTACGTCTTTTCCAGCGACACGTATTCGCACGAATGGTTTCATGAATCGGTCGCCCAAAGACTAAATGGCAGCATTGGACGCGCAACAAGACAGATCATCAACGCGCCGCCCCGCGCGCTCAAATCCTATCTCGTTTCGGTGGCGTGGACCGCATTCAGACTGGGCCAAGATCCCACTCACAAGTTCATATGCGTCAGCTATTCCCAAGACTTAGCAAACAAGCATTCGGCCGATTGCCGACGAATTATGGAATCGCCCTGGTACCGCGCGCTATTTTCAACACGTCTGGACAAGAGCACTGAGAATCAGCTCGCGACAACGAATGGGGGCTGTCGGTTAGCAATGTCCGTCGGCGGCACTTTAACCGGCTTTGGCGCCGACACCATCATCGTTGATGACCCGCTCAACGCAGCCGGGGCGGCTTCCGATGTGACGCGCAAGCACTGCAACGAGTGGTTTGATCGTTCGCTCATGTCGCGCCTCAATGACAAGTCCAAAGGCGGCATCATCGTCCTGATGCAGCGCCTGCACCAGCAAGACCTAACCGGCCACCTCATCGAAAGAGGAGGCTGGGATCATCTGGTGCTTCCGGCTATTGCGGCGCAGGACACGAAGATCCGGCTGCAGAATCGATCCTTTGTTTGGAAACAAGGACACCCTCTACAAGCGAGAGAACCCCTCCAAGTATTGGACGACCTCAAGAGCCAAGTGGGATCGCTGGTATTTCAAACACAATATCTTCAAGATCCCGCTCCGGATCAGGGGAATGACCTCAAGCGGGAATGGCTCCAGTCGTATGATGTCGTTCCGACCCGTCAGTCGGGGGACGAAGTCGTACTCTCCTGCGATATGGCCGCGAAAGCTAGCGAGAACAGCAACTACTCGACTTGTTTGGCCTTTCTTGTCCGCAATCGGAACCAGTATCATCTTATTGACGTTTGGCGAGGAAAGGTTGCCTTCCACGAGCTTTGCCAACTCATGCAGACGCAAGTAGCCAAACACGCGCCTAATGCCGTGCTCATCGAAGATACAGCTATGGGCTCTCCGCTGGCTGGTGAGCTCATGCGGGTTGGGCTGCAAGGCATTGTTGCGATCAAACCGACCAAAGACAAGCGGACGCGTATGAGCGGCGAGACCGCAAAGCTGCAGGCCGGCTCGCTCATCTTGCCGCGAACGGCACCCTGGCTCGACGATTTTATGTTGGAGTACGTCTCGTTTCCGTTCGGCAAGACCGATGACATGATGGATGCGTTGTCCCAGTTTCTAACCTGGCGCACCGAAGCCGAGCGACGGGTCACCTTCAAGGCAGACTGGGGCGCGTCGAATGGATTGAGTGGATCGGTGGCAAGGCTTGGGGCTCCTTCGGCAAGCGAAATGCTCCATCTTTTGAGATAACGCACATCCTCTCGTCGAAATCACCGGCGCGCCAGGCATACTCGCCAGCGCTGTCCTAGAGGTTGTCAAGATGCGGCCCAGGACCTGGGCCAACTTTCCTACTCGGCATCAACAAATCTTGTCTGAACTCATCGGCTCTTTTTCGTGCATCAGATGGATCGTTTTCGATCGCTGGCCAGCCGCCGAGCCAACGCAAGCTGATGATTCTCGCAGATCGCCCCCAAGAACGCTGCCGTCTCGGACCATCTACGCCGATGCTGTGGCACTATTGAATGAGCAACCTCGACGCTCTGGCCTAAATTGAAGAAACCCGAGGTCCAGCACGCAGATCAGCACACTGGCGTATCCCAGTTGAAATTGTCGAGCCCGCACAATCCGAGCTTCCGGGCCGTCTTGAGCTTTGCAGACCATCGTGCGGCAAAACGCAGATTTCCAGAACGAAGCTGAGTGGCCGTTGCTCAACTATCCTCTGCTTTGGGAACGCGATGCGCCCGCCTCTGCTCACCAGAGCGGCCCGCTCATAGCGCTCAAGCCCGTTGAGCCGCCGCACTTTTGCCGGCGCAAAACGCTCCAACAAATCGGCCAACATCGCCTGGCCTACCGGCATGAATGTGCTGTTGATGTCGACGTGGCCAAGATGAGATCGAGGTGCTGGCCGCGCGCGCCGCCTCGCACAGCCTGACGCTGCGACCGGCTGGTCGGATATCTGCCGCGCTATGCCGGCCTTGCGTCGCGTTTCGCGCCGCTGGCAATTTGCGCAACGGCAGCCCGCTGTTGCGGAAGCTGTTCGAGTACTTTGCCTTCATCAGCGCACGCCGGGCGCTCCCCCGGCGCGCTCGCCATGGGCATGGGCTCGCGCGCTTTGTTCCAGCGCGCGCAGGAGCAGGCCCATTTAATGCATGCCGTTAACACGATTGCCAAGGGCGCGCTGGTGCCTGTCCCCGGCGGCGTGCTGATCATGGACGGCGCGACCTTGCTCGGCGCGGTCGGCGTCAGTTGAGCTGCAACCGAGCCTGCGCGCCGTCTTTCGCCTTGAGCATCCGCATTGCCATCGGCAGCGTCACCAGGGCGTCAATCTCAACTAGGTTGCCAGCGAGCGCGCGGAACTGGCCGGCAGCTTTCCCCTTGAGCGGCGCCAACATCGCGGCGGCCACTCCCGAGCTCACTTGGCACTGAACGAGGGCGCCCCCTCTTCAATGATCAGGATGACGTTGGTTTTCGTGCGCGCGAGAGCGCGGCCGATTTCACTTTCAGAAGAATGACGTTTGTACGGGGGGCGAGAGATGAGCACATAACGTTTTGCCTTTCGAGCAAGAGCTAAAGCCCAGGGGCGAAATGATCGACGTTAGACGGCCCCGCGCACCTTTGGGCGTGCGCCTTGGACATACGCGCGCGGCCCCTGGACATGATTTATGTGTTTGCCGCTCATCCTCGTGTTGTGGTATTCTGTCGCGAGACGATCGCTTCCACGCACTAAAGCGGGTCGCTCCCCCTGCGCCCGACCGGCGAGACGATGCCGATATTCAGAAGCTCCTCGAGCTCGGAGGCCCTGAGCTTCAAGCGTTTCAGTACCTGATGTTCGTAATAGAGCGGCGGTTCGACCATGGTGGCTCCCTCCGAGAGGGGAAGCCGGCCACGTCCGAGGTTTGTCTGTCAAATTGTGGGAGTTGTGAGTCCTCGCGACTTGAAAAATGAAGCGATCGCAATGATGTCCTCGTGATGTTGGTTTTGTCTGGAGTTTGCCTTGATTCACTCGGGATCGATTCGTTGCTCGACAATGCCATCGAGAACGCCGACGGACCGCTAAATCTCAGACACTTCGTGCACTGTCGAAAAAGCCAACAAACTCTCGCGGTTGACCGAGCTCAGTTTTCGGTGGGTCCCAAGCGCTTGCTGGGGCTCACGGAGAGCAAGCCATGTGCGACGAAACGGAAGGCCTGGACACCGCAACTCTGTTCGCCGACGACCATCAACTCCCGCCGCATCCGTCGGCCGCCGCCGACCACCAGCCTTAGCATCCGCCGGCGCGACCGGATGTACCTCACGAACCACTCCTGAGATCAAGAAGACGATGCTCGCCGCGGCCTCTCCCGAACAAATGATCGAGCGTTTAGCGGCTCTTCCGCGCAAGCTCGCCGCGCTCAAGTCACCTTCAACGCCAGCTAGCTTGCCAGCCTCCGCTAACACTACTCATTGAGAGGTCTTAGGCTGTGAAAGCAACCTGCCCTGCAAGGGAGCTAAGACCGGAACTCCAGATTGAAGAGGAAAGCGGAAGCGGATCACCTGCGAGATTCACAGTGCGATTTGCTCAAGCGCCGCCGACGTTCCCGCCTACATGCAATCCTGTCCAGGTTTGATGCCTAGCAGCCGTGGGCGCCTTGGTGAAAAGCGGTACACTTTGGTCAGCGGCTTCGACAGCCGACGTCATACTCGCCAGAAAGCCTCGCGCAGGTAGCACTCACCCGACGCCCTTCCCGCGATCCTGCAGCGGTTCCAACTTCTAAATCACGAGCCGCGATGTGATGGGAAAGCAACACCCGTTGTCCAAGCCGGCGCCGCTGGTGAACTCCAGCCCGAGATACGTTTTTCTCGTTCCGCCCTTAAGAGCTGCGGTATCAAACCTGCCGTTGTGTGCACGATAGAGTGCATTTAGTTCCCTAAGTACCTGTAGAATTAGGCTTCTTTAAGAGCACGGGTGTTGCGCCGGAGCTACAGCAATTCTGCCTGAGGTGAGTACGCTCAGTTTGGCAGGTGGGCGAATGCACTGATTCATTGAACTTGTTATTATTGGGGAGACACTCGAATGAGAAAACTTTTCGCGGCTGCGGCCGGTGCTCTGGCACTTGGTCTAGCGGCTCCCGCCAGTGCGGCGGACTTGGCCGCTCGTCCGATGACCAAGGCTCCGCCAATGGTGGCCACTATCTACGACTGGAGCGGCTTCTACATCGGCGTCAACGGCGGTTGGGGCTCTTCGCGTACTTGCGCCGATATCGTGGCGGTTGGCGTTGTTCCGGTCGTGCCGGCTGTGGCCGATGGTTGCCATGACGCCAGCGGCGGAACGGTTGGTGGCCAGATCGGA
Source organism: Bradyrhizobium sp. IC3123 (assembly GCF_020193625.1). Taxonomy (NCBI): domain Bacteria; kingdom Pseudomonadati; phylum Pseudomonadota; class Alphaproteobacteria; order Hyphomicrobiales; family Nitrobacteraceae; genus Bradyrhizobium; species Bradyrhizobium sp. IC3123. The sequence goes on along the minus strand of NZ_JADYVF010000013.1, from coordinate 79,550 downwards.
TACCGCTGGCAATCAGCCAACTGGGTCTTCGGCGTTGAAGGCCAGGGCAACTGGGCGGACTTCAGCGGCAGCAACATTGGCCTTGCCACGGGTTTCGACAATCACACCCGGATCGATGCGTTTGGGTTGATTACCGGCCAAGTGGGCTACGCCTGGAACAACGTCCTGCTCTACGTCAAGGGCGGTGCAGCGGTGGTTGGCAATCGCTACGACACCTATATTCCGCCTGGCTTCATTGGTGCCGGTACGCTCCTGGCGTCAGCACGCGACACGCGCTGGGGTGCCACCGTGGGCGCTGGCGTCGAATTTGGCTTCGCTCCGAACTGGTCGGTCGGTTTCGAGTATAACCATATCTTCCTGGACGACCATGACACGATTTTCACCACGCCAGCTGGGGCTACTTTCGGCACCGCTCGTATCGGACAGGATGTAGATCTGGCTCTGGTTCGGGTGAACTACCGTTTTGGTGGTTTTGGCGCTCCGGTCGCTGCCAGGTACTGATTATCTCCACTAAAGAAACAAAGGCCGGCTTTTTGAGCCGGCCTTCTGCTTTGAGGCTTAGGCGAAGCCTTACCGACAAGTCCCCACGTCGAAGCTCGCAGATGAGCTAAGCTTTCGTGTTCCCAGAACCTCATGCAATCTGCTGGGCGATCGGGCAGACCCTCAAAATTTCAACGTTTCAGAGATCTCGAAAAGACCGGGCTGCCGCGCACAAAGCATTTATCGAGCGTTCGGCAACGAGAGGTACGATAGCCGTTTACTTCCAACATACATCCAATCTCCAATATGAAGCAGGCCCGCTCCTCCTGGACCAGACAAGAAGACGAGATGCTGCGTGAGTGCTTGTTCATCTCGGCGCGCCCGTCGAGTTCATTTCCGAAACGCTGAACCGAACCGAGCAAGAGCTTCGCCTGCGCGGTTACCACATTGGATTGCCAACGAAGTGGTTCAAGCCCCGTAGCGCCGCATAGGTACCGATGCTTCTAGTGGCGCTTTCGCTCCGTCCGACCGTCCATATACTTCACGGCGGCGAATGTGACGCCCAGAGCCAACACGGCAACGCCGCCAGCAATCAAAAAGCCTGCCACCATAGCCCGACCATTAATTCCTGCGGGCATCAAGACAGCAATTCACGATATACTACGGGTGTGAAACAAAGGACCGGGCGGCGCGCTTCCGCAGAAGTTGTCGCATTTCCGCTACAGCATTCGCCAACCGTCGTTGCTAGGCTTCTACGCTCAGTGGAGGCCCTAGCCATGTCAACGGAAGTCGCTCAGAGCACTGACGGGGGCGAACAACGCACGAAGGTTGCTCCAGTCCACGCTCAAACGATAAGTGCAGAAGTTAGTGTTGACCTCTCGGTGTCCGCGGCGTCTGCGGATGGTCCTCTTGATCTCTACTTGCCTAGAAAGTGGAGTTGGGGGCCGGGAAAATCCTCCGTTGGTTGGTAGGTGGCCGTTCAGACGTAGCGCGGCCTGGCCCCTTTGAAATACGACTCGGTAACTTGCCAGTGGCAGCGGTGCTGCTTTGATTTCTGTGTGCCCCGCCAGACGCCACACACCCACAAATGCTGACGGCCGACCTCTCAAGATCACTTTCGGCCAGATGCGCGTGATGGCCGTGCGAAGCGTCGCGGTCTATTGCGCCGATTACCGATGCAGCCATAGCGTTAACAGGCATGCCTGAGGGGGATTGCATTTGTGGCCGGCACGGCTGATGTCCCGTCGCCGCCCGGATTTCAACAATTCCTCAAGGGCCATGTGAGATCTGACGCAAGCGCTTGAGGATTCGCCAGACTTGCGTGGCGGACCATCTGCCTTGCCCGGCTGGCGTAGGAACGCAGGTCTCATTGAGTTTCTTTGCAAGCGCCCCCAAGGACGTGGCACCGGACTTCTGGAGAGCTTCGATAAGAGGGGCTAGCTCGGCTGCCCGCGCGTTCGCGCGAGCCTCCTGAACCGTTCTGGGCGCCGGTTGCTTCAAAGGCTACTCAGTCCTGTCGCTTGGCATGTGATGTCTGCTGGCCATTGGTACGACAATCGTCTCGAAACCTGCGGACCACTCTGGCAGTCGCGGGAAAGTACCGCAATAGAGAGCCGCCAGCCTAAACCGGCCGGACCACGGCAGGTCGTTTTCCACGCCCACGACGCGCGGTAGATCGCGCGACGGATGAGCTCCAAGGGATCGATAATTTGCGAGGTACTTACATTGCCGCCTTGAGGGGGGCATTCCTCGCCCTGCACGCCACCACACGCCTACCACGCCGGCCGGCCGCTCAAGATCACCTTCGGCCAGATGCGCAGATGGGCCTTCACGGAGTCCTGGTCTACTGCCATTGCGGCCACCACATCGCTCTGAGCGCAGATCGCTGGCGCGACGATGTTCGCCTGTCTGATATCGAGCCGCGCTTCGTCTGCGGCGAATGCGGCAGTCGGGGATCTGACGTTAGGCGGGATCTCGAGAGCGGCAAGCCACCGCAATTTATGAGTCCGAAGCGCCTCTGAGCATTCGTCGCTCTATCAGCGCGGCGCCGTGAGAGCTCTGACCGGGCAGCGGCGCCATCAGCTTTGTCCGCAGAAATTTGCCCCGGTCCTCGGGGGCATTTTCTTAAGGAGTAAAGCGTGAAGGGTTATGTGTTTAAGGCTGGCGCTCAAACGGCCATTACAAAAGAACCTGACGGAAGCAACCTGCCGCCGCCCAAGGTCGGCTCTTGGGAGCGGATCAAGGAGGTGAAGGATGTCACGGTGCCAGGCTTGATCGGCTTCGATCCCGAGACCTTCAATAAGCAGGGCTATCAAATCTGGCCTCCCTAAGCTTCGAGCCCCGCCGGTTTCACCCTGGCGGGGCCGTGCCGCTCATACGTGCCTATGCAGGCCCCAAAAGGCCGTAAGGAGAAGGGCCACGGCTCCGATCACCAGCAGGATGAGAATGGCTTCCAGCATGAAGAAGCAAGCTCCGCCCGAGCCAGAGGCTGCATGAACCTGCGAAGGCACCCCGCAGTCAAAGCAGGTGCAACACTCCTGCGTCTACCAGAACGACGATTGCGAGCACGGTTTGAAAGCAGGCAAAGAGTACTTTCATGTCAGCGCTCCTTAGCCGTTGCCCGGCAAGGTGAGCGCTTATGGTTAATGTTTGCTTAATGGAGCAGGCCCGCCAGCGTGAACCGGCGGGCCCGAGCACTCACTTCTTCAAACAAAGCCCGACTGTCGGCGACGTCCCGCATTTCGCTCCGTCGACTGAGCCCCCGCTTGGACAGAACACCGACACTAGCGTTTCGCTGTTGTCGCAATTGACGGCGCCATCAGCTTGCACTGAGCGGATATTGACCGTCCCCGGATCGCCCTTGTCTCCCTTCTCACCTTTCGGCCCCTGCGGCCCTTGTGGTCCTTGCGCACCCGCTGGGCCCTGTGGTCCCGGTACCCCCTGAATCCCTTGGGCACCCTGCCGGCCGGCCGGCCCCTGCGGCCCTGGATCACCTTTAGGTCCAGGCTCTCTGCCACAGGCCGCAAGGATGAGCGCGGCAGTCATAACTCCCACGGTGATCATTTTGTGCATTGCGATCCTCCCAGTTATCGAACCCATTTAAACGGGGAGAGCCGCAAGAGAGAAGCCCGCCAACGTGAGCTGGGGGGGCGCGGACCAGAGCGGTACCGCCGTGCTCGATAACACGTTGGTGAACGAAACACCTTCCCCCTCCGATCGAAGCATCCCGGAAACAGACGGGGGCCAGTCTTCCATTTGGACCTTTTCATGGGGAGACTTCAGATGATTGCACTTCAAGGAATTGCGGCCGTCCTTGGTGCCGGATTGTTCTGCTGGATTTATTCACCCGAGCTCGGCACCGATGTGGTGCTTGCGATCGTTGCCTGCCTCGCCTGAATTGAGTTCGCTGGACAACTGCAGCGGGTCGAAGAGCGGATGTTGGGGTCGGCCCAGCCTGTCATATGATTGTGGCATGGCCGTTGCTTGATAAACGCCAACGGGATTTCAGTGCTCAGTTTGAAAACAGGCGCTGCCGAGACGCGTATTCGAGCTCGGCACCGCTGTTTTTCTGGTTTCTCTTAATTTGGAGGCTCGGCTACGATGCCGCCACCTTGCAAATGCTTTGCGACGTTTCTTGATGAGGTTCTTTCGAGCCCGCCATTCGCGCTCCAGCAGAAGCGGTCGGCAGTAGAGGTCGCTGAGCGCATTCTCAAGCTCGCTTCCCGGGGCGAGCGTCGGCCGGAAAAATATTAAGCAACACTTGAGCAACGAGCTTTTCAAACGTCGGATCTGACCGACAACCAAGCACTATCCCTGGATCGAGGAAGCGGCCTGCTGCGGCCTTTGCTGACGGGGCTCCGTCCCCAGCTAGCTTTGTATCCCGCCGCAAGTTTTGGTTTTGTCTCGACAGTTTTGCCGTGTCCAAATTGCTATTGGAGGCCCTTTTATGCCCGAAGAGAATTGCCTGATTGTTCGTGCAGCCGGGAAACAGCTCGACTTGCTACGAGGCGAAGCTTCCCGCATCGCGAAAGCTGCTAACGTCAGTTGGTGGACCGATCGAGCTGAGATCGGCACTAGGTTTTGCTTTGAAGATTCCAAGTCGAAAGATTCATTCGCCCTCACTTGCGACAGACTCGGCATTAGCTGCCAGGACGGCTAACCCAATAAAAAAAAACGCCGACCTGGGAGCCGGCGGGTCTCTTTTCCCATGCATACCGCGGTACTCGTCACCAATCCGCGATGACCGATCGTAAAGCGGTGCCGGTTGATACCTGGTTGCGGATTTCAGCCTTCGGCGGTGCGTCATAGGCCCCTGCCAGTCGCGCTTCTGTGTGTCCTGCGCCGGCGCTTCATTTATCCTTCCCGTACTTGGTGATCTTCGTCAGGGACATCCTCACGGTGTGAAGCAGGTCTAGCGCCAGTGATCGGCCGACCACCTCCTGCGGAAGACTGGTGAAGTTCTTCAGTAGAGCAGAGGGTCCACGAGAGAGCCTTCGGATCAGCTGGTGTCGTGCTGACCATTGCATGGCCAGCCCACAACAGTCACGATAGGCCCCCGCAGTGGCGTCGCGAGCTGCGCCACCGGCAGGTTCTGATCCTGGACGGCTATCTCCCAAGCAACGGCCTCGGCGCGTTAAAAATCCACCCCCTTTCATGGGGTGGCACACTCCTTGCGAATTGCACGTCCCCAGCGCAGAGGCGTGCACCGATGGGACAGCGAGTCCGGATTTCAAAGCAACCGAAGCCCCGTTTGACACATACTGCCCGTGAGCTGGTGCGTTTGCTGGAGGCGATCGAGGAGCTCGAGGAGCTGAGAGAAAGGGGCCGGCTCGCGGAGGCCGGCCGCGTGTTGCACTAGTAGGCGCAGGCTGGTCTCAGGTCTGGCCGCTGAACGCTTGGCCGATTGGGGAAATCCGCGCGCATTGCCGGCGCATTCGACCGCGATATGATTCGCGAACTGATCCGGCGTGCCAATCCCAACCAGGTCGGTCTTGTGGCGCGGAAAGGTATGGCCCTAGGGCCATGTTGAAGCGAGCGTGATTGGGGTTTCAACCGGCCTCCTTTTCAACCAAGCCGGAGCGCTCACATGCCGTCAATGAAACGAAAGCGCTCTGCGAGCTCGATCTCACCGGGCGGGGTACACTATCTGAAAATCCCGGAGCCGATCGGTTCACGCGGACGATTTCGGCGAATACATGCTCGTCGATTCCGGTCAGAATTTCTGTGTGCTCGGCGAGCGCTATAACGCTTCGCTGGAGCAGATCGCCAAATATCTCGACTAAGACGAAAGCTGTCGGTAATCCCCAGCAGCTTTCTCTTGCGCCCGCTCTCCGGTTCCGGGAGCATCTGTCCATCGATGCTCTTCCGGCAAGTCATGAGAGTTCGGATTCCAGCAACAGATTGGATGTACGATCTTCCGCAAGATCGCCGTTCGCATCTGGATGCTTCACCGGACGGCGAGAGATTGCTTGATCTAATCGCTGTCGAGGCGCGCTCGCGCATCAACAAAGGAGAGCTTTGGCCGGAGGCTGCCGATGAGAAGCCTGGTTATATTCGGGTGCGGATAGCCTTCCCTTGTTCGGCCTCACTTTACGATTGGATATTCAATGGACCGTCCGGCTATCGCGCTCACTATTACGCCTCGGAGGAATCCGGTGAAATCTTCACCAGGGAATTAGTCGAGAGGGTTGCCCCTCAGATCTTACGATCTCAACTTTGGCCCTCTCGTTGCACCTCGGAGGGCGCGCACTATGGTCTGTCCCTGAGCGGGCAATGGAGCAAGCTAGCTCTGACCAACCGCGACTTCCAGGATTCTCCGGAATGCCAACTGCACGCTCGTCGATGGCTAGCAAACTGTCGAACGCGCAGCGCAATGGGACTTCGCGCCCCTCGCCCAACAAATCCGAAGTTTGAGATAACCGGGACATGGATTGATCCCATCACCCGTGGGAGATGGCTGTCACCCGAAAGGTAGATCGCCCGGCCGACATTCACCTTCGAGGTTTTGCGTAGGCGCCCCTTTTCCTTCGCCCGCGTTGCGAGGGCTATCTTGCCATACCAGCGTAGTAGCTTTCGATTGGGGGGCACGCCTGAGTCGCGGCGGGTCAAAGAGCCGACCACGAATTATCTACCGGCTGTGAAAAGGCGCGATTTTGCTCCCTCCCGCTCGCACCACGTGTCATGATTTATTCCTGAATCAAGGAATGAGGCCTTAAGGCCGCAGCGTGAAGCACGTTGAAGCTCGCCCTTTGGGCCGACCCCGGAAGCCGCAGCGCGGCTCGCCGCCAGCGTCGGAGCTGCGGGCCATAAATCCGCAGGAGCCGTTAGGGCGGGGTGAGCTGCTCGGTACGGACCACGGGCCTGGTTTCCCCCTGGTCGTAATTCCCGCTCGCGATCGCTTCGATTTTCCAACGGTACTGCTCAAACGTGCCTCTGAGGTCCGTTTGACGGGTCCCATCCTTTGCGGCGCGATCGAGCAAGGCAGCCCAAGTGACGAAGCAAAGGACGCGCTGTTCGCTGTCCAACATCGCAAACGCGATACCTTCGAAAAGTCGGAACTCGATATCGCGAGACGGATCGGTAGTAAGGGGCATTTGAAATCTCCAATAGGCAATCCCTCGATTTTGGTGGGTTCTGTCGTTCCTCACAAGGGGTGGAACGGTGGCCTACGGCAGGCCAAATTGGTGCGCATGCGGCAGACGGCGTTACTGGAAACGAGCGCATCCAGATCACGTAAATTGCTCTGATCGCCGCGGGGGTGCTGAAGGTGCCGACGCCGGCGCGGTTGTGCGTCCGCAAACGGAGGCCCGCAGGCAGATGAGCTATTTCTTGTACAATCCCTTACGCCCCTGCGCATTGCCGAACATGGAATCGACATCGCCAATCAGCAGGAAGGAATAGAAGTGAAGATTGCCATGGAGATCGACCACGGTGAGGGTATCGTTCCCGCCACGTGCATCACCCGAGAGCCCACCCCCATCGCCGTATAATCTCCCGCCTCCGGGCTGGGCTTCGTCCCCGATCGTGAAGGTGAGGTTATCATTGCCACCGTGCGCGTGATCGGCCATGCCGAAGGCATCGCCGTACAGAATTGCCGAGCCGGTCTGGCCGGTCTGGAGAGCGATCAGCGTGTCGTTGCCGCCATGGACGTGCCCGGACATGGTTGTGCCATCGCCCACCAGAGTGTTCAATGATCGGCCGCCGAACGCGCCGATGACGATGTCGTTGCCGCCCTGCACGTGGTCAGACATGGCACCCTCGGCGTCCCCATAGAGTGTGAAGCCGCTGCGAACCGAGCCCGTGCTGTCGCCGATCACCGTGTCGTTGCCGCCCCTGGCATGGCCTGACATGGATTGTGCATCGCCGTCGATGATGACGGTGTTGAGCGAGCCGTCGATGTTCACCCTGAGTGTGTCGTTGCCGCCTTGGGAATGATCCAGCAAGGTCGCAGTATCGCCCACCAGGTTGACGAACGTCATGGCCTCGATGTTGATCGTAATGGTGTCGTTGCCGCCATGCGCATTGGCCGGGAACTCAGGGTCGCCGAATAAGGCTTCGAAGCTAACTTGCGGGAGTGTCAGCGTGATCGTGTCGTTGGGCAAACGGCACATGGCAACTCCAATTTCAAGGCGGAGAGGACGTGAAGATGTGAGGATCGCTTCAACGGTCAAAGCTACTTCGGGTTGATGACCGAGATTCGCTCGGAATTGGACTGATTGCGACCGCCGCGCGCCCTCGATCACTCTGGTAAACCCGATCAACGGGCGGGAGCGTCTTGCCAACGGAAGTGGGGGTTTGGCGGCAACTGTAAGCCGCGGCTTCCCTTGAGGCGCTACCGCTAGATGTCACTTTACAGTGCAGAGCGGACGTTTGCAGTGGAACGACAGACCGACGCTTCTGACCCTCAGCGGACGTTCAGTCTGCCTTTTCGAATCTTCCTTGAAGAGGGCGGGCGCTCCCCTTGAGGGGGCGATTTGTTGCAACTCGCCTCTGACGGGCCGAGATGGAATGGGCCGGCAACCTACGCGAGGTAGTCATTCCAAGGAAAGCATGCGATGCTGACGCCCAATTGAACGAACTTTCGGCCTGAAGACTAGTGTGTTGGCAATGACTCGAAAAGAATACGTAGAGCAAAGCAAGGAACATGCGCTCTCGCTGCTGAACGTTGGTCGGGCACGTGAGGCGGTTGCCTCGATGATGGTGGATATGCGGATTAGCGCGAACTTTGGCGTACCTCCCGAAATCCACGCAATAGGCATCTGCGCCGCTGCGGCGGACGACGCGTCCGGAGTTCGCGCCTACATCGAGGGCTTCAACTGACAGTGCTCGGCAAGGCCTGTCCGCCTCTGGCCTAACCTTCCAGGTGCGCAAGCTCGTCCGACTCCGTTCTGACAGCGGACCTCAGCTGTTGCACGCCCCTGAATGGAGTGAACGGGCGAGTCTTTGTGACCGTCGTCGGAATGATATTGTTGCAATCTAAGTTCCAGCTCTGCGCGAATTGCAGGCCCGCTCGCAGCGGGAGGTCGGGGGCTTTGGTCTGCAGGTCTGCCGCGCTGCGCTCAAGATTGCTCGGGGGCTACTTCTTCAACAGCAGTCCCAACGTTCGCGCCATGCGCCTCACCGATCCGGTGTGGCGGCCGAGTTCGGCGGCTATCCTCGCTGCGCCGACTCCCTGCCGAGCCAGCGCGATCAATCGTCGGACCTCCTGCTCGGCCCATTGTTTCGGCTTCGGTGTTTTCATAATGCGGCGCTCGATCCGCACCAGTTAACCAGCGAGCGAAAATCCGACACTGGGGAAATTTACGGGTGGGCTTCCTGCCTGCGGCCCGCCCTCGCCGTAGAACGGCAATTCCGATGCTTGTCGGCTATTGCCTTTAACCGGGCGTACGGCTGCCGCCGCTTGCGACCCATAGCGGGAGATAGGACGCTCGGTAATGCGGTACCCCTGAGGGAGTGGACGGCCGCTCGCAGGTGTGGCTAAGTCCGGACCAGTGAAGCGCCCGGAGGAGACCATGCCCCTATTTCACATCCAAACAGGACAAAGGCGAACGCGCAGCTAAGGTGCTGGCCGATGTATTCTGCGCGATTTTGATTGCAACTTTCGCGGTCGTCTTTTTCGGATGGATTGGGGGCCTACTCTCGTTTGTCATAGTCGAAGCCTGCCTCCTGGCGATCGACTGGGTCGTTCCGAGTGGTGACCATCCTGCAGCCGCAGTCCGCTAGCGCCTCCCTGAGAAAGTGGATGGGACTGGTTCTGCCTCAATAGCGGACCTTCGGCGCCCCCCGGCCTGGGCAGCTTTTGACCCGGAGCGGACATGGCGTGATGACTCACAGAATCGTCTCAGCGCCATCACCCCATGAACACACCGATCAGGTAGGAGAAAGTTTGCGCACTCAACGCTTCGGGGAGCGCCCGCGGATATGGTCAAAGCCTTGCTTGATTCCGGCGAAGCGCGCTTCGACTATCGGCTCAAATTCGAGGTCGGTGAAGATATAGGGCCAGTCGTTTTCGACGCCTTCGCGGACGAGTTCGCCGACATAGAGGGGGTCGATACCTTGAGTGACGCGTTCCCGGATCTGATTAATGCGTTCGGCAATCGGGCCCGAAGTCGGCGGGGCTCGGACTGCCCCCTCGAAGCGCTTGGGGAGGTTGCGGCTCGAGTTCATGATTTGAGTGCGGATGTACCCGGGACACAATACCGATACGCCAATTCCGCGGGGCGCGAGCTCTTGCCGCAATCCCTCGGACAGCGCGACAACGCCATACTTTGAAACGTTGTATGCAGTGCTCGCTCCTGAAATGACGCCTGCGATCGAGGCTGTGGAGACGATATGTCCACCCTCGCCATGCTGCTCGATCAACGGCCCGAAGATCTCGATCCCCCAAATGGTCGCCATCAGGTTGACGCCCAACGTCCAATTCCACGCCGCATCGGTCCAGCTGCCGTAGGGCCCACCACCGCCGACGCCCGCGTTGTTGACGAGAATATGGACCTTGCCGTAGCGGACGGTGGTGGCTTCTGCGGCCGCCGCGAGTTCGGCTTTAAGCGAGACGTCTGCCTTCACGCCGTCGACATCGACGTTGGTGAGCCGCAGTTGCTCGAGCGCTGCGGACAGCGCGGCCTCTTCAATATCGCAAAGCATCACTTTCGCGCCAGCCTGGGCGAAAGCGGTCGCTATCCCCAATCCAATGCCGGACGCCGCACCGGTCACGAATGCCGTCTTTCCTGCCAGTTCCTTCACGCGCATTCTCCCCGTGCGAGCGGACACGACAGTTCCACAACGCCAAGTTTTACCTGACGCTCACCGCACTTTCAAACGATTCGGAAGTATGCGGGATGTCCGTTTTGGAACGTGACTGACCTCAGCCCAGGCCGCGGCGACATCCGCTCCCAAGAGATGATCCGACCAAGGGCATGCGGGCTCCCGAGGGCAGCCTTTGACCCAAAGCGGAACTCAAGCTCTTTGGATAGTAGCAATAAACCCATCACTCAACCATTTAACCGATTGTTAAGAGATTCTACCATAGCTGAGTGTATATCAAAATAACAACCAGTCCGGGTTCAAATACCCGGAATTAGCGCGTGAATGTACCAGCTCTCCTGATCGTAGAAAATCTCATTGATCGCAGCGCTCGCTCCGATCGATCGGTTGCGACCGCTGCGTTCGCTCTGCTGGCCGTCGCCTCGCTTCTTCCCACCCTTCTGACTCCTATTCCGGCGATGGGCGACTACGTCAACCACGTCGTCCGCATGCAACTTCTGAGTCAGATGGGCACCCCCAACGCCAATCCATATTATGAGGCGGCCTGGGCCTTCTATCCCAACTTGGCAATGGACTTGGTGGTCCCCTCTATGGCGCGGCTGATCGGCGCCGAGAACGCAACCCGGCTGTTTCTTCTTTTCACCCAGATGCTGATCGTTGGCGGCGCGCTTGCGCTCGAATGGGCTGTGAAGCGGCGCGTTCACCTCGCCGGTTTCGCGGCGCTCTTGTTTCTCTATTGCCTGCCGTTCACGTGGGGGTTCGTCAACTTCGAATCTGCGCTGGCCATCGCGCTCTGGGGCATCGCCGCCTATCTGTTGGCCGCCGAGCGGCCAGCCTCGGTACGTTGCGCTGTCAACACGGTTTTCGTGGTGGTGCTGTTCACCGCGCATTTCTTTGCATTGGGAATCTATGGTGCGACGCTTGGACTCTATGAATTGTGGCGCGCCTTCGATCGGAAGGTGCCTTACAACGACGTCGCGCTCCGGCTCGCGACGCTTGCACTCCCTGCTGCCGCGCTGTTGGTGGTCATGCGACTGACCGCGGGCTCTGTCGGAAGCGAGGGCACCTTTTGGAACTTTGACCACAAGCTGCCCTGGCTATTTTTCATCATGAACGGCTACAACATGGCCGTCTCTGGCGCCAGCGCGATCGTGCTCATGACGGCGTTATATCTCGCCATCAGCTGCGGCATGCTAAAGCTGCAGCCGGCCGGGATCTGGATCGCAAGTGGCTTCGGACTCCTTTATCTTGCGATTCCGCCAAGGCTATTTGGCACGGCGTTCGCAGACATTCGTATTCTTCCCGCGGCAGCTTTGATCCTGCCCGCGTTCTGCTCGCTGTCACTGCCGAACCGACGATGGAGGATGACTGCGCTCGCCATTGTCGGAGGCATCACGCTGGCCAATCTGGCCATCGTGCTGGAGGTCTGGCTGTCCTACCGTTCGGAATATTCGGCCATGATCGCGTCGTTTCAAAAGATCAATCCTGGTTCGAAGGTACTGATTGGGATTACCGGAGAGACCGAGGATCCACCATTCGAGGACCTTACCCAGTATCCAATGTATTATGCGCCGACGCTTGCGGTGCATTACGCGAATGCCTTCGTGCCGCACGTATTCACCGAGACCGGCAAGCAGCCGATTCAGACACGTGCCGGGGTCCGCCGTCTCTCGATTCCCAATGGCGCGCCCGTGCCGATACGCGTACTGAGCGCAATCGCCACAGGCCAGAAGACGGCGCTTGATGACCGTGCCCTCGTCCGCACCTGGTATCGAGATTACGACTACCTTTATCTGCTCGGCACTGGCACGGCCAATCCGCTGCCGGAGATGTTGAAGGAATCAGACAGGTCCGGGCGCTTCGTTCTCTATCAGATCCGCCGCAAGCCTTAAGCGCGTCTCGCTCGCACGGTCTTCTCATATTCCGTCCGACGTCGGCCTTGTGCGCAAATGCTCGGTGCGCAAACGAATGTCGCTTCCGCTTGAAGCACTTAGCGAATCTCGTTGTGGTCGGAGCGGAGGTCTGCTTGTGGCCCATCGCTTCCATTGGGGCGTAGCGACGAGTTGTCCGGAAACGGGGTAAACCGGAAGCGCCCGACCGCAGGGCAAATCGGCGGCCTTTGACCCTAAGCGGTCCTCAAATCGACTTGTGTTAGATGGTGCGCACCGCAATATCTGAGATATCATCCGTTTGCGGGAGTCTGGTACTCGATGCATCTTTACTGTGTGCGGAGCAGCAGGAGGTGACACCATGGCCGCCAATGCTTTGTCGGACCTTACGCGACTGATTAACGGTTATCAGATTTCGCAGGCCATTCACGTGGCGGCCCGGCTTGGCATAGCCGACCACCTTGGTCGCGGGCCCCTAGGCAGCAACGAACTTGCTCAGCTCAGCGGATCGCATCCGAGGACACTTTATCGGCTCTTGCGGGCGCTGGCTTCAGTCGGTGTTTTCCATGAGGCCGAGAACAAGACGTTCTCGCTCACCCCGATGAGCGAGTGTCTTCGTTCCGACTCGCCGACTCCACTCGACGGCTGGGCCGCATATGTCGGCCGACCTTATGCCTGGCAGGCCTGGGGGCATCTTGAACACAGCGTCCGCACCGGCGAGAGTGCCTTTCGGCATCTCAATGGTCAGAGCGTATGGGAGTATCGCGGCACCCGTCCGATGAGAACGCGATCTTCAACCGAGCCATGACGGCCAATTCACGCGGCGCGATCGAAGCTATTATCGCCGCCTACGATTTCAGCAGCTTTCGTCACGTCGCGGATATCGGGGGTGGTGAAGGCCAATTGCTGGCGGGAATTCTCGGAGCAAATAAGGGCCTGCGCGGAACGCTGTTCGATCAGCCGCACGTGGTTGGCAAGGCGACCGAAGTTCTGGACCAACATGGTGTCGTCGACAGATGCGAAATCGTCGGAGGCAGCTTCTTTGAATCCATCCCGGAGGGGGCTGACGCCTATGTGATGCGGGCGATTATCCACGATTGGGACGATAAGGAAGCGATTTCCATCCTGAAGACCTGCCGCCGCGCTATGACCGCTGATGCCAGATTACTCCTCATTGAACGTGTGGTAGAGCCGCCGAACGAGGGGCCGATCTCGAAGTTCAGTGACCTCAATATGCTAGTGATGCTTGGAGCGCTTGAACGGAGCTACGACGAGTATTCCGCTCTATGTCGAACGGCCGGATTTGAGATGCGCGGCATAGCTCGCGCAGGCTTGCATTTCCAGGTCATCGAGGCAGTTCCAACTTAGACTGAGCCAGGGCGGGGCCTCTCTTCACGGCCGCAGGGTCTGCATCCGATACGCTTTCACAACCTGAGGTCTGGTTATGGGCCCATCGCTGCCGCGTCCCACGGCCGGGGATGCGTCGGCTGTCAGAGGTAGACCGGACCTAACTCAACCGAGCAAAACCGTCCCGCTTGACCCGGAGCGGACGTCGACCGTGGGCGAGCCTCATATGCAGCCCATCGAACGATTCTCCACGTTGCCGCAGTCACTCGGGCAGTTCATGAAGCTGGCGGTATCGGCGAGATGCGAGCTGGAAAGTCCATTTCTGTCGCTAAGTGCGACAGCTTGTCCGGGTTTTTGACGATGTAGATCGCGGTGATCCCGTCCTCGCGGATGTCGAGCGCAGTCGTCTGCAGTACGCCGCTTCCATCGAGGCTAACGTAGCCTGGCAGGCCGTCGATGGTGACGACACGAAGCAGCTTCGGCGTTACGACGTATTTGCGCCGCTGCCTCGCAAAAAGGCGCAGGGCCCGCTCGACCCCCCGAATGACATTGCGGAAAGCGAGGACCTTGCCGCCGCCATCGGTATGGATCTCGACGTTCCTTGCCAGCAGCGCCGAAAGCGCCGCCACGTCCCCGTCGCGTGCTGCGGCGAAGAAAGCTCGGGTGATCCGATCCGCATCCGCGGGTTCGACGTCAAAGCGGGGACGTGCGGCCTGCACGTGCTTGCGGGCGCGCGCCGCGAGCTGACGAACAGCTGCCGGCTCGCGGCCGATGGTGATGGCCACTTCGGTCAGCGGCACGTCAAAGACGTCGTGGAGAAGGAAAGCGGCCCGCTCGAGAGGCGACAGGCGCTCAAGGGCCAGCATCAACGTGACCGTGACGTCGTCGGCGACCGTCTCGTTCGGCTCCACGGAACCCACGAGAGGATCTGGCAGCCAGGGGCCGACGTAGGTTTCCCGGCGCGCCCGCGCGGAGCGGCGTCGGTCGAGGCACAGGCGTGTGACAATGCGGGTCAGATAGCCGGGAGGCGAATCGACGCCACCCTCCACCCCGACCCACCGTAGCCATGCGTCCTGAACGACGTCCTCCGCCTCGGTGAGCGAGCCCATCATCCGGTAGGCCAGGCGTGTCAGGCGCCTGCGCTCCGCTTCGAACTCGGTGGTCCGCTGATCGTCCATCGCCTCCATCCGCCCAGTTTCCTCGCAGATCATATCCGCTGTCACCGTCGCTCGCGCATCCCGAACCCGAGAATAAGACGATCGAACCTGCCTGGATGTGACATCGGCCGCTTTGAATGGAACCGCCGAGTGCCATGTCACACCCTGACCGCTTGGCCCGTCATGGCTCCGAGCGTCGAATCTCCGGCGTTCCGAACAACGAGGCACGTCATGAGCGAGAACAAGCGGCTGGTCTGGAACGAAGTGGCACCCCACGGTGCAAAGGCGCTCTTCAGCATCCACCACTACATCACCACGGGTACCGACCTGCCCCACGAACTGATCCACCTCGTCTTCCTGCGGGTTTCGCAGATCAACGGCTGTGCGCACTGCATCGACCTGCACACCCGGGACCTCTTGGCCACCATGTCATTTGAAAAAGTCGCCCTCGTTCCAGTCTGGGCCGAGGTGCCCCACCTGTTTCCCGACAATTACCGCGCTGCCCTCGCGTGGGCGGAGGAAGTCACGCTCGTCAGCGAGACGCACGCCTCCGACGAGGCCTATGCGGCCGCAAGCGCGGCTTTCGCGCCAAAGGATCTCGTAGACCTCACGATCACGATTGCGGCCATGAACGCGTTCAACCGGCTGGGGGCGCCCTTTCGGCTCCCGGTCAAGGCCAAGGCCTGATCCGCTTCTTCGCATCGTCACGGAATGGCCCCAGGGCCGTTCCGCCACCATCAAAATCCAACGCATAGGTGCGAGCGTCGGGCTGCGAGACATTGTGCTAATCCTTCAGTCCACACGCGCTCCGCTGGCGTTATCGGAGAAGCCCGCATCATTCGATAGGGTTCAGATCGCGTTGTGGCCCATAGCCGATCTTCCGCGATGTCCGTCGATTTGTCCGGTTGTGGCTCGTGGCTGGACCTGCCGCGACGTCCGCCAATCGTCAGCTTTTGACCCACAGCGGACATTTGCGCCCGCGTGCTACGGTCGGCTTCGCTCATCGGGAGGTGAATGAACGGGGCGGTCTTGTGCCTTCACTTCACCCGCCGCGGAAGCCGCCGCTCTGCTCGAACTCGGCGGAGGCGGGAAGTGCACGCTAGAGGGCATTTGAGTGGCCGGGCTCCAACGGGCTTGCAGTTGATGTCCACGATTTTAGGAACGTCGGACGCAAAAGCAGGTTGCGGCATCAAACCCCCTTCAAGGATCAACGTCATGGCCAACTCTCCCGAAATGGTTCGTTCAAGCCACCGCACGCCCCCTCAGACGAGCGAGGTCGTTCCCGCTGACGAAATTCGCACAATCATGTTGAACCAGGTGGCGTGGGGCGCCGTTTTCGCGGGTGCAGCCATCGCGCTTGTCATGCAGATGATCCTAAACATGATCGGTCTGGGCGTGGGCTTATCGACGGTCGACGTTGGGGAGGGTAATACGCCGAGCGCGACCTCGATGTCGGTTGGTGCTGGTATCTGGTTCGTACTTTCCGGAATTGTGGCTGCAGCGCTCGGAGGCTACATAGCCGGTCGGCTTTCTGGCAAGGCATCGGCTTCAACGACGGCTTATCATGGATTGATGTCATGGGCCGTCTCGACGCTGGCAGTAATATATCTACTTTCTTCCGCCGCTTCCGGCTTGGCTGGCGGTGCTCTCAGCACAGCATCCTCCGCTTTGGGCGGAGCGGGTAAAGCGCTCGGAGGGTCGATCCAAACGGCGGTTCAAACGGCAGCGCCCACGCTGAACAATGTTAGCGACCCGATGGCTGCCATCGAAAGCAAAGTTAGAGGTGCCTCTGGGCAAGATCCCGCCGCGCTTCGTGATGCCGCGGCCACAGCCGTCCGCGCGGCGCTAACGGGTGACGCTTCTCAGCAGGCAGCGGCTAACGACAAGGCCGCCGAGGCTCTAGCCAAGGCTCAGAATATATCACAAGACGAAGCGAAGGCGCAGATCAGTCAGTACCAACAGCAATATAAGGATGCGGTAGCCAAGACGAAGGAGCAGGCAAAGCAGGCGGCGGATACAGCTGCTAAGCGCGTCTCACAAGGTGCATTGTTCGCGGCAGTGGCATTGTTACTGGGCGCTTTGGCGGCGTTCTTTGCAGGCCAAGCCGGTGCGGTGAATCCAACAGTGTCGGCGCAAATCTCCCGTCGTTGACAACAGCAACCCGAGAAATTGACTTCTCTTGAACAACCAAGTTCGTCAGGTCACCGAAAGTCGTCGCTTCGGGACAAGGTCCCTACTTTCGCTCCAAGGCGCTCCGCAGGGCGTGGAGGAGATAATCGGACCTCCACGATTTTCCGACATTGACGGCGTCGCGCAATACTGGAGCGCCTTGGAGGTCGGCGGCAACGTAGCCGCTGGCGAGAATGAACGGTACGGACATCGCCTGGAGCGCTAGCGCGACGGGGTGACCCATTCTCCAGCGAGGTTGACGTCGAGAATGGCGGCGTCGGGCCGGTCAGCCTTCAACAGCTTCAAAGCGCCATCAATGTCTGGGACGGGGCCGATCACGCGGTATCCGGCAGCCCTCAAGTGGCCGTCGAGCTCCAATGCGATGAGGTACTCATCTTCGACAACCAGGATTCGAGGAGCGTCGTGCACAATGTGTCCCCGGGGGTTCAAGACTCCACAGGCGCGGTGATGTGAACCCTTAAACCGGTTGGCTCTCGAGCTTAAGAACCGAAGCCATCCAGCGATGGATCGCGAGCTGTAGAAGTTCGCGGAACAAACAAAAGCGGCGCCACATTGACTGCCAATGGTCGTTAAGGAAATCCGGAGCTGGTTGACCAATATCGGCGTGCTGACCGCGCGGCCAGCCGCGTTCGTCGTGTTTCTTGCCTATGCCGCGCTTTGGATCGTCCTCGGCAATGGCCTGGAGTGGCATTCGCTTGCCACTCTCGCGACCTGGGGAATGACCCTCGTGATCCAGCGCGCTGAACACCGCGACACTCAAGCCATCCATGCCAAGCTCGACGAACTGCTGAAAGTTCATGGCGATGCGAAGAACTCGCTAATGACCATCGACGACAAGGACGCCGAGGAAGTCGAGCGGGAGCGAGACCGGGTCCGGAGGTCGTGAACTAGTGAGCCACTGGATTACGTCGAAAAGGCCCTCCGGGAAATACGCACGCCGAAGCAGTGACCGCAGAAAAGGTTCAGCCGGCATTATATCATGTGATGCACTGTGCTCCAGGCTACTTTGATGCTGGTTGCTGAACATAGGGGGGCATGGATCGGCAAAACAAGGCGCTGGGACACCTCGAAGCTCCCGGACTTTAGGATGAACCGCTCAGAGCTGCTGCGAGACTACAAGGATACCTCGCTTACCTTTTCGTCTGCCACAACTGCAAGCGCGCCCAGCGGAGTGACACAAAGTTCACGCCCATTCGCGTTCCACCCGACAAGCTGACGGCTCCTCGCTTCCGTGTCATACGAGGCGGACGAACGAGCCACTTTTGATATATTGATGGTTGGCCCCTCAGGGATGCGGCGGTTGCGAAGGCTGGCTAGGTGCGGGTAGACCCATGCCTTCCGCTTGTATAGCAGCAAGCCTGCGGTAAGCTCTTGCCTGGCGTTCAAGATCGGCTTTCAAGCCCGGGTCGATCTCATCGGCCGCGAGCCGCTCGAACGCAATTGCTCTTTCAAGGTAGTGCATTAAAGCGTCTATCATCTGCCTGTCTCCCGGCAGCATAGGATCATTTGTTGACCACTTGAGACGTTCTTTGCTCAACGGTGGCCAGCAGATCGTTTGCTCAACGTCCTAAGTCGTCACGTTCAGCCAATTGGCGGTGTTCTCCGGGCGCCTTCCTAGAACCAAGCCGCTGGCGTAGTGGCCGTTCCTCGCCCTCTGCGAGTTTAACCTGCATCAGAAAGGCCTAAAGAACGGATGGAAAGGATCGATTCCGCAGGAACGGTTCAGAGTGCGCCTCGTTGCCGGACATCGATGACACATTGTCCCTCCTTGACTAACCCGGCCAGCACTCCTGACCGGGTTTTTCCTGCGTGGAGGGGGCACCGATTATTGCGGCGCTGACCGAAAGCGCAAGCTGACTCCGCGTTCCGGCAAGGGAAAAAGAAGCAACGACCATACGAGCTTGAACTTATCTAGCGGCGCTTCGCCCTTGGGCCGCAGATCTCGTCCAAGTCCTGCCACCGCGAACGCGATAGCGCGCGCCGAAATGCCCGCGGACACGGTCGCTTTTAAGCCTTGCCGGAATAGCCGCTCCTTCCCGCTCTACTTGTCAGCTGCAATCGCCCGTTACCTGTGACGAATGCAGGTGCCACGCCGCTGGGAGGTAAATTTTTTAGCTGGGAAAACTTGGCAGAGACACGAGCGTTGTAAAGCAGCGGGAAACGCACGCCCCGCCATTGAGGAGGTGAGGAGATGGGCAATTTCCCAATGTTTGGTGCCGGTCTTTTCGTGCTTCTAGTCCTCGGCTATATCACATCCGGCGTATGGAAGACCGGAAATTCGGATGCAGTCACGCTTCGCAGGATCTGCGAGGCTGAAAACGTGGCCGATGTCCAAATTCGCGAATGCACGATCAGGCAAACAATACAGAGTGCGGTTGAAGCACGAATAGCCCAAAGGTGAGCTTCGCCAGCGTGCTACAGGCTGTCGCCGTGCCGCTCGCCGCCGGGTCTAGCTGAGTTGACCGGGCACCTGCGCAGTTCTCCCCTCTGACGGACGGCTACCGAGTCGACGCCACCGGATCGGGCCGGGGAAGCTGTTGGCGATGCTCAAGGCGCATTCCTCCTCGGTCTCAAGAGCTATTTTTTGAGCTAGCATGACATCGCCCTCGACCAAGCCACCCACCGGGACGAAGCACCACCCGGTGCTGAGCCGGCCGTATTCGTCGATCTCGTTGACGTTGCCCGACGTTCCCCGCCGGATGCGGTACCGCTTTCCGGTATCGCATCCCACGACGTCGAAGTACCCTTTTCTCGTGAACTCGACCCTTTGCTGGGGCGAAAGCCAAGAACACAACAGTCGCAGCGCCCGAGCCTGAACCGTTTTCTCCTCCTTTGCTGCTCGATAAAGCGTACCGATAGCCAGGCTCCGAGGCGTCCAAGGGCCGATGCGACCGAACCTTCTCCTCACTGGTGCTCACCCGCCCACAAGCCGCGGGAAGAACAATGTCTCCTCGGCGGTAGGATCGAACGCAGTGATCCTGGTTACCTCACCGGGCTCCTTCCGAACGGCCGCGGTGTATCCTTTGCTCGTAAACTGCAGAAAAAGCCGCTCCGCCTCTACCAATGCTTCTGCATTGGAGTTGTCGAAGAAGTGCCGGCTGTCGCCGCTGTGATCCATAACGATTTGCACTGCCATGCCTCAAACTCCCGATTACATCTCACAAGCAATGTGGAATGCGAGCGCTCGTTCCTAACTCACCTAATCGCCACTGAAATCCTTCTACCGCTCTGCATCATGAGCACAAGACGATGCAGTGGCTCTGTCCGACGCCCTTCGGCCCGCCGACGTAAGCAACCGAGCAAGCCTTCACTTTAATGCGACGCCAATGGAGCCGCATGAGCAGAACAACGAAGCTGCTCGCCGAGTTCGAGTCGATGGCAAGCCGGCCGAGGGAGGTGCGGTACCCGCTTTTCGAGGGAACACGGGGGGACCTTGAACGGCACTAGGACGTCGTTTGCCGCCGAACGATCGGCGAGAACAGGCGTTTACCGACCATGTCAGACGCGTTCGACTATTTCCGTGCTTACGCAGTCCGAGCTCTCTGCAAAGCGAGATCCATGCCGAGGGGCAGGATGAAGCATCTGCAGCTGGCGGCGGGCCGGATCTACAATCTCCTCAAGAAGGAGGCCGCCTACGGCCCCAACATCCAGCACCTTGAGGACTTTCGCGCAGCTCAGAAGCTGGAGGCCTCTCTCGATCGCCGGCCAAGTGACCGATCCGATGGTCGCCCTGCTCCGGCGGCGCCGCAAAGCTCGCATAGGGAGGCTGGCTGAATGCCTTCGCTCGACGCGCGCGGTGTGGCAAGCCTTCTGCGAGAGTATGCCCAGCGCACCGCCTTGCGAGGCGGCAATCCTTACCGAGCGAAGGCCTACTCTCGGGCCGCCGACAGCCTGGCGGCCCTAGCCGTTCCTCTGGACGTGCTCGTCGCCGAAGATCGACTTACTGAGATCCCGGGCGTCGGCGATGCGATCGCCGACATCGTCACCAAGCTCCACAAGACGGGCAGTCATCCCAGCCTCGAAAAGCTGCGGAAAGAAATTCCCGCGGGGGTGCTCGAGATGCTCGCTGTACCTGGCCTTCGTCCGGAGAAGGTGCTGCGCCTGTACAAGAACCTAGGCATAGGCTCGCTCTCGGAGTTGGAGGCCGCCGCCCAGGACGACCGCATCAAGAAGGCGAAAGGACTGGGCGCCGCGCTGCAGACCAAGATCCTGCAGAACCTTGCGATCGCCAAAATTGGAGAAGGCCGGCTCCACCTGCACCGCGCCGCCGCGCTGCTCGCGCAGGCGAAGGACTCGATCCGCAAGTCTCGCCCCGAACTGAAGCGTGTGACGATCGCCGGCGATTTTCGCCGCGGCTGCGAACTGGTCGGTGATCTTGCCATCGTTGCGGAGGCTGCCAAGCCGGACAATACATCGACGCCGTCGGCCGACGGGCTGCAAATCCGAGTATCCGACCGCAAGCACTTCGGCGCTGCTCTCCTCTTCGCGACAGGCTCCGCCTCTCATATCGAACAACTCCAGGCTTTGGCGGCGGAGAGGGGGATGCAATTGGAGCCCGACGGCTTGCACAAGGGCCGCACGCTGATCGCCGGCGAGGAGGCCGAGATCTACCGCGCCCTCGGCCTGCCCTTCATCGACCCTGAGCTCCGGGACGGTCGCGGGGAGATCGAGGCGGCTCTAAAAGGCAAGCTCCCGAAGCTTGTCACCGACCAGGACCTGCGCGGCATTCTTCACTGCCACACCGATGCCTCAGACGGCACCGAGACCCTGGAGACGATGGCCAAGGCCACGCGCCAGCGCGGCTTCGAGTATTTCGGGGTTGCCGACCATTCCAAGTCCGCACACTATGCCGGAGGGCTCTCGGATGAGGAGATCGCGCAGCAGCACCTGGAAGCCGACCGGCTGAACAAGCGCTTCGGCAAGGATTTCCGGATCCTCAAGGGCATCGAGTCCGACGTCCTGGCAGACGGATCGCTCGACTATGACGACGATGTTCTGGAGCGCTTCGATTTCGTAGTCGCCAGCATCCACGGCCGCTTCAAGCTGGACCGCAAGGCACAAACGCAGCGCCTGCTTCGGGCCATTTCCGATCCCCACACGACCATTATCGGCCACATGACAGGGCGACAGCTCCAGCGGCGGCCTGGCTACGAAATCGACGTCGAGAAGGTGTTGCGGGCGTGCGCCAAGCACGACGTTGTAGTCGAGATTAACGCCCACCCATGGCGACTCGACCTGGACTGGCGCTGGCACCAGGCGGCGCTCGAGTTCGGATGCATGATGAGCATCAATCCGGACGCGCACTCGATCCCCGAGCTCGACCACATGCACTGGGGCGTTTTGATGGCCCGCAAGGGCGGTGTCCCTGCCGACCGGGTTTTGAACGCGATGACGCTTGCGGAGATCACGCGCTACTTCCGCCAGAAGCGGCGCTCGATCGCCCGCGCCGCCTAATGCCGCAGAAGCAGGATTTCTCGCTGCAGGGAAGGGTGGTGGCGGTCGCGGCCGATCGAGGGCATCACTTCAGCAAACCAACTCGGGACAGCATAATCCTGGTGGAAGGCCACGGCGTCGAAGGCGACGCCCACGCCGGTCCGTTCGTCCGGCACCGGTATTTGGCACGCCGCCGGCCCCTTCTGCCCAATCTTCGGCAGGTCCACCTGATCCCATCCGAACTCTTCCCGTCTCTCCTCGAAGTTGGCTTCGAAGTTGGCGCTGGCGACCTCGGCGAGAACGTCACCACCGCCGGATTGAATCTCGAACGGATGCCGCTCGGGACCTTGATCGAG
Organism: Bradyrhizobium sp. IC3123; assembly: GCF_020193625.1. Classification (NCBI taxonomy): domain Bacteria; kingdom Pseudomonadati; phylum Pseudomonadota; class Alphaproteobacteria; order Hyphomicrobiales; family Nitrobacteraceae; genus Bradyrhizobium; species Bradyrhizobium sp. IC3123. Next base: position 56,435 of record NZ_JADYVF010000013.1, on the reverse strand, counting down.
CTCGGGCCGTCCGCGGTCGTCGAGCTGACGGGCCTCCGGACGCCCTGCGTCCTGATCGACCGCTTCCGAGCCGGTCTCAAGCGGCAGGTGCTCTCGTCGGCGGAAACGGGCCCTGCGTTCAAATCCGGGGTGCTCGGCGTGGTCCGAGCCGGGGGACCGGTCGTGGCTGGCGATAGTGCGCGGGTTCACCTTCCATCCTCCTCGTATCGGCCTCTGCCGGCGCTATAGGGAGCCCCTGCCATGGCCCGAAAATCGACCCTGCCTCATCGCCTGCAGCCCATGCTGGCCACACTGACGGATGCGCCCTTCGACGATCCCGATTGGGTCTTCGAGGACAAGTTCGATGGTTTCCGCATGGTCGCGGAAATCCGGCGCGGTCGGGTCGCGCTCTACAGTCGTAATGGGAAGATCATCAGCCACTCCTATGTCGAGGTGGCGAAAGCACTTGAAGGCGTGAAGGCGGATGCTGTGCTCGATGGCGAGCTCGTCGCGATCGGCAGGGATGGCGCATCCCATTTCCAATTGCTCCAGAATGCCTTGCGCCATGAGGCCAAGCTCTTGTACTGCGCGTTCGACCTCATGTTCGCGGAAGGCGAGGATCTGCGCGCGCTGCCTCTCCTCGAGCGCAAGAAGCGGCTGAAGGCCATCCTGCCGCGCCACAACCTGATCGCGTTCAGCAAGCATCGCAAAGGCAAGGGGACGAAGTTCTTCGCAGAAGCCGAGCGAAGGCATCTCGAAGGCATCATGGCCAAGCGCGCCGACAGCCCGTATGCGTCCGGACGCCGGACAGCCGATTGGCTGAAGGTGAAGACCGCGCAGCGGCAGGAGGTCGTCATCGCCGGGTTCACGGCACCGAGGCGGACCCGGCCCTTCTTCGGCGCCCTGGTGCTGGCGGTACGCGAAGGCGAAGCCTGGAGGTACATCGGCCACGTCGGCACCGGCTTCAGCCACCAGGTTCTGGGAGAGCTTCACGGCAAGCTCCTGAAGCTTAAGACGGCCAAGTCGCCCTTTCCCGCCAAGGTTAAGGATGAGCAGGTCACGACCTGGGTGCGTCCTACGTTGGTCGCAGAAGTGAAGTTCGCGGAGTGGACCAGCAAGGGAGAGCTGCGCCAGCCGGTCTATCTCGGCCTGCGGTCCGACAAAAAGGCCAAGGACGTCGTTCGCGAAAAGAGTTGGTCGCGAAAATAGGCGCAGCCAAGAAGAGACGTCCGGCCTGTTCAGCCGGCGGCTCGCTCGGATGCAGAAAGTCACGGCTGCAGGGGCGGCAACCCGAGAGCCTTGCGCACAGGTCCGAATGACCTGCGGTGAGCTGCGCATGCACCAAGCCTGGCAAGAGCTTCGTAGTGAGCCGGCACCGGGTAGCCCTTGTGATCCGCGAAGCCGTAGCCGGGGTAGCGGACGTCGAGCGTCCGCATGACCGTGTCGCGCTCGACCTTCGCCAGGATCGACGCAGCAGCGATGCTGGCGGACTTGGCGTCCCCCTTGATGATGGCCTGCTGAGGGAGGTCGATTTCCTTCAACCGCTTCGCGTCGATCAGCAGATGCTGCGGCGTCGATCCCAGCCCCCGGACCGCACGCTGCATGGCCTGGATACCGGCCCAGTAGATATTGATCGCGTCGATCTCCTCGACCTCTACGAACGCCACGGACCAACTCTCTGCCTTTGCCTTGATCTCCTTCGCGAGTTCTTCGCGAGCCGCGGCGTCGAGTTTCTTCGAGTCGTCGATCCCGACTATCCGCGTGCCAGGTTTCAGGATCACCGCGCCAGCGGACACTGGCCCCGCGAGAGGGCTCATTCCGGCCTCATCCACGCCTGCCACGGCACGCTGGCCGCTGTCCCATAGAGAGGTCTCGAAGCGCAGCATCTTGCGGAGGCGCTGCCCTTCGGATCTGTTTTCGAAACGCCTTTTATCGATCGAGGCCAGGATGGCACGTGCTCCCGCGCGGCCGTCAGCCCGCAAGATCTGCTCGACGCTGGCCTCGAGTGGTCGTTTCTCGACGACATAGCGCTGACGCAACACATCGAGCGAAAACTGGGACATAGCGGCCTTCTGACAGACTAATTGGGGAAGCGTGTCCGTAAACTTTGTGGCGATTGTCTGAAGTTAGGTCTTGCCGCCATCATCAGTCTGCGCAGCGCCCCGTCGAGTGGAACGGCCGGATTTAGCTGGGGCAGGTATTCTGCGCGGCTACTGAACTGCATCTACGAGCCGCCGGTCCCCGAACGGAACCAACCGCTGCCTTCATTCCTTTAGAAGGAGTGGAGCCTCGACCCCAGGGTGCTTCCGAGGGACAGGCCCATGCTCCGAGAGACTCGCAACGAAGACCAAATCCTGGACCGCACCGTCGAGGTCGCAGCAACCATTGCGGAAGAAGGCCTTCGCTATGTCAGCGACTCCGCGCCCGGTTACACCCGCAAGCGGACGGGGACTACCTTCAGCTACTACGACAAGGACGGCAAGCGCATCACCGACGCCGCCGTTATCCGACGCATCAAGTCCATCGGTATCCCGCCGGCCTATGAATCCGTCTGGATCTGCCCCTCGGCGAACGGCCACATCCAGGCGACCGGGCTCGATGCGCGGGGCCGCAAGCAGTATCGCTACCACGCGAAATGGCGCGAGCTGCGCGACCAGAACAAGTACGAACACATCGTCCAGTTCGCAGCCGCGCTGCCCGCGCTGCGCGACCGTGTCGCGGCCGACATGAAGCTGGAAGGGCTACCTCGGGAGAAGGTTCTGGCCACGATCGTCAGCCTTCTGGAGAAGACTTTGATCCGGGTCGGCAACGCCGAGTATGCCGAGACAAACAAATCATACGGGCTTACCACGATGCGACGAAAGCACGTTGCGGTGGGCCGCGGCGTCCTTCGGTTCGACTTCACGGGCAAGTCGGGCAAACAGTGGAAACTTCGCGTCGAGGACAAGCGGATTGCCGCCATCGTGAAGCGCTGCGCGGAGATCCCAGGACATGAGCTCTTCAAGTACCTCGACGACGACGGGCAGCCGCGTACCGTCGATTCCGGCGACGTCAATGCCTACATCAAAGACATCACTCGCGAGGATTTTAGTGCCAAGGATTTCCGCACTTGGGCGGGAACGGTTTTGGCAGCGTTGGCCTTAGCCGAGTTCAAGAAGTATGACAGCCAGGCCGAGGCGAAGCGCAATGTTGTCGCCGCGATTGAGAACGTATCGAAGCAGCTCGGGAACACGCCGGCCGTCTGCCGGAAGTGTTATGTTCACCCGGAAGTCTTGAACGCCTACATGTCAGGTGATCTCGTGAAGATGATCGAAGCCAAGATCGCGCAGAAGTTCAAGCGCCAGTACGCTAAGCTCACTTCCGACGAGATCATGGTGCTGGCATTTCTGCGCAAGCGTCTCGATTCTCTGAAGGGCCCGGTCTAGGCGCCTCGAAAGCATGCGTTTCCTACACTTCCCTTTGCACCGCTGCTGGGCAGCTTTCTTCAGGTTCGACTCTCCAGGTCCCGCATGATCGGGGGAATTTCCTCCGGCAGTTCGCGTGCGAGCAATCCAATGGCACCAAGACGATCCGCCACCAAACGACCAGCCACGGCATGAAGATAGACGCCCCAAGCCGCCGCTAATAAAGGCGAGGTTCCTCGAGCGGCCAAGCCGGCCACGATGCCGGCCAGAGTATCGCCAGATCCGGACGTGGCTAGGCCTACGGTCCCCTGCTCGTTCAGTAGTGCCTCGTCAGATAAACCGACAACATGGGTGCTGGCCCCCTTTAGGGCGACCACGGCATGGACAGAACGAGCGGCTTCCGTTGCCGATCGCAGGGCCCGGCTCTCGATCTCTTCGCGTTCTCGGCCTAAAAACTTGGCCATTTCTCCGAAATGAGGCGTGCAGACTAGCCTGCCCCGCTGTTCTTGCCGAATATCGAAGTGGCGCAGAGAGGTGAAGGCCGACGCATCGACCACGAAAATAGGCCCGATCGCCTCGTTGAGAAGCAGCGCACATAGTCGTCCGACCGAGCCTTCATCGACCATACCGGATCCTATGAGAACGCTATCCGAACCCTTCGCAAGCTCGACCAAACGTGGGCCATTTCCGATCCCGATCTCTCCGTGCCCATCCTCCGAGCATCTGATTACCATGGCTTCAGGCATAGCCGCCCCGATATGAGGAGCGTTGGTTTGGCAGGCCGCGATGCGAAGCACGCCGGCGCCAGCCCGGAGCGCCCCCAGTCCAGCCAATATAGCCGCGCCCGGTAGCTCGATATTTCCGGCGATGACGAGCACGCGGCCTCTGCTGTGCTTGTCGCCCCCGGAATGCTTCGGCAACGGATGCGACCGCAGATATGCTTCGTCAAGCGGCTTAACGATCATCGGGCTGCTACCTTGGCGTCAGGGGCGGTCGTAACCGGCGCTCCCTCAGCCTCGAGCGGCGCGAGGAAGTTGTATCTCATTAACTTCAGGGTCGCTCCGCACTCATTACGCTGGTCCAGCCGATATTCCGTCACGGAGCAATTGGCGACATCTGCCGCCGCATCGATGTCCAGAATGGCTATCTCATCGAGCTTTTCGATGAGATAGCGAAAGCAGAGAACCACGACCTGATGTCCGACGATCAGCACGCGCTTGTCCGGATAGTGGAGGCTGACACTCTCCAGCACGCTCCGAAGCCGCAAGATAACATCGCACCAGCTCTCGCCTCCGGGAGGCCGAAAGTAAAACTTCCCCATGAGCAGGCGAGATTGCGCGAGTTCGGGATGGCGGCGTTCTATGCCGAGCTTCGTCAGCCGATCCAGTATTCCGAATTCCCTTTCCCGCAGCCTCTCGTCAGCGACGATGTCAATCGACGGAGCGGATGCCGCATGGACCGCGGCAGCGGTACTTCTGGCGCGCAGATACGGAGAACTTAAAATCACTTCCGGCCTTTCTTCGCTCGGGAGAGATGCGAACCAACGCCCGAGCGCTGCGGCCTGTTGCTCGCCCAAGGCGCTGAGCGGAACATCGACGTCACGTGCCTCGATCGCGATGTCCTCACCGCCAAGCGCATGAGCCGTATCGCGTGCCACGTTGCCGGCGCTCTCACCGTGCCGGACGATCCACAACCGAGAAGGCCAGTGCTGCGCCATGGCTATTCCCCAGTTTGGGGCTGTGGATTTCCGGCAATCAGCCGGGCAGCAATCGAGAGACGCTCGCCGCGCTTTGGTGAGCGACGAAAGGAGTCGAGACTTTGCATGAGCAGTTTCCCAAGCGAGACCTTGCTCAAACCGCGGGAGCGGAGGTCGTTCCAACAGTCCTGCGTCAACTCATTTCACCTAGTAGGCTGTCGCCCTACAGCGGCCGTTGCTAACGAGAGCCGCGTTGTGGCATGTCGGTTTTCAGGGAAAATGGGGACGCCGACGCACTTGGAGCCTACGCGGCTTTTGACCCGAAGCGGAAATGTCTGATGAACGCTCACTGTTCTGAAACGAGAACGGCTGGACTTACATCGCTTCTGTCGGCCGGCGCGGCAAAGGCTGCGGTGAAGATCGTGCTGTCTTCGGTCGACGTGGCAAAGATCCGTCCGCCATGCGCCCTTGCAATTTCCTGTGCGATGTAGAGCCCTAGCCCCAGCCCCTTTTGGTTAGGGACAACGTCACCTCGCTGAAACGCGGTGAAAAGATGGGGCAGCGCCTGCGCGGGGATCGGCGGTCCTTTGTTGATCACCTGGATCTCAAACCCCGCGTCGCTGGATCTTGCAACGACTATGATGGGCTCATCCGGCGCGCCATAGGTAATCGCGTTCCCGATCAGATTGGACAACATTTGACCCAATCGGCCCGCGTCGACGTCTATCGTCGCCGGTGCGTCAACATCCGACAGAATGCGGCGCTCGGAGTGAACGCTTTCGAACTCGGATACGATCTGCTTGATGATGGGTTCCAAGTGCTGGCGTCTGGAGCTCAGTTGCATCCCGGCGCCCATGCGGAAGCGGGCGAAATCCATGACATTGTCTATCAAGACCGCCATCCGATTCACGCTGCCCTGCAAGAGAGCAATCCAATTCTTGCCTTCCTGATCGACCTTCTTGTTCAGGAGCCGCAAGCCGCCCTGGATCGAGGCAAGCGGATTTCTGAGATCATGGCCGAGGACGGCGATGAATTGCTCACGAAGCTCCGCGTTCTTCCGTTCCGCGGCAAGCTTGCTCTCGGTCAACTCCACCCGTTCGGCAGCGTCGAGATGAGCCGCGATCAGCTCAGCAAACAGCTTGAACATACCGACGACTTCAGGGGTATTTAGCTTGCGCGGTTTCGGGTCGATCGCGCAGAGCGTCCCGAAGAATGAACCATCGGGAAGAATAATCGGCACCGAGATATAGCTCTGAAAGCCGTACTGGGCCGGAGTGTGGTGATTGCAGTATTCTGCAGCCTCGCTGACATGGTCGATAACCACGGCCTCGCGGCTCTGGCGAATTTCGTGGCAAATCGTGCTCTCGACCTTCAGCTCGTCACCCGGTTTCAGCCCAAAGGCAAGGTCGTCTCGCGATGCACAGGTGATCCATCTGTCCTCGGTGACACGGGCAACCGCGGTGAACCCCATGCCCGTGGTCCGACTTACCACGTCAAGTATGGTCGGTACGGCGGCAATTCCGCTGATTTTGGCGATGTCGCGTGCGAATTCCATTCGACCCCCGCAGCCGGAACTCTCTATCCCGGTCTGAACGGCCCTTTTAGACTAACTGTAATTACCTGTCTCCAGGGTAAGGAAGCCAAGCCATTACGGCTGAACGAGGCTCGGCGCATCATCGAGGAGTATGCCGCCGAGCTGCGGAAGATCATCCAGAAGCTCCGGAGTAAGTTGAACTAAGGCCGCCTCACTTAGCGGCCTCATTCACTTCAGCCGACCTTCACTTCCGCGCCGCCCCTAGCTGCCCTCTCGCGTGACGGCCGCTGCGTCTGCTGTTGAGAGGAGCTGGGCTGCTGGCCTCCACAGCCGCCCGTGGACCCATAGCGGACTTTAGTGTCCATCGAGCTGCCCTGAGGGAGTGGACAGCTACTGGAACCATGATGAAGCCCGCGCATTCTTGCTCGGCATATCGGGCCTTCAGCCGTAAGCGTTGAGATCCTCTTTCGCACCGCCGCTTACTGCGACCGCGAGACTCAAGGTTATTCGGACCATCGGCCGGTCGTCGCGACCTTCTCGCTGCCGTAGGGAAATCAAAGGAAGGGTCGGCATGGCTGCTCATCTTGGAAGAAAAGAGCTTGCATGCAGTCTCGCGACGCCTTGGAAGAACGCCACAAGCCGTCAGAAAAATTGCCAGCAGGCTAAAGCTTCCGCGTCGACCTCTTCATCTTATGAGGTGACTCTGCCGCAATCCAGCGCCGACAGACGCCATCTCAAACGGATACGGTGGGTCGCTCCCGATCCAGCTCTGGCCGGCTGTCGTGACAGAAGCGTGTTGAGCTCAATGTTGTTGCAGTACTTGTTGAACTTGCTCAATTATCGGATCGCGATCACATTTGATTGAGTTTCCCGACCAATGCGTACCATTCAGGTTGATCTTTAAGGCGTTCTGGACCTCCAGCGGCACTCCGGCGCGCAGGTTCGATCTGGATGAACAAAACTCAGCCCCTCCCCCGGACTAACTCCTAGCAGTCAGGATTGAAGCATCAAGAGTTCCAAGCTTGGTGTAGATTTCTGAGCTTACAATGATTGCATCGGACTAGATCTGGCGAATGCCGGGAGGAATTTTGGCTAAGAGATTCGTCGCGAGCCATTCGCACGCACCAAAGGTCGCACTTGGGCTGGGCGACGGCAGCTGCCGCGTCCGTCCCAACTTCACGGCCCAGGCCGAAGCGAACAACCGCACAAGTTGAACTAGCCCTGTCCCGCTTGCCGGCTCGAGGCGGCTTTTCAGCCAAGCGCTTGGGCCCGGTGCTGCTTTTGGCGTTGCTGCGATTGGCTTCGATTCGTCGAACTGACGTCATGTGGGAGCGCGCCGGTTGGGGCGGGTTGCGGCACCCGAAGGCTCGCTCCACCCCCCTGAAAGCTCAAGGCTTTTCGCGCCAACGAACCGCAAAATTGCTGCAGAAAGGACTGGCATTCCCGCGCAAAAGGAGCGTTAATCACCGGACCGGCCTTACGGCCCTTGGCTCCGGTCTTTCCCCTCGCAGCGGCGGGGGTTTTGGCGGTGCGGCGGCAAGCCGCGTCAACCCAGGAGAGACCGGTGACTACGATTGCAACCGACGGCGCCGCGGCGCCCCGCTCCGTCATCAATTTGAACCGCCACGACCGCCGCGCCTTCATTGGCGGCTCGGATGCGCGCATCATCATGGGTGATGACCAGGAGAGTCTCACGCGCCTGTGGCGCGAAAAGCGCGGCGAGATCGCGCCGCCAGATTTGTCCCGCAACCTGGTCGTGCAGCTCGGCGTTGCCACCGAGGCGCTCAACCGCGCCTGGTACCAACACGCCACCGGGCACGCGATCACCGACATCCAGAAGCGGGTGCGGCATTCCGTCCATTCCTGGATGGCGGCCACGCTGGACGGCATCGTCGCCCCAACCGGCGCGGTGTTCGAGGCCAAGTTCATGCTGCCCTGGGGCTTTACCGAAGAGGCCGCAGCGGAGAAGCACATGGCGCAGCTGCAGCACAACATGTGGGTCACCGCATCGCGCAGCGGCGTTCTCTCCATCATCACCGGCGGTGGCAAATGGATCGAAATCACCGTGCATGCCGACCCGCTCTACCAGCACCTGCTGCTGACTGCGGAGAAGAAGTTTTGGCGCTGCGTGCAGAGCGGTGAGCCACCGCTGCTGTTCGGGATCGAGACCCCACGGCCGCGGCTTGCCGCCGTCAAGGTCGTCGACATGACCGCGTCCAATGTCTGGGCCGAATGTGCGGCGATCTATCTGCGCACCCGCGAGGCCCATGCCGAGCACGAGCTGGCCAAGGCCGAGCTCAAAAAGCTGCTGCCGGAGGATGCCAAGGAGGCGTTTGGCCACGGCGTTCGCGCCAAGCGCTCCAAAGCCGGCGCGATCAGCTTTGATCCGGTTGAGATGGAGCCCGTCCATGCACCAGGCCAGTGAGCATATCGGCGCGATCGCGGCGGCGCTGGCCCGCGCGCAAGCCGAACTGACCAACCCAGAGAAGACCCTGACCGCTCAGATCCGCTCGCCGTTCCTGCGCGATGACGACCGCACCTTTCGCTACGCCTCGCTGGCGAGCGGTCTCGACATCGTGCGCAAGACCTTGAGCCAGCAGGAGATCGCCACCATCCAGACCACCCGGGTCGAAGAAACCAGTGGCCACATCCACCTCACCACCCTGCTCGCCCATTCTTCCGGCGAGTGGATCTCCTCGGACTGGCCGGTCTGCGCCGCACGGGACATCGAGGCGCCGCATCGCATGGGTGCGGCGTTGACCTACGCCCGGCGCTACGCCCTGTTCGCGCTGGTCGGAATTGCCGGCGAGGATGATCTCGACGCCCCGGATGCGGCCGCCGGTCCTCCCGCAGCGCCCACCCTCAAGGCCTCGCCCGGCAAGGGCGCGCTCAACCGTGCCCCGGTGCTGCGGCCGGGCGAGTCCGCCGCACTCAGGGAGCAGCTGTTGCGCCAGCTCGAAGCGCTGCCCGCCAGCACCGATCTGCTCGGCTGGGCCATGACGAGCCTCCCGCTCAAGAACAGCTTGCAGGAGCCGGATGCCCGGCGCGTCGAGGCCGCCTATCAGGCCAAGCTTGAGAACGCCGCGCGTCCCGCCGAAAGCCAGACCGACCAACCGGCCGTCCTGGACAGCGCCCCGAGCCCACCAGCGGCGGCTCCTGCGGACGCCGAGGCCGCGCTGCAGCCCGCGCTCGCCGAGGCCGGGCTCGCTCATCCCAAGGAGCCGCCGCGCAAGCGCAGCAAGGCGCACCTGCTGTTTGTCCGGGAGCAACCCTGCCTGGTGTGCCGGCAAACGCCGTGCGATGCCCATCATCTGACGTTCGCCCAGCCGCGGGCGCTCGGGCGCAAGGTCAGCGATGAGTTCACGGTGCCGCTGTGCCGCGCCCATCATGAGGAGCTGCATCGGCACGGCAACGAACGGGCGTGGTGGGCGAACCTGCAGATCGCCCCACTGCCGGTCGCGCAGGAGCTGTGGGCAACGAGCCCGGTGCAGGGTCCGACCGAGACGGCGGGCGGCAGCGCAGCCGTCCTCGCCAGCCTGGGCGCGGAGACCGCATCCCGATGAACGGCCCCTTCCAAACCGCGCCCGAGCTGACCGCCACTGCGCTCCCGGCGGAGTTTGCCGCCTTGGCGCCGCCGCCCCTGCTGCTGCCCGGCGAACAGCTCGACCATTACCATGCGCTGCGACAGGCCATCTTTGCGGACCTTGCGCCCCGGTCCGCCATCGAATGGCTGCTCGCCATCGACGTGGCCGAACTGTCCTGGGAAATCCTACGCTACCGCATGTTGCGGCACCGATTGCTCGAGACCTATCGCCAAAAGGCGATCGGAAGCGGCGCTGCGGCGCATCGACCTGGTCGGGATCGATCCCCACTTCGAGCCCCAGGCCGAATACTACACCCAGCAAAATGCGCTGAGCTGGCGCACTGACCCGATCGCTGCGACCGAGATCGAGGCGCGCCTTGCCGCCTACGGCTGCGATCAAGACGCCGTCACCACCGAAGTCTACATCCAGGCGCGCGAGGTCCTGGTGCTGTTCGAAGGCTTGCTCAACGCTCCACAAACCAAGCGCACGTTGCTGCTGCGCGAGATCAGGCATCAGCGCTTCGTCAGCGCACCGATGCGACGACCGTGCCTCTAAAGCAGATCGAGCTAGATCGTCAACCCACTGAAACCGCGGTAGAAGTAAGCAGTTCGGGAAGCGCTGCGCATGGCGCGTTGGCAGTGCGAGGCGGACCGGCTGTGTCTTGACCGGTTGATCACGCGGGCCAGAGCCACAAATGCCATTCGCAAGCGCAGCAATCCAACTCGTACAAGTGTTTGGATTCTTGAAGAGCGACAGAGCAAGCTGTTCTATGTATTGGTGGCTCGCGTCCGGATGAGGTGAAAATGAGTAATGCGCTCATCGTTCACAAAGCTCATCTGCCAAAATCGCTCCTCAGCGTACGGGCAGCGCAATATGTCCGTATGTCAACCGACCGGCAGCACTACTCGATCCAAAATCAGGCTGCCGTCATCGCCGCCTACGCCCACGCCCATCATCTGACGCTGGTCCGAACCTACAAGGACGAGGGCGAGAGCGGCCTGCTTATCAAGAACAGGACCGGGCTCCTCCAATTGCTTGAGGATGTCGAGAGAAACCAGGCCGACTTTGGTCACCTTCTGGTCTATGACGTAAGTCGATGGGGCCGTTTCCAGGACGTTGATGAAAGCGCGCACTATGAGTTCGTTTGTCGGCGCGCGGGCATCAAGGTCGCATATTGCGCTGAGCAATTCGAGAACGATGGAAGCATGCTCGCGAGCATCGTCAAAAACATCAAGCGCGTGATGGCTGCCGAGTATAGCCGCGAGCTGTCCGCGAAGGTCTACGCCGGTCAATGCCGCTTTGCGCGGCTGGGCTACAAGCCATGCGGACGTGCCGGCTATGCGCTTGTGCGGGAGCTCGTCGACGAGAAGATGCAAACCAGACGAGTGATGAAGAAGGGCGAGCGGAAGTACATCCTGACCGACCACATTCGTATCAGACCGGGCGACCCCATGGAAATCGCGGTCGTGAAGTGGATATTCCAACGGTTCTTGGAGGTTAAGTCGGAGACGGTCATCGCTTGGGAACTCAACCAAAAAAGGCTCGTCTCGAGTACCGGCGCGGCGTGGACCCGCGCCGCGGTTGGTACTGTTCTCAGAAACGAGAGCTATATCGGAAACCTCATCTTCAACCGGAAATCCCAAAAGCTCCGACAGGCCGCGGTGAGGAATCCGCCTGAGCAATGGATCAGATCCGAGGGCTGTATCGAGCCCATCATCGATCGCGAGGTCTTCTTCACCGCCAGAAGCATTATGGAGAACCGGCGCGTGGATCTTTCTGAGCAGGAGATGCTGGTTCGGTTGCGCAAAACTCTTCTCAAAGAAGGCCGCTTGACGCCGGCCATTATCGATCGAACTCCGGGATTGCCCTGCGCTGCGACCTGCCAGACCCATTTTGGCAATTTTCGGAATCTCTATCGGCTGCTCGGCTACACCCCGAAGCGGAATTACGAATTTCTCGACGCCCGTCCTTTCTGGTCCGAGCTCAGGGCAAAGCTCATCGAACAGGCCGCGGCTGCGATCAAGGCGGCCGGCGGACGCGTCAGTTCAGGCGGCTGGAGTCATTGCCTGCGCGTGAGCGGGTCGGTCTGTGTTTCCGTTAGGGCTGCTCGTTGGTCCCGTGGCCAAAAGCCGACCCATGCACCGTACTGGAGCATCGAGCGCGAGGCGTGCCTCCCCGATGGCTGGATCGCAGCTATCCGCCTCGCCGAGCACAATCAGACGGTGCTCGACTACGTATTGTTGCCGACCGATGGCAAAGTGAAACGCACGATCCGCTTTTCGGAGGCAGCGCGAGCGCGCCGAGGAATTGCGCGCTTTAAGACGGCCAATGGCCTCGTTCAAGCCATCACGAGGCGATTGACAAAAGCTGATCCTACTACCCACACGCTCCGAACGCGGGGGCGCCGGCGACCGAAAGCGATGCAATCTAGAACTAGAAAGATTCACCGACGACGCTGATACCCGACAGACCGTTATTTTGAGACCTTGTGCTCACCCTCGGCGTGAGCTTTGATGCGCGCATTTAGGATGTGCTATTATGAGCGTTAAGGCGATTGTCGCGAAAATCCTAAGAGACGAACTCACGTCCCTGGGCATCCGGTCTCTGACGGTCCAGGAGTCTGAGAGGATCGCGGCTCACATCTTCGAGCGGATCATTGACCTTGAATTGGAGCTTGAAGCTCGTGACTTCGCCTCCATGAGCCGCGATCGCGACTAGCCTTCTCGTGCTTTCGCGAGGTGCTACTGCCAGCCTGGCAAGAGCCACGAGCAGCCTGGCAAGAATTGAGGCGACTTGAGCCGGCCCGACCCCTCGTTGGTCAGTCGGCATGGAGATCACGCCAGAGACCAAAGAACGGCGTTGCAGGGGCTGGCTGCTGCTGGTCTCGAGCCGTAGACGGGGCACGGGCAAGCTAAAAAAGGGCAAGTACTCCCGTTAACGTCGGCTATCGCTGTGCTATGCTGAGGGGCGACTACGAACGTGGTCGCAATCTCAGTTAACTCCCGTCGGCTACCTAGCCGGCGGGGTTTTTCTATGGGCCTTAAGGGCGACGAGAGACGCCAGTTCAGATTGCGACATTAACTTGGTTTTAATACCCGTTGTACAGGGGCGCCGGGTCATGTAGACACGGCCTGTGTCCGCGTCAGTTGCGTTTAAGAGTCATGATTACGTACAAGCAGTACCACATCCAGCGATTTGAGCACGGCAACGCGCGTTGGATTGCCCGCGTTAGCCGGGCAGATGGTCAGAACATCCGCACCATCTTACCGGCCGCTGAGCACCCGTACCTTGATACGAAGCCGACCGCCTCCGCCGAGGAAGCCGAGGAACTTGCCAAGGAGGGCATCGACTTTGGCGGTATGGTTTAGGCAACTCTGCTAGAGTTCGCCTAACAACTGCACGCGAGATCGAGGGCCCCTTTAAAAAATGCTAGAGCCATGAAGAGAACTGAAGGGTCACTTCGGCAGAAGGCTCGATCGCTCGGGATTGGGTTAGGCCGCCACGATAGCCTCGAGCGAAATGCCGCTTAGCAGATGCGGCACTCGTTTCTGCGTCGTGTGTGTCCTCCGCCAAACATGGGCGAGGATCTAAAGGCTTCGATGCTCGCCTTACGAGCCGCGAATCGCTCGTTTTCTGTTGCACATGGACCAGGGATCGAGACCCGCGGCTCTGTAGACCCGAGCAACTAGAAGCCGGCATCGAGTCCCGGGCATGGTCGACAATAAAGCACATACGGGCGGCCGGCAGTGCAATGGACGCTCCTTGCGAGAACCGCAATCATTGCAGCGAATGCAGCCTGCGAAATCACGCCGACCACCCCGTCAGCGCGGGGTGTATCCACCGTTGAAGGCGGCACACGGCGTGAAAACCCTCAGCGCGGACACGACCTGCCCCCTTTAACGTGCATTTCCGTCACCGCTGTGCAGCGTAATTTTCCCGGAGGCCACCTCGAAGCAGGGGCGCCACCAAAAAAAAAAGCCCCGGCGATGCCGGGGCTTTGACGCTTGATCGTGGGATCAGATCAGTACTTCGCGACGACCGGACCGGTCCAGTTGAATCGATAGACCAGCGAGGTGCTGATAGTCTGAACCCACGGCTTGAACGAAAGGTTAGTCGCCGCCGGCACGTTGCCGACGTCCGACAGCGCATCGATGCTCTTCCGATCATAGTAAGCGGCGCGATACTCCGTCTTCATGAACCAACCGGGCGACTGGATGCCGAAGATGTTCAAATTGTTCTCCACGCCACCACCTACGAACCAGCCATGCCGGTTGAACGAGTCGGTGTGGAAACCAGTCGGAAGGCCAGTGAAACTGCCGAGCAAGGTCGAGCCGGACCAATGCGATCCGCTGTAACCGCCATTGACGTAAGAGAGAACGTTCGGAGCAATCAAATAACCAACACGGACACCAGCGGCCCAAGCAGTTTCCATCTTGAGCTTGCCGGTCACGGCGTTGAAGGGATCCTGAACGTTGCCCCTCAAACTGCCGAACTGACCGTCGGCGAACACACCGGCGACCCAGGTGCCGCTGAACTGCCAGTCGTAACCGGCGCCGACCGTGCCAAACCAGCCGTCGCCGCCCTGATTTTGGTGCAGGCTAAGTGCTGCACCCGTTGCTGCAACTTGAGAATACGTATCGGCGTCCCAGATGCCGCCGCCGCCACCGCCGAAGACGTAGAAGCCGGTCCAGTTGGCGACGGGCGCCGGCATCGGAGCCTTCGCATAAGGACGGGCCGCGAGGTCAGCCGCTGAGGCCGAACCGGTCATCGCCGCAACGGCGGCCAGCGCGAGCAAAGTCTTCTTCATTTTCAGGTCCCCAAAGTGCAAGCGGTCAATGTCCGATTGAGGTAATCTAGACGCATTCGCCAGAATTGCTGTAGCTCGGCGGCCACAGTGACGGACAAAGGCCCGGTGATGCTGGAGGATGATAGCCCAGATTTAAACGAATTGCTCCGCGACAACCCAGCGGGAATATCCTCTTATCTAACTGAAAACTTTGGAGAAAACGACCCAGGACGAGCGCGGGCAGCTCTTTATGTGGTTTTTGTCGCCCAAAATGTGCAGATGCTGGCGCGGGACGCCGGACTAAGGCGGGATGCTCTTTACAAAACATTTGGGGGCCGAATCGACCCTCAATTGAGCCGGGTTCTCAAGCTCCTAGCGGCCATGAACGTGGTACCCAGAGTGGCACCCGCACCAGGCGGCTCCGAGGCGATTGCGGCGCGCTTGACAGAAGCTTTCGGTCGAGAGGACCCTGCCGAGGCCATCCTTGGATTGAGCGAAGTCGTCAAATCCCAAAACGTGAGCGCTTTGGCCCTTAAACTGGGGGTCATGCGGACGACAGTGTACAAAACTTTCGGAGGAACCGTCGATCCGCAACTGAAACGTGTCCTAAACCTGTTCGGAGCTTTGCAAGTCAGATTGGCAGTCGAACCTGCGACACCACCAAAGATCAGGCCGAATCGCCCAAAGCGAGGTCGCCCACCAAAAGTGCAAGCGCCGTGAATCGATGAGTAACGAGAGAGAAGCTCATTAAACTTGGTTTAAACTTGGTTTGACCTGCACGGGAGGGCTGCTCGACTCAGTTAGGAACGACGGCTTCCGCTGCGGAATTGGTGACGCGCTGTGTTTTCGCAGAGCCCTGATCCGTGCTGGCCAGACGACATGGGAATTGAGATGATCCAAGCCGGGCTGGCTAATCAGATCGGGGATCGCCAAGTGCTGACCCTGCAGCAATGTCTCAAACTAGTGCTCCTCGCAACCCTTTAGCTTACGGACGACGGCGCAGCTATCAACGACCGTTGCGTCGTTCCGGG
Organism: Bradyrhizobium sp. IC3123; assembly: GCF_020193625.1. Taxonomy (NCBI): domain Bacteria; kingdom Pseudomonadati; phylum Pseudomonadota; class Alphaproteobacteria; order Hyphomicrobiales; family Nitrobacteraceae; genus Bradyrhizobium; species Bradyrhizobium sp. IC3123. Next base: position 40,421 of record NZ_JADYVF010000013.1, on the reverse strand, counting down.
TCGGTTCAGACTCGCGGACATTAACTACCCATCAACACCCGTTATGCGGCAGGGCGGGGCAAGTAGATAGAGCCTGTGCCAGCGTCAGTTGCGTTCGAGCTTCTTGATTACGTACAAGCAGTATTACATCCAGCGGTTTGAGCACGGCCACAACCTCTGTGTTGCCCGCATCACACGTGCGGATGGTTAAAACATCCGAACCATCATGCCAGCCTCTGAGCATCCCTACCTCGATACTAAGCCCGCCGCTTTCGCCTAGGAAGCCGAGGAGCTTGCCAAGGAACACATCGACTTTGGCGGTATGGTCTAGGCGGCTCTTCTAGGGGTCGCCTCCCCCGTTGCCCACGAGATCGAGGGCCCTTATCGTTTCCCGACGGGCAATAGCCTTTTTTTGGGAAGCTATAACCTGGCTGCTCACAGCAGCATTCGCTTCCCAAGCCAAGCCAGCGCCGTCGAGCAAGCGGCCGAAAGCAATGCAGTCCAAAACCAGGAACGCCCACGGGCGGCGCTGATTGAGCGCAGGTACAGGAACGCTCCGAGAACCATTCCGTAATTCTTTCGGAATTCTCCGTTAAGCTTGGCTACTTCCGGCAGATCGGACAAAGACTTGCATTCGTCGGCCATTGGCTGGGCTCCATTTGCGCTGGACCAGCACCCTATGAACCACTGTTTTGCCCGACGACGCAAGTTCCATTTCTGTTTTTCGGTATGCTTAGCGAGACGGCCATTGGGGTCTTTTTCAGCCCTTCGCCGATCCGTACGCAACTAGCTCACTCGACAGCTCGGACTTGAATCGATCCAGCGAGGACCTTATCGACCGGCCGGGATCGACCGCCCGATGGCGAGGGCCCAATGGTAGTTTATGCCGCCTCCATGACGTCGAAATAAATCCAGCAGCGATGCACCGTCGATGGGGGCGATGTTCGCCGACGTACTACCTGCCCGTCGAGCCTCGCTTCTATGGACCTAGCCAGCTTGAGGTCCTCATCCGTTGCTCCACTTCATTCGTTTGAGCCCTCGCCGCTGCCGCGACAGGGCGGCCTTCTCGTAACGCTCCAAGCTCGACAGAAGTCTCATCTGCTTTGGTTCAGCGCTCTCTATAACGGCTAAGATCAGACCTAACCGAAGCATTCGCAGCCGCTCCTGTCGATTCCTGGCCTGAGCCAAATCTTGAAGTGCGAGCTCCATACCGGCGCCCTTGAACTCCTCCGCAAGAAGTGCATCGAACCCGGCGAAACTAGAACCTTCGGAATCGTCCCAACGAGAAAGACCATGCCGATAGGCGTTGCGGCTCGATATTGCCTTCCCACAACTTGTTTGCGGGCCGGTACTCTTCGTCGCGTTTGCGCGATTGGCTTCGATTTGTCTCCTTGTCGCCACCTTCCCTCCTTGATTTCGAGAATTAGCGATCGACCGATCTCGATCGCTAATCGACGGCGCTAATCCTCCGTTCCCGGGACGCCACGATGTTGATGAGGAAGATCGCGGGACCAAGCCGTCAACAGCGGCGCGATAAAGGTATGGAGGTTAGGCCCATCAAACAGATAGGCCGCGATGCCAGCCGCCCCCGCTGCGGCGAGGTCGCTCTGCTTGTCCCCGACCATGAAGCTTGCATCGAGATCCACTGGGTACCGTTCAAGCAGGGCTCTAATCATCCCCGGTTGCGGCTTGCGACAGTTGCAGAGGACACGGTATCTCTCAATCAGTCCATCGGGGTGATGTGGGCAGAACTCGAACGCATCGATATGCGCACCAACAACAGCAAGCTCACGCGACATCCATTCGTGCAGGTTGCGAACATGCCGCTCCTCGTAAAGGCCTCTCGCAACTCCTGATTGGTTCGTTACGACAAAGGCAAAGTACCCTGCCTCATTGACTGCTTTCACGGCTTGTTGGGCTCCTTCGACCCACCGGATCTTATCCGGATCAAACGCATAGCCGTCGTCCTCGTTGAGGACGCCATCACGATCAAAGAAAACTGCTGGACGTTTCAAAGCTCATTCACCCACGTCTGGAGCAATACTGCCGATCTTCCGACAATCACTGCTCCATTTCAACAAGTCCCGGGCGGACAAGACGCTCCTCTGCGCCCCGCGCCTTGCATTCAGCTGTTCGCTGTTGAAGCGTAGATTGGCTTCGTTTTGTCGCTTTGATGCTGCTCCGCCTCCCGTCACCCGCCCCAAACGCGTGAGAACGAGAGCCATTCTTGCCCCTAAAGGAAGCAACAATGTTGCTGCTGAAAGGACTGGCATTCTCGTGCAATTGGAGCGTTACTGAGTCGGCCGGGCGGCAACGCCGATTATAGCGCCGGTATCTCGCCTCGCGGACGCGGGGCTTCAGGCAGTGCGGCAGGTACAGCCGCTTGTTCTTGCGTAGGAGATACTGGTGACAACGGTTCAAACGAATGGTGCAGATGCGCCAAATCATATCATTAGGTTCAACCCGAACGACTGACGCCAATTCATCGGCGGTTCAGACGCCCGCATCATCATGGGGGATGACCAAGAGAGCCTCATCCGCCTTTGGCGCGAAAAGCGCGGCGAAGCAGAGCCTGAGGACCTCTCAGACAACTTGATCGTTCAGCTCGGCACCGTGACAGAGGTCCTGAACCGCGCCTGGTATCAGCGCGCAAGCGGTCACACCGTCAAAGACATCCAAAAGCGCGTCCGTCACCCCGTGCACAAATGGATGGCGGCAACGCTGGACGGGACCGTCGAGCAGACCGGCGCGGTCTTCGAAGCCAAGTTCATGCTGCCCTGGGCCTTTACCGAGGAAGCTGCAGCCGAGAAGCACATGGCCCAGCTGCAGCACAACATGTGGGTCACAGCCAGCCGCAACGCAGTCCTCTCGATCATCACCGGCGGCGGCAAGTGGGTGGAGATCAAAGTCCACGCCGATCCGCTGTATCAACATCTTCTGCTGACCGCCGAGAAGAAGTTCTGGCGCTGCGTCCAGAGCGGGGAGCCGCCCGCTCTGTTCAACATCGAGACGCCCGCCCGCGGCTGGAGGCTGTCAGAGTGGTCGACATGTCCACCTCCAACCAATGGGCAGAGCTGGCGGCCACTTACTTAAGAACCCGAGACGCGCACGGACAACATGAGTCAGCCAAGGCCGAGTTGAAGATCCTCATGCCGGAGGACGCCAAGGAAGCGACCCGTCACGGCATCAAGGCCAAGCGCTCTAAGTCCGGCGCGGTCAGCTTCGAAGCCCAGCCGGCGGAGGGACCCCATGCATCGGTCCAGTGAGCGCATTGGGACTATCGCCGCCGCCCTGGCGCGGGCCCAGGCCGAGCTGACGAACCCCGAGAAGACCCTGACCGCCGTGATCCGGTCGCCCTTCCCGCGTAAGGATGATCGAAGCTTCCGGTATGCTTCCCTGGCCTCCGGCCTGGATATCGTCCGCAAGACGTTAAGTCAGCAGGAAATCGCGACCATGCAGACCACCCGGATCGAGCAGATCACCGGTCAGATCCATCTCACCACCCTGCTCGCCCACGCCTCCGGAGAATGGATCTCCTCAGACCTTCCGGTCTGCGCCTCAAAGGATGTTGAAGCACCGCACCGGATGGGCGCAGCACTGACATATGCCCGCCGGTATGCCCTGTTCGCCTTGGTCGGGATCGCCGGGGAGGACGATTTGGATGCGCCTGATGTCATGACGGGGTCTCCGGCGGCGCGCGACCCTGAGACCCTGCCAGGACCGAAAGGAAAGCCACCTGGACGCGTCCTGAACCGGCCGCCGATGTTGGCTCCCGAACGCTCCGCGGAACTTCTCGATCGGCTCTTGGGCGAGCTTGCTCTTCAGGAGGGCGGCGAGGAGCTGCTTGCCTGGGCCAAGATCAGCCTCCCGCTCAAGAACACCCTCCTGGAGGCAGACGGTCGCTTGCTTGAGGCCGCCTACCAGAAGAGGTTCGAGCGAGCCGCCCTTCCCAATATCAATTTGGCAAATCAGCATCCTATGTCAGAGGCTGGACGACTTCCACTTGAGGAACATCCTTCGCAGATCTCCGGCGACACTGACGCACCTGCCTGTCCCGGAGAGCAGACCGGTCTTGCCTTCCCGAAGGAGCCGCCTCGGCGACGGAGCAAGGATCACCTCGCTTTTATTCGCAGCCAGGGCTGTCTGGTCTGTCAGAAGACACCTGCTGATGCTCATCACCTGAAGTTCGCTCAGCCGCGCACCTTGGGTCGCAAAGTCAGCGACGAGTTCACGGTGCCACTTTGCCGATGGCATCATCAGTCCCTACACCGACACGGAGACGAAAGAGCCTGGTGGACCAACCTGCAAATTTCGCCGTTGCCGATCGAAAAGCAGCTTTGGGATGGCAGTCCCGTCCATCTGGCGAACGGAGCACCAGTTGCTGCGCCGCCTCCGCGCCCGCTTTCAGAGGCGCTAGGTCAATGAATGGTCCTGTCAACCTTCCTCAACCACAGTCGGCCAGCCTCTTGCCCCCTCAGTTCGCGGCGCTGTGTCCTACGCCGCAACTTCTGCCTGGAGAGAACATCGACCACTACCTGGCTCTTCAAGCCGTCATCTTCCGCGACCTCGATCCTCGATCTGCCATCGAGTGGCTGCTCGCGATCGACATCGCAGAACTCTCCTGGGAGATGCAACGCTACCGGATTCTGCGGCATAGGCTCCTGAGCACCTATCGCCAAAAGGCAATCGAGATGACCCTTCGCCGCATTGATGTGGCAGGCATTGCCCCGGATTTCCAGGATGTAGCCGAAATCTACACCATCGGTAATGCCCTGGACTGGCAACTGGATGCTTCCGCGGCGCTCGATATCGAGGCGCGTCTCCGATCGTACGGCTTCGATCAACACGCTATCAGCATGGAGGTCTACGTTCAGGCGCGAGAGGTCCTCGCCCTGTTTGAATCGCTCCTGAACGGAGCACAGCTTCGTCTCGACTGATGTTGCTGAGGGAGATGAACAACATACGGCGTTCGCAAACACCAGACATTGCCAATGCTGCTCGGCCCAATGGTCCGCGACGCGGATTGACCTCCGCGAACAGCTCTTGGTAAGTGGACTTGCATGGACTCGCGCGGGAGCAGACAAGCAGGTATTCATCACGGACATGAGAGGTCGCGGCTCTTGGCGATGGAGCATGCTGACCGCCGGTCGGCTTTCTTCACGGCGCAGCACGCCCAATCGGCCTCGCATCAACCGCGACGGGAGCATGATCGGCAAGACGCGAACCTTGCGACAATAGGCTTTGCCGCTGGCCAAAGAAGATCCAGGCGGTCCATGAATTCAGTCTCAGCACCGTCGAGACCGCCAGGCTGTACAATGTCGGAGCGATGATCGGAGGCCACGTTCCGAGAAAATGAAAATGGATGGCATAGATATCCAGGGATCGCTGGCCAAGAAACACCAGCGAGCGCTCCAGGAAGGCTGGCAAGCGGTGATAGATAATTCCTGCAAGATCGACGAATGCCAGAGTACCGGCCATGGCGACGATCATGAGGTAGATGCTATTGATCGACCGCGGATGCCCCCAGGAAGGCGGGAAATAAGCGACGAGCGATGACACGTCGGTGCGGTGCCAGAAGGGAACAAGCGCCAGGAAAATCACGTAGGGAAGCGGACGAAGAACAGCCCGCAAACCGCGCGAAAGCCCGATCTGGTAAACGAGGCCGGCGGCAACGTAGGGAAAGTGCAGCCGCGCAAGATAAAGACCAAGCCCGCTGGGAAGACAACGGCTGGCGTAGTTCACAAGGACAGTTGCAACGATGAAGGCAAGAGCCTGGGTCCTATGGTCGTCCCAGGAGATGGACCAGTTTTCCGGACACAAGCGACGGAACGCAACCACGAGCAGGCCTGCCGCCGTCAAGCCAATGCTGCATTGGAAAAGAGCCGGCAGAAACCACAGCCCATTGTCCGGATATTGGATGACCTTGACCATGTAGGAGACAAAGTCACCCGAAGGATTCAGCGCGTAGCTGACAACAGCCCAGGTGAAGAACGGAATGAGAAGACGCTGCGCCTTCTTCCAGAGGTCAAGGCCAAAGACGGAAACATCGATTTGCGCGGTGCCGTGCCGTTCGAGGACTTGCCGCTTGAAGAAAAACGCTGCCGTCATGCCCGACGCGAACATGAACATGGGCATGTGGAATGCGTAGATGAATTTGAACGGCCAGTAGTCGTCAAAATCCGGCGTCGCGCCTTGGAACGTATGACCGGCCACTACGGTGAGGATCGCAAAACCCTTCAGGCAGTCGAGAAATCCATCGCGAACCGCGGGTTGCGGCAATCTATCGGACATGCAGCCTCTTTGGAAACCAAGCGCAGCATAACAGCAACATTCGGAAAAGTATGCTGCGGGTTTCCAAAAGGAGCAAGCCGGACAAAAGACCCAAAGCGCGATGGAGGTTCAAAGCACTTTCTTCGCCTCCTTGATTCGATTTCGTCGGCTTTGGGCCAGCGAACGGTATTCCAAGATAACGACCCGCGAATCCCACTTCCCGAGCGGCGTAGTCGTCCTCGATGCGGATGCTGTCGTCCTCGCCGAGATAGCTGCCGGTCTGGACCTCGATCAGTTCCAGCATGATCTTGCAAGGAACGATGCGCGGCGCCCATCGGGGTATAGATCGATTCGTTCTCGTGCACGGTTTTGCTCGTTGACGGTGACACGCGCAGCGCCCACACCACGATCCAGTGCCCGGAGCGATGATAGTGCTTCTGCAGCGACAGCCGCTGGCCCGGCTCGACGATGATGCGCTTGACCTGATGGCGTGCTCGTTGTCGACCGACTGGTAGCTGCTTCAGGGCCGGTGCACCTTGAGATGATCGACGGTGACGCGCGGCGCCACGCTCTTGAGTTTTGCCACAAGCCGCTTCAGGCCGTTGGCGTCCCTCTGCCGCGAAACCAGCGCGGCGTCCGGGGTCGCCACTCGAACATGGCGTTCAAATCGGGCCTGTTGGCAGCATCGATCGGATTCGGGACCGTGATGATGAAAAAGTCGGCAAGCGGGAGCTTGGCGTTGTCGCTAGTCAAACCAACGTCGCGCGTAAGGTCGGAAGCCTCGACTTAACGGTCCGGTGCTGCCTCGCCTGAAGTTCCCGGACCCTTGCGGCATCGATTCGAACCCGATCACCGCGGCTGGTCTGGACTTCAGCGCAGAGAAAGCGTCAGGCCATATCGAGGTAGCTCACGCCGTAGAGGACTGATCGCGCGCCGACGTAGGTCGACCCGCTATGCCGCGCATGGACCGGGATTTCCGGCGAGGTTCGTGGGCACCAGGAGCACCTGTCGCAGCTCACGCCACTGAGGCGCAATCGCCGGCGAAATCGGCCTCAACCGACGAAGTTGCATGGATCGGTTCAGGCCGGTGCTTACGGTCGCAATATCGACCGCCGCCTTAACGATGTGGTTTGTCATTCCTGCGAGCACCGGCAGGACTTCGCGGGTCGCAAGCCCATGGCGCCAGAGCGATCCCATTAAGGTCAGACGGCCGGTAATCAGTTTGCTCAGCATGAGATGATCCTGGCGATAGGCGAGCAGCACGGCATCGACGGCGCCTAGCCTGGAGTGTCGGAAGCTGCGTAGCAGGAGATCCTGGTCTTCCGCATAGCCAATGCTGGAATCGTATGGGTTGTCTCTGAACCAGGTCGCGCGCCCGCACCAGGTAGGGTGCGGAAACGGAAAGCCGGCAAAAGGCCGCGCCACGATGTCCTGATGAACACGACCGACCGGCAACTCGCCGACGAGCTCACCCGCGCTGGTGAAGACCACGGCGCCGCAGCTGATAAGATCGAGCCTGGGATCCTCGCGCAACCTCGCAGCCTGCCGGGACAGACGATCCGGGAAGCAGATATCGTCAGCGTCCATCCGAGCAATGAACTCGCCGCGGCTGAGTGTGACCGCCTGATTCAGTCGGACCGCAAGGCACGACCTGCTCGCCTCACGGACCAACCGAATGCGCGGATCGTTGAAGCCGGCGACGATGGCGCCGCTCTGATCGGAGGAACCGTTGTCGATCACGATCAGCTCGAAATCCGCAAGCGTCTGCTGTAGCACCGAGCGCACGGCCGCCCCCACGGTCGCGGCGCTGTTGCACATCGACATGATGACGGACACGAGAGGCGGCCGATCCAGGCTGCTCATATTTAGGCAGGCGATCGCAGCAGTTTTTGCGCTGGCATCACATCGTGGCCAACAGCGTCATGCCCGGCAGCCCGAGGCCTGATTTGATGACGCGGAAGCGCGAGGGGAATCTTTCCATGATCTCCTCGACGGCGCGTGCTGGCCCGATATTGTAGTTCGATTCGGCGGATTGAAAGAATGTGTCATGCGCCAGCGCGCTCGCATCAGGTACGGCCGAAAATATCTCGTTGAGCTCGTCACGAACGGATTCATAGGCGTGATCGCCGTCGACGAAGAACAGGGGTCGCCGCGGCCGGCCGAGCCTCTCCCACTGATCGAGCGCCACCTTTACGCCGTTGCCGCGATGCAGATGAACCTTGTCGATGCCTCGGACCAGGCGGCCGTGTTCCTGACCGGGATGCTCGACATGCGCGACATCAGGCGGCAGATCGATGGAATGAATTTCATAGCCCAGCTCGAAAGCCTGATCGCATTCATAGAAGATCCGGGCGGAGACCCCGATGTGTGTTCCCCAGTCGAACACCACCGACGGTTTGAGGCGGCATGCCGCGGCCGTCATGAGCAGCAATTCATTTAGAGGGTACGGGTGCGTGCCAACCACTGGTACGATCTTCTCCAAAAGAAAGCTCGAGAGCGTCCAGAGATCGACCTCGAATTCGGACGCCGTGGAATTGCGGACCGGATCGGGCCAGGAGGGCGCGATTTCAGTTGTTGCAGTCCGACCCGGAACAGAAGCCCGCAACGCGGGCTCCAGCTCCGCTGTTGCATTGGCCGCTTTCTTGTCTTTCCGACCCAGGCTGCGGATGATCGAGCGAGCTGTCAGTTGCACGATAATCTCCTTGTAGAGTTTGCTGGCTTCCCTCGCAAATGATCAGACCAATATCCAGCCGACCGGGTAAAGATCAGCCGTATTGACTTTCCTCAATTCATTTGGCGCGAACCACGCCCGCGGCGCAATGACGACCTTGTCCTGCGCGTCGTTGAGCCAGGCGCCCCACCAACTGAAGGAGCTGTTTGCTATGATATGATGCCGGCAACGTGCCATCAGCGCCATGTCTTCCCAGGGCCGCTCCGGATCGCCGCGGACGTGAACGACGCGCGATTTCGGTACGAAATTCAGGATCTGTTCCGCCGCGACAGGATCATCGGAGAATACGAAAAGCTCCGTCCCCCCGCCGATCTCTCCTTCGAGGCGGCCGAGCGCCTCGCTGTAGTAGGGCTCCCCCAGAATGCCGTGGAATTCGGCCGTACCAGGATTGAGATAATCGCCGCGCCGGACATGCACCGATATCGGCAGCCGGCTGGCTTCGATGCGCGAAAGCACGTCGGCGGCTGCGCCGCCGAACGGCTCGCGGGGAGAATACCAGCCACGCAAGCTCTTCGTGATCGAGCCAAAATAGCGCTCGCTCTGGAAATAGCCGAACAGCGAGGTCTGCGGCCCGAGCGCCTCGAACGCAGAGTCGTAGTGGAAATGCGGCTCGCGATATTCATGCGGCAACGGCGCAAGCTTCGGCAGGCCGGCCCGCCCGAGCAGCCGATCGATCCGCCCCTTCCATTTGACGCGCGTAAAATTTTTATCGGGCTGCGGCATAATTTCGGCTTGCGCCGACGAGGCGACAGCCTCCGGCACAAGCAGGCGGTCCAGCAGAAACGAGCGGAGCGCATAATTGCGGAATCCGCTAAGGTCGAGGGCAAGAGGGACGCCATGACGCTCCGCAAGCGCCTTGCCGGCCGCATATTGGAACATCTGGTTACCCAGCCCGCCGATGAGAGATACACTAATCACTTGGCACCTATTCCGCTGACTGGGCGCGGCAAAGCACGGCGACCGCAGCACGTACGCCTTCATCAAGCCCGACCGAAGGCTGCCAGCCGAGTTCCGAACGAAGCAAATCTGGCGAGCCGACGAGCCAAGGCTCGTCGTCCCTACGCATGTTGATTGCACCGAAACCAAGCAGGGACGCATCCGCGCCCATCGCCGCCGCGACGCGCTCGGCGAAATCTCGCACCGAATGGGCGCGACCAGTAGAAACGTTCCAGGTCGCGATGCCACCTTTGTCGCGACAATGCGAATCGGCCCGAAGCATGGCCTCGATAACGTCGTCAATGTACACGAAGTCGAGGATCTGCGTGCCGGCCGATATGGCAACCCGCTCGCGTTTCGTCAGGCCGCTAACGAGCGCCGGCAGAAGCCTATGAGGTGCTTCACCCGCACCATAGACCTTGAAGAGACGTAACAGCCGGAAATCGGTGCCGTTGCTTTTGGCGATCGCGCTTGCCATGAGTCCGCCGGCCGCCTTCGATGAACCATAGAGCTTGCCCTGCTCTAGGGGCGAATCTTCCGTAAGCGGTTCCTGGGTCGATGGACTTCGATACTCCGAAAAGGTGCCCGCCATGATCATCCGCGCACGCCATTCCGTACAAAGCCGTACTAGGGTCGCCGGTAGCTCCACATTGATACGAATCATCTCATCGATGTCGCGGTGGTTCGGTCGGACACCATAAGCCGCAAGATGGAAGACCGTGTCGAAGGGCGCATGAAGCAGCCGCCGCAAGCCCCTCTCGGTGAAATCGTCGCAGGCAATGACGCTGATCCGGTCGTCCCATTCCGGCGGCAGCGCGCTCGATGATCTCGCCAAAACCGTGACGCGCCTGCCTTCCGACAGCAGGCGAGCGACGAGATGAGCCCCAATAAAGCCCGAGGCGCCAGTGACGAGGACGTTAACGGTCGGCATGATTCCTCAAGGCGTTACGATAGTGTTCGATTTGCCGATCGGTGATTTGCGCAGCGTCTGCTGGATTGGCTGTAAAATCGCGATACCAGCCAGCGGTGAGTTCGATCGTATCCTTAAAGGATAAAGGGGGCGCCCAACCCAGCAGGCTTCGAGCCTTGGTGCTGTCGAGATGGAGGAAGCGTGTTTCGGGGAAACTGCCGGGCGCGTAGGCAATTTCCGGCGCTGTCCAGCTAGCACTGAGCTGTTCGACCAAATCCCGAACTGTCCGGGCGGCCTCATCGCTCGGACCGAAGTTCCAGTTGTCCGCGGCCAAGCGGTCGCCGCCCAACAGCCGAGCCGCGAGCACCAGATAGCCATGGACCAGCGCCATCACATGCTGCCACGGACGCACCGCCTCCGGGTTGCGCAGCGAGATCGGCTGGCGCTTCGTCACGGCGCGAACGAAGTCCGGAACGATCCGGTTGGCCGACCAATCGCCGCCGCCGATGATATTGCCGCCGCGGGCGTTAGCGATGAGCACGCCATTGCCGCGCTCGGCCAGCGTCGCGCGGTAGGAGGCTGCAACCAGCTCGGCGCAGGCCTTGGAGGCGCTGTAGGGATCCTTGCCGCCGAGCGGATCCTGCTCGCGATAGCCCCACACCCAGTCCTGGTCGCGATAGACCTTGTCGGTGGTGATGCAAACGACGCACTTGACGTCCGGCGTGAGTCGCGCCGCCTCTAGCACATGCGCGGTGCCGAGCGCGTTGGTGGCGAAAGCCTCGATCGGGTCCGCAAAGGATTTCGAGACCAGCGGCTGCGCCGCGAGGTGAATGACGACCTGCGGCCGATGCCGTGCAATCGCGTCGCGCACCGTGGCGAAATCGCGGATATCGCCGATGGTCGAAGAGATCCCGTCTGCGATGTTTGCCGCCACGAACAGGCTGGGCTCGGTCGCAGGTTCAAGCGCAAGCCCCGCGACATCGCAGCCGATGCGCTTCAGCCAGCTGACGAGCCAGCCGCCGGTGAAGCCGCTGTGTCCGGTCACGAATACACGCGCTCCCCGCAATACGAGCTCGAAGTCAAGCAGAGGGGATTCAGGGCTCATGGCACTCATTTACGACCTTGCAGAATGGACACCGATCACCTTAAAGAGAGCACGGGATGACGAAAAAGTTGCGAATGGGAGATTGCCCGAGCCGGGATTCCGACCTGCCCCCCTTTAGCAAGAATGGGATATGCTATGAAAGCCTTCTCAGGCAACGGTTTGATGGACATGGGATCCCTGTTCTTTGATCCCGCTCTGAGCCGTCTGACGACAGGTCGGACGACCTCGCTTTTTGCCGAGGACGTCAAAGCGCGCGATGCCCAGCTGAGGGCGGCGATCGCCGACCGACGCATCCTGGTCACCGGCGGCGCCGGAAGCATCGGCAGTGCCACGCTCGAGCTGCTGTTCCCTTACGGCCCTGCCGCCGTTCATGTCATCGACCTTGCCGAAAACGGCCTTGTCGAACTGGTCCGCGACTTCCGCTCGCGCCCGCAGTCGCTGGTCAGCGGCGAATTCCGCCTGCTGCCGATCGACTATGGCAGCGCCGCGACCGAGCGGCTGCTGCAGTCGGAGCCGGCTTACGATCTCGTTCTGCACTTTGCCGCCCACAAGCATGTTCGCTCCGAGAAGGACGTTCCATCCGTCATTCAGATGCTCGATACAAACGTGATCAAGATGCATCGTTTCACCAAATGGCTGCAGAAGTACGGCCACGGAAAGCGCTATTTTGCGGTGTCCACCGACAAGGCAGCAAATCCGACAAGCCTGATGGGCGCCAGCAAGCGTCTCATGGAGCACGTGCTGTTTTCGATCGGCGCCAATAGCTCCTCGGTCACCTCGACGCGGTTTGCCAATGTCGCCTTTTCCAACGGCAGCCTGCTGCAGGGCTTTCTCTACCGACTGGCTCGCCGCCAACCGTTGGCCGTGCCTCGCGAGGTACGCCGTTACTTTGTCAGCCCTAGGGAAGCGGCAGAGATTTGTCTGTTGACCGCCGGCGCCGCCGAAGCTGGACACATCACCTTTCCCCGCCTCGATCCGAACGAGCATTTGCGGCCGCTGGTCGACATCGCCGTGTCCTTACTCCAGGAACTCGGTTTGCAGCCTGCGTTCTACGAGCACGAAGCGGAAGCATGCGCTGCAACGGAGGCCGAGCTGAAACGCGGCTCCTATCCCGTTCTGCTGACGCCGCTCGATACCAGCGGTGAGAAGTCGTATGAAGAATTCGTGGCGGTCGACGAGACGCCGGCACCGACCAAATTCGCGGCGCTGAGCGCGTTGCGATATGTGCCCGCCCCGGTTCCCCTTGAGCCGGCCCTAGCGTTTCTCGACGAGATCGCAGCGGACGCCAGCATGAAGTTGGAGAAATCGGAGATCGCGCGCCACGTCGCGTCGGTCGTACCCGGCTTCAAACACATCGAAACCGGTCGCAGCCTAGACGACCGCACCTGAACCGCCACGAGCTTTCGCGTGAGTAACCACGTCACGGAGCCCGTCCCGGAGCGTGATCGACGGCGACCAACCGGCTGCATCCCGAATCGCGGTGATATCGGCGATCACGTCCGGTATGTCGTTGACACGCCGGTTGCCGCGACTGACGAAGGGCTTGCTGACATTGGCGGCGCTGCGCACCATCTCCGCCACTTCCGCAACCGAATAGGATTCCCCCGAGCCGATATTGAAGGTGCCCCCGAGTTTGGGGCTCCTGCGTAGGCTTTCGATCGCGCCGATGACGTCGTCGAGATGAACATAGTCTCGCCTCGGCGTATCGTCCTCCACCACGATGGCGGCGACGTCCGGATCGATCGCCTGCTCCACAATGTGCGGAATGAGAAAACTCGCCGATTGTCCCGGGCCGTAAATATTGAAAGGACGCACGATCATCACGGGCATCTGCAGGCATTCGAAAAAGAAACGGCAGGCTTCTTCGGCAGCGCACTTCGATAATGCATATGGATTGTTCGGCTTCAACGGCGCGGTTTCCGATATCGGCAGGCTTTCCGGAATGCCGTAGCAATAGCCGCTCACATGGATCAGCTTGGCCTGAGTTCGACGGCAATATTCCAGAACGTTGACCGTCCCGAGCGCGTTGACACGGTAAAAATCCGCCGGCTCGCTCCATGACGCCGGCACATAGGTTCGGCCCGCGAGGTGAATGACCCAATCAACCGAGACGTCGGGAAAAGATCCGGCCGCCACATCAAGGATCTCGCGTCCCGGTGCCAATACGTCGACGCCCGCGTCTTTCAGGAACCGAACGAGGCTGCGGCCGACGAAGCCGCTGCCGCCCGTCACCAGCACACGGTCGGTCATAGGAAGCGCTTCCGGTCCTTTTCGAACTCGATGGTGGCGCGTTCGTAGTCGTCCGGTCGGCCGATATCGAGCCAGTAGCCGTCATGTCTTTTGACATTGACGGGCTCGCCGGTCACGATGAGTTTGAGCATCAGTTGATCGAACCCGAAGGGGCCGGTCGGCGGGATATGATCAAGCACGCGCCGGTTGACGCCATAGATGCCCATGCTGACGAGTTGGGGCAGCTTCGGTTTCTCCCTGAATTCCACCAGGCGTTCACCCTCGACGCCAAGAACGCCATAGTCCAGGACCTGGTCTCGACGGGAGGCGCCGATGGTGAAGATCGCGCCGGATGCGACGTGATCTGCAAGAAATGTCGACAGGTTCAGATCGCTCAACACGTCGGCGTTGATGACTAGAAAATTGTCCGGAAGATCACTGATCAGTCGGAGCGGCGCGATCGTACCCAAAGGCTCATTTTCCAGCGAATAGCGAAGCTTCAGCCCCCATCGCTCGCCGGTTCCGAAATAGGCCTTGATCAGATCGCCCATGTGATTGATTGCAAGCGTCGCGCCATCGTAGCCGGCATTCGCCAGTTTGCGAATCACGATCTCCACGATCGGCGTGTCCACCAGCGGGACCAGCGGCTTCGGAAGCGTCAGGGTATACGGCCGGAGGCGGGTGCCCCGACCGCCGGCCAGGATAACTGCGTGTTTCATGCTACGCTCGAGATTGGCTGCCCCGGCGGATCCAGCGATGGCTGATCCGGGGACTGCAGGTCAGTGATACGGACATCGGGCGGCTTGCCCGAAAGAATGTCCTCATAGTACCCGGCAACGACCTGCCAGGTGAAGTGCTTGCGCCACCGCTCCCGTCCCGTCGTCCCCAAGCGGGCAAGCACGTCCGGTTTGCGCATGCAATCTGCCATCGCCTTGGCGAGGTTTCGCGGATCGACGCGCGTATAACCGAGAGTATCCTTGGTGGCTTCACAAAGTAACCCGCTCCCAGTCCAGCGTACGATCTCGTCGGCATTGCCGACTGGAACCGTCAGGAATGGCGTTCCGGCCGCGGCCGCTTCGTACAGCACCAGCGGTGAATATTCGATTCGCGAAGCGAACACGAAGAGATCGGCAGCCATGTAGGCCTGAATCAACTCCAAGCGCGTCAGATCGGTCAGGATCGCACGCTTGAGCGGCTGCGCGGAGGCCCTCTTGGCGATGCTCTCGATGCTCGCGAGGGGCGCAGGTGGCGGCGGCGCGCCCATGGCGGCTGTGTGCGTGCCGTCAGGTTGCATTTTGGGCTGCATATCGGAACAAGGGGCCACGCCGACGGGCGCGCGCCTGCCAAGCTTGCGCAGAACAAGTCGCTTGATGCCAGGCCATCCTTCGACCTGCGCGATATGACTGACGCGCCGGACGGCAGCATCGACAAAGCGGGCGACATAACCCAGCCGCGAGTTGACCAGACGGATGACGATAGCGTGGCGCAATCTTTCCAGCGCCCGCCGGACTAGCCGTTGCAACCCGGACCAGCCTTCGCGCCTGATCACGGCGACCGCACGCGCAGCAAGGGTCATGGCAAAGCGAACGGCGGCCTTCACGTGCCGAAGATATCCGGACTCAATGGCGGGCCATCCCGCGATCGACAGCAAAACCGCCGATCGTCCGCCTGTATCCAGGTGCAGGAACGCCTCGACGACGTCGCGATGGCCCTTGGCCTCGATCGGATTGCCGACGGTCAGGAAGAGGAACGCATCTTCCGGTATCGCCATCCGCTGCCGAAACTCGGGATCTGCTTCCCGCTCGAAATCGGCCTCGCTGATACCGTTGGGCAGCACCGTGAAATTGGTCAGGCCGATCCTTCGGACGAAATCGATGTCGCGATATCTTTCGGCGTTGAAGACGAGATGATCGAACTTCCTGAGGATGTCCGGAAGCGCTCTGAAATAGTCCGCGAAATCGGGCTCGTAAAGACCCGAAAAGCCGCAAGGAATGAACACCTTGCGCGCCTTAATGTCGTCCAACACGGGCCACAGCGCATCAAAGCTCCATTGCTGCGCGGCCATGATCAGGATCGCGTCCATGGGGAACGTCCTGACGAACTCGCGATACGCCTCGATCTCGCCGCTTAGGCCATAGACGGACTTTCCGCCGGCGACGAACGCGCGAATCCTGACGCCGTTGACGACCTTCGATCGCCTGTCCGGATGCATACTTGTGGCCACCGTGACGTCATGGCCCCGTGCGGCCATGCGTTCGGCGATCTGCCGCATGACCTCCTGCACGCCGCCTCGGTGTGGCGGATAGGATTCACAGCAAAGCAGGAGGCGCAATCAATGTTCCTTCATTATGCGCAACGACGATTTGTCGCTCGAACGCAAGCAACCTCAAATCGAAAGGCCAAACCGACGCAACGCCGTTCTCACGCTGCGCGCGACGGTCTGCGCACCCTTGAGCCTATAGCGACGAATGGCGAAGTGATGTCGCAGGTTCCGGCACCAGAACGCGACGGGATCGCTATTCGGATCAAAGCTGCGATCGCCGAAGATTGATTTTCCAGCCATGACAATTGCAGCACACATGGCTTCGATATCGGCGTCTCGTGACATCTTGTCTGGCTGGCCATGAGCCAGACACGCAATGTCGCGATGAACGGGCTGAGGCTCCGGCACGCCGGTCGACGCAGCCGCAAGGTTTTCAGCCGATATCAGGATCAACTTCTCCATGAAAGGGTTGACGCCGTCGCGCGACATGCTGGTCGGCACCTCGCGATAGATCGTCAAGCGCTCCGGAAGGTTAGCGACACGAAACTGTCGGGCGATGCGGGACCAGAGCTCGTAATCCTCGGGCGGCTGGCGCGAGCGGTCGGTGGTGTAGGCGCCAACCTGGTCGAGCGCCGTCTTGCGCATCATAACCGAGGAATGGACGAAGTAATTGTTGAACAGCAGCGCAAAGCGCAGGTCCCCGTCTTCGGTGGGGTGGTCGTGAAACCGGCCGGTCGGATTGTTGCCGACCCAGACCTCGGCCCTGGTTCCGACCAGCGCGTGATCGGGATTGGCATCGAGGAACGCCACCTGCTGCGCAATGCGGGTCGGCAGCGCCCAGTCATCGTGATCCTGCCGCGCGATGTAGCGTCCCCGTGCGAGCGAAATGCCGCGATTGAGAGCCGCAGCGAGGCCCTGGTCCTCCTGATGATACACGCGAACCCTGGGATCAGCGATCTGGTCGAGGAACTCGCGCGTGCCGTCGGTCGAGCCGTTGTTGATCGCGATCAGTTCGAAATCGGTAAACGACTGCGTGAGGATCGTTTCAAGCGCCTTGGGCAAATCAACGCCGCCGTTCCGCACCGACAGCACGACGCTGACGGTGGGGGCGCGATCCTGTTCAGTCATTGTCTGAATTCCCACGGCTGTCCAGAATGACGGGCTCAGGCACCGGAATGATGAACTGGCCTGTCCAATCGGGAATCTGGCTGATCTGCTGCACGATCTCCTGCCGCAAGTTCCAGGGCAAGATGAGAACATAGTCGGGTCGCCTGCGCGCGATCTCATCCGGGGCGAGGACTGGAATCCTGGTGCCCGGCAGCAGCAAGCCCTGCTTGTGCACGTTGCGATCCGCCGTGAACGAGATGAAGTCGCGGCCGATTCCGCAGTAATTGAGCAGCGTATTGCCTTTTGCAGGCGCGCCGTAGGCGGCGACCGATTTCCCGGCCTCTATGAGCTCGATCAGAAGGCGCAGCAGCGATCGTTTCAATTGCCGGACCCGATGCCCGAAAGTCTCGTAGGTCGCGAGCCGGTCCAGGCCGGCTTGGGCCTCCTCGCGCCTGAGCTGCTTGACGCTATCAAGAACGTCGGTGCGGTCGTCATGCGCAACATGGAGTCGGAGCGAGCCGCCATGAGTCGAAAGGCGTTCGACATCGATCACCCGCAAACCGTGGCGAGCGAACAGCGGCTCCAGGGCCAGCAACGACAAATAGGAATAATGCTCGTGATAGATGGTATCGAATTCGACATTGCGGATCATTTCCAAAACATGCGGAAATTCGAAGGTCGCAACGCCCCGCTCGCCGAGCAGTATCTTGAAGCCGGCAACGAAATCGTTGATGTCGGGCACATGCGCGAGCACATTGTTGGCAATGATCAGATTGGCAGTGCCGCCCTGCTCGCGCAGCCGCGTTGCCGCCTTTGACCCGAAGAAGGCGACCTCGGTCGGTACACGCCGCAGCTCCCAGGCTGCCTTGGCGCAGTTGGCCGCCGGGTCGACCCCGAGGCAGGGGATGCCGCGCTGAACGAAATATTGCAGCAAATAGCCGTCGTTGCTGCCGACCTCCACGACCCGCGAGCGGGCACCGAGACCAAGCCGCGCCGCGGCCTTTTCCGCAAACATCCTCGCATGGGCGAGCCAGCTATCCGAGAAGGACGAGAAATAGACGTAGTCCGCATGGAAGTGCGTCTCCGGCGTCTCGAAATCCTCCAGCTGCACCAGCCAGCAATGGTCGCAGACAAAGCTCTTGAGCGGATAGAACCGCTCGCTGAGCGAGGCATGTTCGGCACGGACAAACGCATTCGAAATCGGCGTCATGCCGAGATCGACCAGCACGGCCGTGAGCGGCGCGCCGCAGGACCGGCACATCGGAGAGCCAATGGCCATCGCGCCTAGCCCCAATGCCGCCAGGGTGCGCGACCGGACTGCCAGAGTTCCTCGAGCATCATCTTGTCGCGCAGCGTGTCCATCGGCTGCCAGAAACCGTAGTGCCGATAGGCGGCGAGTTGCGCATCGCGGGCGAGCGCCTCCAGCGGCGTCGATTCCCAGGAGGTCTTGTCACCGTCGATCCGGTCGATCACCGCCGGGTTGAGCACGAAAAAGCCTCCGTTGATATAGGCGTTGTCGCCGGGCGGCTTCTCGACGAAGGATTTTACCGACGTGTCATCGATTTCCAGCGCGCCATACCGGCCCGGCGGTCGCACCGCCGTCACGGTTGCCTGTTTGCCGTGGCTGCGGTGAAACTTGATGCTGGCGGCAATATCGATATCGGACAGGCCATCGCCGTAAGTGAAGCAGAACGGCTCCTGCGGATCGAGATAATTGCGCACCCGCTTGAGCCGGCCGCCCGTCAGCGTGGTCTCGCCCGTATCCACCAGGGTGATCCGCCAAGGCTCGACGCTGCTCTGATGGTAGGTGACACTGTTCTTCTTGGCATCGATGGTGACATCGGAATGATGCAGCACGAAATTCATGAAGTATTCCTTGATCATGTACCCCTTATAGCCGAGGCAGATCACAAAATCCGTGATCCCATGATACGCATAGAGCTTCATGATGTGCCAGAGGATCGGACGGCCGCCGATTTCGATCATGGGCTTCGGCCGCACCAATGATTCCTCGGATATGCGCGTACCCATGCCGCCTGCGAGTATGACTGCTTTCATTTCATTACTCCCTACCTGCCGCCCCCTAATCCAGGGATTCGTGCTCTAATACGTGCGAGATTCCGCGTGAGAAGTCGGGAGGCTCGCGCAAGTTTTCGCGCGAACAGCGCGCCGGTTCTGGCGGCATTCCGCGCGATAAAACCGGAAGCGTGCGCCTTCCACGTCTGGATCTCTTGCGATTTTGTCGTCTTCCACTTCTCGAAATCGTTCATCCGTTCATCGAGGTCGCGCTTGAACTCCGAATGTTCGTAGTCCCATGCGGCTCTGCCGGATGCGACATAGTCGTACGGGGATCTCACGGCCAGTACGGCCACCGTCAGCGGCCAATAGTAGCTGCCCTCCGCTGCCCGGCGATAGTTCTCGAAATAGGTCGATCGCTCATCGCGTGGATAGATCTGCGAGCGCGGGCTGACCACTGAATCGACGATGTCCGTAGGGACGCGCTTCTGCAGCACAAGTTCATCGTCGACGACCAGGTTGGAGCGACACAAATAGGCATAGACCAGGTTCATGTCGTTCCCCCAAGTCGACGGACGATCACGAAACAGATCGATCACCCGCGCCAGTTCCTGCCGCCGGAAGATGGAATAGATCAGGTTGGCCTTGCCCATGATTTCGGGCTCCCAGAGAAATCGCGCCAGATCGAGGAATTTGAACGCGCTCGACTGGAAACGTTTGAAGCTCGGATAGGCCCTGACGACGTCGCCGTTCATGTTGATGTTGACGACCTGGCAAAACCAGGCCGAGGCACGCGGATTCCGATCAAGCGCGGCGACACCTCTTTCCAGGAAGTCGGTCGGCCACAAATCGTCATCGGCCGCCCAGAGAAACAAAGGCGCTCGCGCCTGGTCATAGACGAACCAGAAATTACTCTCGGCGCCCCGGTTGACCGGCTGACGTACGTACCGGAAGCGCGGATCCTCGCTGGCGTAGCGCTCGCATACTTGCCTCACCTCGGGGTTGGTGGAGGCGTTGTCGGAAATGATGAGTTCGAAATCGGCGAATGTCTGCCGCTGAAAGATATCGAGCACCAGCGCGAGAAGTTCGGGGCGATTGTAGGTCGGCAGACCAACCGAAACACGGGGTACGCGGTCGCTCATCTAGGATCAATTCTGTGCTACTGGCTTCGCTGCGGTGGGCCGCGGTGCTTCCGGGCCGACAGGCTTCCACCGCAATGCGAGGAGACATTCATGCTTGAAGAGACAATATGCGGCGAAGGTGCGTAGCCGTCCGGCCGTCCGGGAATCGAGCCCGAGGGCGTCAATTGCCGCGAAATTCTCATGCATGACCATCTTGTGATACTGGTGCAGCGACCGACAATCCGTAAGATAATTCCGCCAGCCCCGCCAATAGGGCAGCCGACCGCCGACCTGCTCCCATTGCGCCTGCTCGCAAACGGTTCGCGGCGCCGACTTGTAGAGGCCAATTTCCGGAATAACCCGGATATTTCCCCACGATGCCAGCAGGATCTGCATCGGGATCTCGTTGAGCGTCCGGCCAATCCACTCGGTAACCGGCTTCCCATCGTGGAACAGAGCTTCCCGCCTGAAGACGCCGTAGACCAGATTGCCGTAGACGTGACGGAGCAGATGTTTCACCCGGTCGACTGGCGAGCGTGAGGAATAGCTGTTGAACGGCGAGCCCTCGAAAAAGAACGGAAACAAGATCTTCCCGTCGACTTCGTATTGGGCTTCCATCTGGCACACCGCGAGCCCGGGATCTGCCACGAGCCGTTGGACGCAGCGCTCGACAAAGAACGGCTCCCAGCGATCATCATCCGCGGCCCACATGAAGAACTCGCCGCGCGCCCTGAGCACCAGGGACGAAAAATTGCGCATGGCTCCGATATTTTCCGGATGCCGTTGGTAGCTGACCCGCGCATCGTTTGCGGCGAACTCGTCGGCGACGTCTCGAACAGCCGAGCCTGGAGACGCGTTGTCAGAAACGACGATTTCGATGTGACGATAGGTCTGCGCGCAAAGGTTGCCAAGCGTCCGCCGCAACCCCTCCGGTCGGTCGAACGTCGGTATTCCGATGGTGACGAGCGGCTCAGTCATTTGGCTACCCGAACCCTTACTTGAGACGCTTGAGGTAACCGTCCGGGGCCACCGTGACCAACAGCTTGTGCTGGATGCTCTTGTCGATCTCGAATTCCGGGTGCCGCTCGAGGAACTCGCATACGGCAGTCTTGGCATTGTTGCCCCGGCTCCAGGGTCGATCTGTGAAAGCGTCAGCGGGCATATCCTCGATCACGGTGTCGAACACGATGCAATAGCTCCCGACGGTCGCCAGATGGGCGAAGGCGTCCAGCTCCGCGAGGACGTGATCGTGGGTATGGTTGCTGTCCAGCATGACGAGAACGCTGCGTTTGCCGGCAGCCTTGGCCCTGACCGCGGCAACCACCTCCGGAGCGACACTGGACCCCTCGATCATGGAGATCCGCCGGGCCATCGGATGCGCTTCGACCGCGGCGCGGTTGTGGGCGCGGATGTCGATATCGATTCCCAGCACTTCGGCATCCTTCGCGCCGCCGGAAATCGCGTTCAATTCCAGCATTGAAGCGGAGAAGATCAGCGATCCTCCGTGCGCGATGCCGGTCTCGATGATGAGGTCAGGCTTCACCGACCAGATGATCTCCTGAACAGCGAGTATATCCTGAGGATATTGGATTATTGGACGGCCCATCCACTCGAAATGGTAGGAGTATTTCGCGCGATTGGCGCGATCCATCCAGGCGCGCGTGGCAAGAGCGAGTTCGCCATCATCGCCCATCTGCGCGATCTCGGTCGCGCATTCGCGCTTGAATTTCTCATACTCACTCATCGCGGCTTCCTCTTGATCTCAACGCGAACCTCATACACGTCATCGCCATCCGAGAACGAACAGGCGGGATAGCCTGAAAAGGTGCGTGCACGCAGCAAATTCAGCAGATCGCGCGCCAAATACGTCCTCTCGATGTCGATCGCACTGGCCGGCTCGAGTTCGGAGGCGCGGTGAAAGGTCCCGGCTCCGGGATGCTGCGGCCGGGTCTCGAAGTCGAGGCTCCGAAGTCTCGGATACGCCTCTTGAAACAGCTTTAGCATGGCCTCCCTCGCCCGTTGGTAGAGCGATTCGCCGGTATCCTCCCAGTCATAGGG
The DNA here is from genome assembly GCF_020193625.1 of Bradyrhizobium sp. IC3123. NCBI lineage: Bacteria > Pseudomonadati > Pseudomonadota > Alphaproteobacteria > Hyphomicrobiales > Nitrobacteraceae > Bradyrhizobium > Bradyrhizobium sp. IC3123. The sequence continues at coordinate 17,696 of NZ_JADYVF010000013.1, read as the reverse complement.
AAGCTCGGCCTGGGCGACGATATCGCCGGTATCGACCCCTTCGTCGACCATATGCAGGGTCACCCCAAAGGGCACCCGATCGACAATCGACCAGAAATTGTAGTGTTTGCCGCGGCCGTAGGGCAGCAGACTCGGATGGGTGTTGACGAACCCGCGGCGAGGAAGGCCGAGCAGTGGCGGCCGGATGATCTTCGGCCACCACGCCAGAATGCCGAGGTCGAAAGAAAGGCGCTCGCTCGCGGCGAAATCCGAGATCTGGCTGGACGACTGAAAGACGAGCGACGGCACACCCGCGCAACCCGCCATCGCGGCGATCTCATTGTCGGCCGTACTCACCACCAGGCCGAGATCGTCCGGATAATTTCCAAGCAGCCAGCGAGCGACTTCGAAGCCGATGTGACCGTCCGCAAACAGGAGAAGCTTCATTGCAGTGTCAATTGTCCGACAGAAATCGGCGCACGACGGCGATCACGCGATCTTGCTCTTCCTGCGTCATATCGTGATAGCTGGGCAGATTGATCGCGCGTTCGGGAATCGACCACGCCAGCCGGTTGCCCGGCACGGCCTCGAACATCGACAATCCCGATAGCGGATAGAAAAAAACCCGGGCATCGATATTGTCGGCTGCGAACGCGGCCGCGAGCTTTTCGCGCGACACGCCAGTTGCTTCGTCGAAGACAACCGTGGGCATCCAGGCACCGTTGACGATGTTGCTTGGTTCCGGGTTCATTCGCACCCCCGGCAGATCACGCAAGCGGTCGCGGTAGTAGTGGAAGATCTGCCGCTTGCGGCCGATCAGATCGGCAACTCGATCCATTTGCGCACAGCCGAGAGCCGCCTGGAGGTTAGACATCTTGTATTTGAAGCCCACCTCGTCCGGCCAGAACTGCTTGTGCTGCGTTCGCGATCGGCCGTGGTTCGAGAGCGTCAGTACGCGCTCGTAAAGGGATGGATCGTTGGTCACGAACATCCCGCCCTCGCCCGTGGTGACGGTCTTGGTTCCATGAAACGAGAAGGCCCCGAAGCGCCCCATGCTTCCGGCACGTCTGCCGAAATACTCGGAACCGATCGCCTCCGCGGCATCCTCGATCACCGGAATGCCATGCCGTTCGCCGATCGCCAACAAGCGGTCCATGTCGCACAGATTGCCGTACAGGTGAACGGCAAGGATAGCCTTAGTCCGCGGTGTGACCGCGGCCTCCACCAGATCGGGGTCGATGCACCAACTGTCGGAACGAATATCGACAAAGACGGGGGTCGCCCCGAGGTGGGTGATTGGCGCCGCCGAGGCGATCCAGTTGGTATCGGCCATGATGACCTCGTCACCCGGACCAATACCGAGCGCCGCCATTCCCATGTGCAGCGCGCCGGTGCAGCTTGACGTGGCTATTGCGTGGGACACTCCGAGATGATCCCTGAAGGCAGCCTCGAAGCGATTGATATAGTCGTAGCAGCGTGCGCCCCAGCCGTTGGCCGCGGCATCCGCCGCATAGCGCGTCTCGAGCTCCGTAATGGACGGCTTGGTATAGAGTATGCGAGACGGTGTCGACGAAGCCGTCGGAGTTCGATCTGGCATGCAATTCACCCAAGTGATGCTTCGAGAAACGATGGCGGCAGCGCGCGGTCCCGTTCCGAGATGATAAAGTCCGCGAGCGGCCAGTCGATGGCCAACGCGGGATCATCGAAGCGGAAGCCCCTTTCGGCACCAGGTACGTAAGCCGGTGTGATCTCGTAGTCGACATCGCTGGCGTCGACCAAGGCCTGGAAGCCGTGCGCGAAGCCCTTCGGAATATAGAGAATGATGCCGTTGTCGGCGGTCAGGGTTTCACCGTACCATTGACCGAAAGTCGCCGACTCCCGCCGCAAATCGACCATCACGTCGAATATCGCCCCGCGCGTGCATCGCACGAGCTTGGTCTCAAGATGCGGAGCGGCCTGGAAGTGCATGCCGCGCAGGGTTCCTGCACGTCTGTTTGAGGAGATCGATCTCTGGATGAAGTCGGTTTCAAGTCCGCGCGCACCAAAGGTCTCGGCGCAGAACCGCCGCGCGAAGCTGCCACGCTGATCGGTGATCCACTGCGGCTCGATACGATACGCACCGGCAAACTTAAGCGCGTGGAAAATCACCGGACTGCTCCGCTCCGCCGCTCACGCACGGGCGACGTCCCAAGTCATCGATGGTCTGACAGGCCCAGGGATTCCATCGAACACTCGCTCCGTAATGCTGAAGCGCAGTGCTTGCTGGAGATAGAAATGGATCCGCTGCGGATTGACCGAGGTGAGCGCTACGCCGACGACGAAGAACCCCACATTGAGAAATCCTTGCGGGATTGACATCCGGGTGGTGTAGATACCGGGCTCCAGCTCGGAATTCTGCGACGGAGAACTCACGAACACATACTGATCACCCAGGAACACGTGAAAGTTCGGCATCATCGTGTGGCCAGGCTTCAGCACTTCGAATTTCATTTCGATGCTGATCAGTTCGTTCCTGTCGATGGTTTCGAGTCCGTCGAGATCACCCACCAGCAATCGCGCGCCATGAAGTTTCGCGACATCATCGCCCGGTCTCAGCGCTTCCAGGGGGAAATTCAACGAAGACCTGGGAAACATCCCGCGACGCTCGCCGGCGGACCCGCCCTCGGAATCCTGGGCGGCTTCACCATCATTTGCCGCGGCTGCCTCGGCGACGGCCGCCGCCCGTTCCATCTGCCTCGCACGCTCGGCCGCCGCGGCCGCCGCATGGACGCTCTCGTAATACTGGTCACAGATCTCGTCCGCAGGACCGAACGCAACGATCCGGCCGGACTCCATCAGGACAGCCTTGTTGCACATCGTCCTGATGATCTTGTCCGAGTGACTTGCCAGGACCATGATGGGGCTTCGTCCGATGAACTCCTTCATTCGCGCCTCCGCGCGCTCGGCGAAGCGGAGGTCGCCGGTGCCGAAACCTTCGTCCATCAGGATCACACCGGGGTCGAGCGACGTCACTAGCGCAAAGCCCAGGCGCATTGTCATGCCCGTCGAGTAGGTGCGCACCGGGAGGCTTAGATACTCGCCGAGTTCGCAGAATTCCTCGATCTCGGGAATTTTCGCCTCAATTTCCCGCCGCGTCATCCCGATTAGCATTCCGGACGTGATGATATTCTCATAGCCGGTGTCCTCGCCGTCGAGCCCGGGCATAGCGTCAAACAGCGGCGTCACGCGTCCCTCGACCCTGACGGTGCCGGAGACCGGCGGATAGATGCCGGCCATCAGCTTGAGGAGCGTCGACTTGCCGGCTCCGTTGTGGCCGACCAAGCCGACACGATCACCGTCGCGCAGCGCGAGCGAGATGTCGCTCAGGGCTTTGACGGTGATGCGATCATTGTTCTTGCCCTCGCGCTCGATCGAACCGCCGGTGGCACGCTGGAACAGCGCCTTGCGCAGGCTCTGCTGCTGAGCCCCATAAATCGGGAAATGCGCATTCACATTTTCAAGAATGACGGTCGCCACTTTGCTCAACTCCAATAGGCGATGCGCCTGCGGAAGCGCTTGAACATGGCATATGTCAGCCACCATCCGCCGATGCACATGACGATCATGACCACATAGCTGATCGCGCCCGGCACCCTGCCGACCAGCGGCCCGCGAACCACATCGATCACGTGATAGAGAGGATTCGATTCCACAAACAGGATACGTCGCACTCCCGTCAACGTGTCGGCCGGCCAGAACAACGGCGTGATCAACATCGAAATCTGTATGGCACTGGAGACCAATTGTGGCACGTCGCGAAATCGCAGGCAGACCAGCCCAAGAAACAGCGATATCCAAACGCCGTTCAAGATGACGAGCGCAAGTCCCGGGAATACCAGCAGGAGTGTGAAACTGAGAAGTGACGGCTTCAGCGCCACGACGACCAGGAAATAGACAACGAAGTTGTGCAAGAGCACAAGAAAATTTCGCCAGACCAGCGCATAGGCGAGGATCGAGTACTGGAACCTGATGTTGCGGAACAGCGCCTGTCCGGCAATGAACATGTTGCACGATTCCATCGCAATGGATGAAACCAGCATCCAAACGACCATGCCGCTGACCAGAAACGGCAAGTACTCAAAGATGTCCTGGTGCCAGAGCGCCGCGCCGACGAAGCCGACGCTGAACGTATAGATTGCAAGCGTAATCGATGTCCAAAACGGACCAATCGTCGTCCGTCGATAACGCCTTTTCACATCGAGCCAGCCGAGCCGGCCCCACAGCTCGCGCCTGAAGAGCCCAAGCCACAAATCTTCGGCTGCACTGATCTCCAGCGAGCGCAGGCTGACGTCGGTATCTTTGATACCGCCAATCTCATCTTCAACAGGCGTCAGAACAATCGTCATACTCGGCTCCGCGTCGCGCCGTCAGGTTGTGAGGCCGAATGTTGGTCTCTCTCGCCGGCCAAACAAAAGCAGTCGATTCCGCGACACACAAGACGATGTGCGGTCGATACGCGACCGTGCGAGATGATGATTTTGGCTGTCATGGCTTTCATTGGAGGTTGAGCTTCCGCTCCCAAGCGAGCGCGTGCTTTACGATGGACTCACGGTCGTCATAGGCGGGCGCCCACGACAACACTCGCTGCAGCCGCCGACTGTCAGCGACGATGGCGGCCGGATCGCCGGCACGCCTCGTCCCGGAAGCCCGACGACAGGTTGTTGAGCACGGTCACGCGCTCGTTTCGATCGACCAATCCAAGCACGATGTGGCTGCCGATGTAGCCTGCGCCGCCCGTTACCAGAATCGTCATTCGCCGAAAATTTCCATGCTACCGCACTCCGGGTGAAACGCTCTCCACCCGGAGGCTCCCGAAAGGAGCAGACACGAAGCACGGCGCCCTCAAGACCGCGCCGCGCGAGTACTCGCACTTAGGCGGTGGCGACCAGATCCACGTCGAGGTGAACGCGGACCTTGCGGCCGAGCATATCGAGCAGAATGGCGACCCGGTCATGGTCCCCCATTCCGTCGAATAGCCCGGCATTGTCCATGAAGGCGCCTGCACGCACCCGCACCTTGTCACCACGCGCGAACGCCGGCTTGGCTTCCATGCTCACAAAGCCGCGCTCGTCCTCGCGCGCCCTCAACGCACCGAGCACGCCCCTCGGCACCGCGGCCGGCTCTTCGCCGTTGCAGACGAGATGCGACACGCCCTGGGTCGACTGGATCGCGCGCCAACGCTGCGTCGCCATGTCGATGGCCACGAACATGTAACGCGGAAACAGCGCTCTTGCGACGAAATCGACTTTGCGCGCATGGCGCCGGCGCTTCAGATAGCGCGGCAGATAGATCTCGTAGCCCTGGCGCGACAGGTTCTGCGCGGCCTTGGCCTCGCCGTTCACCTGGGTCTGCACCACATACCAGCGCGCCTCGACCGCCTCGCTCATGGTGCACCTTCCGCTTTTCCGTTTCGCTCGCGCAAGCCCAGCAGACCCGGCGCGAGCACCCGCTCCGCGCCGCACACCGCGGCGGCCGCGTCATAGAACGCGCCGGCGTGCGCGACGTCGGTGACGATGACGGCGTCGAACGCCTCCTTCACCTCGTCATAGGACCTGAAAACATTGACGCCGACAAAGCGTGCAACCTCGGTTGCGGGATCGACGACCGCCACGACCGCAACGCCCGCCTCGACCGTACAGAGGATCGCAACTTCGGCCAGGTCCGATTGGCCCGCAAGCACCACGCGGGAAAAGCCTCTCGCCTTGGCCTCGTCGAGCACGCGCGCGCAATCGCTCTTGGCCAGCCGGAAGAAGGAAAATGAGTTGGACAGATATTGAACCGTGAGGCGGGATTTCTCGGCGAAGCCCTGCGGCGTCAGGTAATAAGCGTAGCGGCGCGCGGGCGCATCACTCACCTTGACCAGCCCCTTCTTGATGCAGCGTTTGAGGTAGGCGTTGACCAAGCCGAGCGCGATGCCGAGCTCGGTGGCGATGTGGCGCTGCGAGCGCGCACCATCGCTTTCCACCGAACTCAACAGGCCAAGAACGATTCGCTCGTTCTCATGGTCTGCGTTTAGCAAGCGCTCACCTCTCAAGTCTCCAGCCGCAGCGAAGGCTATTACTGCGTTCAAGCCGTGAACGTCAAGCGGAACGTTCAAGACGTGAACACATATAATGTATTGAAATCAAATACCTTTTTTCTCCGAGATAAGATGGGGTTGGCGGGAGGATATCGGGAGCGGCGCGACCGGAGCGCATATAGCAGGGCAAGATGCCGTCGACGGCGACAAGCTTCGAGCTTCATCATTGCGTCAGCTGCCCCATGATACCATTTGCTTTGACGCCAAATGATTACGGCAACTGAAAAGCATCGGCCGTAGACGAACGGGTTGACGCGCCGCCGGCAGTTGCGATCCAAGGTCGCATCTCGATTCCACTGCGGGGCTGGTACAACGCAAAATCAAGGCTCGACGCCCGTCCTACGAAATCGCGCACAGGATTCCGTGCGCGAATCGTTTGTTGCGTGATCCTTCGTTGCATCGGTCAAAGCCAGCGCGCTGGACATGTCTGCCGGTTCTGGAAATCCGCGATGAGCTTGAGTTCCACCCTCCACGATCCGCTAGACGCTTCGGATCCGTCGGACAGCTTTTCCAGCGGATCGGCGTTTCAGTTGCTGTTGCAACAGGGGCAGTCGTCCGGCGCGCCGCCGACACCCGTCGTCCTTCCCGCCGAGACGTACGAAGCCCAGGCGGCAGTCAGCGCCTCCGGCCCTGGCGGTCCTGGCTCCGTGGTCGCCGAAACCTCCGGCGGTCTGATCATCAATCTCATTTTCGACGCGGCCGCGATGGCCGCGCCTGCGAGCTTCCGCGCCGGCATCGAGCAGGCGGCCGCGATTCTGAGCTCCGCGATCTCCGACAAGGTCACGTTGAACTTCAACATCGACTAACTGGGACAGGCGGCGGCGCGGCAGCCGGCCCGATAGCGGCCAATGGGCCACCTATTCGACGGTGAGAGCCGATCTCGTCAACAATGCCTCGCCCGGCGACACCCCATTTGAACGCGTTGCCGACAGGATCGACCATCCAGGGCCAGTCGAGCGTCGCGGTCTGGAATGCACAGCTCTAGCTCTGGGGATTGGTTGGCGCCAACGACACCACAACCGACGACGGCACCGCGACCTTCGCGACCGACATCGATCCGAATCTCCTGGTCGGGGTGGCGCTGCACGAGCTGACCCATGCGATGGGCCGCGTGCCCTATGGGCCCCAGCCGGACGTTTTCGGTCTCTACCGCTTCACGAGCCAGGGCGCCAGGCTGCTCACCGACAACATCCCCGCGAGCGCCTCCTATTTTTCCCTGGATGGCGGCAATACCAAGATCGCGGACTATGGCCAGAACTCGGATCCCAGCGACTTTCTGAACAGCGGCGTTCAGGGCGCGACTGATCCCTTCAACGAATATTACTCGTCCGGCACGCTGCAGCAGCTGACCGCAATCGACCTCAAGCAGCTGGACACGCTGGGATTCCACCTGGCCGCGCAAGAAACCGTGGTGATCCAGACCGACGGAACACAAGCCTTGTCCAGAACGGGTCAAACTACTTTCTCAATCCGGTCGGCGGCGGAACCGGCCCCGAACTCCATATGGCAGTGCGCCCGTCACCGCCAGGATGAGGGCGGGATGGGCTCACAGACGGTCAGCGGCTACGACATTGCACGGAAGAACGCCAGCAGCGGCCAGTTCAACATCTGGAGCACCGACGCCAGCGCCCACTACAGCACAAATCTCTTGAGCTTCGTTTCCGGGAGCAATCCCGCGCTGGAATCCTACGAGAGCACATTCCATCAGGATCTGAATGGCGATGGCGCGATCGGGATCCAAGTTGTCATCCTTGAAACGGACCTCACTACGAGGTTGGTCCAATCCGGAGGGAACTATTTTCTCGAGGCCGCCGGCAGCTGGACCGGTCCCGAGCTCTGGCGGCAGCGGGCCGGAGCTCTACTTTGCAGGCGCGCCGGTCACGGCCGGAATGTGGGCTGGCTGGGCGCCGATCGGCGCGGTGCAGGCGTCAGGCGGGTATGATGTGGCCTGGAAAAACACCGGTACCGGCCAGTTCAACATCTGGAGCACCGATAGCAGCGGGCACTACATCACCAACCTGCTCAGTTTCGCCAGCGCAACGAGCACCGCGCTCGAATCGTACGAAACCACGTTCCAGCAGGACTTCAATGGCGACGGAACGATCGGCATCCCGACCGTGGTCATCCAGACCGACGGATCAACCAGCTTGGTTCAAGCCGGACCGAACTATTTTCTCAATCCAGTCGGCGGCACCGGCCCAGAGCTTTATTTCAGCGGAGCGCCCGTCACTGCCGGAATGTGGGCCGGCTGGGCGCCGATCGGCGCAGTGCAGACTTTTGGCGGTTACGATGTGGCCTGGAAGAACGCCGGCACCGGCCAGTTCAACATCTGGAGCACCGACAGCACTGGACACTACATCACCAACCCGCTCAGCTTCGCGGCAGCGACGAGCACCGCGGCCGAGTCGTACGAAACCACCTTCCAGCAGGGCTTCAACGGCGACGGCACGATCGGCATGCCCGCAACGGCGCCCGCAGCTTCTGCAATGCAGACCACGTTCAATGGAGAAGCGCTGACGCTCGACGCACCCTCCACTTTTAGCGGGCAGCTCCTGGGCTTTGGCGGCGACACCACACTTGCCGGCTCCGACCAGGTTGATCTGCGTGGCTTCGACTTCAATACACTGCATTCGAGCTTCGACGGCGCTTCCGGCACCCTTTCGCTGAGCAACGGCGCGAATGCGGCGTCGCTGCAATTCCTGGGACAGTCTTTGCAGGACAGCTTCCACTTCGCCGACGACGGCATGCGGAACGTTGTCGTCGCTGCCACGCCGACCGCACAGGCGACTGTTGCGAGCCGGGACTTTTCGTTCCGTTTTCGGCCCGTCTTGCCATTAGACTTTGAAAAGCCGAGATGCTAAGGCCATGCGCCGTTGAGGCGGCTCATTGCGCTCCTCGCTTCCCGTGTCAATGAACAGGGGTTTTCGGGCCAGTGCCGGACTATGAGCGGGGGCACGGCCGACGTGATCTTGGCTGACGCCGGAGACGAGTGGCGACCGCGTTTGGTGGAGAAGAGATGCAGGCACAGGACAACAAGCGGCGCGTGGCGCTAATTACCGGCGTGACCGGTCAGGACGGCGCGTACCTCGCTGAATATCTACTCGGCCTCGGCTACGCCGTGCATGGCATCAAGCGACGCTCGTCCTCCTTCAACACCGCCCGCGTCGATCATCTCTACCAGGACCCCCATGTCGGCAACGTGCCGTTTTTGATGCACTATGGTGACATGACGGATTCGACCAACCTGATCCGCCTGGTGCAGCAGATCCGCCCGACCGAGATCTACAATCTCGCTGCGCAAAGCCACGTCGGCGTCAGCTTCGAGAGCCCCGAATACACCGCCAATGCGGACGCGATCGGCGTGCTGCGCCTGTTGGAAGCCATCCGCATCCTCAGCATGGAGAAAGAGACCCGCTTCTACCAGGCCTCGACCTCCGAGCTTTATGGCCTGGTGCAGGAGATCCCGCAGAAGGAGACCACGCCGTTCTATCCGCGCTCGCCCTACGGCGTGGCAAAGCTCTATGGCTACTGGATAACGGTGAACTACCGCGAGGCCTATGGGATGTTTGCCAGCAACGGCATCCTGTTCAACCATGAGAGCCCGATCCGCGGCGAGACCTTTGTGACCCGCAAGATCACGCGCGGGGTCGCCCGCATCGAGATGGGGCTGGAGGAGACGCTCTATCTCGGCAATCTCGAGGCCAAGCGCGACTGGGGCCATGCGCGGGACTATGTCGAGGGCATGCACGCGATCTTGCAGGCGGATAGCCCTGACGACTTCGTGCTGTCGACCGGCGAGACGCGCTCGGTGCGAGAGTTCGTGGAGCTTGCTTTTGCCGAGGTCGGCCGCAACGTTGAATGGCGCGGCGAAGGCGTCGAGGAGACCGGCGTCGAAAGTAAGACCGGCAAGACCGTGGTGCGGATCGATCCCATCTATTTCCGCCCCACCGAGGTCGATCTCCTGATCGGCGACTCCAGCAAGGCGCGGGCCAAGCTCGGCTGGAAGCCGAAGACGAGTTTTGCTCAGCTGGTGAAGGAAATGGTGGCGGGCGATCTTAGCGAGGCCCGGCTGGAGGTCGCCAATGGCAAGCACGCCGTTTGAGCTGAAGGGCAAGACGGTCTTCGTGGCCGGCCATCGCGGCATGGTCGGCAGTGCGATTGTACGCCGGCTGGTACGGGAAGAGGTCAAGCTCGTCACCGTGGACCGGCGCGAGGTCGATCTCTGCAACCAGGCCCAAGTGTTCGACTGGTTCGCGCGCGCGCGGCCCCAGGTGACCTTCCTCGCCGCAGCCAAGGTTGGTGGCATCGTTGCCAACAACACGCTGCGCGCCGAGTTCATCTACGACAATATCGCGATCGCGGCGAACGTGATCCAGGCTGCCCAGATGAACAGCTCCGAGAAGCTGATGTTCCTCGGCTCGTCCTGCATCTATCCAAAGCTCGCACCGCAGCCCTTGCGCGAAGATACCATGCTGACCGGTCCGCTGGAGCCGACTAACGAGCCTTATGCGATCGCCAAGATCGCCGGAATCAAGATGGCGGAAGCCTATCGCAGCCAGTATGGCTGTGATTTCATCAGCGTGATGCCAACCAACCTCTATGGCCCCGGCGACAATTACCATCCCGAATACAGTCACGTGGTGGCCGCGCTGATTCGTCGGTTCCATGAGGCGAAGCTGTCCGGAGCTGCAAACGTGGTGGTCTGGGGCACCGGTACGCCGCGGCGGGAGTTCCTATATGTCGACGATATGGCAGATGCCTGCGTGCACCTGATGAAAGTGCATTCGTCGAGCGACTTGGTCAATATTGGCACCGGCGAGGACATCTCGATTGCCGAATTTGCGAATGTCGTGGCGCGCACCGTCGGCTATACGGGCGCGATCAGCTACGACACCTCGCGTCCCGACGGCACGCCCCGCAAGCTGCTCGACGTTAGCCGCCTCGCCGCACTCGGCTGGCGCGCCCGTACTTCGCTGGAGGACGGCATTGCGCTGGCCTACCGCGCCTATCTCAGCGAGAACAAGCAGGCGACGGAGTGACCGACGGCCCTCATCCGATGACCTCAGGCGCGATCAATCGACCGTCGCGCCTCCTCTATGTCGTGGTCGAGGATTGGGCCTTCCTGCTCAGCCGCCTACCGATGGCGCGCGCCGCCCGCGACGCAGGTTTCGAGGTCCATGTCGCGAGCAATGTGAACGAAGGCCGGGCCGCGATCGAGGCGGAAGGCTTTGTGCTCCACCCGATTCCCTTCAAGCGCGGCGGCCTGTCGCCGCTTGCGGCCATGCGTGCGGTGCTTGCGATCCGCAAGATCGAGAACGCGATCGGTCCTGCGGTCGTGCATCACTCCGCTCTGCAATGCTGCGTGTTGGGCTCGCTTGCCGCACTCGACCGCGATTTTCCGATCGTGAATGCCATCACCGGGCTCGGCTACATCTTCACCTCGCCGGGTCTTCTAGCGCGCCTGTTGAAACAGGGCATGGTCTTGCTTTTGCCGTGGCTACTCAACCGCAGGCACAGCAACATTCTGGTGGAAAATCCTGATGACCGCGACGCACTGCTGGCACTTGGCGCGAGGCCCGAGCGGATCACGCTGATCCCGGGCTCCGGCGTCGATGCTGACAGGCTGCAGCCGCTGCCCGAGCCTGATGGCCCGATCACCATCGGCTTTGTCGGACGACTCCTGGTCGACAAGGGCATCCGCGCGCTGGTCGCGGCCCATGATCTGTTGCGGACTCAGGGGCACAATATCAATCTGATTATCAGGGGCGATCCGGATCCGGCGAATCCGGCGTCCGTGTCGCCCGACGAGGTCGAATCCTGGATCAGGCGTCCCGGCGTTGCCCGGCTCGGCTATGTCGATAATATCGCCACGCTGTGGCGCACGGCGCATATCGCAGTGCTGCCCTCGCATCGCGAGGGCCTGCCGGTCGCACTGATGGAAGCGGCGGCTTGTGGCCGGCCGCTGGTTGCCACCGATGCGGCCGGCTGCCGCGAGATCTGCATCGCCAATCAGACCGGGCTATTGGTCCCAATCGAAGATCCGCCGGCGCTCGCCAGCGCTATCCTGACGCTTGCGCAGTCGCGGGAGTTGCGCGCACGCTTTGGCGCTGCCGCGCGGAAACTGGTCGACGACAAGCTCTCGGCGCGCATCGTCGGCCGATCCATCGTCGAGCTGTACAACAAGCTCAGTAACGAAAAGCGAGCCGCGCTGTCCGCGGCCTTCTCTCCACCCGCACGTTGAAGTGCCGCGCAGCAAACAGCCATGAACGTGCTGTCGGGACGAGGTCGCCGCCATCGTCGCCCCTGCACCCAAGGCAGGGATGATCCGCAGCGCGGCCAATCCGGTCCATCCCAGCCGTCTGGCCATTCACATTCCCCTGCGACTGACCGCCACGCGGCGCGGCGAAGTCCGCGAACTAGTTACAATGCGGCTCGGCATCAACCAACGTCGAATCGAAATCGCTGGAGCGATAGCGGATCATCTTCCGATCCGCACCCACGATCGAGCAGGCCCGCCGTTCCGACAGGCTCATGACGGCCTGCAGATGCGCGACAGCAGCGCGCTTGGCGGCGGGCCCTACCATTTTTTTGAAAGGAGCTCGCGAAGTGCGGCTGCAACGAGCATCTGCTCGGCCAGAAGCTTCTTCAGCTTCCCGTTCTCCTCCTCCAGGGCCCGCAACCGCTTCGCCTCGGAAACTCCATGCCGCCGAATTTGGCCTTCCAATTGTAGATCGTCGCCTCGGAGACCCCGTGCTTGCGAGCCCAATCGGCCGTCTTCGCCCCCCTCATGCTCCTTCAGCACCGCAATAATCTGCTCTTTCGTGAACCGTGCTCGCTTCATCTGTCCGTCCTTCTTCGGGCCGGACTCTAACTCCGTCTCGAGGAAATACTTAGCGGCAGGCCAGAGGGCTGCTCCCGATGCGGCGGTGGTTCATAAGATCGCGTGCCCACGGCGCTCCTGATAGATTGGAGGACTGCGAGGGCGTTTGGTTTGGAGTGGCGCAACCAAAAAGCGAGGCCAGACAGCCTGCTAAGGCAGTTGCTCGAACCAAAGGGCTCATTCGACTCCCCCAGCTAACGACCGCTTGAGAAAAGCATGAAGTGAGTCGTGCAACAAGATTAGACTTGTCCCGTCGCCCACGCGTTCTTGCCCTTGGCCAGGCCCGTGTCTGGAGAACGATGACGCGACCGGTTCGTTGCAGCACAGATCGGATTTACGAGATTAAAGCTGGGTACGCTGCCGCTGGGGGCCGCAAGCGCTCGCTGCAGCAGCGCGTCTTCCTTGCTCAAAGCCCGACCGCGGCGAACAGAGGTCCGTCGCGATCGAAATCATGGTGGTGGTGCTTGCGCGGCCGCATAGCGCTGAGCGGGCTTTTGCGTCGCTCACAAAAAAAGAAGAAAAAGAAGATCGTCTGCCTAAGCCGCATCGTTCCGGAACTCCGGCACGGCCTCCTGCAGAATCGCTTGAATTGCCTCTCTGTCCACTTTCTCACTGGCCTCTTTCAGTGCTTTTACCCAGCTCCTCATCTTCCACATCGAAGCTTCGTTGGGCTTCGCGGCCATTACGCCGGCAACTCCGATATCGACCTTTGGCTCTTCGCTCGCGAACAGGATTTCGTTCAGCCTTTCGCCCGGCCGAATGCCGATGAAAGTAATATCGATGTCACGGCCCGGCTCGAGGCCGGAAAGTTTGATCATGCGCTCTGCTAGATCCACAATCTTCACCGGGCGGCCCATGTCGAGAACATAAACGGACACGTCTCGTTGATCTGCCCACAACGCGTGAGACGCCGCGGTCATGACCAGTTCGCAAGCTTCTCTGATCGTCATGAAATAGCGAACCATATCAGGATGCGTAACCGTGACCGGGCCGCCTGCCTCGATCTGCGCCTTGAATTTTGGAACGACGGAACCATTAGAGGCAAGGACGTTACCGAAGCGGACGGAAATCAGTCGCGTCCGGTCCGCCGTGAGGCCCGTTCCAATCTCGGAATCAAGGGCTTGGCAATACATCTCTGCGAACCGCTTAGTGAGGCCAAGCATCGAGACCGGCTCGATAGCCTTATCGGTTGAAATCATGACCATCGCATCAGCGCCGCACAAGACGGCCGCATCGGCAACGTTGATCGAGCCGAACACGTTCGTCTTCACGCCCTCGCCCCAGTCCTGCTCAAGAATGGGAACGTGTTTAAGCGCCGCAGCGTGAAACACGATTTGAGGTTTGAATTCCGCCAACAACCGAAAGATCCGGTTTCGGTCTCGCACGTCCGCGATCCTGGCTTCCAGCTTCGCAGCCGGATTAGTGACGGAGATCGTCTCCATCAAACGGTACAACGCGGGCTCAGAGTTATCGATCACGAGTAGTCTGGCCGCGCCGTGACGAAGTACACGATCACAGATTTCGGAGCCGATCGATCCCGCTCCTCCGGTGACCACCACCGCCTTTCCCTCGACCAGATCTTCGAGCCGCCGATGGTCGATGGTATGGATCGGCCGCAACAGGAGATCTTCTACGGCGACCGGCTTCAGCTTCGGCGTCTCCCCGCTCTCCAGCGAGGGTAGTTGGCTTACGACCATGCCCAGATTTCTGGCCCGCACAAGGATTGACTCAGGATGCGCATCGGGCTCAAAGCTCGACGGCCCCATCACAAGCCGCGCTATCGGTCGCTTGCGATTGGCAAAATCGCGAATGACGTTTTCGAAATCGTCCAAGCCGCCAAGCACGGGAATATTGCGAACCAGCTGCCCTCGGTCCGCTCGCGAAGGCGAAATGAGCCCTATCGGGAAAATTCCCTTGACCAAGCCGTTCTCGATCGCGCGCAAAAGGACCTCCATGTCGGCAGCCCTACCGACAATGAGCGTTGGAGGCGCATTCTGCTCGCGAACATGACGAAGAGTGCGGCTATATCTGAAATACCGATAGGCAAACCGCGATGCGCTAAGGAAGAATACTTCAAAGAACCAGTACAGAACGATAGTAATCTTTCCTAAGAAAAATGCACCAAAGACGTTCGGAGATACAAAAATGTAGTCGGCCACAACCAATGCGGCCGTGAGAACAGACGCGACGCGCAGAATGTTGAGCGCGTCAGGCAGAGATATGAACCGCCATTTCGTGGTGGTTAGATTGAAAACGTAGCAAACGACGACGCTGAACCCGACAAAGAACGGCAGCAGGCGAAGTAGCAGAGGTAATCGCTCGAATAGAAGATCGCCTTCGAAACGAAGACAGAAGCTGACAAGGACCGCCAGAGCTGTCGCAATAGCGTCATGCAGCGCAATCAGATAATTGCGATAGGTGAGACTGGAAATTGGCGTCACAGTGGAAGTCCTGCCTTGGCGCTGCCGCGAACCCGCCTAGGGGGTCTTACCGTGCGCAGCATCGCTTTTCTATCGAGAAAAAATGACGGGAAGCGCCAACGCCTCGGGACAGCGGACAATGCAGCGACCGGTCTTTGCGCAAATTGCGACCACGGTATAAGAATACCTATAACATTAAGGATTGGCTATCAGCCGCGCCGCCAATAGAAGTCGCGCTCGAGCCCTAGTCAGCCGAACCCAAGCGACTGGAGCCGATGCCCTTGAGCGTTACCACAACGGCCGAATCCTGGTGACCGGCGGGCCGGCTTAATAGGTTCCCACTCGTGTGAACGGCCGCTTGCCGAAGGGGCGGAGGTCCTCTCGGTCGACAAGCTTCACCGGCAGCCGGCGCAACATCGCTCATCTCTTGCAGAACCCGTGGTTCGAGCGGTCAGGCGCGACGTAACCTTTCCGCACTATGTCGAGGTCGACGCGACTTCAATCTCGCCTGCCCGGCCTCGCCGATCCATTACCAGCGCGATCCCGTACAAACGACTAAGACCAGCGTCCACGGCGCCATCAACATGATGGGATCTAGCCAAGCGTCTCAAGGCGCGGATCTTCCAGGCTTTTACGAGCGAAGTTTATGGAGAGCCGCTGATCCATCCGCAGACTCAAAAATATTGGGGCAACGTCAATCCGATCTCCGTTCCTGCTACGATGAAGGCGAGCGCTGCGCCGAAACCCTGTTCTTCGACTATTGGCGCCAGCATCGGTTGCCGATCAAGGTTGTTGGCCGCATCTTCAACACATACGGTCCGCGAATGCAGCCGAGCGACGGCCGCATCGTTTCGTCGTTCATCGTGCAGGCGCTCAAGGTCGATCCCATCACCATCTTCGCCGACGGTGGCCAAACCAGTCGTTTTGTTATGTCGACGATCTCGTCGAGGCGACCATTCGGGTATGTTGTCTCCTGACGGGTGCACGGGGGGCCGTCAATCTCGGCCGCAACTCGGAATTCGGCCGAGAAGGTGATCAAGTTCACCAATTCATGCTCCAAACTCATCTTCAAGCCGCTGCCGCAAGACGATCCGCGACACCGCCGGCCGGATCTTTCGACGGCAAAGCGCTGCTGGACTGGCAGCCGAAAGTCGCACTGGACGAAGGGGTGCAGAAGACGATCGCTTATTTCAAGGAAGGGGTGAACTTAGCCGAGTGACGGGCAAGTTGCCGGGGTGCCATCTTCCACGCGTCTGAAAGCGGTATCAGCAACTGCCCCAGGCCGGCGAAGCAGCATGGGGGCGGGCGATTTATTCCCTTCAACGGTAGCGGCTTGGCCAGGCGGATGGGCGTCCCTGCCCGACGCAACCGGCGCCTTCTTCCACGCCAACTGGCGCGAGACCAAGATGGGCTCGGAATCCCCTTCGTAACATTCAGTTACGACGCGTCAGTTACCGTCGTCCTTGCATTTTTCGGAATTCCTCAATTTTGATTTGTAGCGGAGTCGGCTGCCGCTTCTCTGCCTTCTTCGCCTCAAGCTCCCGCAGAAGCTTGTCCGAATAATGCGAGCGCGGTCTTGTTTTGCGCCGCAATTAGCGCCGCAAGTGCACCGGGTAAAGAGACACATCGATCAGCATCTGCGAGAGACCTTCAGATATCAAAATCTGGACCACGCCTGCATCCCTCGCCAGGCGACGCAGCTTCTCGACACTCTCGTCTGCCAGGCTCGATGCCTGCGTTTTATCCTCGCTCGCATACGTCAGGCGAGCAGATCGTGCGCCGCGAAACCTGCCAGATGATTGAAGTGGCCCGAAAGCAGATCGGCGACATTTGCGTCGATCTGCGTCACGGCTTCTAGCACGGGATTGGATGGGCCGAGCGAGGCCCTTGCACCATTGCTGTCTGCATTCAAACCTAGGAGCGCCGTAGGAACGTACTCAAAGTTGTTGGATTCGGCGAAGATAGAATGGAACACAAAGGTGTCGTCTGCGGCCATTGCAATTGATGAACTGCCAGCAGCTATCGCAACAACACCATCGCTATTTAAATCCTGATGGAACGTGGTCTCATACGATTGTAGCGCCGCGCTCCTCCCGGAAACGAAACTGAGAAGGTTAGCGACATAACTGCCATTCGAGTCGGTGCTCCAGATGTTGTATTGGCCTGTGCTCTCATTCTTCCAGGCCACATCATAGCCAGTACCGCTCTGCTCTGCCCCGATCGGCGCCCAGCCTGTCCACATATCGACCGCGACCGGCGCGCCCGAAAACGTGAGCCTGGGCCCTACTCCGCCCGCCAC
>NZ_JADYVF010000012.1:7500-226970 GCF_020193625.1 Bradyrhizobium sp. IC3123 | reverse complement strand
TCCCCGGGGGCTACTCGACCGACCGTGACCCGCTTGAGGTCCTGGCTGCGCAACGCGCCGGCCTCGTGTGCCACCCGCAAGCTCTCGGCCAGCAACAGCTCCAGCTTGTCGCCGAGCCGCTTGCGCCGGTGGCTCAGGTCCGAGCGCTCGTGCGGGAATGCGTGCTGGAAGAACTCTTCGCCGGTAAAGTACTGTCGAGTGGGCCGAGGGAGTTTCACCCTCAGCCCCTCACAGAACCGGACGTGATACTCTCGCATCATCCGGCTCTTGTCACCCAACCGTTGCGTGACCAAGGCGCGCCCAGTGGACGAAGAATGAGGGATTGCGCTTCGCAATGCTGTTCAGCCGCCGCAAGCTCCGTCCCCGGTGCCTTTTGAGCGACTTGTACTTCCGCCGGAGCCACACTCCGAGACGTTCGTCAAAGTACGTGAACAGCTTCCACATCTCCGTTGGATAGAAACGCCCATAATACTGCCACCACCCTTGAAGAATCGGATTGAGTATTCGGGCTATATCAGTCAACGGAAGCGGCGCGTGCTGTGGCAAGCGCCAGCTCCTTATCCGCTCCCGCATGCGTTTGAGCGCCTGCGGGCCAACTGCGGGAAGGAAGCGTGTGAAGAGCTTTCCCCAGCGATTCTTCGCCCTGCGGGGTTGGAAGGTGAAGCCAAGGAAGGTGAAGTGGATCTGCGGATGTGTCCCACGTCGATTGCTGTCCCTGCAATAAACCACTTGGGTCTTTTGCGGGTGCAGTGTCAGATGACAGTCGGCAAATCTCTTTTCTAGCGCAGCCTTCAGATGTTCTGCTTCCTGCCGTGTCCGGCAATGGCAGATTGCATCATCGGCATAGCGCTCGAACGGAATGCTCGGAAACGTCCGACGCATCCACGCATCGAAGGCGTAGTGCAGAAAAAGATTCGCCAGCAGCGGGCTTACCACTCCACCTTGCGGTGTTCCGGCCTCCCGTTTCTGGATAGTCCCATCGGGCATTTCCACCGGAGCCTTCAGCCATCGCTCGACGTACAGCAAAACCCAGGCCTCCTGACAGTGCTTCCGAAGCGCTCTCACCAGAAGGGCATGATCGATCGTGTCGAAAAAGCCTTTGATGTCGAGATCCAAAGCCCAGTCATAGTCCCAGCACCGCTTACGCGTTTGCTCGATCGCCTGATGCGCTGATTTGCCCGGCCGATAGCCGTAGGAGTTGGGATCAAACACTCGATCCAACCCCGGTTCCAGATACTGCTTGACCACCATCTGTGCGACGCGGTCCCCGACCGTCGGAATGCCCAGAGGACGGATGCCGCCGTTGGCTTTGGGAATCTCCACGCGCTTGACCGCAGGTGGGAGATAGCTTCCCGACGCCATGCGATTCCACAGCTTGTAGAGGTTATTCCCAAGGTCCTGCGCGAATTCATCCAGGCTCTGGCCATCGACGCCCGCTGCTTTTCCATTCCCTGCCACCAGCTGGTAGGCCTCCCAGACCATACGCTTGGTGATCGGCAACGGTTTGTCCGGCGTCATGACGCTCCTCCCGACAAAGCCGGTTGGCGTCTGATGTCGGACAGAGTAACGCAGCCCCTTCGCTCCACAGCCATTACAGCCACTTCAGCGCTACTACGAGCTGCTCCGTCCCTGTCTCGGGTATTGGTGTTCTCCCTCGTGGTGTGCGCCACTTGCGGATTCCCCTTGACACCCCGAACCAGGTTCCCTCGTTCCGGATTGAAGCCTGTGATGAGATCATGCCGCCTATACACCGGCTGCCGCGTGGACCGTAAGCAGGTGTCGCCCACACTCTTCCGAGCATCACTATCCCCATGCCCGTTTTGACAGCGTCTGGACCCATTTCGATGCGTCATCGGCGGTTCGCTTGCGCTCATCTTCTCATCACTCACCTGACGGCGTATCCCGCCGCCTTTTTTCCCCAGCGCTCACCACCGCGTCTCTTAAACGCAGCAGCCTGGAGTGGTTTGAAGCCTGCCCCTGCAGGCCGGCTCCGGGAGGCCAACTCCCATCTTCAACACAGTTGTGCCGGCAGATACGCACCGGCTACGAGGCACACGGAAATATGGGTCGTGGACCCAGCGCTCGCACACCCCCTCATCGGACAGCCCGTAAATGTGCTTGAGCAACAACAGCCCGATCATGAAGCGGGTTTCAATCCCCGGTCTGCCGTTCTCGCTGTAGAGCGGGGCAATCTCCCCGTCGATCCAGTCCCAATCGATCCTGCCGGCAAGCAGAACCAACTCGTGCTTCATGTTGATGATCTGATCCAGCCGTGCCCGGAACAGATCGTTCGATCCCGTCGTCTTATGCTTCTTCGGCCGCATCGTCCTCCGGCGCACCACAGAAGCACGGTTCACAACGGAGAGGAATCCACAAAACGAATTTGCAAGGTTTGCGGCGTCCAAGCATCAAATCCCTGCAATCTCAAACGCCATCAAATCCCAGAAACAGACTCCCGCTCAATCGCTTAGAGGCTTGTTCACGGGCGACAGTGTAAGTCGCACCATGGATGCGCGATCCCTCCCAGCGTCGCGCAGAGTTTGCTGCTGAGACACTGAATCGGCGCTGGCTTGCGACTGTTATGCTCGAACCATCAATGACAAGTTGGATCCGTGCGCCTCAGCTCCCACAACCTGCTTGGCAGCACAGCCGAGAGTTTTCCCAGAGCATCGTGTCCGGATTACAACTAAACAATTCGCGTGACATAGCGACAGCGTGCCCTTTTTTTTGGCACCGACAGAACCACCAGCGCCGAGCTCTCCAGGTTGCGGCGTCGACGCAGCGTGCCTGTAGGTCATCAAGAAGACGACATTTGACTCGTGCTGCCAAGCAAAAGCGATCTGACGATCTGTTCGAATTCGACCGCGAAAGTGCACTGTGCGTGGCCGCCGGCACGGACGCACCTGATGCGCAATTCAGACGACCGGCTCTACTTGGTCGAAGAGCAGCACGAACCGGGAGAGCGTGAGGTCGTCACGGCGATCAGTCAGAAGCGTGCAGTGGTTTGGCTGATCGCCAACCCGGCCCGTCGTCGTGGTGCGGCTGCCTCTGATCGTAAGCACGCCGAACGCCCTTTGTCTGGTGTCTAAACGTCTTCATTGTTCTCGAGGCAAGTGGCCCAGGCGGGCTGCGTTTCGTTGGGTGAATTGCTACGCGGTCTCCTCAGCTTTCAGTCAGCTAGCGCCGATACAAAGCCGATGGGTTTGGCGAGGCGCGCCAGCCCGCTAAACTCGACGGCAGCGTGGGTGTAGCAGGATACGGGCCTTCATGCCTCCCTGGCTAACCGACTCCGAGCCGCGCCCGCGCTGCTTCCGACTGGTGGGCCGGGATCAAGTAGTTAGGCTCGTCCTCCGACGACGATGATCTCCCGGCCTGCTTCTTCCGCTGCTTTGAGGCTGGCCGGTGTGGGAGTTGGCGGCTCGTGGCAGGGACAGCTGACCTTGCCCCCATATGTGGAACGGCCCGCGAGGCAAGAGCTTTTTCAGTCGATTTCACACATTGGGACGGTGCGGTTATATGTCCGGCCTTTGCGCGCGGCACATGGCCGCTGGCCTCGATGAGATCCGCGAAACGAGGAGCCAAATCAAGTTTGCGCGCTTGAGCGCATTGGGGGCAGTGGCTTCACTCGTCTCGGGATTTCGTCCCATGGGTTCATCGCCTGTCGTTGCACCTTGCCCTCTGCCGGCCTGCGCCGGTCAGATCGTTGTGACGGTCATTGCGTTCATCAGTCGGCTACCGCGGTAATCGCCAGTGGGTCGGGACGCCGATAAGTCCCGCCCTTGTTTAGAAGCGCCCAGATGATCCGCGCCGTCTTATTGGCCTCCGCGACCGCGACAACTTTGAAAGGCCGTCTGGCAAGAAGCGCCTTCAGCCACGGCCGGCTCAGCGCGTCGTTTCGGGCAACCCGCAAGACGGCCGTTGCCCCGACGACGAGGAGAGAGCGGAGCTCCGGATTCCCCATCTTTGATATCCGCCCCAGCCGCTCTTTGCCAGCCAGGCCGCGAAGTGGCGAGCTGACGTGAACCCTCCGGGGTCTGGCACAAGCGCCTTAATGGTCGCCGCTGTAATGGGGCCGACGCCAGAAATCGTGGTCAACCGACGCATGTCCTCGTCGCGCTTGCCTCCACAATAATTGCGCGCTCGAGCCTGTCGATCTGGTCCGCTGCAGCTTCGATCTCATCGGCAATCGCCATCAGGGCGAAGCGCGCCGCTGCGGGCAGGCGGACATCTGTCTTGTCCCGCACGATCGCAATCAGCGCCTCAACCTTTGCCATGCCGGCGGCGGCGATGATCCCCAATTCGGCCAAATGCGCGCGCAGCGCGTTAACCGTCTGCGTTCGCTGCCGCACTAGAAGAGCGCGGGTCTTCAGCACCATCGCGGCAGCCTGTTGCTCGGCTGTCTTAATCGGCACGAAGCGCATGGTCTTTCGGGTCACCGCTTCGCTGATGGCCTCCGCGTCCGCCGCATCCGTTTTGCCTCGCTTGACGAAGGGTTTAACATAAGCCGGGGGAATGAGCCGCACCTCATGACCGAGAGCTGCGATCTCGCGCGCCCAATAGTGGGCGCTACCACATGCTTCCATCCCCACCAGGCACGCTGGCAGCTTCTCAAAGAGACGCAGAACTTCGCTGCGCCGTAGCTTCCGGTTGAACACGGGTGAGCCCTCGGCATCCGCCCCATGAACCTGGAAAACGTGCTTGGCCAGATCCAGCCCAATGGTGATAACCTGCTTCACGGAACGGTCCCTCCTTTGTGGTGTTCGAACGACGACCACGTTCTAGCACTTTGATGCTGTTGGAGCGGGCCGTTCCACCACATCAAGTTTTATCCATTCCTGAGTTCGCTCCGGTCGTTGGATTTGCCCGGTTGGGCGGTGGGAGCGACGGCAGCTGGCGCGGAGCCTTCGGCATAGCGCAGCGCCAGATCCCGGCGCGGGTGACAGGTGAAGGCGAACTCGGAGGGCGTTTTCCATCCGAGCTGCGAGTGGGGTCGGGCATCGTTGTAATCGGCCCGCCAGCATCCGAGAGCCATGCGAACCTGGGCCACTGACGTGAACAGCGTCTCGTTCAGCAATTCATCCCGCAGCTGGCCGTTGATGGGGAAGACGGCCCCGCTCCCTCGGCGCCGGCGATATACTGGCGATGGACGAACCCGCTTACAGGAGCAATTGACCAATGGAAGCCGCAACAATTGGGTTGGACATTTCGAAGCACGTGTTTCACATCCATGCAGTTGATGGCCAAGGCCAAGTGGCCGGTCGCCAACGCCTCCGGCGAGGCGAGATCGTGTCGTTCTTCTCCTCGCTCGCACCTTGCCTGGTCGGCATCGAGGCCTGCGCGACTGCTCACCACTGGGCGCGGGAGATTCGGCAATTTGGGCACGATGTCAGATTGATTCCGCCAGCCTATGTTAAACCCTACCTACGAAGAGGAGCCAAGAATGACGCCGCTGACGCGGCCGCGATCTGCGAAGCGGAGTCGTCCCAATATGCGGTTCGTTCCAATCAAGAGCGCCGAGAACCAGGGCTTCTTGATGCTTCATCGTGCAAGAGGCTTGCTGGTCCGCCAACGCACCATGACAGCTTGCGCCATTCGGGCTCACTTTGCTGAGTTCGGAATCACTGTCGGGCAAGGCCGGCAACGGGTGGACGGTCTGGTGGACTTGTTGGATGACGAGGAACTGACGCTACCGGCCCACGCCCGCATCGCGCTGGCCGTCCTTGTGAGCCAGCTGAAGGAATTGGACCGGCAGGTCGAGGCCATTAAGCGCGAACTGGCTGAGATCCAGCGAGTAAATCCGATGGCGAAGTTGCTGTCCTCGATTCCCGGGATCGGTCCCATTACGGCCACGGCTCTCGCCGCGACCGTGCCGGACGCGACCATGTTCCGCTCCGGGCGGGAGTTCGCGGCCTGGCTTGGCCTGACGCCTAAGCAGAATTCCACCGGCGGGAAGGATCGACTCGGCCGGATTACGAAACAGGGCGATTCCTATCTCAGGCACTTGCTTGTCATCGGAGCACGCAACGTCGTTCGGTACCCAAAGGCACGCGGCTTCTTTTGCGGATCGCGAGTGGCGCGATCCAGGCAGCGTGATCTCCTTTTGATGATACCCGCTGCGCGACCGATCTGATTCCACATCAGCGAAATTCTGGGAATGTAGGAAAACAAGTCTTTCACAACTTCAAACTCAGCAACGGATACATAGGAGGCAGGGACGGGGGGCATGGGCCGACCAATCCTGGTAGGCGCCTGTTGGTCTTTTCGGGGATACAATCCGGGACCCTTGTGTGGGAAAGATATGACTGAACGGCGTGTGCTCTGGTTGTGTTGCGGCGTCGGCTTCTGTCTCGCCTGCCAGAGAGGCTAGCGTGCGGGCGACGAATTCGCGCAGACAGCAACCGCGTTATCAGTTGGGGGGGGCAAATCCGCTGGACGAGCACTGGCAGAAAGCAAACCCGCTGCTTCCGCTGGTCTTGATCAGAGCTTGCGATACGAACCAAGATCTTGGTCTGCGGACGTGGTTTGTTTGAACCGGCTCTGGTGTAGTTGTGCAGGCTGGATGAAACTCGTGGAGTAATCTAGAAAGGCTAAGTTATGGCCACGCCACATCTAATGCTTCCAATCGAGGTATCGGCGGACCTGATGAGGCATCTGTCGCCAGATCGCGCGCAGGCGGTAGTTGACATCATTAGAAACTCCTCGCCATCTCTCATAAGCCAAATGAAATCTTTGAGGCTCATTCTCGGCGCCGATGTGAACGCAGTCGCTCTTGAGGACAAGGTGCCGAGTTCAGGCTCCAAAATGGATCGCTACGACTGGTTCTTCTTGGTCCAGCGTATCCAAAAAGATTCAGACCTTGCCGGATTGGTGGCGCTTCTTCGGACTATGAGTGGATGCGCCGCACTTGTAAGCTCCAAGAGCGTCCTAACAGATGTTGAGGAAGCGATCCTGGGCGAGGCCGTTCAATCGATTGTAGAAAACTACGGAGAACGAACATGACTGGCCCTATGAAGTACGAGGAACTTAGGAGGGCCCATGCCGGTGAAGCCCTCACCAACTGGATTACTGGTCATCAAGGCTTGTTCGTACTCTGCCGTGAACTCGAGCGCAGCCTCAAGCTAATGGAACGTGCTATTTCAGCCGACAATCATGTGGCCACTGCTCGTCAGTTTCAGCGGTTCTCATCAATAACCAGGGCGTGTGCAGTCGCGTTCAAGGTTGCCGGCAATATGTCCAGGAACGACTACGAGAAACACGTGGTCGTTCCGATGCTCGGCGTGGATGAGGCCTTCACAGGACTTTGGGCTCGCGACCATTCCTCGATGTTGCAGCAACTGCGTTCCACCTTTGCGAAGTTGCGCGGCTTCGAAGCGGAACGAGCAGCCATAAAAATGCTGACCGCCGTGATGGTCAAGCAACACGAGCGCGTTTGCGAGCGCTTTGCGAAGGGCCGGCCCAGTCTGAACGCTCAAGCCCGAAGCGGAATGGCAGCGGATCGTCCAGAAGGCTACTTGCTTATTCGTGAGCGATTTGGACCGCGGCACGTGCAGTTGATCGACTCATAGCGAATATGATCGGCCACCTGGAGTGAGCAACACGCTCCCGATCAATGGTTCGCCGAACTAGGCGCCGTTTGGCTGCCAATGAATAAGCCGGCGTCAGTCAACGCTTTTACGTAGGTCTCGTGATGGTGAAAGTCGTGCTTGAACTGCTCAAGGTTGTCGAGCTCATCATGCCAATTTTCTGCTGATAACTCTCCTTTGAATGTCGATTTCAGCATCTGCATGATGGCAGCTCGTTGCTCGACCGGAAGCTTGGCAATTGCCGAGTTTAGATATCCACCCGGCCCGAGTTTTACCTCAGTTGAGGTATAAACACCGGCCGCACGAACAGCGTCGATCTGGATCGGTAGGCTCACCCTGCAATTCGGGAATATCCATGCGCGGTAGCGATGCAATGCGAGAAAGTAGATCGATGCGAAGAATGCAAAATAGCCGTCGATCGGAAGAGTGCGCGCTGGTCTTTTGTCGGTGCGCGGCGTAGTAATGTTGTTCCAAGTTGGCATGCCTACGATAATAGGATCACCGGGCTGGTACGAACTTTCCAGATATCGGGCGTGATCTACGGTTGCAATTATCTCGAACCCGATATTTGGATTTAGGCCTAGCATTGCTCCAACTGAAGCCGATAAGCCTTCCCGTAGCGCGCGATCCTGGCTCTCCAACCGGAAGCGGTATCCATCACCATTCTTCACGACCTTGTAGTTGTCATCGATGCCGCGAGCCTTGGGACCCTTCGTAATGTGGGAGTTATAGACTTCATGGTCATAAGTCTCCTGCCACATGATGATGCCGTCAGCGCCGGGTTCTTCAGGCTTCTATAATGCCGTGACGTCAGCGCCATCGTGCAAAACAGTACTCTGTTTGCGAGACTTCCGCCCATTATCTGCCTTACTCGTTGAACAAGGACGGGAAGCTGATCTCTTACGAATTTTACATCATCGCCACCAACAAGTTCGATGTGCTGGAAACCCTTCGCGAGTAGGTACTCAACCTGCACGACAATGAGCCGCTCGTCCAGGCTTATCCGGCGCATCTCATTGTTGTCGGAGCGCCAGCCACAGAAATTACAATCAGACGCGCAGCGATTTGTTACCTCCACCGGTGCCATCGAAACAACCAAGCCGCCATAAATCTTGCGACGGACAAATTCGGACTTTGCAAGAACTTTGTCGCGAATGGCCTGGAACTCGGTTGAGTGGATCGCGTTCACGAGTGAATTGAGCTTCGCGTAGCTGAGTGACTCGCTCTCCGCTTCCTCCAGTATTGCCTCGACTTGCGGCACTGTTGGGATGTCATGATTCTCGGTAAGGTCGAGAAAACGCTCGCGGTCGATTTTATACATGGTTCACGCCCTGTGAAGGCAAATGCTGTTTTCGGTCAGAGCTCAGAGTTCTTGAATAGTTCGGCAAGCGCAAAGTGGGCTCCCAGTTTTAGGAGTAAGGCCCCAGGCAGCGCCATCAATCGAATTGCCGCCGACGAGTAATTGTGATGGAAGCATCATATGGCTGGAATCATCTACTACCAAATGTTGTAGAGTTGAGGTCCCAAGGGAAAACGACCAACTGTGCCGCGGAATCTGCCAGGAGAAATCGCCCTTCGCAGTGCTTCGACCTCGCTCGAGGGACATTCACTCGACATCGTCCGCTTCGGGTTCTATCGGTATCGTTGACGGCCTCGAAGCTCTGCGAGCCCTTCCCTGTTGCGGATGATCAATACACTCCGCGCCTCCGGCGGGTCGAACATAGGGCGATCAGGCCAGCCTAGCTGTCCTCTCACCGATGACATTTCTAGTGAGCGGAACCTGCGACTTGTCTATCAGGCGCCGACACCGCGAATTTGGTGAGACCCTGCGCGGGACTGCCGAACTCGCCGTCGATCGTCGCGGACACGCCGCGGTGAGCTGCGTCATCCAACTACAACAGCGATTGTGAGAAACTTCACGATACAACCTCGGCCTGAGGCTTAGGTTAGGGTGCATCGAGTAGTGCTACGGATGTGCTGGCCCCTATTTGGTCACCACTTTGCATGTCCCGCAGCGATAAGCGATCGAGGCATCTTCGGGTTTCGCTTCCCTCGGAGTTTCAAAAGCGGGAGAAGCACATGGTGGGACGTCTTCCAGAACGTCGGATTGATCTAAAAGCGCGGCTCGAGAGTGGTGGGCCGCGCAAACGTCTTGCCATAGACGGGGGCGGAATCCGAGGGGGCCTCTCGTTGAAAATTCTAGAGGAAATCGAGCGGTTGCTAACCAAGGCAAGCAACCGCGCCAGACTGTCGTCTGGCGGACTATTTCGACTACGTCGCCGGAACCAGCACCGGCGGCCGCGCCGGAGAGCGCCGCCAAGTCTTGCTGTCCACACCAGCGGGCTTGCGGGGGCGAGCATAGGCTTCGTAGTTCCCACTGCTGTACTACATCGCAACCTCAGATCTTGTTTTATGTGACAATTGATCAGCTGCTAGTCAGAAGATGCTTTCGGGCGCCTGACACTTGTACGGGACGCCGATCGTCAGACCGCCATCGACGACGATTTCGGAGCCCGTAAGATAAGAGGACTCGTCACTGAGCAGGAACAACACTACCTGTGACACTTCCGGCGGCTCGGCTGCCCGCCCAAGCGGAATGGGAAAACTGGAAGAATCGAAGTCCTTTGTCATCCAGGTGTTGATTAACCCCGGATGGACTGAGTTTATTCGAACCCCAGACGCAGCGGCCTCCAAAGCAGCGGACTTGGTAATGCCCCGCACGCCGAACTTGGAAGCAACGTAGGCGTGAAGCCCTGCACTACCCCTCAGCCCCTCGACCGACGAGATGTTGACGATCGAGCCTCCGCCCGCGCGGCGCATGGCCGGCAGGGCAGTCTGCATTCCCAAAAATACACCGGTGAGATTGACAGCAAGGGTCTTCGTCCACTGCTCAAGCGGAAACTGCTCGATAGGAGCAATACTGACTATGCCGGCATTGTTGACGAGGCCATGCAGCGCGCCAAACTTGCTCTCCGCAGCCGCGATCGCTTGGCACCATTCCTCTGGCTGAGCGACGTCTTGACGCAGATAGATCGCGGATGTGCCAAGGCCGGCCGCGAAAGCCTCGCCTTCTTTACGAAGAATATCGGTGATCACGACTTTAGCTCCCTCGCTACCAGCAGGCGCGCATGAGCGGCCCCCATCCCTCGAGCCCCGCCGGTCACCAGAATGACTTTTTCGCTGACACGTCCCATAATTTCGCTTCCTCGAGAGTGTGGTGGGTGCAAGGTCTTTGCGACATCCACTATGCACTATGTCAATCGCCCCCTGGTCGATCTGCTGTGTCCCGCTGCGATGCCCAAAGGCTGTGCGTAGTGCCGTGTAACTCGGCGTGAAAACCAACTCGATAACGATTCCACGTCGTGGACACGCGTCCGCCGTTCATACATTACCGTCGGAGTGTTGAATTGGCATCATGACATTGGGCCACCTTGTTGAGCCCGACGAATCACGACCGAGTTTCCTCCGGAAGATGCGCGTGGACTGCAGGCGACGCAACGCCGGTTCCGCACAGATGCACGTACTGAGCTCTTCGTGGCTGGCCGCGGGAGTGGGGCGCAGAACGCATGAGGTTCTCCGAGTCTTGCGAATTGGAGTATCCATCCTGTGCAATCGACGCGCCGAGAATCTCGTACGAATGCAAACTCACGCAACTCTTGCACAGTTGCTACAGCTGTTCCGATCTTCTTACGCGACCTGGGTATCCGCTAGCATGCGTTTCGGGCCATGCACAGCGATAGCGTTTCGACATTAAAGCTTAGTCGAGCCTCCCCAAACTGCGAGGCGTGCGAACTCGTCATGCGTTTATGTCCCAATTGATCATGTCGGACTTTCGACATTCCGCGTGGCCAATCAAACAAGGGGGAAGGCAACAGCAGAAGAGGCGACGGTTGTCGGCGGCCTTCTCGTACATCTTCATCCGAGCGAGTCCTCTAACACCGAATGAGGTGCTTGGCATCGACGTTGCATGCGACAGATAGAGAGGCCTATCGAGTTATCATCATCGTCGGTGAGCATACTTCACGGGAATGAACGCACGATCGTCAAGCTCATTCTGCACCACAGAATTGAGGTGCAGCGCGCAGAACTGTACGCGTCGTCGGCGAGACGATCATGATCAGCGCTCTATGAGCCGAGGGATCACCGAGCTGCATTGGAGGTTGCATCATCGAGGTTGCATCATCACAGTCTCTTCAGGATGCTTCAAAAACCGAGCACTGTTGCTGAGACGAGTTAGCTGAATCTACAGTTGCGTCCAAACACTCCAAGAGCGAGGAGGAATGCGATGCCCGAGGTAAAAGGTATTCCTCTTGATGCGCCTCTCTACCGTGGGAGCAGAGACCGTGGCAGCGCGTTTCTCGGCTGCCAAGCCATAAACCTTGTATTCAGCGTGGGGAGCGAGGTGTCCTCTCTACTACCGAAGGGATTAGCACTACTTTGGCAGATTTGGTTTGTGCTGTGGTTTTTCACAGATTCGTCTTCTGCAGTGCGGGCATCGCTGCGATGGCGGCCGGAGAATGAGATCGACGATGGCGTGGCGTACGGCGGGCATGGTTGGTTGAGGCGGAGGCCCATTGATTCTTTTTTTCCGTCCCGCATGTGCGAGGCGACGGTGCTGCAAGAAGGCGTAGGCAATCATTGTCATCAGGGCGTGGCGATGAAGACCCTGCCATGATCGCCCTTCGAAGTGATCAAGCCCAAGCTCCTCCTTCAACTGCTGATGCGCCTGCTCACAAATCCATCGTGCCTTGATGGTGGCGGCCAGTGTGCGCAGATCCGTCGCCGCAGGGAGGTTGGCGAGATAGTATTTCTTCTCCCCTGAGGCACGCTGCTCGCCAATGAGCCAAGCTTCGTCGCCCGGGAGATGCTGCTGACCCTTATCCCAGATTCGCTGCGGAGGGCCGTCGGCGGTGCGGACACGGAGAGCAGCAAATCGGGCTTTCAGCCGACCTTTCGTCCCGCTGCGCCAACTCACGGTTTTCCATTTGGCGCTCGCCAGCATGTGTTCTGCCGCAATTGATAAGATATCCGGCACGTGGTGCTTTCGTGGTTTCCCGCGGACTTTGGTAATCGGCCAAATGAGCTTCACATCAACCGGATACACCTTGAGGTGCCGAGGGATGCCGACGGCCCAGGCCAATCCGCGTTCTGTTAGCCCTTGTCGAAATGGTGCGCTGAGCCCGTATCCTGCATCCGCCAGCACACATCCAAAGCGCACGTTGGCTGCCATCGCTCGATCAACCTCAGCCAAAGCGATTTCTGGCTTGGATCTTGCCGTTCGGTGTTCGATCGGCACCCGAGCACGCATCAAACGAGACACATTGCCTGTCCAACTCTCGGGCAGAAAGAGACGCAATGCGACCATCACGGGCACTTCGCCGCGCGCAAGGGTCAGCGACACCAGCGTTTGGCAATTTGCCGTTTTGCCAAGAGAGGACGCATATTGAGCCGCGACACCAACCGAGCGTTCGCCCTTTTTCGGCATTGCGGTGTCATCAATGACTAACACCGCATCCTTGCCGCCGACAAGCCGATCCGCCTGGTTGAGCAGCTCAGATTCCAGCGGTGATGCGTCCCAGACACCTTCGACGATGAAATGGTGCAGCTGATCGTAGTTGCCGGTTGCAAGGCGTTCTGCCATCGGCTGAACGCTCTTGCGATCGCCCGGGCCGATCAATCCCGCAACGTACAGGGGATACATCCGCTGCCGGTCTTATGACCCAACCGGTCCAGGAACGGCTTCAGCCAGCGTTCGAGTTCGTCTTCCCATTCCGCCATGGTCAGCCCTCCAAGAGCCGACCACCCATGAATCATTGAAAAATCGATTCGGGAATCCTAATAAACAGCCCAAATCCAACAATCTGCCAAAGTAGTGCTAGTGTCCCGAGTCACAAGTTCGCAATCGTAGATTGCGCATTAGATTCGCGTCGCTGTGCCAGAGATGGCGGCTGCAACAGCGACGGAGGATCTGATGGCGACCCAGCGACTTGCGCCCCTGGTATTGAGCGATGATGAGCGTGCTGAACTTCAGCCGCTGAGAATGCGGCGAAAGGCGGCGCAGGCGTTGGCTCTGAGAGCCCGGATCGCGCTGGCCTGCGCGGAAGGCGGTCAGAACAAGGAAGTGACGGCCAAGCTAGGCCTGGAGCGGGGGACGGTAGGCAAACGGCGGCGGGGCTTTGTGAAGCAGCGCGTGGCTGGGCTGCACGATGAGCCGCGCTCGGGAGCACCGAAACGTATCTGGCGGGCCTTCGGGCTCCAGCCGCACCGGCTGGAGACATTCAAGCTCTCGACTGATCCGAACTTCGTGGCCAAGGTGCGTCATGTCGTCGGGCTTTACGTCTCGCCACCGGCACACGCCATCGTCCTGTGTGTAGATGAAAAGTCTCAAATCCAGGCGCTGGACCGCAGTCGGCCGATGCTGCCGATGCGTCCCGGCCAGCCGGCCCGAAGGAGTCACGATTACAAAAGGCACGGCACCACATCGCTGTTCGCCGCCCTCGACATTGCGACCGGACCGGTTATCGGCAAGTGCTACGGACGGCACCGTGCCGCCGAGTTCCGCAAATTCCTGGACGAGATCGAGGCCGCTGTGCCGCGCCAACTCGACGTCCATCTCGTCATGGATAACTACGCCACTCACAAGACCCCGCTGATCCGGAAATGGCTGGCCAAGCGGCCGCGCTGGCATGTGCACCTGACCCTGACCAGTTCGTCATGACTCAATCAGGTCGAGCGCTTCTTACCGATTAGAAGATCAGGCGCCGCGTCTATCGCAGCGTAGCCGCCCTCAGGGCGGACATCGCCTCGTTCATCGAACGACATAACGCTGATCCCAAGCCGTTCCGATGGACCAAGTCAGCCGATGATATCCTTGCTTCCATCGAACGCTTCTGCCGTTACAATGCCCCGGTACAACACGACGCGATGTTGCGAACTTCTGGTTCAGGACACTAGACGCGATCCGGCAGACAGTTAGCTAAGTTCATCAAGCTCAGCGCCAGGCCTCATCCCGTCGTGACAGCCTGGCAGCCCCCTTTCAGGCCCATGGGACCGAAAGCCGGTTGGGGAGGGACTGACGGCGCTGCGCTAGGCACGGGGCGGAGCTTCGATCGGGCTCGTATTAATAGTGTAACGCCTGCGACATCGATTCGGATCCAATTGGAGGGAGGTTTCATCTACTCCCGGGACAGGTGCCTGCGACGTCACTGCCCCCTGCATTTCGTCGGAGAGACGCGTCGTGCCTCCTCGAAGAGCAGCAAAACACTATGCTTCGTGATTAGTCGAAGTGTTCGTGTCGGGCTAACGACAACTGTCGTGAAGCCAACATCGAACACAGAAACCCTAGACCAATTCACTCGCGCGCGCTGGCTCAGTTCCTGCATAGCAAAAGCCATCCATGCAGCGGGCGCCTCTTCTGAAGAACTGTTGTTCGGTAGCGGCGCGGCAAGATCTGGAAGTCTCACGTCATGCTCAAGGTATCGATTACTACCGTTCTGATGTGTGTCTCATGCAATGCCATCGCAAACGACGATTTGATGATGACAGCCAGACAGATCTTCAAACCGATCCCTTCTGGTATCCCCGCCCTAAAGGACAATCCCGTGACTACCGAGAAAGCGGAGCTCGGGAAGATGCTGTTCTTCGACCCTCGTCTGTCGGCGAGTGGGATCATTAGCTGCAATACCTGCCACAATCTTGGCACCGGCGGCGTAGACGCGGGTCCAACGTCAGTTGGTCACGGTTGGCAACGGGGAGCGCGGCGGGCGCCGACCGTCTACAATTCAGTGTTCAATGTCGCGCAATTCTGGGACGGACGCGCGCCGGATCTTAAGGCACAAGCCAAGGGGCCCGTTCAGGCGAGCGCCGAGATGAATGCGACTGCGGATCACGTAACGACCACACTGAATTCGATGGAAGATTATGTGGGCAAGTTCAAGCAAGCATTCCCGCGTGATACACCGCCGGTCACCTTTGACAATTTCGCGAAAGCGCTCGAGGCTTTTGAAGCGACGCTCACGACACCAGCAGCTCCGTTCGATGGATACCTGAACGGCGATGCCAACGCGCTGGATGACCACCAAAAGGCAGGATTGCGGCTGTTCGTGGACAAAGGCTGCGCCTCCTGCCACAACGGAATCAATATTGGTGGGCAGGAGTTTTTCGCGTTCGGCGTGATTGAAAGACCAGACAGCAAACTGCTTCCCCCAGCCGACCAGGGGCGTTTCGCGGTCACGAAGGCCTTCAGCGACCGATACGTGTTCCGCGCCGCCCCTTTGCGCAACGTTGCCCTGCGA
Organism: Bradyrhizobium sp. IC3123; assembly: GCF_020193625.1. Classification (NCBI taxonomy): domain Bacteria; kingdom Pseudomonadati; phylum Pseudomonadota; class Alphaproteobacteria; order Hyphomicrobiales; family Nitrobacteraceae; genus Bradyrhizobium; species Bradyrhizobium sp. IC3123. The sequence goes on along the minus strand of NZ_JADYVF010000012.1, from coordinate 211,093 downwards.
GCTCCCTACTTCCATTCGGGTCAGGTTTGGACGCTCCAGGAAGCGGTAGGCATTATGAGTGAGGTGCAGCTCGGCGCCGAGCTCACCGAGAAGGAGAAGAACGATATCGTTGCGTTTCTTAATTCATTGACCGGCCGGTTACCCAAGATCGAATATCCGATACTGCCAACGCGCACAAAGGATACGCCGCCACCGTCCTTAGACAGATAGTGCTCTTGTTCACTATCCTGGTTGTTCCACGGTTTAGTCGCGGCGACGCAGCTCCGCTTTGCAGCTGCCGCAAGCCGGAGCGCGTTCAGGCTCGTCGAACCGATCTCTGAGATCGCACTGCTCCCTATCGCGAAGCACTGGATCAAGGTGAAGAGCGGCTTCGGTTCACGATGCCAGTGCAACACCTGCTAAAGGTGTTGTTGCGATGGGACGATGCTCAGCCTTGAGGAGCGCGGCCCTGGCCGGTCGCCACCCACGATCAGTCGGGAACTTAGGCGCAATTCCAAGCGAACGAAGGCTTGGGCCGGCGGCGACGAACCAATCCGCGTCCAGCAGGTGGCCGAGCGACGGCGGTTCCAAGGGAATGGCTTGATCGGACCCCAATCATCGATTTTGCTGAACTTGACCCTCAGAGTGTAAGTCGCACCATGGATGCGCGATTCCTCACAGCGTCGCGCAAGAGTTTGCTGCTGAGACACTGAATCGGCGCTGGCTTGCGACTGTTATGCCCGAACCATCAATGACAAGTTGGATCTCGTGCGCTCAGCTCCCACAACCTGCTTGGCAGCACAGTGGAGGGTTTCCCCAGAGCATCGTGTCCGGATTACGACTCAACAATTCGCCTGACTTAGCGACAGCATGCCCTTCTTTTTGGCACCGACAGAACCACCAGCGCCGAGCTCTCCCGCGTGCTGGCGTCGTCGCAGCGTGCCTGTAGGTCATCGACAAGACGACATTTGGCTCGTGCTGCCCAGCAAAGCGATCTGACGATCTGCTGTAAGGCGACCGCGCGAGAGTGCACTGTGCGTGGTCGCGAATTGAGGATGATCTCGAACGGCACGGACGCACCTGATGCGCAATTCAGACGACCAGCTCTACTTAATGCCGAGCGCGCTCACGTCGGTGAAGTCGGACAGGGCCTTGGAAGAGGAGAACGTGAAGCTGAAGAAGCTTCTGGCCGAGCAGATGCTCGATGCCGCCGCACTTCGCGAGCTCCTTTCAAAAAATGGTAAGGCCCGCCGCTAAGCGCGCTGCGATCGCGCATCTGCAGGCTGTCATGAGCCTGTCGGAACGGCGGGCCTGCTGGCGTTGCAGGTGAACTCGGTGCCATGGTCGGACACGATCATTTCTCGCTTGCCGCGTCGCTGGACGATTGCCGTCAGTTCGCCGACCACGCGCCGCCCCGAGATCGACGTCTCCGGAATGGCGCCAGGCATTCGTTGGTGACGTCGTCGACGATGTTGAGGATGCGGAAGCGTCGGCCATTGGCGAACTGGTCGTGGACGAAGTCCAGCGACCAGCGCGCGTTCGGCCTCGCCTCGACCAGGATCGGGGCACGGGTCCCCACGGCCTTTGCGGCGAGCCCGCCTTTTGCAGACGGTGAGCCCTTCCTCGCGATAAAGCCGGTAGATCCGGTTGATGCCCGATGGCTCGCCCTCCCGCCGCAGCAAGACGTCCCGCTGCTTGACGGATTTGCAGCTCGACGCTTACAATCGAGCTCGCGAACCGAAGCATCTCGTGCTTATAAACGCTAGGATCCCTATGTGTGTCACCTCGCAACCGTGAACAGAGTCACTGGCGATTGGTTCACCAAGCATTTGGCCAACCAAATGGATCCTGCTGTTATCTGATTTTGATCAATGACGTTTCATTGCAGCCCTGCTTCTGAGCAGCCCGTCCGTCTCGTCAGACCTCCGATCTGACCGACCCCATTTGGTTACCCCAGGTGAGCCCTCAGCGACGCGCTCGCCATAGCAATGAGGTAACACCAGCAAATTTGTTGGTCGACGGCTATCCGTGGCCACAAGCTCGACGTATCAAGCTCTCTACCTTTGCCTTGACTCCTTGACCGAGAGAGCAGCGCACAGCTCCGGCATACCCCGCACAGTTCATCGCAATGACGGCTTATAAAGCTGAGGACCCATCATTGCCCTAAGGGCTGATGGGGCAGGCGGGTTATCAGGCTTACGGACTGTCGCCTGCCATTTGGAAATTGGAATACTCTAGCCATAGGCCCCGCCTCCGGACGCATTTCAAAGTCGGCCGGAGAATGTTCATTGACGTCATTTTCCTCCGTTCTTCCCATTGACTCGGAGGCGGGCTTTTCTGTCCAACTAGAAAAAGCCATCGCCATGTGTCCGATTTGCGACCTTACGTTAGAACATGACCTTGACTGTCCGATCTCTGACATGCTGTCGGTTTGGTACACTTCCTTGAAAAATTATCCCTTACTGATCAAGCTGTCGCGGTTGGCACAGGATTTGAACAGAGAGGCGCATCCACCGCAGCCGACCACGAAGCGGCGGCTACGCTAACGCTTCTTCGGCTGTGGCCTTTTGACGCAATGACACGAGCTGCCACATGGAGTCGGTCTCAATAGAACGTCACAAAAACTGCCCTCAATGTGGCTCTGCATTGGTCCACCTCGAGTGGCATGAACGCATCGGTGCGCGGGGGGTCCAAGATCTCTGGCGCTGCTGGAACTGCAGGAATGAATTCATGACCGTTTGCACTTCTGACGATACGGATCCTCCTGCCGCTGAGATCACGAAGCTGTTCTTTACCAGCCTGTTAGTCTGATCATGACGCCTGAGCCACTAACACTTGCATCCGAGCGGACTTGGCAATCCAAAGCAGGGCGGAGGGTCGCTTAGGCGAAAACGATTGGACCGTAGGCTGCTCAGTAATACGCTGCGCAACCTTCCCGTCATAAATGCAGTTGGGAGTTATGAGGCTCGTACGTGCAATCGTCGGCTTGGCCTGTTGGCAGTGGGATTGTACGTTATTATCGGTGAGCACTTCGCTGGAACATCGGCGGACGCTACACTCAATGCTCGGCTCTACATCGTTCGCGCCCCAATCGAAGGAAAGGTAACGCTTGCCGTAAAGAGCATCGGCGCGCGCATTAGTCCCGGCGAGCTCATAGCAGAAATCAACGACCAACGCTTCGATACCGCGAGGCTTCTTGAGCTTGATCGCCATCGCACGAACCAGCAGATCGAGCTCAACCGTCTCGTTGGCCAGCGAGAGGCCTTGTCCGCATCCAGGTCTCGCTTCGATGTTCAATCAACTGATTACCAGCGCGGAAGGGTTCGGCAGATTGAGGCTCGAATTGCCGAAACGAAAGCAGCTCAAGACGCTGCGGCCACACGCCTTCGTCGAGCGGACGCAGAATTCAAGCGAGCAAACGAACTGAGCACGCGTGGTGTACAGACGGCGGCGAATTTGGATCGCGCTCGTGCAACTTACGACGTCGCGCAGCAAGAACTGGAGAGTGCGCAGCAGCGAGTGAAATATTTGGAGACGGAACTTACGTCCGCTCGCGAGGGCGTCTTCATCGGGGAGTCCTATAACGACGCTCCCTCCTCGGCCCAACGTATCCGAGAGCTCGAGCAGCGGTTGGCCGAGCTAAATGTCGACAAGGAGCAGGTGAAAGCACGTATTGTACAGCTCGACCGGCAAGTCGATGCCGAGCGTCTTCGTGTCAATAATCTGAGCTTCGCTACCCTTAATGCCAGCGTCGTTGGTCTGGTCTGGGACATACTAATAGACGATGGCCAATACGCGCGGCGCGGCCAGGATCTCGTCAAGATCGTAGACTGCAGTACCCAGATTGTCACCGCGGGCGTCAGCGAATCTCTCTACGACGGTCTCTCGGTGGGAACGGCCGCGCAATTTCGGTTGTTTCGAGATGATCGTATTTTCAATGGAACCATAACCCGCCTTGGCGGATCCGGTGCGGCCTCGCTCTACACCAATTTTGCTGTGGGTCCAAGTGCGCAACATCTCCAGCGCTTTGATGTCACAGTGACAGTTCCAGACCTTGCAGGAGAGGCAGATCTCGGCTGCGCGATTGGACGTACTGGACGCGTCATCTTCACAGCTGGCCCAATCGCACAATTCCGTCGCTTTATAACGCGGTACGGACTCTGATGATTCTGCTGTCGCCACTCGTTGCTGCCTTCGCAGGCGCCGCCTTCATAATTGGGCTCTGCCTTACCGTCTTTCCGTTTCTCAATCCGATGAAGTGGTATTGGCGCGCTCTGCTCCTGGGGACGGCTGCCGTACTGTCTTGGCGTTATATGGCTTGGCGCTTCACCGAAACGCTGGCGCCCCTCGACTGGACTGCGGACGCGCTGTTCAGTTGGGCATTCGCCATCCTCGAAGCTCTGACGATGCTTTCCTCTACCATCGCGTTTTTCATACTGTCGCGGGTGAAAGAGCGGTCGGCAGAAGCAGACCGGTACTCTGAATGGTGGCTGCCTGGAGAAGCGCCGCGTGTGGACGTCTTTATCACGACTTACAACGAGCCTCGGAAGTGCTCGAGCGCACGATCATTGGCGCGGCGCAAATCCGCTATCCACGGCTTCGGATTTTTATCCTCGACGACGGCGCCAGGAATTGGGTGCGGCAACTTTGCGAGCTGCACGAAATCGGATATCTCGCACGCTCGGATAAGGAGCACGCTAAAGCGGGAAACATTAACCATGCACTTCGCGCGTGCGCCCGCGATCCAGCCCCCCCGGTCTTTGTCGCTGTACTTCACGCAGATTTCGTTCCCCATGCGGACTTCATCGAGCGGACGCTAGCGTTGTTTCACGAGCCAAGCGTCGCACTAGTGCAAACCCCGCAGCACTTCTTCAATCCTGATCCGATCCAACATAACCTTGGAATAAGCACCGCATATCCGGATGAACAACGTCATTTCTTTGACAACGTCGAGCCAGCGCGGGACGCTTGGGGGATTGCCATCTGCTGTGGGACATCATCCGTAATGCGGGTACCGGCCGTCGAGCAGATTGGCTGGATTCCAACACAAAGCGTAACCGAGGACTTCCTACTCACCCTCAAGCTTGCGGAAAACGGCTGGCAAACTGTGTACCTTAACGAGCCATTGACTGAAGGTTTGGCTCCCGAAGGACTGAAAGAGTATATTACTCAGCGTGGACGGTGGTGCCTCGGCTTGATGCAAATTGTCCGCAACTCATACAGCCCCTTTGGCATGCGCAGCCTTGGTCTGATGCATCGAATCGGGATCCTCGATTCATTGCTCTACTGGCTCAGCACTTTTCCCTTCAGGCTTGCCAGCCTGATTTGCCCACTGTTGTACTGGTGGTTCGGCATCACCATCGTGAACGCGGCTGCACGCCAAGATTGGACAACTGACAATCGAGTGCGATTTTTGCGGTGCGCCGCCATGGCGACCGCAAGCGGCCGATCCGGACACGGTTCGCCGATGACGGTGGCGATGCGCCGAACGACCGCTGGTCGCTCGACTTCGTGTCGGATCAGCTCACCGATGGCCGCCGCTTCCGTATCCTCTCACGGTCATCGATGATTGCACCCGCGAGTGCCTGGCGCTGGTAGCCGACACCTCGCTCTCCGGCAACCGCGTGGCGCGGGAGCTGGACCGGCTGACGATCGAATGCGGCAGGCCGAAGATGGTGGTCAGCGACAACGGCAGCGAGTTCACCAGCAACGCCATCCTGACATGGGCTGATCAGAGCCGTGTCGCATGGCACTACATCGCGCCGGGCAAGCCGATGCAGAATGCCTTCATCGAGAGCGTCAACGGCAGGTTGCGGGATGAACTGTTGAACGAGACGCTGTTCACGTCGCTGGCCCAGGCCCGCGTCGCACTCGGATGCTGGCGGGCCGATTACAACTGCGCATCAGAACACCCATCTGGCTATGTAATTGAAGAGAAGAGATTTTGTTGAGCGGGATGCGATCCCGCGGGGTGATGATTTGGGTTCTGTCGCGCTCGTTCGCGATAGATTGAGCAGCAGTTGTTGTCAGCGAGGTGCGGGCGAAGATCCAAGGACCATCCGGCAGAGGATGGATGGATTCGATCTCGCCGACTTCAGCGGCCAGCCGGAGCGTCTTGGGCGCGATCTTCAAGAGCTTTGCGGCCTTGCCAAGGTTGAGCCATGGCTCGATCCCGTCCTCCGCGGGCTTGAACACCGGGATGTGGTAGTTCGAGCGCATTGATGTGACGCGCTCGCGGGTCCAGCGATTGCCGTTGCCGGTCTTGAGGCCGTTGCGGTTGAGGAGGCCGGCAATCAGATCGTCGCTGGCGATCACCACCAGTTGACGTACGGCCTGGATGATGTCGGCAGAGGTGCTGTTGCGTTGTCCGCGCCGGCGCTTCGGCAAGCGCAACTCGCTGTGGGCGCCACCCACCCAATGGACGATGAGAACGATCTCGGACGCCACGTCGTCGATATCGGCCACGACCTCATGAATGAGGGTGCGCACAATGCGCTTCTTGAGACGAGCATCCGTCGTCGGCGCATCCCAGACCGTTTTGAGGTTCGAGGCTAGAATGCCGAACGAAGCTGGATCAGCAAGGGGTGCGGACGTCGCCACATCATGCATGGCGATCTTGGCCTCAACCTCCGCCGCGTGAGTAAGCGCCCTGTTCCAGCGGGCTTCCAGCTCACTGGCGACCAGCCGGTGCGCGGGATCAGCGGCATCGTATTGCCGGAAAGCCCTGTCGGCGGCATAGCGCGCCGCTTCGAGGTCGCGACTGAGAGCATCGCGTACCCGATCGCGCCGTTCCCTGGCTCCGTTGGCGGCAGCGGTTGCGGCGGCGACCGCGCCTGGACCGACGACTCCAAGCAGTGCTTCCTCGATGGCGTCATCGACGCGCAGTCCGCCGAAGGCGATGCAGTGGGCCCCGCCATTGTCCATCCAGGCACAGCTGCAGCTGTAGCGCGGGATATGGTTCTCCATGCCGGAGTACCGGAGTGTGAGCTTGCGACCGCAGCGCTTGCAGCGGATCAGACCGGCCAGCAACGCGTCACTATGCTTGGGCGCGCCGTGATGCCGACTGGTGGGAACATTACTGCTGACCATGGTGCGAATCGCCTCGAACTTCTCCCAGCTCACATACCCTTCGTGAGTGTTGGGCTTCAGCGTCAGCCATTCGTTCCGCGCCTTGCGGCGGATCTTCACGCTCACGCCCGCGGTGCTGTATCCCGCCGCCACGGCCGTCTTACCATAGGCATAGGCGCCGCCGTAGACCGGGTTCTCAATGATCCGGTGGATGGCAGATCCGCGCCGGTTGCGCTCGACGATAGCTATAATCAATTCTTCGGCGGCGATCAGAGCCAGCTCCATTTTCTCCGCAACAATGGTCGACGTATCTCGACCGATGCTGTCGAGGTGGTTCAAGGCCATCGCTTTGAAACTATGGGCTAGGCGCTCCTCGGCATCGTCGCGCGCATAGTCAATAATAGTATCCAGGTGGGCGACGATTTCAGCCCGTTGCTCGGTTGGCTTTGGACCGTCAAGCAACGTCATCGCTCGAATAAAGGCCTCTTCAATAGGGATCATATCACGTTTCCTTTGTTACTGTGATTGGAAGCCGCAATTCCAGCTCGCACCGTTGGTGCAGATTCAGCGGATTGAAAGGCGGGGGACTTCAAACGGCTTGCCGCTCCTCTTTAAGAAGTACCAGGCAGAGGGTATCTGTAGATTTTCGTCGAATTTTCCGTCGACCACATGCCCCACGGCCGATTCCGTGAACAACACCGCGTCATCTAAAGCCACCTTTTCGGCTTTGCCCGTATCGATGTTGAAGTATTCACGGTGATGCCGATCTTGTTGACCTGCGATGAACGCCTTGTTCCCCACGCAGACCAAGGGCACGCCCGCTGCAGAACCTGGCACGGCAGTGCTCGACAGGGCCGGCCTCAGAAGTGCGGTCGGAAAGTAGATAATTGTTCGGTGTGATATTCCGCCCCGCTGATGCCACGCGATTTGGTCTTGTGGGGCAGGCGTCGCGGGAAAGGTAACGATGCCCTGATTGCCGTGGCCGTCCTCTACAAAGATGCCGAATGATCCGCCGTCAATTGAGATATCGAGTTTGATAAATGCACCAGGCGAGATGTTCTGAAATTTAGTAAGCACCGCCGCGAGATCGATGTTCATTGGAAATGCTCCATTCTTTTGGTGCTCATAGGGGAGTTTTGCTCAACCGATGCGGGCGCGATAGCCACCCGAAGGCCAATCGACTACTTCGGGGCTAGCCCGGGGCTCGAAGGGCGCGGCTGATCCTGGATGGGACGGCCGCGCCCTTCAAACCTGAGAAAAACGGGACAGCGCGGACGGGACACGGCGCTCACGCCTCCGGAAGCACTGTCCCTACCACCAGCCGTCGCCCTCAGAGGTAGCAAGGCTGGCCACCTCGGCCCGCTGAGAGGCTGAACTCCCAAAGGGTGCTACCAAGTATCGCGGAGAGGACTGCAAGGCAATCTACCAGGATTGGTCGGCGCCGATCTCATCTGGTCAGCGATTAGCCGGCTGGCGGGTATGGATCGTGGCCATATGTCCACTCGATTCTAAATTGGTGGCTTCGCTTTGAACGAGAACCTGAACGTCGTGCCCTGCCTTTCCGTCCGCGTGGGCGGCATCAACCGCGGCGCGGATTGCCTCTTTCTGAGTAGCGTATGGGCGGAGTGCTTGCCATTTACGAGGTCCATTCGTCATTGTGGAGTGTGAATGATATGTTGAATACGAGCCATAAGGTCTTTCTCCCCAGGTTCTGGAACGCGTGTCCACGCCGGGAGGGAGTTTGCAACCTGACGCGGTCGCCTCAACTACCGGATTGGAGGGGGGGCGAGCTGGCCTCTTGCAGGACACATTTGTGTGGCAGGCTGAGTTGCTCGATGGTGGACCTGAAGCGCGCGTCGGCTTGCCGAGGACCGCTCAGAGCCAGGCGGGCGGCCGAGGAGATCGGGGGAGTCGGCCGATGGATAAGGCGCTAGCAATCGCGTGGGCGTGCATTCTAATCGTCCTGGTGCTGTTCGCCGCGCTGTATCTTCCGTGGTCGTGATTTCAAGGAAGCAGCGGATTGCCGCGCCGCGCCTGCTTGCCGCAGGCAAGCCGGCGGCAAGCGTTCGTATCAGGCCATCGCGAGTTGGCGCGGCGTCTCAGTCTCATTCCATTTGACGCCGCTATGGCGGAAAGCGACGACTTCGGTCGGTGGCTCATCCCTCTCGACGAGCTCCTCAACTATGGCCTCACTTGGGCTGCACTTTCAGGCCCAGCTCGATCAGGCGGCGGATGGGCTTCGGGACGGGTGGTCACGCCATGCTTTTCTCGCCACGGTCGATGGCAGACAGTTCAAGGTCTTGCCAACGCATGCCGATCTGCGTGTCAGGTATCCACTGCGTTCGCAGCACCTCAGCCGGCCCGATCGCGCCCTGAAGTGGCGACCACGCCAGCATGCGACTAAATTGTGAGTTAGGCTCCTTTTAGGGGCATATCCGCGCGTGTACTTCACATCCAAGCGCGCGCCGTTGGTCACGCTGAACGCGCGGACCGATGGGATGGGGAGAGCTGAGCATGGCGACTAGGAAGGAACTGACGGCAGCTGTGGGCGAACGCTACCGATCGAGCGATCGCGTGGAGAAGGCGCGGATATTGGATGAGTTCGTCAATGTCACTGGATATCATCGCAAGCATCCGATGCGGCTGCTGCGGGGCCACGATGGGTCGCGAACAGGTCGTCGGGCGCGGCGCCGGATTTACGGTGAAGCCGAACGCAATGCGCTCGCACTCCTCTGGGAAGCCTCGGACCGGGTTTGCGGGAACCGGCTGAAAGCCTTGATACCGATGCTGATCGACGCGATGGAGCGGCACAGCCATCTTGACCTCGCTCCCGAGATCCGCGGCAAGCTGCTTTCGATGAGCGCGGCGACGATCGACCGGGCGTTAGGCCGGATTCGGGAAGGGCCCGGTCGCCAGCGCCGGCGATCGGCCGCACACGCCCTACGACGCAGTATTCCGATACGGACTTCGGCGGATTGGAATGATCCCGCACCGGGCTTCGTGGAGGCGGACCTTGTCGCCCACAGCGGTCCATCGGCGCGCGGCAGTTTCGTACAGACCCTGGTCCTCACTGACGTCGCGACCAGCTGGACGGAATGCACGCCGCTGATCGTGCGCGAGCAGACGCTGCTGAGCACCGTGCTGACGGAATTGCGTAAGCAATTGCCCTTCGCGCTTCTTGGCTTGGACACGGACGATGACACCGTTTTCATGAACGAGACGCTTAAGACGTACTGTGACACGGCCGATATCATTTTCACGCGCTGCCGGCCGTGCCGCAAAAGCGATCAAGCTTTTGTCGAGCAAAAGAACGGCGCTGTCGTGCGCAGGATGGTCGGCTACCGGCGGTTCGAGGGTTTGGAGGCAGCGACGTTGCTGGCGCAGCTCTACCGCTCGGCGCGCCTGTTCGTGAACTTCTTCAACCGTCGTTCAAGCTGATCGCCAAGCAGCGCGACGGCGCCCGGGTGCACAAGACCTACAGCGCGCCTTCCACGCCGCATCAACGGCTAGCCGCCGACTCGCGCACGTCCGATGAAGTTCGCGCCCGTTTACAAGAGACTTTCGCCGGCCTCGACCCCGTCGCCTTGTTGCGCGATATCCGAGTGACGCAGGAGTGGTTGGCGGCGCTTACTGACGCCGAGCCTGCCGCGAACCCCGGCCCGATCGCGCAGCCGATTGATCTTTTCCTGGCGAGCTTGAGAACCTGAAGGAGGGCGGTGCCCGGCCGACAGATCGGCCGATCGCCAAAGCAAAAGAGGCCGTCGCCGTCCCGACCCGCTCATTCGAGTGACGCCGGATTTGCGCAAATGGTTTGAAGCCGAGCCGTGGCGGACCGGCAGTGAACCCCTAGCGCGATTGCAGGCAAAATGCCCTGGAATCTATCCCCAAAAACTTCTGCGCACGCTACAGCGTCGCCTAAAGACCTGGCGCAGCGAACAGGCCAACGCCATGCTGTTTGGTCCCTCCCAAGAGACGCCGCCTCCACTTCAAGTCAGGAGCAAAAAAGATGAGGCAGCGGACCACCCTGAGGGAGCACTTTTACGTGCGGCAATACGGAGTGTCACCCTGATCGCCGCCGCGCACAAGATATTTGTAAACTCGATGAGCGACCTGTTTCATGAACGAGTTAGCGACGCCTTCATTCGCGACGCCGGGCAGGTGATGCGCGAGACACCGCATCACAACTATCAGATTCTCACGAAGCGCCCCGAACGCATGGCCAGGTTGGTCCCTGCCCTCATCGGCGAGGTCCTGCCCAATATCTGGCTCGGCACTAGCATTGAGAACGCGGACGTAGTGGTTCGCATAGAGCACCTGCGCCAGGTGCCGGCAGCCATTCGGTTCATTTCCGAGCCCCTTATCGGAGCCGTCGGCACTGCCGATCTCCGGGACATCCATTGGGCGATCGTCGGTGGCGAAAGCGGGAAGGCAGCTCGGCCAATCCGTGAGGAGTGGATCGACGAAATCTATGTGCAGTGCTTATCAGCCGGGACGGCCTTCTTTTTCAAACAGTGGGGCACCTGGGGGCAAAGACAACAAGAAGCGCTCGAAAAAGGCCAATGGACGCGAATATAGGGGGCGGACCTGGCGATGAGATGCCCACCGGTCCCGGCGCTGTTCCATAATAGCGCAATACGGTTGGGGGCGACGTGGCCGAAAAACGGTATGAATGGGCTGATGGCGCAAAGCTCGAGGAGCATTCAAAGCGCAAACACAAAATCCTGCGCGAATACGTCTTCGACTATCTAACCGTCCGCTGTAAGCTCCCGCAACAGGAGCGTTTTCGGCTTGCAATCGTCGACGGATTTGCCGGTGGCGGGCGATATCACTGCTGCACGCCTGGGTCACCACTGATATTCATTGAAGAATTGAAGCGTGCTGTCGAGGCAGTGAATACACATCGTGCAGTTCAAGGCCTCGGCGCCATCGAGGTCGAGTGCCTTCTAATCTTAAACGATGCTAGCCGCGATGCCATAGAATTGCTGAAGACACATGTTGGACTGATGGAAGCTGACATTGTTCAGACGTGCCCGAAACTACACCTTCCGTGGAGTATCTGAACGAGTTTTTCGAGGCTGCGTATCCAAAGATCAAGACGTTCTTGAGCAAGGACGCTACAAAAGCGTTCTCTTCAATCTGGATCAATGTGGGGACAGTCACGTCGACCGGAATACGCTTCTTGACATTATGCGCTCCTATCCCGCCGCCGAGATCTTTTACACCTTTATGATCAGTTCACTTCCGGCATTTCTACAGAAGAACCAGCCGGAGCAGCTAAGAGTGCGGCTTGCTCATCTTGGGCTAAACGAGCGCGAATGTCGATGCGCTTAATGGACTCATGAGCAAGAACGACTGGCTACGGACGGAGAAGATCGTCTTTGACGACTTTCGTCTATGCGCTCCCTATGTCAGCCCCTTCTCGATCAACAATCCGGGCGGATGGCGGTATTGGTTTATCCACTTCGCCAACGCCTAGCGGGCGAAGCAGTTTTACAACGATATCCGGACAATGCGAGCCTTCAGGCTCATTTCGGTCGGTCCGGCCTCGACATGCTGTCCTACGATCCGAGGCACGATGAGGGCATGCTCTATCTTTTGACGATAGCGGACGTGCGTCCGCAAAGAACCGGCTCTTAGGAGATATTCCGCGCCTCGTGACGGAATCGGGTGACGTCATGTCTGTCATGGACTTCTACGGGAGCATCTACAACATCACCCCCGCTGCATGCGCATGATGTGCATGCAGCAATCATCGAGAACCCCGACAGGGTCCCACTCTCGTCGAAATCAAGCGCCAGAGCCACAGCCGCATCCACTTCTGCCACCGTCCGCCGCGATCCTTGGCGAGTAGGCGCGCGGGAAACTCGGCCTCGCGCTGTTCGATCCCGCCGGGTCTTCGCGATCTGCGAGATATGGCGTTGGCGGGGTATTCTCCCACTGCTTGAGGATCAGCGTGGGCGCTGTCCGGCCAGCATCTCACACCACGTCGCCGCGAGCCGGGTTTTCAGCGGCATGTAGTTGCGCCGCCTTACTTCCACGCTCCATGAAGACGCGATGAAAAGTCAAGTCAGCGCATTAATTTCCCTCACGGCTATCGAGCTTGGCCCAGATGGCGGTGTTCGCCTCACCGAAGTTCAAGCTCTCTGATCGCAAGGGGGCAAGTTCTGTTGGGTCACCGACAACTGTTTGTGCAATCTTGATGACCTCCTTCGCGATCATTTCCGTTAGCGGATCGTCACCATCCTTCACGCAAACGGTATAGAGCACTTGCTTGTAAGCCGCCCTCATGCGGCTGACCATTTCGGGCTCCATCGCGGCGTCTCGAACCAATCGGTGAATAATGCACCTGTCTCAACCTGGGGTTCGGCAGGCCTCCCTCTCACTGAGACGAACATAAACGCTTCCCCCGAACGGAGTTCACCGAGAGAGGCAATGCCACAACGTGAATTTAGTGGTTCCCCCGGGAATGGTAAAGCCACGCCCATCGTCCGGACCGCGCGCATATTTCGCGGTGGCCTTTCGACCTTTGGTTTCTCGCAAAAAGTGGCTTCCCCAGCCGTGATTGGCCCGCCGCCGGGACCGTCACTCCAGACGCCGATGGCATTGTGACCGACCAACCCTGATAGGTGCGTCTTGGGTCTCTTCGGAAATACGATGTGACGCGTAAGGGGCGGCTGCGTAGGGTGAGAGAATAGATGACTAATAGGCGCGTGCTTTGGTTCGCTCTCGGGCTCGGGCTCTGTGTCGGCCATATTCTGTGGCTGATTTTGCCCGGCGGGCTGGCGGGTAAGGGCGACGGCGTCCGTGCGGATGACAACCCTCTGATCGACAAGGTTAGATCAACTTGGCGAACGGAGGATGGTGAGACGGCGGAGGAAATCTTTGCCAAGGTCGCGAGGGTAGCCCACTTCGCTCCCAGGGGATGGGAGGTTGGCCGAAAGACCGACACTGGCCAGCGTGTTGTCTTTTCATGGGCCAAACACAGGTCTGACAAAACGACGGACGAAAATATGGTCACGTGGGAGGTGGCCCCCGATGGCACGGTGAAACTTGTGACTCCATATGCGAAACCGATGGAACTAGGCTGGCAAGCGTTCGCACTCTCTCTTGTTGTTGACGAGGTAGCGAATAACGAAAGAGGCGTGAACCGCCGCTTTCTGCATGATCCCGCTAACTTCAACTTCGTGACGACCGCACAAGGCAAGTTGGGCGATCTTCTGCGGCGCGGCCGCTGCACGATCGGCGAGCCGGTTGCAGTGCACTACTCGCCGAAAATACACGAGCAGCAAACCGCCGAAGACGACCTGTGGCGCGTCGAGCTTTCGGTCGGCTGCAGTATTCCCGGCCTTGGCGACGGAGCCATCATTTTCGAGAAGCGCGAAGGACAAAATTGGGAGCCGCAATCCGTCTTCGCCAAGCTTATCGCCACGTCAGTACCCGGCTCTTGGTTTGAGCTTGCAGACCCCAAAGACCAGGAAGCATTCGAGCCGCCCCGAAAGACATTGCCAAAGTGAAGGCAGAAAACAAGCTGGAGATGCAGGGCCGTCGATCATAAATGGCCTTGATACGTACGATCGCGCGCGCAGAGAACCGCGCCCGAGAGCCTGTCATCCGGGGTAGACCATGGATGCACTGGCGAGCAAGCCGACCGTGGAAACATGGCCGGTTGCCCTCATATGGCCCTATGAACGCAATTCCGGCGCCCTTCGCCCAGCAGATCGCGGCGTCGCCAATCGGCTGCGCGACGAGATGCTGCGGCTCGAATTGTCCGACCTCGTGGAGGGCGGCTTCGAGAACGCGCTGACAGGGCATAACGGGGTAGCGTCGGAATCCAGGAGTTCGTCCTTGCGCGCCGCCGCCGCATTCCGAGCACTCAACAGGAGTCGGCCGTCACTTGCCTTACAAGGATCGTTTGATCAATCGTATTCTCGCCTGCGTTCTCCGATTTCGGATTCAGAGCAGCAATCCCGACTGACAACACAAAGAGGCTATCGTCAACGGCTCGGCTCGCCCGGCGCGGTAGGCTCCACGAGCGAGCGTCGCGCGGCGCGTCTGCCTAGCACGCCGCTTTTTCGTTTCTTCCGTATGGCTCATGACGACCCCTCGACAAGCTGTTCCAAGACCCACCGCTACAGCTCACGAACTTCCTCCGAGGCTCTTCCCTCTTGTGCAAACTCGGTCACGCCTAATCCTGCCCCAAGCGCGTCCTGATGGTCATTGCGCTGTCCGACATAGGGAAGCGCAAGCACCCCGAGCGAATTGAGCGACGTTGCAGCTTCAGTCAAGCGGCAGCCCCGCGGTGGTGTCTGATTGAGGACGAAAGCAAATCGGCGGTTGAGCCTACGAATAGCAATCAGCGTCGGTATCGCAGCTTCGATGTCCGCCGGACTCGGACGCACCGGGATCAGGCAAAGATCGGCCCTCGCGATTGCGCGCATGGCCAGTGCATTATTTGTGGCGGCGGTATCGATGACGATAAGCGAGATCCCCTCAGCTTCAAGGCTGACCAGCGCCCCTTCTATTTCGACGGGATCGGCGCCCCGAACGAGCCGCGGATAGGAATGGCCGCGCCGCTCTTTCCATTTTGAAATCGTTCCTTGTGGATCCGCCTCGACAATTGCAACGCGCTTTCCGTTCGCCAAAGCGGCGACTGCAATTCCGACCTCCAGCGTGCTCTTGCCGCTTCCGCCTTTTTGGGTGACCAGAGCAAGGACATACATCGCCTGCGTGTCCGGACAACAGCGACATGAAACGCACGATTCGCCGAAAAGAGCCTGCTGATTGGTAGGCCTACCATTCGCCATCGTGAATCGCACTAAGAGCGAGCATGGAACTCACAACCCAATCAAAGGCCCGGACGCGGTGCTCGACATGATGTCGCGGCGGCGTCAGTGCCGCTGCGAGCGAAAACCGACAAATATCGGACAAAATCCGCAATTGGTGACGAAAAGTCCGGATTGGCTATATAGTATGAGATCGTTGGATGGGGGAGCCCGATGTCGATCTATAACCCTTTGAGAGACAAGCTGGTCGCAAACAGCTCTGCCTCGCTCAAGACGACCTTTGCCGATATCGAGATGCTTATCGGTCGCTCCCTCCCGAAATCGGCGTATGAATATGATGCGTGGTGGGCCAACGAAGACCCCGTCAAAACTAATCACAGTCACAGCCTTGCGTGGACAGTTCCGGGGTATCAAGCCGAACCAAATCGATTGCAGCGGACAGTAACATTTCGGCGCAGGGGGTAGCATTTTCCGCAAAAGCGAATGCCTATGAACCTGGTCGCTCGAGGATGCGTCGTGAATGAAAATGATCACGCGACACGACTAAGCCCGTATCGACAAGATATGATATTTCTTATCGCAGTAGCCTCTCTGGCGGGAGCGGTAACTGCTGGGGTGATGGTGAATATCTCCGTCGGCAGCAGTGTGGGGTGGATTGGCTTCGTGGGTACCATCGTGGGCAGTGCCATTAGCTTCGGCGCTGTCACCCACCACGATAACAGGCGCCAGAAACAAGAGATCAAAGCCATGCGAGCAAGTCTCTACGCTGAGATCGTCGATCGAGTTGCACGATGCGCCAACGACTACATAGAGCCGTGGAGGGATTGGGGCACGAGGAAGATTGCAAGTGAAGACGCCAAATTCCTTCCGTCACTCCCACTCGTGTTGCCTGCTGTTGCGGGAAAACTCGGACTGCTCGACGCCGAGATACTGCTGGCAGTGACACAGTTCTATTTTCGTCTCTCGGTTCTAAGAGACGCAATCGAGCTTGTTTCTGGAGAGCCCGACACAAGCGAAGCAATCCGCTTGCAGCGCATTAAAATAATCCAACGACGATTTCTTAGTTGCTTCGCTCCGGCACTCCGTTCACTGACATTGCTCGATGTGCCGGACTGGGAGCAGTTTGATTGCGAAGCCGCCAAGGTGTACCCTCACCTAAGAAAAGAAGCGGGTGATTTGCGCGTGATACTCGAACGATTTGCTGCGTCAGCGGCAAAGCAAAACATCGTTTGAGACGGAGATCGCAGAGCTTGCGGCGGAAGTAGAGTACGGGCCGTTTCTGACCGCATAGTGCTCTGGCAATCATCTGCTTAGCTGGCGTCGCCATCTTCTCGACAGAGCGTTCGATGATCGCGGTCTCGAGTCGCCCGTGAAGAATTCGGAATCGATTGATCTGTCGCTGTGATTTGGCGTGAGTATATTCGATTCAGTAAAGGTCGGCGTGGGCCAAGCCGCTTGCCACAGCGTTATCGGTGAACTGAACTACCGCACTCGTGACAGGCTGACTGGAGACATAGAAACCGTGAGCTGCATATCCAAGTATGAGATTGTTGCCGAGCGAGAAGTTCGTTAGCGCAGCAAATGCAGTCTCAGCGGGTGAGGCTGCACGCTCCAAGCTGTTATTTTCGTGCATGTCTTTCTCCTTCGAAACCAAGGGCGCCCGGCAATTACGCGACGATCGTGACTTCACGATGGGACTGCGGCGTAGGCCGAAGCTGACTCCAATCCAGCTCGCGCCCGCCACGATTAGATCGGCGCCGAGAAACAGGCCCAGAATATAAACACTGTTTATCGGCCAACGCGCTAAGATCAACGATCCAATCAGCAGAGTAATGACGCCGGATATCGCCAGCCAGGATCGGGGCGTTGCGCGTTTGATGCTGAACGCCAGGATCAGGCGCATGATGCCGGCGGCGACCAGCGATGCGCCGAGCGCCAGCGTAAGCAGCACAGCGGCGAGCGTAGGATTATCAAATGTCACAAGCCCCGCGACGATGTAGAGCGCATCCAAAGTAGAGCGCACCCAAAAGAGCGCATAGCAAGAACTTGCCCCAGGTCTTAACCTGGAAAGCATTGATCGTTTCGGCAACGCCGGCGACGATCATCATCACGCCAACTAGCACCACACTCGCCACCGTCGCGAGCGCAACGCTACCAAGCGCCACGAAGCCAGTGATCAGATAACCTACGCCGAGGGCGAAAACCCAACCCCACTTCGTTAGCGAAGCGGTGCCCGGACTAGCTCGAAGCCGCGCGATATCAGACGAACTTGTCATGGAGGTCTCCGGTGCCAAAGCTGCGCCGCAGCATGGCGCGCCTAGCCATCGCTTTGTTGCGATTAGGGTTGAGCTTGCGGGTCGTTGCGAGCAGCCGACTCAGTGTGCCCATCAATCTATATGCTCGCCTGCTGGGTGCCATCCGCATCGTGACCTCCTCTCTTCGGGCTTGGACCGCATCCCAGGACGCGGGAGGACCACATTACTAAGCCCGGCGAGGCGGTGTCGTAGGCCAAGCAATTGGCGTGCCACGTTTTGCGAGCCGCGCGTCGAGAGCGAACTAGCTTCTTCGTGACGCGATCGTGAAATCGCGGCCGTTTGTGGCAGCTTGCCGCCAAACGTCTTAAGTCCGACGCGCAGGAACGACAACATAAACATCTTGCGCGTGGCGGCGATTGGCCTAACTGCATTCTCGAGGGGGTGGTATGCGCGCCCACACGACGGGGTTGGACAAACACGAAGACCGAAAGCTGTCATCCATCCGATACATTACCCTCCTCGGAGCCACTGGTTACAGTACTCCCATGGCTGAGCGCTCCAGAATCGAGATGGGGAGTGACGACGCCCTCGACATCGTGAGGCTTCTGCCCGTGTTGCATAGTGCCTGTGGTGAACGAGCCCCCTATCGAGTGTGGGAAAGAGGAAACAGTTGTGGGCCGGATGGCTGATTGCTCTCGGGAAATTATCGCGGTCCGCATTGGTCGATTTTAGACATGCGACATGGCAGCTAAAGCGCCATCCTGTCGCTCTCCAAGTGATTCCCTCTCCTTTGGCACGGCAAATGCAGGTCTCCTGCAATGCGCGCGGCCTGAGGAGAAATCATCCTATGATCACGCGAATCGGCCGCTCACGAAAGCTCAAGCCTACTCGGCGGCCGCAGCCAAATCCTGATGAACCGGTCGAAGCAGCGCAATCCAACAAACGGCGTTATCAGCCATCGCAATGGTCTACGGCGATGGGTTGAGCTCGGCGAAAGCCGAACATTCCTCTTTGCAATGGAGAGGCATCATATCCAGAGTCACAGACGTTCTTGTTGCCTTTGATACGGAATCCATTCTTCAGAAGTACTCGAATCCGAGCAAAAGACCGGACAGCCCCACTCTCATTGATTTCCGCCATGTCTACATGATCACAAATCAGGACAACGTGATCAGTGGGCAAGCGGGCGGCGAGCTCGACCTGAAGGCCCAGGTCGGGGATTTGATTCGTTGGCGCGAGACCAGCCTCTCCCTTGGATTCGAGAAGTCAGTGATCTTCTACCGCTTCATCGGAAACGTAGGAGACGAGCTGATCTCGACGCCGACCCCGCGGAAGGCGGAGGCCTCGTTCGCGCATCCCAATCCTAGCAATCCGTCCGTGCCGACATGTCAGACGATCGCCAATTACTATTGGTCCTCGGAAACTTTGGCTATCGGACGAGTTACCTACCATTTCAACTTCATGGTCGTCGATCGCAATTGCAGCGCGCTGGGATACTTTTCGTGGGATCCGTTCATCAGCATCCACAATTGATGCGGATGATCATCAAGGCGTCGAAGGAACCGCGCAGCGGGGAACGGCCATGATCCCACCCCCCTCGACTCCGAGGTGGCATAATATGGTCCGGAGGCGTGCCGACCTCACCCATCGTCCCTGGCGGATCGGCCTTCTCGACAGCTGTCGCTTTTTTCGCGTCGCTCTCGCAATGGGACCGATCCGCCGTCAGCACCATCCAGTTCGGTCGGCCCAAGCACTTGGCAAGCTCCGCGGTTGCCGAGCATCCCACGGTCGGGAGGAAGGGAAACAGCAATGGCCAAAGACAGACCCTCAACCAAGAGCCAGCGCTCCGAGTCTCACGTTGCCGTTCTCATCATCGTCGACGCCGAGACGCTGCTGTCACGGTATCCGAATGTCAGTCTCTCCTGATGCGCCCGTACGCGTCCACAGTGAGCATCTCTATGTCCTGGCCGCGCGCGATGGCGGGCCACTCGGGAGCAATGACGGCCATCTCGATCTGGCCGTCAGGCCTGGCGTCCGTCTGCGCATCCGTGGAAATGCCCTGGCCTTGAGAGGAGAGCATATCGTCGTGTTTTATGGGATCGCGCAGGAACACGCTGATGTCCTTTCCCCCTTTGAGCTTGTCTTGCGCCGAGCCTTGACCGTCGCGACGCCCAACTTCGAGAATTTGTTGCAGCCGGGCAACCAAAGCATCCACGACCATTTCTGGCAGAGCCAAGTGCTGGCCGATGGCGTGGCGGCTTGCGATCTGAACTTCATGGTCTTGAACAAGGCCTGCTTGGTGCTGGGATACTTCCGATGGCGTCTCCAGATCAACATCTCGGGTCTCAGGGAGGTGCCGTAGTCGGCCGCTCCGAGCGCGGTCGTTCAATCCCGAACTCGGCTGGGAGTTCTGTGAGAGCTCCTGGAATAGCCAGTTCTCGGGATGTCGCTCGGCCCGTTTCGCGGCTCAAATTTTATGTATCGACGAGGGTACAGCCCGTGATCGAGAAGGCCAGCCGCAGCAAGAAATTCTTGACTCTTAACTCGATGCGGCGCCGCCGAGCCTTATCGCTGGCCCCTACACACGCCTCCGTCTTACTGCGGATGCATCGTCCGCCCGGAACGAAGTGGAGGAATGCGGCTCGTCCGTCGAAGCTTCGCCGTAAGCGGGAACACTTGCATCCAATGGCCGACGAACGGTCGATACGGCCGGAACGAGGACACGCGGAGCAGCTGCAATCAGGAAACTGACTCGCTGTCGAGGCTGACTCTTGTCATGCTGATGTGCTCGAAGGGCGCGCAGGAGGGGTAACCGCGATTAGACATTTTCGGGTCATGCCACTTAATCAACAGTCGGCGGACAGCATCCGCGACCGACCCGACATGCACTTTGCCCATCGACCGGCCGCTCAGGCGGCGCTTGCGACCCCGTCAACTACCAACCCTTGCAGTTGATGGAGGTGGCGGAAACGTGCCAATCGTCGTCAATACCCCGTCGGGGGCGTCGAATTCGAAACTGGGGTTCAGAAGAATGAAAAAATTGCTGGCGGGCACGGTAGCCCTCATCGCGCTGGCCGCGCCTGCCGCAGCCGCTGATCTGGCTGCGCGCTCCTACGTCAAAGCGCCTCCGGTGGTCATTCCGATCTATGATTGGAGCGGCTTCTACGTCGGCATCAATGGCGGTGGCGGCTCTGCGCATCAGTGCTGGGACGTGGTCAACGCCGGCGGCGTGGTCGTCGCTCCGCCCGTTGGCATGGGGTGCCATCATGCGACGGGAAGCACGGTCGGCGGTCAAATCGGCTACCGCTGGCAAATAGCGAACTCGGTGTTCGGTCTGGAGGCGCAGGGCAATTGGGCCGATTTCAAGGGCTCCAACGCGAACGTTGCTTTCGCAGGCGTCCGGGATGACTCCACGCTTGATGCATTCGGCCTGTTCACGGGCCAAGTCGGCTATGCCTGGAATAACGTGCTGCTCTATGTAAGAGGTGGGGCTGCAGTCGTCCGTGACAAATACCGGGTCTCCGATTTTGCGACGGGGCTCACTATCGACAACGGCAGCGAAACTCGTTGGGGCGGCACGGTAGGGGCGGGCCTTGAATTTGGCTTTGCTCCGAACTGGTCCATCGGCGTTGAATACGACCACCTGTTCATGGGTCGTCGGGATGTGGATTTCTTTTTTTCACCCGGACTCGTGGGTGTTCCGGTGGGCACTTTTGCAGGGACTGCCCGTATCGGTCAGGACGTCGATATCGGCTTGGTCCGTGTGAACTACCGGTGGGGTGGCGTGATCGCCACGACCTATTGATCGATCTTCGCCAAAATGGCGCGGGTTCGCACCAATATCTGAGCCGCATCGCGGCATAGAAACCTTGGCAACAGGGACTCGCATCAATGGCGCTATCGGCTTCTTGTCGGTACATCGGCTCGAGCTGGTTAGGCGTGGTTCAAAGGAATCTGGCTGATCTGGTTATGACGCAGCGCCACGGCGAAGATCGCGGCGAACTCAAGCGTGCTGCCGTGGTCGAACGCCAGCCGCTTAGTGGCTGGCTGCGCCGATTTCCCGGCCCCGTGCCTCCACCTGCATCACCGTCGGCTTTCCGGCCGTCGGAGAATGATGAGGCAAAAAATAGTTTTGTCGACCGTCGTAGTTAACCCGGCCCTCGCTTAGGGAGACACAGGTCATCGATTACAATCGTTCCGGTCGGCCGCACTGGCCACCTCGGACGAAAGGCCGACGAGCGGTCGAAGCGGCGCTCGTGCGAGGGTGGGACATAACGTCGACGACGTGATGGCTTGCGTCATCGTCGCTGCCGATCTCTGCGCCCGATCAGCCTGCCGAACCCCCGCTGGCGCGGATCAATTGGGAGCGCCTCGGAGAGCGGATGCAAAATCTCCAGAGGTGGATCGGCAGCGCTGAAGCGGAACTCTTGTGCTAGGACAGAAACGCGGCTGTCATCCGAGCCGCATTGCCAGCGTCTGCTCGTAGTAGATCACCTCCGCGAAGCCACGGCCGAGGAAGACCGTCAGTGGGTCGGCGACGAAATCAAGCGCGAAGGGGGATGAAGAACAAATCGGTTTGCCTGATCCGACCGGGCTGCAATGAAGATGCCCCCCTTTGACAGGGTTGCCCTCTTTACAACTTCCGATTGCGTGATAGTAATCCCCTCTAGCCCTACGAGGGGGGCGGCCGTGGCGATCATCGAGAACATTCGTCTGCTCAAGGGCGTAGCCGTGTTGCGCTGATTTACTTCATGAGACCCACCTCACCGACCTGCGGAAATACTGTAAACCCTAGCCGCCATCAGCAATGGAGCGCATGTACCGGCTTAACCCAACAAACCATCTGTGTGTCCGGTTTTGTCGCGCTGCAATCAAGACGCCACGATGAGGAGGTCCGGTTCTATGCCTTTGTCATGCTGGCGGGTGACGGCGACGACTACCGGCGCCTGCCGCTGTCAATGCCGCTAGCATGAATAAAATGGGCTAGATACGGCCGAAAGTCGCCCACACCCCGTCTTCGCCGTCCCAGCTGCCGCGGCTCGCCGCCTTGGAGTACTCCGTGGCGCGCTGCTCGAAGAAATTGGCGTGCTCGACGCCATTGAGAATCTCGACGAGCCACGGCAGCGGATGCGCCTTGAGCTGGGTGAACCCGCCCTCCTTCGCCTCGAAGAAGCCGAAGACCGGGGCAATCCGGAGTTGGGCCAGTCGCCAGTCGGCGACGTAGCGGACGTAGGCGTGGATATGCCCAGGCAGCATGCCCTCGATCTTGCCAAGACCGAAGGCGAGCTCGACGAAGTTCTCCTCCAGCTTCACCATGGTCTTGGCGACGTCGACAATGTCGTCGCGGACGGAGCGCGTCACCGCGCCGGTTTCGCGGTGCCATTCGTGAAATAGCTTGATGATGCCCTCGCAGTGGAGACTCTCGTCGCGCACTGACCAGCTTACGATCTGTCCCATGCCGTTCATCTTGTTGTGGCGTCGGAAGTTCAGCAGCATGGCGAAGCTGGCGAACAAGGCCATGCCTTCGGTGAAGGCGCCGAACATCGCCAGGGTACGGGCGACATCCGCCACGCTGTCGACGCCGAACTCGTGCATGTAGTCCGCCTTGGCGCGCATCTGCGCATAGCCGCGGAATGCCTCGAACTCGGTCTTAGGCATACCGAGCGTCTTGAGCAGCAGGGCATAGGCGTCGATATGAACCGTCTCCATGTTAGTGAAAGCGGCCATCATCATCTGGACGGTGAGTGGCTGGAAGAGCGGAATGTACCGCTTGAAATAGTTGTCGCCGACCTCGATGTCCGACTGAGTGAAGAAACGGAAGATCTGGGTGAGCAGCGCGCGCTCGCTGTCGGTGACGCGGTCCGAAGCCCAGTCGTTGAGGTCGGCGCCGAGCGGCACCTCCTCGCCCATCCAGTGGGTCTGCTGCTGGCGCTTCCAGAACTCGTAAGCCCAGGCATAGCGATCGACGTCGTAGCTGCCGGTCGAGTCAAGGAGGCCGACGCGTCCCTTGCCGATCAACGTGCGCGGATCGGCGCGCGACAGATCGATCACTGACATGCGAGGCACTCCTCATAGTCGGTGCGCTGCCGCGCCGGCTGCTGCGTCGGCGTTGCATCCCCGGCAATCTTGCCGGCGAACGCCGCGCGCGAGATCGACTTTGATCGACAGTAGTAGAGGCTCTTCACCCCACGCTTCCACGCCGTCCAGTGCAGCATGTGGAGGTCCCACTTATCGACGTCGGCCGGCAGATAGAGGTTGATCGACTGGCTCTGGCAAATCAACGCGGCGCGGTCGGCGGCAAGCTCGACGATCCAGCGCTGGTCGATCTCGAAGGCGGTGCGAAAGATCGCTTTCTCGTGCTCCGACAGGACGTCGAGATGGGCGACCGATCCGTCGTGCGCGATGATCGACTCCCAGGTCGCCGAGGTGTCGGCGCCTTTCGCGGCCAGCACCTTAGCGAGGTGCGGATTGCGCACCGAGATGGCGCCGGATAGCGTCTTGTGGGTGTAGATGTTGGCCGGGATCGGCTCAGTGCAGGCGCTGGTGCCGCCGCAGATGATGCTGATCGAGGCGGTCGGCGCGATTGCGATCTTGGGGCTGAAGCGCGCCATCACGCCGCGTTCCAGGGCATCCGGGCACGGGCCACGCTCGCGAGCGAGCGCCACGGATGCCGCATCGGCATCGCGACGAAGTTTTCGGAACATGTTCAGATTGAATGACTTGGCCAGGGTACCCTCCATTGGAATGCCCTTGGCCTGGAGAAACGAGTGGAAGCCCATGACGCCGAGGCCAACGGAGCGCTCGCGCAGGGCGGCGTAGCGGGCACGCTTCATTCCGTCCGGCGCCACCGTGATGAAGTGCGTGAGCACGTTGTCTAGGAAGCGCATGACGTCCTCGATGAAGCCGGGCTCCTCATTCCACTGGTCCCAGGTCTCGAGGTTGAGCGACGACAGGCAGCACACCGCGGTGCGCTCCTCGCCGCGATGATCGATGCCGGTCGACACGGTAATCTCGCTGCACAGGTTGGAGGTCGAGACCTTGAGGCCGAGCTCGCGCTGGTGCTTGGGGAGCGCACGGTTCACGGTGTCGATGAACAAGAGATAAGGCTCGCCGGTCTGCAGCCGGTTCTCAAGGATGCGTTGCCACAGCTGGCGGGCATCGATCTCGCGGACAACCTCGTTAGTCTTCGGGCTGCGCAGAGCGAATGCGGTGCCGGCGCCCACGGCACACATGAACTCGTCGGTGACGTTGATGCCGTGATGTAGGTTGAGGCTCTTGCGGTTGAAGTCACCAGACGCCTTGCGGATCTCGAGGAACTCCTCGATCTCGGGATGGTGGATATCGAGATAGACCGCCGCCGAGCCGCGCCGCAACGAGCCCTGGCTGATCGCCAGCGTGAGGCCGTCCGTGACGTGGATGAACGG
The DNA here is from genome assembly GCF_020193625.1 of Bradyrhizobium sp. IC3123. Taxonomy (NCBI): domain Bacteria; kingdom Pseudomonadati; phylum Pseudomonadota; class Alphaproteobacteria; order Hyphomicrobiales; family Nitrobacteraceae; genus Bradyrhizobium; species Bradyrhizobium sp. IC3123. The sequence continues at coordinate 185,584 of NZ_JADYVF010000012.1, read as the reverse complement.
GATGATGCCCGAGGTGACGCCGCCCCTCGCCTTCTCGCCGATTGAGCGAACATTACCCCAGTAGGTGCCGATGCCGCCGCCATTGGAAGCAAGCCAGACGTTCTCGTTCCAGGTGCCGACGATGCCTTCGAGCGAGTCCGACACTGAGTTAAGGAAGCACGAGATCGGAAGGCCGCGCGTCGTGCCGCCGTTGGAGAGCACCGGTGTGGCCGGCATGAACCACAGCCGAGACATCGCATCATATAGACGTTGGGCATGCGCAACATTGTCCGCGAAGGCGCAAGACACTCGGGCGAACATGTCCTGGAGGCCTTCGCCGGCGAGCAGATAGCGGTCGGTCAGCGTCAGCCTACCAAACGAGGTCAGCAGGTCGTCGCGCGACCGATCGAGCGAAAGGTCAGACGGAGTTGGCGATCGCGCGGGGGGCCTCGGCAGGGGAGCCGGCAATGCTGGGGGCTGCACAAGACGCAGTTCAGGTGTGGTAGGCTTTGCCTGCGCTGAGGGCTGCCGCACACTCGGCAGCTCAATGAGATGACCATACTGATCGAAATCGTAAGACGCCGACATCGGCAACCCCGTGATATTTGGGGGCTGGGACCGTGCGGACGACTTGCGAGGAGACCCGGCCAATGTCCTCGGCTGCAAGCGACCCACCGGGCACCCCGCCCGAGGACATGGGTTCTGTCGCGGTAGGTTTCCTGGCTCGCGGGTCTTCCCAGCGCTGTCGCGCTAATGCCTCGGAATAGCCGCTGCCGGCACAATGGGTTCCCCTTAACTCCGTGCCACCATATATGCGAATTGAAAACCAAGACGACACCACATATAGAAGCCGTTGCCCAGACTCGTCAAGACGGCACAGTCAAGTTAACCAGTTGGAGCAGCCCCGAGGTCGAGGTTCGAAATTCGCCGAGCGCCTGTCCTGAGAGCCTCACTCAAAAAGCATAGATGTCTCAAGGCCTGGCCAATCGGCGAGTTAGGAGCCTCAGATGGGCGACGATCGGCCAGGCGAGCTCGGTAGCGGCGGAACCTTCGAAGTCTTTGCAGAGATGCCGACATCTGCCGAGCCACGCAAAGGTGCGCTCGACGACCGAGCGCCTGCGATCGGCCAAGATGTGCTCAAGCCTTTGGAAGTGGCGTCGCAAATTCTCCAACAGGGGAACAGCAACCCTGGACATCCTGAATGTTGGCATCGATCGGTTCGCGGTCCGCGAATTGAGTTGGGCCGGATCGGGTTTCGGTAGCCATACGCGTGTCGCCATTCATCGCTTTCTGTGGCCCTTAGATCAAAAATTGTCTGGAGCCCGACCGCAATCGATGCAGCCGCCCGTGGCAATGTCCCACGCTTAGTGGATTTGACCCCGCCAGCTCTCACATCAGACGTGCCAACTTTGCCGAAGAGGCGATTCGTATGCTTTTCGCAGGCCGGGCGAGCCGCCTCACGTGCTCAGTTGTCTGGCCGCGAACATAAGCCGTCCTGACCGAACGCGGTCATGTCAGGTTATTGGCAATCAATCCTAACGGGATGAGCTATGCTTGAGTCTGGGTGGAGAGCCGATCCGGCGGCGCGGCCTTGCTGGGTGGGAATGAAGCCGTTCGCAACATTGGCGTGAGCGGCGGCGACGAACCGTGTTGTATCTCACCAACGACCTTGAAGCCGTGACGTTGGTAAAAGGGAATGTTTTCAGGGTTCGAGCTTTCGAGGTAGGCAACAATGCCGTCCTCATCGCATCGTTGAAGGGCGTAGTTCATCAGCAACGTGCCAAGCCCTTTTCCGACCCAGTTCGGATCGACGGCAATGAGTGGCAGATACCAATGTGGCTCGTGGGGACGATGTTCGGCCATTCTCCGCCGCAAGTGTGCCATATCCTCGGTAATCTCCGGGCGCAGGGATAGCGCCATGATTGCATCCAATGCCTCCTCATCTTGCTGCACGTTGGGAGGCAGCCACAGGGCCGCGCCACGAATCTCTCCCGCGACGTAGGCTGTGCCATGTGCAAATGCTCGGCCCCCACAGGCGTCAATGAACTGAGGCATGCTCCTAAGGTATTGCCCTGGGTCAGGCCAACTCCAACGCATCAACGGATCCGCGGCAAAGCCGAGCACAATGGTCCAGACAGTGCTTGCACGAATGTTTGCGTTCGCAGATCTGATATCTGATTCCTCTGTCATGATGCCGTTTTCGGGGCTCTGTTTTGGCATTGGCCTTCCAAGGAGGAGCATGGCATCGACGCGTCTGACGGTGAGCGGAATGGATGCACCGACGGGGACCCGCCGGGTGCATTTGGTTTCCTTCCGAGATCTCCGCCTGTCTCAGACGGCTGACGTTGACGGCCACTTCGGACGAAGGCTCCTTGGTCGGCAATGCTTGGATCTACATATTCCTGGCGAGCTTCTGCGCTTCCACGCCCTATCTGGAACCCGCCCCGCCCTTCCCAAAGGAAGCTCCGACGTTCTCAAGGTCGACACGGTTCGGCAGCCTGCAACCGTCCGCGAAGGGAATGACATGAGGACGCCTTTGAGATTGCAAGTGCGAAGAAGTCAGGGCATGGCGAACATCGGGCGATGGCTGCCTGAACCGGGCTCCGGCACGAGCAAACAGCTAGCCAAGTGTCGCGCGTCGAGGTCCAGACTAGGCAAGGAATCATCACCTCGTCTCGTATTGAGCGGTTCTCGTAAGTTTCTTGGTCAAAACACATACTAAGTGCGAAACCTCCATTGCCAACGTCGTGTCCGCGGTCACCGGCAGAGAGAGCTTTCGTCTGCGAGACTCATATGCGTAGTACAGCGGCTTTCCAATTATCGCATGCTGTCCGCGCTCCTTGATGTTCTTGTGTCCAACAACTCTCGGCGCATCATCGCCGCGATTCGCGATTGTCGGATCAAGGCAACGCGACTGGATACCACGACGCTGCCGCCGTCGACCTACTAAACAACGCAACTTGGGATCGCGCGAGAGCTTTCGTGCCTTGATTGATCGTCAGGCGTGTCGATCGCTCGCACAACGGCGTTAGCTCTATCGAGCGAAAACGTTGCTGTCGTGCCGTCGTCGAACTTGACGCCCAGGTCAGTTGTATCCGCCGCGATCCTTGCGATAGTGGGAAAGACAGCAGGCTGGCGTAGTTGCGCGAGTAATTCTCGTAAAAGAGGTTTTTGGCCACAAGCGTTGATGGCTTCATAGGTCTTGTTCCAACTCACTCCCTGATCGGAACGGTTTGGAAGATTTCTTGGCGCTGGTATGCTTGCCACACCAGGTCCGAGATCCACGTGGTGAGTCATGTTGTTTCGTTCTGTCTTGGAAAACTGTAGTCGCCGGGGCAGCATATCAGAAGGCAATGTAGCGAAGACCTCCCCAGAATGGGTAGGGATCTATCCGCCCTTGATGCTGAGTTGGCCCGGGTTCAACCTTGAGCATAGTCTGTCGAACGCCATCCGGAACTGCCCCCTTTTCGTCATGAAGAACTGCCCCACCATCGGACGTTTGATGGTCGCTTCCGCCGGTGACGGGACGGAGGGAGGCGGAGCCGACCGGACGGCCGTCACCGGCGGTCGGCGGTTTGATGAGCTCTTGGCGCGGAGTCGGTAGCTGTCGCCGCGGATCGTCAGCACGTGGCTGTGGTGCAGGAGCCGGTCGAGGATCGCGGTGGCTACCACGGGATCGGCAAACACGGTGCCCCATTCGGCAACGCTGCGGTTCGACGTGATCAGCATGGCGCCGGTTTCGTAACGGCGACTGACCAGCCGGAAGAACAGATGCGCAGCGTCGGGTTCAGGGGCAGGTAGTCGAGTTCGTCGACGATTAGTAGCTTTGGCTTCGACAGCGCGAGCAGTTTTTCGTCCAGATGCCGCTCGCCGTGCGCCTTGGCGAGGCCCGCGACCAGCGTCTTTGCCGTGGTGAACTGCACCGTGTACCCGGCCAGGATCGCCTCTCGCCCGAGAGCAATCGACAGGTGCGTCTTGCCGACGCCTGGCGGACCAGCGTCATAATGCCGGGTGTCTGGGATCTGAGCTGGAGATCCTTTACCCGTTCCATCCGCGATGCGGAGCGTCAGTCGTCATTGTCTCCTGCAAGCGGCTTGGGGGTGAGACGCATTTTGTTATCAGACAACCTGACGCCACCTTAACGCTGCTGCCGGCATGGATGGCGGCTCCCGCCGCCGCTTCCTTCCATCTCAAAGCTGATCCGCAGCTTCCGGTGGATCGTCTACTGGAGGCGCGTCTTCTTGTCGACGCGCTCTTAGCCTCCTCTTCCAGGGAATCGTCCAACTCGCGAGGAGGCCGTCATGGCGGACGCATCACGTCGTCAGGGGGATCTGCTTGAGAGCCATCCGACATACAGCAGCATTCCAATCGAAGCCCAACAGCAAATGCTCGAGCTGTTAAAGGAGATTCTGAGCGAAGCGCTCACCGACAGCGCAGTCGAGGCACATGACGTGAAACCGGGAGGACGGCGGTGAGCAATATCACGCCTGAGCACCTTGCTCGCCGGGCCGTCGTCTACGTTCACCAGTCGACGGCAGACCAGGTCATCAACAACCGCGAGAGCGAGCGCCGCTAGTACGGCTTGGCCGACCTTGCCCGGCAGCTGGGCTGGAGCGAGGTGGCCGTAATCGACGACGAACTCGGTCGCTCTGGTGGCGGCACCGCGCGTCCCGGTTTCGAGAAGCTGCTCGCCGCCATTTGCGAAGGGCAAGTTGGCGCTGTGGTCTCGAGTGAGGCCTCTCGGCTGGCGCGCAACGGCAGGGATTGGCATACGCTCCTGGAGTTCTACGGGCTCGTTGGAACACTGATCGTCGATGAGGATGGCGTCGACGATCCTCGCCATCCCAACGATCGCCTTCTGCTGGCATGAAAGGCACGATGAGCGAGATGGAGCTGTCTATCGTTCGGCAACGCTCGCTTGAAGCCTTGGAGCAGAAGGCACGCAGGGGTGAGCTTTTCCTCAACGTCGCCATCGGCTATCTCAAGGTCTCCAACGATCGGATCGACAAGGACCCTGATCGGCGCATTCAGGAGGCGCTCGCACTCGTGTTCACCAAGTTTGCCGAGATGCAGACACCGCGCCAGGTCCACCTCTGCTTACGGCAGGAGCGAATCACTTTGCCCGGGGGGCGGCCATGGCCCCGAGGGCCGCCACGTCGAATGGAAGTTGCCAGTGTACAATACGATCTACCACATCCTGACCAATCCCGCCTATGCTGGCGCCTATGTCTTCGGGCGCTCGGGCAGTCGGGTGACGATCGAGGCCGGCCGCAAGAGGATCGTGCGGGGCTTCCGGCGCGAGCGCAACGACTGGGAGGTTTTGATCAAGGACCACCATGAGGGCTACATTACGTGGGCGGAGTTCGAGAAGAATCAGGGCCTGATCACCGACAACGCCAACGGAAAAAGCTTCATGAGTCGAGGCTCGGTTCGCAGCGGCGAAGGCCTGCTCGCGGGTTCTTCGTTGCGGCCACTGCGGCCGCAAACTTCACGTTACCTACAGCGGTACGCACAGTACTGTCGGGCGGTATCATTGCCGCGGTAGCCAGATCAACCATGGTGGAGACCCGTGCATCTCATTAGGCGGTCTGCGCGCGGATCGCGCGATCAGCGCGGAGGTCATCGCGCGGCTGCAGCCGCTGGGTATACAGGCGGCGCTGGCGGCCATGGAAGCGCGCGGCCGTGAACACGCCGACAAGCTGCGTCAGCTCGAGTTGACTCTGGAGCAGGCACGCTACGAGGCAACTCGCGCTCGTCGGCGATACGAGGCTGTCGATTCGGACAATCGTCTTGTTGCCGGCGAGCTGGAGCGGCGCTGGAACGAACGCCTGGTCGCTGTCCGCGAGCTTGAGGGCGAGCGCAACACGTTGTTGGCTACGCCGGAGATGACGTTGAGCGACATCGATCGCGATCGGTTACTTGCGCTTGATTCCGAACTCAAGAGAGCTTGGGAAAGTCCGGGTGCAACAGCTGCGACGCGCAACAGGATCATCCGAAGCTTGATCAATGAGATCGTTGTGCGCATCCACGACGAGGTGCTGGACTTGATTGTCCACTGGCATGGCGGCGATCACACGGCATTGCAGGTGAGGAGGAACCGCACCGGCGAGCACCGCGGCGGATGTGGTCGATCTCGTTCGTGTCCTCGCGCGTCAGATGCCCGACAGCACCATCGCCGCGGTTCTCAACCGCGCCAGTAGGTCGACAGGGCGTGGCAACAGTTGGGCCCGCGTCCGCGTTCGCAGTCTGCGCAACCAACACGCCATAGCGGCCTACCGAGAGGACGAGCGCGCCCAGCTGCGTTGAAAGTCAGTCCTTCGACGGCTCGCCGTCTGATCGAAGAACAGAGCTTGCCTGCGCAGCAGCTGTGCAAAGGCGCACCGTGGATGGTCAAAGCGGTTGATCTGGAACATCCCCAAGTCAAGGGCGCGGCGGTTCCGGCGGCCATCGTCTGGCGATCCGGGTCAAAAAGATTTCAACTCCAAGGGGGTAGCGAGATGGGCAGCATGAACCTGACTCGAGCGCGCCGAGCAGCAGCACGTTCTCGCCGTTGGCGATCCAACGTGACGCGGCCAGGTCGCGGATCTGCTTCGGTCGATCGACGGCTGCGCCTATGATTCTTGCGCCACGACCTCGCGCTCGCACAGTAGGATCAGCGTCTCACGCGCCGACAGGTTCACGCGCGCCGTCTCGTCGGGCAGGTGGTCGAGCTGGTCGCGGATGGGAGAGCTGCGAGCGCGCCAGCATGGCCCCCAGCCAATCGATTGGTGCTTCGGTGACCTTCTTTGTACGCACCATCAGAAGCTCCCTCCGATCGTAGCTTCGTATTCGGCAAGAGGACGTAACAACGAGGCAGTGGTGAAGGCGCCGGCACTGTCGGTGTCGCGCTTGCTGGTTGGCAGACCGCGCCATCGCGACAGGCAACCCCGTCGAGGTGGGCGAACTCGACGATCCGCGGCCGGCGATCCTCCGATTGCTTGTGACTGCAACCTCGCGCATGCCATGGCGGATGCGCACCTCGCCAGCCGCGACCGTCACGGTGTACCTCGTCACACGCAAAGCGAGTGATCGGCGCCACGCCCGTCGTGCCGTGGATACGTACGTTCGCCACCCCGCCCTCCCACTCGGCGAGATGCGTCTCGAATGCCTCGCAGCTCGCGAAGGAATGCCCCGCGATCACGTTCTTCTTCACGTAGCGGACGCCATTCTCCGTCTTGCCCTTTGTGCGCGCCCGATACGGTGCGCAGGCGCGAGGACGGAAGCCCCAATGCTTCGCGAACGTGATGAGCTTGTCGTTAAACTGAACCGACCGGCTCATCTGCCGTGGCGCACCACGAGCGCGCGTGGATTGTCCTTCAGCACTTCCTCCGGCACGCCATCGAAGGTCGTGAATGGCTCTCGAGCCCAGCGAACCAGTGCTCTTGCTTTTCGGCGCGGGTCGCCACGAACACAAATGCTTTGACCTTCGCCCCGCCGATATCGACCAGACGCTCGCCGAAGTCGATCTGTAGCTGCCGCCCCGGGGGCGTCTCGAACCGGGTCGTCGCCAGCGCTTCGGCCTTCAGTGCCTGGCGGTAGGGTTGCACGGCGCGTCGCAGCGTTCGCCGGCTGACCGCCAAGCCGTTTTCGGCCAACAGGTCGTGACGGACCGCATCCGCATTGCCGCGATGTCGAATGAACCTCTCGCGCAGCCAGCCTTCAAGGCCATGACCCGCTTCGCCCGCTCAGGCGACTTGAACGGCTACACCCACCCGCGCCACGTAGTCCTTCACCGTCTGCAGCCCAGCTGGCGCGCAATCCGCTTTAGACCTCACCCACACACCCTCAGATGCAACATCTCCGCCACGTCATCTGGCGTATTCATCACCTGCCCCCGTGGATTACTCCACGACAAGCCTTTGATTCGTTCCTCGTTCATTCGCTCTCTCCTCGGCTATCCAAGGAGGGGGCAATTCCTCGTGACGTCGAGGGGGCAGTTTTCCATGGCGCGCGCGACAGCGAGCCGACTTTGTCTTATCAGTCTGGCTCTGGCCTTTGGCAGAGCCAGAAAGCCAAACAAGCTCGGCCGAAGCTGTCTCGATGGGAGAACTCCAGCCATCTTGGGACGTCAAACACCACGCACCATGTTCGATGCGGAGCGCGTTTTCGTGCGATCGCCGTCGCTACTGTCGATCAGGTTGGCAGCAGCCATGTGCACTCCACGACAACATACTCCGGAATGCTGTCCAGCGAGGACTTGCCGACGGCCCGAGTTTGACGCGTTTGAATGCCAACGGGCGATCGAAGCGCCTACCCCTTCTGGGAGTAAAGAGTCGGAATTCGGTGGAGGAACTCGCCCGGACCTGAACAGCGAAAATCAATGGGGCCGCGAGACGATGCAGTCCCGCAGCCTCGCCACCGGAATTTAGTGAAAAGACAGTTTAGTATAAAATACATCAGCCGGTGTTCTTTCAGTAGAACACCGTGTTCCCGTGTTCCCGTGTTCCAACACTTGCCAATCCGGGCGGCTACGGGGAAACGCGTGCAACCGCAGACCAATGCGGCCGCGAGATCGATGAAAGAAGCCGGTAAAATTGACGGTTCGCCTGTCCTATTCGCCTGTCATAACGGGTGCCAAGCGTCGAAAGAGTGTATCAGCGAGCAGAAGCAGCGCTCGATGCTATGCGCTGTTTGTAGTCGTCGGCGTCGCGCGTAATGGTGATCCTGCAGGTGCCGTTTGAGCGCATCATTGCTGTTGCGCTGATTGCGCGATGTTCGTGCATAACTGCCGGTTGCCGAGGCCCGCTTCAGCGTACGGCTTCCGTTCGCTTAAACCATTTCCTCGGTAAGCCAATGTAGTAGCCGCGCATGCGAAGCTCTGCCTCTCATCTATTGATGTGTTTCGCAAGCGGAACACACCACCGACACGATTGATTATTGCCTCACGCATCTCACGCGCATCGCGTGACGGAGACTTCGCGACGAACGACCTAGTGCTGACGCCAGAGGCCGCCACGCCAGCGGCCGGATCGGTACTCGCGGCTCGTTGCTGGGAAGTCCGGCCTTCAGACGGGCGTGTCGTAGGTGATGGGATAACGCTCTGGAAACGGCCCTCCTGCGTAGTCAATCTCCGCGGCGGGACGGACGCCCCGGATTTGCAGGATGCGGCGAACGATTTCCGGAACTTGGATGCGGCTGATCTGGTCGCCGAGGCAGGTGTGCATCCCGTAGCCCAGATGCATGTAGACCGACTCCGGCCGGTCGATCGCGAAGTTGGACGGCGCCGGCAGTTGCAAGCCATCGCGCATCGCCGACCGGGTCGAGATCAGCACCGTGCTGCCGGCCTTGATTGTCGTCGCGCGCAGCGAGCCCTTGGCTATCCGGTAATCGGTCCGGCAGTGGCGCACCACGAACGGATTGATCGGGTTGAAGCGCAGCGCTTCCCAGCAATAGCGATACATCAGATGGTCGTTGTTGCTGCTGGCGACGTCGATGGCCTCCTTCAGGATCCTCGGGCGCTTGAACAACTCGTCGAGCAGCTGCACGATGGCCGCCGATGTGGTCTCAATCCCGCCGACCAGTGTGCCCATCATATTGGTAATAATGCGTTCGTCGGCGAAGCCGATCGAATCGTCAAAATGGCTATTCAGCAGGCGGCTGAACACGTCCTCGAGCGGCGCCCCATTTTTCAGCTGCTCGCGCCGCTGCGGGAGCAGTTGTGTCAGATAGGCGCGCATCTCCTGCCCAGCGTCAATGTTGTCCTGGTGCACCTTCGGATCTTTGTCCAGGTTGTGAAACATGTCATATTGCGTCGCGCGCGACCAGCGGAACATCGAGGCCAGATCGGGGCCGGGAAAGCCGAAATATTCTCGGGTCAGCTGAATGGGCACCAGGCGCGACAACGTGCTGACCACGTCGATCTGGTTCTGGGTATAGATCTGCTTTTCGACAGACGCATTGGCGAGGCTGCGCACCTTCTGGCGAATTGCCGGCAGATCCTCCATGCGCATGAAGGCGCGCATGATACCCTTGTCGCGCTGGTTTATTTCGGTGCAGTCGCGGCCGAGCATGAAGGGGCCGACCGAAGGGTCCATCATCGGCGCATAGGTGACGTTGAAGATGTCGGGGCGGCTCAGCGCTTCCTGCACGTCGGGGAAGCGGGTGATGAACACCGGCCCCGCGGCGCCCAACGCCAGGTTGGGCCTGACGCGCCGGATGAATGCGAACAATGCATCCGGATGTTTGGCGATCATCCATTTCAGGAACTTCGCCGCCGGCCCCTGTTTCTGTTCCGCCATTGCTGCCGCACCCTAACTCAAGAAAAGCTTCGCCTGGTCGGTCGATCCGGGCTTTCGTCCACCTTTCCCCCTGCGGGAGCGAGATGGTCTTCGCTACTGCTCCAGTTGGAGCTGACCCAATCAATTTCAGATCGACTTGAGGAACTCGATGATTGCGTTGCGCTCCTCCGGAGACAGCGCAGGGCCAATGACGCCCTCATGCTTCTCGTTCGAGAATTCGTGGCCGGTATTGCGATTGGCGGGCCTCGACGTATCGATGATGAAGTAGCCCTTGCTGTCGTAGGTCCTGCCTTCAGGAGCGACCGTCCGTGTCACGATACCGACGCGGACAGGATCGAAGCTGGGCTCACCGAGCAGGAAGACTTGTGGGCGCTCCGCAACCGGGCTGAGCAGATCGTAGATCGTCGGCACCGAGCCGTTGTGCAGGAACGGGGCAGTCGCCCATACGCCGTTCAGCGGACGCGCCTTATAGCCGAAACCTGCCGCGAGACAGTTCGGCCGATCGCCTTCGATCTCCGCTTGGACCGTCCCGGTCGACCGAAGCCATTCGTCGATGCCGGATTGGACCACGGCGCCGAGCGCAAGCGCGTAGAGTTGCATCGCATGGTCCGAGAGGTGGATCGTATCCAGCGTGTTGTCAGCCTTCCGTTGGCAGACATCGATGTCGAGGCCGAGTCCTGGGCTGCTCTGGCCCGCCCTGGCCAGTTCGCTGCCGGCGGTGTCCACGGTGCGATTGCGCAGCACGTCGCCCTGGGCCGGATCGGTGCCGATATGGCTTTGCTTGATGATCTTGACGTTGAGTACGGATTCCCTTGTCTGCTTCTCCTGCCCATCGCGACCGCGCCAGCGGATAGGGCCGAAGTTCTTCCAGAACTCCGCGTCCGGGGCCTTGCCGTGCACGATGTCCGGCGTCAGCGCTGGAAGATGGCAGCCGCTGCAATGTTTGTCGTAGAGTTGGGCTCCCACGGCGGCCTTGGCTTTGTCGATCGCAGGAAAGCTGTCGGGCCAGGCTGGCGCATTCAGTCCGGTGAAGGCTTTCGCCACCAGCGGCTGGTCCTTTCCAGCGAGCTGTTGTTCGATCCAGTGCAGATTATCGAAGGGGATGCTGCTGGCAAAACGTCCCCCCTTGGGCGGGGCGGTGAGGTTGAGCTCCGCCGAAACCCCCATCGCCTCGCCGGCATTGCGCACCAATGGCTGCATAATCGAGCCGTCGTACTGCACCCAATCGAACCATGACGATGTCCAGATGTGCGGGTAGCTGACAGGGGCGTTGAGGTTGACGTAGTTGCCGTAGCGCTTGGGGTCGAGTGCGAACACCTGGTTGCCGATGCGATTGAGCGCATCGAGGCGGGTAAACCCTTCCGTGACGTCGATCCCAGCGGGCTGATCGATCAGAGCACCAAGTATTCCATCGAGCTCCTTGGACAGTTGGACGCGTGTAAGATCGCTGTACTCGGTTCCTAAAACGCGCTTCGCGAACCGCCCGAAGCGACCGTCGAAGAAGGGTAGCTTTGCCGACAAAGCGGTCTGTGCGAGCGCAGCGCGGAGCGCATTTGTCAATTGACCGAGATCGGTCACGGCGGGGCCGCCTTCAATGACATAGCGCTTCTCTTTGAAGATCAGTTGGCCGGTATGGCACGCGGCACAGGTCAATCCAACGGCAGTCTCCTTACGCGAAAGCCCGCGGATCGACTGAAACGGCGAATATGCAAAGCCGATCGGCAAACCGTACTCATTGTTCTCGCTTTCGGCAGACTCTATGAATCCAAACCGCAGTAAATAGCGGTTGTCAGAAAACCGTTCTCGTTTGAAAAAGGGCATAGCGAAAGGCGAGTTCAGCGGCGCTTCAAGGGCGAGAAACCATGACAGCGGGATCGGTAAGGTCTGCGTGCCCTGGGCTTTATGATGGAATCGATCGGCGTCTTCGGCGTTCCAGCCCTGATCGAGCGAAACCTGCTCGCTCGCGGAAACCGGTTCAGGGAGACCAGGCGGCGTCAGAGCTTCGATTGTCGCGCCAAGCTGGGAGCTGGTCATGACTGCGATCAAAGCAATGATCACGATGATCGCCAGAAGAACAAGAAAGCGTCGCCACCAAAGGCGCCGAATTGCGCTGGCAACTGTCGACATGGCTCCCCCGTGTCAGCGAACGGCCTCCAGCAGAGAGCCGTGCAAACAGTAATACTACAACTACATGATCTTGTAGGCTTACCCCCGCTGTTGACGTCCTTGAGACGCGATCACTATTCTTTCTGACGTCACAATCGGTGGTCTGTGGAATGGGCGAACTTGACCGCATAACAAGAACATCTAGAGCGTTCGGACGAGCTCTTGTTCGAGCCGCCATCCCATCCTCGCGATCGAATTTGCAGTGACGTTGGGTCCGCTGTGGGAGATCGGGGGCTGTAATCCGCGGGAACGCGAGCGAACGGAATCGGCCGGGCGCCTGAGGGCAATAGGCTCGCACTCGGAGATCAGGCCTCCGTAGGGCGCAATGACCATGAGCATACATCCGGCCACGCCGATCACGATGATGCAGACGGCGAATTCGAGCCAAGCAACGCGGCTACCATTTAACGGCTTCGTTTTGCAAGCACGATGACGGCGTGGCTGACCTGAATTAGCAGCATCGGCGTCAGGCTGTAGCCCGCGACAATGCTCCACATCGTGAGCGTCGGTGGCAGACGTGGAAGACCTCTGTCATCGGCGGCCAGTAGAGAGGGACTGCGAGCAGAGGGCCGTACAGGCCGAGCGCAGCCAGACCCATGGATTGCGCGTGAACTCGTTGACAACGGTACCGGAGCGGCTGCCGCGCATGGCGGCGACGCGCCAAAGTTGTGCGAATGCGACGGCGAGGAATGTGGTGGTGACTATGGCCTCGCCCGTCCAGCCGGGCCGAAACCGCCAGTGTCCCCGCAGTTCTCACGCTTACGAAGGAAGGCCTCATATCCCTCCGGGTCAACCTCCTTCAGGCGGTTCAGCGCGCGCTTAGCTTCCAGATCGGCGGACTTGCTATGACGCTGTTTGATCTTTTACTTTTGCTTCCATCTCTGCGAGCTGTCCCGTTGCTGTTGGTACACTCTCGGGTATTGTCTCGAGCTTCGCGCTTGGTCGCGTCTCTTCGAGGCCTTCGACGCACCGATTGGGATGACGAGATGCTGCGGCTCGAATTGAACGACCTTCTCGAAGGTGGGTTTGAGCCCCGCTCGGCGATCTGCACGAGGCCGTCCAGGCGCTGCTCGACCATGCGCGGCGGCGGCGGCGGCTCCGGCGGCCTGCTGCCCGCAGGGCTGATCCAAGCGACCAAGTTTGCATCGTCGCTGTTGAAATGGTTGAACTCGAGTCGACGTCAGCATCGTCACCTCCGGAGACGTCGGCTTCGCGGCAACGGAAGCTCTGGCAGTATTCCGAGAACGGCACGATCCCCGGCACCGACGACACCTAGCAAGGGATCGACTGCATGGCCCATCCTTCCGCGCAAACGCTCGGGTACCCACGCTAGTAGCCGTGTGCGAGCAGTAACGCCGTCGTGGTCTAGCTGCTGTTGTTAGTTGGTAAACTCACCGCCGTTTGTCGTGCTGGTGATTGCAACGCCGTTAACGCATGTTGTCAACAGCAGCGAACGTAAGCGGATCAACTTTCCGGACACGATGCAACCGCAGGCATAAATACACGTTCGTCTGCCTATTTTATAAGGCAGGCCGATCGTCGCAGCCAAAAACCTTTCCGAACATCGAATAGCGGCGAACAAGCGTAAACATCGACACGCACTGCTTTTGGCGACAATCAAAACGACCATCGACTCGTGCTCGTGACGATGACGAACGATGGTCAATCAAGCCACATCGGCATGGGATTCTGAGGACGTGTCGCTTCTGCAATGCATGTGGAGCGCGGGCCACTCGGTGTCTGCGAGGGGTGGCGATGCGTATCTCGCAACGCCATCATCGGCAAGGTCAAGCGCATGAGAGCTCGCCGAGGCCAAGCAACGCAACAGGGACAAACGACGGCAAAGTCAGCAGCAGTCGCTATCGACTTTGATCCGGCGCTCGTGCAGGAGATGATCTGCTCGAGCCTGGCCCGGAACAGATCACCTTCCTCCGTCGCCTTCGGCTTCTTCGGTCGCATCGGCTCCTCCCGATACGAGCGCCGAATCATGCCGTGCGATTCGAGGGAATCTCAAACTGCAAATTGCAGGTTCCGAGCTACCGCACTGTCAAAGCCTGCAACCACAAAGTCGACGCAGCCGGAAAAAAAGCGACTCCAGATCAGCCCCTTACCCGTTCTTCACGGACGACTAAGGAGGCACGGATGAATCGATCCATGAGTCAAAAACCAGGCGCACGCTTTACCGAGAAGCAGGGCCATTATCTGGCGTTCATCTATACCTATTCGCACATGTTCGGACGGCCACCCGCCGAATCCTGCATCCCCAGAAGCATCGAAATCCTCGCGCCGCCAGAAAACTTGCCGATCCTAAGCTGGCCGGTATCAAACCATCAAAATCACTGTGACGAGCCACTAGCTAGTTTCGCCCTCACCTCGTGGCAAGAGGTTAATCGGATGCGTGTGGCGAGAATAACATCAAGCCGAAAGAACACCGAATTCCAGAGTACGCCTAAAGGTTGCCTGGAAGATCGGCGCGAACGTTTGATCCGCGCCTTGGCGAGTCCGAGCCGTCACGGCGCAGGACAGCGCTTCTCTATCCGAGCGAACGGTCGCCCGCAGCGTCCGCGCCTTAATCAACTCAGGTGATATTTATTCAGTAGTTCGCCAAGCTCAGTCGCTTCAATCTTTTTTAGAATGAGCTCGCGCAGGAACGCAGGTCCCGGGACCTCAATTTCATTGCCGTCGCGCAGTCTAGCCATTGCTGCAAGCAGCTTGCGAATATCATAGGTCGAGTTGAATACCTCGGGCACTCCACGTTCAATCTTGAGGAGGATATACACGGCTTCCATCGCGGTCCGAACGGAGTATTCCGTCGTGAAGATACAATCCCGTTCACCCGACTCCGCGAACTGGCCGATGAAGGCGAAATTGACCGCATCTTTCGGCACAACATCTGGCCGATCGCCCGCCTGCCGCGGCATGAAGAAGGAAGTGACGTAGGGCATCATCACCGGGACCGTCTTGGCGGCCCCAGCGGCGAGTTCCGGTATACTCGCAACCGGTACACCGAGGTGATAAAGCCATTCTTGCGTGATTTCCTCGCCCGTACAATCTTGCATCGGTTTCCTCACGTATTCGCCGGCTTTATCGACGAATAGCGAATAGACCCAGACGACGACTTGATCGTTGGGCTGGCGCTTGAAATGCGGCTGGCGATTTGTGGTCCTACTGAGCAACCAGCTCGAATCTTTCACCGTAACGATGCCTCCTGTGACAACCTTGCCGCTGAACGGATCGCGTTTGGCGATCTTGCGGATGTATGCTGGAATGCGTTTGTCCAGGGTCGTGAACGTCGCCGATTCCCATTTGCTTGCAGGAATATTGCCGCAAAAGACATTTGGGCGTCCAAAGGCCGCATCTTTGGCCGCAATACGCCGCCACAGATCCCAGGCGGGCGCCGGTCCTTCGTTGAGCCTGGCGGCCGTGTGATGGTCCCCCATGTCCGAGCTTTCGGTCAGCGACCCGATCGTCATGAAAACAAGATCGTCGGCGCCAATAATGAGACTGCCCTCAATGCCATTCTCCTGCCAGCGAATGGCTGTGGCTTGCTTGCGTCCACGCTTTATGTCGAAATCGATATCGGTGACTACGACCCCGTAGCGAAAATTGACGCCTTGCGCCAACAGCCATTTGGATAACGGCAGAACAAGCGATTCATATTGATTGTATTTGGTAAACTTCAGCGTACTGAAATCCGGCAGGCCGCCGATATGGTGGATGAATCGATGCAGATAAAGTTTCATCTCGAGGGCCGAATGCCATTCTTCAAAGGCGAACATGGTCCGCCAATAGAGCCAGAAATTGCTGTTGAAGAAATCTCTCCCGAACACTTCGTCGATGCGCTTGGTCTCCATCTGCTTACGGGTGGCAAGAAAAAGGGCCAATCAGCTCTTTCTGGGCCTGTTCGCTCAGTGTGAAGAGGCCATCGGTATGGGCATCCTGCCCCTGTTTCACCGTCGCCCGCCGTAGTGTGTAGTTCGGATCATCCTTGTTCAGCCAGTAAAACTCATCGAGCACGCTGGCGCCTTCAAGTTCGAGCGATGGGATCGAACGAAACAGATCCCAGAGACACTCGAAATGATCCTCCATCTCTCTGCCACCTCGAATCACGAATCCGCTTTTCGGATCCTGACAACCGTCCAACGCGCCCCCCCGGAACCGTCTGTCGTTCGAGGATGGTAATACGGTCGCCACGCATCTGCCCGTCGCGGATCAAGAAGGCCGCGCCGGAGAGCGCAGCCAACCCCGAACCAACGAACCAAGCTGTCTTGCTGTCCGCGCCGGCGGGTTTGCGGGGCCGAGCAAAAGCTTCGTAATTTCCACTGGTGTAATACATCGCGACATTCCATCTCGTTTGATGTGACAATCCGTCCGCTGATAGTCAGAAGATGTTTTCGACCGCCTGACACTTCTGCGGGACGCCGATCGTCAGACCGCCATCGACGACGATTTCGGAGCCGGTAAGATAAGAGGACTCGTCGCTAAGCAGGAACAAGACTGCCTGTGACACTTCCTGCGGCTCGGCTGGCCGCCCGAGCGGAATTGGAAAACCGGAAAGATCGATGTTCTCTGTCATCCGAGTGTTGATGAAGCCCGGATGGATAGAGTTTATGCGAACGCCGGACGCGGCGGCCTCCAAGGCAGCGGACTTCGTTATGCCCCGCACGCCGAACTTGGAAGCAACATAGGCGTGAAGCCCAGCACTACCCCTCAGCCCCTCAACCGACGAGATGTTGACGATCGAGCCTCCGCCCGCGCGGCGCATGGCAGGTAGGGCAGTCTGCATTCCCAAGAATACACCGGTGAGATTGACAGCCAGGGTCTTCTCCCACTGCTCGAGCGGGAACCGCTCGATGGGAGCCATACTCGCGATGCCTGCATTGTTGACGAGGCCGTGCAGCGCGCCGAACTTGCCCTCCGCAGCTGCGATCGCCTGGGACCATTCCCCTGGCTCGGCGACGTCTTGACGCACATAGATCGCGGATGGGCCAAGTTCGGCCGCGAAAGTCGGTCCTTCATTGTCAAGAGTATCGGTGATCACGACTTTCGCGCCCTCGGCTACCAGCAGGCGCGCATGAGCGGCCCCCATTCCTCGAGCCCCGCCGGTTACCAAAATGACTTTTTCGCTCACACGTCCCATAACTCTTGGTTCCCTCGATCAGTGGCGGTGCAGGGTTTTTCAGCATCAAAAAGGATGACGGGCATGTTGATCAAAATGGTTGAGAACGAGCATTGAAAGTCGGGCAAGCCAAGAGTTGCGGTCTGCACCACGCCCCGGACTCTTGCCGATCTGCCCTCTGCTACGCATCATCTTTGATGCCCAAAGCCTGTGCGCAGTACCCGTGTAAATTGGCGCTAAAGCACTTCAATAACGATTTCACGTCGCGAACATGCTTCCGCCGCTCAGGCGTTAGCCATCCTTTGGATTGTTGCATTGGCTTTGCCGAACTACCCCACCTTCTAGACGCCGACAATTTGCGACCGAATTTCCTCCGGTTTCGGAGATAGGATCGGTACCCGCGAGCGGAGCGATACCGGTGCCGAACGGTGCTGAGCTCCTTGTGGATCGAAAAGTGGGGCGCAGAACGCATGAGGTTCTCCTAAGTCTTGCGAATTGGAGTATCCATTCCGTGCAATCGCCGCGCCGAGACTCTGATGGGAAGTCAGCCTCACGTGACTCTTGCACAGGCGCTGGAGGTCTTCCGACTCACCACCGAGACGGCGATGTCAGGGCCTGCGTTTTCGACCATGCGAGCGATAATGTTGCGCTGATCTGGTTTAATCGAGACACAATGGCGATAGCCATGCTGTTGCGAAAACTCGTGAGAGAGCCTCATCGACTTTCTGTCCGGATACTTGATTATGTCGGGCTTTCGACATCGCGTCGTCAATCGGACAAGCGAGGAAGGCAACAGAACAATAGTCGAAAGTTGTCGGGTCACTCGTACCCAATTTGATGTCAGCCAATGAGCCGTATAAACCGCACGAGGTGCCTGGCATCGACGTTGCATAACGACTGATAGACAAATAGGAATCACCCACTCGCCTTGACGTCATCATCGGTGAGGACGCTCCGCCGGAATGGATGCACAATCAGGCGCATCCGGCAGCACAGGACAGCTGCCGGCTTCTAGAATGGAGAAGGTCAAGCGTGTCGGATGTTTTCGGATCGTTTAATCCGGCGGATTGAGGTGCAAGGCGCAGAAACGGCACTGCGGCCTCGCGTAGCGAAGATCGCTATCACCGGATCGATGTGCCGTACGGACTACCGAACCCACATCGCTGCCAGCGCAGTACAGTCGCTTCAGGGGCGCTTCAACAACCGGAGAGGCGCGGTGAGATGAATAGCTCAATCTCCAACCGCGCGAATTATTCTGAGATCAAGGAGGATGCGATGCCCGACGTCAAAGGCATTCCGCTTGATGCGCCTCTTTACCATGGGGGCAAAAATCGTGGCACTGCGTTTCTCGGCTGCCAAGCCATAAACCTTATGTTCAGCGTGGGGCACGAGGCGAATTGTTTATTGCCGAAGGAGCTAGCACCTGCAGCAAACCCTGCAATCGCCATTGTGGGGGTCGCGAGCTATCGCTCAAGCACTGTCGGGCCATACTTGGAGTGCTATTCAGGAATTCAAGTTCGTGATCCCGACGGTGAGACTGGCTACTACATCCCTTACATTTACGTGACGGTAAATGATGCAGCTCTCGCCTCGGGACGAGAGGTTCTTGGTGCTCCAAAAAAGCTGGCGCACATTAGACTGATCAGAGAAGGCGGTCTAATTCAGGGTACGCTCGAGCGTCCGAAAGGCAAGCGCCTGCTGACCCTTACCGCTCAACCAGACGAGCGCATGAGCTCGGATTCGCGGCAGATGTATTCTGCGCGGACGAATTTCTACTCGGTTCGGCAGCTGCCGTCCATCATTGAGTCCGGGAAGGGAGAGGTCACGCAACTCGTCAAATGGTGTACGGACCGAACGTTGCGACGCGACGAGCGTGGCGAAGAAGTTCTATTTACTGGACCAACCTCCCTAACTTACGACTCCCCCTCGATTATCGATCCCGTGCACAACTTGACAGTTGGCCAAGCCCTGCTCGGCACATACGAGGAGTATGACGCAAGGCTCGAGGCCATTGATATCCTTTCGGAGGAATCAAACCCGGTAAACAGATGATCGACGAGCTTGAAGAATTCATCCAATCCTAAATTGCTGCCAGGGCTGTCGGTTTGCCAGCTGACGGGCGGTATGTGGGGTTCACCTCCTCCCGGCGACTCATTCTGGAAGATGGTCGACAAGGCCGGCTTCAAGACCCACGTCTACAACAAGAATAGCGGCAATAAGGAGAAGAAGGCCGACGTGGCGATCGCCACAGCCATGATGGATGGGCGTTCAACATCATCGACAAGGACAACGACGATATCCTGCTGGTTGCCTCGTCAGAAGCAGACGAAAGAGCTGCGCCGGACATGTCGGCTACGGGCCGATTTTGTTGCAGAACTACCTTGAGGAGCGGTGCGAACCGTGATTCCGTCGAAGTGAAGCGGCTATCGACGGAGAGAATCGATGATGGGGCGGCGCAAGGGCGAGCAGGGTCATCTGTTCTATGCGTTCGACCTCGAGGCCGTAGTGCCGGACGACCATCAGGTTCGGCAAATTGCGGCAGTTCTCAATCTGTCGTGGGTGCGCGTCGAGCTTGCGCCGCATTACTCCAACACTGGCCGACCATCGGTCGATCCGGAGCTGATGATCCGGATGCTCATCCTTGGCTACGTATTCGCGATCCGCTCGGAGCGCGCACTATGCCGCGAGGTTCAGCTCAATTTCGCCTATCGCTGGTTCTGCGGCCTTGGCATAGAAGACAGGATCCCGGATCACTCGGCATTCACGCGCGCCCGCAACGAGAGATTTCGCGATCATGATGTCTTTCGTCACGTCTTCGAGCGCGTCGACGCTTCGTGCATCAAGGCTGGCCTTGTCGGCGGTGACCTGCCCCTACATTTTCATCCAGCGGCAGTTAGAGTCTCGGGGTTTTGTACGCCAAGCGGCGCGGATGGAGCAACGGACGATCGGCGGAGCTGGTCGGGGTTGCGCAGCCGATCGTCCGTTGCGGTGAGGTGGGCGGCGTAGGCCGCGGGCGTCAGGTATTTCAGCGACGAGTGGGGACGCTGGAGATTGTAGTCGGCGACCCAGTTGGCGATCTTGGCGCGGGCGTCATCGAGATCGAAGAACAGGGTCTCATTGAGTAGCTCATCGCGCATCCGGCCATTGAAACTCTCGACGAAGCCGTTCTGCATCGGCTTTCCCGGCGCAATGAAGTGCCAATCGATGGCTGCGTCCTTGCACCAAGCGAGCATGGCGTTGCAGGTGAATTCGGTGCCATGGTCGGACACGATCATTCCTGGCTTGCCGCGTCGCTGGACGATTGCCGTCAGTTCGCGGGCCACGCGCCGCCCCGAGATCGACGTCTCCGGAATGGCGCCCAGGCATTCCTTGGTGACGTCGTCGACGATGTTGAGGATGCGGAAGCGTCGGCCATTGGCGAACTGGTCGTGGACGAAGTCCAGCGACCAGCGCGCGTTCGGCCTCGCCTCGACCAGGATCGGAGCACGGGTCCCCACGGCCTTGCGGCGAGCCCGCCGTTTGCGGACGGTGAGCCCTTCCTCGCGGTAAAGCCGGTAGATCCGGTTGATCCCGGATGGCTCGCCCTCCCGCCGCAGCAAGACGAACAACCGGCGATAGCCGAAACGCCGCCGCTCGTTGGCGAGATCGCGCAATCGGCCACGCAGAACTGCGTCCGGCGGGCGGCTGGAGCGATAGCGGATCATCTTCCGATCCGCACCCACAATCGAGCAGGCCCGCCGTTCCGACAGGCTCATGACGGCCTGCAGATGCGCGATCGCAGCGCGCTTGGCGGCGGGCCCTACCATTTTTTTGAAAGGAGCTCGCGAAGGGCGGCCGCATCGAGCATCTGCTCGGCCAGAAGCTTCTTCAGCTTCGCGTTCTCCTCTTCCAAGGCCCTCAGCCGCTTCGCTTCGGAAACGTCCATGCCGCCGAATTTGGCCTTCCAATTGTAGATCGTCGCCTCGGAAACACCGTGCTTGCGAGCCAGGTCGGCTGTCTTCGCCCCAGCCTCATGCTCCTTCAATACCCAGATAATCTGCTCTTCCGTGAACCTTGCTCGCTTCATCTGTCCGTCCTTCTTCGGGCCGGACTCTAACTCCTTCTGGAGGAAATACGCAGTGGCAGGTCAGCGGCAATGGTTTCGCCGTCGATGCCAGCTTGATCGCGGCGGACGCCAATAAGTGCCGCTCGACGCCGGGCGATAAATGGAGCCACGACATCGACCCGATGGGGGCTAGGCGCGCCGTTCAGGACTATCTCGCCAATCTCGACGATCCAGCATGGGGTCGTGCCACCGACGTCGTGCCGAAGTTTGTCGCGCCGTCCGACCCAGCCGCGCAGTGGACTGGCGCACTGCGCAACGCCGCGTTCTTCGCCTACGCCGACAATTACCTCATCGACATCAAGTTCGGTATTATCATGGATGTCGAAGCGTCCCGGGCGATCCGCCAATCCGAGGTTGGCGCATCCCAAACGATGATCGAAAGGACTGAGAAGACGTTCGGCATCAAACCCGACTGGCTCGTCGCGGATACGGCCTACGGCGCGGCCCAAATTCTCCACTTCCTGGTCGATGTGAAGGGGATCGCGCCCCACATCCCGGTGATCGACAAGTCACAGCGCGACGACGGCACGTTCAGCCGCGACGATTTCATCCATGACGAGGCGCGCGATCAATATGTCTGCCGCAGCGGCAAGATCCTGCCGCGCACGCGGACCACGCGGAGATGACGCTATCTCGTATTTCTCGCGCGTCGCCGATTGCCGCGACTGCCCGCTCCAAATCCAAGCGCTGTCCAAACTCGCCGAGCCGGAAGCCGCCACGTGCACGAGGCAGCGCGCGATGTCGCCCGGGCTATCGCCAAGACACCTGCCTACGATCAGACCCGACGAGATCGCAAGAAGGTTGAGATGCTGTTTGCGCACCTCAAGCGGATCCTGCGGTTCGACCGCCTAAGACTGCGTGGACCGGCCGGCGCGCGGTTCGAATTTACGCTTGCAGCAATAGCTCAGAACCTTCGTCGCTTTGCCAAGCTGGCGCTCCATCCACCCAACACGGCCGCACTATGCGTTGCGTAAGTGCGTCCGTCGCGTTGTTGCGTCAGGCATCAGTGCCCGGCCGTCTCCGCAGCCCATGCCGGGCAGGCGGCCAAGAGATCGCGAGCCCAAATTTTCAGATCTCAGCCCGGCTGAGAGCGTCGATCCTACCGACTTCTGCAACAAAATCGGCCCAAAAGCGCAAACCCGCATTTCTCTGCAGCTCGCTTCGCCCGCCGCAACGTGCTTTCAAGAAAAACGACATAGCAGTTGACTCTTTCTGAATACACTTTCCGATGGCGCGGACTTGATGATGCGCCTAAATGGTTTGCGATGCGCAATACAGCGCGACGCGATATAGCCGCGGGGAGGCAACATGGGGAACACCCTTGTTGTACACGCGAAACGTCTGCCTCAGTCTCAGAAAGCGCGACGGGCGGCGCAGTATGTCCGCATGTCGACGGATTACCAGCAATACTCGATTGAGAATCAGGCAGTGGTCATCGCGACCTACGCCGAACTTCACAAGCTAACCATGGTCCACACCTATCGTGACGAGGGAGAAAGCGGCCTCAGAATCGAAAACCGGGGGGCCTTACCGAACTGGTTGAAGACGTGCAATCGGGACGCGCTGACTTCGCTCATCTGCTTGTCTTCGACGTGAGCCGATGGGGACGCTTTCAGGACGTTGACGAGAGCGCGCACTACGAGTTCATCTGCCGCAAGGCGGGCGTCCAGGTTGCTTATTGCGCGGAGCAATTCGACAATGACGGAAGCCTTCTCGCTAGCATCATGAAGAATATTAAGAGAGTGATGGCAGCTGAGTTCAGTCGGGAACTCTCCGCCAAAGTTTTCGCAGGGGCAGTCCGACTGACGAATCGCGGCGATGATCAGGTCTCGCACGGATTATTACCACCTTTTAGGAGCGTGCCGGGGCCCTCAGATGCCGGCTTTTGCCGGCCGCGTTGCTCAAATGCATAGAGCGCTCCCTACGGGGCGCTCTAAGATCGTCAGTTACGCCTTCGGCAAACTGCCGGCGCGCAAGATGGCTTCGCATCTTGCTCGGACGCTTTGATGCTCGGTGCGCATGTGCATCGAGTAGATTTCCTCAAGCCCAAGGAAGACGTCTTCAACCGCTCCGGAGCCGCGTGCATTTTCGAGATCCTTTTCGACCCGTGCCAAAATCTTCAACTCTTTGGCGCAAGCTCTGTCTGCCTTTTGTTTTGTTACCGTTTTCACTGTCGTTTTCTCCGTCGATCTTTCTGAGATCGAGATAGTCGTCCGGAGCCAGAAATAAGCAACGACAGGCGCTCCCTCGCGCCTTTAGGCTTGCGCCACTGGACATACGCGCGAGGACGCAGGACTCTGAGGAAAACGATTACGCCTGCCGCACGAGGTTTTCTGGACCTCATCGCGACAATAGGAAATGCGATTCGGCCCTGTCAACGTTTAAGTTGTATTGTTTTTTATAACACGTATTGAACCATTAATTATATCGACACGCAAAGGTGCACCGTGTTTGAATCGCGCGATGAAGCGCAGCTCAAACCAAACTCGCAGATGTGGACGGAAAGCGAAGCTTTTCAACTGCTGCGTTGCTCGACGAGCCACGTGAGACATCTGCGGCTCACTCGTCAGCTCGGGTGTTATCCATGCCGCCCCGGCCTCTCACAAGCCGATCTGGAAATATACGTCGCGGCAGTGAAGATCATCAGAGTTCGAATGCCCGGAACAGCCAAGGGGTACGCCGTCGTACCGTCGCTTCGGCAAGGTGGCGGACCCACGCGATACGGTCGCCTTCCATTCGATCCGCCTGCCGACAGAGCCAAAGTCAGGCTTCAACATCGGCACCCACCGGAGGGCCGCTGCTTCCGGATCGGCGCTTGGACGTTCTGCGGTATGCTTCATGCGACGGTTAGCCGGGTGGGCACTTTAATCGGCGGCCGTCGCGCGACCGCCAGCTCCTCCCAGGCGGCCTGGACGCGCGCGCGGGCCGCGTCGAATATCTCGGCAGTGCCGCTCCGCGATCCTCCTCTGGCGAGCTGCTAGGCGACGATCGGTCGGGCCGAGGAATAGTGATTGTGGACCGCGGGCAAAGCCTGTAGCACCATGGTAGCGACGCGGCTACGTTGGGACGCATGACGGGCGGGCGCGTACAAGAGGAACTGATTGGCTGCTCCGACTGCGGCGGCAATGTCTCGTTTTCGGCCGTCGCCTGCCCGCACTGCGGCTCGCGTGAGCCAGCCGGTCATTATGTGCAAAGCTCCGAAGAGCAACGCCTACACCCGATCGAAGAGCTGAACGATCAGGCACTGATCGGCATGATTGTCTTGTGTACAGGTATCGGCTTCTTCTACGGCGCGGTGATGATCGGTCCCGGTGGCGCCGCCGGCTATGGCCTAGTCGGCGCTATCATCGGCGCATCGGCCGGTTTCATCATCAATGTCAGCCCCCGGCTGTTTGGATGATCCTGCACCGGTCACGCCGCCGACACAAACACCGGGAAATATCCCGGTGTCACAACCAATGATCGCGGGGAAGCCAATGCCGCCCTCTCCTCAATCCAGTTCTCGCCAATCTAGCGCCCTCTGGGTCCGACCTTACCGTGTACGATGAAGAGCACATGACCACGTATTGGCGCCTGCTCGACGCCAATGCCGAGGGCGCTGACTGGCGCGAGGTATCGCGGATCGTCCTTGGTATCGACCCAGACCGCGAGCCCAAGCGGGCCCGGCAGGCATTTGAAACCCATCTTGAGCGCGCGCTCTGGATGGCCAACAGCGGATACCGTCAACTGCGAGGCGGGCCTTCGAAGGCTCCGTAACGGCAGCGAGCGCGGACAGTCTCTCGAGCAAAACGGCCGGCGGAGGTCATCCACCGCCGGCCATCTTACGCTGCCTTGGGCTGGGGGGCTGATTAGGCAGCGATAACCGTGGCTGCAAGCCTGCCGAACGGCGGTTAATAACCCACTAACCGATTCGGGCGGGCTCCGGATCATTCGAAGGCCGGAAATGGGCGGACTTGCGTCTTCAGGCGAGCCCCCTTGTAATCGGCATTCAGCGCAGCATGGACCTGGGGCGGCCAAAATGTTCGGATGGGGACGATCAAAGAAGTCGGTTCTGGCCTCTGCCGAAAAGGCTATAGGCGATCTCTTCGAACCTCTGACGCTCCTGTCAGCCCTCGACAGGCTGCTTCCGCTGTACCTCAAGGAAACCGATGAAGGCCGGTTGGTTTACCCTGCCTGCAAGCGTGGACTGGGCGACACCGACGGAATGTGCGTGCCATCTGGGAGCACACGCGGCTCGAAGCCTGCCGCTACGTGATGATGGTGCCGCGGCGCGACGTAGATCTTTTGGTCAGCGCCGTCCGCCAGGCCGAAATGATGGATGCCTTTCTCAGGCAGGCTCCGCACGAAGAAACCGTCGCCGACTTCAAGGGCGTTCCTGTTGTCGATTATCCAGTTGCGATCATGGCGGGCCTGAATTGGCTCGATCATTGCGCCTTCATCGGCGGCGTCGACCCTGACAAGTTCAGCCGAACGAGACGAGACTTTCGACGGCTCGTGGTGCTCGCGCAGCAATGGTGGGCGATCGAAAACGCTGAACCGCGCTGCTATGAGATGCTTGCGAACTGTCAGGTCCCGCCGCTGATGTTCTATCTCATGTGGCAGAGCTTCACGCGCTTGGCCAAGGAGATCGCGATTGCGGCGATATACGGCTCCTCGCTCGATCGCGCCATCGAGCTTGACCGGCAGCATCTTCAAACGACACTCGGTTCGCAGCCCGACAAAATGCAAGCTGCGCTCTCTGCTCTGAGCGAAACCGCAGCCAGATTAAAAGACGCTTCTGATCCAGACGACTTGGGCCGTCGATAATAGCGCCGCGGCTCGCGCGCTTAGATCAAGGGCGAAACGAGCTCGACTGGGCAGTCAAATCTGAGGCGGTGCAGGCGTGATCGGCAAGCCCTTAGTCGCGCTTCAGCTACCAGATATGCCCCATCGCCAGACGAGGATGACGCGCGGCGCAGAAAGCTGGGCCTCAATCTACGTCGCCTTGGGCTTCACGCTTTCAATTGACGGGACGGCGATATCGATGATCCCTCTGTTTCCTTGGAAGCTTGCAGTTGACGTCGTGGTGCGTCGCTCACGGTTCTTCTTTTTCTCAATAGCGGACGGTTTCAGAACAAGCTCTTGGGCTGGAAGGCCAAGTAAGAACAGAAGGCTCGCTAAGTTTGCTCTGGGATTACTTGTGGCTTTGCCGCATATGTGGGCTCGGGCTTGGTGGGTGAGCCACTCCTTCGATCGGCTTCTCGCCTACGCGGCCTTCGCCGCCGGTAATCTCCAATTTATCGAAACCACGAATTGCTTGGCAGGAGGACGGCTATTTTGAGATCCCGCACTCGTGCTTGGCGACCCAAGTCCTTGGTGTCGGCAGCGAGCTCATCAAGCTGCGCAAATATTGGGTTAACGCTTGCTGCGGCCTTCTCCCAATGCGACTGGTCATCGGTTGCCAAGGCCGTCCATACATGCATCCGAGTTTCAAATACGCGCTATTCGATGCGCTCGTCTTCGACCACGTGATCTTTTTGGCGGACCACGGTCGCCAACGATCCGCTCGCGCTTCGGGAGGCATGGATCGTGTAGCCGCCAATTGCTGCGGTCATCAGAAGGAGAAATCCGAAACCAACCATCAGCCGACCGGCGATTTTGACATTTGCAAGCACTTGCTATGGCTCTCTGCTAGCGGAAGGTTGCCGTGCTTAGAATGCTCGCGTGCAGCGACCTGATCGCCCGGTGAAAACGTCAGCTATAGACAGGACGATTTCAGTTTGGCGAGTTCGAGGTTGCGCTCAATCAGATCGAGACTGGTTTCAAGGTTGGCCCTAGCTGAAGCGTCGCCAATCTTTTGTATGGCAGCTCGTATCTGACGATGAGTCTGCTCCAGCGTGGCGATGGCATGATCAATCGTGAGCTTGGCGTTCGCTTGAATGGATTTAAGCCGTGGATTTTGGATTTGCACATCGACCGGAATCACACGCCATCGGGAACGGCACCACCGGCGTGTCACACTTGCCAAGGACGGTCGTTTCTGCTGCTTCACGAGTGGCCCGCACCGGCGCACTCGGTCGACGAAACTCCACAACATTGGGCATTTCGAACCTCGATCAAAGCGCATCCAAAATCACGCGCGCGCAGTCATGCTGATAGATCCGCGCGCGAATGGAATTACATGAGCAGCAACGCTTGTTGGTTCGGGTTGTAAGGCTGGCCCAGTTAATAAACTTCTTTAAATGCGGGTCGTCCGCTTTGCCCGCAACAAACGATCGACGGCATACATCCTGTAACATTTGCGGGATGCAACTTGAAGCCCGAAGCTGAATTCCAGCGCCCGGCCATCGAGCCGTGCAGAAAATCCTCAAGGAAGGCGGCATAAACGCACCGAGAAAGGAATACATGATCTCGCGTACACACTACTTGGGTTCGAGCGTCTGATCCGGCCGCAAAACGATCGCACAAAAAAAGTTCGTTGCCGACAGGCCGTCGACGAAGGCTGTACGTCAACCGACAGATTCAGGTTCGAAGTCGGCGACCACTTTCGAAGCAGCCCGAGGGCCTGGCAGTGGATGTTATCGCGTACGTGCTCATCCCTTTCACACTTTCGATAGAGCGGTGCAGACACTTGGAGAGAGCAAATCGCCCAATTGAAGTCGCAAACGGAGTCCGCGAAAGAAGTACCGTGTGCAAGCTTCGCACTGCGGCGGGTCCTCTTTCAGCCCGCGCGACTAAGGCGGGCCGTTGGCGATCGCCCGAGAGGATTTTATGCGCATGTAGCGCCCTGCAAGAGCATGATCTTCTGCCGAGCCGGCTGATAGATTACATCACGTGATACAGAAAATGTCACGAGGCACAGCAGCCCAATCGGCCAAGAATGGTCAGTCCAGGTAACCCCAACCGAGGTTAGCCAATGCAGAAGCCAACACGCTGTCCCCACGTCGACGACGGTGCGCCGTCCGGTGCGCTGCTTACCCGTTACGATGAGGGACATCTCGCCACCTATTCGCGGATGCTGGATGCCGACAGGGAAGGGGCCGATTGGCGCAAGGTGTCACGGATCATCCTGCATATCGATCCCGAACGCGAGCCAGCGCGTGCTAGGCGCGCTTTCGACAGCCATTTGGCCCGCGCGAAGTGGATGACCGAGTATGGTTACAGACAGCTATTGCGTGGCGGTGTTACGGGCCATGAGCTGAGCGACGGCAAGCTGTCGTGACCACAGTTGGTCCGCTGACCACCAATGACGGCCGGGGGTCTTTCTCTATCCACCCGCCCTTCCATCTCCGTGAGGCTGAGCGAGCTGAACTCGGCATTCTCTTAGCCACGACCTGACAGGAAGCGACGGCGCCTATCGGCGGAAGGCGCCGATCGTGTTGCGCCGCGATCCCAAGCGTGAACCAAACGATGCCCACAGAATGCTTGAGCTCAATTCAATAAAACAAGGCAGCCGGACGGCCATTCAAAAATGCGGGGTTATCGCTGATGACTTAACGTGACACCGAGTTTCAACGCCCTTCTGCCGCAACGCGGCCGCGCTCCGCTTCAACAGCTTTGCGATTTCCGATACGGGTGTTCGCGCCCTTGAATTTGCTTGGGGAGTTTGACGTCGGTCGGCGTGTAAGCCTTGCGCTTTAGCCAATTACATCTCGAATAGCGTCAAATTGCGCAGCACGCGGTTTGGTTGATCAAGTGTGAGAGACCGGCAAACAGTGTAACCATTTATGAACGGAATGGACCGCGTCGCCAGCCTCGGCATTGGGTTCAGTGAGGACGAGCTTGTCGGCTTAAACGACGAGGCTGCCGTGTTCGCCCTTGCGCACGTTGGCCTTATGGTCCAGCGCCTGTTTGAACGTCATCCAAATCGGCGATCGGTAGCCTTTGGTTACGGCTTCCGGTCACAGCATGTGAACATTGATACCTTGCTACGGGATGCCATTGGCGCCCAGGGGCCGCGCGATATGCCCGCTGTCATTACCGGCATTCCAAGGCTTGATCCAGGGTCGCACGCCGTCTTCGACCTCGCGGACGATTTGGTCGGATGCGTTGACAGATGTCTGCGTCCTTGTCGTTGCCTTTCATGGCTTGAGGGTTGCGGCATGCAACCGACTAGCCGCGCGGCGATGAGCGGGGGTAGCGGTCAGGGTAAAAAAGCAGGGGGGTTGCGACCCCGGATGCTTGGTCCGGGACTACACGGCCCGTGCTTTTTGGCCTTGACAGAGGGCCGCAGGCCCCTCGACCAGTTTCTCGGTTCGGAACATCGCACTTCTCCTTGTGCGGCGAGAACACGGACTTTCATCTAAATGGTAGGCGATAGCCAGTGTTTTAACCGATCGAGGAATGGCAAGCTTCGAGACATGAAGCCTCGTGCGCTACTGGCCTGGAACGTCCGTCGGATCCGCATCAAACGTGGCATGTCGCAGGAACGATTGGCTCGCACGGCGGGGATCGATCGTTCCTACTTGGCCGGTCTTGAGCGCCAATCGAAAAATCCGACGATTGATGTTCTCGATCGCATTTCCGAAGCGCTCGGCGTTCATCCGTCCGATCTCTTTGTTGATCCGTCGAGCTGTGCGAGCATTCTCAAGATTTCGCCCCGGCCTAAGCGGCCGCGTCTGCTTCGCAAGAACGGGTAGCATTCATACGCGACGGGAGAGCAACACAAGCCATCTCGATAACGCGACGCCGGTCGGCAGGATTATGCAGCGCTCAGAATGTTTTCCCATGAGGCACGTCTCTTCGAGAGGCATAGCGCGAAGCCATAATGACTGCACGAAAATATCTTATCTAATCCCTACAGGTTCTTTGGCCGAATCGACGCAAGCCGCTCGCTCGCTACCGCGCCCTGGAGGCCGCGCTTTGCGAGCGGCCCGCTCAGACTCGCGGCAGCTGATTCAGGAGACACTAGGGTGCGCTTCGGTAACATTGTCATCTGAGCCAATATGAGGGGGCAGTTTTCCATGGCGCGCGGCACAATTACGATAACACGCACGATTGTGGTCATACGATTTCTCGAAGTGAGCACGACAGATGTCGGATGCATGCGTGCCTATTCCATCCTTCCTATCTGGCACATAGAAGCGCGCCACGGACTTTCTCCAATTTTGATTTACGGAATCACGACTACGGATGGATGAGATCTGCTGCCCTCTCTCCGATCATAATAGACGTTGCGTTGGTATTCCCAGCGATATGACGAGGAAAGATGGAGGCGTCCGCAACCCACAAATTCTCAGTACCTCTCACTCTGAGAGAA
Source organism: Bradyrhizobium sp. IC3123 (assembly GCF_020193625.1). Lineage (NCBI taxonomy): Bacteria > Pseudomonadati > Pseudomonadota > Alphaproteobacteria > Hyphomicrobiales > Nitrobacteraceae > Bradyrhizobium > Bradyrhizobium sp. IC3123. The sequence goes on along the minus strand of NZ_JADYVF010000012.1, from coordinate 154,700 downwards.
GGCGTGAGAACCGCACGATCGTCTGTTCCCATGCGGCAAGTTCCGACCGGATGAAAGAAGGGGACAGTCGCTTTCCGAATATACGCTTCATCTGCCTGCCGCCCGGCCCCTGGTACGGGTGCGTCCCTGAACTTGACGACATGAGAGCCGAACGGAGGCATAGAGCAGATCTTCCGGACCAATCCAATCCACGCATAACTCCCTCAAAATCATCAGGATGTTCAAGCAAGCGCGGAAAGATGGCGATTGGAGCGAGAGGATCGTTCGATGTCAGTTCGAGATGACCCGTGCTCTTCGGATAATTGACGTTCACGAGGATGGTCACCAGGTTAGCTCTCGGGGTTTTCAGCCTTCCATTCTCCTTGGTGAGGCCGAACGGGAAGAGGTGAAATTGCAGATCCGGCTCAGCAAGCTCAGGAGACGATCTGAGAAAGGCGAGGACTTGCGCCGTCGGCACGCTCATGAACCCCGACCGTTTGAAGACCCACTCCGCCAAGGCGAGTGCTCCCCTTACCGGATGCGACAGTGCATTCGCGGTCTCTACATCGAGTTCGGCAAGGACATACAGACCCGGGTGCTCCATCAAATTCCGTCCAACCTCAGGACTTTCCACACGGGGAATAATGCCATGTTTTGTGAGATGACGGGGATCACCGACACCGGAAAGCATCAACAAGTGCGGGGAATTGATGGAGCCGGCCGAAAGAATGACACCCTTTCTTGCGACGAAATCGACGTTTTGTCCGTGATGCGTGGCGGCAACACCCCTCGCGCGCGTCTTGTCAAACAGAATGTGGCGAACGATGGTATCATCCAAGAACTTCAGATCAGTTGCTGACAGCTTTGGCCTTACGAAAGCCTCGAAGGCCGAAAGCCGACGCCCCTCGCGCGTTGATCCCTGATTCCAGGCAACTCCCTCGTGCGAAGCAGCGTTCAAATCCTCACTGAAGGGAATGCCAGCGGCTTGAAAGCTGTCGATAAGGTCTTGAGAGATCGGGTGACGCCAACGTAAAGCTGAAACACGTTGAGGCCCGAGGCCTCCGCGATATTGATCGTCTCGGTCCTCGTCGGCCGTCTCCATTTTCCGGAAGTACGGCAGCACGTCCTTCCATCCCCATCCCCTGTTGCCTAGCGCCTCCCAAGCGTCGTAGTCCCGCGCAGCGCCGCGGATGAAGATCATCCCGTTTATCGCAGATGAACCTCCCGGCACCTTGCCACGGGGCCAATCCTCGACCAGGCCGCCTCGGCTCGGATCAGGCTCTGTCTTGTAAGCCCAGTCGTACCGTCTATTTCCGATCATATGAGCGACAGCGCCCGGAACATGAGACAGATTGAGACGCTCCTTCTTCCCGGCTTCCAGCAACAGGACCGATTGTTTTCGCTCAACCAATCGCGCAGCCAGAGGGCACCCCGCACTTCCGGATCCGACGACAATGTAGTCAAACTCCATGCTGTTCACTCTCCGAATAGGAGCGCCATTGGATGGCCGCGCAATCCTGCAAAGTCATTGATGGTGCGGGTCTATTTCTGTCAGATGGCAAGCAGCCAATTCATCGCGTCCGCGTGCCGCGAGCGGCGGATCATCAATGGCGCACTTATCGAGCGCGAACGGGCAGCGTGGTCTAAAACTGCAGCCTGCTGGGATGTGGATTGGGTTGGGCGGCTCACCTTCCAGGAGGTAGGTCTCAGCCTTGAAAGGACGTTCCTCAACCGCCGGTACCGCGCTCAAGAGCGCACGGGTATAGGGGTGTCTCGGCTCGATGAAGGTGGTCCGATTGTTAGCCAGTTCCACCACCCGCCCCAGATACATCACGGCGATGCGATTGCAGGCTTGCCGCACCATCCCCAGATCGTGTGAGATGTAGATGTAGGTAATTCCGCGCAGGTCCTGAAGCCGCTGAAAAAGGGCGAGAAGCTTGCGCTGCTCGACCTGGTCGAGCGCCGATAACGTCTCATCAAGAATGAGCAACTCTGGATCGAGAACGAGAGCCCGGGCGATACTCACACGCTGACGCTGCCCGGCGCTCAATCCGACCGGAAGTTTGCCGAACAGGTCGAGAGACAGCCCGACTTCCTGCATGGTTCCCGCGACACGATCGCGGATCTCGGACCGCGACATCCCTTCATGGACGTAGAGAGGTTCGGCGATGGTTCGCCCGATCGAAAGATGAGGCGGAATGGAGCTAAACGGATCTTGCAGGAGAAGCTGGAATTTCCTGCGGAGCGTCAATAGGCGCTTGGCGTTCATGGACGCGAGATCTTCGCCCATGAACAAGATCTGTCCTGAATCCGGGACCTCCAGGCGGCTGAGGAGACGTGAAAGCGTTGACTTCCCGCATCCCGATTCGCCGACGATCGCCAAATTGTCACCTCGTCGAACATCGAACGAAGCGTCCCGCACCGCGTGCACGAACTGGTTTGCAAACAGCTTGTTTCTATCCCTCGTCGGATAAATCCGGCTGACATTTCGCACCGACAGAATGACATCATTTGCCGCAGGTGACGCCTCATCTCCAACGGCTTCAGTCGAGCTCTGCCATATGCGGGGGACGTCCGATATCAGCTGCTTTGTATAGGCATGTTGCGGAGCCGCCAGCAATTGCTGAACGCTTTGCGTCTCGACGACGCAGCCGCCTGCGAGAACAAGAACCCGGTGCGCGATTTCGTTGATGACTCCGAAAGAAGACGAAACGAACAGAATCGCCGTCTTGAAATCCCGCTGCAACTCGCGCAGGAGCCGAAGGATTTGAGCCGCGACGGTCACGTCAAGAGGTTGCGTAATGTTGTCGGCGACCAGAAGGTCCGGGTTCGTCACGAGCGCATCAACGATCAGAGCGCGCTGCATCATTCCGCCGCTGAACTGGAACGGAAACTCCTCGAATCGCTCTTTCGCCCCCGGCATCTTTACGGCGTCGAGCAGGCGCATGACATGGCCCTCTGCCTCGCCATTGGAGATACCAGGCTCGATGGATTTGAGTTTTTCGACGATTTGCCGGCCAACCGGAAGGGTTGGATCGAGAGCACTGGCGGGATCGGAGCCTATGTAGGCGATCTTGCGCCCGCGGAGCGCCTGCATTTTTGCCCGGGGTAGTCTCAGAAGATCATTGCCGCGATAGCTGATAGCGCCCGATTCGATTTTAAGTGGGCTGGTGACCCACCTGACAAGCGCCCGCGACAATACCGTCTTTCCCGAGCCGCTCTCGCCGATGACGCCAAGCACTTCGTTTTCATCGATGCTCAGATCGACATTGGTGAGCACGGCGCGCGTTCCGCGCGCCCCGAGATCAAGGGTGACGGTCAGATCGCGGACATCAAGAATGTTGACCGGCGATATCATCCGAATCCCAGCAAGATCTTGTTGCGAGATCGCTCGAGAGCTCCTCCCATGATGTTGATGCAACAGAGTGTGATCGCGAGCAGGAGGCCCGGCATCGTGGTGATCCACCAGGCGTTCAAAATGTATTTCGTGCCATCGGCGATGATGGTGCCGAATGTCGGGGTGGGCGGCTGAATGCCGATCCCGATAAAGCCCAGCACAGCCTCGAAAATCATCATGCGGGCAATGTCCAGGATTGCCACGAAGGCGATCGGAGGCAAGATATTGGGTGCGATATGAACGAGTAGGATCCGCGCGTCCGAGGCGCCGATAATCTTTATCGCTCGAACATACTCTTTGCGGCGCTCGGATAGTGTCACGCTGCGCGCTACGCGAGAATACGCCGGCCAGCCGGCAAGAATCAGAACAAGAACGATGGTTAGCGGAGTGGGGCGCGAAACGCCGAGAATTGTGATCGCCAGAATAATCGCGGGAACCGACATCTGCGCGTCTGTGATCCGCATCAAGAGCAAGCCAACCCATCCGCCGAAATAACCTGAGATCATGCCAATGGCCGAGCCAAGGATGAACATTCCTGCAACGCTCGTGATTCCGATCAGCAGGGCATTCCGAAGACCGATGAGGGAGCGCGTAAATAGATCACGACCGAGTTGATCGGTGCCAAACAAATATGGCCAGCTCGAATGATCCAGCAGTGCGGGCGGCAGGAACTTCTTGCTGACATTGAATCGGGTGGGCGACAGATCGAGAATGTAGGGCCCCAGGACAGAAAGGATGATCAGCAGGCAAAACAGGGCAAATCCAATCTTGAATTCAGTTGTCCGCCATGCCTGGGCAAAGATGCTGGCCGCGATGCCGCGACCTCGTGTTGCCGCCGGGCTCTCGGTCTTGGCCGCAATTTCCGTCGACGCTAGTATTGGAGCCTCCTGTCGATCGCCATTGCTGCAAAGTCGACGAGAATATTGACCATCACCAAGGCAGCACAAGCCAGGATCGCGATGGCCTGGATAACAGGGAAATCCCGTTGGAAGACCGCGTTGATCATCAAAAGGCCAACGCCTGGATAGTTGAAGACGTATTCGACGACGAACAGACCACCAAGCAAAACCCCAATGGCCTGTATCCCGAGCACATTGAGGACAGGGATGCTCGAATTGCGCAGCACGTGCGCGACAATCATTCGGCTGCGCGAGAGACCGCGAATCTCACCCTGCGACACGTATGGCTCGATAAGATTTCCGCTCACCGAGACCGAGACGGACCGAATGAGGGTCGGAGCAAGTTCGATCGCGAGAACAATGGCGGGCAAGATTGCATAGCTCGGCCCCTGATAGCCGATCGCCGGCAGCCATCCGGCCTTGGCGGAGACGAGAAAGATGAGAACGAGCGCCAACCATACATTGGGGAGTGAGACCAGGACGGAAGCCAAATGCAGTGCAAGCCGATCCGGCCAGCGTCCTGATCTCAAGCCCGCGGCTACGCCGATCGGGAGCGCGATTGCCAAGGCAAACAGGAATGCAAGGCCAGCAAGGAGCAGGCTGAAGGGTAGACTGGTTGTGATGAGGCCCAAAACGGATGCACGGTTGGCGGCATCGAAAGTCGAGCCGCCTCGCGAGCCGCCAGTGCTGCCGCCTTGTGCGCTTCTGACGAAAGAGCTCCCGAAATCCCCCGTCAGGATTTGCGCGACATAGCGGCCGAATTGAACCGGGATTGGATCCCTCAGGCCCATATCTTTGGCGGTCTGCTCTGCGACAGATGCTGACGCCATTGGCCCCAGCATCATACGCACAGGGTCGCCGGGAACGACGCGCAGCAGCGTAAAGATGAGCATGGTCACGAGGACGACCAATACCAACCCTTGCGCAAGGCGCCGAGCGAAGAAGTCGAGCGCAAACAGCATGTCGGCTCCTGGCCTCCCAAAGCTTTTGCTGCGGCCCCCTTAGCTTAGGGCCGCCTTGCTCAGGTCAATCGGCCCGTTGGGAAAATAGTATGCCCCGGTCAGATTCTTGGCCGCGGCATGGAAGGTCACGGCGGAAAAGAGCGACAAGCTCGGAACCTTGTTTGCGAGAGTGGGAAACGTCTCATTCTTGAAAATCCTGCGGCGCTCTTCCGGGCTTGTAGCGGCGCGTTCCTTGTCTAGCACCGCGTCAATTTCCCGGTCGTTGATCCCGGTGATCAGGGCGGCGCTTGAATGCCAGTTCGGTCGAAGCACGAGATCCGGCTCCGGCGAACCGGTCATCCAGCCGACGTCGCACATGTGGCCCTGGCCCTGGCCGTCAGCGCGGCGATAGATCGCCTGCTCCCACGCGGCCGGTTCAAGAACAGTCAGGCGAACATCAAGCCCCTGCTCTGCGAGCATCGCTGTGATCAGCTCGCCATACTCTTTCGTCTTCGGATAGAACCCGATCGAGGTGATATATTCGAGTTGCGGCAGCCCCCTTCCCTTGGGAAACCCTGCCTCGGCGAGAAGCTTCTGGCAGGCATCCGGATCGAACTTGGGATAATCAGGAATGTCCGTGAAGCCGAACTTCGTCGGCGAAATATAGCAGTTAGACGGTGTGGCCGCCTCGCCCATCAGGGACAGGATTTGATCGCGGTCGATGGCGTGGCAAACTGCGCGGCGAATGCGTGCGTCGTTGAAGGGAGGCTTGTTGCACCGGAAGTGCAAATATTTGTTTTCGGTCGTCAGCGCCCTGTGGGTGGTGACTTTCGGGTTGCTTGACAACGAGGCGTATTGCTCGGGCTCCAGCCGTTCGGCAATGTGATATTCGCCGTTCAACAGGCCCAGCACGCGCGTGTTGGCGTCCGGAACGTAGGCATAGACGATCCGGTCGATCTTGGGACGCCCGCCGTAGAATTCATCATTCGCTTCGAGGCTGTTCCTGTCTCCCTGCGTGCCCGCATATTTGAACGCGTTCGTGCCGTTCGGGCGCTTTTGAAGGAGCGCGGGATCGGCAATATCCTTTGCCGACAGGATTGGAAGGAAGCTCGAAATGAACCAGAAGGCAGACGCGGGGTAGCCGTGTTTTTCGGTCTTCAACCGGACCGTCAGTTTGTCGACGACCTCGACATCAACACGGCCCGGATAGAGGGCGGATGCCGGGCGCGCCGGATTGGAGGCATACTCCATCGTCGCATTAACATCTTCAGCACCGAACTCCTTGCCATCGTGGAATTTGACGCCGTCCCGAAGCTTGAACTCCATAGTGTGCGCATCAATCAGCTTCCAACTGGTGGCGAGGTCCGGGGTCAGCTCTTCAGACTTGCCCTCCCGCATTTCGCAGCGTGTCAGATGATTGAATACGAACTTCTCGAACTTCAACTGCCCCAGGGTCGTGTGAGAGGTTGGATCCCAGTTGCCGGTGACCGGGCCCATCGACGCCAGCACGACGGTTTTACTTTGCGCCGCCTTCGCCGGGAGCGATTTGAGACCCGCTCCGCCAGCCACGGCAACTGCTCCGGCTCCTGCAAGCAACTCTCTCCGCGTTACCATTTCGAGTCCCCTCTTCTTGCGTTAGACGCGCAAACAGCGCGCTTGATGAGCGCTCTCTTCCAAAAATTGGTCCAAGACCGCGCTTTCCAGCGCGATGCCGCTCTCTCTCATCATCTCGCCGGCGAGCTGATCAGGCAGGCTTGCGCCAACGTTCGTGCGTAAACGACGAGCAAAATTGCGCGCAGCGGCGCGGCTCGGTAATGGTCCGCCGATGACGCCTTTGAGACGAATGTAGCTACGGTCCATGTCACAACGCCTCCGTTCTCAGGCAACGCGGTAGCGGTCAATCACGCCTGGATCAGGGTCGAGGCCAAGCCCCGGCCCTGTCGGCACGGCAATCTTTCCATTGACCGGAAGCGTAGCGCCGCCGTAGATCTCGGCCTCGAAATCGCAATAGAGCCGCTCGAGCATCGGCACCGATCTCTGTGCCGCGTTGAGGTGTATTGTTGCGGCCTGGCCGGGGCCGAAGATTGCACAATGCGGCACGAATTCGATTGATTCAGCCTGACAAAGCGCTGCGATCTTCACGAGCTCGGAAATGCCGCCAGCTTTGGCGACATCAGGCTGCGCAATATCGATGGCCCCTGCGGCGATCATCGCGACAAAATCATGCAGGCTACCGGCATTTTCGCCGGCGGCGATGTGGTGCCGGCCGGTTGAACGAATGCGGGCCAGCCCAGCATAGTTTTCCGGAGGCCAGACAGGCTCCTCCAGCCAGTACAGATTGAGAGGCTCAAGAAGCCGATCGTATTTGAGCGCCTCCGCCACCGGCCATGGGCAATTGGTATCCAGCATGACGGCGGCCTGTGCCCCCGCGGCTTCGACGGCGGCGCGGATTTCGTCCTCGGTGACCTCGTGCAACTTGATGTAACGATATCCTCGCTCAATTGCCTGCCGAGTGGCCCTGACGACATCGGCGCAATTGCCGTAGCGCATCAGACTGGCATAGACCTCGACTTCGCTGGCGAATGCACCGCCTAGCAATGCGGTGAGCGGCAGTCCGGAAATCTTGCCGAGGATGTCCCACAGGGCGATGTCGACCGCCGAGACGCCATAGACGATAGGGCCCACGCGGCCGAAATTCTGGAGCTGGAATTCCAAATCATACTTGATCTGGCCGATTTCCAGGGCGCTCCTGCCGATCACGAGCGGTAACACGCGCGTCTCGATCATCGCCTTCAGCGACTTGTCCTCGCACCGCGAGAAGGCTTCGCCCCACCCTACGACGCCCTGTTCGGTTTCCAGTCTCACCAACAGCGTGTCGAACTGCAGTTTCGGCGCTCCGCCGAAGCTCCAAGGCGGCACTCCGCCGGATTCGAACGGAATCGATAACAGGATCGCATCCGCCTTTACGATCTTGTGAGATGGGGCGGACGAGGAGAGGCGCTGCAGACCGGCGAGGCTAACGCCCTTGGTTTCGGAAATGCGCAAGCACGGCCCCGCTCAACTGCTGATTGTCGACAATTAACAAACAGCACGATTTCTCTGGTGTCAATGGCGAATGTTCGCCAATATCTGCCGGGACCTCAGAACGAACATTCCGCGCAAAACGCGGTTGGAGGAAAAATGGCTGCTAAGATCATCTCGGGATTGGTCGAGAAGCGGAGTTTGGACCGTGCGGCTGCCGATGTTATCCGGCAGGCGATCACCAGTGGCGCCTTGACGCCAGGAAAGCGACTGACAGAGACCGAACTGTCCACGGAGCTCAACCTGTCGCGCAGCACGATACGAGCGGCGCTGCAGCGGCTGATGAGCGAGGGCCTGGTGAACCAGAAGCCTTACTTGGGCTGGGAGGTCGCGAGCTTGTCATCCAAGGACGCATGGGAGCTCTACACACTTCGATCCAGCCTGGAGAGCCTTGCCGCGCAGCTCGCTGCCGCCAATCCGAATCGGAGGCAACCGATCGAGGCGGCTTTCGAGGATCTGAAGGCGGCCGCGAAAAGCCGCAACCAGAAGCGGATTACTGATAGTGATCTCGCGCTTCACAAGGCGATCGTCGTCCTTTCCGGGCACAAGCGCCTCGCCGATCAATACCGGTTGGTCGAACAACAGGTTCGGATGTACATGGCCTCTTCGAACGCCATCCTCGAACGGCCCGAGATGGTCATCTCAAACCACAAGAAAATGGTCAGCGCGCTGCTCAGGGGCGATGCGGCCGCCTCCGAACGTTACGCCCGCGAGCACAACAAGACCTCAGGCGAGCTTCTCATTCGGCACATACAGGAAGAAGAGACGAAACAGACCAACAAAGCGGCTTCGCGCAAGCTCTAGGGAGGGAGGCATGCAGTCACCGAGCGCAAAATTCGCGTAGCCGGCTGGGCTGGATCATTCGTGACATTCGCCGCAGGATCGAGAAGCAGCCGTGCTGTGATCGACCTAAGATCTGCCGAGCGTCCGATTGAAAGCCGCGGATCGCGTCCTTCAGCCACCTGCGCACTGTGCTCTTTGATTGTCCTCTGACCCAAGGGACGCAAAAGCGTAAGAGAGAGAGAGAGAGAGAGAGAACGGAATTCATCAGACGGTGAGTAGCCTGTAGTTGTCTTTTTCCTCACGCACCCTAACGTTTGAAAAACCTCGGTATTGAAATACGTATTCCGGCCGAAGTCGGAGGAGCTGACGCAACACGATTTATGGAGGGGCAAGAAAACACTTGGTCCCACAACTCACCATAGGGCTTCGAGCGTGGCTGTGGAATTTCGAGATCTACGCTGGGCGATCGCTACGTCCCAGCATCGAAGCATCCGTCAAGCGGCAGAGACGCTTAGAATCAAGCAGTCGACGCTCAGTCGCTGCCTACGAAGTCTCGAACACACGTTGGGCAGCAAACTATTCGAGCGCACCAACGGAGGTACGCGACCAACGATGGAAGGTCGCGAATTTCTCGAGGATGCCCGGCGCATCGTAGGCGAAGCTGAAGCAATGGCCGCTCGCCTCAAGACTCGCTCGCGTGGCGAGAGTGGTCGGTTGACCATCGGGATCCACACCTCCCTGTCAGCCGGCAATCTCCGAGCCACCCTCCTTGAGCACCGGCACCGCTTTCCCGATGTCGATAGACAGTTTGTCGACGGAGCGCGCGAGCATCTGATTTCGGACCTCGCCAGCTCAGCCATCGATGTCGCTTTCGTGGCGGATCCCAACCCGAATTGGAGCGGCAAGTCATTGGTGCTCTGGAGCGAACGTGTTGTTGCTGCTCTCCCTGCGAAACATCGTCTGGCAAGTCATGACGTAGTTCAATGGGGCGAACTGCGGCGCGAACCGCTTTTGATGTCACAACGTGGCCCCGGACCGGAACTCCTCAAGCTTCTCATCAGCAAATTAGGATCTTCCGATCCTTGCAAGCTGCTTCGCCATGACGTGGGGCTCGACCGGCTTCTCTCCATGGTGGGCATGGACTTCGGTATTCTGCTCGCCCTGGAAAGTGCGACTGGCGCGACTTATCCCGGTGTCATCTTCCGGGAGGTGCATGATGCGGAGGGGCCGACGCGGCTGAGCTTCCGCGTCTATTGGCGGCAGTCCAACGGCAATCCATTAGTACGTCCGTTTCTGGACCTACTTCGCGAGCGCTACCCGGATCTTTCCGCTGCTGTTGGTGCGGGCTGAGCAGAATTTCGCCGGGCCTTCGCAAAAGCGCGGTCGGTTGCCATGAAACGCTCGATCATCGGCGCGATCAATTTGGCAGGTTCGTTCGGCGTCGTAGTGCCTCCGCTACGTGTTAAAATCTCGGCGTAGCTTTTGAGATCCCTGAAAACCGCCGCCGGCAACTCGATCGTGAGCTTTACCGGCTTGTCGTCTTCAAGCGGTCCAAGCTTGAGCTTCGTCATGGCGTCCCTCCCTTTCCGTATGGAGCCAACACTAAATCCCGCGTAACGATGACCCGGACCGGGAAACCCGGCCTAATAGTCAGCGTCGGCTGGATGTTGAGCTGACGTTGCACGATCTGTTGTCCGGTCTGACTGATGCTGTTGGACGCACCGCTTCGAATCGCCTGAACGAGGTTGTTCTCATTCTGGCTCGTGCCCGCCTCGGCTCCGACGCTGAGCATGGTCGAGAGGACGGCGGCCTTGAACAGCATGCCCCAGTGGTTGTCGACCTCGTCCTCAAGTCCGGCATAGCCGCCGGTGTCCGCGCCGGGTTGGCGCTCCAGCACGATCGAGTGACCGTCTGGCATGATGATGCGGGTCCAGACCAGGAGGATGCGGCTCTGGCCGAACGCGACGGAACTATCGTACTGACCTATCAACTTCGCACCCTGGGGGATCAGAAGATATTTGCCGGACGGGCTGTCCCAGACCGCTTCCGTGATCTGAGCAGTGACTTGGCCGGGCAGGTCTGAACGAATGCCCGTGATGAGCGCGGCCGGAATCACGGTGCCCGCCTGCACGACGTAAGGTGAGGCCTTGGCTTCGAGCCGGTCCGGACTGACCGAGCGCTTGTCTGTCGCAGCAGTGAGGAAGGCCGTCTTGCGATCCTGCATGTTCTGCGCAGATCCGACGTCGACGGGCGGTGTCGCAGCCGGAGTGGCCGTGGCGCCAGCGGAGGCATTCGGGACGAGTTGGCCGGTGCTCTGAGGTTGCTGAGCAGTTTGGGCAAAGAGGCGGCTGACCCGCGCCGCCTCGATTTCCTGGCCCATGCGCTGCGTCTCAGGATCTGACGTCGCTGCCATGGTGTTTGGTGCGGCGCCTGCGTTGAGGATGGGCTTGCCGAGATCGCCGGGCAGCGGCGGCCCGAGCGGCGGCGCCTGACGCGGCAGACCAGTGTAGTCCTTCGGCAAGGCGGCGAGGCCCTCGGCCGAAGGCCTGTTCTGGGTGCTAAGCAGCTCTTGCCCGGTCCGCTGCTTATTGCCGGTCTGGAGCGCATAGCCGAGAGCTCCCGCGACCGCGAGGACAGACACCGCGCCGAGGCCTACAAGAGCCTTGCGCGAGAGCCGTGTGACACGCGGCCGCTCGCCTCGGAGCCGAAGGTCGGGCGGCGCAACAGGCGGGATGTTGCCCTGATGTTCGTCTCCACTGCCTATCGCCATGAGCGCGGCCTTCCGTCGGTACGGACGATGCGCACGCGCCGCTCACTGTCCTTGTCGCCAAGACGCAATTCGGCGGCGGCGAACAGGCGGTCGACGATGTAGTAGTTGCGGTTGACGCGGTAGTTCACCAGTTCGGAGCCACCGGCCGGACCAATGACGAACAGCGGCGGCATTTCGCCCTGAACGATGCCACTCGGAAACTCGATGTAGACTTTGTTCCCGTCGTCAAAGGCGCGCAGCGGACGCCAGGCCGGATCATCGCCTTCGATCGCGTAACGGAAGTTGATCGAGGCGAGATCGACGCTGGCTGCGATGGGCGCTGCGGTTTCAGCAGCCGCATTCTGCCGCCGAAGCGCAATGAGTTGGTCCTCGGGATACTGCCAGGAGACCGAGGCCATGTAGGTCTTCTCGGTCGAGCGCAGCTCGAGCAGGTAGGTCCGCCGATCGGTGTTGACGACGAGATTGGTGACCAGTTCCGGCCGCGTCGGCTTGACTAGGATGTGGATCTTCCTGGTCGCGCCCGCCCCGCTCTCGGTATCGCCGATGATCCAACGCACGGTGTCACCAGCGGCAACCGGACCGGAGCCGACGAGTTGCTCGCCCTCCTGCAGGGCCACATCGGTGATCTGGCCGGGCGCCGTATAGACCTGGTAGAGGGCTCCGCCGGAAAACGGATAGACCTGTACCGCGTTGATGAATCCGTTGCGGACCGGTTGCACCCGTGCCGCAGCGTTGGCCTGCTTGACGCGAACCTTCGGATCAGTGGCTTCGGGGACCCGTTTGCCGGCGGCGAGCGGTTTTAACTGCCCAGGCAGCGGCAGGGGTTTTGGCAATTCTACGATCTTGACCGGCGGCGGCGGATCAGTGGTGAGCGCTGCCGGCTCAGCGCTATCGTAATTAATGTCGGGCGGGATGAAACTGTGTGCGCAGCCGCCAAGGGCAGAGACGGACATCAGTAAAGCCGCAAAGGCGGGTTTACGGAGAGACGTATCGCCGACTCTCCGGTTTTGCAGAACGATGAAGAAACGCGAAGCCGGACCGCCGGCTTTCGAGAAAATCGGCGGGGTCATTGTACCAGCTCCTTTGACCAGTTGATGGCGTTGACGTAGATGCCGAGTGGATTCTTGCGCAGCCGATCGGCGTCGGTGGGCGGCTGAATCGCGATGGTGAGGATCGCTGTCCAACGTGTGGTGCCGGCGAGCGCCCCGTCTTGATAGCGATGCTCAACCCAGGCCACGCGAAAACTGTCGGGCGAGGCACGGATAACACTGGCGACGTCGATGGCGACCTGCTGCTTGCCGAGATTGACGAAGGGGTCATTGGCGCGGGCGTAGTCGTTCAGCGCCGCCGCGCCCGCCGTGGTCGTGAAATCATAGGCCTGCAGCCAGTTGTGCCGCACGATGATCGGGTCGGCCGGAAGTGAGCGAACGATCTGGATGAAATGGGCGAGATACCAGGCAATCTGCGGGTCGTTCGGCCTGTAGTCGGCGACGGCGGGCGCCACGGCTTGCGCCTCGCCGAGCTTGTCGACCTGCACCACCCAGGGCACGACGGTGCCATGCGTGGATTGCCAGACGAGCCCCCCGGCGAGGCCGGAAGCGAGGATCAACGAACCGAAAGCCATCAGCCGCCAGTTCCTGGCCTGCACGCGGGCGGAGCCGATGCGTTCGTCCCAAACTTGCGCAGCGCGCTGATAGGGCGTTTCGGGTTCGGGTGTACGGCCGTAGCGCACCGACGATCGCCGAAAGACTGGCATCAATTATTCTCCTCCCGAGAGGTCGACGGAGTGACCGCCACCGTGGCTGTCGCCTGATTTGAGGGCTTGCGCGGCCGTCTGCGCGCCGTGAATGACGGCCTGATTGCGCTTGACGCGCCGGGCCCAGGCGGGCGGGCTCGCTGCTTGAGACGCGGCCCCATCATTTGCGGCCTCGCCACTCCCGATGGTTCCCATGGTCGAGGTGCCACCCGTGTTGACGACGCCGGCACGGGCACCGGAGGCGAAGCTCTCCCTCATTGCCCCCGCCGCTTGCGAAGCGGCGCGTCTGACGGGAACTGTCCCGTGACTAGCCGCCGCACGACCTGCGCCACTGAGACCGGCCGCGACGCCGCCGGCGCCAGACCTGCCGACCGATGCGAGGCTGTAGGCCGTGGACATGCCGCCGGCCATCGCCGCACCACCACGTGCGGCGGCCGCAGCACCGGAGCTCGCTGCCATCGCTCCCCTTCCGGCCAAACCGAACGCCGCGCCGCCGACCATCGCCGTACCGGCGACGGCGAGACCGGTGCCGACGGCAGCGCCCGCGCCAAGCTGCGGCGCCCCCGAGACAAGACCGCTGGCGATGCCGGGACCGAAGATGCCGAGGCCGAGCATGGCGAGCGCTGCCAGCACGACTGAGAGCGCCTGCTCGATGGTCGGCTGGCCGCCGGCATAGGCTGTGGTGAATTGAGAGAAGAGCCCAGTGCCGATGCCGACGATCACGGCGAGCACCATGACCTTCACGCCGGAGGCAACGACGTTACCCAGCACCTTCTCCGCGAGAAAGGCGGTCTTGTTGAAGAGCGCAAAGGGAATGAGGATGAAGCCGGCAAGCGTCGTCAGCTTAAACTCGATCAGCGTGACGAACAGCTGCACAGCCAGAATGAAAAAGGCGATCAGCACCAAGAGCCAGGACACCATCAGCACGGCAATCTGGACGAAGTTCGCAAAGAAGCTGGTGAAGCCCATCATCTGGCTTGCTGCGTCCAGCAGGGGCTGCCCAGCGTCGAGCCCAACCTGTGCGAGCCTGCCGGGACGAAGGAAATCCGCGGTCGAGATCGACGAGCCGCCGGCCTTCAGGCCGAGGCCTGCGAAGCTATTGAAGATGATGGATGAGAGCTTGGTGAAGTTGGTGATGATGAAGGCGAAGAAGCCGATGTAGAGGGTCTTCTTCACCAGCCGTTGGAGGATGTCCTCATCTGCGCCCCAGGCCCAGAACAGGCCGGCGAGCGTGATGTCGATGACGATCAATGTCGACGACAGATACGTGACTTCGCCCTTGATCAGGCCGAAACCCGAATCAATGTAGGTCGTGAACGTATTGAGGAAGGTGTCGATAACGCCGACGTTGTTCATGACCTCCCTCCCTGCGGAGCGCTCGTCATCGGCAGTGTGGCCGGCGCGGCCTGCGGCAGAAGTGGCCGCGCCGGCCTGCCGAAGAAGCGCGCGCGGTTCTCCTTCCAAACCGCCTGGCAGTGCGGATCTTCGGCATCCTGGGGTCCAAGCTCAGCGCAGCGGAGCAGCTCGGCCGAAAGGTCATCGGGAGCGGAGACAGAGGGGACGTCGGATACCGGCCGCTCGGCCGGACGCCGATGGATGACATGCAGCGCTGCGAGGAAAATCACAAACACGATGATCATCGCGCCTGCGCGAAGGATGTCCGGGCGCTCCATGACCGGGGCCTCAGTTGCCGCTGAACATGGTGACGTTGCCGGGCCGATAGCCGCTGCGCGTCGAGAAGATCTTGTATTGTTGCTGCCCTTGCGATTCGGCCGCCGTCACGCGCGCCTGCTCCAGCGCGTCCGCCCTCCCCTTTGCGGCAAGAACCGCGACAAGATCGGAAAGTTGCTGGGAGTGCAGAGCAAGAAGCTGGTTGCCGGCCTGAGCAGCCTGCAGGGCGCCGCTTGCGGACTGGCTGGCGGTGACCAACGAGCTCATTGCGCTGGAGTTGGTCGAGATATTGCCGACGACGCCGGCCTGCACCTTCAGCGAGTCTTCGAAAGCGCCCACCGAGGTCTGCCAACGACTTTGAGCCGCGGCAAACATTGTCGCATTGGAGCCAGTGGCCGCCGCTGTGCCGTAGGTGCTGGAGTACGCGGTCTGGATCCGTTCAACGTTGAAGGCGATATTCTGGGCCTGGCTCAGCAGCGACTGGGTCCGTGCGACCTGTGCCTGGAGCTGGGTCAGCGTCGACAACGGCAGGTTGGCCAGGTTCTTTCCCTGGTTCACCAGGCTTTGGGCCTGGTTGTTCAGCATCTGGATCTGATTGTTGATCTGCCGCAGCTCGCGCGCCGCGGTCAGCACGTTCTGGCTGAAGTTGGAGGGGTCGTAGACGATCCACTGCGCGGAGGCCGGCGCCGTCACAAGCGGCGAGATCGACAAGGTGAGCGAGAGAGCGGTCGCAGCAGCCAAGCCAGCGCGCCGCACGTCATGAGTCGTCATGATTGCACCTCCAGGTTTGTCAGGTCAGGGATGAGATCGGCGGCCCAGAGCAGCTCGTGATCCGCGAGCCAGGCGGCCGTGAAGTCGTCGCGGCCGTGCTCGGCGAGCAGCCGTTCGATGGCGGCATGGTCGGCCTTGGAGGACGCAGCGCAGAAGGCGAGCGCGACCGGCCCGAGGCCGAGTTCAAAGAGCCGATTGCCGCGGCGGGACTGGCAGTAGTAGTCCCGCTTCGGCGTCGCCCGCGCGATGATCTCGATCTGGCGATCGTTTAGGCCAAACCGCTGATAGATGGCGGTGATCTGCGGTTCGATCGCGCGCTCGTTCGGCAGAAAGATGCGCGTCGGGCAGCTCTCGATGATTGCGGGTGCGATATTGCTGCCGTCGATGTCGGAGAGCGACTGGGTGGCAAAGACGACGGACGCATTCTTCTTCCGCAGCGTCTTCAGCCATTCCCTGAGCTGTTGCGCAAAGGCAGGATCGTCCAGGACAAGCCACCCCTCGTCGATGATGAGGAGGGTCGGCCGGCCGTCGAGCCGTCCCTCGATGCGATGGAACAGGTAGGTAAGGACGGCAGGCGCAGCACCGGCGCCAATCAAGCCCTCGGTCTCGAACGCCTGCACCGAGGCAAAACCGAGCTGCTCGGCCTCCGCGTCGAGCAGGCGGCCGGAGGAGCCGCCGACGCAATAAGGTTGCAGCGCCTGCTTGAGCGCGGTCGATTGCAGGAGAACCGTGAGGCCGGTGATCGTGCGCTCCTCGACCGGCGAGGACGCCAGCGAGGTCAACGCCGACCAGACGTGCTCCTTCACGGTCGGATCGATGGTGACGCCCTCCTTGGCGAGGATCGCGGTCACCCATTCGGCCGCCCAGGCGCGCTCCGCCGCATCGCCGATGCTTGCGAGCGGTTGAAGCGAGACTGAATCCTCGGCGCTGTTCGACAGGCTGCCGCCGAGGTCGTGCCAGTCGCCACCCATGGCAAGCGCCGCCGTGCGGATCGAGCCGCCGAAATCAAAGGCAAAGATCTGGCTCTTCCGATAGCGGCGGAACTGGATCGCCATCAGCGCCAGCAGCACGGACTTGCCGGCGCCGGTCGGGCCGACGATCAGGGTGTGGCCGACGTCGCCGACATGGAGCGAGAAACGGAACGGCGTCGAGCCTTCCGTCTTGCCGAAGAACAGCGGGGCGCTGCGGAAATGCTCATCGCGGTCTGGCCCGGCCCAGACCGCCGAAAGCGGAATCATGTGGGCCAGGTTCAATGTGGAGAGCGGCGGCTGACGGACATTGGCGTAGGCGTGCCCCGGCAGAGAGCCGAGCCAGGCTTCGAGCGCGTTGACGCCTTCCGGCATGCAGGTGAAGTCGCGACCCTGGATGACCTTCTCGATCAGGCGAAGCTTCTCAGCGGCGAGGCCGGGATCCTCGTCCCAGACGGTGACGGTCGCGGTGACGTAGGCTTGGCCGACGTCGTCAGTGCCTAGTTCCTGCAAAGCGAGGTCGGCATCGACGGCCTTGTTCGCCGCATCGCTGTCGACCAGTGTCGAGGCCTCGTTGGTCATCACCTCCTTGACGATGGCAGCGATCGACTTTCGCTTGGCGAACCACTGTCGGCGAATCTTGGTCAGCAGCTTCACCGCCTCGGTCTTGTCGAGGAGGATCGCGCGCGTTGACCAACGGTACGGGAACGCAAGCCGGTTCAACTCGTCGAGAATTCCGGGATGGGTGGCGGTCGGAAAGCCGACCACCGTGAGCGTGCGAAGGTGGTGGCGGCCAAGGCGCGGCTCGAGGCCGCCGGCGAGCGGCTCGTCCGTGAGCAACGCGTCGAGATGCATCGGCGTCTCGGGGACGCGTACGCGCTGTTGCCGGGTCGAGATGGTCGAATGCAGGTAAGTCAGCGCCTCGCCGTCATCGAGCCACGCCACCTCCGGCATGAACCCTTCGACCAGTTGCAGGACGCGGTTGGTCCGATCGACGAAGCCACGCAGCAGTTCATGAGGATCGACGCCGCTCCGCGCGCGTCCCTCATAGAGCCAGCCCTCGATGCGCGAGGCGTCCTCGGCTGGCGGGAGCCAGACGAAGGTCAGGAAATAGCGGCTCTCGAAATGCGCACCGGCCTCCTCGAAAGCGTCCCGTCGCTCCAGATCGACCAGCGCTGATGCGGCATCGGGAAAAGTATTGTGCGGATAGGTATGGGCAGCGATGCGCTGGGCCTCGACGAAGATCGCCCAGCCTGAGCCAAGACGGCGGAGCGCGTTGTTGAGGCGGGCCGTCACGCCAACGAGCTCGGCAGGCGTGGCGCTGTCGAGATCTGGGCCGCGGAAGCGCGCGGTACGCTGCAACGCCCCGTCCTTGTTGAGGACGACGCCCTTCGCGACCAGAGCGGCCCAGGGCAGGAAGTCGGCGAGACTGTGAGGCCGGTTGCGGTATTCGGCGAGATTCAGCATGGAGACCTCATGCGCCGAGGTAGGAGGGATAGCGGAGGTGACGTCGCACGACGTCAACGAATTGCGGGTCGCGCTTGGCCGCCCAGACGGCTGCGGCATGGCCCACGGCCCAAATCAGTGCTCCGGGGATCCAGAGGTGGAGGCCGAGCGCGATGGCGGCCGCCAACGTGCCGTTGGCGATCGCAACCGTGCGGGGCGCGCCGCCCATCAGGATGGGGTCGGTGAGCGCGCGATGGACCGGCGCGAAGAAGCCCGGTACTTCCGGATCAACGATGCCGGCCATTACACCAAGGCTCCGCCAGAGAAACTGAAGAAGGTCAGGAAAAAGCTCGACGCGGCGAAGGCGATCGAGAGGCCGAAGACGATCTGGATCAGCCGGCGAAAGCCGCCAGAGGTGTCGCCGAACGCGAGCGTCAGGCCGGTCACGGTGATGATGATGACCGACATGATCTTGGCGACCGGACCTTGCACCGACTCCAAGATCTGGTTGAGCGGCGTCTCCCACGGCATGGAGGAGCCGGAGGCGTAAGCCGCGGGGGCAAAAGCGATGGAGATGAAGGCAATTGCCGCGAGCTCGGTGAAGCGGCGGCGAACGTCACGGATCGCGGGAGGGAACTGGATCATGATGGGTCCTTTGCAAACGAGGATTGGCCCCCCGCCTCGGCTGAGTGGACGCGGTAATCGCCGGTGGCGGGATCGAGGCCGGCAACGAGAGCAAGTTCAGCGAGGCGGCGTTCGCTGCCGCGGCCACGCAGCACCGCGATGAGGTCGATGGTCTCGGCGATCAGCGCCTTCGGAACGGTGAGAACAGCTTCCTGGATGAGCTGCTCAAGCCGGCGAAGCGCGCCCAGCGCCGAGCCTGCGTGGATCGTTCCGATCCCACCTGGATGGCCGGTGCCCCAGGCCTTGAGGAGCTCCAGGGCCTCGCTGCCTCGGACCTCGCCGACCGGAATCCGGTCGGGACGCAGACGCAAGGAGGAGCGGACAAGATCGGATAGCGACGCCACGCCGTCCTTGGTGCGCAGCGCGACCAGATTCGGGGCGCGGCATTGCAGCTCGCGCGTATCCTCGATCAGGACCACGCGATCGGTGGTGCCGGCGACCTCGGCCAGCAACGCGTTCGTGAGCGTGGTCTTGCCGGTGGAAGTGCCGCCAGCCACCAGGATGTTCTTGCGCGCGGCGACGGCTTCGCGCAACACGCCGGCCTGGTCGGCCGTCATGATGCCGGCCGCCGCGTAGTCATCCAGCGTGAAGACAGCCGCCGCGGGCTTGCGGATCGCAAAGGCCGGCGCCGCAACGACGGGCGGAAGAAGCCCCTCGAACCTCTCCCCCGTCTCGGGAAGCTCCGCCGAGACGCGCGGCTTCTCGGCATGCACCTCAGCGCCGACATGGTGCGCAACCAGGCGCACGATACGCTCACCATCGGCGGCGGATATCGTTCGTCCGCTATCCTCCAGGCCGCCGGACAGCCGGTCGATCCAGAGCCGGCCGTCGGGATTAAGCATCACCTCGACGATCGCGGGGTCTTCGAGGAAGGTCGCGATCGCGGGACCAAGCGCGGTGCGCAGCATGCGCGCGCCACGCGAGAATGCTTCCGAATGGAGTGAAGTGCCCGCCACGATCGTCCCCCGTCGAGCGCCAACCGCGGCAAGCGATCAGCAACGGGGATGGATAGAAAAAGCAGGAGATGGGTTAGTTCAACAAGTATTCAGGCGGTGTAGGGAGCCAGCGTAGCTCGGCGAAAAAATACTTGCAGTAGAGAAGACGCAAAGATCATACCTAGAGTGCCATCTGTGCAGCGCAGGAGTTGAACCAACGTTTCGCGAATGGCCGCCAGCATCATCATCCGAAATAGTTATTTATCTGATCGCCAATAAAGCTGCTTGATGATTGTCGGGCGCGCTGTGAATCGTTGTGCGCAGCGCCCTACTTCTTCGAATGAGGTGGCGTGGAGGGATTTGGCCAGAATCCTGATTGAAGACGGCTCTGCCAGAGTAGCTCTTTGCTGGCCTATGAATAGCGCCCTAGGCCTAGATCCTTCGTTTCGATGTCAGGTTTTCGTCCCGAGACAAGGTCCGCTATGACCCGCGAAGAACCGCAACTCATTGTCCAGCCGAGAGTACCATGTCCGGTATTCAAGAATAGATTACTGATCCTGGTCCGGCCAATGATTGGGGTGCCATCAGGAGTCATCGGTCGAAGGCCTGACCAGAAGGATGCGGTCTTAGGATCTCCCCCGGGAAACAGATCCATCACGGAATACTCCAGGGTCCGTCGACGTGCTTCGACGAGGTCATTGGTGTAGCCTGAAATTTCGGCCATCCCGCCAACACGAATCCGATCTCCGAGACGGGTGATTGCAATCTTGTATGTCTCGTCCATGACCGTCGATTCGGGGGCACGTGAGGCGTCGGCAATTGGAATCGTCAGCGAATATCCTTTGACAGGATAGACCGGCAGCTTGATTCCGACCTTCTTGAGCAGAAGCGGCGAATAGCTTCCCAGCGCGACAACGACTGCGTCCGATCTAATGGTCCCACGATCGGTGAACACACCACGCACTTGGCCAGCTTCGATGTCGAGCCCATTGATGAAGTGTCCGTAACGGAAGTCGATGCCCAACGCCGCGGCTTTTTGCTCCAGCGCATTCGTAAACTTGAAGCAGTCGCCGGTCTCGTCTTTTGGAGTCAAGAGTCCACCAACCATTCGGTCGCGCACGTAGCGCAATGCGGGCTCGGCCCGAATACAGCCATCGCGATCGAGGACCTCGAAAGGAACGCCATCTGCCGCAAGAGCCTTCACGTCCTTCGCTGATGCGTCGAGCTGCTGCTGAGATCGGAACAACTGCAGAGTTCCCTGCATGCGCTCGTCATAGTTCAACGAGGCCTCGCTCCTTAACTCGGCAAGCGCCATGCGGCTGTAGTCCGCAAGGCGCAGCATCCGTCCCTTGTTGAGCGCATATCGGTTCGCAGTGCAGTTGGATAGCATGCGAAAGAGCCAGGAGAGCATGGCCGCATCAAGCTTTGGGCGGAGGATCAAGGGCGCATGCCGCATGAGCATCCACTTGACGGCCTTCATGGGGATTCCGGGGGCAGCCCACGGCGAACAGTAGCCGAAGGAAACCTCCCCGGCGTTCGCAAAGCTGGTTTCCAGTGCTGGACCCGATTGCCTATCGAGAACGACGACTTCGTGCCCGAGCTTCGCAAGCTGATATGCGGTGGTGACGCCGATAACGCCTGCGCCTAGAATCGTGACTTTCATTATCTAATCCATAGTCATGCTTAATGATGCCTGCTCATCTGCTGGGAACGTTCAGCAATAGCTTCTGAAGAAGCGCCAACCGAGGCCGGTGAGAATCTCGTAGGAGATCGTGCCGGCGTCAGCCGCCAGCATTTCGAGGGTCTGATGAGGACCGATCACTTCGACGAGGCTTCCCAGATCGAGAGCGTCATCCGGCAGATCGGAGATGTCGACTGTCATGCTGTCGAGACTCGCCCCACGATAGGCAGGCGTTGACCGTGGAAGTAGACGGCTCCGCGGCCACTCAGGCTTCTTGGAAGCCCGTCTGCATAGCCGGCGCAAAGTGTAGCAAGGCGGGTGCTGTCGCCGGTTACGTGCGTTCCGCTATAGCCGACCATAGTGCCGCGCGGGACCGTGCGGGTCTGCGCGACCGCGATAGCGAGGCTGACGACGGGCTCCATTCGATTGACGGCATTCACCTGCGGCGCACCGCCATAG
The DNA here is from genome assembly GCF_020193625.1 of Bradyrhizobium sp. IC3123. NCBI lineage: Bacteria > Pseudomonadati > Pseudomonadota > Alphaproteobacteria > Hyphomicrobiales > Nitrobacteraceae > Bradyrhizobium > Bradyrhizobium sp. IC3123. The sequence goes on along the minus strand of NZ_JADYVF010000012.1, from coordinate 132,479 downwards.
AGCGCGATCCCTGGACGAACGAGAGAGCCATGATAGTCCTTACCCATCAGCACGCCAGCGGAGTTGGCGAAGGAGGATGGCACCGGAGCAAATTCCTTTTTGACCATCTGCATCTCTGCTAGCTGCGCCGCGTTTTGCGCTTTGGTGGGCTCATCCGCGGAGGCGAGATGGCTCATAACGTAGAGAATCTCGAACTCCGGCGATTGCGCGATTTCCATGCGGACCGCAGCGCGCTCGGCGGGCGCAAAACCGAGCCGTGACATGCCGGTATCGAATTGTAGAACAGCAGGGAGACGTCGCCTCTCGGCGTGTGCCTGAGTACGCCAACGGTAAAGCTGGGCGAAGCAGTTGATGACTGGAATGACTTGAGCCGCCGCGCACGCTGCCTCCGCACCGGGCAATAGGCCGTTCAGCACAAAAAGCTGCGCGTCGTTCGGAAGATGAGGCCGCAATGCGATGGCTTCCTCCGCCTGCGCCACGAAAAAGTGTCTGCAGCCGGCGTCAAGCAACGTCTCCGCCACTCTGATGGCACCCAAGCCATAGGCATCGGCTTTGACCACTGCTGCCACGCGAGCCGGAGTCGTCATCGATGCAATGCGCTGAAAATTCCGGCGCAGCGCTGCCAAATCGACGGTCATATAGCCGGGAAAGCCTTGCGCTTTCCCATCTAACACCGCCTGCGGAACGGCCCGGTCCAACGTCTTTTCACTGTGCATGAGATAAGGCTTAGCGCAATAAACGAGCAAGTGGTGCGCATTCCTTGCCCGATTGTTCGATAACTGCTACGAAAGTCGAACGATCTGCCAACCTTTCGAATAAAATTTACAGCGGCCATGGACAGCATAGATCGCAATATCTTGCGCGCGCTCCGCGTAAACGCGCGAATGAGCAATGTAAATCTGGCGGAGGAAGTTGGGCTTTCACCTTCGGCGTGTCTGCGACGGATCAAGCTGCTCGAGAAGGCCGGTGTCATTCGCGGGTATACAGCACTCGTGGAGACCGGTGCCGACTCACAAGGTCTTGCCGTGCTGATCAACATCACGTTGGAACGGCAGACGGTAGAGTACCTCAATAAATTTGAGGCTGCGGTACGCAAGCATCCGGAGATTCAGGAGTGCTATCTCATGACCGGGCGAGCGGACTATTTCCTGCGTGTGGAAGCCGCCAATGCTGTCGAGTTCGAACGGATACACAAGGAGGTCCTCTCGACCCTTCCAGGTGTCGCACGTATCGATTCCAGCTTTTCGATTAGAAACGTGCTTGCAAGCCGAACAAACGCTCGGCGCTGATGTACGCTCTTCCGGCCAATAGAACTCCTATATCTCTCGTTCGATGCGTCCCTTCAGCAGCACTTGAAGGCTCAATACGCGCGGACGCCTGTCGCTTGCGGCGCTGTCGGTCAAGCCGATTAGAACTCACACCATACTTGAGTCGCTAACAGATCGTCGTGGCACTCGGGATGCGCAGCAAGAGAACATCCTTTACGAAGCAATGCCAGCCTACTGTTGCGCTGTACTAAGTAGGCGCTCAGCGCAAAGGCAATGTTAAAGACTTTGGATCCGCTCCGCACAGCGGCGGGTCTAAAAGCGTCGCGAGCCGGCGAGGCCTACCATTTCTGATAGTTGATGTTGAAAGCGTGTCCTGACAGTAACCGGCAAGAACTTCAGCGCTCCCAATGCTCAGCACACACTCTAAAGATAAGGACACCCTTTGTGCCCGGACACTCCTCCCCCTCAGGCTACGTCGAAGAGCACTGCGTCCCCCCGCTATGCCGGCATAAGAGCGCACTGTTCCGGCGCGCTGGGGTCAGCCCGACTCTCGGGTTGAACTCGCCGGCTGCCTGGAATTTTGAGCGCAGACAGGTAGCAGGGATAACCTCGCGCGTTCCGCCCCCTCAATTTTGATGATGCTTTTCGCTTGAACAGATGATCCGAGATTCAGAACTCAGCGGGATAGCGAATGTCATTTTCGCCGGCCTGATGTTGGTTGCGATGGCAGCGATCATCAAAATTGTAACCAGGACTCTTTCGCCCCTCGAGGTCGTCGTCCTGCGGAGCTTGATATCTGCGCCGCTGCTCTTCTTTATTGTCCCTAGACATAGTCGCCTAGACTTCCAAGCCTACTTTTCGAAGGAGCACTTTCTCAGATCAGCGCTCGGTTACGGCGGCTTCGCAGCATTCGCTACTTGTTCGTCAAAGCTCCCACTCACTTTGGTTTCCTCGATATCCTACACATCACCTATTTATTGCATGCTGCTGTCCACACTCATCTTGAAGGAAGCCCATGGCTTTGCCACTGGAAGTGCCGCAACGATGGGGCTTCTAGGCGCGCTTGTTATAACTCAACCGGCCTTGACCGATCTCGACATCTGGGTGGTCGTTGGATTGATCGGAGCCATCCTCGACAGTCTTGCGATTGTGATGGTAAGGCGCCTAGCAAACACGGCCGGGCCCGGACAAATGTCGCTTAGCTTTATGCTATGGAGTTCAGTTATCGGCCTGCCGATCGCAATTCCTGCTTGGGTTTGGCCATCTCCCGCCGATTGGGCATTGTTGCTGCTCCTTGCGATTTTCGCTGCACTGGCTCAAGTCGCCCTCGTCAGAGGCTACGCTCGCGTTCGCCTTTCGCGCGCGGCTCCCTTCGACTTCATTCGTCTTCCAACCAGCTTGGCAATTGACATGTTGTGCTTCGACACAACTCCTACACCTGCGATGTGGCTCGGTTCTGGCTTGATATTTTGTGCCGCTTCGGTCGCCTTGGTCGGCGCAAACATGCACAAGTAGAAAGGTCACGCAGACAAGATGGAGCATTCCGATGCAATATTCAGGGCCAACCGCAACGTGGTCGAGAGCGGCACTTCGATGAAGCAGAGGGCGCAATCAGCCGCCATTTCTATCGCGACCACGGGCATAGCGAATAATGCGGGACGGCGTTATGCCGGCTGCTTATCATGAGTGAAAGAGGAATCGCCGTCCCGTTCAAATCAAACTGATCTTCGCCTGCCATCCGACGCGAGAGCGCTCTCGGGCAGACCGCCAATATCGTGTTCGGACGCGATGAGTTCGCAAGGTCGCCGGCACTTCGCTGACGGCGCCCCTAAAAAGAAACAGCAATCCCCTACGTACGACGGATCTCATGAAGAACATCGAGTTAACACCCGCGCCCAATACGCTCACGGGAAACAACCCAACAAAAGCGGCGCCCTCTATTGAGGCGCTATTCTCGACGTCAGGTGGCATGGCAACGTTTACGGACCGCGGACACGCGATTATCCAGCAACTTGAGGTCATCTTCCTGGATTGGGCGAGCTTCATCCCAGCGACAAATATTCGGTATCCATCGCTTATCCCTATCGCGGATCTTGACCGCCTGAACTACTTCCGAAACTTCCCGCATCTCGCACTCTGCGCGTGCGCCATAAGCGAGTCAGCTTGCGCGGACTTTAGCAAAGGACAAGACGACCTATTGCGCCTCGATCATCGTCAGTTGCAGAGTGCGGAATTTTGCCTCCCCCCCGCCGCGTGCTATAACGTCTACCTCAGTATGCGCGGTCAGCACCTCAGCGCTACTCGTTGCGTTACAACCGTAGCCAATTGCTTCCGCAATGAAGACCATTACCAAGGACTGAGACGGCTTCGGGCCTTCACGTTGCGTGAAATTGTATTCGTCGGGCGTGACGAGGACGTCAAGACTTACCTCCGCAAGTATCGGGCAATTGCACTGGAATTCCTGGGTGAGTTGGGTCTGACCATTGAGGTTAAGCATGCCTCCGACCCATTCTTTGACAAGGCCAGCACCGCAGCCCGCGCAACACGCATCTTTCCGACCAAAGAAGAACTTTTATTCAACGGGACGCTGGCGATCGCTTCGCTTAACTATCATCGTCGCTTCTTCGGTGAGCGCTGCGGTATAACTATCGAGGGCGAACCCGCACATACGGGCTGCATCGGATTCGGCCTTGAACGCTGGGTATACGCGCTGACAGAGCACTTTGGGACTGACACGGGAGTCATTCTCGATCGGCTGCAGGCGTCTCACTCGGCCGTAATGTCCCACCAGAGCGCTTCTCAATGAACAGTGACAATTCCATTCGCGCTTCTACAATGCATCGTGGGCTGATGGGAATTTGTGTCGATCGGACAACAATTTCTGATGTCGACGCGAAGAACGGGACACTCTCTGTCCGTGGCCACTCGATTGATGTCCTTGTTGCAAATTCGACCTTTGAAGAGACAGCGTTTCTCCTGATTTTCAGCAAGCTCCCAACGGCGAGCGAGCTCGACGAGTTTCAGCGAGAACTGAAAGCAGCCCGCTCACTTCCTCCCACAGTCATCGATCTTCTGGCCCAAATGAAGCTCGCGCATCCAATGGATGCCCTGCGCACAACAGTATCTGCGCTTGTTGCGCTCGATCCGGACGGTGCAGATAATCGTACAGAAGCTCTGCAACGAAAATCGATACGCCTACTATCTCAAATGGCTGTCGCTGTAGCGACACATCACGCCCAACGGGAGGGGCGAGCGCTCCCCCGACCGAATGATGAACTCGCTCACGCTGCCAACTTCCTGTGGATGCTAAAGGGCACCCTCCCGACGCGGGAAGAGGCCAAAGTACTAGATGAGGATTTTATCCTGCACGCTGAGCTTGGTGCAAATGCTTCCACGTTCACAGCGAGAGTGATTGCGAGCGCCAAGTCGGGCTATCACGCTGCCGTAGCGGGTGCGCTCGCTTGCTTCGAGGGCGTCTTACACGGCGGGGCGATGGATGGAGTTGCCGCCATGGTCGAGGAGATCGGCTCACCAGATAGAGTCCTGAAGTTCGTAAGAGAGCGCCGACGCCGCCGCGAGCGCATTCTTGGATTTGGCAACCGCGCTTACAAGACGGAGGACCCGCGCGCGCGCCATCTCCGCCGGCATGTCGAGATCCTCTCGCAGCTAAGGGCCGAGCCGCACCATCTCCAGATTCTAAACGTTCTCGCCGAGGAGATGAAACCCTACGGAAGACACGGCATTCACATCAACGACGATTTCTACGGTTCGGTGTCGTACAAGCTTCTCGGCATACCGGCTGATTTGTGCGCGGCGGTATTCTCCCTCTGCCGCCTCGCGGGGTGGACAGCACACATCATCGAGCAATCCAACAACAACATCCTGATACACCCGTTGCTGAAATTTAATGGCTGCAAAGAAGTGGCGTATATTCCGATTCAGGAGCGCTAAGAAATGCTCGATGGAGGAAATCTGAAGTTTAGAGACTCCAGCTTAGGAGCCGCGGACTGGACGGCTTGGACAGAGTAAGCAGTGCACAAGCAACTCCTTTGGCAAGAGACTTAGAGTCGACGGCTCAGCTTGTCTGGCAAGGCAAATGGGTTGGGTAGTGAAAGAGGGGCTGGAAGGCAAGTCGTAGCGAGAACGCTTACCTATCGCGATCATCGAAGAACGGGAGAGTAGCATATGTAGCCTCTCCGAAGAGCTCAATCGTAAGCATTTAAGTGCTCCGCTTGTGCCTACATTAGCCGAATGCTTGGTGTGAGCGGATCGAACACTTCTGGTCTTGTCGGAGCAAGGATCCATCACCCGAACGTCTCGCAAATCATGTCCTCGGAGGTGCAATGCTATCGTGGGAACTTCTTTCTCAAGCGCTCCATCGGCTCGCCGCTGCGCCGCTGCCGATCCGGATCTTTAGGACGCCACATCAATGAGGACTGTGAGTGAGTGACAGCGAACGGATTGCGACACGATTTACTGGAGGCAACCAGCTCGTCGTTGAACTGTGGGGAGCAGCGAAGATAGACGATTGGACCATCGCTGAAGTTGCGATTCCTAGGGCGATTGATGCGACGCGTTCAACTTTAGAATGCTTTCGTCTTCGCGAGTCGCCTGGAGATGGCAGCCTCTTCGCCGTGGCGCGGATGGCTGATGCTCAGATTGTAATACATGCATGGCCCAAGAACTCCTACGCTATCATTGGCATTCTAGCGAGGGGCGGTACCGAAGCATGCAGGGCGGCGTCTGTGCTAATTGAGGCGTTCCAACCTGAACGGTCAGAGATCCGTACTACTACCGCGTTGACCGTTTGGCGCCGGTCTTCCCTGTGGAGACCTAGTCTCGGCTGACCATGCGCGCACTGTAGGGAGAGCGATCTTTCGGTGTATGCTTTAGGAGTGCGACGGGACACGGCCGCAAGCATTGGCCACTCGCACAGTCCGGCCCTCCGATCTCTCTTTTTTGGAGCGCCGGTTGGAGGAGAATACGCTCCTCTGTCTGCCAGACAGCGCGCCTCGCTCGATCGGAACTTGCGTCTGATGTTATTACTGTTCTGCTGCTCGATCGTCTTCGCTTCAATGGTATTCGACTCGCTGACGGGTGCCGTGTGTGCACAACGCAAGGGCAGGGATCGTATTACCTTCATGGCCTTCACTCTCTTCGTGTCACTATGAGTGCATGCTACTGCTCTGCTTGCAACCACGAGATGTAACATCATGCAGTTGATGTTGGTTGCCATGTCGGTCGGAACGCCGGCCCGCTGCCCGCTGTCGACCTCGGCCTTCTTGACCCAGTCATGCAGCGTCTGCGGCGTGCAGCCGATTTTGGCCGCAATCGAGGTCACCGCCGCCCAGCGCGACGGGTGCTCGCTGGCGTATCCAGAACCAGCCAAACCGCACGGGCCCGAACCTCGGGTGAAAACGTGTTCGTCGTCTTGCCCGTAAGGGCTCCATCTTCTCAAGAGTTGAAGCCTCCGGCAATCCCGGGGCGGTTCACGTCGACGGGCAACCCAATCGTAAACAAAAGCGAATTGACGAGGTGCCGCCGCGGTTTATAAGCTGCGCTCTTTGTTCTGGAAGACTTGCGGTTGACCAATTCGAGGAACCGATGAGTAAGGCTCGCCGGCCCATCTCACTTAATGCGTTAAATACCTTTGAATGTGCTGCTCGTCTTTTGAGCTTTTCCGCTGCAGCGGAAGAGCTGAACCTGACACGCTCAGCGGTGAGCCACCAGATCACGAAACTCGAGGAGATATTCGGGTTTCGTCTATTTGACCGAAGACCAGATGGAGTTGTGCTCACCTCGGCCGGAGCGGGATATTACAATAAGATTCGGGGAGCACTTACGGAGATCGGCGAGGTTACGTCTGATGTCCTTGGAAAGCCGCGACGACAGCGTCTGACTGTGCATTGTGCGCCCACTTTTTCTACACGATGGCTGCTGAGCAAGCTCGGACGCTTCATGGGCGCTCATCCAGAGATCGATCTTAGGATCATAGCCGCCTCGGGCCCACCTGACTTTCGTGACCCAGGCTTGGATTTGGCGATCTGCTATGGGGCGCAGGGCCTTCCAAATTGCTCGGAGCAGCTGTTTCTATCAGAGGGCGTTCAGCCAATCTGTAGTCCAATTTTGAGAGACTCGGCAGGACTGCACTCTCCCTCGGCCCTTAGCCAGGTCACCCTCATTCGCACAGATCAAAACCTCGTTTCCTGGGATTTCTGGTTTCGCAGCCAAGGCCTAGAACTTCCAACCGATGTCAGACAAGTACAGTTGAAGCCTTCCTTTCTTGCGATCGAGGCAGCCCTGCAGGCTCTCGGAGTAATTTTGGAAAGCAACGTGCTCACGGCGGAAGAGCTCGCTGCAGGGAAATTGATTCTTCCGTTCCCATCAAGCCCGATCACCCTGCCAGCCTACTATGTCGTCACACCAGATGATGACCGCAATCAGCGCTCTTTGCTATTTAGAAAATGGCTGCTCGATGAGGCACAGCGCTCGAACAAACAGAATTACGTGGGACCGGGCGAGATCGTTTAGGGAGAGGCCCGGCCCGTTCACAGCACGCAACCGAGCTCGGTGGAGCCACCCTAACGCTCGACTACATCGAACGTTAATTGACGAATATCGGTGTGGGACTCGCCGCGGAGAAGCTCGGCGGGACATATCGAGTGACGGCGACGTCGTTCGGCAAGCGAAATGGGGCATGCAGCTCTCTAAAGCACGATGTCGCAATACAACATGCTTTAGCTGATCTCCTTTTTCCGGCCCAGCTCCCTTCAGTTGAGTTGCCGCCTCCAATTAAACCGATGGTCGTGCGGCTCACTTAGGGCGTGATCCTTGTTCACGACCTGGTTGAGCAAATATCCCTTTCCAAACGAACTCGTCGTTCAATATTAGGCCAATGATCACATGAAGGGGGGTTCTGATGAACGCATCATACTTGCAGTCAGCAGTTCGATGGTCGGTCGCCACCGGTCTCTTAATATGGTCTGTCTCGAGCGTCGTACAGGCCGATGCTGCGGAGCTATACGGCACGCTGAAGAAGGTGAAAGACAAGGGGCAAATTGTCATCGGCTTCCCTGAAAGTTCGCCGCCATTCGCATCCTATGACGCAAGCAAAAAGCCCGCGGGCTATGCTATCGATATCTGCATGCGTGTGGTGGATACGATCAAGCACGATATCAGCGCGCCAGACCTACAAGTCAATTTTGTTCCAATCAACTCGAGCACGCGCATGGCGCTTCTCGCAAATGGAACGATCGATCTGGAATGTGGATCAACGACCAACACCCTGTCCCGGCAGGAGCAAGTGGATTTTTCGATGATGCACTTCGTGTCATCGACGCGCTGTCTGGTGAAGACAGGAAGCGGCATCAAGGAGATCGAAGATTTTGCCAATAAGGTAGTCGCGCTCGCTCAAGGCGCCAACACTGTTGGTGTAATCAACGGATGGGTCCAGAAACTAAAGGTCCCAAACGTGAAAATCCTAAACATCTCGAATTTTTCAGAAGGACTCTTGGCTGTCGATAGCGATCGCGCCGACGCGTTTTGTTCGGACGACGCGATCCTCTACACTTTGCGACAAAAGTCGCCGGCTCGCGACCGTCTGGAGGTCGTCGGCCGGCCGCTCTCCTTCGAGCCGTACGGGTTAATGATGCGCCGTGACGACTCTGCGTTTCGCTTGGCTGTCAACAAGACGCTGGCCGAGCTCTTTCGCTCGGGAGAGATAACATCTCTCTACCACAAGTGGTTTGACCAATTTGGAATTCCACTGAGCGAGAAGCTCGAGACCGTCTTCCAAGCGCAAGCAGTCCCTCAATAGCGGCTGGGTCGAATGCTCTCCTACAATTGGAACTGGAGTATTCTCTTCCAGCAGCCGCAGCTTGGATGGCTGCTGGAAGGTCTGCGTCTCACAATAGTCATGGCGGTGGTGAGCTTCCTCCTAGCGCTTGCGATCGGAACCCTAGTCGGTACAGCCCGCACTGCTCGATCGAGAGCGGTGCGTGGAATAGGCTTCGTCTACACAGCTCTCTTTCGGAACGTGCCATTGCTGATCCAGATGTTCCTGTGGTTCTACGTCTTTCCGGAGCTCCTGCCCTCAAATCTTGGACGCTGGGTGAAGCGGGATCTGTACGAGCCTGAAGTCACGATTGCCGTCATCTGCCTCAGCTTCTATATGGCTGCCCGCGTCGGCGAGCAGATACGAGCCGGAATTCAGGCGGTGCCGCGGGGGCTTATTTCCGCCGCACTTGCAAGTGGACTGACCGTCAATCAGATTCGTCGTTACATCGTCATGCCCATCTGCTTGCGCATGCTGATCCCGCCGTTGACGACGGAGCTCCTTGCTACTTTTAAAAATACTTCGCTTGCACTTGCGATTGGAGTACTGGAGATCACCGCGCGCAGTCATCAAATCGAAAGCTCTACTTTTCACGGATTTGAAGCATTCGCTGCAGCAACCTTCCTCTATGTCGTGATCAGCTTGTTTACGCTGGCGCTTGTTTTGCCCGTCGAGAACGCTACCCGCCTTCCTGGAATGCTGAAGGGGCGAAGCTAATGCTCTCCCTGGATTTTGGCATCATCGGACCGAATGCTGCCTTCCTCTGGGAGGGCATGAAAATAACGCTCTGGCTTACTGTGCTTTCGATCATTGGCGCTGCGATCCTGGGCACCGTCATTGTGCTAGCGCGCCTCTTTGGCCCATTGCCATTGCGGTTGATAGCTTTTGCCTATGTGAACCTCTGCCGCTCCGTGCCGCTAGTGCTCGTCGTGTTTTGGTTTTACTTCTTGGTGCCGTTGGTCATTGGCCGACCTGTTGGCCAGTTTTTCTCTGTCTTGATCGCATTCATCCTATTTGAAGCGGCTTACTTTTCAGAGACTATGCGTGCGGGCATCCAGAGCGTGCCTCGGGGACAATTGGCGGCTGCGATATCGACAGGGCTGACGCTGCGCCAAAGCTTTCAGTACATCGTCTTGCCCCAAGGCGTGAGGAAGATGGCGCCGATTCTTCTGACGCAGTGCATTATCCTCTTCCAGGACACCTCCGTCGCATATGTCGTCGCGCTGAATGACTTCCTCACCTCGACTTCCATCATCGCTCAAAGTGAGGCCCGGCCGATCGAAATGTACACGTTTGCGGCGGGTGTCTATCTCACAATCTGCCTTTCTATTTCCCTTCTTGTGGAGAGCCGAACGTGGCACCGGTAGTGGACCAGCGAGACACCGCGCAAGCAGCTGACGTGATGGTCAAATTCGAAGACGTCAGCAAGTGGTATGGCACAACGCAGGTTCTACACTCCTGCTCGACCCAAATTCAGCGCGGCCAAGTCGTCGTCGTTTGTGGTCCGTCCGGCTCCGGAAAGAGCACCCTTATCAAGTGCGTGAACCGGCTGGAGGAATTCCAGAAGGGAAGGATTGTTGTCGACGGAATCTCCGTCGGCGACCGACGCGCCGACTTGCAAAAGCTGCGGGCCACGACCGGAATGGTTTTTCAGGCGTTCGACCTTTATCCTCATATGGATGTCATGACTAACGTATCGCTGGCGCCGCGGCTCGTGCTGCGGATGCCAAGCCAAGAAGCGGAGCAGCGCGCAGCCGAACTGCTCCGCCAAGTCGGCCTGCTTGATCATGCGAAGAAATACCCTGCTCAACTATCCGGAGGTCAGCAGCAGCGGGTGGCCATCGCGCGAGCACTCGCGAACAGGCCGGCGGTAATGCTATTCGACGAGCCGACTTCCGCTCTGGACCCGGAAATGATCAACGAAGTTCTGGACGTAATGACGGCACTCGCGGAGCGAAAGACAACCATGATCGTTGTGACACACGAGTTGGGGTTTGCCCGCCGAGTTGGCGATCGCATCGTATTCATGGATGCGGGTCGAATTGTCGACGATCTCTCTAAGGACGAATTTTTTGCGGGGAATACTAGCGATCGTGCTCGCGACTTTCTGTCCAAGGTACTTCAACACTAACCGCTGAGGATTCGATGTCGTTGATTGACTTGCGCAGCGACCTCTTGGCGGGTCCGACGCCGGAGATGATCGAGGCAATGATCGCCACTGCGCGCGCGCCATCAAGTTATGGCGCGCGCGAGGACCGGCATGTGCGAGAGTTGGAAGCACTGACAGCGCAGACACTTGGAACGCAGGACGCGCTGTTCTTTCCGACCTGCACGATGGCCAATCAGGCGGCTCTCATGGTGCACTGCCGGCCTGGTGACTTCATCATCGCGGATGCAGAGTCACACGTCGCGGAGTTCGAGGCTGCATCAACGGCGGGTGTTTCAAATGTGGCCACGTTTCGAGTGGCTGGAGTTCGTGGACATTTGTCACCTGAGCAACTAGCGCAGGCCCTCGACCAAAGTGAGGACGAGGCCATGCGAGTATCCGTGGTCTCGCTGGAAAATACTCACAATCGCGCGGGCGGGACGGTTATGCCTGCAAGCTGGCAACAGCAGATTGAGAATGAATGTCGCCCACGAGGTATCGCCATCCATCTCGATGGGGCTCGATTGTGGAATGCCGCCGCCTATGCCGGGTGTGAGCCGCTGGCACTCGCGCGGGGGGTAGACAGTATTGCGGTCAGTCTAAACAAAGCCTTGGGCGCTCCGTTAGGAGCGATGCTTTGCGGCAGCAGCGCGTTCATCAAGGACGCTAGTCGCGTTAGGCGGATGTTAGGTGGAAACTGGCGTCCAGCTGGGATTGTCGCCGCGCCGGCTGTTGTCGCGCTGAAGTCGATGCAGAAGCGCATCACCGACGATCATGCAAATGCGCGACACTTGGGCATGGTGCTCACCTCGGAAAACCCCTGGTTGTCGATCGACCTCGATTCACTCCAGACCAACATCGTCTTGGTGAAACTACGGACCGAGGAGATAAGCGCGCATAGGCTCACCCAACGCTTGTCGGAATTGGGCGTGCTTGTCGTCCCTTATGGCGATCGATACGTACGGTTGGTCATCTACGCTGGAATAGGACGGGATCAGATCGATGCGGTCTTGAGCGCTTTTTCGGAGATAGGCCAAAGCTTAGAGGCGAAATACCCCGATACACTGTCGACATCCTAAGCCGCGGGCATCGTGCGAAGCGCGTGGGACGCCGACTGCCCACGTGCATCGATCACGGTCCCGGCCGCGTTTGAGGCTAGATCACGTCGAGGAACACCGACCAAGAAATAATAGCGGGATTATAGCCAGTGTTTTGAGGCCTAGCACCATGGCATGAGTTGACGTATGAAAACTCGTGCGATTGTAGCCTGGAATGTGCGTCGGATTCGCGTGAATCGGGGTATCTCGCAGGAGCAATTGGCTAGGAAGGCCGGGATCGACCGCTCCTACATGAGTAGTCTTGAGCGGCAATCGAAGAACCCGACGATTGATCTTCTCGACCGCATCGCCGAAACGCTGGACGTGCAGTTGTCCGAGTTCTTTGTTCTGCCGCCCAAAGGTGCTAGGTCTCCGAAGACCTTGCCTAAAAGCCGCAAGCCAGCGGGTCCACGTCGCAAGAAAAAATAGCGAATTTCAACGGCTTCTACGTTGCCAATTGAGGGACTTAGAACACCAATTTCGCCCGACAAGCCTTCTTTGCCGGCCGAACAGGGCTGTGATTAAATTGGAGTGCGTTTCACAGCACGGGAGTGAGTGACGACTGGTTGCCGGATGCAGGTTCGCGAAATGCATTGGCGGGCGCGGTCGCATCGGAAGAGGAGACTTCGATAATCGCAATTGCCTCGACTTTTTCAACCATTTGTACGCAGCCGATTGACCACGGCAACCGCGTTCATCCCCACTGGGGCGATCTTTCGTAGTCCACGTGTGATGTGTCCGGAGGCGCAAAGGCGCGGAGATTACGCCTCATCAGGCAAGTTTATTGGAGCGCCAATTGAGCTTGAAGAATATCTGATCGATTCGCCGTGATCTCGGGATGCCCCGGCTGTGGGAAGTCCACGCTGCTGACCGAACTCGGCCGACGCGGCTACGCGACGATAGATGAGCCTGGACGCCCGGTCGTAAGGAAGGAATTGGAGTCGGGCGTTCCCGCGTTGCCCGGGACAGGTATTGAAGCGCGCCTGCACAGTGCGTTTGATCTTTCCCTTGAAAACCTGACGCGAGCGAGTGCGTTCGACGGCTGGGTTTATTCGATCGCGGCCTGATCGACGCCGCAGCGGGTCTCGAACGCGTGACAGGCGAGCCGGCGACAAGGAACTCGGACAGGCACGCCACTATCATCGACGCGTGTTCATCGCTTCCGCCTTGGCCGGCCATCCACGCGACCGATCAAGAGACGCGTCATGATTTCGAGGATGCCTGTCGAAAACGAGCATCTTCAGAAGGTTTTCCCGATGCTCGGCTATGAAGTGGCACTACTGCCAAACTCAGCGTGGTGGAAAGGGCCGATTTCGTTCTTTGAGTGCCGACGTCCAACGAACATCACCAATTATAGACACGTGCAGTCGAACGGAAAGTCCATGGCAAGGGCCGCTATGGCGAATCAATTGTCAGCCTGCTGCCGTGAATCTGCCGAACGGGCACTGAAAACGGATCGAAGTCCTTCAGGCAACGCACGTTCACTGCCCATCCGTCGAACGGCCGAATGCCGGCTTCGCGTTCTGCTGCGGTGGGCTGGCTTGGTTTGCGGAACGGCAAAATACCGCAAACCGGGCAAAAATAGTCAGCCGCAGTGAATAAACCCCAGCGATAGACCGACAACTCCTGGAGGGGCGTCAGGAGCCGGAAGTCGCCCTCGGCGACGCGATAAATCAGCGCGCCACGCTTCGAGCAGATAGAGCAGTCGCAAACCCGCACATGGTCGATATCGGCGTCGATCTCGAAACGGACCGTGCCGCAGTGACACGAGCCGGTGTACGTCTTCATCATCGGCGGTTTGTCTCTAGAAGCCCGACCGAAGATAGATCAACGGATGGGGCCTGACAAAATCTCGTTGATCCTGTTCGCAAACACATAATAGCCGCAACTCCGCCAGCAAGTCACGGGCACGGCGCGCTGATTGGCTCCTGGCTTACTCGCTCGATTGGAGTCGAGAAGAACTCGGGTGGAAGAAATGCCAGTCGTCGCCTTGAGACACACACCGTCTAAAGATACGCCCGCTTCAATGGCGAGGTCATTGGTTAACCAGTCTGGGAAATCGAGCGTGAATGTGCGAACACTATCCGTGTCTTCGACTGAGGCAATCTTGGCAACGCTTGTACAATTGTCGCAAACACAGGATCCCCCCTCATCCCGTTGACATCACTCGCTAGGTCGCAGTCGATCCTGGCAGGCCGTCGAGGGATATAGCTCGCATCAGACGGTCGCATAAGGGGCCAGGGGGTCGCCTCTGATCGAGTTGATCCAGGGGAGGGCATGCATTTCGCAGTTGAGCACGCGGGTCGCCTAACACTTTTTGGATGGTCCACGATCCGCTCGCCGTCGGCGGCGGACATCGTTCGTCCGCTATCCTCCAACCCGCCAGACAGCCAATCGATCCAGAGCCGACCGTCGGGGTTGAGCATCACTCGCCTGGGGACGAGTCAGTCTGCTGGGCATCCTCCGGGATTTCTTGCCGCAGTTTCGGCCCTTGATTGAGCCGGCGGCCCAATGCGGCAAGGAAATTATCATAACGCGCTCCGGCCTGTGCTCTCGCGGCCTTGGCGGCGGGTTCGGGGAGTGATGGTGTTGTCGTGAGCCAGAAGCGGATGAAGAGAGCGATAGTCTCGACCGAAATCCCGACATCCCGCTCAAGGCGCGCGATCCGGCGGTCGATCTGGTCAAGACGCTTGGCAGTAGCAGCCTCTCGCCGTTCATCGGCGTCCGGCGACAGAAAGGAAGCGATCGCGGCTTCCGCGATAAGCGACAGCGACTGCTCGCGCCGGGCGGCGTACGCCGATAGCGCCTTCATGACATCAGGATCGAGATAGACCGACATCTGAGCTTTCTTCTTTGTTCCGCTCATGCCTGCCTCACAATCCGAGATCGTCGCCGGGATCGAGGGAGGCTTGGCGCGCCACGCCCTGCATCATGTCGTTCATGCGCCTGATCCGCGGGACATCTTCATCGAGCTCATCCACGAGGTCCGAAGCGAACTCGTTCTCGAGTGGTTCCTTATTCTCCACCGTGTCTCGATCGAGTTCCGGCTGCTGCCTGCGGTCGGCGGCCTTTGGATCTTCGTCATCCGTCTGGTCGTCGTTCAACGTCTCCAATGCCCTTGGGCGCGGCGGCAATGGCCTTGAGCTCCAATCGTCCAACCGGCCGCCATTGGATTTCGTCAGCATCGGCGGCGCCATGATGCGCTCCTGGAAACGTCTATCTTCGTAATAGCGCGCCTTCTTCGCCCGAATCGGATGGAGGCCCGACATCATGACGATCTCGTCGGAGGGCGGGAGCTGCATCATCTCGCCGGGCGTGAGCAGCGGGCGGGCGGTCTCGGACCGCGACACCATGAGGTGGCCCAGCCAAGGCGCCAGCCGGCTGCCGGCATAGTTCTTCATCGCCTTCATCTCGGTCGCCGTGCCGAGCGCGTCGCTCACGCGCTTTGCGGTGCGCTCGTCGTTGGTCGCAAAGCTGACCCGGACGTGGCAGTTGTCAAGGATCGAGTTGTTGGGCCCGTAGGCCTTCTCGATCTGGTTCAGCGACTGAGCAATCAGGAAACTCTTGATGCCGTATCCGGCCATGAAGGCCAGCGCAGACTCGAAGAAGTCGAGCCGGCCGAGCGCCGGGAATTCATCGAGCATGAGGAGGAGACGGCGCCGGCCCGCCTTGGCCTGCAGATCCTCGGTCAGCCGGCGGCCGATCTGGTTGAGGATCAGCCGGATCAGCGGCTTGGTGCGGTTGATGTCCGATGGCGGCACGACGAGGTAAAGCGTGGTCGCTCGCTCTCCGCCGACGATGTCGGTGATCCGCCAGTCGCAGCGCCGTGTCACCTCCGCCACCACCGGATCCCGGTAGAGGCCCAGGAACGACATGGCGGTGCTCAAGACTCCGGAGCGTTCGTTGCCGGATTTGTTCAGCAACTCGCGTGCGGCGGACGCGACGACGGGATGGACACCGGCATCGCCCAGATGCGCCGTTCGCATCATCGCGGCAAGCGTCGTCTCGATTGGCCGCTTGGGATCGGACAGAAAGGCTGCGACGCCGGCGAGCGTCTTGTCTTCCTCCGCGTAGAGAACGTGGAGAATGGCACCGACCAGCAGTGCGTGACTTGTCTTCTCCCAATGGTTCCGCTTCTCGAGGCTGCCCTCGGGATCGACCAGGATGTCGGCGATGTTCTGGACGTCGCGCACCTCCCACTCGCCGCGGCGTACCTCAAGCAACGGGTTATAAGCCGATGACTTCGCGTTGGTCGGATCGAACAGAAGGACTCGGCCGTGGTGGCTTCGGAAGCCGGCGGTGAGTTGCCAGTTCTCTCCCTTGATGTCGTGGACGATCGCCGAGCCTGGCCAGGTCAGGAGCGAAGGAATGACGAGGCCGACGCCCTTGCCCGATCTCGTGGGAGCGAAACACAAGACATGCTCCGGTCCATCATGGCGAAGGTAGGCGCGCTCGAACCGGCCCAAAACGACGCCGTCAGGCCCAAGCAGACCTGCCTGCTCGATCTCATTGGCTTCAGCCCATCGCGCAGAGCCATAGGTCTCGGCATTCTCTGCCTCGCGGGCGCGCCAGACCGACATGCCGATCGCAACAGCCGCGGCGATGATGCCGCCCGATGCCGCGATGTAGGCGCCCTCGGTGAAGATTGAGGGCGCATAGGCATCGTAGGCGTACCACCACCAGAAGAAGGCCGGCGGGAGATAGACCGGAAAATGCAAGAGCTCGAACCAGGGCTGCCCGAGCTGGGGCTGAAAGCCGAGCCGCCAGGCCGTCCACTCCGTCGCTGCCCAGATCGTTAGCACGACGATCGCCAACACCGTGATGACCTGCCCCCATAAAATCTTCGTCGCGGACATGGCGGCCGCCCTCTCCTGACGTCGGTGATTGGAAGGATCGTTCACAAGCCGAGCCCCCGGTTGCGCCCAAAACCCCAATCGATGCCGCCATCCGCTCGCGCGACACCGGACACATGCCGGCCGAGCTGTTTTTCGAGCGAGGGCGTCCAGGGCACGAGCCGGAAGCCCAACCCGTCATCGATCATGGCGAAGCGGCCGGAGGCGAGAACGAGGCGCTGCCGGTAGGTGCCGGCCACATACTCGCCGCCAGCCGACGGGTTGAACGGTTGGCCGGTCTCGGCGGCGAGCTGCTTGCCGAGATCCTCAAGCTCCCGGTTGCGCAACGTGCCGATGAGATTGTTCGCGAATACCAGTCCTTGCGCCTGGCGTTTCGCGAGACCCTGCTCGATCAGCTGCTCGGCCCGCCGTTGCATGGCCTCGCGGACTTCGGCGCCGAAGCCACCCTGGCCGAGCGCCACGGGATTGCGTGCGACTGCCTGCAGGTCGAGCCATGTCGCGCCGCCCACCGTCACCTGCGCTTCGATCGACAGATCAGAGCGGACGGCCAGCGCCACGCGACGCTGCCCGCCTGCGTCGTCGAACTTGCGGAGCTCGACGATCGATCCTGGGGGGCTGTCGCTGGCCGCGTCGAGATCGGGTAGCCTGATGTGGTGGGTGCGGCCATCGACGCCGTCGACCACCGCATAGGCGGTCCCCTTGAGTTCGTCGTCGAGGCCGCGATCGACGAGGCGTCCAATGATGGGAACGTCGAGGCTTTCGCCGGCCAGCACATAGCTGGCGCTCCCGCGCTCAATGCCGCGTTCGGTCAGGCTGCGGTGGATGCGTTTGATGATGTCGCCGCGCTCGCCGAGCTCGCGCAACGTCGTCTCGGCGGCTTCGTCCATCGACCATTGACCGGGCCCGAGCTGATGAGCGAGGCCGAGGCTCTCCAGGCGCCGCAGCCGGCCGACCTTCAACCCATGGAACTGATCACGCGGCTCGGCCGGATTGGGCGCAAGGTCGATGACGCCGTGCCGGTCTGCATCGCGAACGAGCTGGCGGTCGAGCTGTGTCCACCGTTCGGCTTCGACCTGGCGCTCGAGCGAGCGGCGGATGTCGAGATCGGAGCGCAATCCGAGTTCTTGCGTGACCAAGTCCTGGGCGCGGGCCCGCATCCCTTCCTTGATGTAGTCGCGGGAGATGACGAGGTCCTGGCCATCCTCGGCGACGCCGCGCACGATGATGTGGACGTGGGGGTGCTGGGTGTTCCAGTGATCGACGCCAACCCAGTCGAGCTTGGTGCCGAGATCCACTTCCATCTGCCCGACCAACTCGCGGGTGAAGCCCTTGAGGTCGGCCATATCGGGCGCGTCTTCGGGCGAGACGATGAAGCGGAAATGGTGGCGGTCATCCTGACAGCGCTCAGAAAAGGCCTTGGGATCGGCATCCTCCGTATCCGGGCCGAACAGGCGGGCCTTCTCCCCGTCCCGCGTCACGCCCTCGCGCCGGAGATAGCCGAGATGCGCAGCCAGCGGCGCTGATTTCGCTCTATGCCGCACAACACGCGTCTTGATCGTCACCAGGCGCGAGCGGCCGGTGAGCAGACGGTTTGCCCGCACGCTGGCGGCCCGTCCGCGGCCGAAGCGCGAATGACGGGAGCTCACGAGACGGCCGGCTCGCGAAACGCCGCCGCCGGCGCGCTGAGCGGCCGCAAGCGCCTGGGCGATGAAGGGCCTGGCCCGCTGACTCCGCGAGGAGCGTATGCGGCCTGGCCGGGGCTGAAAATCGCTGTCTTCAGCCATGGCCGGCCTCGACAATGTGCGGAATGCAGAATCGGTACAATGAGTTGATAGTGGGCCGCACATTGCGCGCCGAAGCCGCACATTGCTCGATGAGAAGAAAAACGAAGCAACAACAACCAACCGACCGAGCCGCACATTGCGGCCTTTTATCTCGCCATCGTTCGGTCGGTACTCGCGGAAGCCCCCACTGTTTGCGAGCGTTTGCGATAGCGATCGTTACCCGAAGGGCCGAGACACCCGTAGGGTGGCTCGGTGAGGAGCGAAGCGACGAGTAGAGCGCGGGCCGAAGGCATCGCCCGCATGACTGTGTTGCAGCGTTTCGAATGCAAACCGAATGTCCGTCACGGGGCGCCAGCGAACCTGGAAACTGACGGCTGACATCACGGGCTGCCCGATGTGCAGCCGCCGCAACAAGGGCGCGTGCAAACGTACCGCGATCCGCGCATTGACGTTGAACATGCCGTGCAGTCATTGCGATCGCCCCGTAGCCGAGAGCGCGACGAACAGGCCATCCGACTGCGGCGCAATCGCCGAAACATCGTGCACCGGAGTGGCAGCTGAGCCGCCCTGCGCGGGTTGTTCGCGCGCCGCTCGCACGCCACGAGACGGACCGTCAACGTGGCCGAAAAAGAGCGGCGCCCGCGCCCAGGATGAACGAGAAGAGGTCGCGAGGAGAAGAGGTCCTGGTGCCATCTCCGCATCGACAAAAGGGACGATGGCTGCGACATAGGCTGTCGTCTCTGCCGGCAGCGGACGACGTCTATCGCGAAACTCCTCGTAGCGGCCGGGACCTGCATTGTAGGCCGCAAGGAAACCAGGTGAGCCGTAACTGTCGTGCAGTTCGCGAAGGAAGGCGGCACCGGCGAGGATGTTGTCACGGGGATCGAAGGGATCGCGCCCGAGACCATAGCGCGCGCGCATGTCCGCCCAGGTCTTGGGCATGAGTTGCATCAGGCCGAGTGCGCCTTTGGGTGAGACGGCACGCCGATCGCCGTTGCTCTCGACCCGCATGACGGCTCGTATCCATGCAGCCGGAATGCCAAAGCGCTGCGCGGCCTCTGCCACATGAGATGCGTAGTGATCGCTCGCCGGTTGACTTCGTGCCGGTGCTCTCTGCCCGGACACTGCTGCCGTTGGCCCGCCAATCACCAGCAGGCCGGTAAGGAGGAGAACGGCAAGGCTCGCCCTGTCTCCGCCATCATGGCGAGGCGTCTTGCTGCCTACCGGCGGTGCGCACGGACCGCCGGTTTGACCGCCGCTGTGCGTGGCGTCCGCCCGACGGCTGCGCGGACCGGTGGGATCAGACGGCTTCGCCGCGAGCAAGGGGATGGAGCTTCGATCCGCCTCGACGGCGGCACGCTTGACAGGACCCTGCATGCAATCAGTCCCGCTCAGCGCGCTGGGGCAGACGATTCCAACTCAGCGTCCAGGCCGACTTGTCGTCGCCCGACTGGAAGAGATTGGCGCGGATCGGCCGCGGCAGCGCCGGGTCGTCGATGACGAGCGAAACGTACTCTCCCGCCTTATCGCCGGTACGTTTCCATCCGGCGCCGATCTCCGGGCCGTCGGCATCGCCGAGGCGGATGCGGTAGTCCGGCGCGTTCTCGGCATCCGAGGATTCGGCCGGGACGAGGGTGAGAATCCGCTCGAAGAACAGCGTTTCAACGCGTCCGGTGAAGCCGGACTTATCGCGGGTGAACTGGCCGATTTGCGCCATGGGAAAGCTCCTGGGTTGCTGGGTTGGAAGCGGGTCAATGGGTGGCGGCACGCCAGACGAAGCGGCCGTCGGCGGCTTCGTCCGTCCAAAGCGGGACCGCACGAGCGACAATCGAGGTGACGGGGAGCGCGCCGAAATAGCGGCCGTCCAAGCTGTCCGGGACGCTCGGATTCATGAGGAAGACCTCACCTGGCTCGAGGGTATAGCAACCGCTCCAACGCGGCAGCGGACGGCCGAGATGGTCGCGGTCGTGTGCGGCGCCGACACCGACAGCATCGACCGTGATTGCATCGCCCGACCGGCACACAGTTTGCCCGGGCAGCGCCATCACACGCTTCAGCAGCGGCAGACCTTTTGGAAGAAAGCCGCCATCGGCAAGGAAGCTCGCGATCGGCTCCGGCAGCCGTACCGCGACCAGTTCCAGGGCGTGCAGTTCTCCAACCGGATGCAGCACGTAAAACCCTGTCGGCGTGCTCGCGGTAGCGTTCCAGATCAGCCGCGGCGCGGGATGAATGAACGCCAGGCCGCTGGCGACCAGCGCCGCAAGGTAGGTCAACATGAGATAGCCGAAGCGGGTCATGGCGTGACGCTCCGGCGCTTGAGCCAGGCGATATGCTGCTCGCGCGTGTAGGCGCGCGGCACATGGTCGGCAGCGAGACGATTGTGGAGATGCCGCCAGTATTCGGGCGCAGCGTCAGCCGGATCGATACTGAGCGCCTCGATGGCGTCGATCGCCTGCAACACGCGCTCGACCTTCGGCCAGCTATCGACGCGCAGCAGGATCTCGCCGCCGGGACGGACGAATGGCAGCGTCTGATAGCGCTGGCCGGCCTCAACGGCACGCACGATATCCATGCGCGACACCACGGTGCCGTAGTCATTCGATGCCCAGCGGACGAAGCCGAAGATGCTGCCTGGCGTAAAACTCGAGATGCTGCGGCGACGGTCGAGGATCTTCTCCTCCGCGCGACGGCCGAAGCGCAGCCAGTGCTCGATCCGCTTCTCGATCCAGGTCAGCTCAACATGGGTGAGCGCGACACCGCGTCGGTGCGAGGACGGCACGGCACGCGGCGGCAAGGCCTCGTTATCATTCATGACGGCTCTCCAGCGTCGGTGGGGAACTCTCGCGTCAGCAATTCGCGCAGCATGTCGGCGACGGTGACACCGCGCTGAAACGCGACGACCTTGATGCGGCCGCGCAGCGTGGGGGTGACGTCAATCGTCAGGCGCGCGGTGAATGCGGCTGCGTCGTTCACGCTGCGTGGCGGTGCATCGCTGGCCTTGATCCAGCTTTCGGCATCGCCGGGACGCGAGGCGAAGCCGCGCTTGGTGGAGCGCTCGCTCATGGCGCGAACCTCGCGACTTCAGCAGCGAGCGCGGCGATTTCGCGGGCGGCGGCGCTCTGCTCGGCGAACTCGAAGACGAGCCGTCCGGACTGAGCGGCGTCGGCGAAGACAACGCGTTGGCCGATGGTGCTGGCGAGCACCGGCGGATCGTGGTCGGCGAGCGTTTCGGCAGTCTCGCGGGCGATGATCGTGCGCGCGCCGCAGCGGTTGAGCACAAAGCGAGCGGCAAGCTGCGGACGATAGATGCGAGCCTCTCGCAGCAGAGCGAGCATCTCGGCCGAGGCCCAGCCGTCGAACGGCGACGGCTGCACGGGGATCAGCACCAGATCAGCCGCCAGCAGCGCCGAACGCATCAATCCAGCGACCCGCGGCGGCCCGTCAATGACGACATGATCGGCGGAGCGTGCGATCTCCGGCGCTTCGCGGTGGAGCGTATCGCGCGCGAGGCCAACGACGCCGAACAGCCGTGCGACGTTCTCCCGCGCGCGCTGCTGCGACCAGTCCAATGCCGAACCCTGGGGGTCCGCATCGATCAGCGTCACACGCTTTCCGCGTAGCGCCCATTCACCGGCGAGGTGCAGGGCGAGCGTGGTCTTGCCGACGCCGCCCTTCTGGTTGAGCACGGCGACGATCATAGCTTGCCTCCGGTCTTGCGACCTGGAAGCGGCAAAGATGATTGGCTTGGGTAATTGGTTGGTGGCTCAGCGCGAGCTTCGTCGCTATCCGCAGGACGTACGGGCCCACTACAACAGTTAGATTCTAAGTTAGACTCTAAGTTAAGGCCCGGAATCACAGTTTCGGGCCAAAGCGTTAGTTGGGGTTCACGCGTGCGAAGTCCCGATAGGGCTGCGTGCGGAATCCCGATATGGTTTGCGTGCGAAGTCCCGAGCGCTTCCACAGCGCCGTCCACAGTGGCAGTGGATAATTTGGCCGGAACAATGCGCAGCAATTCGCGACGCGCTTCACGCTCGATGCGCAAGCGGTAGCCGGGAAGCGGCTGACGCGCGGCGATGCGCCGGATCTGCAGCGCAAAATCAGAGACACGCACCAGACTGCCCGACTTCGCATGGAGGTGTGCGACCTCGAACCGCCATCCTCTTGGCTGGCGGCCGGCGTGCTTGCGCGCGACGCGGTAGAGCCAGCGCTCGATCCCGCCGTTCAGGCTGAAATAGGCCGGATCAATCGTGAGAACGAGCGAGCGATCGATGACGCCACGATAGAACCAGTCGGGGAGGACAAATTCCATGCCTTCCACGCGGCCGTCGCGCCCCGCGCATTCTTCCCATTCGTTGATCCAGGAGAACTGGTGGCGCCGCCAATGCTCGCCCTGCCGGATACTCGTGCGGATCACGGTCGCCTGCAGGCGCGTCAGCGCTCCCTTCAAGAGCTTGTAGTCGCGGGCCCCGGTCTGCCGGCCGACTGCGGTTAGAAGCTGGTAAGGTGTGAAGCGCAGGAAGCGGGAGGTCTTCAGACCGAGGTTCTCAGCCTCGACAATCTGGCTGGCCGCCCAAATCAGCACGTCGGCATCCCAAATGGTCGCCATACCGTGCTCAGGGACTGCATAGACTTCGACACGCACGTCGCCGGTCTGGTAGAGGATCGGTCTCGTGCGTTTGGCTTTGGCGAGCGAAAAGAACGGGCGCTCCATCAGGTCGCGCTGATCGCGCGGACTGGCGTCACCGGTGGCGACAACGAACGGGTCGAGCTTACTTCGCTCGCTTGATGTGATGAGGCGACGCGACGACATAACCAGCGTTGCCCTAGCGATGGGCGTTGCCGGCGGTGCGGGCCTCGAGATAGCGAGGATCCGACGTTGAAGTGCAGGCGGCCTGATCGGCCCATGCTTCGAGATCGCCGACGGCGTAGACAACGCGGCCTCCGAGCTTGCGGAAGGTCGGGCCATTGCCATGACAGCGATACTTCTCAAGCGTGCGCGGCGAGATGCCGAGGAGGCGCGCGGCCTCGGGAGTGCGCACGTAGCGGGTGGCGAGTTGCGCAGGCCTATCGAGCATGGGAGATCTCCGTCTTGCCTCGAAGCGCCGCGGCCAAGTCGCGGCATGTCCGGGCCAGAGTGGCGGAGAGTTCAGGCGTTGGGGGTGGACGAAAATCTACGTAGATTTGTGTCCCCCCATCGTCGCAACCAGGCGAGGCCGAGCGCTACCAGCGGGGGTGCGAATTAACTCGCTATGTCGTAAGCCGGATTATGCGAGTTTGACGGCGGTTACGCCTACTCTTGGCCATGCGGCAGTTCGGCACATAATCGACGAGATAGGAACTGGCCTCGTTAGCAAGCAGCAAGCCATAACCGCGCAAAGGCTGCGTTCGACTATAGGCCCACCCCAATTTGGCGGAGCCGCTTTGCGCCAACGAAGGTTCGATATTCGGGAAGCTCGAGAAATTGAGCAACCGGCCAGATCACCGGAGCGGACTGCTTCTTGCTCAGGTGAATAGCTTGGTCATCACCCAGATAGAGCGCGACATGTGCTCCCCAAGGGTTCTCGGTTCGATTGAAAAGCAAGAGGTCGAGGGGCCTCAATTCATCTGACACCAAGCAGGTCTCAGTGGCGTCCTCCCACAGATTGCTGGACCGAAATGGGTAAACGTCAAATCCGAAATGCTTGAGCAGCGCGTATGCGAAGTTCTGACAGTTCGGGCTCTCTGAAAGGCTCGGCAGGGTTGGCGAATCGGGATCGTGCTGTTGATCGTACCTAATGCGCCAGAAATGGTCGGGTATCATGTCCGCAGACAAGGTCTTCATCGTCTTAAACCCTCATGCCGGAGCGCTGAGGTATCCTACTGTCTTGCGGCGGCTGCATCAATCGTGAACGGCAATCGGCACTCCTGAAGCACAGTATGCCGATATCGGCATAACGTGCATTAGAGGCGATAACCTTGAGGGATAGGGGCCGATCAGAGGCCGCGTAGAAGTTTCAGATAACCGCGCTCGACCAGGGCAATCGAATCATGAATGAGCCGGTTCGCCTTGCGGCGGGCATGCGAATCCTTCCACTCGACCGAACGGCGCTGGGCGTGGTCTGAGGCGAGCACCTTCGCTGCGACCTCGCGCGGGCCGCCACCCAGATCGTGAACGTCGAAGGCGTGAAGAAGCTGTGTCAGTCGACGTTTCTGGAACGACGTCAGCCGCAGCGCGGCCGGCAGAAGACCGGTGCGCCGGCCAGCAAGGCGGCGGGCGAAGTGTAGCGCCACATCGGCCCGCAATTCGCCCATGCTGTCGAGCGGCACAAGCACCGCAGGGCGGCGTGCGGCCTGCTCGTCATGCAAATGGACATGCAGTTCACCCGACGCGTCCGCAATCACCAGCTCGCGAGCGTCAGTATCGGACGGTTCGAGGAGCGACTGCCCGAAAGCGCTGCGATCAACAGAACGGAGTGTATCGAAGCCCGGCGGCGCGGATTCCAGGATCAATGTTCCCGGTGATGCCTCGGGCAGCCAAATGGCTGGTTCGGGTCCAACCGGAGAGGCGGGGTCATGGGCGACACCGCAACCTCCATCGACGTGCGAAACTCGCTCGGATGGTTTCGGGATCAGCTCCGTCGCGCGCGATCTGGCGCTCAGTACGGGCGAAGTCGCGGCGGTAGTCAGCGTTGCGGCGAAGGAATTCGAGGGCAAAACCCGGACGCTCAAGGCGATTGAGGCGTTCGATGGTCTCCGGCGAGCGCCAGTACTGGGTCGGCATGGTCTGTCTTCTCGTCTCTCTGCCCCATGCCACGATCCGAAAAGACGACACGAGAGACTAGACCCTAAGGTTGCATCACGCGAGATAGCAATTTGCGTGAGTGGGGCACAGTTCACTGCATCCGCGGTTGCAAAAGGTCCTGATATCCGGCTTCCGACATCCATCGCGCACGGGCGAGGTGGCTGTCGTGGACGATTTTGGCACGATCCGGTTCGCGTCCGGGGTCGAGGCCGAAGATCACGCTGACCACCTCACGCCAGTCGGCGCCCTCCTCCTCGGCCATTAACAACCTAACGTAGATCGCAAGATGTTTCTCGTCATAGGCGTTGACGCGATCAGTTATTGGCGGTCGGTCCTGGAATGACGCTTCGTTCATTGCAATTGCCCCTCAGCATGGATGCAGCGATTAGAATTCATCTAAAGCTTAAGAACTTTACAAGCTGGAAATCGTCGCACGCGATTTGTGCCGTGATGCGCAAATCGCATCGCGGCGCTCCCCGCAAGTGGCAAACTCGGCCCAAGCCAGACGATATGAATAGCACGGCTCGGTACGAATCGGAACGATCGTTCCTGGAACGATCGTTCCGATGTGAGTTCCCTTGTTGCCATGGATCTCAAGGAGGTCATGGCGATCAATTTGCGTCGGATCCGCCATAAGAAGGAGATGACGCAGGAAGAGTTGGCCGATGGCGCCGGACTAAGTGTCCGTTACGTCGGCGCAATCGAACGAGCCGATGTGTCGGCCAGCGTAACCGTGCTGGGCCGAATCGCGGAGGCGCTAGGGGTCGAAGCAGCCGATCTGATCAAACGAACGGCGGTTCATCCTCATCGCGCTCGATGACGCAACAAATTTGTGCTCCATCGCAGCCTTCGCACGTTATGTATCAACTGGGCATTACCTCACGCACAAGTTGATAGGCAACTTTACGTAAATCTGGTCTGTCTCCAAAAGGCGCATACCTGTCCGGGGACGGAAGAGCGTGCTGAGCGAGATGGAGTGAGCCTTATGACCACCCTGTACGAGCACTTGCCAGCCGACATCCGCGAGGTCGTGGACGCTTACGTCGCAGACCTCAGGCCCCAAACTTGGCGAATTCGCCTCCTCTTGCTGATTGATCTCCTTCAAGAGACGTTGGAGACCAGACCCGCCGCTGAGCATTGGCGTTTACTTCAACAATGGACCGGCATAGTGACAGCAATCTTGGAACACTTGCCGCCTGACAGCTCGTTTGTCGAATGTTTGGGGTTGATGAGTATCAGCTTCAACGACCAATGGCGCGCTCAGGCGCTCGGCCAGATCGAGCGCGATCCTACGGTTCTGGATCGTCTCGTCGCAATCTGCCCCGACTGGGGAGACATCGTCGAAACAATATCGGAGGCCGATCAGAGACGGCCAATCAAGGCCCGTCAGGTTCGCCGTCGCTGATCGGAATCGACCCGCCATCTGCGCCTGACTGCAGAACTCTGCACGGCTTCTTGAGCTTAGCGATGCCTCGCCCGGGCCAAGCCGGGCGAGGCATTGCGGATCGGATCAGTCGCCGTTCCGACGGTTGGGACGAGACCAGATCAAGCTGAAGCCCTCGCCCTCTTCATCGGCGAAGAGGTTGGCGAAGATCGGTGCGGTGAAGCTCGGGTCGTCGAGCTTGAGGCCGAGATAGTCGCGGCCCTCATTGGAGCGCTTGGACCAGGCGGCCCCGATCTCAACCCGGCCGACATAGATCCGGTGGCTGGGAGCGTTGTCGCCCGAGCGGCTGGTTTCGGGGACGATGCGGACGTTCCTCGCCTGCAGCGAGAGAGTGACGATTTCGCCGTTGAACTCGTTGTTGCCGGTCTTCTTGAAGGTGCCGATGGTCGCCATGGTAGTTCTCCTTGATCTCTGTTTTCCGAGCCCGCACCTTGCGGCCTCGATGGTGATCGACAGGCCGGAGGCGATCGACGGCGCACCCCGAAGGGGCCGAAGCGTCAGCGGAGGATGGCAGCCAGGCGACTTTCTTGTTTCGCGAGGAATGACGGCGCAGCCGGCAGGGGAAGAAAGTCGATCGGCGCCGTTGCGCCATAGGCGGGCGAGGCGTCAGCCGTCCTTCGGCCAGATCAATCCATCGAAGAGGCCGTTTGGTGCGCTCGGTCCGAACAGAGCTGACATCAAGGGGAACGTGGCGATCTGCGAGTCCACTGAAAGAGTTGGCGCAACCGAATCCAATGGTGAGCTCTCTTTATTGCAGGTAGCGGATCTCCGCTTCCGCGATCGCGGGTCGGCTGGACGCCCCGTTGACGAGAACGGCTGGCCGTATCTGTGATCCGTCGCCGTTTGGTCGATGCCGCACAAGGACTGCCACGAAACTGCCACTCTGCGATGATCGGTCGAGCCTCGACGCTCAGGCTTCGCTGAGTGTAGCTCAAAGACAAGCATCGCGAGCACGCTGGATGCCTGATCCGGTCAGTTACAATGGGATCGATGTCGGCTCTCGCCAGGCCTTCTGATCCGGCAGCGGTAACGATTAGCCGCGGCCCGAAAGCAGGATCTCGTGCAGGACGATGCCCGCTAAGAGCTCGAGTGAGAAGAGAACCGGATGAGCGACAAAAGCGATCTTGAAAACAGAGCCATCGAAGCGATATGGAACTATCGTGAGGCCTTCGCCGTGGTCGGCCGCCTGGAGAGAAAACAGCGTTCCGCGCATCGATCATTGACCAAAGCGCTGATTAAATTGGGTCGCGCCACAAATGGCGAAGACCCGCGGTCTCTCAAGGACAGCATTGAGATTACCTTGGCAGCTGTCTCGCGGCACGACGAAGCGCGGGCCACCCTAAACGAGGCGGCTGCACTAATGGAGTCAGCGCGCCTGACTTTGGCTGCCCTCGAGCGCCAACTGGGATATCTCCCACGTGTCTTGAAAGCGTGAGATTCGGACTAGCTCAAAGAATGCCGGGACGTCGAGCTGCGCCTTATCCTAGGCGGAGATTTTCTGCCGCTTGTTTGCCGCTGCGGTTCGTCACCAGCTCGTAGCTGACCTTCGCGCCTTCAACAAGCGAGGTATAACCGGCCTTCTCTACCGCCGAGATGTGCACGAAAACATCTTTGCCACCATCATCCGGCGCAATGAATCCATAGCCTTTCGTCGGGTTGAACCACTTAACAGTCCCTAACGCCACGTCATTTGCTCCAAAACGGAAAAACGCGTTCATATCTAAATCAATCAACGATCCGGTCGCAAGTCTCCGCGCGAATAGTAGCTTGAAGGGATCCGTTGTCTCGCGCGGAAATGGGCCGACATTCAAGATCGACGACGCGAAGGTCACATTTTCTTCGAAAACCGCGTGCTAACTGTTGCCTGGTTGTCGCGGCCGGATGTACGCCGTGGCATCACGGGAGCCCCGGCCTTCATGCCGGGGTTTTTCGTTTTTGGCGCGAGAAGCCCACCGATTCAAGATGCCTTTTGTGCAGCTGATTTGAGTAGGATCATGACGCGTCGTAGACTGCGACAATTCTGCTTGGATCTGCAGGAACTGTCCGGGACAGAGCGAAAGGCCGAATAGCAGGCAGACATGGCGCAGAATATTTACGACAATCCCGATTTCTTCGCTGGCTACAGCCAGTTGCCCCGGCAGGTGCATGGACTGGACGGCGCTCCTGAATGGCCCGCGATCCGGGCTATGCTGCCCGATCTGGGCGGGAAACGTGTCGTCGATCTGGGATGTGGCTTCGGCTGGGCCTCGCGCTGGATGCGCGAGCAGGGCGCGACCTCCGTTCTTGGTCTCGATCTGTCGCAGAACATGATCGAGCGTGCCAGGAGAGACACAGCGGATACGGCCATCGAGTATCGCATCGCCGATCTCGACACGCTGGACCTACCTGAGACGGCTTTCGACCTCGCCTACAGCGCACTGACCTTTCACTACGTTCAGGATTTTGGCCGCCTCGTGCGCGTGATCCGCAAGGCGCTGCTTCCTGACGGGCATTTCGTCTTTACAATTGAGCATCCGATCTTCATGGCAGCGGCACATCCGCACTGGATTTCCGATGAGGAGGGCCGCAAAACCTGGCCGGTCAATCGATATTCCGTCGAGGGTGAACGTCGGACGGACTGGTTCGCGAAGGGCGTTCTGAAATACCACAGAACGCTTGGCACTACCCTGAACACGCTGATCAGCGCGGGCTTTCAAATTCGGCGGGTCGAGGAGTTTGCCCCGACACACGAGCAGATCCAGCAGATGCCGCAATTGGCCGAAGAACTAGAACGCCCGATGATGCTGATCGTGTCCGCTTCCACATCCATCGCCGGCGAAGCTTCGAAGCCGTCGTGACTGGGTCGTACCGGGCCGCCGCCCCAGTACACATGTCAGCCCCGCGCCAAGCGCTGTCTTGCTGGTCCGTCCGCGGCCATTCCAGTGAAGCGGATGAAAGCCGTGATGCTGACGGCAACGGCTCCGACGACCGCGAAAACCGTCTGCCACGTGGGTGAAGACATCGCCATCTGGGCAATTCCGTGCGTAGCGCTGTAACCGGCGACGGTGGCGGGTGCGACGTAAAAGATGATGACTAAGACCCGGAGCCAAGTCCATGTCACGAGGGCGAGCGCGAGCTGGCCGATGCCGAAGGTTGCGGCGCCAGCCACGAGGGCGACAGCGATGCCGCCCAGAGCGCCGGCGCCCGTGTGGAAGGCCCAAAGACCAATCGTTACGCTGGCGAAGACGGGCAACGCGAAGACTGCAAGCGTGAAGAGCAGCCAGGCGAACAACCCTATGACGACGAAAACAAGCAGTGGTCCCAAGGTGATCATGGCGGTGGGCTCCGTGAGATAAAGGTCTGACGGTCGCGCCTTCCACCACCACCACGGCGCGAACGCAGTATAGCAGCAAGTGCCAGCGACCGGAATCGTTACAAATCCGGGTTGCGTGCGACAGACAAAGTGACCATATTAACCCTCAGGAGCCGATCGCCTGGGCTGCAAGCGACCCAAAAGGCGGCATCTCGATTTCCCAATCGAACACCCCAACGGCAACCATTCTGCCGGCGCGCGGTGGTCATGAAGCGCTTGTGACTGCCATTAAGACGCCGGACTGAAATGGATTTGCCATGTCTACGATTCAAAAGGAATGCGCAGACTTTCTGCGTACGACATTCAACAACCTGACCGGAAGCAAGCTTGGGTCAGGTCACGCTCACGAGATCGTTGCTGCGTATTTTGGCTATTGCACCGCAGCGGCTTTAAGGGTCGAGCCCACATACCAGCTTTCTGCTTTGAACGAAGCCGCGATCCTAATACCTGATCTGCGCTTGATGGATCAGCGCCTGCAGCAGCTCAATGGTCTTCCCACAGGCCTACCCAACGTTGACGAACTGGCGTCGCAGCTGTCCAGCTTTCTCAGTGCAAACGGCTACCTTACAGGCGAGGAGTGGTACACCCGAGATCTCGAGGAGTATATCGACGTGTCCTTCATTCAAGAGGATCCCATGATGATCGAGGACGCTCTCTCGGGTGAGATGGCTATGACGAACGCTTTTTTTGACGAGCTTTATATCGATAAAGTAAGTCTCGACGTCGGAAAAGATGTGCTCGTGGCAAATGTCTCAGGCGCTCTCAATGGAGAGAACGATCCGGATAAGCCGTTCAGCGGGGATTCCATCGTTTTCACGACGATGATGACGTTTGAGCGTGTGGCCGGTCGAATCGGCTATAGGCGACCGGAGTTGGAGACATCGGGCGCCATTGATGACTCGCATTATTATCACGACGACGCCTGAGCCTGTTCGATATTTGTGCCGCGATTGAGCGCTCAGCTAGCTTGTCGTTTTGCAAGACGATGGCGGCGTCTATGCGCCGCCGTACCTCCAGACCGGGATTCCGAGCTTCTTGGCCTTATCGGCGAGGTTGTCCTGGATGCCGGTGCCGGGGAAGTGCATCACGCCGATGGGGAGCGTCTCCAGCATCGCGTCGTTGCGTTTGAACGGAGCGGCCTTGGCGTGCTTCGTCCAGTCGGGTTTGAACGCGACCTGCGGCACCTTGCGATGATCGGCCCATTTGGCCGCGATCAGTTCGGCGCCTTTTGGCGAACCGCCGTGCAACAGCACCATGTCCGGGTGCTTGGCGTGAACCTGATCAAGCTTGGCCCAGATCAACCGGTGATCGTTGAAGTCGAGACCGCCGGTCAGCGCGACTTTCGGGCCAGGCGGCATGAGCACCTGATTATCGGCTCGCTTCTTCGCGGCCAGGAAATCGCGGCTGTCGATCATGGCGGACGTCAGATTGCGGTGGTTGACCTTCGACCCGTTGCGCGGCCGCCAGGCGGAATGGGTATGGCGTTCGAACTCGTCGGCAGCCCGGTCACGCATGAGCTCGAAGGCGCCTCGTCGCTCGATCAGCGTCTGCCCTTCCGCCGTCAGTCGCTCCAGCTCGACGGATTTGATCTCGCTGCCGTCCTGCTCGCGCTGCGAGCGCTGCTGCGCCAGTTCGTTGTCGTCAAGCTCGCGCTCGATCCTGTCAATGGCGCGATGGAAGACGTTCACCGTCGACCAGAGCAGGTCTTCGAGGTCGGGCTCAAGTCGGGTATCGGACAGCGCCACTACCAGGGCATCAAAGATGTCGGCGATGCTGCCGGCGAGGACTCGCGCTTCGGGGAGCCCGCGGGGATCGGGCTCGTCGTGGAAGGGCCGGTAGCCGTAGAGCTGGAGTTCCTGGAGAACCTGGCCGGTCGGGGATGAGTTCTGCTGCGGCTCAAAATCGTCGTCGTGGTTGGTGCTCATTGCGACTTTCCCTGGTCGGATCGACCGCGCCCATCGCGGCCTTCATGGCGACGAAAGCGGCAGGCGGAACGGACTTGCACCCGCAACGCTAGCTGTGGGCCGCAGCCTTGGCGGAGGACCGAAGGGGGACGACTATTTTGCCTCGCGATGTAAAGGCGAGTCTTCCGCCGACGGAAAATAGTCGGCCCACGAGGTTGCCGGTCCGGGCCGTTTGCCGCCCGATCGCCCTCTTAGGAAGGCCGTGGGTGCGGTCCTCTCCGGCGCCGAGGGGAAGCAGGACCACCGACTCCGCAGAGACGAAGCGTCGCATCACCCTCATCCCGTTCCAGCTATGCCGCCAACTCCATAAAGCGCGCGACGTCCTGCGCCGCGATCTGCACGCGGCTCGCGGCCCGAAGGGCCTCAAATCCGAGCAGGCGAAGATCCTCATTGAAGTCGCCAAGCCGTGGCGAGATCACGATCGCGTCGATCCCGGCCTCCTGCGCCCGTTCGATCAAGGTCGCCATGGCGCCGCTACCTGCAGGATCGTCGTCGCGAGCGATGTAGAGCCGGCGAAGCGTATCCGGGAAGAGGATGGCGGAGAGATGCGCCGCCGAGAGGGCTGCGACCATCGGCATTGTCGGCAGGACGCTGCGGAGCGAGAGCATCGTCTCGATGCCCTCACCGGCCGCCATGACTTCGCCAGCTACGCCAAATCGAACGGCGTGACCGAGCAAATCGCCCATCGCCCGCTTCGGCGTGTCGATGAGCGCCTTGCCGAGCGTCGTCTCGCTGAAGCCCCCGGGGTCGAGCCACGTGCGATGCGCGCCGGTGAGGTGGCCTGAGAGGTCGGTGACGGCGGCGATCATCGCCGGCCAAGTCTCCGTCGGGCTGTGGTCATCGGGCCGGTAGTAGCAACGAGGGTGAAAGCGCAGACATCCGGTTTCGTGCAAAGCCGTAATGCCGCGATTGCGGAGATACGCTTCGACGAGTGTGCCCATGACCGACTGGGACATGCCGAAGAGTCGCCGCGCCGCCTCGGGCGATCCGAGGGGCACGGGCGATTTTCTCGACCGGTGATTCGGCTCAGGCTCCAGTTCTGGACGCGGTAGACTCAGAAAGCGTCGTGCTTCAGTGACGACATCGCGGAAGTCTACGAAACCGCAGCTCTCGCGGATCACGTCGAGGAGATCGCCATGTTCGGCCGAGGCGGCATCGGTCCATTTGCCCGCGGGTCCCTTGGCCGATTCCTTGAGCCGGACGAACATCGAGCGACCAGGCGTATTACGGACGTCGCCCACCATCCAGTAGCGGCCCTGTCGCCGCCCATTGGACAGATAATGGCGGCACACCGCCTCAGCGTCACGCGCGAGACGGCGGGCCAGTTCAGAGGCGTTGTCCCGGGCCATCAGGCGGCCTCCCGCTCGCCGACGCGCGCGACCGGATAGTGGTCGAACACCTTGGCCAACACCCCCGCGCCGGTCGCGTCTGTCGGCACGAACATGCGCAGCTTCCACGACATGATCTCGCTGAAGAGGCCGTAGGCGCGCAGCCGGTCACGCATTGCATCGGTGAAGCCGGACAGCTCGATGCGATGGGCGCCCATCACGCGGACGCGACGGAGTTGCAGGTCCTCGGCGAGGTTGAGGACGGTGCGCCCCTCCATCAGCGCCGAGAACGCTTCGTTTGGGGTCAAACTGCAGGTGCCCGTCGCGCAAGCGTTCGCCGCCCAGGCCGGCGAGACCCTGCGACCGATGATGCGTTCGCCATCGTCGCTCTGAAGCCGATAGACCCGGGTCGACTCGTTCGGAAGCCGCTTCCAGATCGGCAGCAGCAGACCGGCGACGATGTGGAGGGTGCTCTCGGCGAACTCGGGGACGTCGACGACTTCGCCGTTCCAGGCCGCGGCGAATGCCTCGCGATGCGCCGGCTGCCAGTGGCTCTCGTCCATCATCTTCATCGAAGCATGATGGTGCTCCATCGGGCGGATCAGCCGCACGCGGCGTTCGATATCGCCGTCATCGAGCATGAAGCTCGGCGCGGGAGTCTGTACCGCGGCGCGGCCCGAGCGCTCGTTGACCAGCGGCACCGCGTGAGGATCGGCGAGATAATCGAGCGCTCGATCCAGCGTCATGGGATGATTGCGCCTGCGTTCGGTGATGGTGAGCAGCCGGGTTTCGGCACCGGTCGCGGGATGGGTGTAGATCGTGCGCCGATCCGTGACGACGAAGCTCTCAGCCTGCAGTGTCTCCAGGCCGACATCGTAGACGCCGCTGGCGATGGCGCCCTCGACCTTGGCGGCCAGCAACTGCTCGAAGGCCGTGAACAACAGACCTTGCAGGTCGATGGTGAGCGCGAGCAGCCGGTTCAGGAACGTGGTGATCGGCGGCAGCTCATCCTTGATGCCGTTCGCGTCCATGAGCTTCAGGCCCGTGGCGTCCTCAAAGGTCTGGAGCGAGCAGCCTTCGACCTTGCCGCGCACGAGCAGCAGATAGAGCTGGCGCAGCGCATCACGGGCGAAGTGGCTCTCAAGATTGTCCTCGGGCCGGAACAGGCCCTGGCCGCCCGTCTGGCGCTGGCCGCGCGTGATGGCACCCAGCGTGTCGAGCCGGCGGGCAATGGTCGAGAGGAACCGCTTCTCCGCCTTCACGTCGGTCGCAATGGGGCGGAACAGAGGCGGCTGCGCCTGGTTGGTGCGGTTCGTTCGACCGAGACCCTGGATCGCAGCATCGGCCTTCCAGCCCGGCTCGAGCAAATAATGGACCCGAAGCCGGCGATTCCGCGCCGAGAGCTCGGCGTGGTAGCTGCGGCCAGTGCCGCCAGCTTCCGAGAAGACAAGCACGCGCTTCAGATCATCCCTGAAGGCGGCGGTCTCGGCGAGATTGGCGGAGGCAGAACGGTTCTCGACGGCAAGGCGGTCACCCCTGCGCACCACGCGCCGCGAGCGTCCCGTCACCTCCGCCACGAGGTCCGTGCCGAAACGCTGCACGATCTGGTCGAGCGCGCCGGGAACAGGCGGAAGCGAAGCTAGCCGCTCGATCAGCTCATTGCGGCGGGCGACGGCCTCCCGGCTCTCCACGGGCTGGCCGTCGCGGAAGACAGGCCGCGACGAGAGATTACCCTCGGTATCGGTGAAGGGCTCATAGAGCTGGACTGGGAAGGAGTGAGCGAGGTAATCCAGCACGTACTCGCGCGGCGTGATGTCCACGCGCACGTCGTTCCATTCTTCTGTCGGGATCTCGGCGAGCCGCCGCTCCATCAGCGCTTCGCCGGTCGACACGATCTGGATGACGGCGGCATGGCCCTCGGCCAGGTCCCGCTCGATGAAACGGACCAGGGTCGGCGTCTTCATGCTGGTGAGCAGATGGCCGAAGAAGCGCTGCTTGGCGGACTCAAAGGCGGAGCGCGCGGCCGACTTCGCTTGGCGGTTGAGCGTGCCGGTCTCGCCGGTGATGTTGGCGGCCTGCATTGCCGCATCGAGATGATTATGAATGATGGCGAACGCGCCGGCGTAGGCGTCGTAGATGTGCCGCTGCTCATCTGCGAGCTGGTGCTCGACGAGCTCGTATTCGACACCATCGTAGGAAAGCGAGCGGGCGGTGTAGAGGCCGAGCGAGCGAAGGTCGCGGGACAGCACCTCCATCGCCGCAACGCCGCCCTCCTCGATCGCCTCGACGAACTCGGCGCGCGTGGCGAACGGAAAATCCTCGCCGCCCCACAGGCCGAGGCGCTGGGCGTAGGCGAGATTGTGGACGGTGGTGGCGCCGGTCGCCGAGACATAGACGATGCGGGCATTGGGCAGCGTATGCTGAAGGCGCAAACCCGCACGCCCCTGCTGCGAGGGTGCGACATCGCCCCGCTCGCCCTTGCCGCCACCGGCATTCTGCATGGCATGGCTCTCGTCGAAAATGATGACGCCGTCGAAGTCGGAGCCCAACCATTGGACAATCTGCCGG
Source organism: Bradyrhizobium sp. IC3123 (assembly GCF_020193625.1). Classification (NCBI taxonomy): domain Bacteria; kingdom Pseudomonadati; phylum Pseudomonadota; class Alphaproteobacteria; order Hyphomicrobiales; family Nitrobacteraceae; genus Bradyrhizobium; species Bradyrhizobium sp. IC3123. Next base: position 96,060 of record NZ_JADYVF010000012.1, on the reverse strand, counting down.
ACGCGCGAAAGCTTCTCGCCGCGGTCGTCGGACCGCAGCGTAGCGTAGGTTAAAAATAGGACGCCTTCGGCCAAGCGGATCTCGCGCCCTTGAGGGAAGCGCGACAGCGGCGTGACCAGCAGACGCTCCATGCCGAGCGCCGACCAGTCGCGCTGCGCGTCCTCGAGCAGCTTGTCGGACTTCGAGATCCAGACCGCCTTGCGCCGGCCCTGCAGCCAGTTGTCCAGAATAATGCCGGCGGATTGGCGGCCCTTGCCGGCGCCGGTCCCGTCGCCGAGCATAAAACCTCGACGGAAGCGGACGGCGTTCGGTGCGTTATCGCGGGCGGCCGTGACGAGGTCGAAGGTCTCGTCAACCGTCCAAGCGCCGGCGAGATAGTCCCCATGCGCCTCGCCGGCATAGATGACCGTCTCGAGTTGGGCGTCGGACAGGAGGCCGTCGCTGACAAGGTCGGCAGGCAGGCGCGGCCGATAGCTCGGCTTGGGCGGCGCAACCGAGGCCATCGCGGCCGACTGCACCAGCTTGGTCGGGTGCGGCTGCGCGCCGGGGATCCGGATCGATTGGAGCTGGTATTCTTCGTAGATGGCGTCGCCGAGGCGCGCCTCCTCGGGCGGCGTCCAATCGAATGTCTCGTAGGCGAGGTCGACGCCCTCGGGATCGGCGACCGGGGCGTTAACCGGTTGTGCAGCGGCCCGCCCCAGATACCCGCGCACGATGCGAGGCGCCGGCGAGACTGACATGGGAAGCGCGCCGGTTGATGCGACGCTCAGGCGAGGTGGAACGTGTTCGCCGATCCCGCGGAGCAGCGTCGCGACGTCGGGCGCGATTCCCGTAGACTCCGGGAAAGCGTGCGCGTCATCGGCAGGCACCTTGTCGATGATCGTGATACGCGTCTCAATCGTGGTGCCGTGCTTGGCATAGACCGCGCCGGCGATCGCGGCGGTGAACACCACGCGGCCGCGTTCCTGCAGGCGGGCGAAGGCCCCGCGCCAGGCCGAGGCCTCGGGTGAGAAGTTTGCACCGGTGATCGTGACCAGCCGGCCGCCGTCAGCAAGGCGGGCAAGCGCCGAGGCGATGTGACGGTACGCCGTGTCGGCCATGCGGCCAGAAACGTTCGCCATCGCCGAGAACGGCGGGTTCATCAGCACGACACTCGGCACGACGGCGGGGTCGAGGTGATCGTCGATTTGGGCCGCGTCGAAACGCGTGACGGAAATGGCCGGAAAGAGGGAAGAGAGCAACGTGGCCCGGCTCTCGGCCAGTTCGTTCAGCACGAGCCCGCCGCCGGCGATCTCGGCGAGGATGGCGAGCAGCCCTGTGCCTGCGGACGGCTCCAGCACGCGATCCGCCGGCGTAATGGCGGCCGCGGTCAGCGCAGCCAGACCGAGCGAAATCGGAGTCGAGAATTGCTGGAAAGTCTCACTTTCGGCGGAGCGGCGCGTGTGGGTCGGCAGGAGCCCCGCGATCTTGTCCAAGGCGGAAAGTCGTGAAGCCGGGGAAGCGGCTTTGCGGAAAAGCGCGTTTCCGTATTTGCGCAGGAACAGGATGGTAGTGACCTCACAAGCGTTATAAGCCGTCTTCCAATCCCATGCGCCCGTCGCATCGGATGCGCCGAAGGCCACCTCCATCGCAGCGCGCAGGATTGCGGCGTCGATACGACGACCATGCTCAAGATGAGGGAGAAGCTGCTCAGCCGCAGCGATGATAACGCTGGCTCCCTCGGGAGTGCGCACAGGCGAGATCGGGGCGGCCTCGTCAGCCGCGATCGGGAATAGATGGTTCATGAGGGGAAGCCTGAAGGAGAGCGGGAAGGAGCGAGCCGGCGGCGCTCTCTCTCAGACCGGACCGGCTCAAACCCGTCCCGGCCCCACTCTCACTCTCTGCCCGATGCCCTTGAAACGTTGCGGGCAGGAGATTACTTGAGCCGTGTCAGGGTCGCTGCGCTCGCGCAGCAAGAACCGCTTGTGGCGCAAGCCCCAAGAGCTGAACGGCCTGGTCAACAGGCTGCCGCTGACCTGCCCCCGCGCTTTGCGCAGGGCGCGGGTCTCGGCATGCGGTTCACGAGCCCCAACAAGACCATCGAACCGCTTCGCACAATGAAGGAGGATTTGATGGCTCTAATCTTGAGGTTTCCCACCAAGAAGATCGAACCTGTCACCGTTCGCAGCGGGAGCAAGCACCGTATCAGCGTCGAGGTCCTCGATGATGTTCGCCCGCGACGCACGCGGTGGAGGGTTCAGTTCGAGATCCAGGAAGCGGCAGGGTTTGCTGCTTTGAAAGGCTTTACGGATCGCGCCGTAGCCCAGGGCTATCGACATCGCTTCGCAGTCAGCAGCACGCAGGCGGTACGGCGGTTCGTGGCCGAAACCTCCGGCCTCGTGGCCGCCGGCAGGATCGCGATCTGGATCGACGGCTTGCGGGTGCAGCCACGGGTGGCTCGCAGCGCATAAAAATAGGCTGGGGCGAACCTCGTCGCCCCAGCCAGTGCTTCTACTCGGCAGCAATCATGCGCGACTCGTCCGCTTGATCGGCCGGAGTTTCCTCGTCGTCTCCGGCGAGGAATTCCGGAAGCGCTTCGTCATCGCCCTCGGACTCCGCGGCGTCGACGGGAGCCGCCTGGTCGGCATCGGCCATTCGCAAGGGCTCGGGCAGCCAGCCGCTCTCGGCCAGGAGCCGTTCGGCCTCCTTGGCCATGTCGCCCTTTTTAAGATGGTCGATGAGCTGGGTGGACCGCTCGCCGGCACCCTCGCGCACCGCCTCCAGAATGCGGCGCTTCGGGACCCGGCCGAAATAGTTCTCGACGGTTGGGCGCCAACCGGACGCCACCATGTCGAGATCGACGGCCCGGGCGATACGATCGGCGTCCGCGATTCGCTGCGCGACGATGTGGGGGGTGACGCCGCCGCCGTAGCGGTCGCCTTTCTCATAGAGCGCGTTCACGCCGAATGAGGCGCAGTGCGCAAAGAGACACGCCTGCTCGTCGCCGGTCAACCCGGTGAGCCAGTCCCAGAGATCGGCCTTGTCCTTCGGCAGACGCTCCTCCCAGGTCTTGTGGCGGGCGTTGATCGCCTTGGCCGCCGGTGTGTCCTTCAGCCCCTGCGCTTGCAGCGGGAAGCTGGCGCTGCGCACGGAGACCTCCATCGCCGAACCAAAGGAGGAATAGCGGGAGAACACGTCGAGGCAAAATTTGTGCAGCACCGACTGGAAAGCGACCGAAGGCGTGATCGCCAGCTTGTCGCGCAGCGCCAGCGTCCGCTCCGCCGTGAGCTCGGTCAGAAGACGGTCCGGCAGCGGCTTCACCGCATCGTCATCCTCGTCCTCGGGATCCGCGACCTGCCCGCCGATGGTGATGACGGCGCGCTGGACAGCCGGTGCTGATGATTCGTCGCCGTCCAGGGCCGCGGCATCAGGTTCGCAGCCCCTGACCTGCTCTGATTCGGTCACGGGCACTTCGTCCTCGGGTCGGACGTAGCCGCGATCAACCAAGAGCTTGCCCTCGGCGTCGATGCCGACGAACACGCCCGCGCGGGCGATGTCGGCCGGCTGATAGATGACGGGTCGATCGTTGAAGGCGCCGAGAGCCGTCTCGATTTCGCCAAGGCGCTGGTCAACCTCATCCGGAAGCTCATCCGCGCCGTCATGCTCGGCTTCGAGTTTGGCATATTCGGCCTCGAGCGCCTCGATGGTCGCCTGCTCTTCGGCGGTGAGAGCGGCGGGTACGCCGTCGAGCTCGCGCAAGCCGCGCGTATGGCCATAGGGGAAGTCGATCGCGACCTCGATCCACTTCCAACCTTCGGCAGCGATCGTTTCAGCCTCCGCCTTCAGTTTCGCGGCGACCAGACGGTCGAGCAGAGCGACGTCCTCCAGCCAGCCCCCGTCGTCGGACTGAAACAGGTCGTGCAGCACCACGCCACCGGCCGCCTCGTAGGCGTCGAGGCCGACAAACACGGTCCGCCGGTCGGAGGCACGCACCGTCTTCTCCGTCAACATGCGGCGGATCTGATAGGGCTCCTTCTGCCAAGAGCCGGAGATCGCCTGCCAGACCTGCTCCTGGCGTCCATGATCTGCGCTGACGGTGAAAGCCATCAACTGCTCGAGCGACATGCCGTCCTCGGCATAGATGTCGAGCAGCGCGGGCGAAACTGAAGCGAGGCGCAAGCGCTGCTTCACAACGTTGACGGAGGTGAAGAAGGCAGCGGCGATGTCCTCCTCGGACTGCCCCTTCTCCCGCAAAGCCAGGAATGCCCGGAACTGGTCGAGCGGATGTAGCGGCGCGCGCTGAATATTCTCCGCAAGCGAGTCGTCTTCGGCGAGAATGGTGGTTGCCGGGTCGCGTACGACACAAGGCACCGGCGCGGTCTTGGCCAGGCGCTTCTGCTTCACCAGCAGCGCCAGCGCACGGTAGCGCCGTCCGCCGGCCGGGATCTCGAACAGCCCGGTCTCGGCGCCTTCTGCGTCGAGGACCGGCCGCACATTGAGGCTTTGGAGCAGGGTACGCCGGGCGATATCCTCAGCCAGCTCCTCGATGGAGACGCCGGCCTTCACGCGCCGGACGTTCGATTGGCTGAGCACCAGCTTGTTGAAGGGAATGTCGCGCGAGGACGACAGGGTGATCTTCTGAACGGCGTTAGCCATGGGTGATACTCCGCGACGGGCGGTCCAAAGACTCTCTCTGGGCCTCCAACCCGTCACGAAGCGCAGCGCGGCCCTCTTTCTCTGAAGGGCAGCGCCGCAAATCGAGCTCAGGAAAAACGGAAAGGCACGAAGCCGAAGACACGCCGTTCCGTATATCCGGCTTTTCGGGTGTCAGGCTGCGCGGTCGAGCAGCTTCTTCGCGCGCGCCTCCAGATCAAGTCGTGCGTCCTGATGGGTTTTGCCGCGCGCAACCGCTGTGATGCCTTGCACGAAATCGAATACGCTTTCGGGCTTGCGTCCTTCCTCGGACAACACCCTTTCGATGATCCTCGCTGTTTCGGCCTTAGAGAACCCGCGCTTGCGCAGGAATTCGTTGCGGTCGTCGTCGGTGCGGGCGACGATCTTTTGCCGTGCGGCCTTGATGCCGTTGACGAAGGGCATCGGTGAGGAATTGGCAAAGCTGGCCAGCGCCGGGGCCGCCTCGTGGGCAAACCGTGAGGCGGCGTATTTGGAGTGGCGGATGGTGATCTCCTCGAAATCCTCGACGCCCCAAAGATTGCGGTTCTGGCAGACGGCACGGAGATAGAAGCTCGCCATCCCGAGCGTCTTCGCGCCCACCTCGGAATTCCAGCAGTAGAAGCCGCGGAAGTAGAGGTCCGGCGAGCCATCGCGCAGCCTGCCGGCCTCGATCGGGTTGAGGTCGTCGACCAGGAACAGGAACACGTCGCGGTCGGACGCGTAGAGCGTCGTCGTATCCTGGCTGATGTCGGTATACGGATTATAGACGCCGGTCGACCAGTCGAGCACGCCCGGGATCTTCCAGCGCGTGTCGCCCGTGCCATTGCCGGCGATGCGCTGAACGGCCGCCACAAGTTCGTGGTCAAATATGCGCCCGTATTCGGGACCCGTAGCGGCGCGAAGCTCGACGCGACCATCCCCTATCTCGAGCGTCTTGACCTGCTCGGCTCGATGAGAGTTGAGGCCGAACTGTAGGTTGATGCCAGCGAGCTGCGCCGGAAGTTGACGGAGGTAAGCCGCCGGCGCTCCGACCAAGCTGGCAAGTTGACCGAAGCTCCAGTGAGTCGGCGTGATCGGCGCGTCGGAACCGGGCAGCAGCAGAGCCAGCCGCTCGGCATCGTCGCGGCTGGCCTCAACCCGGATCGCAGCGCTCTCGACCGTTCGGGTCCGGCTTCGCTCGGTCCGGCTACGCACCGCGGCATAGAGGTCCGACAGGGATAGATAGCGCTCGTCCGCTGGCCTCGAGAACCACTCCGACGATACTCGGCAGACGCGCTCGCCGCGGGTCACGTCCACCTTGTAGCCGCCGACGCGGTCGCGGCCAGCACTCAGAACTTCGACTTGGGTCATGGTTCATCTCCACGACAGGCGCCGGAGGCCTCTCCTCCGTTCTTCAACCCGTCATGGCGAAGCCAGTCCGCCCTCTCACTCTGATGGGGGCGTTGCGGGGTTCTCCCCGCAGAAGGGGTCGGCCGAGACCTCAGGCTCGGGCGTAGGGGAAGGCTTTCCCCTCAAAAGCGTAACGCTAGAATTCAGGATGCCAGGATCGACGCATTTCCGCTTACTCGAGGCCAAGCTTTGGATGCCAGATGCGGTGGCCTGTGATGTGACGCGGCGATGGGCCGCCCAGCAGCGCCAGTCCATCGCGGAACAGCGCGTACTCGTAGGGCACACCGTCTCGCCTTGTGATCGAGGCGGCTCCGTCGGCGGACGATCCGACAAAGTCACCGCTCGGAAGGTCAAGGGTTTCGGGGAGAATCCGATCCTCCAGACGAATCAAGGCGCTTAGCGCATTTAAGAACCGTTCTCCAATTTTCTCTTCGATGACAAACCACCGTATCGATAGAGGCTGGTCAGCGAGGCGCCGCCACCGATGTCGCCAGAGCGGGTGATCAACGACATTATCCATCAAGACGAACGGTGGCCGGAATAGCGAGAACGAATGTGCATAGGCGAGAAAGGCTCTTCCTGCATATTCCAACCTGAAGAATGCGAGCGGTTCGATATCAGCTGGCAGCTCGCGCAGGCCTCGTGTCCAGTCGATCCAGTCAGCGACCGGGAGCGCGTCCATGAGGACGAAGTTGGATCGGTACGAGGCAAGCGCAATCTGAGTGGGGGACCTGCCGAAAGCGCCCATAAGACGCTGGGAGGGCGGCGGTGGCGACCGTCGCGGTTTCCGGCGCAGCGTTTCCGACAGACGAAGGAAAGCGCCGACGGTCCCAGGTCTCGATCCGAATGCGACTGAATAGCCGTGGATAACCTCGCCATAGGGTGACGGCTTTGAGATGAAGGGGCGGACCTGCCGCAGATACTTGTTTCGCGCCTGGGCAGCGAGCTTCGAGTCAGTGACGCTGCCCGCGAAGGATCCATGAGCCTCCGCCAGCACCACGCCGTAGCCGGACGCGTGGCCACCAGCATAGAGGAAATCGGCGTGGGGGTTCAGCGTTGATGCAAGACAGACTGCGTTGTCACGCCAAACGTAACCCAGTCCGTTCATATAGAGATCAGTAATCCCAGCGCCTACGCGCGCTGCGAAGTGGGTTCGTTCGGTATCTGCGAGCGATGCGATGTAGGAAGTGAGTCCGAATACAGGGCCGTCAGCTATCAAGATCTCGGCGTCGTTGAGCGCGCTGTCTTTCAGGCGGGAAAGAAGTACCGGCGGGGCATTCAGAAGGGTTGCGGTCCGCGCCATGGCCGCAGCAAGGGCCGTCGGGCCGAATGAGATGGAAGCAGCGGGCGCCGGCGCTTGGAAGTCCGGCGCGACTGGATTGGGAGCATGCTTATGATGACGATGACCAGTGAGCGGAACGATTTTTTGGGCGCTCCAGACGGCGAGAGTAGCGGCGGTCATGCGTGCCACTCGAAGCAGCCCGTCTCGGATATGAAGGTCCGCAAGATGCGATCGGATTTGAGAACTAGCTGGCGGTCGCGCTGGTTCTGCGGCGACTTTTCGCCGTGAAACAGATTGCACCGCACTTGGTAGATCGTGCGCAACAACTGTTCCCAGGACGGCGTATCGTCGGCACTCCATGCCAAGGGCTGACGCTTGACGTTGGCTGCATCGCAAGCTGCGGTGAGCTCATCGCGCTGAAGCCGCCAGAACGCATCGCGGCCCAGCTTTTTGCGCACGTCGCGAACATTTAGAATTGGCCACATCGCTGCGAAATCAGAGACAAGACGATGGAACGCGCGAGAGTTCTCCATCAGTCCAGCATAGGCATGAGTCAAGCGACTGTTAGCCGAGAGGTCGCGGATCATATCGGCATCGGTCTCCCGCTCGGTGACCGCTGCCATCCACCCGTTGAAGGCCATCCAAATATTGACGAATGACATAAACGCGGACCGCTGGCGGTCGGCATTTTGCATGAGCTCGAAGACAAGGTCCTTCGTCTCCGGCTGCATGATTCGAAAATTGGCGAAGTTTGTCACCGGCGTCTCGGGTTCACTCTTCGCGTGGTTCGGGTGCATCGGGCGTCGGCGGCCGACTTTGTGTATCTTCGGTGGCGGTGTCTCTAAAGGCGCTGCCCTTATGCGCTCGCTGGCGGGAGACCTCGACGATGCGATCGATAATGCGGTCCGGCGTCCGCCACTTGATCACGAGCTTGCCTGTGTCCATCCCATAGTCGGCGACGACATCACGCAGCTGCTCAATGTCTAACCTGCCCAGCGCCGAGCGCAGCACATCTTCTCCTTGCCGCGCGAGCTGGACTGGATCTAGAACTGCCGGCGCACGACGATTGCTAGGTCGTTTGGGCTCTTCCGCCTTCGGCGTGGTCTTGGGCGTCGGAGCCACATGGGCGCGTGGAGCGAGCTCTCCGAGAGCCTGCTCAACTCTCTGTCGGAAAGCAGGGTTACGCTCGGCCTCGTCGGCCACTTCGTGAACAAGAGCTGTCAGGACTTTTCGGATATTCATCCTCACGCCTCCAGCGCGGACCAGATCTCTCTGGCGAGATCATCGTACTGACCGGCCAGTTCCGATCCATACTTCTGCTTGAGAGTCCGCGAATAGGTCTGAAATTCGGCCGCTGCGGCAACTGAGTTCGCTTGGCGAATGACGGTGTCCATCACGTCGGGAAGCTCGATATCCTCGCGGAGCTGCTTCAGCACGTTGTTATGCACGGTCGAATTGGCTTGGTACTTGGTCGCCACGATTCCAACGGGCTCAATAGACTCCGAGATAGCTTCAGAAAAATCCCTGACGCGCGTGATGATCTGCGGGATGCCGTAAGTCGAGAGATGGTCTGGAATTGTTGGAATGATATAGCCGCCTGAGATTCGAAGTCCATTCAAGGTAATGATTCCGAGATTAGGCGGGCAATCGACGATGACGAGATCGTAGTCCTCAAGCTTGCCCTTCACAGCGCGCCAAAGCAGATCGATCGGATTGGCGGCGTAGAATTTACCGGCCGGCGCCGAGGCGAGTTTGTCCTGAACGTCGATGAGATCGAGGCTTGATGGCAGCAGATCGACGGTTCGCACTGCGCCGACGTCGGACACCCTCTTCTGAAGCGTTGCCTCCAAATTGAACTTACGATTGTCCGGATCCATGGCATCCTTGAATAGACGCGCAAGGGTCCGTTCTTTTTTGTTCAGTTCGAACCATTTGTCTTCGCCGATCAACATGAGCGTGGCATTGGTCTGCGGGTCGAGATCGATCACAAGGACCCTCTTGCCCATGTTCGCAGAAAAGGTCTCGGCTAGGGCAACGGTCGTCGTTGTTTTTGCGACCCCGCCTTTCAAATTGATCGTAGAAATTACATGAGTCATCGACTTTCCTTTTCTCTTATGGCGCTTCAGCCAGGCGCGAATTTGGGAGCGCCGAAAAATTGGACCCGAAGCCAGCTCGCTGACCGGCTGCGGAAAATCGGGGGCGCGGACCCTCCAGTTCGCCACGGCCTGTCGCGAGACATCGGCCATGGCTGCGATCTCGTTAATTCCGACGAGATCTTCAGAGAATTCTGCCACAATCACTCCTGTGACCATCGTTCACAGGAACTGTTTACATTGTTCACAGTGAGACGGTCAAGTAGGAGAACCGCTTGAAATGGCCGGGCATTGGCCGTACATCCGTTACGGAGGCTTTTATGGCCAATGCAGCTTCGAAATCGAATAGCGGCCGGACCCGGGGGGAGCGCCTGGAGGCCCGCGTGACCGCCGAGCAAAAGAATCTGATCGAGCGGGCGGCAGCCTTACAGGGCCGCACCGTGACGGATTTTGTGCTGACGAGCGTGCAGGATGCCGCCCGGCGCGCCATCGAGGAGCACAATCAGCTCGTCCTCTCGGTTCACGACAGCGAGGCTTTTGTCGAGGCGCTGCTCAATCCCAGGCCGGTCAACGATCGCCTGCGCGACACAGTCCGCCGCTATCGCGAGAAGACCGGCGTCTGAAGCGTGGCCGGTGAAATGGACGAAAAGCTTCGCGTCGAGCCGCTGGGTCCCAGCCATGATCGCTCGGGGTTTGAGTCCGGCGTCGAGCCACTGGACAGGTACTTTCGGACGCAGGCCGGCCAGGACGCGCGGAAAAATATGGCTGCGCCTTTTGTCCTCTTGCTGCCGGACCAAACAATCGCAGGCTACTACACGCTATCGTCGACATCTCTGCAGCTCGCCGAACTGCCGGAGCAAACGGCGCGGAAGCTTCCAAGGTATCCCTTGGTGCCGGCGACGCTTTTGGGCCGGCTCGCCGTGGATCGGCGTCATCAAGGAAAGGGCTACGGCCGATTTCTACTGGCTGACGCCCTCTACCGGTCGGCACGGAGCGAGATCGCCACGTTTGCGGTGATCGTTGACGCGAAGGACGACAACGCCCATCGTTTCTACGAGCGGGAAAGCTTTTTGCCGTTTCCGGATCAGCCCATGAAGCTGTTTCGGCCGATGACAGACATCCGACGGTTGTTTAATTGACTTTATTCAATGATTTCGCGAGCGTCTTAGCTCAGAGTGAAGAGTTGGTTGGGAAGGGGCAATGAAGGCGTTCGAATTTGATCATCGTCTTATTGATTCATACGCTCGGTTCTCGCGGTCTTTCAGCACCGTTCGATCTGACGATCTGAAGTCCGAGATTGATCGGCAGTACAATGCCAAGCGCTTCTGGCCGGACGCTCTCCTATCGATCAATCCTCGCTATCTCGAGGGGCCTACTGCCGACGATCTTGTCGGATCGGGTGATCTCGACGAGGCAACCGGCAGGATCTTCCGCTTTGGGGCCACGCCCCTACGGTTCCATCGCCATCAGGCACAGTCGATCGCCAAGGCTCGGGCCGGCCTGAGCTACGTCGTCACGACCGGAACCGGTTCGGGCAAGTCGCTTTGCTTTTTCGTCCCAGTCGTCGATGCCATTATCCGGGCGCGGAAAGCCGGAAAGCCGCGCAGGACCAGCGCCATCATCGTTTATCCGATGAACGCACTGGCCAACAGCCAGATCAATGAGATTGAAAAGTTCATTTCCCAGTCCGGGTTGGCTAATGAGCTTAAGCCCATTGTGCGGCGCTATACGGGTCAGGAGAGTCAGGAGGAGCGGCAGCGCATCGCAGACGATCCGCCGGATATTCTCCTAACTAACTTCATGATGGCCGAGCTCCTTTTAACGCGGCAGGACAGCCTCGACACGAAGGTTGTAGAGAACGCAAACGGACTCGATTTCATTGTTCTCGATGAACTACACACCTATCGCGGCCGACAGGGTGCCGATGTCGCTATTCTCGTGCGTCGCCTTCGCAACCGGTGCGCGCCGCACAAAGCACCAATATGCATCGGGACTTCCGCCACCATGGCAAGCGAAGGCGCTGACACCGATCGCGCGCGCGCCGTTGCGGAAGTCGCGTCGCGCCTTTTCGGAACGCCTATCGGGCCAGAGTCGGTTATTGATGAATCGCTGCAGCGAGCGACAGACGACCGGCTGAAGCTCAGCGACGTGCGGCCCAAGCTCGCGTCTGCGCTGACCTCTGCCCTTCCCGACGTCCTGACTGACGAGGTCCTCAAGCAGCACTCCTTGGCCGTTTGGACCGAATTGGCAATCGGCCTTGACGACGCACAAGAGCTCAAGCGTAAAAAACCCATTCCGTTCGCAGAGGCCGTAGCGTTGCTGTCAAAGGATAGCGGCGTACAAGTAGAAACCTGTCGTAATGGGCTCGAGACGTTCTTGACTCGGATCAGCCTCCCGGAAACGGAGCGGGGCGGTGCGGGGACTGGCGCATTTTTGGCATTCAAACTTCACCAATTCATCTCTGGTGCCGGCGAAATCTTTACCACGCTGACCGAAAGGCCCAGAAATGTGTTGTTCGATGGTCAGCTCGAAGATCCCAGCACGCCGGGCCATCGTCTCTACCCAACGCGCTTCTGCAGGGAGTGCGGACATGAGGTCCATGTTGTTACGAGGGCCGAGGATAGCGGCAGCATTCGATTCGTGCCCAGGAACATCGATGACGCGCCACTTGACAATGAGGAAGGAGAGACGGCCGGCTATCTGATCCCCGATGGCGGCAGTGATCCCGATTACGCCTTCACAGGTGAAATCGAGACTTATCCCGAGGACTGGCGCGAAGAGCGGGGTGGCGTAGAGCGGCTCCGAGCGAACAGGAAGCGCAGAGTACCCCAGATGGTGACGGTGGCGCCGGATGGGCGCTACGCGCCATCGGGTAAGAGCTACTGGTTCATACCCGGCAAGTTCGGCTTCTGCACATGTTGCCTGGACCAACCCCATCCCAACATGCGCGAGCGCACGAAACTGGCGGGCCTGTCGGGCGAAGGCCGTAGTTCGGCAACGACGCTCCTCGTAGCGACCGCTCTCGAATGGATGAACGGGCGCAATAGCGGCGTTCCCAAGGAGAAGCGCAAGCTTCTCGGCTTCACAGACAATCGTCAGGACGCTGCCCTCCAGGCTGGCCATTTCAACGACTTTCTGTTCGTCAGCCTGCTGCGCGGCGCCATCCTGCGGGCCGTACTGGACGCCGGCAATGACGGCATGACCGAGGACGAATTCGGTCTGCGAGTCGTCAGGGCGCTCGGTTTCACCGCCGCCAACCGAGATGCGCGCATCCACTGGATGCAAGATCCGGAGGCAGGCGCCGTGGTCCGCGAGGACGCCCAGCGTTCGCTCCAGAAGGTGCTCGCGCATCGTCTCTGGACGGATCTGCGCCGGGGATGGCGCTACACCAACCCGAGCCTGTCGGTCCTGAAGCTGATCGACGTCGAGTTCATCGGCCTCGACGACATCGCGGAAGACAGCAAACGTCTGACAGCCATCCTGCCTGAATTGGGTGTGCTCGATGCGCCGGCGCGCAAGTCGATGCTGAAAAAGCTTCTCGGAGCCATGCTCGACGGACTGGCCGTCGGAACAGAAGCACTCGAAGCGACCGTTCTCGAGGGGGCGGCCCAGAAATCCCGCAACCTGCTCCGGGCCCCGTGGGCGATCGACATCAAGGAAACACCCAGAAGCCGCACCGCCCTGTTTCTGCAAGCCCCAGGCAAGGACCAGGTGAGTCTGCGCGAAGAACAGACGATCGTCCGTGCCGGGCACAATTCCCGTATCGGTCGGCTTATCAATCGCAATAGCGTTATTGGGACTAAGCTCGGCAAGGCCGATTACCTGAGGGTCCTGACTGATTTGTTGGACCTCCTTGGGGGCGAGGGGCTCGTGTCGCGCGTCGAGATAGAGGAGGACCTGCAGGGTTGGCGCGTGTCACCGTCAGCCGTCCGTATCGTGCCCGGCGGAGCCATTCGAAGCGGATCGGCGCAGGGCAATCGTTACTTTCACGATCTATACAACGAGATCGCTGCCGATCTCAAAACCGGTCACAGCAATTTCTGGGGCCTTGAAGGCCGTGAACACACAGCTCAGGTATCCCAGAGGCAACGTGAATGGCGCGAGTGGCGGTTCCGGTTCGAGAAAGAAGACCGAGAAAATCTGGCGACTAACGCCGCCGATCTCAAGAGCGCTGGCGAGTCGAAGCAGTTTCTACCCGCCCTGTTCTGCTCGCCGACGATGGAGCTTGGCGTCGATATCTCGGCGCTCAACTCCGTCTATCTGCGGAATGTGCCGCCGACTCCGGCCAACTACGCGCAACGCGCTGGGCGCGCGGGTCGCTCCGGGCAGGCAGCCGTCATCGTCACTTATTGCGCAGCCCAATCGCCTCATGACCAGTACTTCTTCGAGCGGCGCAATGAGATGGTGGCAGGAGTCGTTCGTCCTCCCGCCCTCGACATCACCAATCAAGAGCTCGTTCGCTCGCACCTGCACGCCGTCTGGCTTGCCGAAGCGAAGCTCGCACTATCTCCGGATATTCCGGAAATCCTCGACCTGACGCAGACGGCATATCCGCTGAAGCACGAGATCCGGAGCGTGGTCGACCGGCCTGAGCTGATCGCATTGGCGCAGGCTCCGATGAAGCGCGTTCTTGGTCAGATTCTCGCTTCAGTGGACGGCCGCAAGCCGGTCTGGATGAGCGATCCGGATGACTTCGTCTCCTCGGTCGCCTTGCGGGCACCACAGGAGTTCGATCGCGCCTTTGATCGATGGCGGGAGCTCTACAACTCAGCTCGAACACAGTTGATCGAGGCCAACGCCCGCTCCGAGATCACGGGTCTCTCGGCCGCGGATCGCCGTCGGATCAAAGCTTCCCAGATGCAGGCAAGCGACCAGATCGCGATTCTCGAGCAGGGAAAGGCTTCGAACGGCTCGGACTTCTACTCCTACCGCTATCTCGCAACAGAAGGCTTCCTGCCGGGCTACAATTTCCCGCGGCTACCGCTCTATGCTTTCATTCCCGGCGAGGGAAAAACCGGCTCCTTCCTCCAGCGCGCTCGCTTCCTGGCCATCTCAGAATTTGGGCCGCGCAGCCTGATTTATCACGAAGGCCGCGCTTACAGGGTGATGAAGGCAAAGCTGCCGCCGGAGGTCCGGACCGGGGATGGTTCGGAGCTCGCCACAAGAGACATCTTCATCTGCTCGACCTGTGGCGCTTGTCATGACGGCGAGGTCGAGCGTTGCCACGCGTGCAATGCTCCGATGGCCGGTGAAACGCCGGTTCAGCGGACGCTCAGAATCGACAACGTCGAAGCCGCGCCGGCCGAGAGGATCACAGCCAACGATGAAGAGCGTGTCCGACAGGGCTTCGATATTCAAACCGTTTTCTCCTGGCCGAAGCGGGACGGCAAGATCCAGATCACGGAGGCGGACTTCCGTTGCGAGGACGCCACGATCCTCAACCTGCAATACGCCAATAGCGCCGAGATCAGCCGAATCAACAAGGGGCTGAAACGACGGGCCAACCAGACGGTCTTCGGTTTCTACATCGATCCACGCAGTGGTTATTGGGCGAAGTCGGACGAGGAAGATCCCGAGGTCGATGTCCCGCCCGATGTCGTGAGGCCGGTTCGAATCGTGCCTATAGTCCGTGATCATAAGAACGCCCTGCTATTCCGTTTCAGCGAGCCCACGGCCTGTGCGCCAGAGACGATCGTGACGGTTCAGCACGCCCTTATGAGGGGCATTGAGGTCGTTTTCCAACTAGAGGAAGGCGAGGTTCTCGGCGAGCCATTGCCCGCCCGAGACAACCGGCGGGCCGTCCTGGCCTACGAAGCCACAGAGGGTGGCGCCGGGGTATTAAGTCGTTTGATCGAGGATCCACAAGCACTCGCAAAGGTCGCGCGGGAAGCTCTGATTCTCATGCACTTCGAAAAAGTGGATGAAGCGATCGCGGCTGGCGACGCCAAACTACTCGTCAGTTATGATGGGGAAGCCTGCGTCCGCGGGTGCTATCGGTGCCTGCTCTCCTATTTCAACCAGCCGGATCACGAACTGATCAACCGCATGAGCGGCGAAGCGAAACAGATGCTCATCGATCTGGCCCGAGGACAGGTGGTGCTCGCACAGGGCGCCGGTCAGTCTGCCGAAGGTTCAGAGTGGCAAAGCGCTTTTAAGGAAGCGGGGCTTCCGCCTCCCGACGGCTCTGCGGTGAGCTTCTCCGGTCAGGTTATGAACTTCGCATGGCGCAGCCACTTCGTTGCCGCTTGTGTGACACCTCTTTCTCAAGCCACGCGCGAGGTGGCCGAAGCCAAGGGCTGGACGCTGTTCGAGTTGACTGAAGCGGCGGCCGGAGGCGTGCCCGACGCGATGCTGTCGATGTTCGGGGAATGATTCGATGACCGTGAACTTCACCCCCGGAGACCTCGTCCGTGCACGCGGGCGCGAATGGGTCGCGTTGCCGTCTCCCCAAGATGGCATTCTGGCGCTTCGTCCCCTCTCGGGCGGAGAGAATGACGCGGTCGTCCTCGACCCCCAACTCGAGATTCTCCCTGTCGAACCTGCTAGGTTCAATCTGCCCGCCGACGCACTGCCAACCGTTCAGGCGAAGGCCGCGCTCCTAGCGGATGCGATGCGCCTGACATTGCGCCGCGGCGCCGGCCCTTTCCGTTCGGCCGCACAACTCGCCTTCGAGCCCCGGACCTACCAGCTTGTCCCCTTGCTCATGGCACTTCGGCTGTCGTCGCCGCGCCTACTCATCGCGGACGATGTCGGTATCGGCAAGACCATCGAAGCCGGCCTTATCCTGCGTGAGCTGATGGATCGGGGCGAAGTGGAGGCCTTCTCAGTCCTCTGCCCACCTCACCTCGTCGAGCAATGGGTCGGCGAGCTTAAGGCGCGCTTCGGGATCGACGCCGTCGCGATCACCTCAGGCACGGCGAGCCGGCTGGAACGCGGCCTGCCCCTTACTCAGACCCTGTTTGAGGCGTATCCCTTCACGGTGGTCAGCCTTGACTATATTAAGGCCGAGAAGCGCCGGGAGAGCTTCGCACGTGCCTGCCCGGACTTCGTAATCGTGGACGAGGCCCATGCCTGTGTAGGAACGCACCAAGGACGACAGCAGCGGTTCGCGCTGCTGTCCGGTTTGGCCCGCGCGCCTGACCGGCGGATGATTCTTCTGACAGCGACGCCGCATTCTGGGGATGAAGATGCGTTTGCGCGCCTTCTCTCTCTTATCGAACCGTCATTCGCGTCGATGGACTTCGACGACAGCCGCTACAGGGAGCGCCTAGCGCGGCACTTCGTGCAGCGGCGCCGGATCGATCTCATTTCAGGAGACTGGGACGAAGATCGTGCTTTTCCCAGGCACGAGACGAAGGAATTCGCCTATCGGTTGACGGAGGCCCATCGCGGATTCCAAGAGCGTGTGCTCGACTACTGCTTTGGCATCGTGTCGCGCGCGGGCGACGGGCAAAGAGAGCGACGCTTAGCTTTTTGGGGCACGCTCGCCTTGATGCGCTGCGTCGGCTCCTCGCCGGCAGCGGCGCTGAGCGCCTTGCGAAACCGCATGGCAACCGAGAGCGACCGTCTCGAACTGCAGATCTACGATGATGATGGCGACGATGAGGACGCGGTCGATCTCGAGCCGGGCACCACCTTCGACGCCGATCCGGAGCTTCTTGCGTTAGTGAGGCAGGCACACGAACTGATCGACAAACCCGATCCGAAGCTGGCGGCATTAGTTGAAGCTCTAACGCCTCTCATTAAACAGGGCGCAAATCCGGTCGTCTTCTGCCGTTATTTGGCGACGGCCGAGCATATCCGCGATGGTCTGCGCAAGGCCTTCCCAAAACTGATGGTCGCAGCGGTGACGGGCGTTTTGACTCCCGATGAACGGCGCGACCGTGTGGCCGACATGGTGCCGATGGAGGGGGAGAAGCCGACACAGCGCATCCTGGTCGCTACCGACTGCTTGTCTGAAGGAATCAACCTCCAGCAGCTCTTCAACACAGTCGTTCACTACGACCTGTCCTGGAATCCGACCCGGCATCAGCAGCGCGAGGGACGCGTCGATCGTTTCGGCCAGCCAGCAGAGCTTGTCCGGTCCATCATGATGTTCTCGCCGGACAGCGCGATCGACGGCGCCGTGCTTGAAGTGATCCTTCGCAAGGCGGAGGAAATTCGCAAGGCGACGGGTGTGACTGTTCCCCTGCCCGACGAACGGGGCCCAGTGACAGACGCGCTGATGGCCTCTGTGATGTTGCGCCGAGGTGTGCCTCGCCAGCTTACGCTCGATCTGCGCCTCGGCGATGGAGCCAAGGTCATGGAGGCGCGGTGGCGTGACGCCGCCGAGAACGAGAAAAAGTCCCGCGCACGTTTCGCTCAGAATGCCATGAAGCCGCAGGAGGTCGCCCCGGAATGGGAGAAGGTCCGGGCACTGCTCGGCTCTCCGGCGGATGCGAGGTTCTTCGTTGAGCGGGCAATGGCGCGCTTCGGCGTACCGCTCGAGGCCCGGAAATCCTTATTGTTAGCTCATGTCGATGCCGTCGATACCAATCTCCGTGAGCGGCTGGCCGAGCATAATCTAACCGGATCGGTGCGTTTGGCGACGGCCGAACCCGCGCCTTCGGGTACTGCGCTACTGACCAGGACGCATCCTTTGACAGCGACGCTCGCCGAAGCGCTAGTTGAGGCTTCACTTGATCCGGAGACGTTGTCGGGCCTCGGCATCGGCCGGGTCGGAGCCTGGCCGACGATGGGCGTGCAGCAGATAACTCGCCTGGCTCTGCTCCGCATTCGGTTCAAGCTGACCGTTCATGCCCGCAAGGAACGATTGCTGCTGGCCGAGGAGGCGGCCCTCGTCGCGATCCGAGACGGGCGGATTGTCGCAGCTGGCGAGGCCGCCCGGGAATTGCTCAATGCGCCTGCCACTGCCGATCTCGCGCCAGTGGCGCGCGACAGGTTCGTCGCAAAGGCGAAGGAGGATCTGCCTGGCCTGCTTGAAGGACCGATCGCGGAATTCGGCCGATCGCGTGCGCAAGAACTCATGAATGACCATGCTCGGCTGCGTGCGGCGTCGGGGTCCGCGTCGCGGGTCACTGTGGAGGCCGTGCTGCCGCCAGACGTGATTGGGATTTTCGTGCTGATGCCGGGTGAGGCCTGATCCATGGCGCGCAAGCCGGTCACCGATATGTCAGCATGGCCTTCCCTCACGCTTGAGGGCAACCTCATTGCTCCAGCGATGATCGCCAGCATCGACCGCAGACAAGCGTCCGAGCAGACGGAGCAGGACTACCACATCCGCAAGGGGCTGACGATCCGCGAGGAGATCTCGACCGCCTTCCGCGTCGGTCAGTCACACTTCGATGCTTTCGCCGAGCTGAAGAACCCCTCGGTTGAGGCTACACGGCGTTTTGCGCGAGCCTTCCTCGCGGAAACCTTCGGCTTCGATGATCTCCTTCCCGCTGACGGAGTGATTTCCTTCGTGGCGGGCGGGCGCGTGCCTGTGGTCGTGGTGCCGCCTGAGGACGAAAAGCTAGACAGGCGCAGTCCGACGCTATCGACCGACCGCTCCCGATCTCCAGCCTTCGCGCTCCAGGATTGGCTCAATGATAGCGATCAAGCACTGTGGGGCCTGGTCACGAACGGCGCGGTGATCCGGCTCATGCGGGACAATGCGTCCCTGACCCGCCCTGCCTATATAGAAGCCGACTTTGCACAGATATTCGCAAACGAGGACGCTGCCTCGTTCGCTGTCCTTTGGTCGCTGATCCACCGAACCCGCTTCGGTATTGCGGGCGCGCCTGTCACCGACTGCGCGCTGGAACGTTGGCGTGAAGCCGGTTCGCGCGAAGGCGAAGCTGTCCGCGACCGGCTGGCGGACCAAGTGGAAACTGCGCTGAAGGTGCTTGGTTCGGGCTTCCTCGAAGCCAATTCCGATCTCGCCGGTCGCTTGAAGTCGGGCGAGGTCGATCTGACCGAATGGTTCAACGAACTCCTGCGCCTCGTCTATCGCCTCATCTTCCTGATGGTAGCCGAGGATCGGAACCTGCTTCACCCAGAGATGGCGAAACCCGGCGCTCGTAAGCTCTATGCCGAAGGCTACAGCCTCGCTTTCTTGCGTGCACAATGCGCTCGCGCGGCTTCGTGGGACAGGCATCACGATCGCTATGAGGGCGTGAAAGTCGTCTTCGGTGCTCTTGCCCATGGGCAGGAGACGCTCGGCCTTCCTGCCCTTGGAGGCCTCTTCAGTGCAGGCATGCTGCCGCAACTCGAAACCGCGCGCCTGCGCAATCGTGCCTTCATGGAGGCGCTCTTTCGTCTCTCTTGGCTCTCAGACAAATCCAGTATGGTCCCGGTGAACTGGCGCGCGATGGAGACCGAGGAACTGGGTTCGGTTTATGAGTCCTTGCTCGAGCTTCAACCGCAACTAGGCGACGACGGCAGAACGCTGACCTTTGCTTCGGAAGCCGCCGAGCAGAAAGGGAATCAGCGCAAGACGACCGGCTCGTATTATACCCCCGATAGCCTTGTGCAGCTGTTGCTCGACACCACCCTCAATCCGGTGCTCGACGACCGAGAAGCTAAAGCTTCCGATCCTGCCGAAGACCTTCTGAAGCTTACGCTTATCGATCCTGCCTGTGGCTCGGGGCATTTCCTCCTTGCGGCTGCGCGACGCATCGCCACCCGGGTCGCACGCCATCGTGCGGGTGGGATTCCTTCAGCCGCCGACTTTCGTCACGCGCTGCGCGAGGTGGCGTGCCGCTGTCTTTACGGCGTGGACCGCAACCCTATGGCGGTCGAACTGACCAAGGTCGCGCTTTGGATCGAAGCGTTGGAGCCCGGCCGGCCGCTCGCCTTCTTCGATGCGCAGATTCGCTGTGGCGACAGTCTGATCGGCGTGTTCGATCGCACGATGCTGCGGGAAGGATTGCCGGACGAAGCCTATAAGCCGCTGACCGGCGACGACAGGGAACTTTCCCGCCGGTACGCTCGCCTCAACAAGGAACAGCGTGATCGGGCCAAAGGGCATCCCCAACTGTTCGAGAATTGGTCGCCGCCTGAAATCCTAGCAGAGCGGGACCACAAGCTGAGGGAGATGGTGCAGGACGATCTGGCGAGCGTCGAGGCAAAGGCGCGTGGCTTCGAAGCGATACGTGCGTCGGACGATTGGCAACGCCTGAAAACAGCGAGTGACCTCTATATCTCGGCAAATTTCTACATGGCTGCGTTCTTCACGGCTAAAGCTGCCAACGGTACGGATACGGACGCCATGCCACTCACTGAACATGTGTGGCAGGCGGCCGGCGGTCACGTGCCCGCAGAGCATCTACGTCGTGGCGCCACGCTGACGTCCGAGAAGGTGAAGGCCTTTCACTGGTTCATCGAATTTCCCGACATTATGGAGCGCGATGGCGGTTTCGATATTGTCATCGGCAATCCGCCGTGGGAGCGCATCAAGCTGCAGGAACAGGAGTTCTTCGCCGCACGTTCACCGGCGATCGCCAGCGCGGCCAACAAAGCGGAACGCCAAAAGCTGATTGATGCTCTGGAGAAAGCGGATACAGACGGTGCCGATGGCCGGCTATGGCAAGATTTTGTGTTTGCAAAGCGCACGGCGGAAGCAGCCAGCGAGTTTTCTCGCTCATCGGGCCGATATCCGCTCACAGGCAGAGGTGATGTAAATACCTATGCCCTCTTTGCGGAGCTGTTCTCGCGGCTCGTTGGTCCGCGCGGCCGCGCAGGCGTGATCGTGCCGACAGCTATCGCGACCGACTCTACCACCGCCAGCTTTTTCGCCGCGCAGGTGGAGGAGCGCCGATTGATCAGCCTGCATGACTTCCAGACGGGCCGAGGCTTCTTCGACCGTATCGGTCATGCGCGCTTCAAATTCTCACTTTTAACATTGGCCGCGCCGCAAGGTGGCCCCACGGAAATTTCTTTCAGCTTTTTCTCGCGTACCGCCGAAGATTTTGCTGATGAGCGGCGACACTTTAGTTTGTCCCCGGCTGAAATCGCCGCAGTCAATCCAAACACCAGGACAGTTCCGGTTTTCAGAACACGCGCCGATGCCGATTTGACTGCGAAGCTTTACGCTCGCACTTCGGTGCTTATCGAGGAGCGGCCCGTGGAGGCCGGCGGAGATATCAATCCCTGGGGCATCACGTTCCAGAGAATGTTCGACATGTCGAGTGACTCCGGCTTTTTTCGAACACCCACGCAAATGGAGGGCGAGAGCTGGCGGAGAGATGGAGCCAACTGGGTTAGGGAAACGGAGGGGGGCACCGAATGCCGTGTACCGCTCTACGAAGCCAAGATGGTCCATCACTTTGATCATCGCTGGGCGAC
Source organism: Bradyrhizobium sp. IC3123 (assembly GCF_020193625.1). Lineage (NCBI taxonomy): Bacteria > Pseudomonadati > Pseudomonadota > Alphaproteobacteria > Hyphomicrobiales > Nitrobacteraceae > Bradyrhizobium > Bradyrhizobium sp. IC3123. The sequence continues at coordinate 74,316 of NZ_JADYVF010000012.1, read as the reverse complement.
TTACGGCGTCGATGGGAGCGACGATGAGGAAGGAGCGCGGGATTGCACCCTGGCTGAAAAGCAAAATCCAGCATTTGAGCCTTCGCCGCGTTACTGGGTGCCCGAGGGAGAGGTTGTTCTGCGCGCCGCTCGCGTACCGGCCGCGCTAAAAAGCGCCGTCAAACAGGGTCGCGGCGACGGCGGAAAGGCAGGCCGCAAGGCTGATACTGATCTGGAGGAAGGTGCTCGTGCAGCGGCGCTTAAAGCGCTTGTTACGTGGATTGCCGGGGCGATTTCTGTATTTGAGGGTCGCTCCGCGCGGGAAAGCGACCTCTTTCAGCTTCTTGGCCGCGCTCAGGATTGGCGGGGGGCCCTAAAGAGTTCTCCTGAACGCTTCCTGCTCGATCCTAAGACGCTCGCCGTCGCCGGGGAGATGCAGCGCGAAACACCGCTGGCCGCGGATGATCTTACCCGGATTGCTGAAGGGCCGAAGGATGCGCTTGCGCTTGCCGAACTCCTAATTGCCGCCAAACAGCCGCGTTGGCTCATCGGCTGGCGGGATATCACCAACGCAACCAACGAGCGTACGGTGGTTGGCGGAGTATTGCCAAAAGCCGGAGTCGGGAACAATCTGCCCATTTGGTATCCGGGGGGTCACGTCGACGGAAAACAAGCGGCAGCTTTCGTTGGCATGCTCAGTTCTCTGACCTTCGATTTTTCGGCTCGACACAAGGTGGGCGGTACGCACCTCAATTTCTTCATAGCTCAACAGCTTCCGGTCCTTCCCCCTTCGGCTTACTCGCCTGTCGATTTCAGCTTCATCACCCCACGCGTGCTGGAACTTACCTACACGAGCAATGCAATGAAGCCGTGGGCAGAGGATTTAGGATATTCCGGTCCACCCTTCGCATGGGATGACGATCGGCGCGCCCAATTGCGCGCCGAACTCGATGCCTTCTTTGCCAAAAAATACGGTCTTACGGAGGAAGAGCTGCGGTACGTCCTCGACCCTGCCCGCGTCAAAGGCTCCGATTATCCGTCAGAGACATTTAGAGGATTGAGGGAGAAAGAAACCCGCCAATTCGGCGAGTACCGCACCGAACGTTTGGTGCTAGAGGCGTGGAAGCAGGTGGGCGCTCAGGCGTCTGATATGTCTCCTGTCTCCATCGATTTGCCGCCTTTTGAAGAGCTGGCAGACCACGCATGGGCTTGGCCGACAAGCGTTGAGCCTCGAGACCGGCTCCGATACGCTGCGCAATACGCGCTCTGGCAAATGGACGCGGCCACCGATGGCGCCCGTGTGCGCTTCGTTATCGCGAGTCTTGCTGAGCCAGCGTTGCTGACTCCTTTGCTGGCGGACGGCGATCGGAGCCAATGGATCAGACTCGTTGGCCGCGAGGCGCAACCCTCGCACGGCGCGGTCCGGTTGCGGCCGGCCATCAATGGAGCATGGCGATCCACTTTCGAGACGCTGCTCACCTCAGGTCAGCTGGCGGAGAGCGCTGACGCTACGTGGGCGAGAGGTCAGCATTTTAGTCCGGCGGGGCTACAGGCCACCTCTGCCGACGCCCAGCGTGCCGCCTTCGTGACTCGCGCCGTGCGGGGCATGGAAGTCGCGAGCCTCACTGCTGTGGCCGCGCCTGAGGACAACGTGATCTGGGCGAGGTTTGGAAGTGGCCGCTCAAGCTGATCTGTTTACCCCGGTGATCCATCCGCCGGTCTCGCCGCAAGGTCGAACAGGGCCTCGGCTATGGATCCGTCGTCTGGCGATTCTGAGGGACCCGCAGACTATCATCCGTGACGTGCGGTTGAAGCCCGGACTCAACATCATCTGGACACCGGATATGTCGAGCAGCGGCAGCCACGCCTTGGCCCATGGTAGCGGCAAGACAACGTTCTGCCGCTTACTTCGTGCCTGTCTGGGAGAGCCCGGCTACGCCGCGGACACACAGCGATCACGTCTCTTGGCGCGCATTCCCAACGGTCTGATCGCGGCGGAGATTCTGATTGATGGCGGGTGCTGGATCGCGGTCCGCCCATTTGGACCGCCAGGCGGTGAGTTCGTCACTCAAGCCGATTCCGTCGAAGATGGAATAGCGCGGGGACGTCTAGAGGACGATCGAGCATCTATCGACCCCACCGTTATAGCGAGCTTCTTTTCGACCATCACCGGAGCGACGCCGCCAGAGGTTGGTCGTGAACAGATCTGGGACGTCCTTCGGGCGTGGTTGACCCGCGACCAGGAGTGCCGCTTAGCCGATATTCTGGCCTGGCGGTCATCGCACACGCAGACCCGATCTCGTGCCCAGGTGATCGGCGAAACAGCCAAGCTCACCATGGTACGCCTCGCCTTGCGCGCTTTGGATGCTGACGAGCGCGCAGCCGCCGCCCGCGAGCGGCAGCTTGTGGCCGCGGTCGAGGACGAGCGGCGGCGCCAAGCTTATCAGCTACAGCGGTATGCCGACGGTCTGCAGAGTGTGAGGCTCGCCTTGAAGGCCGACGACGAAGTGGGATTCGACGACACGATCGATCGGAAAGGTCTGGTCTCTCTGGCGGAGGTGGCCTTGGCCAACGCCATGCGAACCGAGCTGCCGAAGCCGCCCGATGTCAGCTCAATCTTCGCGCGCCAAAAGGCGCTCAATGAGCATCGTCAGACACTAACGGCAAAACGTCAGCAATTGGAAAACGAGGCGCGGTTCAAGCGCAGTGAAGCCGAACGCTACCGTTCCGAAGCGAGCCTAGGCGAGATCGACGTCACTCAGGGAGGGATCAGGGTCTGCCCCGTCTGTAGGGTCAACATAGATGAGGTCAAGGCAAAGGGATGCGGGATTTCGCTCGAAGCCTGCGACCTGGCCGCATTGAAGGCCTCGATTGCGGACAAGCAAAGGAAAGCCGCGGAGCTTGATGCGCAAGCGAACGGTGCCGAGCAGGAGGCAAAAGGCGTCGAGGCCCAGATTCAGCAGCTCGGTTCCCAGCAGCAGGCGCTCGAGGCCGAGGCAAGAACCGCTGATGCCGCCAACCGCGGTGCTCACGCAGCCGCCAGGCAGGTGCAAGATCGCATCTATCAAGCGAGGAGAACGCTCGACGACGTACGATCGCTGCGCGAACGCGAAACCACTGCGAAACCTGCGCCGCCAGGGACCGCTGAGCTCGACGCGGTTCGTGCGCAGTTGGAGGCCGGACGCGCGCGGGCGCGAGCGGCCATCCGGACGCTGGAGGAAAAGTATCAAGGTATTATGGCCGCCTGGCTTCCTGATGGGGTGGCGGGCGCTATCAAGCTCGACGGCAACGGCTTGAAGGTCGACGCTGAATTCTCAGGACGAGGCGAGGTGTCAACGGCTGCATTGGACTCCCTGAAGATCGTCGCTTTCGACCTTGCCGCGCTGCATATGGCCGTGGAGGAGAAAGCGGACTTACCCGCTTTTCTGCTACACGATAGTCCACGCGAGGCCGACCTGGATGGACAGCTGTACGCCCGCCTTTTCAGCCTTGTGCATCAATGGGAGCAAGGAGTGGAAACGCCTTGCTTCCAGTACATCGTCACGACCACCACGGCTCCGCCGCCTGAATTGCAGGACGAGCATTACGTCCGACTCCAGATGAGTTCGACGCCGCCCGAAAGACGTCTATTCGGAATGGACATTTGATCCTGAGAATATCATGGTCGAAACATCTCAGTCCTTCGTTGTTCGTGAGGAATGCCAAAAGGCCGCTTGGCAGAACGGCTTCCGCCGCGTTTTGGGGGAAGAGAGGGGGTGGGCAGCCTTCGGTTCTACTACGGCGAGCGGTGTGGTTCACCTGGCCGCTGCTGGGGCAGCAGGACCATGGTATCTGGCTCTCGACCATTACGGTGTCATCCAGGAACTGAACTTACCCAGCGCTGAGGTAGTCGGTCCTGGGAGTGCTCGCTTCGCCTTCGATACGCTTGGTGCGCTTTATGGAGTGCTGCGCCGCGTCTATGAGCTGAGCGTCAGCTTACCCGATGCACCACTCCGGGAGTTTGAGCGGCGCGTTACTGGGCTACCGCGGACAACCGAGGCCGAGCGGCTGATCGTGGAGAGGATCGGTCAAGACATCTTTCGCGCTCGCCTAATGGACTACTGGCGGGGGCGTTGCCCACTCACAGGAATAAGTGACGCGGCTCTGTTGCGGGCATCGCACATCATTCCCTGGGCGGAATGTGACAACGACGCCGAACGGCTCAATGTACATAATGGGTTGCTGCTGTCGGCGCTTTGGGACGCCGCATTCGATCGTGGACTCGTTACCTTCGACGACGAGGGAAAGCCCGAGTTCTCGTCTAGCCTCAGCGATCAAGCGCGCGCCGAGCTCCGTTGGAATTCGCCGATTTGGCTAACGGATGAGCATCGCCGACGGCTTGCCCACCACCGCGCGCGCTCGCGCGGACTTAGTTAGTCATTGCCCGCGACGGCTAAACCCGATCTCTGCGACCGCCGAAACCAACGCGGTGTTAAGCGCCAGCATCGCAGCTTGCAGATGCGAGAGGCTGATATAGGCTTCGAACTCGATGGGCGCGTCCCCGGCGTCAATCGGCGTACCGTAGTTGCCATAGCGGAACGCGGTCGAATTGGGATCGATTGCAGCCAATTCCTTCATTCGCCTCACAACCCAAGCTGGAACATCTTGTCCATATTTCTCTTTGATCATCTCCACGAAGCTATCAGTAAGGCCAGTCAAATCATGAGTTCGCTTCGAGGCGGGCAGCGCGGCTTTGAGAATGAGTTCGCAGGAATGACGGTATAGGAACAGGGCTGCGTTGCCGATCCGGTAGTCGGCGATGCGCTTCTCCTTGATCGCATCCACAAGCTCATTGGCGGCTGTGAAGTATTCCTCGGCAAGGGAAGCGGTGTTGGCCTGCATCATCCCGCCGATGGCGAAGCCGTGCGGGCCGGACCATTCATCCTCACGCGCGTGATCTCCAGTAAGGTCCTCGAAGAGCGGCCGGGTCATAGCCTCTTCAGTGAAGATGTCGGCACGCATCACGCCATCGTCCTTATCCGGATCCTGCCGTCCGAACGCTTAACACATTTCGGACATAGCGACTCTGGCGCGATACGGCTCTTCCGCCAGCCATGGACAGGCTTTGACAGGCTTTCGAGGTGCGTTGACGCCTTCCGCTTGCCGCACCGCCGGCTTGTGCGGGACCAGCTGAGCGGAGCCTGTCATGCCACCGAGAATTCACAACATGCGCCATTGACTCAATGCATAATGTTGCATAATGTTGCATCATGTCCCAGAAAGATGCTCCAGATTTCCTCACCCTCGCCGAGGCTGCCGAATATGTTGGCGTGTCGAAAGACACTCTTCGCCGCTGGGATGCCTCCGGTCGACTAAAGCCAGTGCGGCGTCCAGGCAGCGGATATCGATTCTATCGCCGGCCGGACCTTGAACCGTTCCGGCTCGAATATCGGCGCGCCGAGCAGGCGGCCGAAGAGCCCGACCACATGTTTCAAACGCTGATGGCGGACATCGAGGCGAACCCGAAGGTCCGTGAGCCTCAGCAGGGCGCTCATCGCGCAGTTCGGAACCATTTCGAGACATCAGACGAGCCGGTCATCCTGCAGATCCCCGTCGGTTGTGGCAAGACCGGCGTCATCGCGACGCTGCCATTCGGCGTGGCCAAGGGCCGGACGCTCGTCATCACGCCGAACTTGACTATTCGCACCGGCGTTGCCGAAGCGCTCGACATCAGCAATCCAAAAAATTTCTGGAGGCGGACTGGCGCGCTTCACGATTTTTCGGCGGGGCCGTTTCGCGCCGTGCTCGATGGCGTAGACGCCAATCTGCACGACTGCAATGCAAGTCAGTTCGTGGTGACCAACATCCATCAATTGGCCAGTTCCGCCGACCGTTGGCTTCCGCAGTTTCCGCCGAACTACTTCGATATGATCCTAATTGATGAGGGCCATCATAACGTCGCTCCCAGCTGGACGAAGATCTTCGACCGTTTCCCGAATGCGAAGGTCGTCAGCCTGACTGCGACGCCGTTCCGGGGTGACGGGTCGCGGCCGGTCGGCAAGGTGATTTACCGCTACCCCTTCACCCGGGCCATGGTGAAGGGCTACATCAAGCAGATTCACTCGCGAAATGTAGCACCGTCGGAGCTGTCGTTCACTTACCGGGATGATGCCAAACGACACAGCCTGGAAGAGGTGATGGCCTTGCGCGAGCACGCATGGTTTCGCCGTGGCGTCGCCCTGGCTCCAGAGTGCAATCGGCACATCGTCGACGCCAGCATCAAATATCTCAACGAGCTGCGCGAGCGCAGCGGCTTTCGGCATCAGATCATCGCAGTCGCCTGTTCGGTCGATCATGCCCGCCAGGTCCGTGGACTGTACGAAGAGCGCGGCCTCAAGGCCCGCGAGATCTACGGCGAAATGGATCGGGACAAGCAGGATGCGGTGCTGGCCGAGCTTCGTAGCGGCAGGCTCGATAGCATCGTGCAGGTCCAAATGCTGGGCGAAGGGTTCGACCACCCGCCGCTGAGTGTCGCCGCGATCTTCAGACCGTATGCGAGCTTGTCGCCGTATATTCAGTTCGTGGGCCGTGTCATGCGTGTCGTGCACGAGGCGAAGCCCGATCATGCCGACAACCACGCCTACGTGGTCTCTCACGTCGGATTAAACACCGACGCTCATTGGGACGATTTCCGCGAGCTCGACTTCGACGACCAGGCCATGGTCAAGAAGTGGCTCGAGGCCGGAGACGAGAATGGCGACGGCGAGGGTAAAGGAGAGCCTCGCCGCTTCGACATCGGAATGCTGGTCGATAATGAAATCGTTGGCTCGTTCATCAACAGGTCGTTTCTCGATCCCGAAGACGATCGCGTCCTCAACGAAATGCTGGATCACGAGATCGGCAGTGGTCTGCGGTTACGCGATGTGGTCGACAAGGAGCAGCTTCGGCAGACGTTGCGGCGCAAGCAGGAAGAGATGTCGGCCGTCAGCAGCGCCGGCAATCTTCCAACGCAGCCTCAGGCACGCCGCGTGCATGCGCGAAAGCGGCTTTCCGAACGCACCGGTTCAGTCGTGGCCCGCATTCTCAAGGACCTCAAATTGTCGCCCAACGGCAGGGAGGTTGGACAACGGGACAAGACCGTGGCTGGGCGGGACAACAGGGCCGCGGTGACATCGCTGCTCAACAAAGCGATCAACGAGCATTTGGGGATCAAGTCTGGGAGCCGGAAGTCGCCAGACGCCGGCGACAATGAAGACGCATTGGCGGCCCTCGACATGCTGGGCGATAGGATCAGGGATTCCCTTAAAGGAAACGACGATGCCTAAGGTGAGAGACATCCTCATTGACGTTAAAGTCGAGCAGGCGCAACGGCAGCGGAAGTGTCGACGGAGCACGGCGCATCTCATTAGCAAGGGCGAGATGTGCCTCGTGGTCAGGACCAATGCGACAAATGACCCGTACAGCTATTGCCGCGATGCGGCCAGACCGATGCTGGACGCTGCCCTGGCGAAGTTGAAGGCCTTGTATGTGGAGCTTGGCCTTTCACCGCCGGCATAGCAGAAGGATGGAGGGAGGAGCGTTGTCCGACGTCGGGATCAACCAAATCGCATCTCGCAGAGGTGATCACGAAAATATTTTTCGCGCGCTCGACCTTGCGACTTCCCGATCCGCTACGCTGCGCATCTCGGAAAAGCGCGCGACTACGAAGCAAGGCATTGATACCGTTGAATATTTTTTCTTGCGTTGCGACCGTAACTTGCGATCTTTGTCACGATGCGGAGGGATCCGCGCAACGACAAGGACGCCGTGGTGGCGCGACAGAGAGGAACAACAGCCGAAGAGTTTCGCGCGGTCGCCGATGCTGCGCCCGGCCCCTCGGCTGCGACCGTCGGATCGAAGCCTGATCCGCGCCTCGTCAACTTGGTGCGCCTGCTGGCTCGGCAGGCCGCGCGGGACTTCGTGCAAACCGAATCAGACAGCCGGAAGCGTGACCGTCTCCCGGAATAAGGAGGCGTCATGAAGGTCGCGCTCTACGCCCGTTACTCATCAGACAACCAGCGTGACGCTTCGATCGAGGATCAATTGCGGCTCTGCCGCCTTCACGCCGAGAAGCAAGGTTGGACTGTCGTCGACAGCTATACAGACCGGGCCATCTCTGGCGCATCGCTGCTTCGCCCCGGCATCCAGGAACTGATCAGCGACGCGACCCGGGGGAAGTTCGCGGTCGTACTTGCAGAGGCGATGGACCGCCTCAGCCGCGATCAAGAGGACATTGCAGGGCTCTTCAAGCGTATGGCCTTCGCCGGCGTGCGGATCGTCACGCTCTCGGAGGGCGACGTCACACATCTCCACGTCGGGCTGAAGGGCACTATGAATGCCCTGTTCCTGAAAGACCTGGCGGACAAGACTCGGCGAGGTCTGCGCGGCCGCATCGAGGACGGCAAGTCCGGCGGGGGATTGTGCTTCGGTTATGACGTCGTCAAGCAGTTCGCTGCCAATGGCGAGCCAATCCGCGGCGATCGCAGGATTAATGAGGCCGAAGCGGCTGTCGTCCGCCGCATCTTCACAGATTACCTCAGCGGCCAATCCTCGCGCACGATCGCCTTCGAACTGAACCGCGAGCGTGTGCCGGGACCTCAAGGCGCCGAATGGGGACCATCGACCATTCACGGCAATCCAAAGCGCGGCGTTGGCATCCTCAACAACGAGCTCTACGTCGGGCGCCTCGTGTGGAACCGGCTTCGCTATCTGAAGGACCCGGATACTGGCAAACGGGTTTCTCGGCTCAACCCCGAATCCGAGTGGGTGACCCTAGACGTCCCCGAATTGCGCATCGTCGATCAGGATACCTGGGACGCTGTGAAGGCGCGTCAGCAGGCACTCGCCTACGAGCCCTCGGCACCCGGCGAGAACAAGCTCAATGACCGTCGGCGGCCCAGGTATCTCTTCGCCGGGCTGGTGAAATGCGGTTCTTGCGGCGGTGGGTACACGATGATCTCGAAGGACCTGCTCGGCTGCGCGACGGCGCGCAACAAGGGGACGTGCAAAAATCGCCTGAACATGCGCCGCGATACGCTGGAGACATCCGTATTGAGCGGCCTCCGGACGCACTTGATGGAGCCCGAGCTATTCAAGGAGTTCTGCGAGGAATTCACCCGTGAAGTAAACCGGCTGCGGATCGAACGTCGAACCGATCAGGATGCTTGGCAGAGCGAGCTAGGAAGAGTTGAAAAGCAGATTCGAGGCATTATCACCGCGATCAAAGATGGCATGTATCAACCGTCAATGAAGGCTGAGATGGATACGCTGGAAGCTCGCAAGGCGGAGTTGACCGATCTGCTCGCGAATGCCGAAGACCCCCCGCCGCTTTTGCACCCGAGCATGGCGGAGATCTATCGGCAGCGCATCTCGGCGCTTTATGAGAGCCTGCAAGGCGAAGAGGAGAGATCAGAGGCGGCGGAGGTGTTCCGTACATTGGTCGACCAGGTGACGCTCGTGCCCGAGGCGGAACAACTCGCCATCGTGCTGCGCGGTGACCTAGCTGCGATCCTGCAATTTGCGGCGGGCAAGAAGAACCCCGACTTCCTCTCGGAGGCCGGGGCTCTGGATAGCTTGCTATCGCAAGCATCGGTGGTTGCGGGGATAGGATTTGAACCTATGACCTTCAGGTTATGAGCCTGACGAGCTACCGGGCTGCTCCACCCCGCGTTAAACCTTTGCGCGCCTTCGGTTAAATCCTGGGGACGGTCGGTTGAGGGCCGGCGCTGGCCGCGCTGGCTTTTCGCTTCCGTCCCAAAGGCTTCCTTGGAAGGCGACCCCCGGGCAATGCCCGTCGGGTGCGGGGGGTATGTATCAAGGCGGGCTGCCTTTGGAAAGGGCTGCGGGAACGTTTTTTTCGACTTTGTGACAGGGGGATGGACGGATTTCCGCGCCGTTTCGCGCGGTCTTGCCAGAAGTTCCACAAAGGGCCAGCTTGCGGCAACAAGATTAAGGCTGAAGCGCCGGCGGGGGAACAACATTGACCGACACATTCGATTTCGTCGTCGTGGGCGCGGGCTCGGGCGGCTGCACCGTTGCGGGGCGGCTGTCGGAGGATGCGGGCACATCCGTCGCGCTGCTCGATGCAGGGGGACGCAACGACACCTGGCGGATCACGACGCCATTCGGGCTCGCGTTGCCCTACGCCGCGGCCAACTGGGCGTTCGATACCGTGCCGCAGAAGGGATTGAACGGCCGCATCGGCTATCAGCCGCGCGGCAAGGGCCTCGGTGGGTCCTCGGCGATCAACGCCATGGTCTATATCCGCGGCCACAAATGGGATTACGACCATTGGGCCGCGCTCGGCAATTCCGGCTGGTCGTATGCGGACGTGCTGCCCTACTTCAAGCGCTCGGAAGACAACGCCGATTTCGACGGCGAGTATCACGGCAAGGGCGGACCGCTGCATGTCAACCGGCTGCGCTCGGACAATCCGATTCACGACATCTTCCATCAGGCCGCACGCGAGGCGCAGTTCCGGATCCGCGAGGACTTCAATGCCGAGGACCATGAAGGGCTCGGCAGCTACCAGGTGACCCAGCGGGGCGGCGAGCGCTGGAGCGCGGCGCGGGCTTATGTGGCTCCTCATCTCGGCAAGCGGCCGAATCTGCGGGTCGAGACGGGAGCGCAGGCAACGAAGATCCTGTTCGAAGCAGGGCGCGCCGTCGGCATCGAATATGTGCAGGGCGGGCAGACAAGGCAGCTGCGCGCCCGCCGCGAGGTGATCCTCGCCGCCGGCGCCTTCCAGTCGCCGCAGCTATTGATGCTGTCGGGCATTGGCGATGGTGATGCGCTTGCTGCCCACGGCATCGACGTCGTGCATCACCTGCCGGGCGTCGGGCGCAATCTGCAGGACCATCCGGACTTCGTGTTCGTCTACGCCTCCGACTATCCGCACTTCGTTCACGCCTCGATCAGTCGGTTGCCATCCCTGCTGCGCGGTATCCAGCGATATCGCCGCGAGCGGCGCGGCGTGATGACCACCAATTTCGCCGAATGCGGCGGCTTCCTGAAAACCCGGCCTGATCTCGACGTGCCTGATATCCAGCTCCACTTCGTCATCGCGATGCTCGACGACCACGGCCGCAAGAAACACAAGGAGGCGGGCTTCTCATGCCATTTTTGTCTGCTCAGGCCGAAGAGCCGCGGCAGCATTTGGCTGAAAAGCGCCGATCCGCTCGCAGCGCCGATGATCGACCCGAACTTTCTGGGCGAGGCGGAGGATCTCGAGGCGATGGTCGCCGGCTTTAAGACGACGCGGCGACTGATGGAGACACCTGCGATGCGGGCGCTGCAGAAGAAGGACATGTTCACATCCGACGTGAAGACGGATGACGACATCCGCGCTATTCTGCGCGCGCGTGTCGACACCGTCTATCACCCCGTCGGCACCTGTAAGATGGGCACCGACGCGATGGCCGTGGTCGATCCGGCGTTGAAGGTGCATGGCATCGGAGGATTGCGCGTCGTCGACGCCTCGATCATGCCGACGCTGGTCGGCGGCAACACCAATGCGCCGACCATCATGATCGGGGAGAAGGCGGCGGATATGATCCGTGGAGAGATGCGCTAAGTCGTTTTCCGTCATTGCGAGCGCAGCGAAGCAATCCAGAGTCTTTCCGCGGTGGGATTCTGGATTGCTTCGCTACGCTCGCAATGACGACGCGGATAGAGCGACGCGTGTACTCGCCGTCTCGAATCGCGGAGGCTCGCCCTCACCCGGAATTTGCTTTCGCAAATTCCGGCCTCTCCGCACGCGGGAAGAGGCGAAGACACGTTCAACTCAGCAAGAACCCGCCGTCCACGGTCACCACGCTGCCCGTCATGTAGCGCGACGCATTCGACGCCAGCAGCAGAATCGCGCCGTCGAGATCGGACTCGGCGCCGACGCGGCGTTGCGGGATGCGCTTGGCGAGGCGCTCGCCTGCCGGCGTCGACCAGAAGGCGTGGTTCATCTCGGTATCGATATAGCCGGGCGCAAGCGCGTTGATGCGGATGTTCTGGCCAGCGAGCTCGAGCGCCATCGCTTTCGTCGCCTGGATGATGCCGGCCTTGGAGATCGCGTAAGGCGAGAGCGCCTTCAAGACGCCGGTGCCGAGCACGGAGGCGATGTTGACGATGTTGCCCGGCTGCTTGCGCGCGATCATGCGCCGCGCTACTTCGGTTGCGAGGAAATAGGCGCCTTTGAGATTGGCACCGATCACGGCGTCCCAATCCGCCTCGGTCTGCTCGGTCGCGAGCTTCTCGATGGCGATGCCGGCATTGTTGATCAGCACGGTGACGGGGCCCAGCGCGGCCTCAGCGGCATCGACCGCCTTGGCGATCGAGGCAGTGTCGGTGACGTCGAGCGCGACCGCAGCGGCGCGACCACCCTTGCCGCGGATCTCCTCTTCCAGGCCCTTCAATTTGTCGGTCTGCCGCGCAGCGAGCGCCACGGCCGCACCATGCGCCGCCAGCACCCGGGCAAATTGCCGGCCGAGCCCCTGGCTCGCACCCGTGACGAGGATGGTTTCTTTACTGACGTCGAATAGGTCTGACATGACGCGTTCCTTGGACGGTTCCTTTAAGCTTTGAAGCCACCAATACAGACGATTTTAGCGATCTGAAACCGGAATGATCGGCTCGGCGTTCATTCGTTCCGTCGAGGCAGGGCTTTCGCGCATGAACAGTTTCGATCTCGCCGTCTGTGCCGCGCTGGCAGTGGCGGTCGGCTTGGGGTTCAGGACCGGGCTGCTACGCAGCGCCATGACCATCCTCGCCTATCTGCTCGCCGCCCCGATCGCGGTGGCGCTGATGCCGCTGATCGCACCGCAGATCGCCGGCAATCCGAACTCGCCGCTGCTGCAGAACTGGATCTGGTTCTTCGCCATCTTCGTGGTCGTCGGCATGCTGTTCGGCCATATCGGCCGCATCGCGCTGAACGACACGATCGGCGAGGCCGGCATCGGCGACCGGCTCGGCGGCGCGGCGCTCGGCGCCGTCAGGGTCGGCCTCGTCGCCACCACCTTGGTGCTGGTGTTCGATCAGATCGTGCCGACGAACCGCCAGCCGCCCTTCCTCGCGGGCTCGCATCTGCGGCCGCTGTTCTCGACCGCGGGCCAGATGGGCTTCAAGTCCCTGCCGCCGGAGGCTGCCGCCGCGATCGACCGCCTCAAGCAGGAGCGGCGGATCTGATCTGGCGCATTTGCATCGCTAGCCGCGAGGCGCATGCATTTTGGTGCGGGCCGATCCCTTATCAGCGGCATCACAGTTGGCTAATGTAGCCGCCGTCCAAAACCTGCCTGACATTTACGGGAGTGAAACAGTGGATCTTGGGATCAAAGGTCGCCGCGCCATCGTCTGTGCATCCAGCAAGGGTCTCGGGCGCGCCTGCGCCTTCTCGCTGGCGGAGGCCGGCGTTGACGTCACGCTGACCGCGCGCGGCGCTGATGCGCTGAAGAAGACCGCCGACGAGATCCGCAAGGCCTATCCCGACGTGACGGTCACCGAGATCGTCGGCGACATCACGACGCCGGCGGGCCGGGAGGCGGTGCTGAAGGCCTGCCCCGAGCCCGACATCCTGATCAACAATGCCGGCGGCCCGCCGCCCGGCGATTTCCGCAACTGGACCCGCGACGACTGGATCAAGGCGATCGACGCCAACATGCTGACCCCGATCGAGCTGATCAAGGCGACCGTCGACGGCATGATGGCGCGCAAGTTCGGCCGCATCGTCAACATCACCTCGGCCGCGGTGAAGGCGCCGATCGATATCCTCGGCCTCTCCAACGGAGCCCGCGCCGGCCTCACCGGCTTCATCGCCGGCCTGTCGCGCAAGACCGTCATCAACAACGTCACCATCAACGGCTTGCTGCCGGGCCCGTTCGAGACCGATCGCCTGACCAGCACCGCGAAGGGCGAAGCAGACAAGCGCGGTGTCACACCGCAGCAGATCCTGGCCGAGCGCGCCAAGCTCAACCCGGCGGGGCGCTTCGGTCAGCCCGACGAATTCGGCTATGCCTGCGCCTTCCTGTGCGGCGCCAAGGCCGGCTTCATCACCGGACAGAACATTCTGCTGGATGGTGGCGCGTTCCCGGGGACGCTGTAGTCGCGTTTGCAGATGTACTCCCTCGCCCCGTTCTTACGGGGGAGAGGGTTGGGGTGAGGGGCTCTCTCCGCAAGCACGGTGACAGTCGGACTCGCGGAGACTCCCCCTCACCCGGCGCTTCGCGCCCACCTCTCCCCGCAAGCGGGGCGAGGTAAAATCATCACCGCTGCTTGGTCGGCTCGTCCTCATCCTGCTGGCTCGGAGCGGAGGAATCGGCGGTGGTGCGCTCATCGGTCCAGTCGATGCCGAATTCGTCGAGCCCGTTCGCGAGCAGATCGCCCAGCATGGGCTCGCCGAGCAGATAGTGCACCGTTTCGCGGCGTGGGCTGCCATATTCACGGCGCGCCTCCGACGCGCGGGCGCGCAGATCGTCCCAGTCATCGATCGTGCCATCGCCGCGTCCGAGCCAGGTCAGCGCGACGAGATCGAGCTGCTCGTCCTCGTTCAAGGCGATCATGAAGCTTCCGAGCTCCTGGACGACAGGATCGGAGCCATCGTCGTCGAGGACGTCCATCATATCGTCGTCGGCCGCGTTCGAGCCGGAGTCCGGATCAGAAGCCCCCTCCTTGACGTCGAATTCGCGCGCCTTCTCGATGATAAAGGCGACCTTTTCCGCGGAAATCGCAAGCTCTGGCATGGCGTCCTCTTCGGCTAGCATCCAGTTCCCCGCGATAACGCCACATCACCTCAGATGATCCATTGCGCCCGATGGCAGAAAACGTGCATGTTCCAGCGCAAGAGCAAGAAAATGGGAGGCGGCGGATGCAGTGGAAGGTCGGCAAGGTCAGGATCACGAAATTCGTCGAAATGGACACGGTCGGCTCGACCCGCTTCATCCTGCCGGCAGCCACCCATGACGAGATCCAGAAGCTGCCCTGGCTGATCCCGCATTTCGCCACCGACGAAGGCCGGCTGAAAATGTCGATCCACTCGCTGGTGGTGGAGACGCCGACGCGCCGGATCGTGGTGGACACCGGCCTCGGCAACGACAAGCAAGGCCGCGGCGTCCCCACCTGGAACAACCGCAGCACGCCGTTCTTGGAGACCATGACCGCGGCGGGGTTTCCGCCTGACAGCATCGACACCGTGCTGTGCACGCATCTTCACGTTGACCATGTCGGCTGGAATACGCGGCTGGTTGACGGCCGATGGGTGCCGACGTTCCCGAAGGCGCGCTATGTTTTCGGCAGGACCGAATATGATCATTGGCGTGATTACACGGCCGAGCCGGACAAGGTCGCGGTGTTCAACGACTCCGTGAAGCCAGTGGTCGATGCCGGCCAGGCCGATCTGGTTCCGAGTGACCATCGGCTTTGCGAGGAGATCGAAATGATCCCAACCCCCGGTCACAGCCCGGGGCACATGAGCGTCCTGATCGAGTCCGATGGCGAGCAGGCGCTTCTGACCGGCGACGTTGCCCATCATCCCTGCCAGATGGCCCATCTCGACTGGTGCTCGACCGTGGATACCGATCCCGCGCGTTCGGCGGCAAGCCGGCACGCGGTGTTCTCGCGCTTTGCCGACACACCCACACTGGTGATCGGCGGTCACTATTCCGCCGGACATATCAAGCGAGACGGCGACGCATTCAGGTTCGTGGCGCTGGGGTGATGCCCGTTTTGGGCGGTTGAATTTCCCGCCGCCCTGTTCCATGAAGCAGTTAACCGATCGGTCCATTCCCAGGGAGAAACGAGAATGAAGCTTGTTCGTTATGGCGAGAAGGGTGCGGAAAAGCCCGGCCTGATCGACAGATCCGGCCAGTTGCGCGACCTGTCGGCGCATGTGAAGGACCTCACCGGCGAGGCCTATTCGCCTGAATCCCTGAAGAAGCTGGCCGCGCTCGATCCCGCCTCGCTGCCCGCCGTCTCCGGCAAGCCGCGGTTCGGTGCCCCCGTCACCGGCATCTCGAAGTTCGTGGCGATCGGCCTCAACTATTCCGACCATGCCAAGGAGACCGGCGCCGAGATTCCGAGCGAGCCGATCATCTTCATGAAGGCCAATACCTCGCTGTCGGGCCCGAATGATCCCGTCGAAAAGCCGCGCGGCTCGACCAAGCTCGACTGGGAGGTCGAGATCGCCGCCATCATCGGCACCCGCGCCAAATACGTCTCGGAAGCCGACGCGCTGAACCACGTCGCCGGCTATTGCGTCTGCAACGACGTCTCCGAGCGCGCTTTCCAGATCGAGCGCCTGGGCCAGTGGACCAAGGGCAAGTCGCACGACACGTTCGGCCCGCTCGGGCCGTGGCTCGCCACCAAGGACGAGATCAAGGACGTGCAGAACCTGTCGATGTGGCTCGACGTCAACGGCCAGCGCCGACAGACCGGCTCGACCAAGACCATGATCTTCTCGATGGCCAAGTGCATCTCCTACGTCTCGCAGTTCATGACGCTCCTGCCCGGCGACGTCATCACCACGGGCACCCCGCCCGGCGTTGGCCTCGGCATGAAGCCGCCGACCTTCCTCAATGTCGGCGACGTCATCACGCTCGGCATCGAAGGCCTCGGCGAGCAGCGCCAGGAGATCGTGGCGGCGTAAGCCTCCGCCCTCTCGCCGTCATTGCGAGCGAAGCGAAGCAATCCAGAATCCCTCCGCGGCAACACTCTGGATTGCTTCGTCGCTTCGCTCCTCGCAATGACGAAACAAAACGTTCATTTGTGGGATACTCTCCATGAAGCTCACCTTCTCCCCCGCCTCGCCCTTTGCCCGCAAGGTGCGCATCGCTGCGATCGAGCTCGGGCTGATCGACAAGATCGAGCTCGTGCCCGCGAGCGTCACGCCGGGCACCGCCAACGAGGATTATTCGAAGATCACGCCGCTGAAGAAGCTGCCGGTGCTGCTCACCAATGACGGCGATGTCATCCTGGATTCCTACGTCATCGTCGAATATCTCAACGAGATCGGCGGCGGCAGCCTGATCCCGGATTACGGCCCGCGGCGCTGGAAAGCCAAGACCAATCACTCGCTGATCAACGGCATGCTCGACTCCATGCTGCTGTGCCGCTACGAGAAGATGGTGCGGCCGCAGGGCCTGCAATGGCAGGCTTGGTCGGACGACCACTGGAACAGGGCCTGGACCGGCATGGCGCGGTTCGAGAACATGCCTGACGTGCTGAACGGCCCGTTCGACATCTCGCAGATCGGCCTCGTTTGCGTGCTCGGCTATGCCGACTTCCGCTTCGCCGATTGCGGCTGGCGTAAGGCCTTTCCGAAGCTCGACGCATTCCACCAGAAGATGCTGGAGCGGCCCTCCGTCAAGATCTCGGTGCCGCCAGCGGCATAAGTCTCGGGAGTCCTCATGAGCCTCAGATTCTCGGTCGGCGATCTCACCATCCATCGCATCATCGAGCAGGAGACCTCGTTCGTCCCGGCGCTGGAGATGCTGCCGGGGCTGACGGCCGAGGTGCTGGCCGAGAACCGGGCTTGGATGCGCGAGGCGAAGGCACTGGACGATGAGGACGTGCTGCTGCTGTGCTTCCAGTCCTACGTGGTGAAGACGCCGCACCACACCATCCTGGTCGACAGCTGCATCGGCAACGACAAGCCGCGGCCGCGGCCGAAATGGAACATGAAGACCGACGACACCTATTTGCGCGGCCTCGGCGCCGCGGGGTTTTCGGTCGACGACATCGACTTCGTGATGTGCACGCATCTGCATGTCGATCACGTCGGCTGGAATACGCGGCTTGAGAACGGCCGCTGGGTGCCGACCTTCCCCAAGGCGCGCTATCTGTTCGCCAAGCAAGAGTTCGATCACTGGTCCGCGCAGAACGCGAAGACGGAGATTCCGCCCTTCGTCGACAGCGTGTTGCCGGTCGTCGAGGCCAACAGGCACGAGCTCGTCGGCAATGACCACGAAATCGGCGACCACGTCCGCATCCTGCCGACGCCGGGTCACACGCCCGGCCATATCGCCATCACGATGGGCCGCGGCAAGGACGATGCGGTGTTCTCCGGCGATCTCATGCACTCGCCGCTGCAGACGCTCTATCCGGAGCTGTCGATCAAGTTCGACGTCGATCCGGCCGCAGCCGCGAAGACGCGCCGCAGCTTCCTGGAACGCTATTGCGACACCGACACGCTGTGCTGCACCGCGCATTTCCCCTCGCCGTCGGTCGGGAAGATCAGGAGCAAGGGCAACGCGTTCGAATGTGTGGCGGTTTAGTCTGGCTGTCGTAGGGTGGGTTAGCTCTGCGGCTGCGCGAAGCGCAGACGCCGAGCGTAACCCACCACTTCTGCCTCCGCGGAGAATAAAGAGGTGGGTTACGCCGCGCGGCTTGCGCTTCGCGCAATCCCCGGGGCTAACCCACCCGCCGATACTGCCCGTGTGGAGAATACGATGACCGCACTCCCCGACATTCCCCTGCCCGCCGGAATCCGCTCGCGCACCGTCGACGGCATCAACGGCTTGCGGATGCATGTGCTGGAGGCCGGTTTCGAGACCAAGGGACGGCGCTGTATCCTCTTGCTGCACGGCTTTCCCGAGCTCGCCTTCTCCTGGCGCAAGGTGATGCCGGCGCTCAGCGCGGCCGGCTACCACGTGATCGCACCGGACCAGCGCGGCTACGGACGCACCACGGGATGGAGCGCGGAGTACGACGGCCCTCTCGCGCCGTTCTCGCTTCTCAGTCTCGTGCGCGATGCGCTCGGCCTGGTGTCGGCGTTCGGCTACAGGCAGGTCGATGTGGTCGGACATGATTTTGGCAGCCCGGTCGCAGCCTGGTGCGCCTTGATCCGGCCCGACGTGTTTCGTTCGGTGACGATGATGAGCGCGCCGTTCGGCGGACCGCCGCCGCTGCCGTTCGGCACGGTCGACAATCCGGCAAAGCCCGCGGTGGAAGACCCGGTGCATCGTGAGCTCGCCTCGCTGCCGCGGCCACGCAAGCACTATCAATGGTATTATTCGACACGGGAAGCCAATGCCGATATGCAGCAGGCACCGCAGGGCGTGCATGATTTCCTGCGCGCCTACTATCATCACAAGAGCGCGGACTGGACCGACAACAAGCCCTATCCGCTGCAAGCATGGTCGGCGCAGGAGCTGGCGAAGCTGCCGACCTATTACGTGATGGACTTGCACGAGACCATGGCCGAGACGGTCGCGAAGGAGATGCCCTCGCCGGCCGCGATCGCCGCGAACCAATGGCTGCGGGACAGCGACCTTGCCTATTACAGCGCCGAGTACAGCCGCACCGGATTTCAGGGCGGGCTGCAATGGTACCGCTACGGCACATCGGGCATGCTCAATGACGAGATGCAATTGTTTGCCGGCCGCAGCATCGATGTGCCCTCCTGCTTCATCTCGGGCAAGCAGGATTGGGGCACCTATCAACGGGCCGGCGCTTTCGAGACAATGCAGCGCAGCGCGTGCACGAAGATGCTCGGCTGCCATCTCGTCGACGGCGCCGGCCATTGGGTCCAGCAGGAGCAGCCGGCCGCGGTCAGCCGGTTGCTGCTCGACTTCCTCGCCAGGGCCGGCATGGCCTGATTTGACCGGGAACCACAATCTTCATCAAACAGCCGTTGCGAGATTCGGCCAGACTGCGCATCATCTTCGAGCAACCAGAGCGGGAGAAGCGCCGTGGCCGGATCGGAATGGAGTTTCAAGAGTGCGGGCGAATTGTCGGCCGCGTTGCGTGCGAAGAAGGTCTCGGTGGTCGAGCTCACGCAGGATTCGATTGCGCGTATCGAACGGCACGACGGCAGGATCAACGCGGTGTGCGTGCGCGATTTCGATCGCGCGCTCGTTGCGGCGCGCGAGGCGGATGCGGCGCTGGCGCGCGGCGAGCACAAGCCGCTGCTCGGCCTGCCCACGACGATCAAGGAATCCTTCAACATCGCAGGCCTGCCGACGACCTGGGGATTCGTGCCGCAGAAGGGCTTCAAGCCCGTGGAAGACGCGCTGGCGGTGACCCGCATCAAGCAGGCCGGCGGCGTGATCCTCGGCAAGACCAACGTGCCGGTCGGCCTCGGCGACTGGCAGAGTTACAACGACATCTATGGCACCACCAACAACCCCTACGATCTCGGCCGCACGCCGGGCGGTTCGTCCGGGGGATCGGCGGCAGCCCTCGCCGCAGGCTATTGCGCGCTCGCCACCGGCTCGGACATCGGCGGCTCCCTGCGTGTGCCGGCATTTCATTGCGGCGTGTTCGCGCACAAGCCGACCCTTAATCTCTGCGCGGCGCGCGGCGAGACCCCGCCGCCGTTTCCAGCCATTCCGCGCGAGGGCGACCTCGCCGTCATCGGGCCGATGGCGCGCACGGCGGCGGATCTGTCCTTGCTGCTCGACGTCATGGCGGGACCCGATCCGCTCGACGTCGGGATCGCCTACAAGCTCGACTTGCCGGCCGCGCGACATCAATCGCTGCGGGATTTTCGTGTCCTGGTGATCGACAGCCATCCCCTGCTGCCGAGCGACCGGGATGTCCGCGCCGCAATCGACAAGCTCGCGGCCGATCTTGCGAAGGCCGGCGTCACCGTCGCACGCGAGAGCGCGCTGCTCCCGGACTTCGCGGAGACGTCGCGGCTTTACATGCGCATGCTGCTGGGCTTCCTCGGCGCGTTCCTACCTCCCGACGAGCTGGCGGATGCGCAGGCGCGGGCGAGCCAGCTGTCACCGGAGGACACCAGCCTTGACGCGGAGCGGCTGCGCGGCATCACCGCGAGCCACCGCGACTGGGTGCTCGATGCGGGTAGCCGCGCCGTCCTGCGCGCGCAATGGCGGGCGTTGTTCGGGAGCTTCGACGCGGTGATCTGCCCGATCATGCCGACGCCGGCCTTTCAGCACGATCATTCGTCGGAACAACGCCTGCGAACGATCAGCATCGACGGCAAGAATTACTCCTATTCCGACCAGCTCGCCTGGCCGGGCATCGCAACGCTTCCGGGCCTGCCGGCGACGGCCGTTCCGCTCGGCCTGTCGAAGGACGGTCTGCCTGTCGGTGTGCAGATCGTCGGTCCCTTCCTCGAGGACAGGACGCCGCTCAAGCTCGCCGAGCTGATCGAGCGCGAGTTCGCCGGCTTCGTGCCGCCGAAGATGTTCGATGATTGATGCTTCGAAGTCCTGTAGCCCGGATGGAGCGAAGCGAAATCCGGGACAGCCGATCCGCGACAAAGATCCCGGATTGCGCTTCGCTCCATCCGGGCTACGAACTGTCATGCCCGGCTTGACCGGGCGATGACACCGTAACGGCCGCTAGCTATCGAACACGATCACGCTGCGTAGCGTCTTGCCTGCCTTCATGTTGGCAAAACCCTCGTTGATCTCGGAGAGCTTCAGCTTGGCCGAGATCCAGTCTTCCAGATGCAGCCGGCCGCGCAAATAGAAGTCGACCAGGCGCGGCATGTCGACCCGAAAGTGGTTCGAGCCCATCGAGGAGCCCTGGATCTTGCGCTCGCGCAGAAAGTCGAAGCCGTGCAGCTCGATCTTCTGCCCAAACGGGATCATGCCGACGATGGTGGCGGTGCCGCCGGAGGCGAGCATCGCAAAAGCCTGCTCGGCCGTCTCCTTGCGGCCCAGCACCTCGAAGGAATGGTGCACGCCGCCATTGGTGAGGTCGCGGACCTGCTTGACGACATCGCCGTCGGCCGGGTTGATGATGTCGGTCGCGCCAAGCTTGGTCGCGAGCTGGAGTTTTGCGGGATTGGTATCGATGGCGATGATACGGCCGGCGCCGGCGATCTGCGCGCCGTTGATCGCGGCCATGCCGACGCCGCCGCAGCCGATCACCGCCACGGTCTCGCCGGCCGTCACCTTCGCCGTGTTCACCACCGCGCCATAGCCGGTGATGACACCGCAGCCGATCAGCGCGGCGAGATCGAGCGGCATGTCCTTGCGGATCTTCACGATGGCATTCTCGTGCACCAGCATCTGCTCGGCGAAGGAGGAGAGATTGAGGAATTGGTGCAGCTTCTCCGGCTTCGACCACTGCATCCGGTTCGAGACGCCCGGCAGCATCTTCACCGTCGCGTCGGTGCAGAGCACGGTGCGGCCGGTGGTGCAATTGTCGCAGGTGCCGCAGAAGACGGAGAGACATGTGACGACATGGTCGCCGGGCTTCACATAGGTGACATCGGAGCCGACCTGCTCGACCACGCCGGCGGATTCGTGCCCGAGCACCGCCGGCAGCGGATGCGGATAGAGCCCTTCCATGAAATGCAGGTCGGAGTGGCAGAGGCCGGCGACGGCGGTGCGGATCAGCACCTCGCGCGGTCCCGGCTTCGGCAGGCTGATGTCCTCGATGACGAGCGGCTGGTTGACTTCATAGAGGACGGCGGCCTTCATCGAACACTCCCTATCGCGCTTTTTGTTTGATCGCAGCGCGCAGCCTACGCCGCCAGAACCAGTTCGCCAACCTCGCTCATGCCGGCTGCGCGATCGCCGAGCAGCAGTTCGGCCATCTTCGCCTGCGCGGCATTTTCCGTCAGCCGGAACGGATCGCTCGGCGTCACGCGGTGGTCGATCACGAGACGCGAGAGCAGCAGCCGGCGTGCATCGCCACGCATCTCGTGAATGCGGTGTGCTTCCCAGGCGAGCGCCACCGCGCCGGCGACATGATAGAGCACGCTGGTGGCGCGGCGCGCATCGGCTTCGTTCTCGGACTTGGCCGCGACTTCCCGTGCGAAGCCGACGGCGCGGTCGGTGAGGCCACGCAGATGATCGCGCCAGGCCTGCGGTACCGAGCCACTGTCGCCGAGCCGGGCGTGCAGATCGGCTGCGAGCGCGGATTCCGCGCCGTGGCGGCCGACTGCCCGCCGCAGCGCATCGATCGCGACGATGTTACCGGTGCCTTCCCAGACCGAGCCGAGATGCGCATCGCGCAGCAGGCGGGCGGTGGCGAACTCCTCGATATAGCCGATGCCGCCGCGCATCTCGAGCGCATCGCCGCAGACCTTGCGCGCATCGCGCGTGGCGCGGAACTTCAGCGTCGGGGTGAGAATGCGCAGCAGCGCGGCGGCGTCCTGGCTGCCGGCCTCGGCACGGTCGAGGGCATCAGCAGTGAGGAAGCTCATCGACAGGCCCTGCTCCACCGGCAGCATGATCTTCAGCATCTGCCGCCGTCCCAGCGGTAGATCGATGATGCGCTGCCCGAACACGACGCGGTTGGTCGCGACCGTCATCGCATCGTGATAGGCGCGGCGCATCAGTGCGGTGGACTTGACGCCGTTGGAGAGCCGCGAGGAGTTCACCATCTCGGCCATCTGCACGAAGCCGCGGTCGAGCTTGCCGACGGCATAGGCGATCGCGCCTTCAAGCTTGATCTCGCCAGAGGCCATCGAGCGGGTGCCGAGCTTGTCCTTGAGGCGCACGATCCGATAGTGGTTCTGCGAACCGTCGTCGAGGAAGCGCGGCATCAGAAACAGGCCGACGCCGCGCGTACCGGGGCCGGCGCCGTCAGGGCGCGCCAACAGCATCACGACCTTGGCGTCGGCATTCGAGCAGAACCATTTCTCGCCATAGAGGCGCCAATGGTCGCCCTCCTGCACGGCGCGCGTGGTCAGCGTGCCGACATCGGAGCCGCCTTCCTTCTCGGTCATGAACTGGCCGCCCTGGGTCAGCTTGCTCATGTCGGTCGAGGTCAGGCCATCCAGATATTTCGCCTTGAGCGCCTCGCTGCCGAAATTCGCCAACAGCTTGGCGCAGCCATCGGTGACGTTGATCGGGCAGCCCATGCCGAATTCGGTCTGGTTGAACAGGAAGGTGAAGGCGTGCTTGGCCACAACAGGGTATTTGTCCGACCAGCCCATGATGCCTTTGCGGATTGAAAGCGCGTGGATGCCGAACTCGCCGAACGCGGCGTTCTCCAGCTCGCGATAGGCCGGGTGATATTCGATCCATTGCACGTCGCGGCCGAACTTGTCGCGCTGGTGCAGGATTGGCGTGTGCCGGTCGGCGAGCCGCGCGCATTCGTCGAGATGGCCGCCGGCGAGCTCACCGAGCCGGTCGAGATGCGGCTCGATGTGGCGGAACAGATTCTCCGGCAGATGGATGCGGAGCAGGTCCGTGAGCGCGGGATCGGCGCGATAGAAATTCATCCCCGAAGTATCGGGCGCCAGCAGGCCGGAGGGTGCGGCCGCGATATCTTTTGGCTGCGCTTTAACCGGTCCGGGCATGATCGTCCTCTTCGTTTCCGTCCGACGGCAATTCTTTGCGCTTGCCGCTTTGGATGATGTCGATCATGCTCCAGTCGCGGACAGCGATAAAGCCGCAAAATGTCAGGGCGGCATGATCGCCGCGAGGGAGCAACTCGCCCTGCGGAATTGTGATCGCGCCGGCTGGTTGTCTGCGCGGACCATGCATAGATCAGCGGCTCCTACTTCCGAGAGATCACGCCATGGAACACCCGAAGTACAAGATCGCCCTCATCGTCGGTGCCGGCGAAGGCCTCAGCGCATCGCTGGCGCGCCTGCTATCGGCGCAGGGCATCCGCATCGCGCTCGCCGCACGCAAGATCGAGAAGCTTGGCGCGCTCTGCACCGAGACCGGGGCCAAGGCCTATGCCTGCAACGCCACCGAGCCCGACGAGGTGGAGCGGCTGTTCGGTCTGGTCGAGCGCGAGATCGGCACGCCCGACCTCGTCGTCTACAACGCCTCCGGCCGCACGCGCGGGCCGTTCGTCGATCTCGTGCCGGCCGACGTCGCGCAGGCGATTGCGGTCAGCGCCTATGGCGGCTTCCTGGTGGCGCAGCAGGCCGCCAAGCGCATGCTGCCGAACCAGCACGGCGCGATCCTGTTCACCGGCGCCTCCGCCAGCGTCAAGGGCTATGCGCAGTCCGCTCCCTTCGCGATGGGCAAGTTCGCGCTGCGGGGCCTTGCCCAGAGCATGGCGCGCGAACTCTCGCCGCAGGGCATCCATGTCGCGCATTTCGTCATCGACGGCGGCATCAGGAGCGCCGCGCGGACGGATCCGGCGGACAAGCCGGACTCGATGCTCGATCCCGACGCAATCGCACAGAGCTATTGGAACGTGCTGCAGCAGCCGCGCAGCGCCTGGAGCTGGGAGCTGGAGCTGCGGCCCTGGGTGGAGAGGTTTTGAGCGCAAGCTAACAACAATACCCGTCATTGCGAAGAGCGAAGCGACGAAGCAATCCAGACTGTCTCCGCCGAAAGATTCTGGATTGCTTCGCTTCGCTCGCAATGACGAAGGAAGGGAGAAACCATGACCACGGAAACCACCATCGATACCGGCACTAATGAGCTCCTCTGCACGATCCGCGACCGCGTCGCTGTGATCACGCTGAACCGGCCGGAGGCGCGCAATTCGCTGTCGGACGCGCTGACGCCGGCGCTGCGCACGATGATCCGGAGCTGCGGCGAGAATCCCGATGTCGGCGCACTGCTGCTGACCGGCGCGGGCGAAGCCTTCTGCGCCGGCGGCAACGTCAAGGGCATGGGTGCGCATCGCGACAAGGCGAAGCTCGACATGTCCTTCGACGACAAGGTCGCCGACCTGCAGGAGCGGCAGCGGCTGCTCACCGGCGCGCTGGTGTCTGTGCGTAAGCCGACGATCGCTGCGCTGCCCGGCCCCGCAGTCGGCGCCGGGCTCGCCATCGCCATGGCCTGCGACATCCGCATCGCCGCGCAATCCGCCTTCGTCGCCACCGGCTATGCCCGCATCGCGCTCAGCGGCGATTATGGCATCGCCTGGTTGCTCACTCGGCTGGTCGGCACCGCGCGGGCGCGCGAATTGATGTTCACCGGCGACCGCGTCGATGCCGCGCGCGCCGAGGCGATCGGCCTCGTCAACCGCGTCGTGCCCGACGACAAACTGCAGACCGAGGCCTTCGCACTGGCCAAATCGCTCGCCGAAGGCCCGCGCCTCGCGCTGCGCTACATGAAGGACAATCTCGACGAGGCCCTGCTGTTCGACTTCGAAACCGCGCGCGACCACGAGGCCGAAAGGCTGGTCCGCCTCACCACGACCGCCGACCACAAGGAGGCCGTGCAGGCCTTCATCGACAAGCGCAAGGCGGTGTTCACGGGGAAGTAGGCGCGCCTAACATTCACAGCGGGCTCGCGCTCCCCGCGCCCTGTAATGACGTTGAGACGAGACCGCGCAGCAAAAAAGGCCCGGCTCTGGATAACCAGGCCGGGCTGCAGTGGTGTCAGGCCGAGGCTGAGGGGCTATCGGCCTGACGGGAAAGGGCGGCGAGGCGCCAGCTGGCGCAGGGAATGTCTTGCGGCGCGAGGTTGATCTCCTTGTCGAAGCGCACCAGCTTCCAGTCATCGGGGTGGTTGATGAACGTGAAACCGGATTTGCGCGCGAGCGAGACCATGGCCTCGTTGGAGCGCAGCGTGTCGCCGTAGATGTGCTCGGCTCGAAGCGCGGCCGCGCGGCATTCGAGGTTCTTCATCAGCGCGGTGGCGATCCCGTGGCCCTGCCAGCGGTCATCGACCGAGAGGCCGAACTCGAGCATCGCGGTCTCGGCATGGAAGGCATAGCGGGCTTCAGCCACAATGGTCTCGAAGCCATCGACCATCATGGTCGCGACGACAGTGAAGCGATCGTGCTCGCCGACCTCGAGGAAATCGTGCAGCAGGCCCTTCGGCAATTCGCTGATCGCGCCGAAGAAGCGGTTGTAGCGCGAGCGGGTCGAGAGCGACCGGAAATAGTGCTGCACCTCGTCGGTGTCGCGCGGCTCGACGAAACGGACATTGAGCCGCTCGCCATGCCTCGCGCGCAGCACGTCCGAATATTGCTTGAGGTCGTCGAGGCGAAGGGTGCTCATGACACATGCCTTGCGGAAAAGGGACCGCCGGCGCCCCTGTGCTCAGGCGGCGCCGGCCTGGCGGCCTTTCAGGCCCGCCAGAAGGGTTTTTCGGCCTCGTAGGCAATGTCGGACCAGGACAGCCCGACGTCGTGGAGGTCGCGGGCGGTCCAGTGGGTCAGCTCGCGCCGGGTCCGGTAGCGTTCGTGCCAGAGGTGAAGGGTCTCGCCGATCTGGTAAAGGAGTCCGTGCGCATGATGATTTGTCATCGAATTGTTGGTCAATGTAGACATTTTCAGCTCCTTGAGCTAAGTTGACCGCTAATATCTGCCTTCTGTTGCGCCGCGACAAACGACAATTTGTACCTTTTCGCATGAAATAACGTCATGCATCCTGCTGCCAAATGACTGCCAGATTGCCCTCCCTGAACGGATTGCGGGCGTTCGAGGCCGCCGCGCGCCATCTCAGCTTCACGCTCGCAGCCAGCGAGCTGAACGTGACCCAGACCGCGATCAGCCATCAGATCCGCAGGCTGGAGGAGGAGCTCGGCATCCGCCTGTTCATCCGGCAGAACCGCGCGCTGGCGCTGACGCCGGAGGCGCGCGACTATTTGCCGGGCGTCCGCGCCGCCTTCAACGATTTGCGCCTCGCCACGGACCGTCTCCTGCGCAAGGACGACGACAAGGTGCTGACAGTGTCGACGCTGGCCTCGCTCGCCGCCAAATGGCTGCTGCCGCGGCTGACCGATTTCCAGGAGCAGCACCCCGGCATCGATGTGCGCATCACCACCTCGACCAGCCTCGTCGACTTCCAGCGCGACAATGTCGATGCCGCGATCCGCTATGGTCGCGGCCAATGGCCCGGCCTGCGCGCCGACTGGCTGATGGCGGACGAGCTGTTTCCGGTGTGCAGCCCATCGCTGCTGCGCGGCGACAAGCCGCTGCGCCGCCCCGAGGATCTGCGCAACCATCCGCTGCTGCACACGTCGAGCACCAACAGCGACGACTGGCGGCTGTGGCTGACCGCGGCGGGCCTGCCGGCCGATATCGCAAGGCACCCCGGCATCACCTTCGACATGATCTTCATGACCATCCAGGCCGCCATCGACGGCATCGGCGTCGCGATGGGACGGACCTCCTATGTGCAGGACGACATCGCCAAGGGCCGGCTCGTGGTCCCCTTCAAGATCGCGCTGCCGGCGGACGCCGGCTTTTACCTGGTCGCGCCGGACGGCCGTCGGGAGGCGCCGAAGCTGGCTGCGTTCCGGCAATGGGTGCTCGCGGCGGCGCAGAATAAGGCGTGAAAATGCAGCGGCTTCCCTCGGTTGTCATTCCAGGGCGCGTAGCGCGAGCCCGGAATCCATTTCTCACAGGATGTGCTGCCCGATGGATTCCGGGTTCGGTCCTGCGGACCGCCCCGGAATGACAGCGGAGACCTACAGCTCGACCACCACGTAGTCGCTCTCGACTTTCACCGGGATGGTCTCGGCGACATAGGGCCCCTTCACCACGCTGGCGCCCGGCTCGACATGGGCGGGATAGGCCTTCACGCGGAAACGGCGGGGGTCGCAATAGGATTGGCCGGTGCGGATGTCGAACTCCCAGCCGTGCCATGGGCAGCGGATGATCTCACCTAACTTGGTGTATTCGATCTCGCCGGGGTTGCTCGACTGTGCGAGACCGATCAGCGGGCCCTCACACAGCGCCGCGCCTTGATGCGGGCAGCGGTTCATCAGGCCGAAATATTCGCCCTTGATGTTGAAGACTGCGATCGGCCGCCCATCGATCTCCAGGAGTTTTCGCGTGCCCGGCGGAAGCTCGTCGACCGCGGCAATCACATGCCGCGCCATGCTATGTTTTCCGCATGATCTGACCGAAAAACCGCTTCACACTTTTTCGCATCATGCGGTTATCCCGTACAGCTTCTTTGCGTTGCCGAGATAGAACGCTTCGCGATTGTCCTCGCTGACTCCCGCCGGCAGCACGCGCGATGGCTCGTCATAGTCCCAATGCGGATAGTCGGTTGCGAACAGCAGCTTGTCCCAGCCGATCCATTTGATGACGTCGAACAGATCCTCGCGCCTTTCAGGATCTTCCATCGGCTGCGTCGTCCACCACACCTGCTCGCGGATATATTCCGACGGCGGCCGTTTTACATGCGGCACCTCGCTCCTGAGCCGCTGCCAGGCCTTGTCCAGCCGCCACGCCAGTGACGGCGCCCAGCCGAAGCCGGCCTCGATCATCACCATCTTCAATTTCGGGAAGCGCTCGAACACGCCCTCCAGAACCAGGCTCGCAAGCGCCGATTGCTGGCACTGCGAATGCCCGACCATCTCCTCGATGTAATAGGATGGCCAGCCCGACGGCGTGATCGGGTTGCCGCCGAAGCCGAAGGCGTGGACGCCGACCGGGAGCCCCGCTTCTTCTGCGGCCTGGTAGATCGGCCAATAGCGACGCTGGCCGAGCGGCTCGACATTGCGGCTGAGCAGCAGCACCTGCACGAAATTCTTGTCCCCGGCGCGCTCCCGGATCTCGGCGGCGGCCGATAGCCCGTCCTCATTGCCGACCACGATCGAGGCCTTCAACCGCTTATCTTTGCTGGTCCATTTGTCGATCTGCCAATCGTTGATGGCCGAGCACAGCGCGGCCGAGAGCTCGTGATTGCGGATGCCCTGCCCGGTGTTGAGCGGATTGAGCACGCCCAGCTGCACGTTGTTGGGATCGAGCAATTGCTTCTGCATGAAGGCGAGCGAGGAGCCCTGCGGGCCGCCTTCCGGCGGATAGGCATCGCGGCGCGAGGCGTTGGGCTGGGCCTTCGGATAGGGCGGGCCTTCCATCATGCCCTGATAGGCATGGACGCCGTAGATCTCGAGATGATGCTGCCAGCGTTTGGCGAGGTAGGGATAGAGCTCGGTGGCGGTCGTTCGTGCCGGATGGATGTCGCAGTCCGCGATTGCGGTTTTGACGGTCAGTGGGGAAGCGGCTTCTTGGTTCTCGCGGAACTGGATATTCATCGCCTTGCCTCCTTTGGCAGCGGGCTCATTTCAGGCGGGGATAGGTTGCATGCGGATTGTCGATCATGATCTTGCGCACGAGATCGGGGGACAGACCTTCGGGCAGCGCGTCCTGGCCGTCGAACTGCCAGTGCGGATAGTCCGTGGAGAATAGGACCAATTCGTCCGACTGCATATGATCAAACAGGCGAATTAATGTCTGAGGTTCCGGCGGCGCATCAAATGGCTGTAACGAGAAGCGGATGTTGCTGCGCACAATCTCCAGCGGCGCGCGATCGACCCACGGCGTCTCCATCCGCACCCCGCGCCAGAACTTGTGCAGGCGCCACAGATAGGGCGCGATCCAGGACACGCCGGACTCCAGCATCACCATTTTCAGCCGCGGATATTTGGCGAATACGCCCTCCACGATCAGGCTGGTGAGCTGGGTCTGGAACGCCTGGGCCTGCCCGACATAATCCTCGATGTGATAGGACCCCCAACCCACGGCGGTCGGCGGATTGTGATAGGCGGACCCGGCGTGGATGCCGACCGGGAGTTCCAGACGTTCCGCGGCCTCGTAGATCGGCCACAGCGCGCGCTTGCCGAGCGGCGTATCGCCCATGACCAGCATCAGCACCTGCACGAAGCGCTTGTCCGGTGCACAGCGCTCGATCTCGGCAACCGCTTTCTCGACGCTTTGCGTGGGGATCACGATCGAGCCGCGCAGCCGCGAGTCGCGATCGAGCCATTCCTTCGCCAGCCAATCATTCAGCGCGCGGCAGAAGGCGGCCTGCATGTCTTCCGAAAACACCATCTGCACGCCGTAGAGCGGATTGCAGATGGCGTATTCGAGCTTGAAAGCATCGAGCACGTGACGCTGCATGTCCGCCAGACTCTCACCGGGCTTGCCGGTCTCGGGGCGCCAGTCCGGCCGCGCGGTAATCGGCGAGTTCTGCGGATAGGATTGCGAGATAAGGTCGACCATGCCGCGCGTCGTGACCTGATCGCGCCAATAATCGTTCAGGTACGGCAGCAGGCTGGTCAGATGCGGCACGGCCGGATGCACGTCGCAGTCGATGCCGCCGGCGATCAGGGACGCCATCACGTCTCCCTTCTCACGTTTCCTCGCATGTCTCTTCTTGTCCCCGCCATTCAAGCAGGCCTGCCCGCCGCCCGCAACTCGGCCAAGCGTCCTGTCATATGCTAGGAAGGCTGAGCTCGGTTGCGAAGGAATGAGGGGTTACGACATGAAAGAGCTCGTCGGCATTGCGGAACAGGTCGCCGCCAAACTGATCGCGCGCAAACAGACCATTGCGGTTGCCGAATCCTCCGCCGGCGGTCTGATCGCGGCCAGCCTGCTCGCGGTGCCCGGCGCATCCGCCTATTTCCTCGGCGGCGCGGTGATCTATACGCGCGATGCCAGGCGCGTGCTGATGGATATTTCGGACGAAGGAATGAAGGGCTTTCGGTCGTCGTCGGAGCCCTACGCGCAATTGCTGGCCGAGCAGATGCGAACGCGCTTCGACAGCGACTGGGGCCTGTCCGAGACCGGCGCCGCCGGCCCCACCGGCAACCGCTACGGCGATTCGGCGGGCCATAGCTGCATGGCGGTTGCAGGGCCCGCGTCAGAGGTGATGACGCTGGAGACGGGAAGCAACGACCGGTTCGGCAACATGCAGGTATTCGCGGCGACGGCGCTGAAGCTGTTGTTGAGAAAGCTTGAGGGATGAGCGGAGCCCACGCTCATCTCACCATCGATACCCCCGCTCAGGGGCAAGACAAGCTATTACCGGGTTCGCGGCACAGCTTCGCGCGGACCTCGACGGCATCGATCTTGTTATCCCTGGCTCGCCGCAGGCGCGAGGCGTAAGCCGAGTAAACTCTGTCTACTGACAGCAGATTGAGCTGCTTCTTGATGGCCGCGCTGCACATCAAAGCGGGGTTGCCGCCGAGGTATCTCGACTCTGCCCCGAGCTCCTGCCGGGTGAGCTCCGCGAAAGGCCCCCGACGCAATTGCATCTCGATCGCTCCGAGCTCCTCGTCACCAGCCTGCACCCGGGCGACACCCTTTGTCTTGCGTTCGAAACCGTTCGCGATCGCCGCCCCGTGAGCCGCCCCGAGCTCTGCAAGCTCTTGTGCTGCGTCCGAAAACTCGCCGCGCTGGGAACCCGCCATGAGGAAGGACTTGCATGCCAATGGGTCGCTCATCAGCTTCAGAAGGGCTGTCAGCTCTGCCCGGTCCACCGCATTGATGTGTTCGTCATCGGCATAGGCTTCCATCTCGTTCGCCAGAATGATGTTGAGCACGCCATTCGCGGCGGGCCATCCGCCTTCATTGAACGCCGCCTCGGTCTTTCGGAGCAAGACCTCCCGGAGGGCGGGATCGCTGCGGGCGATAGACGCCGCCAGTGGGAATCGCGCGAGGTTCTGATCGAAATCGCGTGCAAACCCGCTGGGCCCGGAGAGGCTGGCATATGCCAGATTTCCGGCCAGCAGGGCGACGGCGACGAGCAGCAGGAGTGATCTTCTGGTCATGCGAGAATGTTGGCGTGAAATACCGCGAGACATCATCGCACGCCGGGGTCGGCGCCATCCATTGCAACTACAGGCTGCCGTTAACGAATCCTTTCGCAGCCCTTTCACCGCCTGGCGGATCGCATGCAGGCTGGCTTATTTTGCCAAATGCCGCATGAAAATGCGCACCACATAGCCCGGGAATCGCGGTGCCTCGTCGTAGAGGTCCGACGCGATGCGCTCGATGGTCTCGCGCAGCGACAGGAACTGCGCCTGACGTGCGCTGCTTTCGGTGCCCTGCATGCCCGCGAGCTCGTCCATCGCGGCGTCGCTGATCTGGCACTGCACGACCTCGCCGTCGTTCAACATGGTGAAGCGAAAGGCCAGCCGTTCCAGATCATGGCCAATGATCTTGTGGCGCATGAGCGGCATCAAGTCGTCCCGGTCGAGCCCCGCGCCGGACAATGCTGAAAATCGCTGCGCTTGTCAGCAGCAAAGTGCGGCTTCGGCCCTACTGGAACGCCACTTCGGCAAAGCTGCGAAGCTTGCGCGAATGCAGCCGTTCCGATTCCTGCTGCTTGAGCCGCTCCAGCGCCTTCAGGCCGATCTCGAGGTGCTGGCCGACGCGGCGGCGGTAGAACTCGCTGGCCATGCCCGCGAGCTTGATCTCGCCATGCAGCGGCTTGTCGGAGACACACAGCAGCGTGCCGTAGGGAACGCGGAAGCGGTAGCCATTGGCGGCGATGGCGGCCGATTCCATGTCGAGCGCGACCGCGCGCGATTGCGACAGCCGGCGGATCACCTCAGGCCCGGAAATTTCCCAATTGCGGTTGTCGACGCTCGCGACCGTGCCGGTGCGCATCAGGCGCTTGAGCTCGAAGCCTTCAAGCCCGGTGACGTCCTCGACCGCCTCCTCGAGCGCGACCTGCATCTCGGCCAGCGCCGGGATCGGCACCCACAACGGCAGCTCGCGGTCGAGCACGTGATCCTCGCGCACATAGCCGTGCGCCAGCACGTAATCGCCGAGCCGCTGCGTGTTGCGCAGGCCCGCGCAATGGCCGAGCATCAGCCAGGCATGCGGCCGCAGCACCGCGACGTGGTCGGTGACGTTGCGCGCGTTGGACGGACCGGTGCCGATGTTGATCAACGTGATGCCGCGATAGCCAGGTGCGACCAGATGGAAGGCCGGCATCTGCGGTGCGCGAGCCGGCGCGGTGCCGCTGATCGCGCCGCCGCTGTTCGTGATCACGTTGCCGGGCGCGACGAAAGCTTCGAGCCCGGCTTCGCCGGACTGCAGCCGCTGCTGGCACGCTTGCGCGAAGGCATCGACATAGAACTGGTAGTTGGTGAAGATCACGAAGTTCTGGAAATATTCGGGATCGGTGCCGGTGTAGTGATAAAGCCGGCGCAACGAGTAATCGACGCGGGCGGCGCGGAACAGGGACAGCGGCTCCGGCGCGCCGGGCTGGAGCTCGAAAGTGCCGTCGGCGATCGAATCGTCCATGGTCGCGAGAACGGGCACGTCGAACGCATCGCGCAGCGAGCGTGTCACGGGCGAATTCTCGCTGGTGGTGATGGCGGCTTCGATATTGATGTCGCGCGGATAGGCGAAGTGGATCGGGATCGGCTCGGCGGACTCGCCGATCTCGACGGGCACGCCGTGGTTCTGAATCAAGAGGCCGATCTGCTCGGTGAAATAGCTGCGGAACAGATCCGGCCGCGTCACGCTGGTTTCATGCACGCCGGGTCCGGCGACGAAGCCGTAAGCAAGGCGCGAATCCAGCCGCGCATGCGTCGCGGTGGTGAGACGGACGAAGGGATAGTAGGCGCGAACCCGCGTCGTGATCGCCTCGCCGCCGACATAGGCTTCGAACCGGTCGCGCAGGAATTTCGTGTTGCGCTCGTAGATTTCCTCGAGGCGGGCAACGGCGAGGGACGCGTCGGAGAAGGATGCGGTGGGGATGGAGGGTGGAGATTGCATGGTTCGACCGCCGGGTGATTGGGCCTGAGTCGAACTATAGCAAAGAAGGCGGTGTTGTAGGGTGGGTTAGCGCAGCGTAACCCACCACTTCCGCATCCTCGGTTAGAGAAGCGGTGGGTTACGGCTTCGCCTAACCCACCCTACGAGACCACGACGCGCTGCCGCGCGTCACTTCTCGCGGAAGGCGCGCATCAGCTGGTCGTGAAGCGGCTTCATCAGATAGGACAGCATCGTGCGGTCGCCGGTCTGGACGAAGGCTTCCACCGGCATGCCGGGGATCATCTTGACGTCGCCGAGCCTGGCGATCTCTTCCGGCGGCATCGAGACGCGGATGGTGTAGTAGCCTTGGCCGGTGCGCTGGTCGGTGGTGACGTCGGGCGAGACGCGGCTGACGACACCGTTGAGCTCGGGCGTGGTGCGCTGGTTGAACGCGGACAGGCGCAGCAGCGTCTTCTGGCCGATCTGGAGCTTGTCGATGTCGACCGGATTGACCTTGGCCTCGACCTGGAGATCGTCGGTCTGCGGCACGATCAGCATCAAGGTATCGCCGGCGGTGACGACGCCGCCGATCGTGTGCACCGTCGATTGCAGCACCATGCCATCCTGCGGCGCGCGGATGTCGACGCGGCGGAGCTGGTCTTCGGCCGCGACCTTGCGCTCGATCAGCTCGCCGATCTTGTCGTTGGTTTCGCGCAGGTCCTTGGAGACCTCGCTGACCACGTCCTTGTCGATCTGGATGATCTGGAGCTCGGTCTCGGTGATCTTGCCCTTGGCCTGGGCGCGCGCGGCGATGTACTGCGCGCGCTCGCCGTTGAGGCGGGCCGAGTCGCGCTCGAGCTGGGTCAGGCGCGAGATCTGCACAAGACGCTTCTCGTAGAGCTCACGCACGCCGGTGAGCTCGTTCAGCACCAGCGCGATCTCCTGGTCCTTGGCTTTTTCCTGGGCGCTGAGACCGGCGATCTCCTCGTTGAGCTGCGTGATGCGCTCGCGCAGCTGCGCCTTCTGCCCGGTGCGGCCATTGACGCGGACCTCGAACAGCTTGGTCTCGGCCGCAAGCAGCGCCTTGACGTCGGGATCGCCCGCCCGCTCGATGAGGCCTTGCGGGAACTCGATTCGGTCGAGGCCGCGCTGCTCGGCCTGCAATCGCGCCGCACGCACCTGCGCCGCATCGAGGTTCTTGGTGACGATGGCAAGATTGGCCTTGGTGACGGTGTCGTCGAGCCGCACGACGATGTCGCCGGACTTGACCAGGTCGCCGTCGCGGGCGCGCACCTCGCCGACCACGCCGCCGGTCGGGTGCTGCACCTTCTTGACGTTGGATTCGACCACGATCTGGCCCGGCGCAATCAGCGCGCCCGAGATCAGGACGGTCGAGGCCCAGCCGCCGAGGCCGACGACCAGGACCAGCACGATCACAAGGCCGAGCATCAGGTGGAACCTGATGGAGTCGCGGACGGTCTTCGCGGCCGCCTTGGTGCCGCCGATGGCCAACGTGCTCATGGCTTCGTGCTCATGGTTTGGCCACTCCGCCTTCGCTGACGATCTTGATCGGCGCCGGCGGCGTCACGCGCGGCTGCAGCACCTGGGCGAGCACCTGCTCCTTCGGCCCAAAGGCCTGCATGCGACCGTCGCGCAGCACCAGGATCTGGTCGACCGCCTCGACGCCGATCGGGCGGTGCGCCACCACGACGACGATGGCACCGCGCTCGCGCGCCGAGCGGACGGCGCGGGTCAGCGCCTCGTCGCCTTCGGTGTCGAGATTGGAATTGGGCTCGTCGAGCACGATCAGGAAGGGGTTGCCGTAGAGCGCGCGCGCCAGCGCCACGCGCTGGGCCTGACCTGCGGAAAGCGCGGCGCCCTGCTCGCCGACTTGGGTGTTGTAGCCCTCGCGCATCTTGATGATCATCTCGTGCACGCCGGCCTCCTTGGCCGCGGCGATGATCGCCTCGGAGGTGGCCTCGGGATCGAACCGGCTGATGTTCTGCGCGATGGTGCCGCCGAACAATTCGACGTCCTGCGGCAGATAGCCGATATGGCGGCCGAGCGCGTCGCTCGTCCATTGATCGAGCGCCGCGCCGTCGAGCCGCACCTTGCCGCGCACCGGCTGCCAGACCCCGACCAGCGCGCGGATCAGCGACGACTTGCCGGAACCGCTCGGGCCGATCACGCCGAGGCCGTTGCCGGCGGCGAGCGCGAAGGTGACATCCTGCACCACGAGACGCTGATCGCCGGGCGGCACCATGGCGACGCCTTCGACCGAGAGCCGGCTGGTCGGCGCCTGCAGCTGGGTTGGCATCGCCTGCGCCGGCATCTGCTCCAACAGGCGCGTCAGACGCTGCCAGCTCTGGCGCGCCGCGACGAAGGATTTCCAATGCGCGATGGCGAGATCGACCGGCGCGAGCGCGCGGGCGGACAGGATCGAGCCGGCGATGATGATGCCGGCCGTCGCCTCCTGGTGGATGACGAGATAGGCGCCGACCGCGAGCACGGCCGATTGCAGCATCATCCGCAGCACCTTTGCGACCGCGCCGAGACCACCGGCGACGTCGCTCGCCCGCTGATTGCCGGCGAGGTATTTTTCGTTGGCCTCGCTCCAGCGCTGGTTCATCCGGCCGGCCATCCCCATCGACACCATCACTTCGGCGTTGCGGCGGCTGGCCTGGGCGAGATCGTTGCGCTGGGCGGCGAGGCCCATCGCTTCCTTCGCCGGCTGGCGGGACATGAACTCGGTGACCAGCGTCAGCCCGACCAGGATGATGGCACCGACCAGCGCGGTGACGCCGATCAGGACATGGAAGGCGAAGCAGATGGCGAGATAGAGCGGCAGCCAGGGCAGGTCGAAGAATGCGCTGGGGCCCATGCTGCCGAGGAAGGAGCGGACATTGTCGAGATCGCGCAGCGGCTGCAGGCCCTCGTTGCGGCTGCCGACCAGCAGCGGCAGGCGCACGATGGTGTCGAACACGCGCTTATTGAGGGCCTCGTCGAGCGCGGTGCCGATCCGCCCCAGGATGCGGTTGCGGATCATGTCCAGCACGCCCTGCGCCATGTAGAGGAAGCTGGCGAGGATGATCAGGCCGACCAGGGTGGGGATGCTGCGGCTCGGCAGCACCCGGTCATAGACCTCCAGCATGAAGATCGACCCGGTCAGATAGAGCAGGTTGATCATGCAGCTCATCAGGCCGACGCCGATGAAGGCCGTGCGACAAGCGCGCAAGGCGTCACCGAGCTCCGAACGGCGGACGCCAGGGATGGCTGCCATCAGTCTGATCTCTTTCGGCTAACGGGCAAAGCCCTGATTTCAAAGGCGATTCAAGGAGTACTCGCCTTGGATTAACATCTGTTTTCCGGCCGTCCAACGCGGTCGAATTTAATCCGAGGCCTCATGGGCCACATCTACCCCCGATAGCCTTCCGCGCAAGTCCGGAATTCCACAGGCTTGCGGCTTTTTCTTGCAGGCTTTCAGCCGCTTCCGCGAAAAGCGCGGCTCAAGTTCCGCTCAGCCGAATGCAGAGGCTAGAGCCGGCCCCCGCCGCGCACAAGGCGTACCACCAGCAGCAGGATGACCGCGCCGATGGCAGAATAGACAATTTGGGAGATCAAGCCGCTGCCGAGGCGGATGCCGAGCTTTGGAAACAGCAGGCTCGCCACCAGCGCACCGCAGATGCCGATCACGATGTCGCCGATCAGGCCGAACCCGGCGCCCCGCACGATCTTGCCGGCGAGCCAACCGGCGACGAGACCGACGAACAGGATGACGAGAAGGCCTTCGTTGGAAATGTACATCCGTGAGGTCCCTCTCCGTGAAAGGCGCCATGGAACGGGAACCGGAATGAACGGGGTGTGAATGCTGGAAAGGCTCGCACAGCCCGGTTCAACTCATCCGAACTATGACAGCACGGTGGCCGGCTCCGCCAGGACGCATCTGGCGGCCCGACCCGGCCCGACCGCGACATTCCCGGGCAATTGCTCCAGGCAGCGCGGCTCGGCGAGCTTGCAGCGGGGAGCGAAGGAGCAATTGTGCGGCTTCTCGGCCAGCGACGGCGGCGTGCCGGGGATGGTCTCCAGCCGCTGTCCGCGCTTGGCGCCGTGGATGGTGGAGGCGAGCAGGCCCTTGGCATAGGGATGCACCGGCGAGCGGACGATGTCGCGCAAGGTGCCCTGCTCCACGATCTGGCCCGCATACATCACCGCGACGCGGTCGCAGATCTCGATGGCGACGCCGATGTCGTGGGTGACGAAGATGACGGACATGCCGAACTCGCGCTGCAGCTCCCGCAGCAAGAGCAGAATCTGGATCTGCACGGTGGCATCGAGCGCCGTCGTCGGTTCGTCCGCCAGCAGGATTTTTGGCCGGCAGGCCAGCGCCAGCGCAATCATCGCGCGCTGGCGCATGCCGCCGGACATTTCGTGCGGATAGGCATCCAGCCGGCGCTTGGCCGAGGGAATGCGCACGACCTCGAGCATCTCCAGCGCCCGTGCGCGCCCTTCTGCAAAGCTCTTGCCTTCGTGGCGCACCACGCTTTCGGCGATCTGCGCGCCGATCGTGTAGACCGGATCGAGCGCAAGCGCCGGCTCCTGGAAGATCATCGAGACGGTCTGGCCGCGGAACGACGACAGCTGCTCGTCGTTCATGGCCAGCACGTCCTGTCCCATGACGTTGACCGTCCCCGAAATCTGCGTGCGCTTCTTCGGCAATAGGCGCATCAAGGCACGCAGCGTCACGCTCTTGCCCGAACCGGATTCGCCGAGCAGGCCCAGCACCTCGCTATTGCCGAGCGAGAGACTGAGATCGTTCACGGCATAGACCGTGCGCTCGCCGGTGAAGCGGATGTTGAGGCCTGAGATCTCGACGAGGTTTCTCATGACGGCAGCTTCGGCAATCGGTCGTGATAGTCGGTGACGCGCTGGTACGCGGCGCCAATGGTCAGCAGGGTGGCTTCGTCGAAGGAGCGGCCGATCAGCTGCATGCCGACCGGCAGGCCGGTCGTGGTGAAGCCCGAAGGAATGGTCAGTGACGGCAAGCCCAGGAAATTCACCGGGCGGGTGAACAGCGTCAGCCGCTGCAACAGCGCCGGCGCGTTCGGGCCGCCGCCGACGTCGCTCTCCTCGATCGTCGGCGCCGGCACCGGGGACGCCGGCGCGATCACCGCATCGACGCCTGCCGTCGCGGCATTGTGGGCCGCGAGCGCCGGCCCGCGCCAACGCATCGCCTCGAGATAGGTGATGGCGGGAACGGCGAGGCCGTTCTGAAGCCGCATCAAGACCTGCGGGCCATAGTCCTGCGGGCGCTCGATCATCCAGCGCTTGTGGAAGGCGGCGGCTTCCGCGGCGAGCACGAGCTGGCTGGCCGAGGACAATTGCCGCTGGTCCGGCAGCTCGACCTTGACGATGTCGGCGCCCTCGCGCTTGAGCACCGCGACGGTCTCGTCCAGCACGCGCGCGACCTCGCTGTCGAGATCGTCGACATAGAACGAGGCGGGCACGCCGATCTTGAGACCCCTCAGCGAAGCCTTGGTGGCTGCGACGTAGTCCGCGAGCGGCTCGTGGCTGCAGGTCGAATCGGCGGGATCAGGTCCGGCCATCAGCGCCAGCAAGAGCGCGCAATCCTCGGCAGTGCGGGCCAGCGGGCCGACGGTGTCGAGCGATTGCGACAGCGGCATTGCGCCGGCGCGGCTGACGCGGCCCACCGTGGTCTTGAGCCCCGTGACGCCACAGAAATGCGCGGGCATGCGGATCGAGCCGCCGGTGTCCGAGCCAAGCGCCGCATAGGTCAGGCGCGCGGCCACCGCCGAGCCGGAGCCGGATGAGGAGCCGCCGGTGATATGGGCGACGTTCCAGGGATTGCGCACCGGACCGTAATGAGCGTTGTGCCCGGTCGGGCCATAGGCGAACTCGGCGAGATGCAGCGTGCCGAGCCGGACCTGGCCGGCGTCCTTGAGCCGCTGCAAGGCGGTGGACGTGACGTTCGGCACGAAGTCGCGGCGGATCAGCGAGCCGCAAGTCGCGACGTGGCCGGCATCGTAATACATGTCCTTGTGCGCGAGCGGCACGCCATGCAGGGGACCGCGGACATTGCCCTTGGCGAGCTCGGCATCGGCGGCATCCGCCGCTTTCAATGCAGCCTCGGCCTCGATCGACATGAAGGCGTTGAGATGCGGCTGCCACTGCGCGATGCGCTGCAGCAGCGCCCGCGTCGCCTCGTGCGAGGACACCTGCTTCATCGCGATCGCGCGCGCGACCTCGGTGAGCGTCATCAAGGCGGGCTCGCGGCTCATTTCGACACCTTCTGCGTCTGCGCGAGCCCGTAAGTTGCGGGCTCCAGATCGAACGGCAGCGTACCCGCGATGGCGGCGAAGCCCTCGAAGGCGGGGCCGATGGCGCTGGAGATGCGGGTTGCGATCTCGTCGTCCACGGGCACGCCGGCGATATGCGCGATCGGCTTGATCTCTTTCGGTGTCGGTCTCGTCATGCGGTTTCTCCCCTGGGGGCGCGGCTGTGGCCTGAACCCGGTATCGCCATGTAGCACGCGGCCTCGTGGCCCATATTATCCAGCGCGGTGAGCTTTGGTGTCGCATTTGCGCAGAGCGGCTCCGCAAACGGGCAGCGGGTGTGGAAACGGCAGCCGGAGGGCGGATCGATCGGATTGGGTGGGTCGCCCGTGATCGGCGGCGTTTCGGTGCGGCGATCAGGATCGGAGGACGGCATCGCGGCGAGCAGCGCGCGGGTATAGGGATGCGCCGGGCTGTCCCAGACCTGGTCGACCGGGCCGAGCTCGACGACCTCGCCGAGATACATCACCAGCACGCGGTCCGAGATGTAGCGGACGACATTGAGGTCGTGACTGATGAAGAGATAGGTGAGGCCGAATTCGCGCTTGAGATCGGCGAGCAGGTTGAGCACCTGCGCCTCGACCGATTTGTCGAGCGCCGAGACGGCTTCGTCCAGGATCACCAGCCGCGGCGACAGCGCCAGCGCGCGCGCGATGTTGACACGCTGGCGCTGGCCGCCGGAGATCTCGTGCGGATAGCGGTTGGCGAAGTTTTCCGGGCGCAGGCCGACCTTGCCGAGCAGCTCTCGCGCCAGGTTGCGCGCCGCGCCATCGGCCATGCCATGGACCTTTGGACCGAAGGCGACGGATTCCTCGATCGTCAGGCGCGGGTTGAGCGAGGCGTAGGAATCCTGGAACACCATCTGCATGCCGCGGCGCAGCTCGCGCAAGCTTAGCGACTGGCCGACGGTCATGCCGTCATAGATGATGTCGCCGTCATCGCGCGGCATCAGGTGCATCAGCAGCCGCGCGGTGGTGGACTTGCCGCAGCCGGACTCGCCGACGATGCCGACCGTCTCGCCCTTGGCGACGGAGAAGGAGACATTGTCGACGGCACGCACCGTGCGCTTGGCGGCGAACAGGCCGCCGCGCACCGGGAAATGCTTGGTCAGGCCGTTGACCTGCAGCAGCGGCTGCGCGAGCCCACCGCGGTCCTCGACCGGCTCCAGCATTTCGACGGAGGTGTTGGTTTCGCTCATGGCCTAGTTCCTGATGTCCATGGCGCTACGCAGGCCGTCCGAGAGCAGATTGAAGCAGATCGAGACCGCGAAGATCATCGCGCCCGGCAAGGCTGCGACCCAGGGATTGACGTAGATCGCGGTGCGCAGCGTGTTCAGCATCAGGCCCCATTCCGGCTCCGGCGGCTTGGTGCCGAGGCCGAGGAAGGACAGACCGGCCGCCAGGATCATCGAGACCGAGATCAGACTGGTGGCATAGACGAAGATCGCGCCCAGCACGTTGCCGAGGATGTGGACGCGCATGATGGTGAAGGCGCCCGCGCCGGAGGCACGTGCGGCCTCGACGAAGTCCATGTTGCGTACGCCCGTGGTGACGCTCTCGGCGACGCGGGTGATCTGCGGCACGAACACGATGGTCAGCGCCACGATGGAGTTGAGGATGCCGGCGCCGAGCGCGCCGGAGATCGCGATCGCCAGCAGCACCGACGGGAAGGCGTAGAACACGTCCACCGTGCGCATGATCGCGGTGTTGAGCTTGCCGCCGACATAGCCGGCAATGATGCCGAGCGAGGTACCGATGCAGAAGGCCAGGATCACGGGCAGGATGCCGATGACCAGCGACAGGCGCCCGCCATAGATCAGCCGCGCCAGCATGTCGCGGCCGAGCTCGTCGGTGCCGAGCGGATAGCCTGTGGTGCCGATGTGGCGGAGGCGGCGGATCATCGAACCCTTGTAGGGGTCTTCGAGACCGAGCCACGGCGCGAGGATCGCGGAAAGGAAGATCAGCAGCAGCACCAGCGCGCAGGCCATGCTGACCTTGTCGCGCATGATGCGGCGGCCGACGGTCGCCCAATAACCGCGCGCCTTGGTGGCGGGCGCGGCCTGCAGCGCGGCATCGCTGGCGGTGGCGGACAACGGAAGCTCGCTCATCGGCTAGCCCCGCTTGATGCGCGGGTCGATCGCGGCTTGGGCGATGTCGACCAGAAGATTGAGGAAGACGAAGAACAGCGCCAGGATCAGGATCGTGCCCTGCAGCAGCGGCAGGTCACGCTGGAAGATCGCCGAGTTGAGCAGGAAGCCCGAGCCAGGCCAGGAGAACACGGTCTCGATCAGGATCGAGCCGCCGAGCATATAGCCGAGCTGAAGCCCCATCACCGCGAGCGCGGTGGGCGCGGCATTCTTGATGACGTGGCGGAACACGCCGGTTTCGCGCAGGCCCTTTGCACGCAAAGCCTCGACGAAGTCCTGCGAGAGAATGTCGCCAGTGAGCGCGCGGACCGTGCGGGTGACGATGCCCATCGGGATCACCGACGTCGTGATCGCGGGCAGCACGAGATATTTGAGGTGCGCCCAATCCCAGGCCCAGGAGTTGGAGCCGCTGGGGCCGGCGCCGACCGCGGGCAGCCAGTTCAGCTGGACCGAGAAAATGATGACGAGCAGCATGCCGAGCCAGTAATGCGGCACCGAGACGCCGGCGATGGCAAAGGAGGTCGCGACCTTGTCGACCCAGGTCTCGCGGAAATAGCCGGCGATCAGGCCGAGCAGGACGCCCATGGTGAAGCCGATGATGGCGGCGGCAATCGCGAGCGTGACGGTGTTGCCGACCGCGCGCATCACCTCGGCCAGCACCGGACGCCCCGTCGCGATGGAATTGCCGAGATCGCCGTGAAGGGCACGCAACAGCCACAGGCCGAACTGCACCGGCAGCGGCCGGTCGAAGCCGTAGGCGGCGCGCAGCTGCGCGGCGAGCTCCTGCGAC
This sequence comes from Bradyrhizobium sp. IC3123, assembly GCF_020193625.1. Lineage (NCBI taxonomy): Bacteria > Pseudomonadati > Pseudomonadota > Alphaproteobacteria > Hyphomicrobiales > Nitrobacteraceae > Bradyrhizobium > Bradyrhizobium sp. IC3123. The sequence goes on along the minus strand of NZ_JADYVF010000012.1, from coordinate 30,767 downwards.
GCATCGGCCGGCAGCACGGCGACCAGCGGATCGCCCGGCGTGATGTGCACGAGTAGGAAGCACACCAGCGCCACGCTGATGACGATCGGGACGACGTAGACAATGCGTCTGGCGGTATAGGCGAGCACTGGTCTTCTTTCTTCCTTCTCCCCTTGCGGGAGAAGGTGGCGCGCAAGCGCCGGATGAGGGGTTCGGTCCGCGGACGCAACTTTTCCAATCGAAGGGTCCGCATCCGCGGAGAGAGACCCCTCACCCGGCTTCGCTAAAGCGAAGCCACCCTCCCCCACAAGGGGAGAGGGTGCACCGAGCAAATCGACAGAGCTACTGCGCGATCGACACCGGCGAGAAGTCGATGAACCAGCTCTTCGGTTGCACGACGCCTGTCACCTTCGGGCTCATGGCGCGCGGGCCGACGTCGTGGGCGACGTAGAGGAAGGCGGCGTCATCGACGGAGGCTGCGTGCAATTCAGCGAGTGCGGCGTCGCGCGCGGCGGGATCGAAGGTCTGGCGCGCCTTCTTCACCAGCTCGTCGAATTTGGGGTTGTTGATGAAGCCCCAATTGTTCGAGACCGGCGGCGCCATGCCCGACTGCAGGAAGCGCACCAGCGCGAAGAACGGGTCCATCGCCGCGTAGGTGACGTTGGTCGCGTGCGAGCCGTTGGCGCTGGGATCCTTGGCGCCGCGGCGCCAGTTGGTGAACAGCGTATTCCATTCGATGACGTCGAGCTGGACGTCGAAATAGCATTCGGCCAGCGCCTGCTGGAGATACTCGTTCATCGGCAAGGGCTGCATCTGGCCCGAGCCGGACGCCGACGTCTGCGTCTTCACGGTCAGCTTCTTGTTGGGACCGTAGCCGGCCTCCTGCATCAGCTTTTGCGCAGCCGCCTTGTCGTACTTGATCTGGAAGGTGGGATTGCCGCGCCAGGGGTGGCCGGGCTCGAAGGTGCCGGTCGCTGGCACCATCAGGCCCGCGAGCAGACCGTCCCTGAGGCCTTCGCGGTCGACGCAGAGGTTCGCGGCCTTGCGCACCCGGATATCGTTCCAGGGCGAGCCCTCGACGCGCGAGAACTGCCACGGCCAGACGTGCGGCTGCTCGTTGGAGTAGAGCTTGAAGCCGCGCTGCTTCAATTCGGGAATCGCGTCCGGCGCCGGCGCCTCGACCCAATCGACCTGCCCGGACAGCAGCGCCGCTGTGCGTGCGTTCGCCTCCGGCATCGGCAGCAGCACCATCTTGTCGATCTTGGGCACGCGATCCTTGTTCCAGTAGCTCGCATTCTTGACCAGCTCGAGCCGCTCGCGCGGGGTGAAGCTCGCCATCTTCCACGGGCCGGTGCCCGAGGCGCTCCTGGCGAAGGCGGTCCATGCGGCCTGCGACTTCGCCTTGGCGTCGGCGCCTTCGGCCTTGTCGTAGAAGGACTGCCACTTCGCAGGGCTTGCCATGAACAGGTTGGTGAGGTTGATCGGCAGGAAGCTGTCGGGCTCCTTGGTGGTGAGCTCGACGGTCATGTCGTCGATCTTCTTCGCGGAGGCCAGCGTCGGCATGCGCGAGGCCGTGACGCCGACCTGGCTGGCGTCGAATTGCGGCGCATCCTGCTTCAGCACCTTCTCGACATTCCACACCACCGCATCGGCATTGAACGGCGAGCCGTCATGGAAGGTGACGCCTGGGCGCAGCTTGAAGGTCCATTTGGTCTTGTCGGCATCGTCGACCTTCCATTCGGTGGCAAGGCCGGGGATCACCACGCTCGCCTTGTCGGCAGAGGACAGGTCCCAGCTGGTCAGCGCATCGTACATGGTGAGGCCGGTGAAGCGGTTGCCCTCGAAACCTTGATCGGGCTGGCCGAGCGTGCGCGGAATATCGGCAGCAGTCATGCCGATGCGCAGCACAGTTTCGGCAGCCGCCACCCGCGGCCATGCAGCTGCGCTGCCAAGCGCCAACAGCGCGATCAGCGCCGCCCGTGTGTTGTTGTTCTTGATAAACATTGCCTCAGTCCCTTTCCGGCTTCCGATGATTAATTTTGATGCAATCGTATGCAATGGCTATGCCAAGGGAAAACTTTTTCTGCGAATTGCCCCTGCGACGACAAGTCCTTGTGATGACGCACGGGCGAAATCGGCCCCCTGCCTATTCTGGCATCAAGATTGCAGGTTTGGTCCCAGATCCCCCTGGAGCTTTGGGCCATGCGTATTCGTCTATCGACCTGTCTCGCCGTGCTTGCACTGGCGGTGTCCGCAATCACGGCGCACGCCGAAACGGTGGTGCGTTACGGCATCTCGATGGCAGATATTCCACTCACCACTGGACAGCCCGATCGTGGCGCCGGCGCCTATCAGTTCACGGCCTACACGATCTACGATCCGCTGGTGGCCTGGGAGATGGATGTCGCCGACCGCCCCGGCAAGCTGGTGCCGGGCCTCGCCACCGAATGGAAGGTGGACGACGCCGACAAGACGAAGTGGCGCTTCGCCCTGCGCAAGGGCGTGAAGTTTCACGACGGCAGCGATTTCAACGCCGATGCGGTGATCTGGAATCTCGACAAGGTGCTCAACGACAAGGCGCCGCAATTCGACAAGCGGCAGAGCGCGCAGGTCAAGACCCGCCTTCCCTCCGTCGCCAGCTACGCCAAGATCGACGACTTCACCGTGGAGATCACCACCAAGACGGTGGATTCCTTCTTCCCCTATCAGATGCTGTGGTTCCTGGTCTCGAGCCCGGCGCAATATGAAAAGCTCGGCAAGGACTGGGACAAGTTCGCCAGCCAGCCCTCCGGAACCGGCCCGTTCAAGCTGACGAAGCTGGTGCCGCGCGAACTCGCCGAGCTCAGCAAAAATCCGGACTACTGGAACAAGAAGCGCATTCCCAAGGCCGACAAGATCGTGCTGGTGCCGATGCCGGAAGCGCTGACGCGCACCAATGCGCTGCTCGCCGGCCAGGTCGACCTGATCGAGACGCCGGCGCCGGATGCCGTGCCGCAGCTGAAGGCGGCCGGCATGAAGCTGGTCGACAACGTCACGCCGCATGTGTGGAATTATCACCTCAGCGTGCTGCCGGGCTCGCCCTGGACCGACATCCGCCTGCGCAAGGCGCTGAACCTTGCGATCAACCGCGACGAAGTCGTCGGCCTGATGAACGGCCTCGCCAAGCCCGCCAAGGGCCAGGTCGACCCGTCGAGCCCGTGGTTCGGCAAGCCTAGCTTCGAGCTGAAATATGATCTCGCCGCCGCCAAGAAGCTGGTGGAGGAAGCGGGCTATTCCAAAGCAAAGCCGCTGAAGACCACCTTCATCATCGCGCAAGGCGGCACCGGCCAGATGCTGTCGCTGCCGATGAACGAATTCCTGCAGCAGAGCTTCAAGGAGATCGGCATCGAGATCGACTTCAAAGTGGTCGAGCTGGAGACGCTCTATACGCACTGGCGCAAGGGCGCCGCCGACGAGATGAACGCCGGCATCACCTCCAACAACATCGCCTATGTCACCTCGGATCCGCTCTACGCCATCGTCCGCTTCTTCCATTCCGGCCAGATCGCGCCGGTTGGCGTCAATTGGGGCGGCTACAAGAACCCGAAGGTCGACGCGCTGATCGACGAGGCCAAGCAGACTTTCGACAGCACCAAGCAGGACCAATTGCTGGCGCAGGCGCATGCGCTGATCGTGGACGATGCCACGCTGGTGTGGGTCGTCCACGACACCAACCCGCACGCGCTGTCACCGAAGATCAAGCAGTTCGTGCAGGCGCAGCACTGGTTCCAGGACCTGACGACGATCGGGGTGGAGTGAGCAACGGGCAAGGGCGGGCACGGCGCTTTGCGCCGTTCCCCACCCGGGATAGCCGCGCTGCGCGCGATCACCGCCCCTTGGTCGGGATCTTGTTGTACGGCACGTCCTTGTCGACGCGGATGTCGCCCGGCAGGCCCAGCACGCGCTCGGCGATGATGTTGCGCAGGATCTCGTCGGTACCGCCGGCGATGCGCATCGAGGGCGAGGACAGCAGCATCTGCTGGAATTGGCCCTGCGCCGTTTCCTCGTCGTTGCCGGTGAGAACACCGGCCGCGCCCTGCAGGTCCATGGCGTAAGTCGCGATGTCCTGCAGCATCATGCCCGAGACCAGCTTGCCGATCGAATTCTCCGGGCCCGGCCGCTCGCCCTTCGACAGCGCCGAGATCGTGCGGTAGCTGGTGTATTTCAGGCCGTTCGACTTGGCCGCCCAGCTCGCAAGCTTCGAGCGCACGGCGGGATCGTCGATGGCGAGGCCATCCTCCAGCATCAGGTTCGAGCAGAGCTCGAACATCTCGGGCACGCCGGTCGCGAGCCGCGCACCGATCGACATGCGCTCGTTCATCAGCGTGGTCAGCGAGACGTTCCAGCCGTCGCCGACGGCGCCCAGCCGCTGGCTATCCGGGATCACCACATCGGTGAAATAGACCTCGTTGAACTCCTGCATGCCGTTGGCCTGCTTGATCGGCCGCACTTCGACGCCGGGGCTCTTCATGTCCAGGAAGAACATGGTGAGGCCCTTGTGCTTGGGCACGTTCGGATCGGTGCGCGCGATCAAAAGACCATAGTCGGAATAATGCGCGCCCGAGGTCCAGATCTTCTGGCCGTTGACGACCCAAACGTCGCCCCTCTTCTCCGCGCGGGTGCGAAGCCCTGCGACGTCGGAGCCGGCAGACGGTTCGGAGAACAGCTGGCACCAGATCTCCTCGCCCGATGCGAGCTTCGGCAAGTAACGGCGCTTGGCCTCCTCGCTGCCGAACGCCATCACGGTCGGGCCGCACATGCCTTCGCCGATCTGGAACGGCTGCGTCAGCTTGCCGTAGACGCCCTCCTCCTGCTGCCAGATCACCTTCTCGATCGGCGTCGCGCCGCGGCCGCCATACTCCTTCGGCCAGTGCAGGCAGGCCCAATTGCCCTCGAACTTCTTCTTCTGCCAGGCCTTGCCGACATCGACGATGTCGCGATTGGCAAGGCGGATGCGGCCGAGCGAGGACTTTGACAGCTCGGCCTGCAATTCCTTCGGCGCATTGGCCTCGATCCATTTGCGCGCGGTCTCGCGGAATGCGGCTTCCTGCGGGGTGTCGTCGAAATTCATGGCGGACCTCTACCCTCTTCCCTTCGTCGGGATCTTGTTGAACGGCACGTCCTTGTCGACCCTGATATCGCCGGGCAGGCCCAGCACCCGCTCGGCGATGATGTTGCGCATGATCTCGTCGGTGCCGCCTTCGACGCGGGTACCGGGCGCGCGCAGCAGCATGGCCTGGAAACGGCCGGCCAGCTCGGCATCCTCGCCGCTGACGACGCCGGACGCGCCCTGCAGATCGAGCGCATAGGTCGCGACGTCCTGGATCATGGAGCCCGCCACCAGCTTGCCGATCGAGTTCTCCGGCCCCGGACGTTCGCCCCTCGACAGCGCCGAGATCGCGCGCATGCTGGTGTATTTCAGGCCGCTCGCCTTCACCGCCCAGTTCGCCAGCTTGGATCGCACCGCGCGATCCTCGATCGCCGGGCCGTCGTCGAGCATCAGGCTGGAGCAGTACTCGAACAATTCAGGGAAACCGGTCGAGACGGCCGCGCCGATCGCACTGCGCTCGTTCATCAGCGTGGTCAGCGAGACGTTCCAGCCGTCACCGACCTCGCCGAGGCGCTGATGGTCGGGGATGCGGACATTGGTGAAATAGACCTCGTTGAAATCCGAGGCACCGCTCGCCTGCTTGATCGGCCGCACCTCGACGCCGGGGCTCCTCATGTCCAGGAAGAACATGGTGAGGCCCTTGTGCTTGGGCACGGTCGGATCGGTGCGCGTGAGCAGGATGCCGTAGTCTGAATAATGTGCACCCGAGGTCCAGATTTTCTGGCCGTTGATGATCCAGTCGTCGCCGTCCTTCTCGGCGCGCGTGCGCAGGCCCGCGACATCCGAGCCGCCGGCGGGCTCGGAGAACAGCTGGCACCAGACCTTCTCGCCGGAGGCGAGCGGCGGCAGATAGGTGCGCTTATGCTCCTCGCGCGCGAACGCCATCATGGTCGGCCCGCACATGCCGTGACCGATGATGAACATGCGGGACAGCTGGCCGAACGGCCCCTCCTCCTGCTGCCAGATCACGCGCTCGATCGGCGAGGCGCCGCAGCCGCCATATTCCTTCGGCCAGTGCAGGCAGGCCCAGCCGGCGTCGGCCTTTTTCTTCTGCCAGGCTTTTGCCACTTCGAGAATGTCAGCGTTCTTGAGCACGGTGCGGCCGAGTGAGGATTTGCGCAGCTCGTCCTCGTATTGCTTGGGCGCGTTCGCACTGATCCAGGCGCGGGCGGTGGCGCGGAACTCGGCTTCCTGCGGGGTGTCGTCGAAGTTCATCTTGGTTCTCTGTTGTCCGTAGGGTGGATTAGCTGGAGGCGTAATCCACCAATTCTGTCGAGCACTGCCGGTCGGTGGTGGGTTACGCCTTCGGCTAACCCACCCTACGCACCTGTCGTTACGCTGCGTTCTTCTTCCGCATCCGATCGATCAGCTGATCTTCCCAATAAGTGAGGCTGCCGAGCCCGAGCGCCATCGCGTTGGCGCGGCGATAGTACATGTGGCAGTCGAACTCCCAGGTGAAACCCATGCCGCCGTGGACCTGGATGTTGTTCTTGGCGCAGTGCTGGAACGCCTGCGTCGCGCTGATGCGCGCGGCGGCGGCGGCTTCCGGCAGTTCGGCCGCATTGGTCGAGAGCGCCCAGGCGCCGTAATAGCTGTTGGAGCGCGCCAGCGTCGCCGAGACGTACATGTCCGCGAGCATGTGCTTGACCGCCTGAAACGAGCCGATCTGGCGGCCGAAGGCGATGCGGTCCAACGCGTAGTCGCGGCCCATCTCCAGCGCGCGATCGGCGCCGCCGACCTGCTCGAACGCGCACAGCACCGCGGCGCGGTCGAGCACCTGGGTGAGGATGCTCCAGCCGTCGCCCGCAGCGCCCAGCGGCTCGGCTTTGGCGTCCTTGAAGGTGATCTCGGCCTGTCCGCGGGTCGGATCGAGATTGGTGAGGCTCTTCACATCGACGCCGCCGGCTTTGAGATCGACCAGGAACAGCGAAATGTCATCGTCGCGCCCACTCGATCCCGTGCGCGCGGCGACCACCGCAAAATCGGCAATCGCACCGTCGGCGACCGGCTTCTTGACGCCGTTGAGCACGCCGTTCGCAGCCGTCAGCTTGACGTTCTTCGGCGACGGGTTGCCCTTGCCCTCGAACAGCGCCAGCGTGCCAATGGCCTCGCCGGAAGCAATCGCCGGCAGCCATTTCTTCTTCTGCGCGTCACTGCCGGCGATCAGCAGCGCTTCGGCGGCGAGGTACACGGTCGAGGAAAACGGCACCGGCGCGTTGGCCCGGCCCATTTCTTCCGCGATTACGCACAGCTCAAGATGACCGGCGCCGGCGCCGCCGAACTCCTCGGGAATCGCGACGCCGAGGAAGCCCATCTCGGCGAGGCCTTTCCACAGCTCCTTGTCGTAAGGCGCCTTGCCGTCGAGCACGACACGCACCGCCTTGGGCGAGCATTTCTCGGCGAGGAACTTGCGCGCCTGGTCGCGGAGCTGCTTTTGATCGTCGGAGAAGTCGAAGTTCATGGCGGGCTTACCTCTTATTCGTTGTCATTTATTGCCGTCATTCCGGGGCGCCGCGCAGCGGCGAACCCGGAATCCATTTCGCCACGCATATGCGGCCCGATGGATTCCGGGCTCGCGCTGCGCGCGCCCCGGAATGACGAATGGAGCGAGTGTCGTCTTCATTTCAGCACGATCACATCCTGATCCGGCTTGTCCGCATAGAGCCGCTCCACCAGCGCCGCGCGGCGTTCCAGGCCGGCGCGCTGGTTGATGTAGCCCTTGTCGGTGAGCTCGTTGCCGTCGATCGAGGGCGGCTCGACCATCAGCATCGCGCGCGCGATGATACGGCTGCTGGCCCCTTCGCATTCACGGTTGTGGGCTTCCAGGCCGCGCCTGAAGCAAGCGATCACCTCGGGATGCTTCACAGCATCCGCAAAGCTGAGATCGGGATTGCCGACCAGCTGCCGGCAGGCGTGCAGGTTCGGCCAGGCCAGGAGGCCGATGAAGGGACGGTCCTGCCCCGCGACCAGCGCGTCGTGCACCACGGGCGTGGCGGCCGCGATCGCATCGGTCCGCAGCGAGCCGACATGTACGAATGTGCCCGTGGTGAGCTTGAAGTCCTCCACCACGCGGCCGGCGAAGATGATGCCTTGCACCGGATCGGAATCGTCGACGAAGACGCCGGCATCGCCGATGCAATAAAAACCTTCCTCGTCGAACATCTTCTTCGTCAGCTCAGGCTGGCCGAAATAGCCGGGCGTGACATTGACGCCGCGCAGGCGCAACTCGTATTTCGAGCCGCACGGCACCATCTTCAACTCGACGCCGGGGAACGGCAGGCCGATCAGGCCGACGCGCTCGGTGTCCCAATAGGTGCCGGTCGAGGTCGGCGCGGTCTCGGTCGAACCCCAGCCGGTGTAGAACACGATGCGCTCGCCGGTGGTCTTCACTGCGAGGGCCTGCATGCGCTCGTAGAGATCGTCGGGCAGACGCGCGCCGCCATAGGCCATGATCGAGAGATTCTTGAAGAAGGAACGGCAGAGCGCGTCGTCCTTCTCCATGGCCGCTGCCAGCGCGGCATAGCCGGCCGGCACGTTGGCATAATAGGTCGGCGAGATCTCGCGCAGATTGCGCAGGGTCTCCTCGAACTGGCCCGGCATCGGCCTTCCGTCGTCGATATAGAGCGTGCCGCCGTCGACCAGGATCGGGTGGAACGCGGCATTGCCGCCCATGGTGTGGTTCCAGGGCATCCAGTCCAGCATGGTCGAGATCGGTCCGTTCGGATCGCGCGGCCGCACTTGCATCATCATCGCTGCATTGGCGCACATCATCTCCTGCGTGTTGATGACGGCTTTGGGCATGCCGGTCGAGCCTGATGTGAACAGCAGCTTGCCGACGGTCTGCGGCGTGATCTTCGCGATCGAGGCCTCGACATCGGCCGTGACACGCGTTGCCGCGAGCTCGGCAAAGCTGACGCTCTTGATGCCCTCGCAGGGCCGCGCGACGTGAACCACGGTGACGCCGCTGAGGTCGAGCGCCTTCAGCGCCTTCTCGAAGATCGGTCCGTCCTGCACCATCAGTACGGCCGGCTTGATCAGGTCGAACAGGTACTTGAGCTTGACGTGGTCGTGGCTCATCAACGAGTAGGCCGGCGATACCGGCGCTGCCGGAACGCGCGCCTGCATCGCGGCCTGCGTCATCAGCGCATGCTCGATCGAATTGCCGGAGAGGATCGTGACGGGCCGGCCCTTGAGCTCGAGATTGAGCAGGCCTTGCGTCAGCGCGTCCACGATGCGCTTGGCTTCGCCATAGGACACCTTGCGCCATTCGCGGTTCGGGCCGCCGCGCTGCGCCAGCCAGATGCGCTCGGGTGCTTCCTTGGCCCATTTCGCCAGCGAGGCCGGGATGTGCTTCTCATGAGGCTGCAGCGGAATGCGCGACTTCAGCACCACCGTGCCGTCGCCGCGACGCTCGACGTCGATGTCGCGCGCGAGCCACTGCACCTTGCGAAAGGCGGGCTTCGTCATCACTGCCGCCGCGCTTCCACTCATTTTGCGTCTCCCGGAATTACTGTCCTTTGCGGATCTTCATCGTTCAGCGCCTGATATAGACAGGCTTTCGCTTCTCAAGGAAGGCCCTGATGCCTTCCGAAAACTCTTCCGAGCGGCTGCACAGGACCTGGTTGCGATCCTCCATCGCGATCACAGCTTCCAGCGAGCTGGCATCGACGCTCATGTTGAGGCATTCCTTGGATAGCCGCAGGCCCACGGGCGAGGCCGTCATCATCGCCTCGACATAAGGCGCGGCCGCGTCATCGAGCTTGTCCTCGTCCACGATCTCCGAGACGAGGCCGACCGCGAGCGCGCGCTCCGCTCCGATGAAGCGCCCGGTGAGGATCAGCTCGGATGCGACGGAGACGCCGACGAGGCGCGGCAGAAAATAGCTGGTGCCGATATCGCAGCCGCCGAGCCCGAGCTTGATGAAGCGCAATTCATCCGCGCCGATCTCGTCGCGATGCGGATGTCGGAGGCCAGCGCCAGCGCGAAGCCGCCGCCGGCCGCCGCGCCCCTGCACCAGCGCCAGGATCGGCTGCGGACAGCGCCGCATCAGCATCACGATGTCGGCGATGCGCCGCTGCGAATCCAGCGACTCCGTGACGCCCGGCGGCTCCTGCTGTCCGGCCCGGCGCGCCATCGCAGCTTTGAGATCGAGCCCGGCACAAAAATTCCTGCCGGCGCCCTTGAGCACGACGACGCGCGTGTCGCGATTGCGTTGCAGGCCCTGGAAATAGTCGTTGAGCGCATCGATCAGCGCCGGATCGAGGGCGTTGAGGTGCTCGGGCCGATTGAGCGTCACCCGGTCGACGCCATCGTCATGCTCGATCAGCAGCGGTTGGGACATGGGTGCCTCGCACTTGCCGCGAGTCGCGGCGCCGATTGCTGCGCCCTCTCCCCTTGCGGGAGAGGGCATGTAAATCGCTAGCCGCACAATCGCTTGTGTGAGGGGTCTGCCTCCACAAATGAGATTGTGGAGACAACCCCTCATCCGGCGCCGTAGCCGAAGCTTCGCTTCGGCGTTCTTAAGAACGGCGGCCTAAGGCCGCCTATGCCACCTTCTCCCACAAGGGGAGAAGGAAGAAAGCACCTACCTCGGCGCCATCCTGATCGCGCCGTCGAGGCGGATGGTCTCGCCGTTCAGCATCGGGTTCTCGACGATGTGCACCGCGAGCATGCCGTATTCGTTGGCATCGCCGAGACGCGAGGGATGCGGCACCTGGGCGCCCAGGCTCTTGCGGGCCTCTTCGTTCAGGCCCATCAGCAGCGGCGTGAAGAACAGGCCGGGCGCAATGGTGTTGACGCGGATCTTCTGGCTGGCGAGATCGCGCGCGGCCGGCAGCGTCAGGCCGACGACGCCACCCTTCGAGGCCGAATAAGCGATCTGGCCGATCTGGCCTTCGTAGGCGGCAACCGAGGCCGTGTTGATGATGACGCCGCGCTCTTCGCCGATCGGCTCCGCGGTGACGAGACGCTCGGCGAACAGACGCAGGCAGTTGAACGTGCCGATCAGGTTGACGTTGATGATGCGCGCGAACTTTTCGAGCGGATAGACGCCGTCGCGGCCGACGATGCGCTGCGAGCCGCCGATGCCGGCGCAGTTCATCAGCACGCGGGCGACGCCGTGTGCAGCTTCCGCCTTCGCAATCGCGGCCTTGATCTGCTCTTCGCTGGTGACGTCGGCATGCAGCGCGACGCCCTTCACTTCGGCGGCGACCTTCTCGGCGTTTTCCTTGCTCTGATCGATCACGCCGATCTTGGCGCCCTTGGCCGCCATGGCGCGGGCGGTCGCGGCACCAAGGCCCGAGCCACCGCCGGTGATGAGAACGGCCAACTCTTTCAATTGCATCGCTTGTACCTTTCCTTGAGCGTTTCTTCTCTAGACTCGTCACGTGTCGGCCGGACTATCCGGCCGCAGCGGCTTCCTCGGCTTGCGTGAGGATGCCGCCGCAGATCAGCGTTTCCATGTGCTTGATGTATTGCCGGCAGACATCGTCGGTGACCGGGCCGACGCCGGTCGCGCGGGACATCGCATGCCGGCCGAAGAACAAATGATCGCAGGCGCCAATCAGGCTGGTGTAGAACAGTACCGGATCAGTCGGGCGGAATTCGCCGCGGCTGACGCCTTCAGCCAGCAGGCGGCGGTGGAAGTCCAGGAGCGGCGCAACGAAGAACTTGGAGACTTCGTCGGCAGAGCTCGCGCTGGTTTCGTGCAAGAGATAGTGGATCAGCCGGTTCATATAGGGGAACCGGTGATAGGCGCGGATGATGCCGGCGATATGCAGCTTCAGCTTCGCCGTCGACGTGATCGGCTGCGCCAGCAGATATTCGAGATTGGACATCTCGGTCGCGGCATCCCGCGCCAGCAGCGCCAGCAAGAGGCCGTCCTTGTTGCCGAAGTGATATTTGACCAGGGCCGCGTTGGCGCCCGACTTCTGCGCAATATCGGACAGCGAGATCTCGATCGAGGAGCGTTCGATCATCAGCTCGCTCGCGGCCACCAGCAATTTCTCTGCCGTGGAATTTTTCCCGCTGAGGAGCCTGTTCGGTACGCTGGTCGCCACGGAGATCCCTGTTTGGCCGCTGGAAGCGGGGCGCAGATAAGCGCAAGCAGCGCCTCATCACAAGAGTTAATTGATCGATTGACTAAACGATGGTCCGACCCTTAAATCGGCCCGACAACCCACCCAATAAAGAATTCAGGGAGAGACCGACATGGCCGAGGCTTACATCGTCGCCGCTGCGCGCACCGCCGGCGGGCGCAAGGGGGGCCGCCTCGCCGGCTGGCATCCGGCCGATCTCGCCGCGAAGGTGCTGGACGAGCTGGTCGACCGCACCAAGGTCGATCCGGCCCAGGTCGAGGACGTGATCATGGGCTGCGTGATGCAGGTCGGCGAACAGTCCAACAACGTCGCGCGCAACGCGGTCATGGCCTCGAAGCTTCCGGAGAGTGTGCCAGGCACCTCGATTGATCGTCAGTGCGGCTCCTCGCAGCAGGCGCTGCACTTCGCCGCGCAGGCGGTGATGTCGGGTGCGATGGACGTCGTGATCGCGGCCGGGGTGGAATCGATGACGCGGGTGCCGATGGGCCTGTCATCGCAGCTTCCGGCCAAGAACGGCTTTGGCAACTACAAGAGCCCGGGCATCGAGAAGAAGTATCCGAACATCGTGTTCAGCCAGTTCACCGGCGCGGAGATGATGGCCGAGAAGTACGGCCTCTCCAAGGACGAGCTCGACCAGTACTCCTACGACAGCCATCAGCGCGCGATCGCGGCGACGCAAGGAGGTCACTTCAAGAAGGAGATCGTGCCGCTCGACATCACCCGCGCCGACGGCAGCAAGGACACCCACCACATCGACGAAGGCATCCGCTTCGACGTCACGCTCGACGGCATCAAGGGGGTCAAGCTGATCGCCGAGAACGGCAAGCTGACCGCAGCCAGCGCCAGCCAGATCTGCGACGGCGCCTCCGGCGTCATGGTGGTGAACGAGAAGGGCCTGAAGCAGCTCGGCGTCAAGCCGCTCGCCCGCATCCATCACATGACCATGACGGGCGGCGATCCCGTGATCATGCTCGATGCTCCCCTGCACGCCACCAAGCGCGCGCTGGAGAAGGCCGGCATGAAGATCGGCGACATCGACCTGTTCGAGGTCAACGAGGCCTTCGCCTCGGTGCCGACCGCCTGGCTGAAGACCACCGGCGCCGACCCGGAGCGTCTCAACGTCAACGGCGGCGCCATCGCGCTCGGCCATCCGCTCGGCGGCTCCGGCACCAAGCTGATGACGACGCTGGTCCACGCCCTGCACCAGCGCGGCAAGCGCTATGGCCTGCAGACCATGTGCGAAGGCGGCGGCATGGCGAATGTGACGATCGTGGAGCGGCTGTAAGAAGAACAAAAGCGAGTAGCGAGTGGCGAGTAGCGAGTGGTGAGTAGACGAAGAGCGGTTTGCCCTTCTTCCCTATTCGCCACTCGCTACTCGCCATTCGCGTTTTGAGGAAACGCCATGACCCACCCCTGTATCCACGCCAAGACGACGCCCGACAAGATCGCCTACCAGATGGCCGGGACCGGCAAGGCGATCACCTATCGCGAGCTCGACGAGCTCTCGAACCAGGGCGCGCATCTGTTCCGCTCGCTTGGCCTCAAGGCCGGCGACCACATTGCGCTGTTGATGGAGAACCGCCTCGCCTTCATGGAGCTGTGCTGGGCGGCACAGCGCAGCGGGCTCTATTACACCGCGATCAGCCGCTACCTGAAGCAGGACGAGATCGATTACATCATTGCCGATTGCGGCGCCAAGGTCGTGATCACGACGCCGAAATGCGCCGACCAGATCAAGGGCCTGATCAAAGGCACGCCCGGCGAGCCGATCTTCTACATGATGGACGACCCGCTGCCCGGCTTCCGCTCCTACGACAAGGAAGCCGCCGCGCAGCCGACGACGCCGATCGCCGACGAGGTCGCCGGCTACGACATGCTGTATTCGTCGGGCACCACCGGGCGCCCTAAGGGAATCAAGAAGGCTTTCGAAGGCAACAGGATCGACGTGCCGAACGCCTTCCTCCGCGTGCTCTGCGCCGACATGTGCGGCATGAATGCGGAGAGCACCTATCTGTCGCCGGCGCCGCTCTATCATGCGGCACCCCTGCGCTTCAACATGATGGCGATCGTGCTCGGCGGCACCTCCATCATCATGGAGCATTTCGACGCCGAAGAGTTCCTGAAGCTGGTCGAGAAGTACAAGGTGACGCAATCGCAGCTGGTGCCGACCATGTTCGTGCGCATGCTGAAGCTGCCGGACGAGGTGCGCACGAGGTACGACGTCTCCACCCTGAAGGGCGCGATCCACGCCGCCGCGCCCTGCCCCATCGACGTCAAGGCCAAGATGATCGAATGGTGGGGGCCGATCCTGATCGAGTATTACGCCGGGTCTGAAGGCAATGGCGTCACCGTCTGCAACTCGCAGCAATGGCTGGAGCATCGCGGCAGCGTCGGCCGCGCCGTGGTCGGCAAGATCAAGATTCTCGACGAGAACGACGAGGAGCAGCCGGTCGGCGAAATCGGTACCGTCTATTTCGCCGACGCGCCCGCCTTTACCTATCACAATGATCCCGAGAAGACGAAGAAGGCCTACAACGCCAAGGGATGGTCGACGCTCGGCGACGTCGGCTATCTCGACAAGGACGGCTTCCTCTATCTCACCGACCGCAAGTCCTACATGATCATCTCGGGCGGCGTGAACATCTATCCGCAGGAGACCGAGGACGTGCTGATCACGCACCCCGAGGTCGCCGACGTCGCGGTGTTCGGCGTGCCGAACGAGGAGATGGGCGAAGAGGTCAAGGCGGTGGTGCAGCCCCACGACATGAGCCGCGCCGGCAAGGCGCTGGAGGCCGATTTGATCGCCTATTGCAAGAGCCGCCTCTCCGCCATCAAGTGCCCGCGCTCGGTCGATTTCGAAGCCGAGCTGCCGCGCACGCCGACCGGCAAGCTGGTGAAGCGGCATTTGCGCGATCGGTATTGGCCGAAGACGGCGACGAAGACTTAGGGCGAGCGGCCGCTCTCAACACCGTCATGCCCGGGCTTGTCCCGGGCATCCACGTTCTTTGTACTGCAAAGGAAGACGTGGATGGCCGGGTCAAGCCCGGCCATGACGCCGAGCAAGCTTCGGCATCCTCAATCGAACAGGCTCGGAGTGTGGTTCACCAGCGCGCCTTCGATCTCCAGCATCTTCAGCTTCGTGACCACGCCGCCATTCGCCGAGAAGCCGCCGGGCTTGTTGCCCGCGGCGAGCACGCGATGGCAGGGCACGACGATCGGGCACGGGTTGCGGCCGAGCGCCTGGCCGACGTCGCGAGACAGCTGGACGCCGCCGAGCTGTTTTGCGATGTCGCCATAGGTGATGGTCTTACCCGGCGGAATCGCCCGGGCGATGTCGTAGACGCTGCGATTGAACTCGGGCACGCCGTCGAGGTCGAGCGGAATGTCGGTGAGATCATCCGGCTCGCCGGCGAGCAGTTTTGTCATGCGATCGATCGCCTGTTGCACCTCGGCGGTCGGCTCGGCCTCAACGGCGTCGGCATGACGCTGGCTGATGCGGGTGCGGATCTTCTGCTCGCCGCCCATCGGCAATTGCGTGCCGTTGATGCCCCGCGGGCCCCAGGCGATGGCGCACAGGCCGATCCTTGTGTCGAACAGAGCAAAATGCTGGTCGGTCATGTCTAGGTTCCTGGCTTGCTTCCGTTGCAGGCCCCCACTTTGATGTCGTGCCAAATCTAGGCTTGGAAATAGTTGCGATCCACCCGGTTTCCGGGAATCTTGCACAGGCGTTCCAATCCTCTCCCGAGTCCATCATGCAGAGCCTCCACGTCAACGGTTACGACATGCCCTATCTCGATGTGGGCGAAGATAGGGGCCGTCCGCCTCTGGTCTGCGTGCATGGATCGCTGAATGACTTCCGCGTCTGGGGCTGCGTGCTGGGGCCGCTGACGCAGCGGCACCGGGTGATCGCCGTCAGCCTGCGGCACTTCTTCCCGGAGCGCTGGGACAGCGTCGGTGACACCTATTCGATCGCCCAGCATGTCGAGGACGTCATCGCCTTCATCGACAAGCTCGATGTGGGACCGGTCGATTTGATGGGCCATTCCCGCGGCGGGCATATCTGCTTCCGCGTGGCGCAGCAGCGGCCCGATCTCTTACGCCGGCTGATCCTGGCCGAGCCCGGGGGCGAGCTCGATGCGAGCCTTGATCCGGACTACGTCGGCGGCCCCTCGCCGCTGCTGGCGCGCTTCACGGCCTCGGCCGAGAAGATCGCGGCCGGCGATGTCGACGGCGGGCTCGCCGTCTTCGTTGACACGCTGGAAGGCCCAGGCACCTGGCCGCGATTGCCCGCGATGGTGAAGCAGAACCTGCGCGACAATGCCTTTACGCTGATCGGCCAGGTCCGCGACAGCCGCCCGCCGTTCTCGAAGGCGGATGCGGAGGCGATCAAGATGCCGACGCTGTTCATCCTGGGCGCGCGGACCAAGGGCCTCTTGCCGAAAGTGCTGCATGCGCTGGCCACGCATGTGCCCTATTCCAAGACGGCGATCATCCCGAACGCGACGCATCCGATGTTCGAGCAGGCGCCGCAGAAATTCTCCGAAGTGGTTTTGGATTTTCTGGCGAGCTGACCATGCAAAGCTTCCGCGTCAATGGTTACGACATGGCCTATCTCGAGGTCGGTGAGGGCCCGCCACTGGTCTGTGTGCACGGCACACTCGGTGATTTCCGCACCTGGTATTCGGTGCTCGGTCCGCTGTCGAAATCCCATCGCGTGATCGCGGTCAGCCTGCGGCACTTCTTTCCCGAGCATTGGGACGCCGTCGGCGACGACTACAAGATGGCGCAGCACGTCGCCGATACGATTGCCTTCATCGAGCAGGTCAGGCCCGGCCCCGTCGACCTGATGGGCCATTCGCGCGGCGGACACATCGCCTTTCGCGTGGCGCAGGCGCGGCCTGATCTGTTGCACAAGCTGGTGCTGGCCGAGCCCGGCGGCGATCTCGACCCATCCCTGCCTGTGCCCGAAGGCACGCCCGCGCATCCGTCGCTGGCGGCCCGCACGGCGCGATCGGTCGAGATGATCCGCGGCGGCGACCTCGAGGGCGCGGTGCGGAATTTCTACGAAGGCATCGAGGGCGACGGTTCCTGGCGGCGCGTGCCGGCTGCGGCCAAGCAACAACTCCGCGACAACGCGCTCACCTTCCTTGGCCAGATCAACGAGCAGCGCCGGCCCTACACCCTCAGCGATGCGCAGGCGATCAGGACGCCGACGCTGCTGATCGGCGGCGGCGCCACCACCGGCAGCCTGTCGGTGATGTGGCGCGTGCTGGCCGCGCACATCGCGGGCGCCGAGACGGCAGTGATCGCGAACGCCGGCCACTGGATGTTCGAGCAGGCGCCGCTCGAGTTCGGCGAGGTGGTGAGCAGATTCCTGACGGAGTAGCTCACACCTTCCACACGCCGACCGGCATCTTGATCGTCGCGTTCAGGCGGTTCCAGACGTTGATCGTCGCGATCGCAACGATCAGCGTGGCGAGCTCGCGCTCGTCGAAGTGCTTGGCGGCTTCGTTCCAGATCGCATCGGGCACCGGATCCTCGCGATCGGCGAGGCGCGTGACGGCTTCGGTCAGGGCCAGCGCGGCGCGCTCGGCGTCCGTGAAGTAGGGCGCTTCGCGCCAGGCGGAGACGGCGAACAAGCGCTCGTCGGTTTCGCCCAGCCGGCGGGCGACCTTCGGGTGCATATCGACGCACACGCTGCAACCATTGATCTGGCTGGCGCGCAGGTGCACCAGTTCGAGGAGCCTTTCCGGCAGACCCTGCTTTGTCAGGTTGCCGAGGGACTGAAGGACCTTCATGGCCTCCGGCAGGACCATGACGGGATGATTCATGCGGGCGTGCATCATGTTGCGTCTCCATCTGTCGAATTTCGAAGGTTCCGGTCACATCGGCCGGATTGGCTTCGTCATGGGCATGACGGATCGCGACGAGGGAATGTGACCGATGACCGAAGAAAATTTTCTGACCGGGCAGTTCGAGGCGAGCAGGGATCATTTGCGTGCGGTCGCCTATCGAATGCTGGGCTCGCGCGCCGAGGTCGACGATGCCGTGCAGGAGGCTTGGCTGCGGGTCAGCCGCTACGACCTGTCCGACATCGCGAATTTGCGCGGCTGGCTGACCACGGTCGTGGCGCGCATCTGCCTCGACATGCTGCGCGCCCGGAAGTCGCGTCGCGAGGATCCGATGGGTCCGCACGTACCCGAGCCGGTCGACGATACAAGCGAGCGAGAGGCGGAGATGGCCGATTCCGTCGGCGCGGCACTGCTGGTCGTGCTGGAAACGCTGCAGCCCGCGGAGCGGCTCGCCTTCGTGCTGCACGACATGTTCGCCGTCCCGTTCGAGGAGATCGCGCCGATCGTCGGCCGTTCGGTCGATGCCTCGCGGCAACTGGCGAGCCGCGCCCGGCGGCGCGTGCAGGGCGCACCGGTGCCCGAGACGGATCTGACGCAGCAGCGAAGGATCGTCGATGCATTTCTTAAAGCCTCGCGCGAGGGCAATTTCGAAGGGCTGCTCGCGGTGCTGGATCCCGAGGTCGTCTTCCGCGCCGATCAGGCCGCGGTGCGGCTCGGCTCGCTGGCGGAGGTGCGCGGCGCCGAGGCTGTCGCGCAGTTCTACAAGGGCCGCGCCCGGACGGCGCGCACGGCGCTGGTCGATGGTGAGTTGGGTGCTGCCGTCATCCTCGGCGGACAGCTGCGCATTGCCCTGCGCGTGACGTTCGTGGGCGAGCGGATCGGGGCGATCGAGGCGGTGGCCGATGCGGACGACATCGCCACGATGGAGGTGGAGGTGCTGGATGGGTCAGATCCGGACCCGTTGTCGCGAAAACAACCCCATGCACAGTAGACGGACTCAGGAAATTCAACAGCTTACCCGGGTGACGTGGAGCCCTTGGGATCGCCCGAGATACGGCTTGACGCTCCACCTTGCCGAGCGTAAGTTCGAATACGGAATTCCGTATTTCTTCGTTCTTCTGGAGCTGCCGGTGTGATCCCTCTCGACCCGCTCCCGAACCTGATCGACCAAGTCTATGCGCGGATCCTGGAGGCGATCTCCGACCGCACGCTTCGGCCCGGCCAGCGCATCCGGCAGAACGAGCTCGCCGATCGGCTCGGCGTGTCGCGCCAGCCGGTGTCGCATGCGCTGCATCTGTTGCATCGGCAGGGCCTGGTCGCCGAGAGCGGCCGCCGCGGCTTTGAAGTGACACAGCTCGATCCCGCGCGCATCCGTCAGCTCTACGAGGTGCGCGGCGCCATCGATGCGCTGGCGGCCGGGCTGGCCGCTCAGCGCGCGGCCAGCGACGCAGCGGGACGCGCGCGACTGGAGGCAGCGCTCGCCGCCGGACGCCGCAGCGACCGCGACACCACGCTATCCGAGCTCATCGCGCTCGACGTCGATTTTCACCGCGCGATCTATCAGCTCGCCGGCAATCCCGTGATCGAGGAGACCATGGCGCCGCAATGGCCGCACATGCGGCGCTCGATGGCGACGGTGCTCTCCGAGCTCGATTATCGCGCCAGCGCCTGGGCGGAGCATGCCGAGATTGCCGCGCACATTTTCAGCGGCAACGCGACGGCGGCCGAACGCGCCGCGCTTGCGCATGCGCAGACGGCGGGACGGATGACCGAGGAGAGATTGCGGGCGACGGAAGAGGCGGCGGCGTAGCACGCCGTCATTCCGGGGCGACGCGACGGGACCGCGCGAAGCGCGGCCCGGGAGCGTCGAGCCCGGAATCCATCGGGCGGCAGAGACTGCGGAGGAATGGATTCCGGGCTCACGCTTCGCGTGCCCCGGAATGACAAAACAAAGCAAACAGGAGGACGACCCATGAAACTGTCTCAGGAGCAATTGGAGTTCTTCCACCGCGAGGGCTGGCTGTTCCTGCCCGAATTGTTCGCCCAGGAGGAGGTCGACCTGCTCGCGCGCGAGGCGGTCGCAATCTACGACGCCAACCGGCCCGAGGTCTGGCGCGAGAAGAGCGGAGCGCCGCGCACGGCCTTTGCCGCGCATCTCTACAACGAGGCGTTCGCGATCCTCGGCGCGCATCCGCGCATGATCGAGCCGGTCGAGCAATTGTTCGGCGAGCCCGTCTACATGCACCAGTTCAAGATCAACGCGAAATCGGCCTTCACCGGCGACGTCTGGCAATGGCACCAGGACTACGGCACCTGGAAGCGCGACGACGGCATGCCGGAGCCGCGGGCGATGAACATCGCGATCTTCCTCGACGAGGTGATGCCGATCAACGGCCCCCTGATGCTGGTGCCGCGCAGCCAGAACGCCGGCGATCTCGAGGCTTCGCACGATCTCGCCACCACCTCTTATCCGCTGTGGACGCTGGACGAGGATACGGTGACGCGCCTCGTCAAGCAGGGCGGCATCGTCGCGCCCACCGGCAAGCCCGGCGGCATGCTGATGTTCCACGGCAATCTCGTGCACGGCTCCAGCGGCAACATCACGCCCTATCCGCGCAAGATCGTGTACCTGACGCTGAATGCGGTCTCGAACCATATCCGCACACCGACCCGGCCGGACTACATCGCGCATCGCGATTTCACGCCGATCAAGACGGTGGACGACGACGCGCTGCTGCGGCTGGCACGGGCACCGCGGCAGGCGGCGGAGTAACCTGTCATTCCGGGGCGACGCGGAGCGTTGAGCCCGGAATCCATCGGGCCGCAGTGCTTGTGGAGAAATGGATTCCGGGCTCGCGCTTCGCGCGCCCCGGAATGACGAAGTTTGACAGTGTCACCTGACAGCCATAGCGATCTCGGACCCCCCATGAACCTCTTCCGCCTCCTGCAAGCCCGCGCATCCGCCGGCAAGCCTGTCCGTGTCGCGCTGATCGGCGCCGGCAAGTTCGGCTCGATGTTCCTTGCACAGGTGCCGCACACGCCGGGGCTGGAGGTGCCCATCATCGTCGACATCGACCGCGACCGGGCCCGCGAGGCCTGCCGGACCGTCGGCTGGGATGCCGAACGCATCGCCGCGACCGTGTTCACCGATGACGGCGCGCGCGCCATTGCCGGCGGCGCCATGGACGTGGTGGTAGAGGCGACCGGCAATCCCGCCGTCGGCATTGCCCACGCGCGCGCCGCGATCGCGGCGGGCAAGCATATCGTGATGGTCAATGTCGAAGCCGACGTGCTGGCGGGCCCGCTGCTCGCCGACGAAGCGCGAAAAGCGGGCGTGGTCTATTCGCTCGCCTATGGCGACCAGCCGGCGCTGACGGCGGAGATGGTCGATTGGGCCCGCGCCACCGGATTTCACGTCATTGCCGCCGGCAAGGGCACGAAGTACCTGCCGGCCTATCACGACGTGACGCCCGACGGTGTCTGGCAGCATTACGGCCTGACCGCGGGCGAAGCGCAGTCGGCCGGCATGAATCCGCAGATGTTCAACTCGTTCCTCGACGGCACCAAATCGGCGATCGAGATGGCCGCAATCGCCAATGCCTGCGGCCTCGACGTGCCCGCGGACGGCCTGGCGTTTCCGCCGTGCGGCGTCGATGATCTGCCGCACATCATGCGGCCGCGCTCGCGCGGCGGTGTGCTGGAGCGATCCGGTGTCGTCGAAGTCGTCTCCTCGCTCGAGCGCGACGGCCGGCCGGTGTTTCGCGACCTGCGCTGGGGCGTCTATGTAGTACTGGAGGCGCCCAACGACTATGCCGCCGATTGCTTCAGGCAATACGGCCTCAAGACCGATGGGAGCGGACGCTATGCCGCGATGTACAAGCCCTACCATCTGATCGGGCTCGAGCTGAACATCTCGGTGCTGTCGGCCGCGCTGCGGGGCGAGCCCACCGGGCAGCCTTACGGCTTTCGCGGCGACGTCGCCGCCGTGGCCAAACGTAACTTGCGTGCCGGGGAGATGCTCGACGGCGAAGGCGGCTACACGGTATGGGGCAAGCTGATACCGGCGGCCGCGAGCCTCAGGGCTGGGGCCCTGCCGATCGGGCTCGCACATCGCCTCAAGCTTAAGCACGACGTCGCCCATGGCACGTTGGTACGCTGGAGCGATGTCGAATTCGACCCGGGCAACGAAACGGTGAAGGCGCGCAAGGCCATGGAAGCCGCGTTCGCGCCGCAGCATTGATCGGCTTGGCAGGCGCACAACCAAAGCGAGCTTGATTTGCTGTTCCCCTTTGGTCATGCTGCCTGCGATCCGGGAACATTGAATTTCGGACACCAAGAAACGTCGGCCACCGGCGAAAGATGAAGCGGTGTCAAGACCGCGATCCCTCGTCGAGGACACGACACCGCAGGAGGGAAACGCATGGAACGTCGTAAATTTCTGAAGGCAGGCGGACTGGGCCTTGCCGCAAGCGCAATTGCAGCGCCGGCTGTCGCACAATCAATGCCCGAGGTGAAATGGCGGCTGGCGGCGAGCTGGCCGAAATCACTGGATACGCTCTACGGCGGCTGCGAGTATTTCTGCAAGCGGGTCGCGGAGATCACCGACAACAGATTCCAGATCCAACCCTTCGCGGCCGGCGAAATCGTCGGGGGCCTGCAAGTGCTCGATGCCGTGTCCAACGGCACCGTCGAAATGGGCAACACCGCGCTCTACTATTATTGGGGCAAGAATCCGGCATTCACCTTCGGCACCTCGCTGCCGTTCGGCCTCAATACGCGTCAGCACATTTCCTGGCTGATATGGGGCGGCGGTCAGGACATGCTCAATGATCTCTTGAAAGAGCACAACGCGATCGGCGTGCCGACCGGCTCGACCGGGGCTCAGATGGGCGGCTGGTTCCGCAAGGAGATCAAGACCGTCGATGATCTCAAGGGCCTGAAATTCCGGGTTGGCGGCTTCGCCGGCACCATTGTCGCAAAGGTCGGGGGCGTGCCGCAACAGATCGCGGCCGGCGACATCTATCCCGCGCTGGAGAAAGGGACGATCGACGCTGCCGAGTGGGTCGGTCCGTATGACGACGAGAAGCTCGGCTTCGTCAAGGTGGCGAAGTACTACTACTATCCCGGTTGGTGGGAAGGCACCGGCCAGGGCCACAACATCATGAACCTCGAAAAGTGGAATGGGCTGCC
>NZ_JADYVF010000012.1:0-2500 GCF_020193625.1 Bradyrhizobium sp. IC3123 | reverse complement strand
CTCGATGAAAGTGGTGGGCCTGGGAAGACTTGAACTTCCGACCTCACGCTTATCAAGCGCGCGCTCTAACCAACTGAGCTACAAGCCCCTAACGCATATCCCGTCAGGGACCGTGGGATCCGGCATGATGCAGGCCCAGCGCGTGTTCGTCCGCGAAGAAAGAGAAACGAAGACGGCGAAATCCCGCCAATGCAGCTCAACGATCTGGCGATCTGTTGGCCACTGATGTTTCTAAAACGATCCGATAGTGAGCGTGAGCTCGCTGAAGGATCATCCTTAGAAAGGAGGTGATCCAGCCGCAGGTTCCCCTACGGCTACCTTGTTACGACTTCACCCCAGTCGCTGACCCTACCGTGGCCGGCTGCCTCCCTTGCGGGTTAGCGCACCGTCTTCAGGTAAAACCAACTCCCATGGTGTGACGGGCGGTGTGTACAAGGCCCGGGAACGTATTCACCGTGGCGTGCTGATCCACGATTACTAGCGATTCCAACTTCATGGGCTCGAGTTGCAGAGCCCAATCCGAACTGAGACGGCTTTTTGAGATTTGCGAAGGGTCGCCCCTTAGCATCCCATTGTCACCGCCATTGTAGCACGTGTGTAGCCCAGCCCGTAAGGGCCATGAGGACT
The DNA here is from genome assembly GCF_020193625.1 of Bradyrhizobium sp. IC3123. Classification (NCBI taxonomy): domain Bacteria; kingdom Pseudomonadati; phylum Pseudomonadota; class Alphaproteobacteria; order Hyphomicrobiales; family Nitrobacteraceae; genus Bradyrhizobium; species Bradyrhizobium sp. IC3123. Next base: position 1,873 of record NZ_JADYVF010000012.1, on the reverse strand, counting down.
TGACGTCATCCCCACCTTCCTCGCGGCTTATCACCGGCAGTCTCCTTAGAGTGCTCAACTAAATGGTAGCAACTAAGGACGGGGGTTGCGCTCGTTGCGGGACTTAACCCAACATCTCACGACACGAGCTGACGACAGCCATGCAGCACCTGTGCTCCAGGCTCCGAAGAGAGGGTCACATCTCTGCGACCGGTCCTGGACATGTCAAGGGCTGGTAAGGTTCTGCGCGTTGCGTCGAATTAAACCACATGCTCCACCGCTTGTGCGGGCCCCCGTCAATTCCTTTGAGTTTTAATCTTGCGACCGTACTCCCCAGGCGGAATGCTTAAAGCGTTAGCTGCGCCACTAGTGAGTAAACCCACTAACGGCTGGCATTCATCGTTTACGGCGTGGACTACCAGGGTATCTAATCCTGTTTGCTCCCCACGCTTTCGTGCCTCAGCGTCAGTACCGGGCCAGTGAGCCGCCTTCGCCACTGGTGTTCTTGCGAATATCTACGAATTTCACCTCTACACTCGCAGTTCCACTCACCTCTCCCGGACTCAAGATCTTCAGTATCAAAGGCAGTTCTGGAGTTGAGCTCCAGGATTTCACCCCTGACTTAAAGACCCGCCTACGCACCCTTTACGCCCAGTGATTCCGAGCAACGCTAGCCCCCTTCGTATTACCGCGGCTGCTGGCACGAAGTTAGCCGGGGCTTATTCTTGCGGTACCGTCATTATCTTCCCGCACAAAAGAGCTTTACAACCCTAGGGCCTTCATCACTCACGCGGCATGGCTGGATCAGGGTTGCCCCCATTGTCCAATATTCCCCACTGCTGCCTCCCGTAGGAGTTTGGGCCGTGTCTCAGTCCCAATGTGGCTGATCATCCTCTCAGACCAGCTACTGATCGTCGCCTTGGTGAGCCATTACCTCACCAACTAGCTAATCAGACGCGGGCCGATCTTTCGGCGATAAATCTTTCCCCGTAAGGGCTTATCCGGTATTAGCACAAGTTTCCCTGTGTTGTTCCGAACCAAAAGGTACGTTCCCACGCGTTACTCACCCGTCTGCCGCTGACGTATTGCTACGCCCGCTCGACTTGCATGTGTTAAGCCTGCCGCCAGCGTTCGCTCTGAGCCAGGATCAAACTCTCAAGTTGGACTTGAACTTTGAACCGGCTGATCACAACGTTTGACGAGGTCCCACCATTATCGACCGAAGTCGATGTGCTGCCCGCGATTCACATCGCTGGCAACGATGGTGTTTCCTTTAAAACGTGTACCGCCGAAGTCTTTCGTCCGGTCTCGATCAGAAAAGCCGAAGCTTCTCGGAAGCGAGACCCGCAAGGACTCCGCCGTCCACGTTTCTCTTTCTTCATCTTCACTTGTCAAACAGCCCGAGACCATGGAGGCCTCAACCTTCCTGAGAGGAAGGGTTCCGACACCCTTACCGACGATGGATGAACTCCAACCGACTGGTGTCGGCTGTTGTGTCACTCAACAAGGTGAGGAGCATCAGTGGCGCGTTCGCTCGCCTTGGTCAGTGACCCGGCGGCGCCGCGCTCAGTGGTTGGGGTTATAGGCCCCACCTTCCGGCCTGTCAACGCCAATCGTCAACAAATCGTCGCACAGCGGACCAGCGAGAAAACACCCACGATTCCAGCCATTTAGAAAGCCGCCGGGCACATCGAACGAGCCCGCCCGGCAAAAAATCTGAAAAAAAGTTTGCCCGCCAGCGGGCTCTGAAGGACGCCTTAGAGGCCTCCCCGGCGGCCTCCCCCGGGGCCCCTCCTCCGCACCCCGCCACACCTGGGGGGCGTGCCGTCCCAAGGGCTGTCGCCCCCCGCCAGACGCCCGCCTCGCCCGCTAGATGGGGCCCCTGTCCCCCCAC
>NZ_JADYVF010000011.1:0-239254 GCF_020193625.1 Bradyrhizobium sp. IC3123 | reverse complement strand
GCCACCGGCGCTCCCTCCCCCGCCGCCGCCACCTCCCTGCCCGAATGCCACTCCGGCGGAGGCGGTCGCCAGCACGGCGAGCAGCACCAGACCTGTCCTGCTCATCGACTGTCTCTTGGTGCATCTGTTGAGGTCGAGCATCATCGATCCTGCTGGTAGCCCTGGTTGGTCGTGTTCTGCTTGATGTTGCCGTGGCGGCCCTGGGTATCGAAATTCTCGCGGCCCGGCTCCCGTTCTGTCGGCTCGACGGCCGGATCGGAACCGGGTCCCTTGTTGCTCCGCTGTTCTTCGGGGACTGGAGGCATCTTTGACATGTGCTGCTCCTGTGTCGATGGTTCGCAATGTCGAAATAGAACAATGAGTTGTCGCAGGGGTCGTTCCTGCGCCGATCGCCGCAGCGCGAGACAGGGAACACCGCGCTGCGTCCCGGGTTGATCAGAGGGTGCTGCCGCAGCCCATCCTGCGAGCTCGACAGGGAAACTCTCGACGGGGAAACACATGCCAAAGGCGACTGAACCTGAAACCGATCCGCGAGAGACACCGCTCGACGATCCGCGCCGGAAGACCGATATGCCGACGCACCGGCAGACGGATAAGCCTTGGCAAGGCAATCCCGAGAAGGAACAGATCGATCCGGAACGGCCGCCGCTGGATCTGGAGCGGTGGCAGAAATCGAAGACGCACTAGCAGCGGAGGCCTGCTGGCGTGTCGAGATCGTGAATGACCGGCCGCAGCGGCCCGCCGGAGTGCAGTTCCATCGTTGCCAGCGTAATCGGCAGCTTGAAGCGGCGCTTCCCTGCGCTGCCTGGATTCAGATAGAGCACGCCGTTGACGGTTTCGATCCGCGCGCGGTGGGAATGCCCTGAGACCACGACATCGATCCCGAGCTCGGCAGGATCGATCGTCAGCTCGTTGAGGTCGTGCAGGACGTGGAAGCTGCGGCCGCCGAGGCGCAGCGTTTGTGTTTCGGGAAAGCGTTCAGCCCACGTGCCCCGGTCGACATTTCCCCTGATCGCGGTGACGGGTGCGATGCGGCAAAGCCCGTCCATCACCGCCTGGGCGCCGATGTCGCCGGCGTGGATGATGTGCGAGACGCCGGCGAGGCAGCGCTTCGCCTCGGGCCTCAGCAGTCCATGCGTGTCGGCGATCACCCCAATCATGAACGTCATGTCAGATCACGGCTTCAGTGCACTACATCCAGCGGCATCCGGCCGATTTCCTCACCATCCTCGTTCGTGACGAGGATCGAGAAGTGGCGGCCCTTAAGCTCGGGACGCTCCTCGAGCAGGCGCCGCGCAATCTCTTCGGCGACATCCAGAGCCTTGATGTCGTCCGGCAAATCGGCACCTCCCTCGTCGGCTACGGTTTCAGAATCCACCAAATCAAAATGATAGCGCGGCAACGTCTGGTCCTCGGGTGTTCCCGCAGGAACGCGCGGTCTCAGGGCTTCGTTCCGGCGCCGGAGCCATCTGCGGTCCGGCGGGCGGGCATCGCCGTCGGTCCTCGGCGCGAGATTGCCGCGGACTCACGCGCGCCGCCGCCGCGTCCTCGCGCGGGGTCTGGAACGGCCCGCCCTCGATGCCGCGAATGCCAGGCCGGCAGCGATCCCGAGCACCACGAGCCCCTTGCTGAGCACAGCGGCCGGCGGAACCTGCTTCCGCACCAGCCAGCCGCCGTCGACGGACGTGCCCTGCGGACCCGCTTCGAGCAAGGTCCCTTCGTTCCTTGCTGCTGGACGCGCGCGCGACAGCAGCCAGCGGAATGCGGCTCCGATGACATTCTCGGTGATCTCAGGAGCAACCGCATAGGCCAGTTGCCCGGCGCGCGCCGGCCACCCCACGGCCATCTCGTCACGAGGCGCGCGGACGAGGCGCAGGAGGGTCTGGGCTACATCTTCGGATTGATAAAGCAGCGGACCAGGATCGAGCCTTCGTCCGGAGACGTTGGCGCCGTGAACGAAGCCCGGCGTATCGACCATGGACGGAAAAACGCCACAGACGTGAATGCCGGGATGAGCCCGGAGCTCCTGACGCAAGCTTGCGGTGAAGCCGCGAAGGCCGAACTTGCTGGCGGTATAGGCTGCGGCAAAGGGCGTCGGCGCCCAGCCGCCAAGCGAAATGTTGTTGATCAGGACACCGCGGTTCTGGCGAAGGAAGATCGGAAGCACCGCGAACGCGCCATGCATGGTGCCGAGCAGATTGACCTCGATGGTCCGGCGATGAAGCGCGATGTCTGCATCCTGATAGGCCCCGAACACGCCCGTGCCGGCGTTGTTGATCCAGACGTCGATGCCGCCGAAGGCCTCATCCGCCTCACCGGCCAGACGCTGCACCGCCTCCGCGTCAGTGACGTCGGTCGGCACGGGCAGGGCCCGGCCTCCGAGCGCCTCACAATCCGCAGCAAGCCGCATCAAGACCTCGCCGCGGCGTGCGGCGAGGACCACGCTTGCGCCCTCGCGGGCAAAGGCCAGCGCCGCGGCGCGGCCGATTCCACTGGAGGCGCCGGTGATGACGACGCGCGTGCCGACCATCTGCCCGTGCTCGCGTCCCGAGACGTCCGCGGGAAGCAGCCAGCGCAGGGATCGCCGCAGGCGTGCCGTTCCCTGTGTTTCGAACCAGTCGCCATGCGCAAAGATCACCCGCTCCGGAGTCAGCTTCACGAGCCGCTCGCCCGCAGCCCGCGCCGAACGGCCGCCGAGGCGGAGCAGCAGCCGCAGATAGACCGGGGCCTTCCCGTCCGGCTTGGCAATGCCGAGCAGGCTCGCCGCGGCTGTATTCGAGGCGCTGAGGTGGTGGGGATCGAGGTTCTGCACGATATCCGTCAGAACCAGCGTCCGGCTCCGCCTGTCGAACAGCTCGACCTCCGAGAACATCGGAGCATTCACCGACACCGTTTCGAGGTCGGCGGCCCATTCCTCCGGCGTCGTGTCTCCAAGCTCGCGATCGACGCGGAGGCCGGCCGCCCGCACCTGCCTGCGCGCCGCAAGGCCGCGCGCAGCAAAGATCGCGGCCTGCGGCAGCTGCCTTTGCCATTCTGGCAGGAACATCCAGTGCGCAATATTCGGCGCCAGCAGGTATCTGATCGTGCCCAGCCGCTCCAGCTCTTCGCGCAAAGCCGGCGAATATCTCACCGGCGAATGCAGCACGAGGTCGCCGTTCGACAGGCGGATGACAGTCATCCGCACGGGCAGTTGCAGGCCGGCGGCGTTGATCGGCTTGTCGTTCACGATCCAGATATCGTCGGTCACCTGCGACAGGCTGGCAGTCGACACACCGGCGTCGGAACTTTGCATGAGCGTCTTTCCATTGCGAGGGCGTTGCACCAAAGCGCGTGGGCGGCGCTCGTTCCTCATCAATGTCTTGGAAAGAACGTCTGGAAATCACATCGCCGCGGTCGTTCGACCTCCTTCGAGCCGCACCCGTAGCGCGTTGCGGGCGTCGGCGATGACATCGACCCAATCGCCCGGCCGTGTTTGATGAAACAGCCGCAGGCTCGGGTACCAGAACGAACGCGCACCGGATTGGGGCCAGCGCCAGTCGCAATCGGCATGCAGCAAGACCCAGGCCTCGCATCCCAGCGCGCCCGCAAGGTGTGCCACCATGGTGTCGACACAGATGACGAGATCGAGCTGCCGCAGGCGATGGCCGAGAGCGACGATATCAGGCGTGCTGATGTCCCGTGCCCCGATCGTCGCGAGCTCTTCGGTGCTCGTCCCGCGCTGAAGCGAATGGAGCGTCACGCCGGATCCAGCGAGATTGCGCAGCAAGACGGCCGGAACCTCCCGCCGCTTGTCCCACTCACCGACTTTCCAGACCAGGCCGACGGCCAGACTTTGCAGCCGAAGCGGTTGTACGGCAACAGGAGGGAGCATCAGGTAGGGAACGCGCATCTCGACCTGATCGCGGCGCGCTCTGATAGCGTGCGGCACCTCCATGATCTCGATGTCGACCTCGAAAGCGCTCTCGGGCGCACCATCATGCAGCGGAATGGCGCGATCGACGCCCGCTGCGCCCTCGACCATCGGCAGCAGCTCGGGTTGACACCACAGGGTGACGCTGCGCGCAATCGCGCGAAGCGGCTTCATGAAGCGCAGGAACTGGATGGTGTCGCCGAGTCCGTGATAGCAGCGCACCAGCACGTGCTTATCCCTCAGCTCCTCGCCGCGCCAGATCCGCTGGAGGTGACGCGGGCCAGTGTGCTTCGGCGGATGCGCGATCTCCAGCAAATCTCGATCGTTGATCCGCCAGGCGCGCCCAAAATCGCCCGCCCTGATCGCTTCCGCCCAGCCGCCCGCCATGTCGCGCGGTCGCTAATGTCGCACGAACTTGTGGAATCGACTGAGCTTGCCGTCCTTGGTTCGATCCTGATGCAGGAACGCGATGCCGGCTTCATCGAACTTCTCGAAGAACGCGTCCCAGCTGATGCGATCCAACGCTTCATCCGGCGGATCGAAATCAATACGCAGGATTCCGGCGTGGCCACCCTCCTCCGTCGCCTTCACGGTCGCCGGCTTCCCGCCGCGTTCTTCGGCCCATTTCTGGATGACGTTGTGATCGGTGGTCTCGTGGGCTTCGCTGTTCTGTGCCTTGGATGTCATGTCACACCTCGTTCACTAGGCGGGCGATGAACGCCCGCACCGCATCGAACCATTGGCCGACAAACGCGGGCCGCAGTGATTGGTTCTTCGCGGCAGATACGAAACGGTCCGCGTGAGGCGAGCATCATCTTCTTCATCTTCATCATGAAAGTCGTTCGTTCCGAGCTGGCGGTACGGGACTTTATCCCATGTTAAGCGCGTCGCATTTTGTCGCGATGAATCGGCCCACGGCGTGCCGCTCGCATCTCCTTCCCAGGAACGAACATACCTTCCACACGTTCGCCGACGTACTTACACCGACTCTTGCACCGACGCCGCATGCTTCCGGAGGGCTTCATTCCATGCATTCTCGTCTCCAACACAGGCGCCGCGTGCGCGTCGGACTCGTCGGCGTCGGCAATTGCGCGAGCTCCTTCGTCCAGGGCCTCACCTACTACCGGAACGCCAAGTCGAACGAGCCGGTCCCGGGACTGATGAATGCAGACCTCGGCGGTTACCATATCAGCGATATCCAGATCGCTTCGGCGTTCGACGTCAACGCCAACAAGGTCGGCCGCGACGTCGCCGATGCGATCTTCGCCTCGCCCAACAACACGCACCGTTTCTCCGACGTCGCGCCGACAGGCGTCATCGTGCAACGCGGACCGGTCCTGGACGGCATCGGGCATTATCTCACCGACGACGTTCCAATTGCGAACGTGCCGGAGGCCGACGTGTCCGAAGTGCTGGCGATGTCCCGCACCGACGTTCTGGTCTCCTATCTTCCGGTCGGCTCGCAGCGCGCCAGCGAATGGTATGCGGCGCGCGCCATCGAGGCCGGCTGCGGCTACGTCAATTGCATTCCGGTCTTCATCGCCTCCAATCCGGAGTGGCAGCGCCGCTTCGAGGAAGCGGGCCTGCCGATCGTCGGCGACGACATCAAGAGCCAGGTTGGTGCCACCATCCTGCATCGCGTGCTCGCCAACCTGTTCCGCGAGCGCGGCGTGCGGCTCGACCGCACCTACCAGCTCAATGTCGGCGGCAATACCGATTTCAAGAACATGCTCGAACGGGAGCGGCTGGCCTCGAAGAAGATCTCCAAGACCCAGGCCGTGACCAGCCAGTTCGACGTCCCCATGGACCCCGACAACATCCATGTCGGACCGAGCGACCACGTGCCGTGGCTCACCGATCGCAAGCTCGCCTTCATCCGCCTGGAGGGAACGACCTTTGGCGGCGTTCCCCTGAGCGCCGAGGTCAAGCTCGAGGTCTGGGACTCCCCGAATTCGGCGGGCGTCGTGATCGACGCGGTGCGCTGTGCCAAGCTCGCCATGGACCGCGGCCAGGCCGGAGCGCTGACCGGCCCTTCGAGCTATTTCATGAAATCGCCGCCGCAGCAGTTCACCGACGAGGAGGCCGGACGGCGGACACGCGCCTTCATCGACGACAAGGCGTTTGCGTGATGGCTGGGATCATCCATCTCGTCCGGCACGGTCATCACGCCCTGCTCGGCCGCATCCTGTGCGGCCGGATGAAAGGCGTCGCGCTCGACGATCTCGGCTGTGAGGAAATGGCGCGCTGTGCCGGCACCATCGCGCCGCGGCCATCGCTCATTCAGTCCAGCCCGCAACGGCGCTGTATGCAGTCGGCATGCATCCTCGCGGCGCATTTCAGGCTGCCGGTCGAGATCGTTCCTGCCCTCGACGAACTCGATTATGGCGAATGGACCGGGCGATCGTTCGACGAGCTGGCGCCGGATCCCCGATGGTCGCGCTGGAATGGGCGACGCGGCACCAGCCGCCCGCCCGGCGGCGAGAGCATGCGGTCGCTTCAGAACCGCATGGTCGCTCATCTGGAGCAGCTGCGCGGCGACCGCAATCTCGACGCCGTCGTCCTCGTCAGCCACGCCGAGCCGATCCGCGCCGCGCTGCTGCACTATTCGCGCACGCCGCTCGACCAGTTTCTTTCGATCGAGATCGATCCGGCCAGCATCAGCACGCTCCGCGCCGACAGAAGCGGCATGAAGATCACCAGGATCAACCAACGGGTGACGGCGTGAAGATCATCATCTTCGGCCTGACAATCTCGTCTTCCTGGGGCAACGGTCACGCCACCCTGTGGCGCGGCCTCTGCAAGCATCTCGCGCGTTCGGGACACAGCGTCGTCTTCTTCGAGCGCGACGTGCCCTATTATGCCGGTGCCCGGGATCTCTACGAGCTGCCGGGTGGCGCGCTCCGGCTGTTCGCGAACTGGGACGACGTGCGGCAGGCGGCAAGCGCCGAAATCCGTGATGCCGACGTCGCGATCGTGACCTCCTATTGCCCCGATGCGATCGCCGCGACCGAGCTGATTCTCGCTGAGGATCGTGCCGTTCCCGTGTTCTACGACCTCGATACTCCGGTTACGCTGGCAAGGCTCATCGCCGGCGAGGCTGTCCCCTATATCGGCCCGCGCGGCCTGCGGGACTTCGCGCTGGTGCTCAGCTTCACCGGAGGGCCTCACGTTGCGGACGAATTCCGCACCAGGCTCGGCGCGCGCGACACCCTGCCGCTTTATGGGCATGTCGACACAGACATCCACCATCCGGTTACGCCGCAGCCGCATTATCGCGCCGATTTGTCCTATCTCGGCACCTACTCCGAAGACCGCCAGCGCACGCTCGAGGCGCTTTTCGTCGCGCCCGCGCGGGCGCGCCAGGATCTCCGCTTCCTGATCGGCGGCGCGCAGTACCCGGACGATTTCCCATGGTCGCCCAACATTTATTTCGTGCGGCACCTGCCGCCGTCCGAGCACGCGCCGTTCTTTGCCTCATCGCGGCTGACCCTCAACGTCACCCGCCGGGCCATGGCGGAGATGGGCTGGTGCCCGTCCGGCCGGCTGTTCGAGGCCGCGGCCTGCGGTGCCCCGCTGCTGAGCGACGACTGGCCCGGAATAGCGGACTTCTTCGCGCCCGGAGAAGAGATCCTGATCGCACGCGACGAGCACGACGCGCTTGCCGCACTCGCGATGCCGGATGCCGAGCTCAGGCGCATGGCCCTGCGCGCCTATGAGCGCACCATGGACCAGCACACATCCGACAAGCGGGCGCGTGAACTGATCTCGATGCTCGAGCAGATTGCGTCGAGCCGGGTCAGCCGGCAACAAATCGAGGAGGCCTGATCATGTGGGGCATCGTTCCGGCCGCGGGCCGCGGCAGCCGTATTCAGCCGCTCGCCTTCTCGAAGGAATTGCTGCCGGTCGGCAGCCGGCGCGACGACGGTACCGATCGTCCCTGCGCCGTCTCCGAATATCTGCTGGAGCGCCTCATCCTCGGCGGCGCCGACAAGATCTGCTTCGTGATCTCGCCCGGCAAGTCCGACATCCTCGAATATTTCGGCGACCATTACGGCAGCGCCGAGCTCGCCTATGTGGTGCAGCCCGAAGCCTCCGGCCTGTGCGACGCGGTGTTCAGGGCAAGCACCGTCGTCGGGCGGCACGAAGACGTCATGGTCGGCTTGCCCGACACGGTGTGGTTTCCCAAGGCGGCCCTGCAATCCCTGCCCGAGGCAGACCTCTCGTTCCTGCTGTTCCCGGTCGAGCACCCCGAATTCTTCGATGCGGTGGTGCTGGACGGCGAGCAGGTGACGGAGATCCAGGTCAAGCAGCCGAATGCAGCCTCGCGCTGGATCTGGGGTGCTTTCAAGATGTCGGCCCACGGCTTCCGCCAGCTCCAGGCGCTGTGGCACGCACGCGAACGCCGCGACGAATATTTCGGGACGCTGGTCAATGCCTACCTTTCGGCCGGCGGCAACGGCATCGGGGTCAAGGCCGGCGAATCCTACGTCGATGTCGGCACCATCGACGGCTATCGCACGGCAATGGCCCTGCTCGCCGAGGGCGTCGAGGGCCGTTCCAAGTCGCGGACCCGCGCCTCATCGGACGGGGCCCGGCCGGTCTCAATGAATAACGGAGCGATTGCATGACCAGAGGCGCCCTCTCCCGCGAGGAAATCCGCCAGCGCGTCGATGCGCTGGGGCCATGGTTTCACAATCTCGACCTCAAGGGCGTGCCGACAGCGCCGTCGCACTTTCTCGGCGACTACCCCAATGTGAAGTGGCAGCGCTTCTCCGGCATCATTCCGGACCGGCTCGAAGGCAAGACCGTTCTCGATATCGGCTGCAATGCCGGCTTTTACGCCATGGAGATGAAGCGGCGCGGCGCCGAACGCGTGCTCGGCCTCGACACCGACGAAGAATATCTGGCCCAGGCCCGCTTCGCGGCCGAGGTGAACGGGCTCAGGATCGAATTCCGCAAGATGTCGGCCTATGATGTCGGGCAGCTGCGCGAAAAGTTCGACCTCGTGATCTTCATGGGCGTGCTCTACCATCTGCGACACCCGCTGCTGGCGCTGGACCTGATCCATGAGCACGTCGCCGGCGATCTCCTCCTGTTTCAGTCGATGCTGCGCGGCGACAGCCGGGTCGATGCGATCGAGAAGAATTACGACTTCTGGACTACCGATCAGTTCGATTCCTCCGGCTACCCGAAGCTGCACTTCATCGAGCACAAATATGCCGACGACCCCACCAATTGGTGGGTGCCCAATCGCGCCTGCGTCGAGGCCATGCTGCGCAGCGCCGGCTTTGCCATCGCGGCCCATCCGGAAGAGGAGGTCTATCTGTGCAAGCGCACGACGCGGCCGCAGGTCGACGGGCCGGTTTATCCGTCACGGGAGGCGAGCCGATGATCGAGGCGGCCAAGATCTGGAACGAGCCCAACAACAAGTCGCATTGGGACCTCCTGATCGACCCGGACTGGGCGATGTTTGCCAACCTGGCGCTCGCGGCCGGCAAGGCCATCCGCAGCGCGCATCCGACCTTGCCGCGCGTGCTCGGCGGCATTTCGCCGATCGACCCGTCCTTCATGCGCAGCATGCAGGCGCGTGGCGTGCTCGATCACGTCGACGCCGTCGCCGTGCACGGCTTTCCGCTCGACTGGAATTTATGGCAGATCGGAGAATGGCCGGCCAAGATCGAGGAGATCAGGGCTGTTACCTCGCTCCCGGTCTGGGTGACCGAGGTCGGCGTCTCCTCCTTCGGCGCCGAGGAGGTGCAGGCCTGGGGCCTGTCGCGCACCGCCGACCTTCTGATCGGCCGCGCGCCGCGCATCCACTGGTACAGCCTCTATGATCTCCCTTCGGCCTGGGAGGCGACCACGCGGCACAAGGAGGCCGAGGGGTCCTCCTATTACCGGCATTTCCACATGGGCCTGCTGCGCGAGGATGGAACGCCGAAAGCCGCGGCGGAGCTGTTCGGCCAATACGCCGCCGACATGGGCCTCTGCCAGTGGTTTCATTTCGAGGACCATCGTCTCGATGATGCCGTGCGCTGGATGCGACGGTTCGGCGTGCGGCACTTGCGGACCGGCCTGTCATGGGCCGACAGCTTCCGCCCCAACGCACTGGACTGGTTCGACCGCCAGATGGATGCGCTGGCCGAGTTCGAGATCACTGTGACGTTCTGCTTCACGCCGGAGCACCGCGGTCTCGAACCGCATCACACCAGCCCGCCGCTCGACGTGAACGAGTTCGCCGATTTCTGCGCGCAGATGGTCGAGCGCTATTGCACGAAGACCGGTCTCGCCTCCTCTAGTGGCGTCTCCCCGCCGATCAGGGAGCCGACATGCGTGCCCTGATCCTGGTGATGGATTCCGTCGGAATCGGCGCCGCGCCCGACGCCGCCAATTACGGCGACGAAGGTGCCGACACCATCGGCCACATTGCGGATGCATGCATGGCCGGGCGTGCCAATAGTCCGCAGCGGGAGGGGCCGCTGTGCCTGCCAAATCTCGTGGTGCTCGGCCTCGGCGAGGCCTGCCGCCTTGCGACGGGGCGCGTCCCGCCCGGGCTCGACGGCCGGGTTCAGGGTGCGCGCCATGGATGCGCCAGCGAGATATCGAGGGGCAAGGACACGCCATCCGGCCATTGGGAGATCGCCGGCGTGCCTGTCGCGTTCGACTGGGGCTATTTTCCAAAGATCCAGCCCTGCTTCCCGCGCGATCTCGTAACAAAGCTGTGCGAACAAGCCGGACTGCCCGGCATCCTCGGCAACTGCCACGCCTCCGGCACCGACATCATCGCCGAATTCGGCGAGCGCCACATGCGCAGCGGCGAGCCGATCTGCTACACCTCGGCCGACAGCGTGTTCCAGATCGCGGCGCACGAGGAGACGTTCGGGCTTGAGCGGCTTTACGACGTTTGCACGATCGCGAGACGGCTGGTCGATCCCCTGAACATCGGCCGCGTCATCGCGCGTCCGTTCGTCGGAACGGACGCAGGCAATTTCAAGCGCAGCTCGCACCGGCGCGATTTCTCGGTTCCGCCGCCCGAGCGAACCATCCTCGACCTTGCGGAAACTGCCGGCCGCGACATCGTCACGATCGGCAAGATCGACGACATCTTCGCTCATCGCGGCACCGGGAGAAACCTGCGCGGCGACGGCAATGCAGCGCTGTTCGATGCCACGCTCGATGGGCTTGGAGGCCTTGCAGAAGGCGGGCTTTTGTTCGCCAACTTCATCGATTTCGACACGCTCTACGGCCACCGCCGCGACGTCGCCGGCTACGCAGCGGCGCTCGAAGCTTTCGACGCCCGCCTCCCCGAGCTGCTGAGCCGGCTGCGAAGCGACGATCTCCTCATCATCACCGCCGATCATGGCTGCGATCCGACCTGGAGCGGCACCGATCATACGCGCGAGCAGGTCCCGATCCTGGCGTGGACCGCGCAGTCAACGGCTCCGATCGGCCGACGCGCCGGCTTTGCCGATATCGGCGCGACGGTTGCAAGACATCTCGACCTGCCGGCGCCACTTCATGGCGCGCATTTCTAGCCGGGATTCTAGCTGGGATTCACTTGGGTTATTGATCCAGGTTAGAGAAATTTTCGTTTGTAGGTTTCGCAGGAACGAACATTCCTTGCACCGCTTCTAACTCCCAGACGTGACTGGCGCGCAGGTCGCCCGACCAAGCAAAGGCGCGCTTCAACTCTCATCATCGGCTGGTCCGAACGGATCGGTCCCATGCGGCACGGAGCGGTGAATGACGCGAGTATTGATTACCGGAGGCGCGGGATTCATCGGTTCGCATACGGCCGACGTGCTGCTTGCGGCTGGCTATGAGGTCCGCCTTCTCGACAATCTCTCTCCGCAGGTCCATGGCGGCAACCGTCAGCGGCCCGCTTATCTCGCGGACGATGCCGAGCTCGTGGTCGGCGACGTCACGGACAGCGTCGCCGTCGAACAGGCCTTGCGCGGCGCCGACATGGTCCTGCATCTCGCCTCCGCCGTCGGCGTCGGCCAGAGCATGTACGACATCGAGCCCTATGTCAGGACGAACGAGCTCGGCACCGCCGTGCTGCTGCAGGCGCTGGCGAAGCGACCGGTCGCACGGCTGGTGGTGGCGTCCTCGATGAGCATCTACGGCGAGGGCCTGTATCGTGATGCCGTCGGCAACGTCGTGGCTTGCGACGAACGACCGATCGGGCAGCTTCGCCAAGGAGAGTGGGAACTGCGGGATCATGCAGGCCATGCGCTCGATCCCGTGCCTACGCCTGAGACCAAGCAGCCGTCTTTGAGCTCGATCTACGCGCTGAACAAATATGCGCAGGAGCGGATGTGCCTGATCACGGGCAAGGCCTACGGCATTCCGACGGTCGGCTTGCGCTTCTTCAACGTGTTCGGTCCGCGGCAAGCGCTGTCGAATCCCTATACCGGGGTGCTGGCCATCTTCGCCGCGCGGCTGCTCAATGGCCGGCCGCCGCTCGTCTTCGAAGACGGCCTGCAGCGGCGCGACTTCGTCCACGTGCACGATGTCGCCCGCGCCTGCCGCATGGCGCTCGAATCCGACCACGCCCAGGACGTCTTCAACGTCGGCTCGGGCCAGAGCCGCACCATTCTGTCGGTAGCCGAGGATCTTGCCCAGGTGATGGGACGGTGTGAGATCGCTGCCGAGATCACACGGAAATACCGTGCTGGCGACATCCGGCACTGCTTCGCCGACATCGGCAAATCACGCGACCTGCTCGGCTTCGAGCCGCATGTCGCGTTCAAGGACGGGCTCGAAGAGCTCGCCGGGTACCTCGCCGACCAGATCGCCGACGATCAGGCGGAGCGGGCGACCCGTGAGCTGCTGCAACGAGGGTTGGTCGCGTGATGAGTGAACAAGACAACAGACCCGTCCTGGTCACCGGCGGCTGCGGCTTCATCGGCTGCAATCTCGCCGACCGTCTCGCCGAACGCGGCGACCGCGTGCTGGTGCTGGACAATCTCGCCCGCGCCGGCGTGCGCGAGAACGCGCAATGGCTGAAATCCCGGCATGGCGACCGCGTCGCGATCACGGTGGCCGATATCCGCGACCCCATTCCGGTGATCGACGCCGTGCGCGAGGCACGCGCCGTGCTGCACCTCGCGGCCCAGGTCGCCGTCACCGACAGCGTCAGCGATCCCTCGGCCGATTTCGAGATCAACGCCCGTGGCACGCTGAATGTGCTGGAAGCCGTCCGCCTGCACAACGCCTCGGCCCCGGTGATCTTCGCCTCGACCAACAAGGTCTACGGGCGCCTGATCGAGGACAGCGAGATCACGCTCGCCGGCCGCCGCTACATGCCGGTCAATGATCTGCTCGCTGGCGGCATTTCGGAGAACGCGCCGTTGGACTTCTACAGTCCCTATGGATGCTCAAAGGGCACCGCCGATCAATACGTCCACGACTATGCCCGGGTGTTCGGGCTGCAGACCGTGGTGATGCGCATGAGCTGCATCTACGGGCCGCGGCAATTCGGCACCGAGGACCAGGGCTGGATCGCACACTTCCTGCTCAGCGCCATAAGCGGCAATCCGCTGACGATCTATGGTGACGGCAAGCAGGTCCGCGACGCGCTGCACGTGTCGGACGCGGTGAGCGCCTGGCTCGCGGCGCTCGACCACATCGCGCTGGCGCGCGGGCGCGTCTTCAATCTCGGCGGCGGTCCTGCGAATGCGATCAGCCTGCTCGAGTTGATCGACCGCATCACCGAGCTGACGGGCCGCAAGGTCAGCTATCGCTTTGCGGACTGGCGACCGGGCGATCAGCCCTGGTACGTGACCGACACGCGGGCGCTCGCCACCGCGCTCGGCTGGACGCCGCAAATGCCTCTCGCCGATGGCCTGCGCTCGCTCCACACCTGGCTCGACAGCCGCTTCGGATCACAGAATAGAAGCGAGGCCCTGGCATGACGCGGGTCGCCCTCATCAATCCGAACTGGGATTTTTCGGGCAGCATCTATTTCGGCTGCCGCTCGCCTCACCTGCCGCTCGAGCTCGGCATCTCCGAGCACTATCTGAAGGCGGCCGGCCACGACACGTTGCTGCTCGATGCGCATATGTTCGATCTCTCCCTCGCTGAGATCGAGGCCGAGCTGCGCGCCTTTGATCCCGACCAGATCGTCTTCACCACCGCACCGACCTATCTGTTCTGGCGCTGCGCGCCGCCCGAGCTGCGCGTGCCGCAGCAACTCGCCATCGCGGTGCGGGACCTTGCGCCGACCCTGATCGCGGTCGGCCCGCATGGTTCGAGTACGCCGAAGACCGCCCTGAGGAAGCTTGGCGTCGATATCGTCGTGATGGGCGAGTGCGAGGCGTCCCTGCTGCGTCTCGCCAATGGCGAGCGAGACTTTCCCGGCCTGTGCTTCGCCGACGGTGCTTCGCTCCGGGTCAATGGCGCGCCCCAGGCGGTCGCGTTCAGCGACCAGCCCGCGCTCGACTGGCCGGAGGATATGATCCGGCGTCACCACCACCATCATCATCGTTTCGAGGCCGAGCCGATTGCGCCGGGCGCCGAGGTGGAGGCCTCGCGCGGCTGTCCGTACAATTGCACGTTCTGCGCCAAGGAGAATTTCCGCAACGCCTATCGCAAGCGGCCGCCTGCCGTCATTCTCGACGAGATTGATCGTCTGCGCCGTCACGGCATCGAGTACGTCTACTTCATCGACGAGATCTTCCTTCCCAATCGCGAGCTCCTCGAGGGCTTGACGACACGCGGGCTGAAGTTCGGCGTGCAGACACGGATCGATCTCTGGAAGCCCGACATGCTCGCCCTGCTCGGGCGCGCCGGCTGCGTCTCGATCGAAGCCGGCATCGAGAGCCTCACCGTGGAAGGGCGCGCGGCCCTCGCCAAGAATTGCAAGATGACGACGGATCAGCTCGCCGACCGGCTGGTCGAAGCTCGCCGCCACGTCCCCTTCGTGCAGGCCAATTTGATCGAGGTGCCCGAGGACGACGATCCCGTGGTGCAGCGCTGGCGCCGCACCATGCAGGATGCCGGCGTCTGGGCCAACGATCCCGTGCCGCTCTACCCCTATCCCGGCTCTCCCGACTACCGCAAGCTCTGGGGCGAGCCCGACGACGTCGCCTGGGAGCGCGCACACCGGCACTATCTCGCGATGTTCGACCAGTTCAGCGACGTGCAGAACGGTCGCCCGGTGCCACTCGACAGCCTCGAACTCCAGGTGGCCTCATGAACCGTGGCGCCGACATCAGGATCATGATGACGACCGACACGGTTGGCGGCGTGTGGACCTATTCCTGCGCCCTCGCCACAAGTCTCGCTGCGTCCGGGGCCGACGTCACGCTGGTGACGCTGGGCCCGCGGGCGCGCGTCGATCAGCGCCAGATGCTGCACGAGACTAGCGTTCACCTGATCGAGACGGACCTCGCACTCGAATGGCAGGACCCGGAGGGCCAAAACGTTTCCGACGCAAGGCGCGTGCTTGCAGACCTGGAAGCCAGATTGATGCCCGACGTTGTGCATCTCAACAGCTTCCGCGAGGCGACCTTTGCCTGGCAGGCCCCGACAGTGCTGGTGGCGCATTCCTGCGTAAATTCGTGGGCACTCGCCTGCCACGATACGGCCTGGCTTGGCGAGCCCAAATGGCGCCGCTACAGCGAGCGGGTCGCCGCCGCGCTCGACGCGGCGCAGGCCTGGGTCTGTCCGAGCCGGGCCTTCCACGACGACATCACGGCGATCTACCAGTCGCGATCGCGCGGCGCGGTGATCTGGAACGGAATTTCGCCACGCGCCCCGTCTGGGCGAAAGCAGGACCTGATTTTCGCGGCAGGACGGCTGTGGGACCGAGCCAAGAACATCGAAGCGCTCGCCGCCGCCGCGCCTGGGCTGGATTGGCCGGTCGAGGTGGCCGGTCCTATCGAAGCACGCCTGCCAGCGGGTATCACCTGGCTCGGAGAGCTGCCGCACGCGGCGCTGGAGACGCGCCTGCAGCATGCAGCGATCTTCGTCAGCCCCGCGCTCTATGAACCGTTCGGTCTCTCGGTGCTGGAAGCCGCCGCAGCTGGCTGCGCGCTGGTCCTCTCCGACATCCCGACGTTCCGGGAATTGTGGCGCGGTGCAGCCTTGTTCGTCGATCCCGCCGACAGCGGCGCGCTGCATCGGGCCCTGGCAGAGCTTTGCGCTGACGATATCGGCCGCGCAAAGCTGCAGCGCGCCGCCTATGAGCAATCCCTGACCTATTCGCTGACGCGCATGACGAGCGCCTATCTCGGTCTCTACCAGGATCTGATCGCATCGCGCCGGACGAGCGCCGCGGCCAGCCAAATCGAGGTGCGCGCATGAAATGCGTCCTGTTCTATCATGCCTTCACCTCCTGCTGGAACAACGGCAACGCGCATTTCCTGCGAGGCTATGCACGCGAGCTCCATGCGCTTGGGCACGAGGTGGTCGTGTTCGAGCCCATCGACGGCTGGAGCCGCCTGAACGCCATTCGCGAAGGAGGGAGTCATGCGATGGAGGACATTCCCGCCCTCTTCCCCGGCATCGACATCCGCCGCTACGACACCAGCCTCGATCTCGAGCGGGCGCTTGATGGCGCGGATCTCGTCATCGTGCATGAATGGAATTCGCCGGATCTCATCGCGCAGATCGGGCGCAGGCGGGTGCAAGGCGGGTCCTTCACCCTGCTCTTTCACGATACCCATCACCGTGCGGTCAGCGCGCCCGACGAGCTTGCGCAATTCGATCTCGACGGATTCGACGGCGTGCTCGCCTTCGGCGAGGTGCTTCGGCAGATCTATCTGAAGCTCGGCTGGGCGGACCGGGTCTTCACATGGCACGAGGCAGCGGACGTTGCGCTGTATCACCCGTTGCCCCAGGTCGAGCGGACCGACGATCTGGTCTGGATCGGCAATTGGGGCGACGGCGAGCGCAGCGCCGAGCTGAACGAGTTCCTGGTCGAGCCCGTGGCGGAGATGAAGCTCCGCGCCAGCGTCCATGGCGTGCGCTATTCGGATGATGCGCTCCGCACCATCAGGAGCGCAGGCATCCGCTATGGCGGCTGGCTGCCGGCGCACTGGGCCCCCGTCGCGTTCGCTAGCGCGCGCGCGACCATCCATGTGCCGCGCGGGCCTTACGTCGCCCTGCTGCCGGGCATCCCGACCATCCGCGTGTTCGAGGCGCTGGCCTGCGGCATTCCCCTGGTCTCGGCACCCTGGTCGGATGAGGAAGGCCTGTTCCCCGAGGGCGCCTATCTCAGCGTTGCCGACGGCGCGCAGATGAAGCATGCGCTTCGTATCATCATCGACGATCCGGAATTCTCTGCCGCGATGGTGGAGACCGGACTGAAGGTCATCCGGGATCGTCATACCTGCCGCCACCGCGCCGAGCAGCTCATCGACATCGTCACCGACCTCAGGGATTCCAGCCGTTCGGCACGGCCTCAGCACGACATCGGAGCCGTTGCATGAAGATCTGCTTCTTCGGATCCAGCCTCGTCTCGTCCTACTGGAACGGCGCTGCCACCTACTACCGTGGCATGCTGAAGGAGATCGCGGCGCTCGGCCACGAGGTCACCTTCTACGAACCCGACGCCTTCGACCGCCAGTCGCATCGCGACATCGACGAGCCGGATTGGGCCAAAGTGGTCGTGTATCCCGCGACCGCCGACGGCTGGCGCAGCTCGCTCGACACAGCCGCACAATCGGCCGACATGCTGGTCAAGGCCAGCGGCGTCGGCGTCTTTGATCTCGAGCTGGAGAACGCCGTCGCCGCGCTGCCCTCGCGGCTGACGCGGATCTATTGGGACGTCGATGCTCCCGCCACGCTCGAGGCGATGGAAAGCGATCCGCAGCATCATCTGCGTCGCGCGATCCCATACTACGACATGGTCCTGACCTATGGCGGCGGCGAGCCCGTCGTCTCCGCGTATCGATCGGTGGGCGCGCGGGACTGCGTGCCGATCTACAACGCGCTCGATCCGGCCACGCATTTTCCGTCGCCGCCCAATCCGCGCTTTGCCTGCGATCTCAGCCTGCTGGCGAACCGCCTGCCCGACCGTGAGAGGCGCGTCGAGCATTTCTTCCTCGACGTTGCACGCCATCTGCCCGAAAAGTCCTTCGTGCTCGGCGGCTCCGGCTGGGACGACAAGGACGCCTCCGCCAATCTGCGAAAGGTCGGCCATGTCGGCACCGCCGATCACAACGCGTTCTTCGGCTCGGCGCTCGCCACGCTCAACGTCAATCGCGACAGCATGGCGCGCTATGGCTTCTCACCGCCGACGCGGGTGTTCGAAGCGATCGGCGCCGGCGCCTGCCTGATCACCGACGAGTGGGCCGGCATCGATCATTTCCTCGAACCCGGCCGCGAGGTGCTGGTGGCCGCCGACGGAGCCGAGGTGGCCGAGCACCTCACCGCGCTCGATCCCGAGCGGGCCCGGTCTATCGCCCGCCGCGCCCGCGCACGCATCCTCAGCCAGCACACTTACCGGCAGCGCGCCCGCCAGTTCAACGATCTCTTCGTCGCCCACAGCTCCCGAATCGAGGCAGCAGAATGAACCTCTCCATCGTCGTCATCGGTCTTTCGGTCACTTCGTCCTGGGGCAACGGTCATGCCACGACCTACCGCGCCCTGATCGAAGCGCTGGCGCGACGAGGTCACCGCGTCACGTTCCTGGAGCGGGACGTGCCCTGGTATCGGGATCACCGCGACCTGACCAAGCCCTCTGCCTGGACTGTCGAATTGTACCATTCTTCGAAAGATGTTCCGCGCCAGTTCGGCAAGCTGATCCGCGATGCCGATCTGGTGATCATCGGCTCTTATGTTCCCGACGGCATCGCCCTCGCCGAATGGACTACGACGCACGCGAGGGGCATCACCGCGTTCTACGACATCGACACGCCGGTCACTCTGGCGCGGCTGGAGCAAGGCCTCGCCTATCTCTCGGCGGCAATGATCCCGCGCTTCGATCTCTATCTGTCCTTCACCGGCGGACCGGTGCCCGGCATGATCGAGCAGAGCTACGGCAGTCCGCTCGCGCGTGTGCTTTACTGCAGCGCAGACGCGGAGATCTACGCGCCGAAGCAGGCGCCGCCGAAATGGGCGCTCGGCTATCTCGGGACCTACAGCGAGGACCGGCAGCCCGTTCTCGAGGAGCTGCTGCTGGCACCGGCGCGCACGCTGCCGAGCGATCAATTCGTCGTCGCCGGCGCGCAATATCCGGACAATATCGCGTGGCCCGCCAACGTTACGCGGATCGAGCACCTCTCGCCGAAGCAGCACCCGGAGTTCTACGCGGCGCAGCGTTTCACGCTGAACGCCACCCGCGCCGACATGAAGGCGCTGGGCTTCTCCCCGAGCGTCCGGCTGTTCGAGGCGGCGGCCTGCGGCACGCCCGTGATCTCGGACCGGTGGCCCGGGATCGAGACGATCTTCGCGCCCTCGAAGGAAATCCTGCTGGCAGCCAGCCCGCGCGAGGTTGTCGAGATCCTGCGCGACATGCCGGACGAGCAACGGCGCACGATCGCCCACAACGCGCGGCGGCGGGTGCTCGCCGACCACACCCCCGACCATCGCGCGCGGCAGCTGGAGACCTATTACGCCGAGGCAGCCGCGCGGCGCCGCCGCAAGACGGCGCCACTCCCCGTCGTTCGCCCCATGCAGGTCGCCCAACTCTGAAAGGCCACGTCATGACGCTCCAGACCCGCATCCACGCGTCCCGCCGCTCGCCGACGGTCCTGGTCGCCGGCGGCGCCGGCTTCATCGGATCGCATCTCTGCGACGCGCTCCTGCAACGCGGCAGCATGGTGATCTGCCTGGACAATTTGTTCACGGGAACCACCGACAACATCCGGCCCCTGCTCAACCATCCGAACTTCCGCTTCATCGAGCATGACGTACGCGATTCCATCGAGATCGAGGGCGAGATCGACCGGATCTACAGCCTCGCCTGCCCAGCCTCGCCCCGCCATTATCAAGTCGATCCGGTCGGAACGATGAAGACATGCGTGCTCGGCTCGATCAACCTGCTCGAACTGGCGCGGCAGAAGGGCTCCCGGATTCTTCAGGCCTCCACCAGCGAGGTCTACGGCGACCCGGAGGTGCATCCGCAGCCGGAATCCTATCTCGGCAACGTCAATCCCGTCGGGCCGCGGGCCTGTTACGACGAAGGCAAGCGGGCCGCGGAGACGCTGATGTTCGACTATCGGCGGATGCACGGGACGGAGATCAAGGTCGCGCGCATCTTCAACACCTACGGCCCGCGCATGCTCGAGAATGACGGCCGCGTCGTCTCCAACTTCATCGTGCAGGCGTTGCGTGGCGAGCCGATCACGATCTACGGCCAGGGCACGCAAACCCGCAGCTTCTGCTTCGTTGACGATCTCGTGCGGGGGCTTCAGCTCCTGATGGAGAGCCCCGCCTCGGTCAGCGGTCCGTGCAATCTCGGCAATCCGCACGAGGTCACGATCGAGGCCATCGCCCGTGAGGTGCTGGCATGCACCGAATCTGCGTCCCCGCTGCGCTTCGAGCCCCTGCCGAAGGACGATCCCAGGCGGCGCAAGCCTGTGATCGACGCCGCCGAGAAGATCCTGGGATGGCGTCCGAGGGTGGCATTGAAGGACGGCCTTCAAGCGACCATCGCCTATTTTGCGCTCCGTCTCGCCGGGGAATCGCCCACGCTCGTGCCGGCCATCGCCGCGCGCAGGACGCGCCCTCCAGCACGCGGCCGCCTGACGATGTCCGAGCAACCGTGAAGGCAAATCCTTTGACAGGCTAGCCCAGTGTGCTCGCGCAACAGGCCTAAAACATTCCGGCCACAGTGACCCGAAACGCCATCGGCTCGACCGGGTGCAGCACATAGTCCATCACGCCGTTCCCGCAGACTGCGGCCGGTGCGGCATTGGCGGCGCAGAGATTGTAGAGCGTATCGGTCTTCAACAGCGAGCCATAGGCATAGGTGATCTGGTTCGCCTTGCTGTTGAACAGGTTGAGCACGTCGAACTGGATGCGCCAGCCGTTCTCGCTGCGGTAGCCGAGCCGCGCGTTGGCGAGGCCGGTCGGCCGCGAGCGGAACGCATTGTTCTCGGTCAACGGGCTCGCGCCGATATAGCGCCAGCGCGCGCTGCCGAACCAGCCGGTCTTCTCGCCGAGCGTTATTCCGGCCGATGCCACCATCGCCGGGGCATTGGGAATGTAGTTGCCGGGCGCATTGCCGATTTGCGCCTCGGGATAGCCGGCGAGCGAGGCATAGACCGCGGCCTGCTCGCCGTCATGGCCGCGGAAGCGCGCATGCGTCATTGCAAGATCCACATCGATGTCGATCCAGGACCGCGGCCGGTAATGGTTGGTCCACTCGAAGCCGTAGCGGCGGCTGGCGCGGGTTGCCGAGGTATCGCCGGCATCGCCGGAGAACAGGATCTCGGAATCCTGGTCCAGGATGAAGAGGCTGAGAGAGCTCTCGAGGCCGGGAACGATCCTGCTACGAACCCCGACCTCCGCGCCTCTGGTGCGCACCAGGAGCGGCGACGGCGTGAGCCTTGTCGCGGGATCGGTGGGATCCTCTGTCGTGGTCGCACCGCGGGCATCGTTCGAGTGCATGCCGTAGCCGGCGCCGAGGAAGAATTCCGTATGATTGAACGGCCCAAGCACCATCCTGAATTTCGGGCTGCCGAGCGCGGCATCGGCGCGACCGGAATTTGCGGCGTTGAACAGAGAGGTGACGTCGGCGGCGTAATAATCGCCCCGCCAGCCCAACGTCGTCCTGAGCCAGTCGGTCCAGCGCACCGTGTTCTCGGCATAGACCCCGACGCTGCCCTCGCCGACCTTGTCGCTGCGGATATTGCCGATGAAGCCGCGCCGGAACGTATTGGTGAGCGCGAGGTCGATCGCATCATAGCGCGATTGCAGACCGAAGGTGGTCTGCATCGGCAGGCCGGCAAAGGAGCCGTCCAGCGTGCGCGAGACATTGGCGCCCGCCATCAAGCGGTCGTCGTGCTGGTGGAACTGGTCGCCGAGCACGGGATCGTCAAGGAAGTAAGTGAAATTATTGAAGAGGTCGAGCTGGCTCTTCACCAGATAGGCGTTGGCCTTCCATGAACCGATGTCGTCGGTCTGCGCGATGCGCCCGGACAGCGCAAAGCGGTTGGCATGACCACCGTCGCTCGGATCTTCCGAACCATAACGGCCGAGCAGGCCGCTGGTGATGGCGCGCTGCGGCACCTGGTCGGTCGCATTCCATTTGTTGACGTAGGCCATGCCGGTGAGCGACATGCCGTCGGTCGCGGTGCCCTGGCTGTAGCGCACGAGGCCGTTGAGCTTTCGCAATTTGTCCGGATTGTCCCACGGGCCGTCGTAGGTACCGATCTCGCCAGCCACCAGCAGCGAACCGTCGCCAACTTTCGCGGAATCCATGCCGAGCAGACGGCGGTAACCGAAGCTGCCGGCGCTCACCTGCGCCAGCCGCCTTGTGCTGTCGATCAGGCCGATGTGAACGCTTCCGACCGAGGCGAAGTCGCCTTCGTCGGCGAAGTAAGGTCCCTTGCGCACGTCCATTGCGGCGATGGTTTCCGGGATCAGCCAGTTGAGATCGGCATAGCCCTGACCATGCGCGTGGGTGCGCATGTTGACGGGGACGCCGTCGACGATGATCGCCAGATCGGTGCCGTGGTCGAGATTGTACCCGCGCAGGAAATACTGGTTGGCTTTGCCCTCGCCGGAATGCTGCGTCACGATCAGACCGGGCACGGCTTCGAGCGCCTCGCCCGGCCGTGTGAAAGGGCGCGCGTTGATCTCGTCGCCGGAGACAGTGATCTCGCTGGCCATGCCGGCTGCGGCCCTTGCACCCGAGCCGGCACTGCGCGGATCCGACGCCTGCGCCGTCGCGGAAGACACGAAGATCCGGCGGCCGGCCGCGGGCGATCTGGCGGCACGGCGCGATGCGGCCGTCATCTTGCGCCCGGGCGTGGCGCCGCCACTGACCTCGACCGGCGGCAGTTCGCGTGAGGTGTCATTGCTCTGTGCGAGGGCGCGGCCGTCATCCGCGAGCAGCGCCAGGACCGAGAGTGCCGTCAAAGCGCCGCCGCGACGACCGTGCTCAGGCCGCCTCGGTCGCATCGGTGCATTCCAAAACTTTCGTGCCGGCGCGGCGAGGCTCGTTCCCGAACATGCGGCGATAGAGCACGACCGAGACGAGCCATGCGACCGCAAACAGCGCGATCACGACAAAGCCGACATTGGCAAGCGACTCGTTGAGGTCCTCGACCAGCACCCATGCGCCGCCGGAGAGACCGAGCCGCTCGCCGATCAGGCCGAGCGCTTCGATCCCGCCGATGAACAGTGCAACCGCGACGGAGGCGCCGGTGATCGTGAGATTGTACCAGAGCTTGCGCAAGGGATCGACGAAGGCCCAGCGATAGGCGCTCACCATCAGCGCGGAATCGGCAGTGTCGACCAGCGCCATGCCTGCGGCGAACAGCGCGGGGAAAACCAGCACATCGGCGAGCGAGGCGCCGCGCGCGGCTTCGCTGGCGGAGATGCTGAGCAGGCTGATCTCCGTCGCGGTGTCGAAGCCGAGGCCGAACAGGAAGCCGAGCGGGTACATGTGCCAGGGCTTCGTCACCAGGCGGAACATCGGGCCGAGCAGCCGGGCCAGAATACCGCGGCTGGCAAGCAGCGCATCGAGTTGCGCAGCATCGTGAACGCCCTGCTCCCGCGCCGCGCGAAACGTCCGCCACAGGCCGACGAAAATGACGAGGTTGATCGCGGCAACCGCAAGCAGGAACAGGGCCGAGACTGAGGTGCCGATGAGACCGCCGATCTCCTTGAGCAGGCTGTCGCCGCCGAGGCTCACGACGCCCAGTGCCAGCAGCATGGTCGCCACCACGACGACGGTGGAATGGCCGAGCGCGAAATAGAGGCCGACGCTGCGCGGCGTCTCGGCGCCGTGCATCAGCTTGCGCACGACGTTGTCGATCGCGGCAATGTGATCGGCATCGACGGCATGACGCAGGCCGAACACCCAGGCCAGCAAGGCCGTCGCCATCACCGTCGGCCGGTCGCCGAACAGCGTGAAGGCCCAGGCCCATGCGGCGATGTTGGCGGCGACGAGCCCGCCAAGCAGCGCCACCGTTCCGGGCTCGACCGCCCGCAAAGTCCGCATCGCTGCTCGTTCCATTCGCTCGCCCTTACAGTATGACGTTTATCAAAATTTCTCATACTGGCAAGAGCAAGAGCCGGACCAGTTTCGGTCTGCCCCCTGACGAGCCGACGGAATGCGAGCCAAATGGCGGGCCTGATGGAGGAATTCCGCGTCAGCGGGATCACCGCGCCGATGCGGGATGGGCGCTCGCATTGGCAAGCAGATATCCAGTTTGACGCCGAAGTTGACGGTCGTCAGGGGGAGCTCGACCCACGCAACTGGAACCCGTTGCTGTGAAGCCGCTCACATCCGATTCGACGATCCCGATGTATTCATCGTGCCGGGTGGAGATGGCAGACGGAGACGCGCATGAAACTCCTCATGCTCTCGCTAATCGCAGCCATGCTTCTCGCCGGTGCGGCCAATAGCGTGTTCAGGCCGCATGCAGTACCTCACTTCGGTCAGCCCGGCATGGCGTCCATTCAAGACATGCAGACGGGCCAAGCCGACAAGCTTCCCGAGCAGGAGCTGCAGGACCGCTCCGTCTTGTTTGCGAAAGAGCCGCGGTAGGCCGGCAGGTCCGCTTTATTCGGCCGCTGCGGTCGCGGGTTGCCGCTGCCCGTCGTTCGGTCCCGTTCGCGCCATCTGCTCGTCGAGCCAGAGGCTGTGGTGCTCGCGCGCCCAGTTGACGTCGACTTCGCCCGAGCCCATGGCCGCGAACGCACCTTCCATGCCGATGGTGCCGATATAGATGTGCCCGATCATCGCCGCGACGAACAGGACCGCCACAATGGAGTGGACGATCTGGGCCATCTGCATGCTTTCGATACCCGTGCCGTAGAACGGGAACATCAGCGCATAGCCGCTCGCCGCGACGAGCCCACCACCGATCACGACGATCCAGTAGATCATCTTCTGGCCGCCATTGAAGCGATTGGCCGGTGGATGGTCATGCCCGATCAGGCCGCCACCCCGCTTGGCCCATTCGATATCCACCTTATTGGGGATATTGCCGCCGATCCACATCAGGAAGATCAGCACGACCCCCAGCGTGAACGGGAAGCTCAGATAATTGTGGGCGTATTTGGCCCATTGCGACCATTCGGAAAAGGCCTCGAAACCGATCAGCGGCAATAGCAGTTGCCGGCCAAAGGTGACGTTGAGGCCGGAGATCGCCAGGATGATGAAGCAGGTTGCCGTCATCCAGTGCACGAAACGTTCGAAACCGTTGAAGCGCACGATGGTGCGGCCCGAGTGGCCGCTTTCCAGCCGAACCATGCCGCGGGTGAGATAGAAGATCATGATCAGGGCGATCATGCCGATGATGGCAACGCCGCCGATCCAGGGCAGCGTCACCATGCGGAATTCCCGCCATTCCCGCCCCTGCGGCTGCTCGAGAACGCCGGACCGCTGATCCGGAATGCTGACACGCCCTTGAATCCGGTTCAGCTCCTGCAGAAGCTGCTGCTCCTTGACCGAGCTTGCAGTCGGATTGACCTGCTGAGCACTCGCAGGCGCCGCCATCGCCAAGAGAAGCAGCGTGCAAACGCCGAACGCCAGGCGAATGAACCTTCCAAATGACGCCATCACGTCCTCCCCGGTATTTGCGCGCCCTTCTGTTGCCACTTCAGGACTCGATCGCCTCGCGATAAGCGGTCTTCCAGCCCCATGCACCCGAGCCATAGCCGCGCTTCATGACGCGCTCCTTGTAGATCTGCGCGATGATCTCGCCGTCGCCCGCAAGCAAGGATTTGGTCGAGCACATTTCCGCGCAGAGCGGCAGCTTGCCTTCGGCCAGCCGGTTCGCACCGTATTTCGCGTATTCCTCCTTGCTGCCGTCGGCCTCCGGGCCGCCGGCGCAATAGGTGCATTTGTCCATCTTGCCGCGGGAGCCGAAGTTTCCGACCTTTGGATATTGCGGCGCGCCGAACGGACAGGCGTAGAAGCAATAGCCGCAGCCGATGCAGAGGTCCTTGGAGTGCAGCACCACGGCATCGGCCGTGGTGTAGAAGCAGTTCACCGGACAGACCGCCGCGCAGGGCGCGTCCGTGCAGTGCATGCAGGCCATCGAGATCGAGCGCTCGCCCGGCTTGCCGTCGTTGATGGTGACGACACGCCGCCGGTTGATGCCCCAGGGCACCTCGTGCTCGTTCTTGCAGGCGGTGACGCAGGCGTTGCACTCGATGCAGCGATCAGCGTCGCAGAGAAATTTCATCCGAGCCATGTGCGTGCTCCTCTCAGGCTGCGACGATCTGACAAAGCGTGACCTTCGGCTCCTGCATGCCGGTTGCAGGATCGTAGCCGTAGCTCGTGATCGTGTTGGCGCTCTCGCCCAGCACGATCGGATCGGTGCCGGCAGGATAGTTCTTGCGCAGGTCGTTACCGCCGAGCCAGCCGCCGAAATGGAACGGCATCCAGGCGACGCCCTTGCCGACGCGTTCGGTCACCATCGCCTTCATCTTGGCCCGCGAGTTGTTCTCAGCGCCGCTCACCCAGACCCAGCCGCCGTCCTTGATGCCGCGATCGGCGGCATCAGCCGGGCTGATCTCGATGAACATGTCCTGTTGCAATTCGGCGAGCCAGGGATTGGTGCGGGTTTCCTCGCCGCCGCCTTCGTATTCGACAAGACGCCCGGAGGAGAGGATCAGCGGGAACTGCTTGGCGATTCCCTTCTCCACCGCCGCCTTCTGCACCGAGAAGCCGATGTTGGGCAGACGGAACTGCTTGGCATCGGGCAAGGTCGGATACTTCTCGACGAGGTCGACGCGCGGCGTGTAGATCGGCTCGCGGTGCACCGGGATTGGATCCGGCAGACCGAACGCATTCATGCGCGCCTTGCCGTTGCCGAAGGGCACGCAGCCATGCTTCAGCGCGACGCGCTGGATGCCGCCGGAGAGGTCGAGCGCCCAGGACACCGCATCCGGATTGGCCGGGTTGACCCGCTGGATCGTCGCCATCTCGGCGTCGGTGAGATCCTTGTCCCAACCGAGCTTCTTCAGGCTCGCCAGCGTGAACTCGGGATAGCCGTCCTCGATCTCCGAGCCCTTGGAGAAGGACTTGTCGGCGAGCAGGCTGACCTTGCGCGTCGTGCCGTCGGGCAGCTTCTCCTCGCGCTCGATGCCGAAGCGCGGACGGAATGCGCCGCCGCCGTCCATGACGTGCAGATTGTTGTTGTAGAGCAGCGGCGAGCCGGGATGCTTCACCTCGGGCGAGCCCCAGCACGGCCAAGGCAGGCCATAATAATCGCCGCCGACTTCCGGATCGTCCTTGGGGGCGCGCATCGTCACCAGGTCGAACTTGTGCTGGTTCTTCATGTGCGCCTTGATGCGCTCCGGCGACTGGCCGCAATAACCGGTCGACCAGCTTCCACGGTTGATCTCGCGCAGCACGTCCTCGGGGACCGGAAGGTTGTTCTCGACCTTGATGTTCTTGAACATCTTGTCGGCGAAGCCGAACTTCTTCGCCAGCAGATAGATGATCTCGAGGTCGTCCTTGGATTCGAAGATCGGCTTGACGATCTGCTCGCCCCATTGCATCGAGCGGTTGGAGGCGACGCGCGATCCCGCGCATTCGAACTGCGTCGCCACGGGCAGGATATAGACGCCGTCCTTGCGTCCGGCCTCGACCGCCAGAGACGCCCAGGTGGTCGGGTGCGGATCGGCGATCACCAGCAGTTCCAGCGCCTTCAGGCCCTTCAGCGATTCGGGAATGCGCGTGATGCTGTTGCTGGCGTGGCCTTGCACGAACACGGCCTTGACGTTGTCCTTCTGTGCGACGTCGGCCTTCGGCAACAGCGCGGCATCGAACCAGCGCGTCAGCGGGATGCCTGGCGTCTCCATCTGCTTCTTCTCGTCGAAGCGCGAGACGAGATAGTCGTAGTCGACCTCCCAGACCCGGGACCAGTGCTTCCAGGCGCCCTCCGCGAGGCCGTAATAGAACGGCAACGTCACGATATCGAGGCCGACATCGGTCGCGCCTTGCACGTTGTCATGGCCGCGCAGGATGTTGGCGCCGGCCCCGGCCTTGCCGACGTTGCCCGTCATCAGCAGCGCGATGCAGCTCGCCCGCACGTTGGCGGTGCCGACCGTGTGCTGGGTCTGGCCCATGCACCAGATGATGGTCGCGGGCTTGACCGTCGCGAACGTCTTGGCGACGCGCTCGAGCTGCGCGGCGGGCACACCGGTGACGCGCTCGACCTCCTGCGGATTCCATTTCTCGACCTCCTTGCGCAGGTCGTCGAAGCCGTAGACGCGCTGGGCGATGAATTCCTTGTCCTCCCAGCCGTTCTTCAGGATGTGCCACATCATGCCGTAGAGCACGGGAATGTCGGTGCCGGGACGGATGCGGACATATTCGGTGGCATGTGCCGCGGTGCGGGTCAGGCGCGGATCGAAGACGATGAAATTCGCCTTGTTGAGCTCCTTGGATTCGAGCAGGTGCTGCATGCTGACCGGATGCGCTTCCGCCGCGTTGCTGCCGATAAACAGCATCGTCTTGGAGTTGCGCATGTCGTTGATGCTGTTCGTCATCGCGCCGTAGCCCCAGGTATTGGCGACGCCGGTGACGGTGGTGGAGTGGCAGATCCGCGCCTGGTGATCGGTGTTGTTGGTGCCCCAGAACGCGCCCAACTTGCGGAACAGGTAGGCTCCTTCGTTGGTCATCTTGGCCGAGCCGAGCCAATAGACCGAATCGCTGCCCGACTTCTCGCGAACCTGCAGCAGCTTGTCGCCGATCTCGTTCACCGCCGTGTCCCACGACACGCGCGTCCACTGCCCGTTCACCAGCTTCATCGGATAGCGCAGGCGGCGATCGCTGTGCACGAGCTCGCGCACCGAGGCGCCCTTGGCGCAATGCGAGCCACGGTTGATCGGCGAATCCCAGCTCGGTTCCTGCCCGATCCAGACTCCGTTGAGGACTTCCGCCGTCACCGTGCAGCCCACGGCACAATGCGTGCAGATGCTCTTCTTGACGGTGGCGCCGGCCGCGAGCGGGCCGGCGGCGGCCGCCTCCGCCTTTCGCACGTTGCCGACCGGCATGGCCCCGAGCGCGGCGAGCGCGCCGCCGGCCAGGCCGGACTTGCGCAGGAATGTGCGGCGATCAAGTCCCCCACCCTGCCCCGCAAGGGATTCGGCGACGGAACCGCGGCGATCGGAACGCTGGTGTGTTCGCTTGATAAGCACGGGCAGCCTCCCTCTCAGGCCGGATAACGATTGACGCGGTAGAACGTCTTCACGTGATCGGATTCCTTGTAGCGCGCCTTGCGCTTCTCATCGTTGGTTTCACTGTCGGCCTGGGCGGACCCGACCAACGGTGTTGCAAGCGCCGCGCCGGCACCGGCGGTACCCAAGCCGACCTTGCGCAGGAAATCGCGGCGTCCGACCTTTGATTTCGTCTCGTCACTCATCGCATCTCTCCCGGACCGAAGCGCCTCGGTCAGCTGGCGAATGTAAATGC
Organism: Bradyrhizobium sp. IC3123; assembly: GCF_020193625.1. Classification (NCBI taxonomy): domain Bacteria; kingdom Pseudomonadati; phylum Pseudomonadota; class Alphaproteobacteria; order Hyphomicrobiales; family Nitrobacteraceae; genus Bradyrhizobium; species Bradyrhizobium sp. IC3123. The sequence continues at coordinate 209,792 of NZ_JADYVF010000011.1, read as the reverse complement.
TTCCGTCTCGATTTCGATGAAAGTGCGGCCGAGCGCGCCGACTGCGCGATAGAAACGGGCAGTCCCCGCGTTCTCGATGTCGGCGAACAACCGCCCCATCCATGGCGACACGTGCTTTTCGAAGAAGGCGCGCTGCGCCTCGTGTGAGGCATCGAAGCGGCCATCGGCAAGGCCCGACATGATCTCGCACAGGATGGCAGCGTGATCTTCGGGTTCGGAATCGTTGGCGATACGCTCGATGCCGAGCGTCATCAGGTCGCCGCGCAGGCGCGACAAAGGCCGTTCGTTGAGAAAGCCCGTGAGATAATAGGAAGCATAGGGCAGCAATTCACCGCGGCCGAGCCCGACAAACAAATCGAAATACTCCCGCTCGACCTTCGCTGGGACGGCGTTCGAGGCGGCCTCGGCAAGCGCCGCATGCGCGCGACCGAGCGGCGTCGCGTCTCCGCTGAGCGCGGCGAGCTGATCGAGCAGGCGCTTCGACGGAGGCGCAGACAGCAGCGCCGCGAGCAAGACGTATTCCTGCGCGCGCGCCGCATCGATGGGATCGACGAGCTCGGCGGAGCCGGCTTGCTCACCGTAAAGATCGGGCCGCAGATCGTTTCGGGAGACGCCGGTCGCCGTTTCGACTGCAACCACCCGTTGTGCGGGCACACGGGTCCAATTCGAGACGGAGGGCTGGCTGATGCCTATTTTGCGTGCAAGCTGAGCGATGCCGCCTGCGGCATCGATCGCTCGATCAAGTCCGTCATCGCGCACGTGGACCTCCCATCCCAGTCCCGTCTGCTTGATTATCGCTTTTGTTACAAAGCAGTAGGTAGCGTAATCCGGGTTCCAGCAACGGTCAATCGCCTGCCATAGCCTGTACCTATAGTCTTTGGTCGTGGTTCAGCGCGGCAGTGCACCACCATGCGTGCGGGACCTCACAGGCTCTGCAGAATCCGCAGGTCTTTCACCCACTGTCGGTTGCACTGCAGCAGGGATTGCCAGGTGCTGCGTCTCATCGGGCGGCTCGACGACATTGGAAACAAGTGCCACATCGGCTTGATGCGATTCCGCCGGAGAATCCGCCGTTTCGATCGACGCCTCAGCAAGAGTCTGGGCCGCAGACTTGGCCGCCTCGCGCACGCCGCCGACAATGCGATCGACCAGTGCGGCCAGCTCCTCCGAGGAACAATCCAGCGGGCCAAATCCCGGCATCGCCGTCGGGTCGTTGAAGTCCCATGCATTCTCCGCGAGCCCGACGAAGTCGCGAATCGCGGGATCGGTCGCCCAAGCGCGGCGAAGAGCCGCAAGGCTCAACTCGCGAGGAATCCCCTTGCCGAGGAAGGCCGTGATGTCGGTGGCAGCATTGATCTCGTCGATCGACGGCAGGCTCGACAGATCGAACTCCGTCTCGTCCTCTTTGGTTTCGGACGGCGGCGTCGGCTGCGCCGGGGCAGGTTTCGCCGGCTCCGCTCGCGACTGCTGTTTGCGGCGGGACCAACGCGCAAGGAAGTCCTCCTCACTCATTCCTGTCCGCCTTCATGTTCGCGCCGCGCCAGCGCCTCCGGATCGGCACGGCGCCGCTTGCGTTTGACGAATTCGCGCTCGACATGGTGCTCGGCCACGAAGCTTTCAATCGCCTCGCGCAGCACTTCCGGCATCGGCACGGCCTCGACGAGATTGTCGGCGGCTTCGGTAAAGCCTTCGCCCTCGGCGGGGTCGGCGGTCACCGCGGTGACTGCATAGGGCCAGACGCCTTCCGCAGGCGACAACACGACCCAGATGCTCGGACCGCCGGAGGCGAGATTGTCGCGATAGCGCGCCGTCTCCGACGGATAGAGATCGATGGTCGCACTTCCGGCATAGAACAGGGTCGTGCCGTCCTGCTCGCGAAGCACGGTCCATGGCTCGGTCGACGGCTCGTCCGGCAGGACAGCAATTCCGCGCCAGATGAAATCGACCCAAGGCGAGTCGGCCTTGCGCCGCTCGACTACGACGCCGACGGCAATCGAGAGGGACGGCAATGCCGCGGGGCTCACGTCGCCATCTCCAGCCGCTTCACCGGCAACCCGGTCAGCAGATTCTGTGGCTTCATCCGCAGCTTCTGATCCGCCGTCATCGACAGGATCAGGTAGACCGGCTCATCCCCGACATCGTCGAGGGCACGGCTGGAATCCGCAAACGTCAGCCGGAACAGCGCCAGCACGCGATCGGCGTCGCGCTCGCCGAGCTCTTCGCCGTGCCACAGACGGTCGCCGAGCCTCGTGGCATCGGCATCGAGCCCGACATACCAGCTCAGCTTCGCCTCGTGCAGCGCCCGTAGCGGCTCGATCACGACATCGATGCCGAGCAGATGGGAGACCCAACGCGTCATCGCCTGCGCCAGCGCTACAGGTCCGCGGCCCTCGGCGGTCAGGTCGAGGGCCATGTCGAACTGGTCGCTCCGGTGCCAATAGGCCTGGGCATTCTCCTCGCCCAACACCTCGACCACCGCATCGGTGGTGGCGCCGAGCATCGACATCAGCGAGAGCACCGGGGTCGGGCTCCGGCCGCCAACGACCTCCTCGTCTCCCAGCAACAAAGCGTGCTCATGTGGGAGAACGCGCTGGATCCGGAAGAACAATTCGGCCGCGCGCAGCACGAACGGGTCGTCGCAGCCGTCGAGCGCGTTGCGCAGGATGACGTGCACGAGCTGGTTGACGAACAGCGGCGGCAGATCGTTCGCCCCTGAGCGGAGCCAGGCAAGATAGGCCGCTTCGAGCGTCGGATGCCGCAGCAGAAGATCGCGGAACGCCAGCACGAACTGCCAATTCTCCCTGGCATCAGCATCGGCAATCGCGGCGATCTCGCCGGCGCCGACGGCCTGGCGCGGGTCGGCGAGCAGATCGCGATGCAGCCGGCGTTCGACCGGGCACGCGTCGTCCGGCGGCATCAGCTCGGGACGGGCAAAATAGGCTTTGAGAAATTCGTCCGTGACACGCAGGCCGCCGCCCTCGTCGCGATCGAGCAGGTGGTGACCACAGGAGATCCAGAAATCGTTCATCGGACGGTCGGCTCCCGGCCGAGATCCGCAAGCCTGAGATCGCCGTCCGGCTCGACGTCGTCCTCCATCTCGATGAACGAGAACGCCTTGCCATGCCCCTGGCCTTCCCGAAGCTGCAGCCGGCGGAACGACTCGCGGACCTCCCCGTCGCTCGAGGTGCGGTGCACTGCAATAAGCGAGCTGATGGGATGGCTGCAGAGCGACTGGGCAAAAGCGACCTCCTCTTCGGCCGCCGTTTTCGCCGCCGCCATATCCGGCGCGCCGAAACGATCGACCAATTGCCTCGCCAGCAGATCGACCAGGCCGTGGTAATCGTCCGCGGTCGCCGGAACGATCTGCGCCAGCGTCGACCAGCCCCAGGATTGCACCCCGAGGAACCCACCGCGAAACGCCGCGCGGGCCTTGCCCTCGAGCTTCGCGCCATCGCAATCCCAGAAGCGGAAGGCGCCGGAAACGGCCCATTCGCCCGGCTCTGCCGCCACGTCGAACACGAAAGTGTCCGAGGGATCGAGCGCGATCGTGCGCAGGAGTTTCACAGGCGCGGTCCTCCGAGGGCCGGATCGAGCCAGGACGGCACCGCGAGCGCCCGGACCAGGTCGCTTCGTTCGATCGTCTCCGTCCCGATGCGGCGCGTCAGGAGGTCGCCGCAATCATCTATGCGCTGTATCGTCTGCCTTTCACGCGGCATCCGCGTGAGATAGTCGCGCGCGACGCTGTCGAAGCCGTCGACCCGCCAGCCGTCCAGCGCCAGCATCAGATGCCGGGCGAAGCTTTCCGTGATCTGCGCCGCGCCCGCCTCGCCAAAGCCTTCCTGGTCGAGCGCCGAGGCCAGCGGGTGGACGCCTGGATCGTCATCGTTCATGGCAACCGTCCGTATCATCGCGCCGAAGACCAGCCAGGGGGGCGGCGCCTCCTCGTCAGCTCCGGAACACCAACCCATCCGTCCGCCGCCGACCAGCCCCCCGTCGATCCTGACCGCATCCGGCCAGCCGATCGTGATCGGCTTGCTCGGCGGTGCATAGGCGCGAAGCGCGTCGGTGAGTGCGACCATGCCTGCGTAGAACGCACGCCGCGCGCTGCGCAACGGCTCGGCCGGCTCGAGCACCACGGCGAACTCGGCGAGGTCGAAGCGGCCGACATAGACGAGCGTTCCGGCGCCGCTCTCCGGTGCGATGCGGCATGCATGGGCAAAAGCGTCGCCGCTCTCGCGCAATCGCACCAATGTGAACGGCGGCGGCAGGTGGATCGGTTCCGCCGCGGAAACATGGCTCACTGGGATCGACGGCAGACCGTCCTCCGCTTTCCTTTTCTTCCCGATGGATAATGTCTATACGAGGCGAAGGGCCGGCGCGAGTCCGTCGTCGTCGTCCGAAAGGCGGAGGAGTTAACCTGGAGCAGCCGTCGAAGACCATCCTGATCTGCTCGTGCGAAGACACGATGCGCCTCGACGTGGCTGCGATCCGGCGCGGATGTCCGAACAGCGAAGTCAAGAGCTTCCGCCACCTCTGCGGGGCGGAGCTCGATCATTTCCGCAACATGGCCGCGACAGAAGGCGTGTTGACGGTCGCCTGCACGCAGCAGGCGGCGCAGTTTTCGGACGAGGCCGGCGAGCGGCCTGACGCGATCGGCTTCGTCAATATCCGCGAGACGGCTGGCTGGTCCCGCGACGGCGCGCACGCCGGCGCAAAAATGGCCGCCCTGCTCGCATCCGCCTCCATCCCCGCCCCGGACTATCCGCTCGTCACCTTGTCGAGCGAGGGCGTCATCCTGATCTACGGGCGCGATGAGGCCGCGATCGAGGCCGGCCGCCTGCTTGCCGATCACCTCGACGTCACCGTGATGCTGAAGCAGCTCGATGACACGGTGCCGCCGGTTGCCACGGTGTTCCCGATCGTGAAGGGCACGATCCGCTCCGCGAAGGGACATTTCGGCGCGTTCGAGCTTGTCATCGACGATTATGCGCGTCCCCGCCCCTCCTCGCGCGATCGCTTCGTGCTCGACTCGCCGCGAAGCGGGGTCACCTCGCGCTGCGATATCGTGCTCGATCTTTCCGGCGGTCTGCCAATGTTTCCCGCCCACGACCTGCGCGACGGCTATCTCCGCGCCGACACGAAAGATCCCGCCGCGGTGCTGCGCGCGGTGCTGACCGCGCGCGATCTCGTCGGCAGCTTCGAAAAGCCGAGATATGTCGAGGTTGCGCCGGCGCTTTGCGCCCATTCGCGCTCGAAGCGTACGGGCTGCCATCGCTGTCTCGATCTTTGCCCGACCGGGGCGATCACGCCCGTCGGCGATCATATCGCAATCGATCCGAATATCTGCGCGGGCTGCGGCCAATGCGCGGCGGCCTGCCCTACCAGCGCGGTCTCCTACGCGCTGCCGCCCGCCGATACGCTGCTCCATAAACTTCGCGCCATGCTGCTCGCCTATCGCGAGGCCGGCGGCGCGAATGCGGTGCTGCTCTTTCACGACAGCCCGCACGGCACGCCGTTGATCGACGCCCTCGCGCGGCATGGCGACGGCCTGCCGGCGAACGTGCTTCCCTTTGCCGTCAACGAGCTCACGCAGGTCGGGCTGGAGGCGATCGTCGGCGCCTTCGCCTATGGCGTCTCTGCCGTGCGCTTCCTGCTCCGTGGCAAGCCGCGCCACGACGTGACCGGATTGACGCAGACGATCGCGATGGCTGAGGCGATCCTCGGCGGCCTTGGATTTGCGGGCCGTCGCCTCGCTACGATGGAAACCGACGATCCCGACGCGCTCGGCGCGCATTTGACTGATATCGGCACGCTCGCCGCGGTACCGACGCCGGCAACTTTCAAGACCGTCGGCAAGCGGCGCGATCTCTTGCGGTTCGCCCTCAGCGAGTTGCACCGGCTGGCGCCGCAGCCCGTCGACGTCATCGCGCTGCCGCAAGGTGCGCCCGTCGGCGCAATCAGCGTCGAGACCGATGGCTGCACGCTGTGCCTATCCTGCGTCTCGGCCTGCCCGACCGGCGCGCTGCGCGACGATCCCGAGCGGCCGGTGCTGAAATTCATCGAGGATGCCTGCGTCCAGTGCGGCCTGTGCCAGAGCACCTGTCCGGAGAAGGTGATCAGCCTCAAGCCGCAGATCGATTTCCGCGCTGCGCGAGCGCCCGCCCTTGTCATTAAGGAAGAGGAGCCCGCGCTCTGCGTCCGCTGCGGCACGCCCTTCGGCGTCAAGAGCACGATCGACCGCATCGCCGCCAAGCTCGAAGGCCGGCACTGGATGTATCCGGCCGGCGACAAGCGAATCGAGGCGCTCAGGATGTGCGCGGACTGCCGCGTCGTGGTCATGAGCGAACAGCAATTCGATCCGTTCAAGGGCGTTCCGGAACGAACGCCGCCGCGAACAACGGATGATTATCTCCGCGAACGCAATGGCAAGGACTAAAGCGGACGCCGTCGAATCGGCGCAAGGCAATCATCTCGACGTCGCGCGGGCCAGAAATTCGGTCAGCGCGCGTCGGTCCTCGGCCGAGCCGATGCGCTGCTCCGGCATCTTGGTGCCGGGGGTGTAGGCATTCGGCCCGATTTCGAACAATCGTGCGACGGTTTCCGGCGTCCAGACGATGTCCATCGTCTTCAGTGCATCAGAGAAGCGATATCCCGGCACCGAAGCGATCTTGCGGCCGTAGAGTCCCGCAAGTGTGGGACCCGCACGCTGCACCTCCTTGTCCGAGAGCGTGTGGCAGGCAACACAGGCCCGAAACACATCGGCGCCGTGATCGCCGGCATAGGCCGCAAGCGGGTCGGCCGGTGTGCCGACCAGGCTTGAACCGATGGGATTGCCGGTGCGGGCATTCCAGCGCCTGATCCTGCCGTCCGCACCCCCCGTCATCAGTGTCTCGCGATCGGCAAGGAAGGCGACCGCCCACACCGGCAGCCCGGGCCCAACCAGGGTGCGCAGCAGGTTGCGCGACTTGCGATCGATGATCGCCACCGTGCCGCCGATCCCGGCCGCAGCGACCAGCGCACCGTCCGCCGACATGGCCAAGGCCACCACCGGCGTCGGACTGGCCGCGACCTCGCCGCTGACCTTGCCGTCCGTTGTCAGCACGCGCAGCCTGCCATCGACCGCGCCCGTGACGATTTCACCATCCGGCGCGACAGCCACCGCGTTCAGCGGCGCCGGCAAAGTCACGATGTCAGGTTGGCCATCCGGCAAACGCCAGATGCGCAGCGCAAGATCGTAGCCGACACTGACGAGCCTGCCGTCCGGCAGGAAAGCGACCCCATTGACGTTCTGCGTATGCCCTTCGAGCACGCGGGATGTGCCGTCCGACAGCGACCAGAGCCGCACTGTCTGGTCCCATGACGCCGATGCGAGAAGCGTCCCATCGGACGACACAGCAAGCGCCGCGATCGGTGCGACATGTCCCTCCAGCACCCGGTCCGGCTCGGGCCGGCCCGCTGTCCACACCGCAATGCGCGCATCGGCTCCGGCCGTGATCATGCGGCCATCTTTGAGAAAGGCGACGGCGTTGACGCCATCGGCATGATACCGCAGCACGTGCTCTGCCGTATCCGTCCTCAGCGACCAGCGGATGACGGCGGTGTCGAAGCTGCCGGAAAGAAGGCTGTCGCCATCGGGCGACACGGCGAGAGCCCGTATCGGGCCGCCGTGTCCGACCATGTCGGCATGCACGGACGATGCGGCAAACATGGTCCACAGCAATGCGGCCACCTTCGTGCACAGAGCCGATCTGTTCATTCCTGGCCGCCTGCTGACATTCACCCGCTCGAGATTGCCAGAAGAGGCAACGGAAATGAATATCCTGGAACGGTCTACTTGAAACAGTCTACTTGGCCGGTGCCGTCGTGGTCTTGGACGACCCCTCCGGCGCGGGCTGCATTCCGGGCGGACTCTGGCCCTGGGGGCTTTCGGGCGGCGCACCACCCGAGCCGGTATTGATCGGACCCGTCCAACCTTGCGGCTGGAGCTGGCCCTTGTCCTCGGGAGGCGTTTGCCCCGTCGGCGAGTTGGTTTGCGCCGGCTGGGCCAGGGCGCCCTCGACAAAGCAAAGTGCTGCGAAGCACAGGATCGTTCTCGGTAATTTCACGCCAAGCCTCCGATGCGCTCACCAGGCCTGCAGAAAACTTGCAAGACCCGCATCCGTTCCGGATCGTGCAGCGCAGCAGCGCCGAGCTCCGGTCCCTTGGCTCGATGGGCGATGCGTCTTTCCGCCGATCCCGTGTTCAAAAGCCCATAGCGGGCGGATGGCTGATGCGATCGACGAGCTTGCTCGCCGCAGGCCCTGTCGTATAGATGGCGTGGTCCAATCGAGGGAGGCTGAGGATGAAGGCTTTTTTGCTTGGCTGCGTCGCGGCCGTGGTGATCGCGGTTGGTGGGATGGTGATCCTCGATCGCGTGCAGGAGCCCGCCGCGCACGCGTTTGCCACCACCGGGGTGCGTCTCTAAGAAGGCTCACTCGCGCTTGAGCCCGATCGGCCCGAGGATCGGAGCGGAGGGAACGAGCTCGACCTTGCGAACCATAGCTTTCCTGCAGCCGAGGATCATAGATCATTGCCTGCGCCATGCAGACGATGGCGCCGCGCAAGGTGCGCTCCATGCGCCATTTCCGCCTCCGGCTTCAGAATTTGGTAACCATACGAGCATGGTTGAACGCATCGGCGCAAATCGCGCGGCGGCAGTGTCTGACCTGTAACGGCCTTGGTATAAGCGCAGCTACGGTTCGAACGACGTTCGCGGATGATCCGGTTTCCTTGTGCGCATGAATAAGCCCAGCAACACGTTCGACATCGCCATCGAGCCGTCGTTCGACTTTCTGTCTCCGGAATATGCAGAGCTGTTCGATCGTTCGGCTGCCACTGCCTTCCAGCATCCGGTCTGGTTGCATAGCCTCTACACCAGGCTCGCGCCGGAAACGGATGCAACGGCTCTGGTCGTCGTGGTGCGCTACCGCGACACCGGCGCCCTTGCCATGGTGCTGCCGCTGCTCCGGATCCGGCGCGGTCCGATACGGACCGTCGAGTTCGCCGACTTGCGCGTTTCCGACTATCTGGCACCGGTTTGCAGCCCGGACGTGTTCTCGCAATTGCTCCATGATGCGGCTGCATGCGCGCAGATTCGGCGCCTTGTCCGCCCCTTCGATCTGCTGCGAATGGCCAAGCTGCCTGACGGACGGCTTCCGATCGAGGACCTCCTCGCCACGTCCCGCCGTGTCTCGATGAACACCAATGCTTATGCCACGGTTCTGGTCGCGCCGTACGAGCAATGGCGGGCCAGTGCGATGGATCGCTCCTACCAGAAGGAGCTCGCCAAGAAATATCGCCAGCTGCAGAAGAAGGGCGCGCTGAGCTTCTCATGCTGCAGCGACAGCGCCGCCGTGCTCGAGACGATGGAGGTGATGAGGAAGTTTCGCGGCCCGCGCTTTCACGCACAAGGCGACGGAGACCTGCTGCAGCGGCCCGAATATTACGGCTTCTATTCCGACGTCGCCCTTCGGGGCCTCGGGTCCTTCGTTCGCCTCTATGTCATGAAGATGGACGGCGAAGTGATCGCCGCCGTGCTCGGATTGTGCCACCGCGACAGCTTCCTCGTCATCATGAGCGCCTTCGACATCGCCGGCTACAAGAGCCAGTCCATCGGCGCGCTGATGTTCGAACAAGTGGCGCGGGATTGTATCGAGCGCGGAGATCAGATGCTCGACTTCACCATCGGCGACGAGCCATACAAGAAATCGTTCGGCGCACAGGCTTCACCGATGTGGGAGGTCACGCAGGTCGGCAGCGCCGTAGGCGCAATCGCCCTCTTCGCGTTGAGGCAGGCGCCCTGGCTCAAGCTGGCGGCCAAGCGGCTCTCCGATTTGAAGGTTCAGCCCGCCCACACCGCGAGGCCCACGCGCTGACCGGCGGGGGGTCGCAGAGATCAGGCGCGCAATACGCCGCGGACGCGGCCAAGCCAGCCCGGATGCATCTGATCGACGCGGTGTGCAAGACTGCGCCGCAGGAAGTGCAACCGTCGCCGCACGTCCCAGCCGATATCGTTGCGCGAGGTCAGCGCCTGGCGGAAGCGTGCCATCTTCAGCGACTGCTGATCCGCCGCGATCTTGTCGCGATCGGCATAGAATTGCGAGATCTTCTCCAGGCCCATGCCTGCCGTCATGAGCCATCGCGGCACATATTCGGTGCAGAGACGGTCGACGTCCACGAGCAGGCGGGCGACGCCCGTTCCGGCCGCGGGACAATTGGTCTGGAACGCATCGCCGATGAGCACGATTCCAGGCCGGAGATGCCCTTCAACGACGGTCAGATCCATCACCCAGTTCTGGACGCGATCGGTCACACGGAAATCGCCGAGGTAGCTCCGCAATCCCGGCAGCAGGCGCAAAACTGTCGCCTCCGGTTCGCGGCGCAACTCGCGCATAACAGGATCGGTCGGATCGCGGAACATGAAGAGATTGGCACGCATTCCGGCGTGGACGGGAAACAGGCTGAGATAGTCGATGCCATCGGCGGTGCGTTCGCCGTAACAGGTCAACGCCTCGAAATCGAACGGGGTGCCATCCTTGCGCGCGATCGTGAAACCGAACGACACCGAATGGCGCTCGGCAAGCACGCGCCGCCTGATGCCGAGCTTGTAGCCCAGGGCTCCCGCCATGCCGGTGGCCAGAACGACGAGGCGCGCCGCCACGCGCCGTCCGGAGGCGAGCTCGAGATGCTGGACATCGCCGCTGCTGCCAATCGCTGTGACCTCGTCGACGATCAGGTTGGAAGGATCCGGAAGCTGGCGACGCGCCATTGCGACGAGATCGGCATAGGCAAATCCGTAAGCCCTGCCGACGCTGACATCGACCACCTTGCCCTCACGGATGTTGAGCACTTGATCATATCGGCACGCGACATCTTCGAGCGCATCGAGAAAGCCGAGCTTACCGAACAGCTCCAGCTGATGGCCGCCGATCTTCTCGACCCGGAACTCATCCGGATGGACTGCCCGCTTGTCGATCAGAGCGACGCGACGCCCTGCCCGCGCCAGCACGGCCGCCGCAAGCGATCCCGCAAGACCGCCACCGACGATGGCGACGTCCGAGTCGATGGTTGCGGTCTCGTCCCCGTCGACCGGCTCGGTCACGGTTCTCGTCATGGCTCCGGCTCCCACGGTTAACAGCGTCTGCAGTGCAATTCTCTCGCCTGATGTCGCATCGCAGGGCCGGGTGCGAACATTTCCTGAGATTGAGGTTAATGACCGCAGGTGCCCAGTTCGCCGACTCGCCGCGGCACGCGTCTTGCTGTCCCGAAACCATTCTGCACGCGAGCCCCGGATCTCGCCTTCTCAGTCGTCGATGCGGCGTTATGCCGTCCGTCGCGCGAGTTGAAACTCGCAGATGTTGGACAATGGAGACAGCGATGTTCCAGAACGAAGCAACCCGTATCACCGCGATCGCCGAAATCCTCCAACTCGTCCATTAACACTCGCGATTGCTCGACATGCTAGGTTCTCGCCGGTATCGGAACATGTCTCGTCAGGGGAGCGCGGCTCCCTTAACCCTTCCATGATCGCATCCATTCTCCAGTTCATGCGGCGCGACGTCACGCGCGGCGTTGCCGGGACCATCCTGCTCAAGGTCGGCAGCGGCGTGCTCGCGTTCGCGTTGTTCTCGCTGGCTGCGCGGACGATGTCGCCTGACGGCTTCGGCATCTTTGCGACCTGGCTGTCGGTCGCGCAGATCGCAGCCGTCGTGGGACTGGTCGGCCAGGAATCCCTGCTGGTGCGATTCCTGAACGAATATCAGGTCGGCGAAAGGCCGGACCTTACCAAAGGCGTGCTGCAATCGAGCTTGAAGATCGCCTCGGTCGCAATGCTGATCGTGATCGGCGGGATCGCGATCGTCGCGAGCATGAGAGGCGACTGGTGGCTGCTGATCCTTGCGGTGTCGGCCTACACGGCCGTCAACGCCGGATTGATGCTCGGCAGCCAAATCGCGCGCTCGCTGGTCAGCATTATCATGGGCGAAGGAAACCGCGAGTTCCTTTGGCGGGCCCTCGTCGTCGTGTTCCTGCTCGTCATGCTGCTCGCCCATCGCCAACTCGATCCGGCCGAGCTGTTCGCGGCGATGACGGTCGCCATGTCGGTTGGCCTTGTTGCGCAGATCGTATCCGTCGCGCGCGTGCTGCCGGATCTGCGCAGTACGCCGGCGCGCTCGGAGACGTCACGCTGGCGATCAAGTGCCCTGCACTTCTGGCTCGCATCGATCCTCGAAGTCGCCAATCAGTATCTCGACGTCATTCTGGTCTACTGGATGCTGGATCCGACGACCGCGGGAATCTACTTTGCCGCCTCGCGCCTCGCCAACATTTTCGCCATGGTGTCCGCGGCGCTTTACACGTTCGGTGCGCGCCGGCTCCCGTCGCTCTATTTCAGCAAGAACCACGGGGAGTTCGAGCGGACCTCGCGCTTGATGGCGGAAGTGACTGGGCTCTGCGTCGTCGCCGGTCTCGCCACGATCTGGATCGGCGGCCCCTATCTCCTCAACCTGTTCGGACCTCATTTCGCCGAGCAGCATTCGGTCCTGATCGTGCTTGCAATCGGAACCGCCATTCAGGCGGCGGGCGGCCCGGCTGCTGCGATCCTGCAGCTGACCGGTCATGAACGAATCTATGTGCCGGTGGTCGCTGCCAACGTCGGGCTGCGGCTCGTCGGATTTCTCGTCCTGGTCCCCTTCCTCGGCGTGCTTGGCGCGGCGATTTCGACGACCGTGTCGCTCGCGCTCGCGACCATCGCCCTGAACGTCCTCTGCCGCCGGCGCAGCGGGGTGGATCCTTCCGTTCTGGTGCTCTTGCGCTTCCCAGCATCGAGGCGCGGCAATTATGCCGTTCGTAGCGCGGACTCGCGTGACTAGGTGTCAGCACGCGCCGCCGGGGTGAACGCGCAGGACCGATTGGTTAACGCGCCAGCGGGGAACCAGCGGAAATGCTGCGCCAACGACACCGTCGCCATCCGCGCCGCATTAACTCCGTTTGTTGCTAGCCGGTGTCCGCGGGATGCCCGCATGATAGGTACGGAGTTAAGAAGGTGAAGATTTCGTTGCTTTAGCGGGTCGGGATCCGTGCTCCATTATCAGCCGAACAAAGACCTGGACGAGACGAGCGCGACGGCACCTGCGCGGCCGAACGGCAGTGGGCGAAAACTCCACGTGCTTCTTGCGCAAACCCAGGCCGAGAACGCCGGTGCACAGGAGATCTCGCGGCTGCTCGGCGCCGGGCTGACCGCGCGCGGTCACCGGGTCACCAATCTGTTCTTCTTCCGCAAATCGGACTCCTTTGACGAACCGCCCGCCACGCTCTACTGCGCGTCGAGCCGGCCGGGCAATCCGCTGGCGCTGCTGCGGATGCTGTGGACGCTCGGCCGCCACATCAGAACCACCAGGCCCGACGCCGTCCTGACCTTCCAGCATTTCGGCAACGTCATCGGCGCCGGCGTCACGCGCCTCGTCAGCCGTGCACCCGTCGTCGCCAATCAGGTTTCATCCGCGCTGGCGATGAGCTGGCCGGTCCGCACCGCCGACATCGCCATGGGCAGCCTCGGCTTCTTCGACTGCATCACGCTCAATTCGCAGGACATGGAGCGCGAATATTCGCGCTACCCCGCGGCCTACCGGTCGCGCATGGTGCATGTGCCGCACGGCTTCGACGACAAGGCCCTTACCCTGTCGAAGGAGGCGGCACGAGGTCAATTCAACCTGCCACCGGACCGCGTCCTGCTCGGTTGCGCGGCACGGCTGCATCCGCATAAGCGGCTCGATCTGGCGATCGGTCTGCTGCCGGATCAACCGTCCTGGCATCTTGCGCTGGCCGGCCAGGGAGCCGACGAGGCCCGGCTGAGGCAGCTCGCGAACGACTTGAACGTCGCGGACCGTCTGCATTTGCTGGGAGAGATTCCTCCTGGCCGGATGGCGGACTTCCTTGCTTGTCTCGACGTGTTCGTCTTTCCGACCCAGGCCGAGACCTTCGGTCTGGCCGCGGTCGAGGCTGCCAACGCCGGTGTTCCCTCCGTCGTGACCGATCTTCCCGTCCTGCGCGAGGTATTGTCCTACGAGGGCAGACCGACGGCGCTCTTCGTCGATGCCTCCGATCATGCGAAGCTCTCCGCGGCGGTCTCCAGGCTGGTAACCGACAAGCAATTACGTGACGAGCTGCGACAAAACGCCAAAGGCCTGCGGCTGCGCTATTCGGTAGATGCCATGGTCGAGGAATACGTCCGGATTCTCGACCGGGTCGTTTGACCTGATACGTCGGAACAGATTGGCTCGACATGATCATCGAGTTTCGCTGTGAACGTGACTATGCGCGGCGCTGGATGGACCGCAGGACGCTGTCGGTCGACGGCCGGGACATGTCGGTGCAAGTTGCATGGACGGCAACGGCGGAGCCGCGGCCGGCAGGTCTCGATGCGCTGGTCGAGCTCGAACGCATCGTGTTGCACAAGGGCAAGCACAGCGCCGCCGACAGGCTGACGATCAGCTCCGAACCAGCACGGGTCAGCATCGGCACCGCCGACGTAATCGTCGATTTCACGAATGCCCCGCGCGATCCGGCGAGCCCGGCCCGGCTGTATCTGCGGCCGCTGTTCAACGGCGTCGCAGGCGAAAATGCCGCGCTCGCCGCCATCCTCGCCGGCGACCTGCCCGTGATCGAGATCGTCAACGAGATCGACGGTTCGGTCCTCGACCGCGGCCATCCGTCCGGTGAGATTGCTGCGGGCCTCAGTGGTGCGCTCGAAACGATCATGGCGCGGACCCTCACCATGCTGGCGGCGATCCTGTCGGGAAGGCCGCGCATCGTGCCGCACCTGCCGCGCCCCGCTTCAACTGTCCCGCACCGCGGACCCGTTGGCTACGTGGCGCGCGGCCTTGCCGTATCGATCGCCAAGGAGATCTATCGCCTCTGCTGCTATGCCCCGCATTGGCATATCGGATGGCGCTTCAACGACGGCCCGGGCGTCTGGCAGACCGGAGACCTGTCAGGTCCAAGCTGGAACGTTCTGGGAGATCCTGGAAACCACTTCTACGCCGATCCCTTTCCCGTCACGTGGCAGGGACGGACCTTCGCCTTCTTCGAGGATCTCGATCACCGTGTCGGAAAAGGTATCATTTCCGCGATCGCGTTCAACGACGCGGGGCCGATCGGCGAGGTGACGCCGGTGCTGGAGGAGCCCTGTCACCTCTCCTATCCGTTCCTGATCGAGGACGATGGCGAGCTGTGGATGATCCCGGAGAGCTCGACCCGCGGGGACGTCGCCCTCTACAAATGCACTCGGTTTCCGGACAAATGGGAGCGATACGCAACGCTCCTTTCCGGCCTCGAGCTGGCCGACGTCACGATCACGCGCCACAACGGCCTGTATTATCTGTTTGGCGCCTGGCGCGACGGAACGGGTGGCTATTCGGATTCGCTGGCGATCTATTACGCCGATCGGCTCTTGGGGCCTTGGCTTCCCCACGCCAGCAATCCCGTCTTGATCGACCGCGCCAGCACGCGGCCGGCAGGAAACTTCGTCACGCTCGATGACAAACTGTGGCGACCGGTCCAGGATTGCACCGACGGATACGGCGCAGCGCTTGCCCTGGCGGAAGTGGTCGAGCTGTCGCCGACGGTATTCAAGCAGGTCGTCCGCCACACTCTGAAACCCGGACCGGCATGGCCGGGCAGGAAGCTGCACACCTTGAATCGCTGCGGGCGGCTCGAGCTGATCGACGGATCGCGCGTCCAGCCCAAGACCAGTCTCTTTACGAGCGCAATTCCATCGGCCGTGTCACCTGCGCGAACCAATCCCTCCACCGCCGGCTAGCAGCCGCGCGTCTTCGCGCCCGAGTACGCGGCTAAGAACGCGTGCGATCGTTCCTGCCTGCGATGCGTTGCCGCGCCAAGCCACGATCTGGTCGGGACGTATCAGGGCGAGATCCGCCTCATAGAGATCGCGCAACGATCTGGGTAGCGTGACGAGCTTTACGTCGGCCCCGATCGCGCGAATGGTGTCAGCGAATGACGCATGGGCCGACATGACGTCCCCAAACTGAAGCAAGGTCCATTCGAATCCGAACTGGTCGTATAGCGACATGCCGTCCTCCAGCCACGCATGCGGTGGGCGGCCACCGGGAGAGGCGGTGGGAACGTAGACGTTGGCAGCATCCGGCGGCGGCTCGCTACCATCGGGGACGATGATTGGGGAGCCGTCGTAGCGTCCGCCGAAGGTGACGCCGGGGATGTTGAACTCGGCACGGGCGTGCTGATTGAGATAGGCACCCGCGATTCGCCGCGCCTTGTGGCCGGCCTCCGTGGCATCCTCGATCTCCGGCGCCGGCGCGAAGAGGCCAAGCGAATCGGCGAAGCGGCGCGCATGATCGGTGTTGCGGAGCGCCACCGGACGCCGCTCGACCTCGTAACTATTGAGCAGTGCCGCCGGGCTCACGCCCTTGACGACGCTTGCGAGCTTCCAGCCGAGATTGACCGCATCCTCGATGGCGGTGTTGTAGCCGAGCCCGCCGGTCGGCGTGAACAGATGCGCCGCGTCGCCGCCGAGGAAGACCCTGCCCCGCTGCATCCCGCTTGCCACCAATGCGTGACCGGCGGTCCAGGTCAGGAAGGACAGAACTTCGCAATCGATCGGCGCACCGCAGGCGCGCTGGAACGCGGCTTTGGCCTGGTTGATCGTGATCGCAGTTTCGTCCTCGCCCGGTCGCAACTGGGTGTGGAATGCAAACTCATCACGACCGTTCACCGAGGCCATGAAGGCGCGGCGGTCGCCGTTGAAGCAATTGTACATCCACGCTTTCGCGTGGGGAACGCGCGCGTAGAAATCGGGCGAGCGGAGATAGACCGCCAGCATGCGGCCGCCCATGAAGTCGCGCTGCGTCCCGCTCTCGCCGCCATAGACGATCCCGAGCGATTGCCGGACCATCGAGCGCGGCCCGTCGGCCCCGACCAGGAAGTCGGCGCGGACCCGAAAGCGGCTGCCATCGTCGAGACATTCGATATTGCCGGCGATACCGTCATCACTTTCCGTGTAGCCGATCAGCCGGTGACTGTAGTTGAGCTGGATTCCGGGCAGCCGTTCGGCGTGGCGGCGCAGCACCGCCTCGACATATTTCTGCGAGACCCGATGCGGCAGCTCCGCCGCGCTCCAGGAGCCTGACATGCCCTTGATCAGCTCACCCGCCCGCGACGCTGACGGCAGCGCGAACCGCGCCAGCTCGTATCCGGTATAGCGCGTGAAATATGCGACATCGGTCGGGTAGTCCGCGGGCAGACCTTCGCGCCTGATCTCGTCGGCAAAGCCCAGCCGCCGATAATGCTCCATCGAGCGCGCCTGCGTCGCATTGGCTTGCGGGTTGAAGGCCGTGCCCGGCTTTTCGTCGACCAGGATCGCGGACACGCCGCGGCGGCCGAGCTCGTTGGCCAGCATCAGCCCGCAAGGGCCCCCGCCAACGATGAGCACCGCGGCCGTCAGACGAATTTCCAAGATGCTTCTCCCTACCAACACCAACCTGCATGGTAAGGACACCTGACTATTTCGTCAAGCTGCCTGACTAATTCGGGTCGTCGAGCGTGTCGAATTCCGTGCCATACACCGCGAGCCCCTTCAGGATTGCATCCATCGTGGCCTTGCCGAGCTCGACGCGCATCTCCCGCTCGGCGATGTCGACGGCATCACGGAACGCATCGAGCCATTTGCGTCCGGCCGGCGTGAACACGACGATGCGCGCGCGCCGGTCGGTCGGATCGGCGATGCGATCGACGAGGCCGAGCGCGGCGCATTGGTCGACCAGCTCGCCCATCGCCTGCTTGCTCATGGAGGCGCGGCGGGCGAGCTCGGTGAGCCGCGTCCCCTCCACGTCCAGATTGCGCGTGAGGCTGACATGGGCGATGCGCGTCTCGTCGTGGCCCCGCTCGGTCATCAATTCGAGCACACGGCCTTCGAAGCGCCGCACCGCGTTATTGAGCAGGCGGCCGATATTGGCATGCCGCCACGCGGTGCCTGACGTCGTGGATTTCACCGGATCTGCTTTCCGAATCGACCGAACGAGATCGTGGAAAGCTAGCACAGGCATTGCTGCGTGCTACTGGTGAGCACGCGAGGTATCGGCGGCGGGCGGCGCGAACGAACCGCCACCCGCCATCTCTCGTGCTTCGAACGCCCCGATGCCTTACTGCGAGCGATCCGAGGTCCAGCCCTTGTACGCGGCAACGTTGTCCCTGGTCACCAGCTTGGACGGCAGCAGCTCGACGGTCGAAGCCGGCTTCTGGCCGTTGAGAATGCCGACGCCGACCTGCACGGCCCGCCGCGCCATGAAGAACGGATCCTGCGACGCCGATGCCTGGATCTGCGGCGACTGCGGATCTTTCAGCGCGGCCTCGATATCGGGCGCGCCGTCGACGGCGGTGATGATCATGCCGGTTCGGTTCTGCTGGCGTGCCGCAAGGTCGGTGCCGATCGCCTGCGGATCGTTGATGGCGAAGATGGCGTCGATCTTGGGGAAGCGGGTCAGATAGCCCTGCGCGACGGTGAGGCCGCCCTCGCGCGAGCCCTTGCCGTCCTGGTCGCTCGACAACACCTTGATGCCGGGATTCTTCGCGAACACGTTCTTGCAGCCGACCACACGGTCGATCACGGCGGAGACCTGCGGCCCGTTCTCGATGATGACGTCACCCTTGCCGCCCAATTTGTCGACGATGTACTGGCAGGAGATCTCGCCGGCCTGCACGTTGTTCGTGGTCACGGTGGCATCGGCGCCTTCGGCCGCGGTGTCGACAGCGACGACGACGATGCCTGCGGCCTGCGCCTTCTTGATGGCCGGCCCGATCGCCTTGGGATCGCCGGGATTGAGCAGGATCAGGTCGACGCCAGCGGCGATGAAATTGTCGATCTGGGTGACCTGCTTGCCGAGGTCGTATTCGAAGCCGACCGTCGTGATCTTCACGTTGGGATTGGTCTTCTTGGCCTCGAACTCGGCGCCCTTCGACAGCGCGACGAAGAACGGATTGCCCATCGATCCCAGCGAGACGCCGATCGACTTGAGCTCCTTGGCGAAGGATGGTGCGGTGGTGAGGGCAAGCGCCATGGCGGCGCCGGCGAGCATGATCGTCTTCAACATGGACTTCCTCCCTGGTCTGTCTTCGTCCCCGGCGCGGCAGACCAGTTGCCGCAACGGAATCTCGTCTCAAGCCATGCGCACGCCGTTGCGCGCCAGACCTTCACGTTCTCGCGGAGCCTTGCAGCCGGTAGCGGTCCAGCGCCACGGCACCGATGATCACCAGGCCCTTGATCACATATTGCCAGATGTCGGAGACACCGATCAGGATGAGCCCGTTCGAGAGCACGGCGATGATGAGCGCACCGACCAGCGTGCCCCAGATCGAGCCGATGCCGCCGACGAACGAGGTACCGCCGAGGATCACCGCGGTGATTGCATCGAGCTCATAGGACTGGCCGAGCTGGAGTCCGTTGGCTGCGTAGAGCCGCGCCGCCTGCATGGCGCCGCCGAGCCCGGCGAAAAGTCCGGAGATGCCGTAGACGAAGATCAGGACGGCCCAGACCTTGATGCCGGCAAGCCGCGCTGCGCTCTCGTTTCCGCCCACGGCATAGATATGCACGCCGAGCACGGTCCGGCGCAGCACCAGCCAGGAGACGAGAATGACGAGCAAGGCGATTACTGAGAGCCATGGGATCGACGCGACTCCGGGAATGAGCGTCAACGAGCCGTTGCCGATGAAGGCATAGGGAATGGAGGGATTGAACACGGTGGTGTCGGCCCCGAGCAGCCGCGCCAGGCCGCGCACCGCGGTGAGCGAGCCGAGCGTGACGATGAAGGGCGGCAGGCGCAGCAGCGCAATCAGCGCGCCGTTGACGATGCCGAAGACGAGGCCGGTGAGCAGTGCGGCCGGCAGCCACAGCATTCCGAGCTCCGGCATCTTGGAGAGCGTCAAACCCGCCATCGCGGAGGCCGCCAGGATCGAGCCGACCGACAGGTCGATGCCGCCGGTGAGGATGACGAAGGTCATGCCGGCGGCGAGCACGGTGTTCACAGCGGCCTGCTGCAATACGATGCCGAGATTTTGTCCTGTGAAGAAGCGGCCTTCGGACAGCACGTTGAAGCCGATGCAGAGGATCAGCAGCACCGGCAACATGCCGAGCGCGCTGATCAGCATCCTCATCCGCTGGCGTCTTGTTTCCGCGGCAGCGCCATTGGTCGTCGTCGATGCCGGCTTTGCCTCCGCAGCACCATTGTCAGGCATCGAGATGCTCCATCCCCGTGGCAAGCCCCATGATGTCTTCCTGCGCCAGCGGCGAATTCGGACCGCGGCTGACCTCGCCGGCAATGTGCCCGGCACGCATCACGATGACGCGGTCGCAGATGCCGATGATCTCGGGCAGATCGGACGAGATGACGAGGATCGCGGTGCCGGCCTTGGCGAGATTGTCGATGATCGAATAGATTTCCGACTTGGCGCCGACATCGACGCCGCGCGTCGGCTCGTCGAGAATCAGGACCTTCGGCGCGATGGCGAGCAGCCGCGACAGCAGCACCTTCTGCTGGTTGCCCCCTGACAGGCCGCCGGCGGGAACGCCGGCATTGGCGGCGCGGATGCTGAGGCCTGCAAACGCGCGGTCGGCGCGCTCGCGTGCCTTGTCGCGGTCGAGAAACCAACCGAGCTTCGCGTCGCGGCCGAGCACGGCGAGGTTGATGTTGTCCAGGCACGACATGTCGAGAAACAGGCCGAGCGCCTTCCTGTCTTCGGTCAGATAGGCAATGCCGGCCTCGAGCGCCTCGCCCGGCGTGCGGATCTCGACCGGACGCCCCTCCAGCTCGAGCCGGCCGGAGGTTTTTGGCGACGCGCCGATGATGAGATGCGCAAGCTCGGTGCGACCGGCGCCGATCAGGCCGGCGAGGCCGACCACCTCACCCGCATGCACGGTGAGAGAGCAGCCCTTGACGCGCCCGCCATCGGCCATGTCGATCGCCGCGAGCACGGGATGCCCCCGCCCCGCCTCCGGATCATGGTCCTTCTTGTAGAACGAGGAGACGTCGCGACCGACCATCAAGCGCACGATGGTGTCGGCGCGGATCTCGGGCTTGTCGAGCGAGCCGACCAGGCGGCCGTCGCGCAGCACGGTGACGCGATCGCCGAGCGCATAGACCTCGTCCATGCGATGCGAGATGTAGATGATGGCAAGGCCCTCGGCGCGAAGCTGGCGGATCAACGCGAACAGCCGCTCACTTTCGGCGGCCGACAACGAGGTGGTCGGCTCGTCCATGATGAGGATTTTCGATCTGACGTGCAGCGCACGGGCGATCTCGACCAGCTGCCGCTGCCCCATGGACAGATGCGCCACCAGCGTCGAGGGCAGGAAGTCCGCGCCCAGGCGCTTCAGGATCGGGCCGACGCCCTCGCGCATTGTGCCGCGCGCCAGCAAGCCTGACCGCGATATCTCCCGTCCCAGATAGATGTTCTCGGCAACGCTGAGATTGGGAGCGAGCGACAGCTCCTGGTAGATGATGGAGATGCCCGCCGCGCGGCCGCCGAGCGGGCCTTCGATCCGCACCGCCCTGCCCTCGATGCGGATCTCGCCGCCCGGGTCGGGCCGGTAGGCGCCGGACAGGATCTTCATCAGCGTCGACTTGCCGGCGCCGTTCTCACCCATCAGGGCGTGAATTTCGCCGGGATAGACGGTGAGATCGACGGCCCGCAGCGCCTTGATGCCGAAGAAGGTCTTCGAGACCCCGCGCATCTCGAGGATCGGATCGTTCATCGTGCCTCCCGGCGCACAATGCGTTTCCCACCCGCGTCTCGTTTCTCGGCAACGCGGTTTGGTCATTAAACAAAAGCGGGTGACGCAGGGCAATACCGAAGGCGAATATACCGAAGTATGCAAACCAGATTGGGCCAGCTAGTGGCGCGGCCGATACAGGTCGCGCCAGGCGGGAAGCCGTTCAGCGTAGGCATCGACCAGTGCAGCGTCGGGCTCGAATGTTTCGATGCGCTGCGGCTGCATGCATACGTCACCGATTGCCTCACCCGTGACAGCAAGCCGCCCCAATCTCGCCGCACCGAACGCGGCGCCGGTTTCACCTCCGGCAAAGCGATGGATCGGAATGCTCAGCACGTTCGCCAGCACCGAGAGCCAGAAGGTAGAGCGTGAACCGCCGCCAATCACGTCGGCCTCCGCAATCCCGATGCCGGCATCCGCGAGCGCATCGCGGCAATCGGCTAGCGCGAAGGCAACGCCTTCGAGCACCGCCTGCACGATCGCCGCGCGATCGGTGCCATGGCTCAGGCCATCCAGCATGCCGCGCACAACGGGATCGTCGTGCGGCGTCCGCTCACCGGCGAGATAAGGCAGGAAGCTCACGGGCGACGGCGCCTGCGGTCGTGCTCCAAGCGGCGCCAGCAGCTCGGCCTCGGCGGCGCCGAACAGGCGCGCGAGCCAGGCAAGGCAGGAAGCGGCCGAGAGGATCGCGCCGGCCTGAATCCACATCCCTGGAATGGCGTGGCAGAACGTGTGCACGACACGGTCGGGATTGGCGGCGATCCGGTCGGTGGGGACCATGAGCGCACCCGAGGTTCCCAGCGACACGAAAGCGGCTCCCGGCCGGATTGCGCCGATGCCGATGGCGCCCGCGGGATTGTCGCCGGCCCCACCCGCGATCACCGGCTGCCTGATCATCCCCCAGCGCCGCGCGAGTTCGCTGCGCAGCGTGGTTGCGGGCGCGCATCCCTCGACCAGGCGCGGCATGTGCTCGCGCGACAAGCCGCTCGCTGCCAGCGCTGCGTCCGACCAGTCGCGGCGCGCGACGTCGAGCCACAGGGATCCCGAGGCATCCGAGACATCCTCGACGGCCTCGCCCGATAGCACCAGTCGCAGATAGGCCTTTGGCAGA
This sequence comes from Bradyrhizobium sp. IC3123, assembly GCF_020193625.1. Taxonomy (NCBI): domain Bacteria; kingdom Pseudomonadati; phylum Pseudomonadota; class Alphaproteobacteria; order Hyphomicrobiales; family Nitrobacteraceae; genus Bradyrhizobium; species Bradyrhizobium sp. IC3123. The sequence goes on along the minus strand of NZ_JADYVF010000011.1, from coordinate 186,846 downwards.
AGAACGAGTTTCGTCGCCGCGAAGATCTCGGGCTCGTGCGTGGCGATCCAGAGCAGTTTTGGCGCGGTGAAGCCCGGCATCGCCTTGTTGCCCGTCACTTCGCGCAAGGCGGGCCAGCGTTGCTCCAGGATATGGCACTCGCTGGCCGATCGTCCGTCGTTCCAGAGAATGCAAGGCCGCAGCGGCCTCAAGCTTGCATCAAGCAGCGTGGCGCCATGCATCTGGCCGGACAGCCCGATGCCTGCGACCGCTGCCAACGCATCGGCATGCGACGCCTTGAGAGCATCCAGCGTGGCGAAGGTCGCACCGATCCACTGCGCCGGATCCTGCTCGGAATAGCCCGGTTGCGGCGAGACGGTCGCGAGCGACCGGCTCTCGCTTGCGATCACGCGCTGGGCATCATCGACGAGAACCGTCTTGACCGCCGACGTGCCGAGATCGATGCCGAGATACATGGCTGCTTCCCGCTCACTTCGCCGCGTCGATCCAGATCCCCGGCTCTGAATGCTCCCGGATGTAGCTGACGAGGAAGTCGGAGAACACCCTGATCTTGGCAGGCAGCCTGACGCGGTTCTGATAGGCGATGTTCATGGTGAGCAACGGCAGCTGCCAATCGCTCAGGACAGGCACCAGCCGCCCAGCCGCGATATCGCCCTGCACGATATAGAGCGGCTGGATCAGGATGCCGAGCCCCGCGCGCGCCGCACCACAGATGATCTGGCCGTCGTTGCTGTCGAGCGTCGGCGCGATCCGGATCGTCTGCGTCGTGCTGCCCTGGCTCAGCCGTAGCGAATAGGGATCATTGGCGAGATTGTAGATCAGCATGTTGTGCCGGGCGAGATGGGCGGGATGCTCGGGCCGGCCGTGCTTCTCCAGATAGGACGGAGCGGCCGCGAGCACGCGGTGCATTTGCCCGATGCGCCGGACGATGATGTTGGAATCCGGTTCGTGCTCGCGGGTACGGATCGCAACGTCAATGCCGGCTTCGATGAAGTCGAGGTAGCGGTTCGCGCTGATGATCTGCACGCTGAGATCAGGATAGAGCGCACGGAAGGCGGGCAGCATCGGCGCGAGGTAGATCATCGCAAAGGACAGCGAAGACGTGACGCGCAGCATGCCCTTCGGCGACAGCGCGCGATCGGAGACGGCGTCCTCGGCTTCGGCGAGCTCGTTCAGAAGCGTGCTGCACCGCTGCAGCAGTTCCTGTCCCGCTTCGGTCAGCCATTGCCGGCGCGTGTTGCGCTCGATCAGCCGGACCGCAAGCCGCTCCTCCAGCGCACTGAGATGGCGGCTCGCAGCGGCGTTCGACATCCGCAGGATTTCGGCGGCCTTGGAAAGGCTGCCGAGCTCAGCGGTTTTGGAGAACACCTCGAGTTGAAGCAGCCGGTCCATTTTTGCATAAAGAGGAAAAGAGACTTACAAATTTTGACCTTTATTTCCGTTTTCTGCAAGGCAAAATGGCGCCAACAAAGCACCATTGCAGGCGAGGAAATCAGGAAATGTCGGGCCCGATCAGGCACATCGTGATGTGGCGACTGCGCGGGGAGAGCCCTGAGGAGCGCTCGGCCGCCCGGCTCAAGGTCAAGACCCTGTTCGAGGGCCTCAAGGGCCGGATCGACGGCCTCACCCATATCGAAGTCGGCATGGACGTCAGCGCGGTCGATTATGCTTGCGACGTGGTGCTGTTCTCCGAATTCACCGACCCGGCGGCGCTCGCCGCCTATGCCAACCACCCGGAGCATCTGCGCGTGCGCGAGGCGCTGGGCGACTTGCGGATCGGGCGCTTCCAGGTCGATTATCCCATCAAAGAGACCGGCGCATGATCGGCTCGTTCACCTTCGAAAACCTGCCCTGCCGCGTCGTGTTCGGCAGCGGCACGCTTGCCTCAGCCAAGGCCGAGGTCGAGCGGCTCGGCGGCAAGCGTGCGCTGGTGCTGACGACGCCGCAGCAGGAGGCACAAGGCAAGAGCTTGGGAGCCGCGCTCGGCCCGCTCTATGCCGGCATCTTTTCCGGCGCCACCATGCACACGCCGGTCGAGGTCACGGACCGCGCGCTCGCGGCAATGAAGGCATGCGAGGCCGATTGCGTCGTCTCGCTCGGCGGCGGCTCGACCACCGGGCTAGGCAAGGCGCTGGCCCTGCGCACCGGCGTCAACCAGCTCTGCATCCCCACCACCTATGCCGGCTCGGAGATGACGCCGATCGTCGGCCAGACCGAGAACGGACTAAAGACGACGGTGCGCGATGCAGCCGTGCTGCCGGAGACGGTGATCTACGACGTCGACCTGACCCTGACGCTGCCGGCGAGCCTCGCCGCGACCTCGGGAATCAATGCGGTCGCCCATGCGGTCGAGGCGCTTTACGCGCGCGACGCCAACCCTGTCACCTCGCTGATGGCCGAAGAAGGCATCCGCGCGCTGGCGCGCGCCCTGCCCGCCATTGTCGCCAGGAGCGACGATCGGGAGGCCCGCATTGAGGCGCTCTATGGCGCCTGGCTGTGCGGTGTCTGCCTCGGCACTGTCGGCATGGCGCTGCATCACAAGCTCTGCCATACGCTCGGCGGCACTTTCGACCTGCCGCACGCCGAAACGCACACCATCGTGCTGCCGCATGCGCTGGCCTACAACGCGCCGGCCGTGCCCGACGCGATGGTGCGAATCGCGCGCGCGATCGGGGCAGCCGATGCAGCTCGGGGGCTTTTCGAACTTGCGAAGCGGCTGGGTGCGAAGGTCGCGCTACGCGATGTCGGCATGCCCGAGGGCGGCATCGACAAGGCGGCTGACCTCGCAGTCACGAATGCCTACTGGAATCCGCGGCCGCTCGAACGAGGCGCCATTCGCGAGTTGATCGCGCGCGCCTGGACCGGCGAGCCACCCGGCGCCATCAAAGCGGTAGCTTGAAGCGATGCGGCGCACCCTGATCAGATCCGCCACCGTCATCAGCATGGATGACGCGATCGGCGATCTCTCGACCGGCGATGTGCTGGTCGAGGGCAGCCGGATCGCCGAGGTGCGCCCGTCGATCGACGCTGCGGCCGACACGGCGGTCGTCGACGGCACGGGCCGCATCGTCATTCCCGGCCTGATCAACGCACATATGCACACTTGGCAGACCGGCTTGCGCGGCTTTGCCGCGAACTGGACGCTGCTGGAATATTTCCGCCGCATGCATGCGGGCCTCGCCACCATGTTCCGGCCCGACGATATCTACATCGCAACCCTCGTCGGCGCGCTGAACCAGATCAATCACGGCGTCACCACGCTGGTCGATTGGTGCCACAACAACCCGACGCCGGATCATACCGACGCCGCCGTGCGCGGCCTGATCGAAAGCGGCGTCCGCGCCGCGTTCTTCCACGGCTCGCCGAAGCCCGAGCCGAAGCCGGGCGAGCCGCATTTCTCGGAAGTGCCGCATCCGCGCCGTGAGGTCGAGCGGCTGCTGGCCGGGCCCCTCGCCGACCGCGACGGCCTCGTCACGCTCGGGCTCGCCATCCTCGGTCCGCATTATTCGACGCTCGACGTCGCCATGCACGATTTCCGCCTGGCGCGGGAGCAGAAGCTGATCGCATCGATGCATCAGGGCGGCGGTCCGGCCAAGACGCAAGGCGGCTGGGAGAAGCTGCTCGAGGCCGGCCTGGTCGGACCCGGCATCAACATCGTCCATGGCAATGATCTGCCTGATGATCTGCTCGATCGTCTCGTCGATCTCGGTGTGTCCTTCTCCGTCACGCCCGAGAACGAGATGATCCAGGGCCACGGCTTTCCGATCACCGGCCGCCTCTTGAAGCGCGGCGTGCGGCCGACGATCGGCATTGATCTCGAATCCGTGCTCGCCGGCGATCTCCTCTCCGCGGCGCGCGTTGCGCTGTCGATGCAGCGGGCGCTCGACAATGCGGAGTCGCGCAAGACCGGCGGCACAATTCCGGCGACGACTACGGTTGTGCTCCGCGAGGCGCTGCGCTGGATCACGACCGAAGGCGCGCGCATGCTCGGGCGCGAGCACCAGATCGGCTCGCTGACGCCGGGCAAGCTCGCCGACCTCGTCATCATCAACGCCTCCGAGCTCAATCTCCATCCGGTGCATGACCCGATCGCAACCGTCGTGATGCAGACGAGCCTCGCCAACATCGAGTCCGTCATGATCGGCGGTGCCTGGAAGAAGCGCGAGGGCCGGCTGCTGGTCGAGGGACTGGAGACGAAGAAGCATCTGCTAGCACAATCCGGCCGGCGGCTGGTGCGGGACATCGAACGACAGGGACGCGCCGCCTGAAGGCGCCAATGGACGATAACAATGACTGACGCTCTGAAACAAGTTGCTTTCATCGGGATCGGCAAGATGGGCCTGCCGATGTCGGTGCTCGTCGCGAAAGCCGGCTACACCGTCACCGCGTTCGACCAGAGCGCGGCGCGCATCGACGAGGCACGCGCGCAGCGCATTGCGATTGCCGCCTCGCCGGCCGAGGCCGTGAGCGGCAAGGCCGCTGTGATCACGTCCCTGCCCGACGACGCCGCTTTGCGCGGCGCATTGCTCGGCTCCGCCGGCCTGATCGCCGCGATGGCGCCCGGTGCCGTCTTGATCGAAACCAGCACCGTGAGTGTCGAAGCCTCGGCTGAGGTTGCAGCCGCCGCGCTGGCACGCGGCATTTCCTATCTGCGCGCGCCGGTCTCCGGCAATGCCAGCATCGTGCACACCGGCGCGCTGACCTGCTTCGTGTCGGGGCCGAAGGACGCCTTCGAGAGCGCAAAGCCGCTGTTCGCAGCTTTCACCCGCGCCCAGACCTATCTCGGCTCCGCCGAGGAAGCGCGCTTTGCAAAACTCTCGGTCAATCTGATGATCGCCGTGTCGGCGGCGATGATGGCGGAGAGTCTGGCGCTGGCGCGCAAGGGCGGCATCGCCTGGCAGGACATCCTGAAAGTGCTCGACGACAGCGCGGTCGCCTCTCCCATGGTGAAGTACAAGACCGCGCCGCTGCGGACTCGCGACTTCGAGTCCACCTTCTCCTGCAGGCAGATGGCCAAGGATCTCGACCTGATCCTGGGCGCCGGCCACGCCGTCGGCGTGCCGTTGCAGCTCGCCGCGCAAGTGCGCGAGACCTATGGCGCGCTGGTCGCGCAGGGCGACGGCGATACCGACTTCATCGCGACCGTCAAGCACCTCGAACGGCTGTCCGGCCTCGGCGAACCAAAATCCTGATCGCGGAGATACACATGCGTAACTTCAACGAAAACACGATCACGGACGCCGTTCTGGAGCGGATGGCGGGCGCGACCGATCCACGCATCAAGCAGGTGAGCGAAGCGCTGGTGCGGCACTTGCACGCCTTCGTCCGCGAGGTGCGGCCCACCCAGAAGGAGTGGGAATACGGCATCGACTTCCTGACCCGCACCGGGCACATGTGCAACGACAAGCGCCAAGAATTCATCTTGCTCTCGGACACGCTTGGCGTCTCCATGCTGGTCGATGCCATCAACCATCCGGTGCCCGAAGGCGCGACCGAGACCACGGTGCTCGGCCCCTTCTTCGTCCAGGCTGCGCCCGAGAAGGACAGCGGCGCTGACATCTCCGGGCCGATGGATGGCGATCCCATGCTGGTCACCGGCTCGGTCTCGACCGTGGACGGAAAGCCGCTCGCCGGCGCGATCGTGGACGTCTGGCATTCCGACGACGACGGCTATTACGACGTGCAGCAGCTCGACAGGATCGGCGATCTCGCGATGCGCGCCCGCTTCCATACCGACGCCAACGGCCGCTTCCATTTCTGGTCGATCAAGCCGGCCGCCTACCCGATTCCGCATGATGGACCGGTCGGCGAGATGCTCGAGGTGCAGGGACGCCATCCCTGGCGCCCGGCGCACGTGCACTTCATGATCTCAGCGCCCGGTTTCGAGCAGCTGGTGACGCACGTCTTCGTTGCCGGCGACCAATATCTCGACAGCGACGTGGTGTTCGGCGTCAAGGACAGCCTGATCCGTGACTTCGTCCGCCATCCCGCCGGCCGTGCGCCGGATGGTCGCATGGTGGAGCGCGACTATTTTCATCTCAACTATGATTTCGGCCTGAAGCAGGTCGCAAGCAACGCAAGAGCCGCTTAAGCTCAATCACGGACCAACAAGAGTCCATAAGACAGGGACGGGAGCTGAGGATGGGACCGCGGGTCAGCACGGGCGTTTTGGCCGAGCGCCTTGCCGGCATGATCGGTCCGCGCGCGAGCGTCGCGCGCGGCGTGCTCGATCAGCACGGGCAGAGCGAGTCGCATTATCAGAGCCTGCCGCCCGACATCGTGGTCTTCCCCGAGACCACGCAGGAGGTCGCCGAGATCGTCAAGCTCTGCGCCGGCGTGGGCATGCCGATCGTCCCGTTCGGCGCCGGGACCTCGCTCGAAGGCAATGCGGCGGCGGTCGCCGGCGGCGTCTGCTTCGACTTCGCGCGCATGAACAAGGTGCTCGCAGTGCACGACAGCGACATGGACGTCGTGGTGCAGCCCGGCATCACGCGCAAGCAGCTGAATGCTGAGCTGCGCAATACCGGCCTGTTCTTCCCGATCGATCCCGGCGCCGACGCCTCGATCGGCGGCATGGCTTCGACGCGCGCCTCGGGCACGATGGCGGTGCGCTACGGCACCATGAAGGACAATGTCATGGCGCTGGAGGTGGTGTTGGCCGACGGCCGCGTGATCCGTACCGCCCGGCGCGCGCGGAAATCGGCGGCCGGCTACGACCTCACGCGCATGTTCGTCGGTGCGGAAGGCACGCTCGGCGTCATCACGGAGATCACGCTGAAGGTACACCCGGTGCCGCAGGCGATCTCGGCGGCAGTCTGCAGCTTCGACACCCTGCACGATGCGGTGGACACCGCGATCTCCGTGATCCAGTCCGCGATCCCCGTGGCCCGCATCGAGCTGCTCGACGATGTCATGATGCGCGGCATCAATGCCTACGCCAAGCTCGGCTATCGCGAGGCTCCCACCCTGTTCTTCGAATTCCATGGCTCAGAGACTTCCGTCGCCGAACAGGCCGAAGCCGCGCAGGCGATCGCGGCCGAGCATGGCGGCCATGGCTTTGCCTGGGCCAAGGCGCAGGAAGACCGCAGCCGGCTCTGGCATGCCCGCGACAACACCCTGTACGCCGGCCTTGGCTTGCGGCCCGGCGCGCGCGCTGTGATCACCGACGTCTGCGTGCCGATCTCGCGTCTGGCGGAATGCCTGACGGAGACGCGTCGCGACGGTGACGAGCACGGCTTCACCGCGCCGATCGTCGGCCATGTCGGCGACGGCAATTTCCACATGCTGATCCTGATCGACCCCGCCAGGCCCGAAGAGGTTGAGGGCGCCAAGGCGCTGCAGGCCCGCATGGTCGCGCGCGCCATCGCCATGGACGGCACCTGCACCGGCGAGCACGGCATCGGGCTCGGCAAGATCGACTATCTCACCGACGAGCTCGGCGAGGCCGTGGACGTGATGCGATCGATCAAGGCGGCGCTCGATCCCGACGGATTGATGAACCCCGGAAAGATCTTTGCTGGCAGAGCCAAAACATGAGCAACAAGCCATGAGCGACGCGCTCCCGATCGAGGTCACCTCACCCACGCCGCTGCTGGAGCTGCGCGGCATCAGCAAGGAGTTTCCGGGCGTCAAGGCGCTCGACGACGTGTCCTTTGCCGTCTACCCCGGCGAAGTCCATATGCTGCTGGGCGAGAACGGCGCCGGCAAGTCGAGCCTGATGAAGGTGCTGTGCGGCGCGTATCGCGCCGACGCGGGCGAGTTCTATTACAACGGCGAGCGGGTCGCGATCTCCTCGACTGCCGATGCGCAGAAGCTCGGCATCGCCGTAATCTTCCAGGAATTCTCGCTGGTCCCCCATCTCGACATCGCCCAGAATATCTTCCTCGGCCGCGAGCCGAAGGGCCGCATTCCCGGCACCATTGACCGCCGCAGGATATTGGCTGACGCAAGGCGCGTGCTCGACACCATCGGCTTCGACATCGATCCCGCCACCACCGTCGACAAGCTCGGCGTCGCCCAGCAGCAGATGGTCGAGATCGCCAAGGCGATCAGCCAGAACGCCCGCATCCTCGTCATGGACGAGCCGACCGCGGCACTGTCCGACCGCGAGACCGAGCTCTTGTTCGCGCTGATTGCGCGGCTGAAGGCCGACGGCGTTTCGATCGTCTATATCTCGCACCGCATGGCCGAGGTGTTCGCGCTCGGCGATCGCATCACCGTGCTGCGCGACGGCCGCCGCATCGACGGCGTCCGGCCCGCCGACGTCACGCCGGACCAGCTGGTGCGCATGATGGTCGGCCGCAACATCGACATGACCTATCCGCGCCATTTCGCCGACAAGCCCGGCGAGGTGCTGCTCCAGGTCAAGGGCCTGAGCGCGCCCACCGGCATCTCCGACATCAACATCGAGGTGCGCCGGGGCGAGATCGTCGGGCTATGCGGCCTGGTCGGCTCCGGCCGCAGCGAGGTCGCCCGCGCCATCTTCGGCGCCGACCCCGTGACGTCGGGCGAGATCATCTTCGACGGCAAGAGCATTTCCGGCGAGCCGGATCTCGCCGCCCGTCGCGGCATCGCGCTGATCCCCGAAAGCCGCAAGAGCGAAGGCCTCGCGCTGCTGCGATCCGTCAGCGACAATCTGGTGGTGTCGGCGCTGAAAAAGCTGTTTCCGAGCGGGCTATTCGACCAACGCTCGGCCCAGCGTACCGCCGACGGTCTGATCCGGCAGCTCCGCATCGCGACACCAAGCGCACGCCAGACCGTCGGCCTGCTCTCGGGCGGCAACCAGCAGAAAGTCGTGATCGGCAAATGGCTGGCAGCCGGCTCGAAGCTCTTCATCTTCGACGAGCCGACGCGCGGCATCGATATCGGCGCCAAGTCGGAGATCTTCGCGCTGATCGACCGCCTCGTCGCGGACGGCGCCGCGGCCCTGATGATCTCGTCCGAGCAGGTCGAGATCTGCCATGTCTGCGACCGCGCCTATGTGATGCGCGAGGGGCGCATCGCGGGACATTTGTCACGCAACGAATTGACCGAGGAGAACATCGTGCGATTGGGGATGCATCATGCGTGAGGTCGCGGTCGTCGCTCAACCCAATCCGCTGCAGCGCATTCCCGGCGTTGCCATGGTGCTGGTGCTGCTGATCGCGCTGTTCAGCGTGATCGCGCCCGGCTTCCTGTCGGTCGCCAACCTCTCCAACGTGCTGGTGCAGTCGACCATCCTGACCATGCTCGCGCTGCCGATGACCCTGATCATCATGACGGAGGGGCTGGACCTGTCGATGGGCGCGGTGCTGACGCTGACCTCGCTCTGCGTCGCGATCGTGTCGCTAGCGACCAAGTCGATGCTGCTGGGCCTCGGCGCCGGCCTTCTGGTCGGCACCGCCTTCGGCCTCGCCAACGGCTGGCTGGTCGCGATTCTCGGCATACCGCCCTTCGTCGCGACGCTCGGCACGCTCGGCATGGCGCAGGGCCTGTCGCTGATCGTCAGCGACGGCCAGAGCGTGGTCGGCATTCCCCACAGCGTGCGCGACATCTATTCGGCGACGCTGCTCGGCATTCCCGTGCCGATCGTGATGGCGCTGGTGACTTATGCGGCCTTTCACGGCCTGCTCTATCACACCCGCTTCGGCACCTACATCTTCGCCCTCGGTGGCAACCGCGAGGCGCTGCGCTATGCCGGGCTCTCGCCCAACAGGCTGCTGATCGCGGTCTACGCGATCGGCGGCGCCATGGCCGGCATCGCGGGCCTGTTGATGACCGCACGCATGAACTCCGGCCATCCCACCGCCGGCCTCGGCCTGGAATTCGATGCCATCGCGGCCGTCGCCGTCGGCGGCACCTCGTTCGAGCGCGGGAATGGTTGGCTACTCGGTACGCTGCTCGGGGTCCTTTCCGTCGGCGTGTTGCGCAACGGGCTGAACCTGATCTCGCTGCCCTCTTCGGTGCAGGTCGCCAGCGTCGGCGTGCTCGTCATCCTTGCCCTGTTCCTCGACGGCCTCAGGAGCCGCACATGACCGACATCACCAAGGGCGCCATGGCGCCGCCCCGCTCCTTCCTGTCGCAGGACGCGGTCCAGCTATTCTATCGCCTGCTCGCGGCTTTCCTGATCTGCGCGGTGCTGGCCGTGCTCAGCGATTCCTTCCTGAGCCTCGGCAACATCCTCAACGTGCTGAGGCAGGCAAGCTTGACCTTCTTCATCGCCTCCGGCCTGACGCTGGTGGTGCTGACCGCAGGCCTCGATCTCTCCGTCGGCGCCAATGTCGCGCTGTCCGCCTGCCTCGCCGGTACCGTGATCCACACGACCGGTTCGCCTGCGCTCGGCATCCTCACCGGACTTGCCTGCGGCGGGCTCGTCGGCCTGATCAACGGCGTCATGGTCACGGCGCTCCGCATCCCCTCCTTCATCGCCACCTACGGCATGCTCTGGGTGCTGAACGGCCTCACCTATTGGTACATGGCGGGCGAGACCCTGCACGGCTTCCCGGCCGGCTTCCGCCAGATCGGCAGCGGCTATCTGTTCGGCCTGCCCATTCCGGTCTACCTGCTCCTGGTGTTCCTCGGCATCGGGACGTTCTTCGCGCAGCGCACGGTCTGGGGCCAGGAGATCTACGCGATCGGCGCCAATCCTGTCGCCGCACGACTATCAGGCATTCCCGTCGCACGCCGCCTGCTGCTGGTCTACGCGGTCTCAGGCACCATGGCGGGACTTGCCTCGATCATCTTCCTGTCGCGGCTCAATTCGGCCGAGGCCGATATCGGCGAGAGCCTGACGCTGCCGGCGATCGCGGCCGTTCTGATCGGGGGCACCTCGCTGTTCGGCGGCGTCGGCACCGTGTTCGGCACCTTCATCGGCGCGCTGATCCTGACCCTGGTGCTGAACGGCATGAACCTGCTCGCGGTCAGCGCCAATTGGCAGCCGCTCGTCACCGGCGTCATCGTCATTCTCGCGGTCTGGCTCGACATGAAGACCCGCCGCCGCGCGCAATGAGTTCCAGCAATCCAACAAGCAAAATGAGGGATGGAGGCAATATGAGAAAGACAATTGGCTATGTGGCGCTGCCGCTGCTGATGGCGACCGCGCTCACCACTGCGGCGCGTGCCGACGGCGAGACCATCGCCGTCTTCACCAAGAACCAGACCAATCCGTTCTTCCAGACGGTGCGGGTCGGCGCCGACAACATGGCGAAGGTGCTGAACGCGAAGACGCTGCAGTACATCCCGACCAAGCCGGACTCGATCCCCGAGCAGCTCAGCCAGATCGAGGACGTCGTGGTGAAGAAGCCGAGCGCGATCGTGTTCACGCCGGTCGACTACAAGGCGATGGTCCCCGGGGTCGAGAAGATCAACGAAGCCAAGATCCCGGTCGTCAACATCACCGACCGTTCTGCCGGCGGCAAGTTCCTGTCCTTCGTCGGCGCCGACGATTACAGCCTTGGGCTGGAGACCGCGCGCTTCCTGCTGAAGACGCTCGGCGGCAAGGGCAACATCGTCATCATCGAAGGCGTCAAGGGCTCGCTGACCAATGTCGACCGCGTCCGCGGCTTCAACGACGCGCTGAAGGAAGCGCCCGGCGCCAAGCTTTTGGCCTCGCAGCCCGGCAACTACCAGCGGCTCCAGGCGCTCCAGGTGATGGAGAACTTGATGCAGTCGAATTCGCAGATCGACGGCGTGTTAGCCGCCAACGATGCCATGGCGGTCGGCGCGATCGAGGCGCTCGACGGCGCCAACCGCAAGGCGCAGGTGATCGGCATCAACGGCACCAAGGAGGCGATCGACGCGATCAAATCCGGCAAACTGCTGGCGAGCGGCGACTACAACGGCTTTGCGCAAGGCTGCCTCGGCACCATGATGGCAATCCGCTCCTTGCGCGGCCAGCCTGTTATCAGCGAGATCGTGCTGAAGCCGACGGTGATCACCAAGGACAATTACGGGCCGTTCGACGTGCCGCTGGAACAGCGGACCTGCCCCACCTTCGAGGACGCCGGCAAGCTCAGCGCGAAGTAGGCCATCCCCCCACATCAAGACCGGACGGCCGCAGCCCGCGGCCGTCCCAAGAATGAAGCCAAGAAACGGAGACAGCATGCTGTTCGCCATTCACGCCCTCGACCGCACCGGCGCGTTGCCGACCCGGCTCGCCAATTACGATGCCCACAAGGCTTTCCTCAGCGACACCTCGCGCTTCGGCGTCAAGATCGTGATGTCCGGTCCGCTCGTCTCCGACGACGGCCAGACCATGATCGGCAGCCTGTTCCTGATCGAGGCCCCTAGCCGTAGCGAGGTCGAGGCCTTCAATCGCGCCGATCCGTTTGCCGCGGCCGGCATCTGGGACAAGGTGACGATCACCGGCTTCCTGCGCCGGCAGGGTTGAGGGTCCGCCACGACAAAGTGCGAAAACAACCCCATGCACAGTAGAACGGGGCTTGTTTTCGCTTACGAATTTCCGATGCACCGCGCGACCTCGCATCCGAGGCCAATGCCGACCCGGATCGGCGGTGGATTTTGACTCGTCGGGCAAAACAGGGGCATAATGCCATCATCACCCGATGTCAGTCGCGCCCGCCATCCAGGCATCTGCCTAGCGTCGGCGCGGGTGTGCGACGCGGACTGGCGTCAGGTCCCTAACCGCTGACTGCCGGCGCAGCCTCTTCCAGGTGACACGCCACCCACTGCTCGGCTCCGGCCGCGCGCAGCGTCGGCTCCTCGGTCCGGCAACGATCGAACACGAACGGGCAACGGGTGTGAAAGCGACACCCCTTCGGCGGATTGATCGGGCTCGGCACGTCGCCCTTGAGGATGATGGGATTGCGCTGGGCTCCGGGCTCCGGCAGCGGCACGGCCGAAAGCAGCGCTTTAGTGTAGGGATGCCTTGGCGCGGCAAAGATCTCGCGGCGCGGGGCGACCTCGACGATCTTGCCGAGATACATCACCGCGACGCGATGGGTCATGTGCTCGACGATGGCAAGATCGTGGCTGATGAAGAGCAGCGCGAGGCCGAACTCGCGCTGCAGATCCTGCAGTAGATTGACGATCTGCGCCTTGACCGAAACGTCGAGCGCGGAGACCGCCTCGTCGCAGACGATCAGCTCGGGCTCGGCCGCAAGCGCCCGCGCGATGCCGATGCGCTGACGCTGGCCGCCGGAGAATTCGTGCGGCCTGCGGTTCAGCGCCTCGCGCGGCAGGCGCACCGTGTCCATCAGCGATGTGACACGAACCTCGAGATCCTCTGCGGACTTGGCGAGGCCGAAATTGCGGATCGGCTCGGCGAGAATGTCGCGCACGCGCATGCGCGGATTGAGGCTGGAGAACGGATCCTGGAACACGACCTGCACGCGGCGGCGCATCTGGCGCATCGTGCCCGGTGCGGCGTCGTCGATCCTCTGGCCGTCGAGGATGACCTGGCCCGAGGTGATCTCGAACAGCCGCAGGATGGCGCGGCCGACCGTCGATTTGCCGCAACCGGACTCGCCGACCAGCGACAAGGTCTCGCCGCGCGCGATCTCGAACGACACGCCGTCGACCGCATAGACGAATTCGGTTTGCCGTCCGAAGAGGCCCTTGTTGATCGGAAAGTGCTTCTTGAGGTCGTTGACCTGGAGCAGCGGAACACTCATGCCGCGATCGCTCCCTTGGCGGCGTAATGGCACGCAGCGATGTGACGGGGACCCTTCTCTTCCAGCCCCGGAGCATATTGGCGGCACAGATCGGTCGCGAGCGCACAGCGCCCGGCAAAGACGCAGCCCGTGATCGGCTTGCGCAGATCAGGCACCTGTCCCGGGATTTCGGCAAGGCGGGTCGCGGTGCCCGCGAGCGAGGAGCCGAGCTTCGGCACCGCGCCCAACAGGCCTTGCGTATAGGGATGACGCGGGGATCGGAACAGCTCGGCCACCGGCGCCTCCTCGACCTTGCGGCCGGCGTACATCACCATAACGCGCTCGGCGATCTCGGCGACGACGCCGAGATCGTGGGTGATCAGGATGATGGCGGCGCCGACCCGGCGCTTCAGGTCCAACATCAGCTTGAGGATCTGCGCCTGGATCGTCACGTCGAGCGCGGTCGTCGGCTCGTCCGCAATGAGAAGCTTGGGATTGCAGGCCAGCGCGACCGCGATCATCACGCGCTGGCGCATGCCGCCGGACAGCTGGTGCGGATATTCGCCGACGCGCCGTTTCGGCTCGGGAATGCCGACCAGTGTCAGCATCTCCACCGCGTGCGCCTCCGCCGCCTGCTTGTCGAGGCCCTGATGGATCATCAAGGTCTCGCGGATCTGGCGGCCAACGGTCAGCACCGGGTTCAGGCTCGTCATCGGTTCCTGGAAGATCATCGAGATGTCGTTGCCGCGGATCGCGCGCATCTCGCGGTCGGACAGTTTCAGGATATCCCTGCCCGCGAAGCGGATGCTGCCTGCGATCCGTCCCGGCGGCTCCGGAATCAACCGCATCAGGGACATCGACGTCACCGACTTGCCGCAGCCGGACTCGCCGACGATGGCGAGCGTCTCGCCCTCGTTGACGTGGAAGGAGACGCCATCGACCGCACGGTTGATGCCGCCGGGCGTACGGAAATGGGTCTGGAGGTTCTCGACTTCGAGCAAAGCCATCGCGATCAGCCTCGATCCATCACAGACAACATCACAGACTCTTGGCCATGCGCGGGTCGAGCGCATCGCGAAGGCCGTCGCCGAGCAGATTCACGGCGAGCACGGTGACGGACAGGAACGCTGCCGGGAAGAACACGATGTAGGGCTTGACCTGCCAAAGCGCGCGGCCTTCGGCCATGATGTTGCCCCAGGACGGGATGGTCGGCGGCGTGCCGGCGCCGATAAAGGACAGGATCGCCTCCGTGATCATGGCGCTGGCGCAGATGTAAGTCGCCTGGACCAGCATTGGCGCGACCGTGTTGGGCAGGATATGACGCAGGATGATCATCGGCGTGCGGGTGCCGCAGGCCACCGCCGCGTCCACATAGGGCTGTTCGCGCAAGGACAGCACGACGCTGCGGACGAGGCGCGAGACGCGCGGGATCTCGGCGATGGTGATCGCCAGGATGACGTTGCCGACGCTGCCGCGCGTCAGCGCCATCAGCGCGATGGCGAGCAGGATCGGCGGGATCGACATCAGCCCGTCCATGAACCGCATCAGGATGCCGTCGGCCCAGCGGATGAAGCCGGAGACCATGCCGATGGCAAGGCCGATCGCCGAGGCGCAGATCGCGACCGACAGGCCGACCGTGAGCGAGACCCGCGCGCCGAACAGCACGCGCGAATAGATGTCGCGGCCGAGCACGTCGGTGCCGAACCAGAAATCGGCCGACGGCGCGCGGGTGCGCTTGGCGGGCGCAAGCGCGGTCGGATCGACCGTGCCGAGGTACGGCGCAAAGACCGCGATCAGCACCAGCATGAGCAGCAGCGCGCCGCCGATCGCGACCGTCGGATGGCCGCGCAGGAGGCCGACGAAGCCGCGCCGTATCCTGACCGGCCGCAGGATCTCGGGCAGCTGCGGTGCAAGGACGAGGCCGGCCGGAAGCGAATGCGGATTAACGGTGGTGTCGGTCAATAGCGGATCCTCGGGTCAACGAGCGTGTAGACGACGTCGATCATCAGATTGACGAGGACGTAGACGAAGCTGAACAGCAGCACGATGCCCTGGATCACCGGATAGTCACGGCGCAGGATCGCATCGATGGTGAGGCGGCCGAGGCCGGGGATCGCGAACACGCTCTCGGTGACGACCGCCCCGCCGATCAGCAGCGCGATGCCGATCCCAATCACGGTGACGATCGGCACCGCCGCGTTCTTCAGCGCGTGAATGAACAGGATGCCGCCCTGCCCGAGGCCCTTGGCCTTGGCGGTGCGGATATAGTCCTGCTGCAGCACTTCGAGCATGGCTGCCCGCGTGATGCGGGCGACCAGCGCGATGTAGACGCAGCCGAGCGCGATCGCCGGCAGGATGAGATTCTCGAGCCACGGCCAGAAGCCGGAGCTGAGCGGCGTGTAGCCCTGCACCGGCAGCCATTCCAGCTCCAGCGCGAAGATGTAGGCGAGCATGTAGCCGACCACGAAGACGGGCAGCGAGAATCCGAACACGGCAAAGCCCATGATGACGCGATCGATCAGGCTGCCGGCCTTCCATGCCGCCACCACGCCGAGCGGCACCGCCACCACGATCGTCAGCAGCAGCGTGACGATCATCAGCGACAGCGTCGGTCCGAGACGCTGCCCGATCATCGCGGAGACCGGCAGGTTGGTGAAGATCGAGGTGCCGAGATCGCCGTGCAGGATGCGCCAGACCCAGCCTCCGAACTGGACCAGGAAGGGCCGGTCCAGCCCGAGGCTCTGGCGGATGCGCTCCACATCCTCCGGGCTTGCCTGATCGCCCGCGATCACCACGGCCGGATCGCCGGGCGCGATGTAGAGCAGGCTGAACACGAACAGCGCGACGATGGCCATGACTGGCAAGGTCGCGACGATGCGACGGAGGATGTAGGAGAGCATCTGGCCTCAGCGCACGATCATGCGGACTTCGACACGCCCCAAAAGAACGGCAGCGGTCCCTTGGCAACGCCGGAGACGTTCTTGCGCCACGCGGTGTAGCTCAGGAAGAAGCCCGTGGGCGCGTAGACGACGTCATCGATCGCCGCCTTGTTGAGGCGGCCCATGGCGGCCTTCTCTTCGTCGACGTTCTTGGCCTCGAACCACGAGGCGACCTCCTTTTCGGTGGCCGCGCTGGTGGGCCAGCCGAACCAGGCCTTGTCGCCGTTGGCACGAATGGCGGTGTAGGGAGCCGGATTGACGCAATCCGCGCCGGCGTGCCAGGTGTGGAACATGTTCCAGCCGCCCTGTCCCGGAGGTGTCTTCTGCGCGCGGCGGGAGCCGACCGTGCCCCAATCGGTTGCGACGAAGTCGACATTCATGCCGAGCTTCTTGAGAAGATCGGCGGTGACGTCGCCCATCGCCTTGGTGATTGGCTGGTCCTGCGCGACGAGGCACGTCACCGGCTGGCCGGAATAGCCGCTCTCGGCGAGCAGCTTCTTGGCGGCGTCCAGATCGCGCTTGCCCTTCAGGATCTCGCCGCCCACTTCGGTGTAGAGCGGCGTATCCGGCGTGAAGAAGCCGGGCAGCGGCTTCCACAGCGAATTGTCGTCGCCGACGATCGCGCGCATGTAGTCTTCCTGGCTGAGCGCCATCAGCACCGCACGCCGCGCCTTGACGTCGTTGAACGGCGGATACAGGAAGTTCATGCGGAACGAGCCGATATTGCCGAGGGGATCGCCGATATCGACGCTGATATTCTTGTTCTTCTTCAGAACCGGAACGAGATCCGCGATCGGGTTCTCCCACCAGTCGATCTCACCGTTCTGCAACGCGGCCGCCGCGGTTGCCGGATCCGGCATGATCACCCACTCGACGCGGTCGACCATCACCTGCTTGCCGCCAGCAAGCCAGGACGCCTTCTCCTGCCGCGGTGAATAGTCGGCGAATTTCTCGAACACGGCCTTCGCACCGGGGACCCACTCGCTCTTGGCGAACTTCAGCGGACCGGAGCCGATATATTCGGAAATCTGCTTGAACGGATCGGTCTGCGCGATGCGCTCCGGCATGATGAAGCTGCAAGGCGAATTGTTCTTGCCGAGCGCATAGAGCAATTTCGGGAAGGGCTGCTTCAGCACCCATTTGAAGGTGCGGTCGTCGACGGCCGTGAGCTCCTGCTGGAGCGCCTTGATCATCAGGCCCATCGGATCGCGCGCCGACCAGCGCGTCAGGCTTGCCACGACGTCCTTGCTGAGCACCGGCTCGCCATCGTGGAATTTGAGGCCGGGCCGCAGCTTGAACGTCCAGGTGGTGCCGTCGTCGGTCACTTCCTCGGACTCGACCATCTGCCGCTGCGGCCGGAACGAGGAATCGATGCCGTAGAGCGTGTCCCAGACCATCGCGGCGGCATTGCGCACGACATATTGCGTGCCCCAGATCGGGTCGAAATTGGCGAGATTGGCCTGGGGCACGAATCGCAGGGTGCGCGCCGCCGCACCCTGGGCGATCGCCGGGGCCGACAGGCCACCCGTCAACGCCAGACTGCCCGCGCCAGCCAGTCCCTTCAATACCGTCCTGCGATCCATGAAGTCCTCCCAGAGATGCCGTGATGCCAGCTATTCATTGGCAAAGGGCAAGTGAAACCGAACCCATTTGCAAGCAAATGGTATGCCACTAAATGCGGCTTCGCCAGCGGGATCTCGCCATTTGGCGGCCCAGGAATACGAGTTCGGGGTTCACAGAGCGGCCGCCAGCGTCGGCCCGGTCTCGATATGCGGGATCGCCTCGACCAGTTTGCGCGTGTAGTCGGTCTTTGGATTGTCAAACAGCGCCCGGCTCTCGCCCTGCTCCACGATGCCGCCGTTGCGCAGCACGATGGTGCGGTCGCACAGCATGCGCACGACGTTGAGATCGTGGCTGACGAACAGCAGCGCAATGTCGTTCTCGCGCCTGAGGCGATCGAGCAGTTGCAGCACAACCGCCTGCACCGAGACGTCGAGTGCGGCGGTCGGCTCGTCCAGCACCAGCAGCCGCGGCCGGCAGGCGATGGCGCGGGCGATGCCGACGCGGGCCTTCTGCCCGCCGGAGAGCTGATGCGGAAACCGCGGCAACAGATCGAGCGGCAGCCCGACTCGCTCGGCGCATTCTTCCACCCGTTTGCGCAAGCCTTCGCCCGCGCGCATGCCGTCGAGCCGCATCAAGGGATGGGCAATGCAATCGAACGCCGTGAAGCGCGGGTTGAGGCTTTCGTTCGGGTCCTGAAAGACCATCTGGATGTCTTTGCGCAACGGCGAGCGGTGGAAATCGCGCGCCGCCACGTGCCCGATCGACTGCCCGTCGAACACGATGTCGCCCTCGCTCGGATCGATCAGGCGGCAGATCATGCGCGAGGTCGTGCTCTTGCCCGAGCCGGACTCGCCAACCAGCCCGACACTCTCGCCGCCCGCCATGGTCATCGAGAAGTCGGCAACCGCAGCGGAGCCCTGATCGAAACGCTTGGCGAGCTTGCGCACTTCCAGGAGCGGCGGCGTGCCGTGCGCTCGCTCCTGCCTGGGCCTGGTGACGACGTTGGCGTAACGCTCTCTGTCCTCCTCCGTCACGAGATCTTCGATCCGTGACGTCGCCGTCGGCGACGCCGCAACCAGGCGCCTCGTATAGGCGTGCTGCGGCGCGCTGAAGAGAATGCCGGGGCTCGCCTCCTCGACGATGCGGCCGCGCTCCATCACGGCGATGCGGCGGCAATAGCGCGCCGCAAGGCCGAGGTCGTGCGTGATCAGGATCGTGGCCATGCCTCGCGCGGCGGCAATGTCTGCCAGCAGATCCATCACCACCTTCTGCGTGGTAACGTCGAGGCCGGTGGTCGGCTCGTCCGCGATGAGCAGCGCGGGATTGCAGGAGACCGCGATCGCGATCATGACGCGCTGGCACATGCCGCCGGAGAGCTCGTGCGGATAGGCGTTCATCCGCGCCTCGGGATCGCGGATCTGAACGGCGCGCAGCAGGTCCAGCGCCTCGGCACGCGCGGCCTCTTTCGAGATACGCTTGTGGGTGAGGATCGCGTCCGCGATCTGCAGGCCGATCGCGCGGATCGGATTGAGCGCCGCCCGCGGATTCTGGAAGATCATCGACATCGCGGCGCCCTGCAGCTGTCGCAGATCATCGCCGCGGAGCTTGGTGACGTCCTGCCCGCGGAACAGGATCTTGCCGCCGGTGACGCGGCCGGCTGCATCGAGCAGCCGCGTCGTCGCAAAGCCAGTGACCGACTTGCCCGAGCCGCTCTCGCCGACGAGGCCGAGCATCTCGCCGGCCTTGACGGTGAGCGTGACGCCGCGCACGGCCTCGACCATGCCCCGCCGCGTCGAGAACGCGACGTGGAGGTCGTCGATCCTGAGCAGGTCCTCGCTCATGTGCGCATCCGGGGATCGAGAATGTCCCGCATGCCGTCGCCGAGGAGGTTGAAGCACAGCACGGCCAGCATCAGTGCGAGGCCGGGAAAGGCCACCAGCCACCAGCGTCCGGTGGAGATGAAGCGCGCGCCTTCCGCGACCATGATGCCCCATTCCGGCGTCGGCGGCTTGACGCCGAGACCGATGAACGACAGGCCGGCGGCATTGAGAATGGCCCAGCCGAGATTGAGCGAGATCTGCACCGCCATCGCCGGCAGGATGTTCGGCAGCAGGAAGCGCAGCACCACCGAGAAATGGCTCTCGCCGCAGGCGCGCGCAGCCTCGACCCAGCCGACATTGCGGCGGACGTTGACCTCGGCGCGCGCGAAGCGGATGTAGAACGGAAGATTGATGATCGCGGTCGCGATCACGATGTTCTCGATCCGGTTGCCGAGCGCGGCGACCATCGCCATTGCCAGCACGAACAGCGGAAACGCCATCATCACGTCGACGAAGCGGCCGACGGCGCGATCGAGCCGTCCGCCGGCATAGCCGCAGAACGCGCCGACGACGGCCCCGATCACGAACGAGATTCCGACCGCGGAGACTGCGATGGCAAGGTCGAGCCGTGCGGCGATGATGAGACGGCTGAACACGTCGCGGCCGAGCTGGTCCGTGCCGGCGATGTGCGCCGCGCTCGGCGGCAGCAGGGCCTCCGACACGTTCGACGCCACGGGATCGTAGGGCACGATCCACGGTCCGAAGATCGCGACCAGGACGAACAGCGTCACCCCGGCCGCGGCCACCGCCGTGAGCGGATTGCCGCGCAGGATCCAGACCGTATGGCGAAGTGTGGCGCTGGTCATTCGATCGACACCCTGGGATCGGCGATGCCGTAGCAGATGTCCACGACGAGATTGACCAGCACGAACAGGCTGGCCATCAGCAGCACGAAACCCTGCACCGGCGCATAGTCGGAGGACAGCAACGCGTCGAGCGCATAAGAGGCCACGCCCGGCCAGGAGAACACTTTCTCCACCAGCACGTTGGCGCCCAGCATGGTCGAGAACACGATGCCGGCGATGGTGATGACGGGCAGGATCGCATTGCGGAGCGCATAGGTGACGACCACCTTGCGCCAGGACAATCCGACCGAGCGCGCAGTGCGCACGAAATCGCTGCCGAGCGAGACCAGCATCGAGGCCCGCGTGATCCGCGCCAGCGGCGCGATCACGAACAGCGCCATGCTCACCGCCGGCAGGATCAACTGCCTGCAGGCCGCCCACCAGCCCTCGACGTCGCCGGCGAGCAGGAAATCGATCGAGAGGAAGCCGGTGCGCTGCGGCGGCGGCGAGGTGAAGACGTCGATGCGCCCGGTCGGATCAGGGGCCAGCCCGAACAGATAATAGAAGACATAGATCAAGAGCAGGCCCGAGACGAAGGTCGGCACGCAGACGCCGAGTGCGCAGAACAGCCGCACGCCGTGATCGATGATTGATCCCGGCCGCAGCGCCGCCAGCACCCCAAGCGGCACGGCCGCGATGAGCGCGATCAACAGTGCGGTGAAGGTGAGCTCGAGCGAGGCCGGCAATCGCTCGCGCAGGTCCTTCAGCACCGGCTGTCCCGTCATCATCGAGCGGCCGAGATTGCCGTGGCCGATGTCGGAGAGATAGAACACGAGCTGCTCCGGCACGGATTTGTCGAGCCCCATCTGCTTGCGGATCTGCTCGATCTCCTCCTTGCCGGCATTGGGTCCCGAGGCGAAGAACACCGCGGGGTCGCCGGGCAGAACGCGCATCAACAGGAAGGTGAAGACCAGCACACCGAACAGTGCCGGCAGCGACGACAAGAGCCGCCTGCCCGCCCGCACCATCGTTGCACCAAGACCGGTCGTCACCATTCAGCGTCCCTGCTCGCCGCGGATGTCACTTGCGGCTGACATCGCGATAATCCACCTGGCGGTGGAACTCATAGGTGTAGCCTTCGATCGACGGCGCCATCACCGCGTCCTGATTGGGCTGCCACAGCATAATCTGCGGCATCAGGTCGACATGCATCGCGTTGAGCTTGCGGCCGGCTTCCTCGTACTTGGCCTTATCCGGCTCGAAGCGGGCCTCCTGCGCAATCGCGGCAAGGTCCGGATTGTTGATCGAAGAGTAATTCCAGCGCTGAGTGCCGGTGTAGAAGTTGCGGTAGAAATAGTCGGTCGACGGCAGCCAGGCGACGATGCCTTCGGTGAAGAACGGCAGCTTCTTCTCGTTGATCTGCGTCGACATCTGCGCGTCCGGCAGCTTCTGGATGTCGACCTTGATGCCGATCTTGCCAAGAGACTCCTTGACGAGGGCGGCCATCGGCTCGGCCGTCGAGGCCTGGCCGACATTGAAGCTGAAGGTGGTCGAGAAGCCTTCGGGCAGACCTGCAGCCTTGAGGTATTCCCTGGCCTTGTCGAGATCCATCTTCACCGGCTGCTGGAACGGATAGATGCCGTTCGCCGGCTTGCCGTCCGGCCAGGTCGCGCCGAACAGCGGCGCGCCGCGGCCGAACAGGGCCGCCTTGAACATGTCCTCATAGGGCAGCGCGGAAGCGATGGCGCGGCGGACATTGACGTTGTCGAAGGGCGGGATCTGGTTGTTCATCGAGACGTAGGTGACCGCATTGTATTGCGGCGTCGAGATTACCTTGAGCTTGCCCTTGGCCTCCAGCGACTGCACGTCGCTGGCCTGCAGGTCGAGCACGAGATCGGCATCGCCGCGCTCGACGAGGTTGGCGCGGGTCGCCGGCTCCGGCACCGATTGCACGATGACGCGCTTGAAGTACGCCGGCTTGCCGGGCGATCCCCGGTTCCAGGCCTCGTTGCGCTTGATGATCACCTGCTCGCCCGGCTTGAAGCTCTCGACCGCATAGGCGCCGCTGCCGGCGGTGTGCTCCTTCAGCCAGGCCGTGGCCCAGGGATCGTCAGCCGTCGCGTGCTCTTTTGCCACTTTCGAGTTGATGATCATCGGGTAGACGGTGGCGAGATTGGGCAACGCAAGCTTGTCGGGTTTTGGCAGCGTCACCTCGATGGTGAGGGGATCGATCACCTTGAACTGATCGGCCGACGTCAGCGAGCCCGTCAGCAGCTGCGCCTTGCCGAGGATCGGCGCGGTCACGCAGCGGTCGAGCGACCACTTGACATCCTCGGCCGTGACCGGCGAGCCGTCCTGGAACTTTGCATCCTTGCGCAGGCGGAAGGTGATCTTAAGGCCGTCGGGACTGACGTCATAGGATTCGGCGAGCTCGCCGGTGATCGTGTCGAGGTCGAACACCCATTTGCCGTTGAGCTGCTTGCGGCCGAATGCCACCAGCCTGTCATAGGTGCTCATGCTCAACGCGAAGGATTCGCGGGTCGAGCCGGGGATGTTGGGATCGAGCGTATTGACGGAGGCGCCGGTGACGTAGCGCAAGGTCTCTGCCCTGGTTTGCGCTTGCGACGGCGCAGTGGCGATGAGCAGCAGCGCAGTGGTGGCGAGAACTGAGGTCGCCAGTCTGAAAGACACAAAACGCATTGGTTTTTCCCTGAATTTCGAACGAGAACGCCAGCAAGGCAGGTTCAGAAGGAAGCAAGTTGCGCGCCAGTCCGATCGGACATTTCGAGGGACGCGAGGTCGCGACGGCGCATGGGTGATCACAGCGATTCCCCCATTTCTCGCGCATGACGCGTCACCACGGCCTGCGGCACGTCATAGGCGCTGAGCGAATCCCAGTGCCGTTCGACATCGGCGCGAAACAGGCCGCGCGTCAGGCCGTGGACCAGCTTTGGAACGGCGGTCGTCATCGCATTGATCGACGATCCCGACGGACCGAAGCTCATGGTCGAGGCGATGGCGAACAGATGGATGTCGGCGATCCACGGCGTCATTCCCGGCTCGCGCTCGGTGAAGGC
This sequence comes from Bradyrhizobium sp. IC3123, assembly GCF_020193625.1. Taxonomy (NCBI): domain Bacteria; kingdom Pseudomonadati; phylum Pseudomonadota; class Alphaproteobacteria; order Hyphomicrobiales; family Nitrobacteraceae; genus Bradyrhizobium; species Bradyrhizobium sp. IC3123. The sequence goes on along the minus strand of NZ_JADYVF010000011.1, from coordinate 163,013 downwards.
ATAGTCGTCGGCGAGATAGGGAAAGCGGCCGAGCCGTTCGTTGCGTTCGTCTTCCGGCGGCTGGTAGCGGTCGGCCCAGGTCGCGATGTTGGCGGCACATTGGGCGAGCTCGCCGCGGCCGGCAAAGTCCATGTCGATGCCGGTGCCGCAGATGACGAAATCGGCGGTGATGGCGCCGCGCGGCGTCTGGAGTTCAACGCCGTTATCGGTCTTGCGCGTGGCTTCGACCGGCGCGCCCTCGTGCAGTGTGAAGTTGGCGTGACGCGCGCAGCGGTCATAGGTCGGCTGCGGAAATCCTTCCCGCATCTCGAGGATCTTGCGCATGAAGCGCCAGCGCCAGGCATCGTCGAGATCGCTGAGATGGCGCAGGAAGCCGCGAAAGGTCAGCCAGCGATAGGGCTGGATCACCTGGATCTGAGCGCGTCGGCACAGCAGGCGCACTTCAGCGGCACCGGCCTCCAGCGCAGTCGCCGCATTGTCGAAAGCGGAGGCGCCGGCACCGATCACGGCGACGCGCTTGCCGCGCAGGCTTTCGAAATCGATGTCGTCGGCGACGGTTGCAACAGAGCTCGCCGGCAGATGCACCAGCTGCTCCGGAATCATCCAGCCGCCCATGCCCTCCTGCCCTGTCGCAAGCACGATCTTCCGCGCATAGAGCGTTTCGACCTCTCCTGCCCGTTTCACGCGCGCAGCGAGCAGGCCGTCAGCCGCCGGCGCGATCTCCTTGAGCTCGCAAGCGTTGCGCACCGGCAAGCCGACCGTGCGCCGCAGCCAGAGCAGATACTCCGCCCAATGCTCGCGCGCGATCAGGCCGAGCTCCTGCCAGCTCGCCTTGCCGAAGCGGGCCTCGTGCCAGGACTGGTACGTCAGGCCGGGGATGTCGAGGTCGGGCCCGGTGTAGTCCTTCGGGCTGCGGAGCGTCGGCATCCGGGCGTAGGTGAGCCACGGGCCCTCCTTGCCCTCTTCGGCCTTGTCGATCAGCAGGATGTTGCTGACGCGCGAGCGCAGCAGGCCGAAGCCGATGGCGATGCCGGACTGGCCGGCGCCGATGATGAGAACATCCAGCGCCGGCTTGCCGTCTGGCCCCGCTTTCGGTTCGAGCCACGCCGCGCCGGGATGCGCGATCCGAGCGAGATCGGCGTGAATGTCGGCTTCGAGCTGGGTCAGCGTCTCACTCATGCCGCGAGCCAGCCTCCGTCGACCACCATCACGGTGCCGGTCGTGAACGACGAAGCATCGCTCGCGAGATGCAGTGCGGTTTGCGCGATCTCCTCAGGCACGCCGAAGCGCTTCATGGCGTGGCGGTTGCGCGAGGCCTCGCGCACCTCGTCCGAATTGGCGTGGCGGGCAAAGCTGCGGCGAAGCATCGGCGTGTCGATCGCACCGGGAGCGATCGCGTTGACGCGGATGCCGTCGGCGGCGAAATCCACCGCCATGGTGCGCGTCAGGCTGACGATCGCGCCCTTGGCGGCGATATAGGCGCTGTTACCCTTGCCGCCGGCAATGGCGAGCTGCGATGCCAGCGTGATGATCGAGCCGCTGTTCTGCCGCTGCATCTGCGGCACCGCGGCCCGCGCCCACAGCCAGGTGCCGCCGACATTGGCGCGGAACACCGCATCCCAGTCGTCCAGGCTCGTCGTCAGCACCGTGCCACCACAGGAGAAGCCAGCCGCCGTCATGAGAATATCGAGCCGGCCATGCCGGGCCACGACGTCGCCGACGACGGTTTCGGCGAATGCGCCATCGCCGACGTCGCCGATATGCGTCGTCGCTTCGCCGATAAGGCTCAGCGTTTCCTCGAGGCCCGCGGCGTCACGATCGACCAAAGCAAGGCGCGCGCCCTCCTCCGCGAACAGTTTTGCGCTGGCGCGGCCGATGCCCGAGCCTGCGCCGGTAATGATGGCCGTGCGCCCCTGCAGCCGCATCTCAGATCCCCTCCCTGTACTGCATCCACCAGGCGCTCATCGCGGCAGCTGACTCCGCACAGCCGAACCGCGCGCGCCAGCCGAATTCGTCGGCCATTCGCGTCACTGAGAGCGGCGCGCGATCGCCCCCATGAAGCTTGATGAAGGTCTTCTCGCCCGGCTCCGCCAGCCGACACTCCAGCCCGGGATGCAGGGCCGCAAAAGCCTCGCCCCATTGCAGCGCCGACCAGGCCGCGCCGCTGGAGATATTGTAGAGCCGGTGGCGCGGTCGCTCAGCTTCGATCAGCACAGCCACGGCCTCGGCAGCGTCCGGCGCGTAGGTCCAATCCTTGATGCCTGGCGCCGGCAGCAGCGCCGGTTCGCCGCGAGCGAATGCAGCAAGGATCTGGAACTGGAGGCTGGGCGTATCGCGCACCTTCCCGATGCGTTCCCACGGACCGAACACTGCGCTTAAGCGCACACTCAGAAAATCGCCTCCCCACAACTCGGCAAGCCGCGCCACGGATCTCTCTGACGTGAATTTGCTGACGGCGTAGAAGGAGACGGGATCGCACGGCGTCTCCTCGTCCAATATCGGATAGCGTTGCCCCGCGGCTCCATAGGCAGATGCTGACGACAGATTGATCACACGCCGAACACCGCGGCGGATCGCAGCGCTCAGAATCGGGAACTGAGCCATCACATTGATCTCGAGAATGCTCGAGGTCGTGGACCGCTCGAGCTGATCCCCGGCAGTTATGGCAGCGCCAAGGACAATCGCGTCAAAGCCCTGCTTTACAAGCGTTTCGATCCTCTCGACGTCCGAGATCTCGCCCTGAATAATCGTGAGCCGCTCCCGGTAGTCGGCAAAGGATCGCTCCGCTCCAGCCGGCAGTTGCTTACGATCATACAGCGTCACCTCATGCCCGCGCGCGAGCAGCACCTCGGCGAGATTGAGGCCGACAAAGCCGGTGCCGCCGAAGATGACGATCTTCATCGCGCGCGATCCACCATCACAGCAGCTCTGCCCCAAAATTCCGTTCGGGATCCATGTCGGCGACGAGCCGGCCGGTCGGCCTGGCCGCCTCGCCGCCGCTGCGCGCGAGGAACTTTCCGCTGCCGGCGCTCGTGAGGCACTTGTCGCCCTCGATGATCACGCGGCCGCGCGAAAGCACCGACACCGGCCAACCCTTGAGCTTGCGACCCGCAAACGGCGTGTAGCCGGCAAGGTCGTGCATCATCTCGTCGGCGATGGTGACCTCGCGGTTGGGATCCCAGATCGCGATATCGGCGTCGGCGCCGACGGCGATCGAGCCCTTGCGCGGATGCAGGTTGTAGATCTTTGCAGGCGCCGTTGCGGTCAGCTCGACGAATTTCTCCAGGCCCAGCCGGCCCTTCGATACCATCGCGTCGAACAACAGCGGCAGCCGCAGCTCCAGGCCCGGCAGGCCGTTGGCGACCTGCTTGAAATTCGGATTGGGGCCGGCGCGCAGCTTGCCGGTCTCGTCATAGCGATACGGCGCGTGGTCCGACGAGATGGTCTGGAGATCGCCGAGCGAGAGCGCCTGCCACAGCGCCTCCTGGTCGGCATGCGTGCGCGGCGGCGGGCTGCACATCCACTTCGCCCCCTCGGCGCCGGGCTTATCGAGATCAGCGGCGGTCAGGAACAGGTATTGCGGACAGGTCTCGGCAAAGACCTTGAGCCCCTGTCCGCGCGAGTCGCGGATCACCTTGGCGCCTTCGGCTGTCGAGACATGGAAGATCATGATCGGCTGGTCGATCAGCGCCGCCATGCCGATCAGCCGGGTGAAGGCTTCCGCCTCCGATACGCGGGCGTGGCTGACGGCGTGGTATTTCGGCATGGTGTAGCCGCGCGAAAGCAGCCGCTTCACCATCCAGGCGATGATGCCGTGGTTCTCGGCATGGGCGCACAGCATCGCACCGGACTGGCGCGCCGCGAGCAGGATGTCGAGCAGCGGCTCGTCGTCGACCTTGAGGCGGTCATAGGTCATGAAGATCTTGATCGAGGCATGGCCCTGCTTCACCAGCGCGGGAATGTGCTCCTCGACCGTCTCCTTGGTCGCGTCCGCAATGATCATGTGAAAGGCGTAGTCGATCACCGCACCCTTCTTCGCCAGTGCGTGATAATCCGCGACGACCTCAGGCAGCTTCATGCCGACATGTTGAGCTGCGAACGGAATCACCGTGGTGGTGCCGCCGAAGGCGGCGGAGACGGTGGCGCTCTCGAACGTATCGGCGTTCATGATGCCGGCGGCCGACAGCTGCTCGATATGGGCATGGCTGTCGACCCCACCGGGCAGCACCAGCTTGCCGCGCGCGTCGATCTCGCGCTTTGCGGGCGGAAGCCCGCGGCCGATGGCCGCAATGGTCTCGCCGGAGATGGCGACGTCGGCCTCGAAGACGTCTGTGGTGGTGGCGACGCGGCCGCCGCGGATGATCATGTCGTAAGCGGGTTCAGTCATGAGGCACTCCGTGATAGGCTCAAGGCACGTTCGCTAAATCTCGCAGGAAGATCATCATGTCCCGGCCGCGCATTCTCGTCATCAACCCGAACTCCAACCACAAGGTCACGCAGGGGCTGGAGGATGCGTTGAAGCCGCTCGATTTCGAGGGCGGGCCGGAAGTGGTCTGCCAGACGCTGGCCGAAGGTCCGTTCGGCATTGAAAGCCAGGCGGACGCAGACAGCGTTGCGATCCCACTGCGAAAGCTGATCGAAAGCGACAACAGCTCGGCCGCCTTCGTCATCGCCTGCTACAGCGATCCCGGGCTGCAGGTTTGCCGGGAAGGCACCGACCGCCCCGTGTTCGGCATCGCCGAGTGCGGCGTGCTGACGGCGCTTTCCCGCGCGGAGACTTTTGGCGTCATCGCGATCGCCCAGCGCTCGATCCCGCGGCACATGCGCTATCTCAGGCAGATGGGCCTGACCGACCGCTTTTCCGGCGAGCGGCCGCTGAACATGAGCGTCGCCGAAACCGCCTCCGGCGAAGGCACGCTCGCCAAGATGATCGAGGTCGGCCGCGCGCTGCGCGACGAGGACGGTGCCCGCGCCATCGTGATGGGCTGCGCCGGCATGGCGCGCCACCGCCGTGCTCTGGAAGACGCGCTGCGCATTCCCGTGATCGACCCGACGCAGGCGGCCGTCACCATGGCACTGGGTACAGTGCAGTTCTCGGCTCACTAGGCGTCCTTCAGCTCGTTGGTGTCCTGGCGCGCGAGCCATTGCGCATGGCTCTCGCGGACAAGGGCAAACGTATCCCGCTGCGTGGTGTAGAGATTGCCGAACATGCGGCCAATCGGCCGGTAAGCGTCGAGATCGACATACATGTTGGCGGTGTCGACCAGCCCCTCGCGGGCGTGAACCCGCAAGACCTCGGCGACCAGGAGCTCGCGATCCGGCGAGAAGGTCATCACGACATGGCGCCGGCATTCCAGCGCGAAGGGCGCCGCGGCGAGACGCGGCACCTTCACGTCGACCGAAGGTAGCGTCGCCAGGCCCGTCGCGGCGACCTCGCTGTCGCCGGAGGGGAAATCGACCGCGCAGTCGTTCATCGCGCCCGACAGCGCCTCGTCGACCATGTGCACCACGAACTCGCCGTCGCGATGGATGTTGCGGGTGGTGTCCTTCGGCGAGTGATCCGGCTTGTGCTGCAGCCCGAGCACGATCAGCGCCGGACTTTCGGAGAACACGTTGAAGAAGCTGAACGGCGCGGCATTCACCGCCCCGTTCTCATCCAGCGTGGTCACCAGCGCGATCGGCCGCGGCACCACGACGCCGCAAAGCAGCTTGTAGCGATCGCGCGGATCGAGTTCACGCAAGGATATGCCCTTGTAAGCCATCGGCGTCACGTCTCCGGCGGCGGCACCGCGCCGGTCTGGCTGGTGATCAGACCGTAATGCTCGATGCGGCGATGCCGGGCGAAATCGAAGATGGTGGTCTTGCCGAAGACCGTCGCATCGAGGTCGCAGGCATGGACCAGCACCTCGTCGTCATCCGTCTTGGCCTCGGCAACGATCTCGCCATTGGGATCGACGATCAGGCTGCCGCCGAACAGGGGATGACCGTCCTCGACGCCGGCCTTGGCGACGGCGACCACCCAGGTCGCGTTCTGATAGGCGCCGGCCTGCACCGAAAGGCGGTTGTGGAACAGGCGCTTCTCGACGCCCTCCTCGCTCTTCTCCGCATTCACGGACGGCGTGTTGTAGCCGATCAGAACCATCTCGACGCCCTGCAGGCCCATGACGCGATAGGTCTCGGGCCAGCGGCGATCGTTACAGATCGCCATGCCGATGATGCCGCCGAGCTCGCGCCAGACCTTGAAGCCGAGATCGCCCGGCTCGAAATAACGCTTCTCCAGGTGCTGATGCGAGCGCTTGCTGTCGTATTCCACATGGCCAGGCAGATGCACCTTGCGGTATTTGCCGACGATCCTGCCGGTTCTGTCGGTCAGGATCGCGGTGTTGAAGTGGTGGCCATCGGGCGTCAGCTCGGCATAGCCGAAATTCATCGCCATTCCGTGCTGCGCCGCGCGCTCGAACAGCGGCCTGGTCGCCGCGTTCGGCATTTCGCGCTCGAACCAGATGTCGAACTCGGCGCGGTCCTCGACGTACCAGCGCGGGAAGAACGTCGTCAGCGCCAGCTCGGGATAGACGATCAGGTCGGCACCCTTGCTCTTGGCTTCGTCCATCAGCGCGATCATGCGCTTGACCACGGCCTCGCGGCTGTCGGCTTTCTGAATCGGGCCCATCTGGGCGGCGGCGACATTGACGATGCGCATCAGCGAGTTCCTGGTGATGGCTGGGGGGAAGCGTCGGCTTGCAGGATCTTCCGCGGCGCCGAGCATAACGCGGCTCCGTGCCGATATTCCAGCCAAGCAGCTTTCATGCCGTCCGCCCCCATTCGGCATCCTGCAACAGCCGCCAGTTGATCTTGTTGCTGGCGGTGCGCGGCAGGGACTCGACGAATACGACGGCGCGCGGCGCCTTGTAGCTCGCCATCGCGCTGCGCGCCCAGCCGACGATGTCGCCCTCCGACGTCGTCGCGCGCGCGGCGTCATCGAGCACCACTAGCGCCTTTACGGTCTCACCGCGATAGCCGTCCGGCGCGGAAACGATGCAGCATTCCCGGATGGCGCGGTTCTGGTACATCGCCGCCTCGACCTCGGCCGGCCACACCTTGAAGCCGCTGACATTGATCATGCGCTTGAGGCGGTCGACGGCGAAGAAATAGCCGTCGGCATCGCGATAGCCGAGATCGCCCGTGCGCAGGAACCGCTTGCCGTCCCGTTCGATGAAGGCTTCGGCATCCGCCTCCGGCCTATTCCAGTAACCCTGCAGCACCTGCGGCCCGTGCACGATGATCTCGCCGACCACATTGCCGTCGAGCTCGATCAGGCTCTCGGGATCGATCACCCGGGCGTCGGTCTCGTGCACGGCGATGCCGAGGCACTGCCGCTTCGGCGCCGCCATCGGATTGAGGTGCGTCGGAGACATCGTCTCGGTCATGCCGTAGCCCTCGACGAAATCGAGCCCAAACCGCCCCTTCAGCCGTTCCGCGACGGCGGTCGGCATCGCCGCGCCGCCGCCGGTCAGCACCTTGAGCTTCGCAAAACATTTGTCGCGGAAGCTGGCGCTGGCGAGCACATCCACGATCATGGTCGGCGCAGCGTTCCAGAACGTGACGCCATAGGTCTCGAACAAATCCGGCAGCAGATCCTTGTCCCAACGCGCCATCAGCAGCAGCGTGGCGCCGGCGACGGTGGCGGCATTCATTGAGCCCTGCATGCCCGCGACATGGAACAGCGGCATGAAGCCGGTCATCACGTCGCTGCCATTGAGCCCATACCAGCGCGCTTGCAACACGGCGGTGAACAGCGCGCTGCGATGGGTGTGCATGCACGCCTTGGGCTTACCCGTCGTGCCGGACGTGTAGGGCAGGATCATGAGATCGTCCGGCCCCGCCTCCATCGCACCCGGCTGCAGGCCCTGCACTATCGCAGGCGACCACGAATACCAGCCCGGCGATGAAGGCGGCTCCAACGGCGCCTCGGTCACGCATGATGGCAGTGTGTCGGGCGTCGCGGCTGGAACTTCGTCGCGGTATTGCGCCACAATCGCATGCGTAATCGCCTCGCCCACAAGCGGTGCAAACACATCGCTTAGCTCGCTGCCGATGATTGCAACCCTGGCGCCGCTGTCCACGGCGAGATACGCGATCTCGGCGGTCTTGTTCATGGGATTGACCGGCACGATCACGGCGTTCGCCCGCATCGTCGCATAGTAAGCGATGACGTATTGCGGCGAATTCTGCAGCGCGATCATGACGCGGTCGCCGCGCTTCACTCCGCAAACGCCTTGCAGAAAGCCGGCCATGGCATCGACCCGGTCGCGCAGCTCGGCGTAGCTCAGGCTCGCCCCGTAGAACATTGTGGCCGGATGCGTTGGCCGTTCACCTGCCGCGCGCGCCAGCGCGTCGTAGAGCGTCCCCTCCGGCATCGCGAGATGCCACGGCTCATCCGCCGGCCAGGCCGGCGAACGACGAGGTGCTGCGTGGTCCGCGATCACCCGTGCTCCTTATCGGCAATTTCGAGGCCGTGGTCGAGCGCCTCGAGCAGCAGCGTCGCCTCGCGCTCGGAGATCACCAGCGGCGGCGCCAGGAACAGCGAGGTCTGCTCGCCGCTGGTGCCGATCACGGCTCCGGCTTCCAGTGCGCGCTCCGCGACGCGCGAAGCGATCGGCACCTCGGTGGTGTCGGCATGCCAGCTGCGCCAATCCGGGCCATGCAGCTCCACCGTCCAGTGCAGCCCCTGCCCGGCCACGCGCTGCACGCTGGGGTGCTTTTGCGCTATTGCGAGGAGGCGGCGGGTGAACAGCTTCTCTAGATTGTGCACGTGGTCCAGAATCCTGTCCTCACTGATGACCTTCAGATAAGCGCTCACCGCCGCCATGCTAATCGGATGGCCACGCAGCGTGCCGTAGTTCTGCCAGCTCGTGCCCTTCAGCCGCTCGACGATGTCTTTGGACACCACGACAGCGGCCACGGCCGCCGCGCCGCCGCCGAGCGACTTTCCGAGCGTCACGATATCGGGCCGGCTCTGCGCGCCCTGGAACGCGAACCAGCGCCCCGCGCGGCCCGCGCCGGTGACGACCTCGTCCGCGATCCAGTAAGAGCCGGCCTGCCGCGCGCAGCGCGCGACCTCGTCCTGATAGGCCCCGTCGTAATAGATGCCGCCTTGCGTATAGTCGATGATCGTCGCCGCCGTGTCCGAGAGCAGGCGCGGGGCGTCCGCGAGATATTCGCTGGGCGGGGTGTTGATGGCCGGCGCGCCATAGATCGCCCCATCCGGCGCCGGCAGGATCCGCACCGGCGCCATCGGTGCCGGTAGTTTCGAGCCGCCGGCGTGCACCGCAAGGCCACCGTGCCATTGCGGCTGCACCGTCATGCTGCGCGACAGCCCGGTGATGCCGTGATAGGCGCGCTCGCGCGTTGCCAGCGCCGAGCGCTGTGTCAGCGCCTGGCAGAGCGACAGCGCCATGTCATTGGCCTCGCTGCCGCTGATGCAGAAGCGCACCGCGCCGACCCAGTCCTCTTCGCCCATGAAGGCGATAGCCATCAGATCGTCGGCGGCCTGCTCGCGGCCGACCCAGGTCCAGCCTTCGTTGACGACGGGCGTATCGGCCGCGCGGCGGATCGCCTCCACCATTGCAGGATGGCGATGGCCGAGACCGCCGCCGGTATTGCTGCCGTCGATCAGCTTGCGGCCATCCGCAAGATGAAAGTAGACGCCCTCGCCGCCGACCACGGCCATCGGCGCGGCCTCGCCCGCATTCAGCCCGGTTCGCAACAATCTGCTCATCGCCACTGCCTCACTCCGCCGGAACGGCGCCGTAGCCACCGCCACCGCACATCTCGATCGTGACGAGATCGCCTTGCTGCAACACCAGGTTCGACTTGCCGTCGATGGCGACGTTGGCGCCCTGCCGGACCAGCGAGATGCGGCAGGCCTTGCCGGGAGAGCCGCCCTGCATGCCCCACGGCGCCATCACCATGCGTTCGACGCAGGTGGTCAGGTGCATCGAGGGCGCCAGGATGCGGTAGGTGCGGACCGAGCCGTCACCGCCGCGATGCGCGCCCGCGCCGCCGGAATTCCGGCGGATGGCCTGCTGCTCGAGCCGGATCGCGTAATTCGCCTCGATCACCTCGACCGGCGTGTTCGAGGTGTTGGACAGATGCACGCGGGTCGCGGACGTGCCGGCCCGATCGTGCCGCGCGCCTTCGCCACCGCCATGGACTTCATAGAGCATCTTCCACGACCCGTTCGGCCGCGGCTCGGCGAAGAACAGCACACCCGCGGTGGTTGCCCCGCCCGCGGACAGGCGCTCGGGAATGGTGTCCTGCATGGCACGGAAAATCGCATCGACGATGCGCATGGAGGTCTCGTGATTGCCGGCGGCAACGGAGGCGGTCCAGCCGGGCTCGAGGATAGAGCCCGGGCGCGTGATAATGGTCAGAGGGCGCAGCGCACCGGCATTCTGCTGCATGTCGCGTCCGCTCATGATGCGCGCGGCATAGGCGACAGCCGAGCGCGCCATGAACGGCGTGGTGTTGCAGAAATTGGAGACGCGATCGCAGCTTCCGGAGAGATCGAAGGTCGCTTCATCGCCGCGAATGGTGATCTTCACATGGATCCGTGCGGGTGCGTTGTTCGCGCTGCCGTCGTCAAGATAATCCTCACCCTCGTAAACGCCATCAGGAAGATCGCGCAGCGCCTCGCGCATCTCAATTTCGGAGAGGTCGTGCAGACGCGACTGCACCGCCATGAAGACCGCCTTGCCATGCTCGCGGCAGAGCTCGACGATGCGCCTCTCGCCGGCCTTGGTCGCCGCGATCTGGGCAAGGAGGTCGCCCTCGCAGGATTCGGCATCGCGGACATTGGCCTTGAGCAGCTGCACGATCGGCGTGTTGAGGCCGGCTGCCGTTGCGATCAGCACCGGCGGAATCCGCATCGCCTCCTGGAAGGTATCGACCGCCTTGGCGAAATAGCTGCCGGGCCAGGTGCCGCCGATGTCGGGCCAATGCGCGAGGCTGACTGCAAAGGCGACGATCTCGCCGTCGAAGAAGACGGGACGCACGACCTTGACGTCGTTGAGATGATTGCCGCCGAGCGCGCCGACATTGTAGATCACGACGTCGCCGTCGTTCAGGCCATCGCGCGGCATCACCTTCAACAGTTCGGGGATGGTGTAGGCCATCGCGCCGAGATGAATCGGAATGTCGCGGCCCTGCCCGACCAGGCCGCCGTGACCGTCGGTGATCGCGGAGGAGAGGTCGCCGGCCTCGCGCAAGAGCGGCGAGCGCGCCGAGCGCGTCATGACGAGGCTCATCTCCTCGGCCGCGGCGGAGAGCCCGTGCCTGATGACCTCGACGACGAACGGATCGAGCTTCATGCCGCCCTCCGCGTCAGGAACAGATTGCCTGATGTATCGGGCCTCGCCTGCCAGCCCGGCGGCACCACCACGGTCGACCAGGCGTCTTCGATGATGGCGGGACCAATGATGGTCTCGGTCAGCGAGGCGCGGTCGATGATTGCGGTCGGGATGTCATGGAAGCCGTCGAACGAGCAGCTGCGCGTGCCCGTAGACACCGCCCTTGCTGCCGTCGCGGGTCGGCTGACGACCGTCGTCGACGGGCGGCGCGCCTGCACGCGCACGGACTCGATGACACAGGGCTCACCGGTCGCATAGCCGAACAGCTCGTGGTGCCGCGTCAGGAAATCCTGCTTCAGCCTGGCGACGTCAAGCGGCAACGTGAAGGATACCGGAATGGCGTCATTCTGCGCCGCGTAGCGCATCAAGGCCACCAGCTCGACCTGGATCTCGGCCTTCGCAACATTGTTGGCGAGAAGCGGCGCCGAGGCATCGGCAATCAGGGCCTCGATCCGTTCCGAGACGCGCGCGAGATCGATGCCGTCAAGGGCGGCGCGAAGGGTCTGCTGCTGCAGGAAGCTGAAATCGGCGGTGAGGCAGCCCAGCGCCGAGAATGCGCTCGAGGCACTGGGCACGACCACCTCCGCAATGCCGTAGAGATCGGCAAGGCCCGCGGCATGCATCGGGCCGCCGCCGCCGAAGGCCAGCAGCGTGCAATCGCGCCCGTCGATGCCGCGCTCGACCGTGACGCGGCGGAGCGCGCGGGCCATGGTCGCGTTCGCGACCTTGATGATGCCGAGCGCCGTCTCCGTCAGGCTCAGCCCGAGCGCGCGGGCAATCGGCGCGATGACGCGCTTTGCGGCCGCGATGTCGATGCCGATGCGGTCGCCAAGCTTGGTCTCAGGATTGAGATAGCCGAGCACCGCATTGGCATCGGTGATGGTCGGCTCCGTGCCGCCACGGCCATAGCAGGCCGGGCCCGGCTCGGAACCGGCGCTCTCCGGCCCGACCGTCAGCCCGCCGGGACCGTTGCGCACGATCGATCCACCGCCGGCGCCGATCGAATGCACCGCGAGCATCGGCTGGCGCAGCGGCTTGTCGCCGAGCATGCGGCCGTCGGTCATCTCGGCCTGGCCGTCGACGATCAGGCACACATCCGTCGTGGTGCCGCCCATGTCGAAGGTCAGCATCCGCGCGCAGCCGAGCTGGCGCGCAATGCTGACCGACGCCGAGACGCCGGCCGCCGGGCCCGACATCGCCATCACCAGCGGACGCTGCTTCACCGCCGAAATCGGCACCATGGCGCCGGCGGAGTGAAACACCTGCAGGCCGGGCCCGATCGGCAGCCGCTGCTCCAGCTCGCTGAGATATTGAACCGCGATCGGCATCGCGGCCGCGTTGAACACGGTTGCCGAGGTTCGCTCATATTCGCGCGCCTCGGGATTGACCTCGTGTGAGAGCGAGACGTGAGCGACCACATCCTTGAGCCGCTCGCCCAGCATCTTTTCATGCACCGGATTGGCATAGGCGTGAAGCAGGGCAACCGCGACGCTCTGCACGCCGGTCCCCTTCACCCACGCCACCAGGCGTTCGACCTCCGCTTCCTCGAGCGCCTTCAGCACCCGCCCCTCATGATCGAGGCGCTCGGCGAGCCCAAAGCAGCGTTCAGGCGGCACCAGAGGCTGTGATTTCGGCGGAATGTCGAGCCGATAGAGATCGCGCCGGCGATAGCGGGCGATCTCGAGCACGTCGGCAAAGCCTTCGGTCGCGACCAGCGCCACCTTCGGCAGCCGGTTCTCGACGATCGCGTTGGTCACGCGCGTGGTGCCGTGGACGAAGCGCTTCACCTCGCTCTTGCGCAGGCCGACCGCCTCGATCGCCTCCAGCATCGCTTGCACCGGTGCGTCGGGGCGCGACGGCACCTTCGCAATCCGCGCTTCCGCGGAATCGCGCCGGATCGCGATGATGTCGGTGAAGGTGCCACCGATATCGGTGCCGACCTCCCAATGATTGCCGGGATCGCTCATCTGCACAATCAGCTACGCGTGACGTTCATCATCATTCCCTGTCATGCCATCACGTGCGAGCGTGCGACAGAGCGATGGCCGCGGGATAGGGTCAGAGTTGTCGCAAACCAAAGCGCTAGCAAGCCACCGGCCTTGCGCGGCGCAGCATCGGCTGCACGTTTCCGTGCAGCGCTGCTCGCGCAGAGAGCAGAAGGCCGCGAAGTCAAAATGTGCAGCGCACCCTTGGATTCTTCGAGGCAAATAGAAGCGCCCGTTGCACTGCAATCGGATCGCACAAGGCCGTTTGTCTAATTTGCAGGCGATCGGTCGGCGGTGCGGGAGACAGCACTGACCAAGAGCTATGCACGCAGGTCGGCTCAGCCTCTCTTTATTGTACGGTCGGTAAGCGAGGACATCACCGGCCGCTGGTGGATAACCCGGCGCGCCGAACGGGTCGCGCCGGGTACGGAGATTTCGCGACTGGCTATGCGCTCGCCAGCCGTGCTCGCAAGCGCCGCCAGCCGATGACGATGCCTGTGATGGAGAACATCAGCCCGAGCGTACAGAGCCCGACAATGAGAGCGTCACGCAGCCGCGCATGAGCCAGCAGAATCGGGAAATCAAGCGTGTGCAGCGCACTGTAAAGCCAGCGATAGGCGCGGCGCGACGGGTCCAGTCTTTGCAGCAGCTTGCCATCGGCAGCATCGACATCGAACCAGAGATCGCCGCAGGTCGTCCGGTAGACGGGGGCCCCCGGAAGTGCGGATTGCGCCGGATAGTCGTCGTTGCCGGCGAGCAGGAACGGTGCGGCACAGCCGGTGCCAAGGCGCGCCGTCAGGTCGCCGATCTCCTGCCTATCCAGGTATGACGCCGGTCCATCGCGCGGCGCGTCCCCTGCCCTGATCAACGCCTGACGGCCGAGACCAACCCGGTCGCGCCGATAGACATGGCCGTTGAAGGCGAACCATTCGACCTCGCGGGCCAACGGCGATATTGGCTGCGGATCGAGCGACGACGCGTCTCGCCAATCCGGCGCGGCGTTCACCACGCCGGCCTCTGCCGGCGTCAATTGCCCGCGCGAGAACAGGCGGCCGTGATCCATCGACAGCCAGCCGCTGAAGATCCAGGTCAGCACGAACACGGTCGCGACGAGACCGATGATGTGATGCAGGGCGTGCCAGCCCCGATAGGGCGACGAGAGCTGGCGTCCCCGCCTTTTCACACGCACGATTCCGAGCACCGCGCCAAGCAATGCCGCGATCAGGGCCAGCAGCGACAGCGTCCAGATCACGCCATCCCACAGCGCCCAGCTGCTGCGCAGAATTGTCGGATAGATCCAGTGCAGCACGCTGCCGGCCCAGTTCCACGCGCGCTCGCTGCGCCTCGTATCCAGGACGACTTCGCCGGTCAGCGACGAAACGTAGACCTCCGTTCCAGAGGCATCGCCGAGAGCGGCGCGAGACAAGGGGCGATGCCGATCAAAACCGTTCGGCACGCTCCATTGATCGTAATCCGACCGCGCGACGATCGCAGCGCGCACCGCCTCAAGCCCGCGCTGACGTGAATAAGCTTGCACGATGGTGAGCGCGACATCGGCTGATGTCACCGACGCGTCTCCTCCATCGGAGGCGCGAACCGCTCGCGAACCTGCGGAGCCCGAAACGACGTAGACCGGTCCATCGCTCCGCTGGATCAGCCGAACACGCGTGGCATCGGCAATCCCGCTCGCCGCAACGGCGTCCGCGACCGAGATCCTCATCCCGTCGCGATCGACCGGCACAAGTCCGGCAAATCGCTCCGCTTCCGTCAGCGACGGAAACGGGACGAAGTGCATGACGATCCCGCTCGCGAACCACATCGCGAACAGCAGGCAGAACGCGATGCCGAGCCAGCGATGCGTGAGGACGATCGCGCTCATCATGCGCTCAAGGCCTCACCATTTGAACGCGGCCGATATTTCATAGGTGCGCGGCGCGCCCAGGAGGATCTGGTCCGGATAGAACGGATCGCCCCAGATCGCGTAGCGCTTATCAGTGATGTTGCGGACACGGAAGGTCAGGCGGGCCTGGTCGACCGCATTGAACGCCGTCTTGGGGATGTCGACGAAGGCGTAGACGTCGGCCACGGTGTAAGCCTTCATCGTCACGACGTTGGCGTCGGTGTTGTAGCGGTCGCCGACATGACGGCCGGTGATGCCAAGCTCCACCGGCCAGGGCGTGAAGAACCGGTACGATGCGCCGGCGTTGGCGACGATACGCGGCACGTTTGGCGGCGTGTTGCCGGAGAACGAGCCGCCGGCAAAATTGTAGTCGGCATAGCGCGCATCGACATAGGCGATGTTGCCCCACAGCCGCAGCGGCTCGATCGGGCGTATCGAAGCGGCAAGCTCGACGCCTTTCGACTCCTGTCGTCCGGCGATGTTCAGTTGCATGCCGCCGGCGGCCGCATAGACGTTCTTGCGCAGGATGTCATAGGCCGAGAACGACCACTCCGCCCGATTGTCCCAGAACAGGTGCTTGACACCGGTCTCATAGGTGCGCGCGGTGGTCAGATCGAGCGGCTGGGTGGGCGAGAGCAGGAAGATGTTGTTGGCTGCGACGTCGGCGCTGGTGGCGTATTGGCTGAAGAAGGTGAGGCCGGGAACGGCCTCCCAGGTGTAGCCGATGCGCCCCGTGACCGGCGCCCAGTCTTTCGCGAATGGAAAGCCCGCCTT
The DNA here is from genome assembly GCF_020193625.1 of Bradyrhizobium sp. IC3123. Taxonomy (NCBI): domain Bacteria; kingdom Pseudomonadati; phylum Pseudomonadota; class Alphaproteobacteria; order Hyphomicrobiales; family Nitrobacteraceae; genus Bradyrhizobium; species Bradyrhizobium sp. IC3123. The sequence continues at coordinate 146,946 of NZ_JADYVF010000011.1, read as the reverse complement.
CTCCACACCGTTCTTATCGGTCGAGTTGCGGTCGAGCCCGATGTGCTCGACACGAAGGCCGCCGATCAGCGCGAAGCTGCGCGTCAGCTTGAGCCGGTCCTCGAATGACAGCGCCTCGTTGTCGATGCGCGCGGTCTGCTGCTGCGTCGTGAGCAGGCCGTAGAAACCGCGGTTGGGGTCGACCAGCGAAACGGAATCGCCGGGAAAGTTTGCCGCGCCGGGCCTGACGAAATCGAGATAGCTCGACGACAGCGTCGTGACCAGCCGGTTGTCGAAGCCCGCAATATTTGTATCCCAGATCAGGTCGGTGATGTTGCCGACCAGCCGCTGGCTGTGGGCGACATAGAAACGCTCGCGATCGACCAGGTTCGTGGTGGAATTGAACGCCTCGATCTCGTTATTGAACCAGGTCCGTTCCGCGCCATAGCCATAGGCCTGACTTTTCAGCGTGAGGTCAGGCGCGAGCTTCAGCTCGAAGCCGCCACGCAGCCACACTTCCTGCGCCACGTTGCGGTTATCGAGAACGTTGTAATTGGTGTTGAAGGTGCGGTCGTCGATGGTGACGGCACCGAGATTGGTTCCGTTGTAATTCGAGACGTAATTGCCGGAGACGATCCCCGTCGTCGCATGCGAACCGCTGAAGGTGATCGGCACCAGCGGCGCGCCCCAATAGGCCTTCGAGCGGTCTTCGCGATATTCGACCGCACCCCAGATCCTGAGGCTGTCGGAAACACGGTAGTTGAGCTGGCCGGACGTGCCGAACGTCTTGACATTGGTGTCATCGGCAAAGCCGTTGAGGGCGGAACGGCTGATATCGAAGCGATAGTCCAGTCCCTGCACATTGGTGCTGCCACCTGAGCCATAATGAGCACGGAACGAGTTCAGCGAGTCCCAGGAGAAATCGGCCTCGTTGCGGACAGCTCCGGTGTGCGGCTGCTTGGTGACGAAGTTGATGGCGCCGCCCGCGGCGCCCTCGCCCGAAATCAGCGAGGCCGGGCCCTTGAGAAATTCCACAGCCTCCAGATTGGCGGTGTCCACGATCCGCGAGGTCATGTTCTGCGGACCGATCTTGATGCCGTTGTAGAGCGTGTTGATCTGGCTGTTGGTGAAGCCGCGCATCGAGAAGGCGGAAGGTTCGGCGGGGTTGTCGCCGGAGGTGACGCCGACGGCGCCCTGCGCCACCTCGGACACGGTGCGATAGCCCTGCTCACGCATGGTTTCGGCGGAGACAACCTCGACGGTCGCGGGCGTCTGCCGCACCGTCAGGCCGAGCCGCGAGGCGCTTTCGGCCACGGCATTGGTGTTGAGCGGCGTCTGCACCGTCGAATCCGGCGTGACGGGTCTTGGCGCTGCGGATACAGCCGCCGGCCTGCGCGCTGCCGCGCGGCGCGCGCTCTGCGCCGTTCCTGCTGCCGGTTTGGCCGGCTTGCGGGCCTGGGCGGGCGACACCTCGACGGGTGGCAGTGACTCTCGGGCCTGCTGCGCCAGAGCGGCAGGCAGATCGAGAACCGCAAAGGAGGTGAACGCGGCGGAAAGCAGCAGGACGCGGCGCGGTCGTGCGATACGGATGGAAGACACAGGTACAAACCTCGGTATGACGTCAGTGGCACGTCACAGCGAACGAGGTTTCACCTTTGGCCTTGCAGCCGTCCGATGAAGCCGAATGTCTGTACTCCCCGACCGACATCTTCGCGTGTGACCACGGCTGACGGCAGGTCTCCTGGCTCGCGGGTCGTGACCGCTTCGTCGCCTTCCCGGGACCGAGGACCCAGTGGCTCGTGACGAAGGATTCACCGCTTACAGTTGCGGGGGCAGCCGCGGCATTGGGGACAATTTTCCCCGCACCGCATTCCCTTTTCATTCCCTCTCGGGAAAACCGTCGCGAGCATCTAGGATTACCACCAAGACAGAGTCAATGTGCCAGTTGCGGCGTTGTGGCCACAGCAAGCAATTTCCTTGGAGAAGAGCATGGAAGGCGAGACCTTCCTCTGGTTGATACGGCATGCAGCCGTCGCAGGCGTGGCGGGAACGATCCATGCGGCCGATGCGCGGGCCGACCTCGGCGATCATGCGGCATTGGCGGCTCTCAGGCAGCGCATGCCGCCGGATGTCGCCGGCTATGCCAGCCCGGCCCGTCGCACGGTCGAGACGGCGCGCGCGCTGGGGCTCGAACCGGAGCTGGTCAGCGAATTCGGTGAGCAGGATTTCGGCCATTGGACCGGCCATCGGCATGACGAGCTGGCCGCGACCGGCGGCGAGGCCTACGCGCAGGTCTGGCGCGATCCCGCGCACGGACGGCCGCCGAATGGCGAAAGCTTTGCGGATCAGGTTGGGCGCGTCCGCGTGGGCTTGTCGCAGATTGGCGCAGGCCCCGCAGCGCTGGTCGTCCATTCCGGGACCATTCGGGCCGCGCTCTGCATCGCACTCGACCTGACGCCGCAAGTCGCCTTGCGCTTCGTGATCGATCCGCTGTCGCTGACCCGGATCGACCGGCTCGCGGGCGGCTGGCGTGTCGTCTGCGTGAATCAGCGAGTCAGCTAGGCCGATCCGGCACGTTGGCCTGCGCGAACGTCGCCATGCCGTTGTGAAGTGCGCAAGCAGAGCGGACCAGCGGCAGCGCGATGGCGGCACCCGATCCCTCGCCAAGCCTGAGATCGAGGCTGATCAGCGGCTGCACGTTCAGCGCGCGCAACACCAGCCGATGTCCCTGCTCGGCCGATTGATGCGAGGGCAACAGGAACGGCTGGCAGGACGGGTTGAGGCGCGCCGCCGCCAGCGCCGCCACCGAGACGATGAAGCCGTCGATCAACACGGGAATGCGGCGTTGCGCGGCCGCGATGATCGCGCCCGAGATCGCCGCGATCTCGAGGCCGCCGACCGCGCACAGGATTTTTTCGGGCGACGCCCCCGCAACGCCGTGATGCGCGATCGCCGCGTCGATCACCCGCGCCTTGTGCGCGCGGCCCGACGCATCGACGCCGGTCCCGCTGCCCGCGATCTCTCCGGCGCTGACACTGAGCAGACTCGCGGCAATCGCCGCCGACGTCGTGGTGTTGCCGATCCCCATCTCGCCGAAGATCAAGAGATCAGGCCGGCCGGCCTCGGCGCGCACCACCGCGCGCTGGCCGGCCTCGAAGGCGAAGGCCAATTCCGCCGGAATGAGCGCGGCCCCGACACTGAAATCGCGCGTGCCGCTGCGCGGCTTGTCGGTGACGATTCCCGCCATCTGCTCATCGGCCAGCGTGCCGGCGTCGACCACCTCGAGGCTCGAACCCAGCTCGCGCGCCAGCACCGAGATCGCGGCGCCTCCGGCCGCAAAATTTGCCATCATCGCGATGGTGACGGCTTGCGGATAGGCCGACACGCCCTGCGCGACGATGCCGTGGTCGCCGGCGAAGACGATGATCGGCACCCGCGCGGCGCGCGGCTGCCCGGTCGCCTGCAAGCCCGCAAGCTCGATCGCGAGCTGCTCGAGCCGGCCGAGCGCGCCGGTCGGCTTCGTCAGTTGCGCCTGCCGCGCGATGGCCGCCTCGCGATCACCTTCGGAGACCTCGGGGCAGTTCTGATATATCCATTCGGGAAGCATGCTGCCTCGCTCAACGCCTGCGCTTGATGATATAGCTGTCCATGATCCAGCCGTGCCGCTCACGCGCCTCTTGCCGCAACGCGACGATGCGCGGGCCGACCTCGGCCAGCGCGCCGGACATGAGGATCTGATCGGGCATGCCGAGATAGGCCCCCCACCAGATGTCAAGCCCGGCCGGATCGAGCGACTGAAACGCCGTGCCGCCATCGAGCATCACGACGACGGTATCGACACCCTGCGGCCAGTCGCCTTCGCGCAGGCGCCGCCCCGTCGTGACCAGGAACGGCTCGCCGATATCGTTGAGCGGCAGCGCATGCGCCGCGCACAGCGCCTGGATCGAGGTGATGCCTGGCACAACTTCGATTGTCGGCAATGGATCGAGCCGCCGCGCAATGCGCAGCGAGGAGTCGTAGAGCGACGGATCGCCCCAGATCAGCAGCGCGACCTTGCCGCCACCTTCGAGGTGCCGTGCGATCGTCTGCGACCAGGTCGCGGCCACCGCATCGTGCCAATCGTCGACGCCCTTGCGGTAGTCCGCCTCGGTCGCATCGCGCACGGGAAGATCGAATTCGGCGATGCGCGTCGTCTTGTCGGTGAGCACGCCGGCGCAGATCGTCCGCCTGAGATCGGCAAGATCGGACTTCGCGGTCCCCTTGCGCGGAATCAGGATGAGATCGGCCGCGTTGATGGCCCGGGTCGCGGCGCGCGTGAGCTGCTCGGGATCGCCGCAACCGATGCCTATCAGGGAGAGCGTGAGCATCGCGAGCGCGACGGGCGGCCACGGCGGCCGCCCTTTCGCTGGTCTCTCAGGCCGCGTTGTGCAGGCGCGGCGTGACGAGGCCGGGCGCGGTGACGCCACGCAGCGACTTCGCCAGCGCCAGCACGGCGAGATCGGCGAGCGGCTCGATCACGATCACCAGCGCATAGGATCCGGCGAAGGCCGCGATGTTGGCGAGGTTGGTCGCAGCGAAGCCGGAGCCGTAGAGCGCCCAGAACGCCACCCAGGCGACGATGCCGGACTGGTAGGCGGTCGAGAGCGCCAGCGCCTGGCGGTATTGCAGATCGACGTAAGCCGTCTTGCGCGGAATGATCCGGCTCGCCAGCGCCTGGATCGCGAACAGCGGCACCAGAAGCGTGGTGACGTTCATGCCGTATTGCGGCAGATCGGTCGGCACGAACAACACGCCCTGGAGCAGCAGGCCGAACGCGAGGCCGAAGGCCGCAGGCGCAGCACCAAACAGCAGGAACAGGGTCGAGCCGAGGATGAAGTGCACCTCGGAGACGCCGACCGGGAAATGCGGCAGGACCTGGAAGAAAGTGAAGACGAGGCCCGTGGTGGCGAGCGTGCGCGCCGCGAACGAGCCGGCGCCCTGCTCTCGCACGGTCTCGACCGCAAGCTTCAAGGCAACGCCGCCTGCGGCGATGCCGGTTGCGTAACTCAATACGAGCTTGGCGCCCGTCACGATCTCGGGTTCGATATGCATGGCTCAATTCCTTCCTGCCGTCACACCCGACGGCCTTGGCCTCAATACGTGCACGGCCGGTCTCCTGGCTCGCGGTTCACTGGGTTCTCCGGCCTTCCCGGACCTTGCGGTCCAGTGGCGGTTCGGAGGCCCTCACCGCTTACAGTCGCGGGGGCGGCTGGGGTTTTGGGCGCCGCAACTGGGTCCGCCCATCCCCATTCCCGATTATGCTCCGGCGCTTTGCGCCGCGTCGAGCACCATGCCGCTCTTGTGTGCCCCTTTCGCATCGCGGGCGTCAAGGGGCGAACCGCTGCCGGAGCCGTCATGCCGGATATTCTCCTGCGAGCGCGCCGAACAGGATGACGGCAGCGGTGGAAGCGGCGCCGCCGCGTCCAAGCTGCTCGGCAAGCTCGGCAATCGTGGTGCGGACCAATCGTTCGTCAGATCGCCCGAGGGATTCGGCGAACAGCGCCGGAGTGTTGGGAGCGAGCCCGTGCGCGATCAATTTCGCGGCAAGCGCCGGAAAGGTGCGCCGGCCCATATAGACCACGGTCGTCGCCTCGGGATCGGCCAGCGCCGCCCAATTCAGATTGGGCGGCAGCTCGCCCGTGACGTCAGCGCCGGTGATGAACTGCACCCGGCGGGAGGTATGCCGGCGGGTCAGGGGAATACCGGCCTGGGCGGCGGCGACACAGGCGGATGTGACGCCGGGAACGATTTCGTAGCCGATGCCGGCCTCGCGCAGCGTTTCCAGTTCTTCCTCGAGCCGGCCGAAAATGCCGGCATCGCCGGACTTGAGCCGCACCACGCGCGCGCCGGTTGCGGCATAGTCGACCAGGAGACGGTTGACGTGGTGCTGCTTGGTCGAGGGACGCCCGGCCCGCTTTCCCACCGCAACGAGATTGGCGCCGGGCCGGGCGAGATCGAGGATCGCGCCGGAGGCAAGATCGTCATAGAGCACGACGTCGGCCTCGCGCAGCCGCGCCGCGCCTTTCACCGTGAGGAGTTCGGGATCGCCGGGGCCGGCGGAGACGAAAGAGACGAAGCCGCTCACCGGTCCTCCGCAATCAGATGGAAGAACGTGCCGGTGGCATGGCCACGGCGCGAGCCGGTCTCGGCAATGACCGTGCCGGTCGCATCGTGCACGACCGCGAGCGGCGTATCGGGCTGGGCGAGGATGGTCGAATAGTGGAACTCGTGGCCGCGCAGGCGCGCGCCAGGCTGATGCCCCGGCATCGGCGCAGCCAGTTCAGCAAGACGATAGCCGAGATGCATGCGGCGCTTGGCAAAGCTGGTCTCGAGGCCAAGCAGCCCCGCCATCTCATGGCTGATACCGTCGGCGTCGGTGAGGCCTGTGCCCAGCACCATATAGCCTCCGCATTCACCATGCACCGGCCGCGTCTCGGCGAAAGCGCGCAAGCCGCTGCGAAAGCGCGCATTGGCCGCGATCTTTCCCGCATGCAGCTCAGGATAGCCGCCCGGCAGCCAGCACACGTCGGCGCTCGCGTCGGGCGCTTCGTCGGCCAGCGGCGAGAACGGCGCGATCTCGGCGCCCGCGGCGCGCCAGGCTTCCAGCATATGCGGATAGACGAACGAGAACGCCGCATCGCGCGCCAGCGCGATGCGCTGGCCGGGCGGCCTCACGTTCAAGCCGTTCGCCACAGCTTGCGGCGACCATTGGCCTGCCGCGTGGAGCACCGCATCGAGATCGACGTGCTCGGCGACAAAGCGCGCGGCCTCGTCGATCAGCTCGCCGATCTCGGCCTGCTCCTCGGCCTGCACGAGGCCGAGATGCCGCTTCGGCAGGCTGATCTCGGCATGGCGCGGCAGCGCGCCAAACACTTTGATGCCGGCCTCCTTCAGCGCGCGCCGCACCAGATCCTCATGGCGCGGGCTGGCGACGCGATTGAGCACGACGCCCGCAAGGCGCACGCCGGCGCGGTAATCGCGAAGGCCGGCGGCGATCGCTGCCGCAGTCTGCGCCTGGCCGGAGGGATCGATCACCAGAACCACCGGCCAACCCAGCATCTCCGCGATATCAGCGGTCGCTCCCGTGCCGGAGACACCGCGCGCAGCGACACCGTCGAACAGGCCCATCGATCCCTCGGCGAGCACGACATCTGCATCGCCGCCACGGCTGACGAGATGCGCGATGGTGCTGCGATCCATCGCCCAGCTGTCGACGTTGACCGAGGCGCGTTCCGTGGCCGCGGCGTGGAAGGCGGGATCGATATAGTCGGGGCCGCTCTTGAAGCACTGCACGTTCAAGCCGCGCTTGCGCCAGGCGCGGGCGAGCGCCAGCGTCAGCGTCGTCTTGCCGACGCCGGAGGCCGGCGCGGAGATGACAAGGCTCGCCGGCATCACGACGCCTCCGGAAAGCGCGGCTCGGCACCGACCGGCCGGTAGCGGCGGTCGTAGTCGGCGGCATAGAGGCGGCTCTCGTCAAAATCGGCAGCGCCAAGCGTCTTGCCGACCAGGATCAGCGCCGTGCGCTCCATCTCGCCACCCACGAACGCACCGAGCGTTGCAAGCGTCGCGCGCACGATGCGCTGCTCCGGCCAGCTCGCGCGCCAGACGATCGCGACCGGGCAATCCGCGCCGTAATGCGGCGTCAGCTCGGCGACGACCTGGTCGAGCAGATGGATCGACAGGTGGATCGCGAGCACCGCGCCGGTCGCAGCGAACGCGGCGAGCTTCTCGCCCTCGGGCATCGCGCTGGCACGGCCCGGCGTGCGCGTCAGCACGACCGTCTGAGCAAGACCGGGCAGCGTCAGCTCAGCCTCCAGCGCGGCCGCGGCAGCCGAGAACGAGGGAACGCCGGGTGTCACCGAGTAGGGAATCCCGAGCGCACGCAAACGGCGGAGCTGCTCGCCCATCGCCGACCAGATTGAGAGATCGCCGGAATGCAGCCGCGCGACATCCAGGCCTGCCGCATGCGCGGCTGCGATCTCGGCGATGATCTCGTCGAGCGACATTGGCGCGGTGTTGACGATACGTGCGCCGGGCGGGCAATGCGCCAACACGCCTTCCGGCACCAGCGAGCCGGCATAGAGACAAACCGGACTGGCCGCGATCAGATCGCGGCCGCGCAACGTCAGCAGATCGGGTGCGCCCGGCCCGGCACCGATGAAATGCACCGTCATGGGCCGTCTCCTTCGGCAATCGCGGCGGTCGCGGTGCGATCCTGCGAGACAACCCGTGCTGCAATCAACCGCGCGCGCGGACCGGCGACCGCGAGCGCCGCAGCCTCGGCTACAGATCCGGTGCCAAATTTCTCCGCGACGAGCTTCGATTGCGTGGGCGTGTCGATGCCGGCCAGTGTCGCGGCCGGAACGGCCCTGATCGGCACGCCGCATTCACGTGCGAGTTGCTTCAGCGCCTCTATGTCGGCCTTATCGCTGACGGTTGCCATCGCCGCAAGCCCTTCCGCACCGCCCGCAGCGAGCAGCGCTTCACGCAGCGAAGCCAGCGTCACATCGCGCTTGAAGCCGAGTCCGGCGACCTTCATCGCACCACACTCCACTGCACCACGGGGCGTGCTGCCTCCCACGACCGATAGCGGCCGAGCGGGGCGGCATGCGAAATTTCGGCCCGCATCAGTTCGCCGCCGTGACGCCGATGCAGCTCGCCGAGCAGAGCTTCCGTCTCCAGCGTCACAGCATGCGCCACGAGCCGCGCACCCGGCGAGAACCGCGGCCAGATCGCATCAAATAACACTTCGTCGAGACCACCGCCAATGAAGACGGCATCCGCCGCTTCCAACCCGGCAAGAGCTTCCGGTGCCCTGCCCGTGACGACTGTGATCCGATGTGCCAAACCGAAGGCGGCTGCATTCTTGCGGATGTTCGCGGCGCGATCCTCGCGCGCTTCGACTGCACTCGCCGTCCCACCACACAGCGCCCACTCCACGGAGATCGAGCCTGAACCTGCGCCGATATCCCACAACCGTTCGCCGGGCCGCGGCGCCAACGCCGAGAGCGCGAGCGCACGTACCGGCCGCTTGGTGATCTGGCCGTCATGCATGAAGAGGTCGTCCGATAATCCCGAACTGCGGGGCATCCCCTGTCCGCCCTTCGCCTCGACGGCGACGGTGACCAGGTTTCCGGCGAGATCACCGGCAAGACTATCGGCGCGATATTCTGTGACGCTTTCGCGCGGGCCACCGAGGGCGGCGAGCATCCAGAAGGCCGAGGCGCCCCACCCGCGCTCGCTCAACCACCTAGCCAGATCGCCAGCCGCTTTCCCATCGCGCACGAGACAGATGATGCGCGCCCCTCGCGCCAGATGCGGACCGAGACGCTCGAACGGTGCGGCGTGAAGCCCGAGGCAGACGGTGGATTCGAGTCGCCACCCCAGCTGCGCGGCCGCAAGCGAGAAGGTCGAAGGTGCGGGATGCGCGATCCATTCGCCGCTATCGAGCTTCTCGGCGAGGCTTGCGCCAGCGCCATGCCAGAACGGATCGCCGGAGGCGAGCACCACCGTCGGCCTGCCGCGACAGCTCAGCACGACATTCGCATCGAACGGCACCGGCCATGGACGACCGCGGCTGCCAATTTCGGCAAGCGCAAGATGGCGCTCGCCGCCGAACACGGTTTCGGCCTTGGCAAGCGCCTTTCGGCTTGCCTCCGACAGCCCGGCAAGGCCATCTTCGCCGATACCGATGATGGTCAGCCAGGGCTCATTCATGATTCGCGCCCTCATTCTGGGCGGAACGGCCGATGCGAGCCTGCTCGCCGCGGAGATCGCGCGCGCCGGCATCGACGCCGTCTATTCCTATGGCGGCCGCACCCGCGCGCCCGCCGATCAGCCGCTGCCGACGCGCATCGGCGGGTTTGGCGGCGTGAGCGGGCTGGCCGACTACATCCGCCGCGAAGGCATCACGCATGTCATCGACGCGACGCATCCGTTCGCTGCCGAAATGAGCCGTCATGCGGTCGAGGCCTGCGCGGACACCAATGCGCCGCTGATCGCGCTGGAGCGCGCGCCCTGGACCAGGGTGTCCGGCGACAACTGGATCGAGGTCGCCGACGTCAACGCCGCCGTTGCGGCCCTGCCCGAGGTGCCGACAAACGTGTTCCTCGCCATCGGCCGTCAGCACATCGCGCCGTTCGCGGCCAAGCCGCAACATGCCTACACGCTGCGTTTCGTCGATCCGCCCGAAGCGTCGCTGCCCTTCGCGGCCGATGTGATCGTATCGCGTGGCCCCTTCACCCTCGACGGCGAGTTGGAGATGCTGCACACGCGCGGCATCGCCTGGATCGTCGCCCGCAATTCCGGCGGCGACGGCGCGCGCGCCAAGATCGACGCGGCGCGCATGCTCGGCCTTCCCGTAATCATGATCTCGCGACCAGAGCTGCCCGAGCGCCAAAGGGTCGAGAGTGTCACTGACGTGATGCAATGGCTCGGTCATTCTGCGCGCCTCGGCGCATAGACCCAGCGGCCGATGCGGCGCGTCTGCGAATTGCCGACGATGACAAGCGTGCGCATGTCGGCCATCTCGGGCGTCGCCTGGTTCAGCGTCACGATCTCGATCTTTTCATCGGCCGCGCTGATCGCGCGCGCGAAGATCATGAGACGCTCGCCGCAGCCGGCCTCGCGAAGCAGCGCCAGCGCACGGCCGAATCCTTCCGGGCGGCTGGCCGAGCGCGGGTTGTACATCGCGATGGCAAAATCGGCTTCCGCCGCGAGGCGCAGGCGTTTCTCGATCACTGCCCACGGCTTGAGATTGTCGGAGAGGTTGATCGCGCAGAAATCATGGCCGAGCGGCGCGCCGGCACGCGCGGCGGCCGCCAGCATCGCGGTGACGCCGGGCAGCACACGGATCGAAAGCTCACGAAATTCCGGCGCCTGCTCGAGCGCCTCGAACACGGCGGATGCCATCGCGAACACGCCGGGATCGCCGGAAGAGACGACGACGACCTGACCGCCTTCGGCGGCAAGCCGCAGGGCTTCGCTCGCGCGTTGCAGCTCTTCGCGATTGTCGGATGGATGCAGAGTGAGCCCAGGCCGCGGCGGCACGCGCGCGACATAGGGCGCATAGCCCAGAATGTCGGTCGCCGTCGCAAGCGCGGCGGAAACTTCCGGCGTCACAAGCGCGTCGCTGCCCGGCCCGAGGCCCGCGATGGTCAGTGTGCCTGTCATTCGGCGGCATCCAGATGCCGGCCCTTGCCGTGCACGAGCACGATCGCGAAATAGGGACAGTCGGCCGCATCGATCTCGGCGAGCCGCACCACGCGCTCGCCTGGCATGGTGCCACGCTCAACCAGCCAGGCATCGGCGAGCCGCCCGGCGGAGCTGAGCGCGCGGCGCACTTTTGCGAGATTGCGGCCGGTCTTCATGACGACCAGTGCATCGGAATCGCGCATGCGCCGTTCGAGCTCGGCCTCGGGCAGCGTGCCCATCAGCACCGTCGTCACGTCGTCGCCGAGCGCGATCGGCCGGCCGACGCCGTTCCAGCAGCCGACCATGCCGGGAATGCCGGCGATCACCTCGATCTCGACGCGGCCTTGCAGGCGCGTGTGCAGATGCATGAACGATCCGTAAAAGTAAGGATCGCCCTCGCAGAGCACGACGACGTCGACGGCGCGCGAAAGCCGCGCCAGGCGCTCGGCCCATTCGTCGTAGAAGCCGGCGAGCAGCTGGACATATTCGGGGCTGTCGAAAGCGATCTCCGTCGTAACAGGATATTCCATGGGATATTCGGTAACGCCCGCAGCCAGCATGCCATCGACGATGCGGCGCGCCTGACCGGGCCTGCCCTTCTTGCGAAAATAGGCGACGTGGCTAGCGCCCCGCACCGTACGATCGGCACGCACGCTCATCAGATCAGGATCGCCGGGGCCGAGACCGCAGCAGATGATGCGTCCCATGGCTATTCGCTCCGGCTTGCCAGCGCGTTCACGGCAGCAACCGTGATGGCGGAGCCGCCGAGGCGGCCTTCGACGGTGAGCGCCGGTGCCGGCGGATCGGCCATCAGCGCGGCCTTGGATTCGGCCGCGCCGACGAAGCCGACCGGACAGCCGATGATCGCAGCCGGCCGCGGGCAGTCGCGATCCTCCAGCATGTTGAGCAGATGAAACAGCGCGGTCGGTGCATTGCCGATCGCGATGATCGCGCCATCAAGATGCGGCCGCCACAGCTCCAGGGCCGCGGCCGAGCGCGTGTTGCGCATAGACTGCGCCAGCGCGGGCACGGCGGGATCGCCGAGCGTGCAGATCACGGCATTGGCCGCGGGCAACCTCGCGCGCGTAATGCCTTCGGAGACCATGCGCGCGTCGCACAGGATCGGCGCGCCCTTCTGCAAGGCCGCGCGCGCGGCAATCGCCATATCAGGGGTGAAACGGATATGCGCCTCGAGGCCGACCATGCCGGCGGCATGGATCATCCGCACCACCACCTGCTCCTCGTCCGACGTGAAGCGCGCGAGATCGGCCTCGGCCCGGATGGTGGCAAAGGATTGCCGGTAGATCACAGCGCCGTCGGTCTCGTAGGTGTGCGGCATCAGTTCCCTCCGACCAGGATGGAGGGATCGCTGACGATGTCGGCGCCGTTCAGCCCGCGCAGGACCGGCGCGTCGCGGGTCGAGCCGTCGCGGACGAGATCGAACCCGGCGCGCGTCGCAATCAGGGTAACCGCAGCCGCGCCGGAATGGGCGCAGCCCTTGCCGCAGCCGGAGACGTGGAGTCGCGCGTCGGCGGGGATGCGCGGCGCCAGCGCCGCGGCCAGCGCGCGCGTATCGGCATGGGCCTCGCGGCAGCGCGGCGCGCCGCTGCAGGCGATGACGCGCAGCGCCGGATCATGGGGCCTGGTGATGAGCCCCGCCGCGCTCGGCATCTCGCGCTTGCCCTCGCTCAGCACCATCCGCCAGGGCGTCATGCGCAGCGCATGGCCGCAAGCAGAGAATTGATGCAGCGTCGCGTGCAGCATCTGCCCGAACGCCACCCCGACCATTGCGCCTTGCGGATAGTGCCCGGGACGCACCGCGGCCATCACCGGCGCAGGCTCGGTCTCGCCGCGCAAGGATTGAGGCAACACGGCGCCGGATGCGATGTGGGCTGCCATGCGCCCTCGCCCGCCGTTTGCACCGCCGGAGATGATGAACCAGCTTGCGAGCGCCAGCGCCGCGCTCACGGCCTGTCCGCGTTCAACGGAACGACCGAGCTTGGCGCCATCGGCCCGCACCAGGAGACCGCCCGAGCGGTCGCGCTCGATGCGGATGTCGGCGGAATCGCCGGCGAGAACACGCGACCGCCCGTCATCGATGGCGAAGCCGAACTTGGTGGGAAGCGCCAGGCCAGAATCGGCAAGCGCCTCCTCGAGCTCCGCGGCGAGCGACTGCGTTTCGTCGCCGTTGCTCCAGAACGGCGTCACCAGGATGTTGCGCCTGGCTTCGATGTCGGCGTCGGGATCGAGCAGCGCCAGTTGCGCCAGACCATCGAGCAACGGCCGATGGCCGTCCTCCTGAACGCCCCTGATCTGCAGATTGGCCCGGCTCGTGACGTCGATTAGACCGTTGCCGAAGCGCTCGGCGAGTTCCGCAAGCCCGGAGATTTGTGGTGCTTCAAGGCGTCCCCCGAACGGACGCACGCGCACCACGAGCCCGTCGCCCGATTGCATCGGGCGCAGCGCGCCGGGACACCAACCCTTGACCGTGGTCGCGCTCATGAGGCCTCCCGCAGCGCCGCTGCAATCGAATTGCGGCGGGTTCGCCAGAGCGAGGCTTCGCGCAGGCGCGTGAAGCAGGTTTCCATCGCGGCGAGTGCGGACGGATTTTCGTGCGCCATGAAGGCGCGGACGTCGTCGTTGCCGAGTGTCGCGTCGTAATAGAGGTCGAACAGATGCGGCGGCACCGCGCCGGCGAGATGCGCGAAGGCGGCCATGTGCTCCAGCGTCGCGGTGATCTCGGCGGCGCCGCGGAAACCGTGGCGCATCATGCCGGAGATCCAGGCCGGATTGGCCGCCCGTGCGCGAACGACGCGCGAGATCTCTTCCGTCAGCGTGCGCGCATGCGGCTCGCCGGGCCGCGTCGCATCGAGGTGATAGAGCGACGGCACGCCTGCGCCGAGGTTCGCGGCTGCCGCGGCGATGCCTGCCTCATGCGCGGCATAGTCGGCGGCCAGCAGCAGATCGGTTTCGGGCAAGTCCTGGACATGGACAAAAGCATCGGCGGACGCGAGACGCTGTTCGATACCAGCGCGATCCGGCTGCATCGCGCCATCGGCAGAGAACGCCCAGGACGATGCCGACAGCCACGCTTCGCCTGCGGCCTCGCGCGTGTCCGGCGTGAAGGCATCCGGGATAGCCGAGAGGCCGACGCCGTATTGTCCCGGCCGCGGCGCGAACACGCGGGACGCACGCTGGCGATAGGGATTCTCATCGCCCTCGTCCTCGCGCGCGGCGAGCGCCTCGGCGGCGGCTTCGAACAATTGCCCGAGCCCCGCGAAGACGTCGCGGAACAGGCCGGATACCCGCAGGGTGACGTCGATGCGCGGACGGCCGAGCTCGGCCGGCGCGATGATGTCATAACCGGTGACACGGCCGGAAGCGTGATCCCAGCGCGGCGCAAGGCCCGCCAGATGCAGCGCCATCGCAAACTCTTCGCCTGCGGTGCGCATGGTCGCCGACCCCCAGAGATCGATGACGAGGCCCTTCGGCCAGTCGCCGTGATTCTGCAGATGACGGCGCAACAGCTCTTCGGCGAGTTTTATCCCCTGCGCATGCGCCGACGGCGTCGGCACCGCACGCGGGTCGACGGCGAAGAGGTTGCGCCCTGTCGGCAGCACATCCTGACGCCCGCGATACGGGGAGCCCGACGGCCCGGGGGCAACGCGTTTTCCGGCGAGCACGGAACGCAATGCATCGCGCTCCGCTTCGCCGCAGGCACCGCGGCCGAACACGTGCAGGCCATCGCCGAACTGGCTCTCCTTGAGGTCGCAGACGAAGCGGTCGATCCGCGGGATGGCTTCGGCCGGTGCGGCCATTGCATCGAGGCCGAGATCGTCTTCGAGACCCGCCGCCCGCGCCTCGTCACGGATCGCCGCGATCAGCCGCTGGCGGCGCGCGGGATCGAGACCATCGGCGGTCGAATATTCGTCGAGCAGGCGTTCGAGCCGGCGCAGGCCCTCCGGCACCGCGGATGTCTCAAGCGGCGGCGGCAGATGGCCGATCGTGACCGCGCCGATGCGCCGCTTGGCCTGCGCGGCCTCGCCGGGATCGTTGACGATGAAGGGATAGATGACGGGGAGATCGCCGATCAGCGCTTCCGGCCAGCACGCTTGCGACAGCGCCACGGATTTTCCGGGCAGCCATTCCAGCGTGCCATGTGCGCCCATATGCACGACAGCATCGCAGCCTTGCTGCCTGAGCCAGAGATAGAATGCGACATAGGCGTGGCGCGGCGTGCAGGCGAGATCGTGATAATCGGCATCGCGCGAGGCCGCGTCGCCGCGCTCGGGCTGAACCGCAATGACCGACCGGCCGCACGCGATGGCGGCGAAGTGGAACGCACCATCGCGGCAGCTCGGGTCGTTTTCCACCGCGCCCCAGGCGCGCGCGAGATCGTCCTGCAAGGATTGCGGCAGGCGCGACAGCCCCGCTCGATAATCGGCGACGCCCCAAGTCAAACTCTGCTTCAACAGTGTCTCGCCGAGCGCATCAACCGGCGCAACGTCGAAGCCGACCTCAGCGACATCGGAAATCAAAGCCTCGACCGACGCCAACGCATCAAGACCAACGGCGTGCGCGATCTGATGCGGACGGCCCGGATAATTCGAGAGCACGATTGCCAACCGCTTCTCGCCGGCGGGCTTCTCCGCGAGGCGACGCCAAGCCGCGACGCGCATGGCAACGGCGTTGACGCGCTCTTCGTCGGGCCTGTGCGCTAGATGCGCGAATTGCAGATCGGGATCGCGCTGACCGGCCGATTTGAAACTCACCACGCCTGCGAACAGGCGGCCGTCGACCTCCGGCAGCACGACATGCATCGCGAGATCGCCGGGCGACAGGCCACGCAGTGATTCCGCCCAATCTTCGCGCCGCGCCGTCGAGAGCGCGACCTGGAACACCGGACAGAATGCGGCATCGAACGGCGTCGTGCCGTCATCGCCAAGGGCCGAGAACGCCGTCGCATTGACGATCGCCGCCGCAGGATGTTGTGCCAGATGCGCGCGCAGCCAGTCGGCAGCGCCCGGCGCCTTCAGCGAGGTGACGAACGCGCCGTAGGCGTCAAATCCCTTCTCGCGCAGCGCCGCAATCAAGGCGTCGACGGGCCCCGTATCGGCGGCGGTGAGATAGGAGCGATAGAACGTCACGAGTGCGCGCGGCTTGCCCTCGCCGCCCGCCGGCGCGGCAATGACGCCGCGCGCGGGATCGTAGAAGCCCATCTCGGGCACGGTCATCTCGCCGATGACCGGGCCGGCATAGAGGCCCGAGGCCAGCGCGAGCTGCGCGATCGCGGCTTGCGCGGCGACCGGACCACCGGTGTCGCAGAGCACCTTGAGCCGCCGCAGCGTCGAGACTGGCAGGGTCGAGTACGCATCCAGCCGCGCGTCGTCGCGGCCGTCCGCCGGCAGCACGGCGAGCACGATGTTGCGCTCTTGCGCGAGTTGCTGGAGCGCCGCAAGCCCGTACGCCCAATAGGATTCCCCGCCGATCAGGCGCACCATTATGCCGCGCGCCTGCGACAGCGTGCGCTCGATATAGGTGTCGACCGACAGCGGATGACGCAGCTCCGCGAGATTGGCCAGCCGCAGCGACGGCAGGCTGCCCCGACCGCGGCGCCAGCCGGCCGCAAACGCGGCCAAATCGGAATCCG
Organism: Bradyrhizobium sp. IC3123; assembly: GCF_020193625.1. Taxonomy (NCBI): domain Bacteria; kingdom Pseudomonadati; phylum Pseudomonadota; class Alphaproteobacteria; order Hyphomicrobiales; family Nitrobacteraceae; genus Bradyrhizobium; species Bradyrhizobium sp. IC3123. Next base: position 130,085 of record NZ_JADYVF010000011.1, on the reverse strand, counting down.
AATACGAGAGCACCACGAGATCGGCCGGGTCCTGGCCGATGTCTCTTGGCGTCGCGGTCTCCTCGAGACCGCGGCTCTCGCGGAAGACGACGTGCATCAGATGCCAGATCCTGAAAGACCAAGTCCTGCCTTGATGGCGGCCTCGTCGATATCGCCATGTTCGCCGATCACGACGAGCTTCGACTGTCTGAGACCCGCGCCCCAGGGCTTGTCGAACTGATGGCGCACCCGCTCGCCGACCGCCTGCAACAACAGGCGCATCGGCTTGCCAGCGACCGCGATGTACCCCTTCGCCCGCAGCACGTTCTGCTCGCGCGCCAGTTTCTGGACCGATGCGACCAGCGCGTCGATGTCGGCGACCTCCGGAAGGTCAATCACGACCGAGGCAAAATCATCGTGCTCGTGCTCCTCCTCGCCGTCATGATGCGATGGCCGCGCGGCGAGATCATTCTCGGCGGCAGCGCCGAGGCCGAGAATGACGCGCGCATCGATCGCACCGTCGGTGACCGGCAGCATCGGCACGCGGCGCGGCATCTCGGCGGTGATCGCCGCTTTTGCGGCTTCGATTCCGGCTGCGCCCGCAAGATCGGCCTTGGTCAGCAGCACGATGTCGGCGCAGGCGATCTGGTCCTCGAACACTTCCGACAGCGGCGTTTCGTGATCGAGATTGTCGTCCGCCGCGCGCTGCGCTTCCACCGCAGCCGGATCCGGCGCGAAGCGGCCGGCGGCGACAGCCTCGGCATCGGCCAGCGCGATCACGCCGTCGACCGTGATGCGCGAGCGGATCTCCGGCCAGTCGAACGCCTTCAGCAGCGGCTTTGGCAGCGCCAGGCCCGAGGTCTCGATCAGGATGTGATCGGGCCGCACCGGGCGCGCCAAGAGTTGCTCCATGGTTGGAATGAAATCGTCGGCGACGGTGCAGCAGATGCAGCCATTGGCGAGCTCGACGATGTTCTCCTCCGGGCAGTTCGCATCGGCGCAGGCCTTCAGGATCTCGCCGTCGACGCCCTCGCTGCCGAACTCGTTGACGAGCACCGCGAGCTTCTTGCCGCCGGCGTTGCTGAGCAGATGCTGGATCAGCGTCGTCTTGCCGGAGCCCAGGAAACCCGTGACGACCGTAACCGGGACTTTTGCGAGCGAGTTCATTCAGCGGCCTCCGGCACGACGGTAACAGGGGGAATACGGGCAAGCGACTGCTTGCGGAAGATTTCGGGACGGCTGCGCCAGGGCACGATTCCGTCGGGCGCCGCCGCGTAGGCCGCAGCACCTGCGACCACGTCCTGCGCATTCGCATCGGACAGGCGGCCATAGACATAGGACCAGCGGCCGGGCGCGCTGAGCGCGACCGAGCAGCCCTGGCTGCACGCCGACAGGCATTCGACGGGAACCACGCTGACGCCCTCGGGCACGCCGGCCTCGAGGATCGCGCCATGCAGGCGCTTGCCGGGCGTCGTCTCGCCCTCGCCGAGCGTCTGGCCGGCGCGGCAGGTGATGCAGACATGAAGTGTGACGGTCATCGCCTCTTCCAGATAACAGCGGGAGGCGATGAGGCGCACGGACCATTCTCCAGAAAGGCCCGCTTCCCCGTCGCGGAACACCCCGTCCGCCGGTCCAAAACTCGTCCGCGCTGGCAGGTCTCCCGGCTTGCGGAGCAGGGTTTTGGCCCTTCGATCCCCGCCTTCCCGATCCCAAAAGGAATCAGTGGCTTCGGGCATCTCTCCGGTCACGGTCGCGGGGGCGGCTGCATTTTGGACCCAAATCTTTGCAGATTCGGACCCTATCGCATTCCCTCTTCGCCTGTCATAGGACAGGAACCAACGCCAGGCCACCATTTGCCGGTGGCCGCCACTTGTCAAGCCGAAGGACCGGGACCGATGACGCCTGAACCGGAAACCCACACGACCGAGGAAACCGACGCCCGCCACGCCGCCAAAATGGCGAAGAAGAAGGCCGCTCGCGACAAGATCATGGCGACCAAGAGCGGTGAAAAAGGCCTGATCATCGTCCACACCGGCGCGGGCAAGGGAAAATCCTCCTCGGCCTTCGGCATGATCGTCCGCTGCGTCGCGCATGGCTTTCCTTGTGCGGTGGTGCAATTCATCAAGGGCGCCTGGGATACCGGCGAACGGCGCCTGCTCACCGGCCATTTCGGCGAACTCTGTCAGTTCCACGCGATGGGCGAAGGCTTCACCTGGGAGACCCAAGACCGCACCCGCGACATCGCTGCCGCGCGCGCCGGCTGGGAGAAAGCCAAGGAGCTGATCCTCGACGAGCGGCTGCGCATGGTCGTGCTCGACGAGATCAACATCGCGCTGCGCTACGACTATCTCGACATCGCCGAAGTCGTCGATTTCCTGACGACGCAAAAGCCTGCGATGACGCATGTCGTGCTCACCGGGCGCAACGCCAAGGACGAGCTGATCGAGATCGCCGACCTCGTCACCGAGATGACGCTGGTCAAGCATCCCTTCCGCTCCGGCATCAAGGCGCAGGCCGGCGTCGAGTTCTAGCTTCAATGGCACGCGCATTGATGATTCAGGGCGCCGGCTCGGACGTGGGCAAGTCGCTCATCGTCGCCGGCCTCGCGCGCGCCTTTACGCGCCGTGGTCTGCGCGTGCTGCCGTTCAAGCCGCAGAACATGTCGAACAACGCCGCGGTCACCGTCGATGGCGGTGAGATCGGCCGCGCCCAGGCGCTGCAGGCCCTCGCCGCCGGTGTCGAGCCGCACACCGACATGAACCCGGTGCTGCTCAAACCCGAGACCGATGTCGGCGCGCAGGTCGTGGTCCACGGCAAGCGCATCGCGACCGCACGCGCGCGCGACTACGCGGCGATGAAACCGTCGCTGATGGGCGCGGTGCTGGAGAGTTTCGAACGGCTGAAGGAGCGCGCCGATCTGGTGCTGGTCGAAGGCGCCGGCAGCCCGGCCGAGGTGAATTTGCGCAAGTCCGACATCGCCAATATGGGCTTTGCCCGCAAGGCGAATGCGCCGGTCGTGCTGGTCGGCGACATCGACCGTGGCGGTGTCATCGCCCAGCTGGTCGGCATCAGGACGGTGATCGACCCCGACGATGCCGCGATGATCTCTGGCTTCGTCATCAACAAGTTCCGCGGCGATCCCACGCTGTTCGACGACGGCTACAGGCTGATCGAGCAAAAGACCGCATGGCGCGGCCTCGGCGTGCTGCCCTGGTTTCCGCGCGCCGGCGAGCTGCCGGCCGAAGACGCGCTCGGCCTGCGCGATGCGCGCAAGCCGGGCCAATGCAAGATCGCCTGCCTGGCGCTATCGCGCATCGCCAATTTCGATGATCTCGATCCGCTCAAGCTCGAGCCGGGTGTCGATCTCGTGATGGTGCGTCCGGGCGAAGCCATTCCCGGCGATGCCAGGCTCGTGATCATCCCTGGCTCAAAATCCACCCGCGGCGACCTCGCCTTCCTGCGCGCGCAGGGCTGGGACGTCGACCTGTTCGCGCATTACCGCAGGGGCGGCCATGTGCTTGGCCTCTGCGGCGGCTATCAGATGCTGGGACGCAGCGTCGCCGACCCCGAAGGCATCGAAGGACCTGCGGGCGACACGCCGGGCCTCGGGCTTCTCGATGTCGAGACGGTGATGAGCCCGCAAAAGACCCTCACGCGCGTTACGGCCGTGCATGCCGCGACGGATCAGCCGATCCAGGCCTACGAGATCCACATCGGCCGCACCGACGGCCCGGATCACGCCCGCCCCTTCGCCAAGCTGGACGGCGAGGCGGAAGGCGCGATCTCGCGCGACGGCCGTGTGCAGGGCAGCTATCTGCACGGCCTGTTCACGTCGGATGATTTCCGCAAGGCATACCTCGCCAAACTCGACATTCCCGCGGGCGACGAGCCCTATCGCGCCAGCGTCGAGAGCGCGCTCGAGGCGCTGGCCGATCACATCGAAAAGCATCTCGACGTCGAAGGCCTGCTCGCGCTAGCGCGCTAGGGCCTCGGCAAGGCGCGTCCATTCGGCTTCGCTGCCGGGGAGCCCGAGGCGCAGCCATGTCGGCTGTTGCGCGAACACGCGGGACCAGATGTGGCTGCGCGCGAGCCTCTCCTGCGCAGCCACCGCGTCGGCCGTTTCGTACAAGCGAAACAGCGGTGTGCCGCCGATGAGCCGCCAGCTTCGCGAATGCGCCATTGCATCGAGGCGAACACAGTCGCGCGCGAGCCGCGCCGACGTCGCCTCGGCCCAAGTCTGATCGCGCAAGGCACGACAGCCGATTTCGATCGCCGCGCCCGAAACAGGCCATGGACCCGACACGGCGGCAAGCTTGTCGATGTCGGCGGCATGAGCGATGGCGAAGCCGAGCCGCAGGCCGGCCAAGCCATAAAACTTTCCGAACGACCGCAGGATCAACAGTCCCGGCCGATCCGCTTCTGGTGCAAGCGACGATTGCGGATCGGCATCGGAAAAGCTCTCGTCGACGACGAGACGGCCGACGCGGGGCAGCAGCGCGAGCAGATCCTGTGGCGCAGAACGCCGGCCATCGGGATTGTTAGGATTGACGACGATGGCGAGATCCGCGCCCGGCAGCGCGCCAAGCTCTCCGACTTCCTGCACCTCCCAGCCTGCGGCAGACAGCACGCCGGCATATTCATTGTAGGTCGGCGCGAGAATACGCGCGCGACCGGGCCGCGCAAGTTGGGGCAGCAATTGGATCGCAGCCTGCGCGCCGCCAAGCGCAACGATGGGCGCGCCGGTGCGGTACGCGTGCCCTGCGGCCCGATGCAGGGCCTCGATCTCGGCGCGTGATGGCAGCGCGCTCCACGCGCGCGCGCTCACCTCGCCCACGGGATACGGCAGCCGGTTGATCCCGGTCGACAGATCGATCCAGTCCTCCGCGCGTCCGCCAAAACGCTGCTGGGCCTGGTCCAGATTTCCACCGTGCTCGCGCATGCCCCGTTGTTTCACGCGAAAGCCAGGATCGCAAGCAGGCCTGCGACCAGCAGCATGGCGCGGCGATAGACCGTCAGCGCCTCGACGATGTCGGCGGCGCGCGGATCGCGCGCGCCTTCGTTCAGCCAGGGCTCTTCGGTCGCGCTGCCGTGATAGATGCGGGGACCGCTGAGCCGCACACCGAGTCCGCCGGCCATGGCCGCTTCCGGCCAACCGGCATTGGGCGAGCGATGCCGGCGCGCATCGCGCGTCATGCAGGCCAATGATTCCGACCGCTGCGGTGCCAGCAGCACGAACAGGAATCCGGTCAGCCGCGCCGGGACGAAATTGGCGACGTCGTCGATGCGCGCTGCCGCCCAGCCGAAGGCTTCGTGGCGTTCGCTGCGATGGCCGATCATGGAGTCCAGCGTGTTGATCGCCTTGTAGCCGAGGATGCCGGGCAAGCCCAACAGTGCGCCCCAGAACACCGGCGCCACGATGCCATCGGAGGCGTTTTCGGCAAGGCTCTCGATCGCCGCGCGCGCGATGCCGGCTTGATCGAGGCTTGCGGGATCGCGGCCGACGATGCGCGAGACCGCTTCGCGCGCGGCGGCGACGTCGCCGGCCAGCAAGGGCGTGGCCACGGCAGCGACATGATCGTGCAGCGAGCGCAGCGCGACCAATGGCCAGGCCAGGATGCCAATCAGCACGATCTGGATCCAGCCCGAAGGAAGCAGTGATTGCAGCGCCCAGCCGAGCGCCGCGGAGAGCGCGATCACCGCAAGCGCGCCGGCGACGCCCGCGGCTCGGCGCAACGCCGGCGGATCGGACGCGCGATTCAAGGCGGTGTCGATGCCGGCAATCAGCCCGCCCAGCCAGGTGACGGGATGCCCGATCCGCGCGAACAGCCACGCCGGCCAGCCCAGAAGGGCATCCACCGCCATCGCCACCACCATCGCGCCCGCAAAGTCCACATCCAGCTCCTGTCCCGCCCCTGTTGCGCAAGACGGCGGCCGAGCGCAAGCCCCTCGCTGCCTGATTTCGGCTTTGTCTTTGGCCGCGTTTGATGATTAGTGCTGCGGCAGGAGACCTTTATGGCCATCATCTTGATCACCGGCGGGGCGCGATCGGGCAAGAGCACCCGGGCGGAGGCGCGCGCGCGCAGCTTTGCCGGCCAGCCCGTCTACGTCGCGACGGCCGAGGCGCTCGACGGCGAAATGCAGGAACGCATCGCAAGACATCGCGCGCGGCGCGGAGCCGATTGGCTCGAGCGCGAGGTGCCGCTCGATCTCGTGCCCGCGCTGCTCTCGACCGAAGGTGGCGGCGCGAGGCTGGTGGACTGCCTGACGCTGTGGCTCTCAAACCTGATGCATGCGGCGCGCGATTGGGAGCGAGAGGTGAGAGAGCTCGCCGACACGCTGCCCCGCCTCAACAGCCCCGTCGTGCTCGTCACCAACGAGGTCGGCCTCGGCATAGTGCCCGACAACGCGCTGGCGCGCAGCTTCCGCGATGCCGCCGGAATCATGAACCAGATCATTGCCGGTGTCGCCGACGAGGTCGAGTTCGTCGTCGCCGGCCTGCCGTTAAAGCTGAAATGATCCCGCGCGCCGAGCACCTCAAGGACATCCTCGCCGATCTCAAGATGGCGACATCGTTCGTGACGATCCTGCCGGTGGCATCCTCGAAGCCTGCGGGCGACGGCGCCGTTGCGCGGGCAATGTGGGCGCTGCCGGTCGCGGGACTGCTGGTCGGCCTCGCCGGCGCCCTCACTTACAAGATCGCCATTCGCTTCGGACTGACGCCGAGCCTTGCCGCCCTCCTCGTGCTAGCCACGACCGCCCTCATCACCGGCGCGCTGCACGAGGACGGACTTGCCGACACCGCGGACGGCCTCGGCGGCGGCCGCACGCGCGAGCGCAAGCTCGAGATCATGCGCGACAGCCGGATCGGGACCTATGGCGTCTGCGCCCTGATCCTATCGTTCGGCCTGCGCTGGAGCGCGCTTGCGACGATCGCAAATCCATGGGCCGTCATGCTCGCGCTGTGCGCGGCGCACGTTGCTGCCCGTGCCGGCCTGCCGGCCTTCATGTCGCTAGTCCCGTCGGCGCGGCCTGATGGCCTCTCTGCCGGCGCCGGGGCGCCGCCCGGGCGCAGCGTGGCCATCGCCTTCGCGCTTGGAACGCTTGCGCTTGCCCTGACGTTGGGGCCGGGCAAGGCGCTGGTCGGCCTGATCCTGCTGTCACTGGCCGGCCTGCTGCTGGCGCGGCTTGCCATCCGCCAAATCGGGGGGCAGACCGGCGACATCCTCGGCGCGTTCGAGCAGACGGGCGAGATCCTGATCCTGCTGGTGGCGGCGTCCTTCCAAATGGGGCGATGACCTCATGGTCGAGTTCGACGATAGCTTCCGCCAGCACTTACGCGAGCTGTTCGTGTGGCGCCGCGACGTGCGCCGCTTCCGCAGCGATCCGCTGCCGGAGGGGGCGATCGATCGCCTGATCGAGACCGCCTGCCTCTCGCCTTCGGTCGGCCTCAGCCAGCCCTGGCGCTTCGTGATCGTCAATGATACTGCAACGCGCCGCGCCGTGGTCGAAGATTTCAGGACGTGCAATGCCGACGCGCTGAGCTGCTACTCCGGCGACCGCGCCGCACGCTATGCCACCTTGAAACTGTCCGGCCTCGAGCAGGCGCCCGGCCATCTTGCCGTGTTCGCCGACAAGGGCAGCGACATCGGCCACGGCCTCGGCCGCGCGACCATGCCTGAAACGACGGAATATTCCGTGGTCGCCGCCATCACCGCGATGTGGCTCGCTGCCCGCGCCGAGGGCATCGGCCTCGGCTGGGTGTCGATACTGAACCCTGCGCGCATGCACGCTGTTCTCGACGTGCCTGACAGCTGGAAGTTCATCGCCTATCTCTGCATCGGCTATCCCGAGATCGAGTGCGACCGGCCCGAGCTGGAGCAGGCGAAATGGGAGCAACGGCGCAGCGCGGACGCGTTCACGCTGCGGCGCTAGGCCGCCGGGCACCAGATCGAAAGCCTGCGAACGAACATTCACATGCGCCTTTCGCCGATTGTGGGCACCCCGCTTTCGCGCTAAGCATCGAGCAAAGCAAGGCGATCGTGCAACTTAGTCCATGACGGGGCGATCTTTCGTTTCCTCGGCGGTCAATCGCCGCGGCTTCATTCGCCTCGCGACTGCGTCGGTCGCGGGATGGATCGCGCTCGGCGCAACCGACAATCGCATGCGGATCGTCGCCTCACTCACCGCATTGCCGCTCGACGACGAGCTGACCAGACGCGGCATGATCGACAGCGCAAGCTCTCGCCTGGGCAACCTCGTCGCCGGCTTGCGGCAGCGCGGCTGGGTCGAAGGCGTCAACTTCCGCCTCGAGCTCCGTTCCACCTTCGGCGCGCCGGACAGGTTGAAGATGGCCGTCCAGGAATTGCTCGACCTCCAACCGGACGTGATCCTGACGGGGTCGACGATCGAGACCGCCGCCGTCCTTGCCGCCACCAAGGCCATCCCGGTCGTGTTTGCGACCGCGAACGATCCGGTCGGCAACGGCTTCGTCGAAAGCCTCGCGCATCCCCGCGGCAACGCCACCGGCTTCACCAACAGCAGCGCCGAGATGGGCGGCAAGTGGCTCCAGCTGATCCGCGAGGCCGTGCCCGACGTCGCGCGGGTCGGCATCCTGTTCAACCCCGCGACCACCCCGCGCGGCGGACGCTTCTTCCTCGAATCGATCGAGCAGGAGGCTGCCGCATCCGGCGTCTCCGTGATCCCCGCGCCCGTCAACGCGCCCGCGGAGATCGACGACGCCGTCAAGCGCTTTTCCGAACTGCCCAAGGCGGCGATGGTGGCGCTGGTCGACAGCTTCCTCGTGGTCAACCGCAAGGCGGTGGTCGCGGCCGCCGCCAAATACCGCGTGCCCACGATCTATCCGTTCCATTACTTCATCGATGCCGGCGGGCTGATGAGCTACGGCCCAACGCTCGAGGTGCGCTCGGCCGATTACGTCGACCTGATCCTGCGCGGCACCAAGCCCGGCGACCTTCCAGTGCAATCGCCGCGCAAATACGAGCTGTTGATCAACCGCACGGTCGCCCGCTCGTTCGGCTTGACGATCCCGTTCACGCTGCTCGCGCGCGCCGACGAGATCCGCGAGTGAACGATCCCGGCGACCAGGAACCTTCGCGCACGCCTTCCGGCCGGCTGTTCAGGAAATATCTCTACTCGATCGTCGCCCTCGCCTTCGCCGCGCTCGCCATCAACACCAGCTTCGACGTCTGGTTCTCCTATCGCGAGCAGAAGCAGCTGCTGGCGGCGACCCAGCGCGAACAGGCCGCCTCCGCAGCGATTCAGATCGGCCAGTTCATCGGCCAGATCGAGAACCAGATCAGGTGGCTCGCGCGCCTGCCGCCGGAGCTGTCGACCCACGAGGACGAGCGGCTGAACGCCATCCGCCTCCTGCGCCTCTCGCCTGCGATCGCGGAGATCGCCCAGCTCAATTCGGAAGGCCGCGAGCAGCTGCGCGTATCGCGCCGGATCGCCGACAAGGTCGGCAGCAACGCCGATCTCTCCGCTTCAGCCGCCTTCCGCGGTGCCAATGACAGCCGGGCCTATTACGGTCCCGTCTATTTCTTCGGCGACACCGAGCCCTTCATGACGCTCGCCACGCGCGGCACCGGGCGCGCTCCCGATGTGATCGTCGCCGAGGTCAATCTGCGCTTCATCTGGGACCTCGTCACGGGAATCAGGGTCGGCAACACCGGCAAGGCCTATGTCGTCGACCGCATGGGCGTGTTGATCGCGCATCCCGATTTATGGCGGGCGCTCCAGCGCAGCGATCTCTCCGGCCATGCCGACGTCCGCGCCGCGCTCGACGGCATCGGGCCGCCTTCGGGCGGCCTCGTCAAGGAGGATCTCTCCGGCCAGCGCGTGCTGTCGACCTATGCGACCGTGCCCTCGCTCGGCTGGCTGGTGTTCGTCGAGCTGCCGCTTACCGAAGCCTACGCGCCGATCTATGCCTCGATCGGCCGCTCGACCTTCCTGCTCGTGATCCTGCTCGCCTGCGCGGTGCTGGTCTCGCTCATTCTCAGCCGGCGCATGACCGTGCCGATCCAGCTGCTGACCCAAGGAGCCAGGCGGATCGGCAGCGGCGACCTCAACTCGCGGCTCGCGATCAAGACCGGCGACGAGCTGGAGGCGCTCGGCGAGCAGTTCAACCGCATGGCGGCGCATTTGCGCGAATCCTACGCCACGCTCGAGCGCAAGGTGATCGAGCGCACCTCCGAGCTGGAGAAGGCCCGCGACCACGCGCTCGCCGAGCACGACGCCGCCGAGCGCGCGCGCCGCGCGGCGGTCGCGGCCAATGAGACCAAGTCGCGCTTCCTCGCCGTCGTCAGCCATGAGTTGCGCACGCCGCTCAACGGCGTCATGGGCGTGCTGCAACTCTTGGACGACGGCAGCCTCAGCGAGGCCCAGCGCCGCCATCTTGCCACCGCGGCGGCGTCGGGCGAAACGCTGATCGCGCTGGTCGATGCGGTGCTGGAATATGCGCGTCTCGAGGCCAGCACGGAAATGCTGGAGACGCGCGACTTCCGTCTCGACCAGTTGATCGAAGCCGCCGGCGACCTGATGCGTCCGCAAGCCCTCGACAAGGGCCTGAGCTTCGATCTCGCCTGCGATGACACGGTCGACACCGCCGCGCATGGCGATCCCGTCAGGCTCAACCGCATCCTGCTCAACCTGATCGGCAACGCGATCAAGTTCACCCCGAGCGGCGGCATCGGCGTGAGCGCGGCAACCGAGCGGCGCGGCGATCACCTCCTGCTGTGCATCATCGTGCGCGACACCGGCATCGGCATCGCGCCCGGGCTGCACGAGCGGATTTTCGAGGATTTCGTCCAGGCCGACGACAGCATCGCGCGTCGCTTCGGCGGCACCGGCCTCGGCCTTGCGATCGCGCGCCGTCTCACCCGCCTGATGCGCGGCGAGCTCAAGGTCGAGAGCGCGCCCGGCGCGGGCAGCACGTTCACGCTCGAAGTGCCGCTCGGGCTTGCCGGAAGCAGCGTGGCGCAAGGCGCGCTTGCGCCGCCGTCGCGGCAGCTCCGCGTGCTTCTGGTCGACGATGACCCCGTCAATTGCGAGGTCGGCGCAGCGATCCTGCACCGGCTCGGCCACCACACGACGATCGCCAGGAACGGCGCCGCAGCCGTCGAGCTCGCCCGCGATCAGGCCTTCGACGTCATCCTGATGGATCTGCACATGCCCGACATGGACGGCGTGGAGGCGGCCTTCCGGATCGGCGAGCTCGGACTTGCCAAGATGCCGCGCCTCATCGCCGTGACCGCCGACGTCTCCGGCCGCGCCCGCGATCGGCTTGCCGGCGCCGGCATCGCCAAGGTCGTCAGCAAGCCGATCCTGGTCAACGCGCTGCGCGAGGCGATCGAGGATGATCTGGTGGCCGAGCCGGCAGCCGCGCAACGCCCGGCGACCGAACTGATCGATCGGCCTTTCCTCGACGACCAGCGGGAGCTGCTGGGCGCCGCGCAAATCGACAAGCTCCACCATCTGCTCCAGCAGACGGGAGAACGATTGATCCACGACATCGCCGACGCCGCGGCGGCGGGCGATCACAAGCACCTCGCACGATCCGCGCATCAACTTGGCAGCGCGGCAAGTGCGCTCGGCCTCGTCCGCCTGTTCGAGCGCAGCCGCGACGTCGAGCTGGCGGCACCCGCGATGTCACCTGCCGAACTCGACAGTGCCGCACGCGAACTCGCCGAGATTCGACAGGCGTCGATGCAAGCGCTGAATGATCTGCTTGAACCTGCCGGACAGCAATCTGTCAGCTAGATTTGCGCAGGTCGGAGCTCCCAAGCGTTCTCTCCTGCGGCACCAGCGGCTGGCCAAGCGGAAAGATCAATCCCACGACTCCAGCCGGTTCTTCAGCAGGTCGCCCGGCCGGCGCTGTGTTTCCGGCCGGGGCAGCGCGCCCCCCAAGAGATCAACCACCTTCGTGCGGGACCTGTTAGCATTCGCTATCACGAGCCCGAAGTTTTAACGACCAGCTTTATGTTGAGCAGGTTGACACCCTTGAATGGGTTCGGCGCGCTTTCGATGGTTCCCGTACCCGTTGCATTCGCGTAGGCACCAGTGCCCGACAGAATCGTGTATTCGCCCGTCGATTTGCCGTCTTTGGCCGATCCGGTGTAGCGCGCCGTAATCGAGCCTTCCTCGAACGTGTAAGTGCTATAGCCGAAGAAGGGGCCAGACCCTTTGAGCTGGTCCGAACTATTGATGAACTCTTTCACGCCGATACGGCCATCGCTGAAGACGGCCACTCCGAAGAATTTCCCGGACACGACCGTCTGTCCTTCAACGTTTGCGGCCTCTATGACCTTGAGGTCGAGCGGCTTGGTGACGAGCTTGAACTCGAGCACCCGCTCACCGGCTACGGCGGTTGACGCCGCGACGGCCAATGCCACACCAGAAAGGAAAAAGGTGAGAGACTTCCGCATAGCTTCCTCCTGCGCTTGTTGAAACCAAGTCGAGAAGTGCGGGCGACTCATCGAGCCAGGCTCTTCGCGGTGGCACGGAAGAGAGCCCTCGGCAACGCCCGACAGCGGCTGAACTCTCTCTGTCCTGAGGCGAAGTCGGGACGCGAATATGAGTCTCAAGCCACGGGAAGAAAGTTCAAGTCTCCGTTGCGATATAATCTTATCCAGCCACTGCGCGGGACTCTCAGCAGAGGCACAATCATCATGGCCTCTGCTGGTTGCCGGACTTCATCTTATCATTCGCGCAAGAGTAACTCCGAGGAATCACTGTCAACAACGCTGACAATGGGAGAACCCATGCCACTCACAATTTCAGCGGCAGAGTCCCTAGACTGGCGCTGCGAGCCGTTGCCCCGGCAGATTCGTGGCTTCACGACCCAGCCTCCGCACGTCTGCGCCCGCCAACTTCCTCATCCTCCCGCCCGAACCGCTCCACCAGAAAATCGATGAACAGCCGCACCTTCACCGACAGATGCCGCGTCGGCGGATAGACCGCATAGAGCGCTAGCGGCGGCGCGGAATAATCATCCAGCACTGTCCGCAACTCGCCTTTCCGCAACGCATCGGCCGCAATGAACTCCGGCAGCAGCGCGAGCCCCCTGCCCTTGACTGCGACGTCGCGCAGCACCTCGGCATTGTTGACGCAGAGCGACCATGCCGGCTGGATCCAGTGATCGCCGTCGCGGCCGGTGAGCTTCCATTGATTGCCCGTCAGCAGGAAGCCGTAGGTCAGCGAAGCATGCTCGCGCAAATCCTGCGGATGTTTTGGCGTGCCGTGCCGGGCGAGATAATCCGGCGACGCACAGATCATGCGCGCCACCGGCATGATCTTGCGCGCGATCAGGCTGGACGATTCCAGCTCCGCAATCCGCAAGGTCACGTCAAAGCCGTCCTGCACGGGATCGAGCAGATCGTCGCTGAGCACGATCTGGAGCTGCAGCTCCGGGAAGCGCGCCATGAAATCGGCGAGCACGGGCCCGAGGCGCATCGTGCCGAACGACATCGGCGCGTTGACGCGGAGCAGTCCCCGCGGCGCCGATTGCGCCTGCGTCACCGCCTGGTCCGCCGCCTCGATCTCCGAGAGGATCACGACCGCGCGCTCGAAATAGCGCTGGCCGTTCTCGGTCGGGCTGGCGTGCCTTGTGGTGCGGTTCAGAAGCTGGACCCCGAGGCTCTCCTCGAGGTCGGCGATGTATTTGCTGATCGCCGAGCGCGACAGCCGCAGCTGCCGGCCGGCCTCGGCAAAGCTGCCGCTTTCCACCACCTTCACGAAGGCCCGGAGGCTGCCGAGCTTATCCAAGGGATCGCCCCGTCGACTGTTTCCAAATCGTAGACATAGCCGTCATATTTGCATGGATTGTCTCCAATCTAAAGCGGAACGATATTTCCGGCCAGAGCAAGACCGCTCCCCGAACCTGGAGGACGACAATGTCTGGACTGCACCATGTCACCGCGATCGCCGGCGATCCCATCCGCAATTTCGGCTTCTACACGCGGGATCTCGGCCTGCGCTTCGTCAAGAAGACGGTCAATTTCGACGATCCCGGCACCTACCACTTCTATTACGGCGACGAGACCGGCCGCCCCGGCACCATCCTGACCTTCTTTCCGTGGGCCGGCGTCTCGGCCGGGCGCCGCGGCGTCGGCGAGACCCATCAGACCGCCTTCCGCGTTCCGCAGCGCTCGCTCGGCTACTGGACGCAGCGCTTCACCGAGAAGGGCATTCGGTACGAGGCGCTGGAGAAGCGCTTCGGCGAGTCCGTGCTGCCGTTCACCGATCCCGATGGCATGGCGCTCGCGCTGGTCGGCATCCCCGGTGCCGAGAACGAGCCGGGCTGGAGCAATGGCGACGTGCCGGCCGAGCATGCGATCCGCGGCTTCCACGGCGTGACCCTGCTGCTCGACAGCGCGGCGAAGACGGCGGCCATCCTCACCGACGTGTTCGGCTTCAAGGAGACCGGGCGCGAGGGCTCGGTGATCCGCTTCAAGGCGCCCGGCGATGCCGAGGGCAGCGTCGTCGACGTCTACGAGGCGAAGGGCTTTCTGCGCGGGCATCAGGGCGGCGGGTCGGTGCACCACATCGCCTTCCGCGCGGCCGACGATGCCGAGCAGGGCCAGATGGCCGAGAGGCTCGTGAGCAATCACGGCCTGCACCCGACCGAGCAGCGCGACCGCAACTACTTCCGCTCGATCTACTTCCGCGAGCCTGGCGGCGTGCTGTTCGAGATCGCGACCGACATCCCCGGCTTTGCCGTGGACGAGCCCGTGGCGAGCCTCGGGCGCGAGCTGAAGCTGCCTGCTTTCCTCGAACCGCACCGCAAGCAGATCGAGGGCGTTCTGCCGAATCTGGAAGAGACCGCGTCATGACCGAGACTGCATTCATCCATCGTTTCGAGCCCGCAGGCGACGCGGGCTCTCCACCTCTGCTGCTGCTGCACGGCACCGGCGGCGACGAGAACGACCTGCTCGGCCTCGGCCAGATGATCTCGCCCGGCTCTGCCCTGCTTTCGCCGCGCGGCCGCGTGCTCGAGCACGGCATGCCGCGCTTCTTCCGCCGTCTCGCCGAAGGCGTGTTCGACGAGGAGGACGTAGCTCGCCGCGCGAACGAGCTCGGCGACTTCGTCGCGGAGGCGCGGCAACGCTACGGCATCGCCGCGCCGATCGCGGTCGGGTTCTCCAACGGCGCCAACATCGCCGCGGCGCTATTGCTGCTGCAGCCTGACGTGCTGGCCGGCGCGATCCTGCTGCGCGCGATGGTGCCGTTGTCGGATCCGCCAAAGGCTGCGCTCGGCGGCAAGCCGGTGATGCTGTTGTCCGGCCAGGCCGACCCGATCGTGCCGGCGGGCAATTCGGCACGGCTCGCGGCGTTGTTGTCGGACGCCGGCGCGCGCGTCGATCACAAGGTGCTGCCAGCCGGCCACCAATTGTCGCAGGCCGATGTGACGCTGTCCCGCGACTGGATCAGCAAGGCGGACGCCAAGGCCGCATGATCGAGCAGCGGCGCATCGTTTGAACGATGCGCCGCTGCCATCACTCGAACCAGCCGCGCCGCTTGAACCAGATCAGCGGCAACAGGCCACTGGCGATGATTGCGAGCCAGGCCAGCGGATAGCCGAAGCTCCAGTCCAATTCGGGCATGTGCTTGAAGTTCATGCCCCAGATGCCGACCATGATGGTCGGCGGCACGCCGACGACTGAGACGATCGTCAGGATCTTGAACAGCTCGTTCTGCTGGATGTTGATGAAGCCGAGCACGGCATCGAGCAGCAGCTGGATCTTGTCCGACAATCGCGTCTCGTAATCGCTGAGCGAGACGACGTCCTTGGACACGGCTTCCAGACGCTTCTTCGAGGATGCCGTGATCCACTCGCTGCCGACGTCGCCGGCAAACGCGGCAACGCGGCCCACCCCGAGCAGGACATCGCGCGCCTTGGCGAGCCGGTCGGCCAGCTCGCCGACAGTCTCCAGGGCCTCCCGCATCCTGCGGCTGGAGCGCACCGGGCGCTGGGTGCGCACCAGCCCGCCCCTAAAGACACCGCGCGAGAGCTGGTCGACCTTGCCGCCGAGATGCTCCAGGACATCGGCGCCGCGATCGATCATGGCCTCGAGCAGGCTGACGAACACGCACATGCCGTTCTCCAGGCTGTCATCGGAGCCGATGCGCTTGCCGATGTCGTCGAAGATCGGCAGCTCTGCAAAGCGCACCGTCACCAGCACATGCGGGCCGATGACGAAGCCCACCGGCGTGATCTCGGCCTCGTCGGCCTCGGTGACCCGGACCGCGGGCGAACTGAGATAGAGCGTGCCGTGGTCGAAGATCAGGCGGCTCGACGCCTCGATCTCGCTGAGCGAGTCTTCCGAGGGAATGCGGATGCCGAGCAGCCGCTCGACGAACTGCTTTTCCTCGTCGGTACCGTTTAGAAGATCGGCCCAGATGACCTCCGTGGGCATTTCCGCGCCGATGCCGTGCCAGTCGTCGGACGGCCACCTGTAAAGTCTGAGCAAGAACCGAACTCCGTGGCCGCATCGTCATGCCGGATGGCGCCGCCGACTAACGCATGAGAGTTCCAGACGTTCAAGACCCTCCAAGTGACAGCGGCATTCCAGGGGACATCGAGATACCGACCGGAACACGGTCGAGCGAGGCACGTTGACGGACGCGCGGGTGATCCATGGATACGCGTAGTGCATCCCGAAATGACGACATTCCTGGGTGTTGAGGCCTGCGACCTGACCGCCCCACTGCCGGCGGCTGACGCGATCCTGTTCGGCGCGTCGGATGCCACCCCGTACCTCGCAGGTCAGACCAGCCATGCCCCAAGAGCGCCCGACGTCATCCGTCGCGCGCTGCGTCACTATGAGAGCGATCTCACCCGCTGGGATTTCGATCAGGACGCCGAGCTGCTCGATCCGAGCAAAATGAGGGTCTTGGACGGTGGAAACGTCCCGACCGACCCAATGACGCCGGAGAGCAACCGTGATGCCATCAGAGCAGCCACGCAGGCCGTCCTTCGGTCGGCGCCGTTCCGATCCTCCTGGGCGGTGATGATTCCGTCCCCATTCCTTTCTTCGAGGCGTTCCAGGACTGCAAGGGACTGACAGTCGTGCAGATCGACGCCCACCTTGATTGGCGGGATCAGCGAAACGGATCGGGCTATACCTTCTCCAGCACGATGCGGCGCGCCAGCGAATTGCCCTGGGTCAAGCGCATCGTGCAGGTCGGCTTGCGCGGCATCGGCGGCTCCGGTCGCGCCGAATTCGACGATGCAAAGGCGTGGGGCGCGAAGATCTTCACGGCAAGACATGTCCAGCGTCACGGGATCGAAAGCGTGCTCGGCGCGATCGAGGATGACGGCGAGTGCCTGATGACCATCGATTGCGACGGTCTTGATCCATCGGTCATCCCCGGCGTGCTCGTCCCACAGCCGGGCGGACTGTCTTATTTCGACGTTATCGACCTCATACGGGGTGTCGCGGCAAAGTCCAGAATAGTGGGCCTGGACATCGTCGAATTCGTTCCCGAGCGCGATGTGCAGAATCTTGGAGCGATTGCGGTCGCGCGGATCATCTGCAATGCGCTGGGTTGCATTGGTCGGCGGAACGTATAGCTGCTACCGCATATGAATCGTGGCGGCGACCGGTGCGCACGCCTCGTCCTTCGAGGCGGCGCTAACGCGCCTCCTCAGGATGAGGCTCATCAGCATCAGTGCCCGTTGAAACTGCCGCCACGCATTCGATCCTCATCCTGAGGAGCCCGCCCAAAGCGGGCGTCTCGAAGGATGGCCGCAGCGAAAGCCCTCAAATGCGATAACCCAGTAGGGCGACCGAAAAGGTGAGAACATGCTAGTGCCGGACATCATACGACGAGCCATCGAAATTGGCGAACGGAGCGGCAAGATCACATTCGATCAGTTGAATCAGATTTGTGAAGGCCGTGTACTGAGCCCCGAAGACATCGACCGCATTCTGAGCGCTGTGAGCGAGGCTGGAATTCGGATTGAAGAAGACTGACGCTTTGGCTCCTGGCGCAACAACAGAGGTCTCAAGTCCACCATCCGTCACCGGGATAGGCAACGTTATCCGCGGAAGAGATTTCCATCCCGACGCCCCTTCGAAGACGGCTGGCGTAGAATGCGAGAGGCGTTCCCTCATTGTGCCGGCACCAGCGCACCTCGCCGATGAAGAGCGTGTGGTCGGCGATATCGATCGATTGGACCACCTCGCAGGCGAACTGCGCGATCGCCTGCGGGAGCACGAAAAATCCTTGGCGAGCGACGAGCGGCGGAGCGTCGCGCAACAAGGGCCTTCCGGCAAAGTGCGCGCAGATCGCGGCGTCTTCCGCATGCAGGACATTGACCGAATAGACGCCGGACGTGGCCACAGCCTGCCACGTCCGCCCGTGCATGAGAGAGACAAGCACCGTCGGCGGGTTTGCCGAAACGGTCGTGAAGCTGTTGGCGGTCATGCCGAGCGGCGCGCCATCCTCATCGACGGTCGCGACGACGGTAATGCCCGTCGCGAACCGCGATGCGGCTGCTCGAAAACCGGCCGGTTCGGCATGATGGCCCATTACGCGCCTTCGATCTTGAAATGGCAGAGTGTCGCCCCCTTGGGCGAATAGTTTGGCACGTCGGCTGCGACCTTCCGGCCGATCTCCGAACCGAGCGCCGCGTCCATCGCAGCCGCATCGGAGAAGAATGCCTGGAAGATGCAGAACGGCGCCTCCCCCGGTCCGAGTCGTTGGGGGAAAGCGTAATGATGACGCACCAGACCAGGGAGCGTCGCTGCCAGGGGGGCATGCTTGTCGACGTAGTAGGCCCTGAAGGCCGATGGATCGTCGGGCGTCGGGTAAAGAACGGTCAGGCAATGCATTGGTGTTCCTCTCAGACATGGTTCAGCATCCGCCCAGGAGCGGAACTGAGTCCGTACGGCGGTTCGTCGTCAGGCGGCGATCCTGCCGCTTCTATCGATCCAGGCGTGGATGCGTTTGTCGCTCGCCAGACGATCCCACTGGCGCTCCGGATAATTGAAGTTCTCGGTGAACTCGTCGCAAAGCTCCCGGTCCTGCGACATGGCGAAGATCAGCCGGCCCATGGCTTCCGATGGCGGCTGCAGCATCATGTTGGTCCAGCGGGCAGCGGCAAGCACGCGGTTCTCGCGCGCACGGTCGACGTCCTCGACGAAGCGCGCATCGAATGCCACCGCATCGGCGATCGCCTTGCCGAGCTCGAAGGCCGCATATGAGGCCATGTTGGCGCCCTGGCCCATCAAGGGATCGACGACGGAGTGAACGTCGCCCAAGGCAATGGCGAGCTTGTCGCCGTCGAAAGCTACCCAGGACTGCCGCACCGTCGGCACCACCGCGCCTTGCAGCAGGTCGAGCGGCTGGGCCAGCCCGAAGCGGTGCGTGTCGATCCGGTTGTAGGTGTGCGGATGATGCTTTTCCAGCTTGTCCAGAAGAGTCTGGCGGAATGCTGCCGGGTTGGCGTCATAGCTGAGCGAGACCAGGTCGGCCATGTCGCCGCCGGGAATGTTTTCCATCAACAGCGCCGTTTTCATGCCGCCGAAGCTCAGCGTGGGAATGACGATCATCTCGCCATGGCCGGGCGAGACGGACAGGGTGACGCCGCGCGGATCGTCGCCATCCGGGCTGCCGTGATCAACGCCGTCGTACAGGCCGACGCAAAGCAGGCGCTGCGGCCGAGTGTACGGAGAGAGTTCGGGCCGGTGAGCGAACATGCGCCCGAGGGCGCCTTTGCCGGTGGAGACGACGAGAAGGTCGAAGCGCGAGACCAGCGCGGGGATGTCGTCATCCTGAATGCTGGCATATTCGATCAGGCCGCCACGATCCTCGAAGTCCTTCATCAGTGCCGGCAGGTAGATCCGATAATCCACCGCGCGGCTTGGCCGCTGAAAAGCACCGCGGAACAGGAGCCCGCCGTTCGGGAAATTGAAGTAATGATCGTGGTGGTGATAGACTACTCCGGGATCGTCCCAGTGGTTCACGCCGAGCTCGTTCTCGCGCGCGATGGTGACGCTGTGATGCGCGACGGTGTTCATCAGCCGTGTCGCCGCATATTGCTCCGGCGCGCGATCCGTCAGCACGGTTGCCGTAATCCCCTGCTTCTGCAGGTAGAGCGCCAGATGCAGGCCGCCGATGCCGGCCCCGAGAATGCCGATCGATTTGCTCATTCGCGTTCCTCCCCTGAACGGAGGAAGGCTAGACCGGACCCGCCATGACCGTATATGGAATGGTCAGAATAATATAAATTCCGGCGAGGAATGAATGGACCGGATCGAGGCGCTGCAGACCTTCATCCGGGTGATGGAGGCAGGGAGTTTCACCCAGGCCGCCGACGACCTCGGTTTGGGGCAGCCCGCGATCAGCAAGCGCATCGCGCTGCTGGAAGCCGAGTTTCGCTGCCGGCTATTCGTGCGCACCACGCGCAAGCTGCGGCCGACGCCCGAAGCCGACCGCGTCTTGAAATACGCCAAGGACATCGTCGCGCTGCTCGAGAGCGCCGGCGCGCCGACGCAGAGCCGGGTCGGCACTCCGTCAGGGACGTTGCGGATGACGGTGCCGACGTCGTTCGGCCGCTTCTTCTTCCGTGAGATCTTCGCCGAATATACCCGCCGCTATCCTGATGTCCGGCTGGACGTCAGTTTTACGGAACAGTTCGTCGACCTCATCGAAACCGGGACCGAGCTTGCGATACGGATCGGCAGCCTCAATTCGAGTTCGTTGGTAGCGCGGCGGGTGGGCACCATTAAGCGGTTGCTGGTGGCGTCGCCCGCGCTGCTTGCGCGTCATCAGGTGCCCTCGCTGCCGGATCATCTGCGCCGCATGCCCTGCGTCACCTACTCACGCCTGTCGCAGAAGAATCAATGGACGTTCGAATCCGAAACCGGCCGTTACGTCGTGGACATCGCGCCGGCGATGACCTGCGACGATGCGGACGTGATGACGCTGGCTGCATTGGAGGGGATAGGCGTCGCCGTGCTGCCGAACTGGTGCACCGCCGAGCACATCGCGGCCGGCCGTCTCGTCCATGTGCTGCCCGACTTCGTCGTGCCGCCGCTGCCCATGCACATTGTCTATCCCGACCCGCAATGGATGTCACACCGGGCGCGACTGTTCCGCGATCTGATCATCGAGCGTGCGGACGTCTTTGCGCTCGCTGATCGCTTTCGAAACGCCGATCTCGCCCCTTCGGCAACCACGGAAACTGGCTCGTTCCGTTGAGTGTTCGGCGTCTGGAAAGGGGCCACAAGCAGCAGTCGAGGTACGCACGGCTCCGCCGCCGCTCTGAGAGCCAACATTGATGGCCTCAGCATTGTTCGGCTCAGGGCCAGAAGCGGACAAACGTCGCTTCCAATTGTTAGCCACAGAGTGGTGTTTCCTTAATTTCCTGTGTGACAAAATCCGAGGATCGCAGGGATATTGCTTTGAACGATGCGGCTTTCACTAACGACCCGCGCTGACAATCTCGCTAAGCGTCGTAGCAAGATTCCTGAATGGATCGCTGCTGCATCGTCCGGCGACGTGGACGCTCAGTTGGCCCTCGCGTGGGAGTATGCCCGAGGTGATGCCGTTGCGCCCGATCTCGTGACGGCATGGAACTGGTTTGATCGTGCCGCCTCATCTGGTCAGGAGAACGGCGTCTTACATCGAGCCCGCTTCCTTCAGCTTCGCGGTGTCCCGGAGGGGGTTCGAGAACTTCGCAAGCTCGCTGTCAAAGGTAATTGGAACGCACAGTTTTGGCTCGCGACGCACTATCAGTCCCGAGACGGGCGTTTGAACCAGTTGAGAGCCGCCGTGTGGTACGACCGATCCTACAAAAACGGCTTGCTCGGCGGCAAGCTCGCCAAGCTGGCGCAACTGAGAAGAACCGCGCATCAACCCTACAAGACTGTGTTTGCCGTCAGGCTCCTCATTGAAGCCTTTTCGTTTTTCTTGCAAATTTTTCGTCAAGAGCAGAAGATCGAACTCCACGAGGTGCTTCTGTATCGCTTAAAGAGCAGACCTCGTGAGAGCAGCTAATCGGCGGTTGAAGTCTGCATCGGGTCAAAAGCTTGCGCTAATCGCGAGGTTTCTTGACTATGAAATCAAATGTTGAAGTAGGACCCTGCTGCCTCTTCCAATCCGCAAGCCTCTCCTCTTGCTCGTGCAACTCACGATACAGCTCAGACATCCGGGCAAATATCGACCGGATAGTTTCATCATTCGCGGCCTTCGAAATCTGAGCACATCGCTCGGCCGTGTCGAGATTTTCGCTGATGAACGCTGTCTCTACGCTACCACTAGGCCCTTACCTTGGCCTTCCGGCCAGACGTCTCGGATGCCTCAACGCATGCTTGTACTCGGATCGGGAAATGAACGGCCAAGCATTGTAATCTCCAGCCGCAAGAAAGCCGGAGGCACGATCGTGAGAAATCGGATTGTGCCAACTCACCACATCGGGCGGGCGCGTCGCATCGGGTGGAGGCCGGGCAATGAAATCTTCCGCCAACGGTACTCAAAGTCGCCGTCGAGAAACAATATCCAGCGCAGCACTTCGCGTTTCCAGACCGGATCGAGGCTGTGACGTCCGACCAAGCGATGCTCCTTCATATCGCTGTAGAGGAGCCACGACATGTCTGTAATCGCCCAGATCGCTGGGTCCCCGTCGTTCACCGGCATAGTTCGTTCAAACTGATCGTTGGTAATCGAGTTGGCAATCAGGTGTCTAAGGTTTCGTGAAAGCTGGTCGCGTGCTGCGCGATCTATCATCCTGCTACTCATCCGATCCGGCCGGTGGATCATTCACCCGGCAAACCTTCCGTTGAGTTAGCAGCTTTGCTCGCAGTTTAGAGAAATCTAGCGAGGTCCGCTTCGGGTCAAAAGCCGCCGGTTTGCCCAGCAGTCGGGGCGCTTCCGGTTTACCCCGCTCGGGACAACTCGTCGCTACGCCCTAACGGAAGATGGGCCAACAGCGGAAGTCGCGCTCGTTCGATCAGCTCGTTGCGCAGATAAGTCCTTGGCTCAGACTTCATTTCGGCAGCCCGGGGCAATGTGCCGCACGCCGGTTGATGGAAACGCGGTTCGGGGATGAGAAAAAAGGAGCTTCCGATTTCGGCGCAGCGGAGTTGATACCGCACGGGATCACCACAGTGGTGCCCTGACCTTCCGCCGCCACTGTGGAGCCAAGTCGCTCGGGCGGGGGTCGCATGGTGGTCGGCACGAGACGGAAAGTTCCACTCCGGCGGCCTGCCTGTGACTGCGTCCGTATAGGCAAATCGCGGAGCGACGCTCCGACGTCGGCTTTCGGGGAGCACACGGGTCATGGATGAAATCCTGCGTTGGGTGGCGACAGTCGGCACGATCGGGGCCGGGCTGATCCTAGCTGCGCGGGCGCGGCCACTCGTTACCGGCTGGGCCTTCGTCGTACTGAGCGGTGCATCGGTGATCTGGATCGTCGTCGGCTATCTAACAGCGGAATATGCGCTGATGGTTCAAAACGTGGTGGTGACACTTATCAACGTGTTCGGCGTCTACCGATGGCTGATCTGGAAAGGAAATGTATGAAATCGATCTGCCTGCGCGCTCTGCCGTCCGCGCGCGCACAGGTCAAGCTTAGGCTCGGCGAGCTCTGTCCGGTCTTACGTCACGTCCATTGGGAGATTTGCGGGTTAGCGAACAGGTAAGATCGGCTCCCCTACCCCGGTAAGCCCAGTCCATCGGATATACAAATTGAGAACGGCAGTAAGTCCGATATGGATCATGAGCGCCAATTGTCGGCACGCAGGTTACTTCCGATTTCCCCGATGAGCCGACAACAGAACGCTGCCTGGACCTGCACCTCTGGGCCACATTCGGACATGTGCGTCGTTAGGCTGACGAAGGTCCTTCAATAATCTTCCAATACGAGTCCTTGCGGATCACTTCGTCCGCGCGAAAAGTGTAAAAGTCACATCCTCGGACCTCGATCTTTTTTCCTTCGCCGGTAGTGCCCGTTAGCGTCCATTTTGAAATGCCCGTGTTTGCCATCGTATCCACAAAATGCTCGGCGTCGCCGTAGTGAACATCCGGTAAGCCTTCAAAGCGCGTCGCGAGCCCGTCTCGTACGTTGCGCTTGCCCTCGAAGCGGGAGCCCCACGGCTTGCT
The DNA here is from genome assembly GCF_020193625.1 of Bradyrhizobium sp. IC3123. Classification (NCBI taxonomy): domain Bacteria; kingdom Pseudomonadati; phylum Pseudomonadota; class Alphaproteobacteria; order Hyphomicrobiales; family Nitrobacteraceae; genus Bradyrhizobium; species Bradyrhizobium sp. IC3123. The sequence goes on along the minus strand of NZ_JADYVF010000011.1, from coordinate 105,980 downwards.
TCCCCTCGGCATCTCCAAGACACAATCGTCAGCAAAGAACTCCATGATGGAATCCAAGTCGTGCGCGTTGAACGCTTCACACAGCGCCGTCAATTTCGATCGAATGTCCATCCTTCCCTCCATCGAGTTCCCGGAAGGGATACAATAACACAAGGGCACGCAGGTGAGTTGAAGGGCCGATTAGACGTCCGATCGATGTCGCCTTCGGGTCACAAAGCGCCCTCCGCAGGGCAGGACGGCACGTCCGCCATATCGGTGAGAACAGACAACGGATTTGTCAGCGCATGCCACCGGCACCAACCGGCGCACGCACAGTGCACTCTAAGGCGCCGGCAAGCCGGGCAGCGGCTTGCGCTTGGCGGAGGCCTGCTCATACGCGTAGGCCAGGCGTAGCAGCTTGTGCTCGCTCCAGGCGCGGCCTGCGAAGGTAATGCCGAACGGATAATCGGGCGTGTCCTTGCCGTCGTCTGTGCCCGAAACGAGCCCGCCCGGCACCATGACGCTGGGATAGCCCGCCCTGGCGGCGATTGCGGCGCCGTATGCGCCGGGGAACAGGACGGCGTCGAGCTTGTGTCGGCTCATATAGGCATCCATGCCGCGCGTCTTGGCCGAGAGCAGGTCCATGGCGCGCGCCGATTTGTACTCGCGCTCGCTGAGATCGCCCCTGGTCATCTCCGCGGCGAGAAAGTGGTCCTGGCCGAAACGCAGCGCCCTGCCCGCATTCGCCTCGTTGAAGGCGACGATGTCGGCCATGGTCTTGATGTCCGTATTGGTCGCCCAATCCTTCAGATACAGATTGAGGTCGTGCTTCATTTCGTAGAGGAAGACGACCGGCGGTCGGGTGATCGTGCCTTTGTGGGCGCTCAGCGGATTGCGGTTGAGCACGGCCATGGTCGTGCCCGGCCCGCCGATCCAGCCAAGCGTCGGCATGCTGGCACGCACGATGACGGCTCCGAGATCCTCCAGCACCTGGATCGCCTCAGTCATCAGCTTGGCCGACTTCGGTGGCAGCTTGCCGTAATAGCAGTCGTTCAGTGGGTCGGCATGGTCGCTCGGCACGCCGATGCGCGCCCCCTTCATCGCATCGCGGGTCAGACCGGCGGTGTAATCGGCCGGCCGCCGCTGCTTTTGCGTCGCTGGGTCGAGCGGGTCCTTGGCCGCCAGCACGTTGAGCAGCAGCGCTGCGTCGCGCACGGTCCGCGTCATCGGCCCTGCGGTGTCCTGGCTGTGCGCGATCGGCACGATACCGGCACGACTGATCAGCCCGACGGTCGGCTTCACGGTGACGAGGCCGTTCTGGCTGGCGGGAAACAGTAGCGAGCCCGAAGTCTCCGTGCCGATCGAGGCCGCACACAGACCGGCCGCCACCGCGACCGCCGGGCCCGCGCTTGAGCCCCCCGGGGACACGACGGGGATGCCGTGATCGTCGGCAGGCGCCGGCGCATAGGGGTTCTTGACCTGGCCGCCCAGCGACGAAAAGCCGTGGGACATGTCGATTGCGAGCATGTTGGAAAATTCGGTCAGGTTCGCCTTGCCGAGGATCACCGCGCCGGCCTCGCGCAGCAGCTTGACGAGCGTCGCATCGTCGCGTGCGCGTGCGCCTTCCAGCGCCAGCGAGCCCGCCGTGGTCGGCTGCGCGTCGCCGGTTGCGATGTTGTCCTTCACCAGGATCGGGATGCCGGCCAGCGGCCGCTCGGCCGACGGCTCGGCGCCGTCGAGCCTGCCCGCGATCGCGAGCGCGTCGGGATTGAGCGCGCGGACCGCGTTGAGCTTGGGCCCGTCGCGGTCGTAGGCTTCGATGCGCGCGAGATAGGCTTCGACCAGCGCCGTGGCCGTGACATGCCCACTGGCCAAGGCATGAGTGATATCGCTCATCGGCGCATGATCGAGCTTCAAGGAGATCGGCGCCTCGGCGCTGATGGCCGCCGCGGCAATGCCTGCATCGCGGCGGGATGATTTCTGCACTTCTGCCTCGCCCGACGGCGCATCTCCACCACGAGACGCGAGCATGCCATCATGCCAGTGTTTTGCCCGACGGGTCAACTTCTAGGCGAATCGCGTCGATCGTACAGGCGCGACGTGTAAACCATTGAAACGATTGACCCCCGCTACTGTGCATGGGGTTGTTTTCAGGTTTTTGTTTTGAGTTGTCCTCTCCAATGCGTGGAGAGGACACAGCAACGGACGTCGCCTACTCCCAATACCACGTGGAGAAGTCGTTCTCGTATTGCGGCACGTCCTTCCAGACGCCCTTCAGCTTCTTGGCTGTGATGGTGATGAGCTGCGGCTGGAACAGGTAGGCGGAGACCGCGTCGGTGGCGAGCATGCGCTGGGCGTCGCCGAGCAGCTTGGCGCGGCCGGCTTCGTCCGGCGTCGAGACGATCTGCTTATAGAGCGCGTTGAACTTCTCGTTGTTGTAACCGAGGTAGTAGTCCGGCTCCGTGATCTTGACGAGGTCGAACGGCTCGACATGGCTTACGATGGTGAGATCGAAATTGTGCGGACCATTGCCGGCGAACACCTGCGACAGCCACTGCGCCCATTCGACGTTCTCGATCTTGGCGATGATGCCGACCTTGGCGAGCTGGGCCGCGGCGATCTCGCCGCCCTGCCGCGCATAGGACGGCGGCGGCAGCTTGAGCGACAATTCGAGCGGCGTGGTGACGCCGGCCTCCGCGAGCAGCTTCTTGGCCTTCTCGGGGTCATAGGGGTTGATGCCGGTGGTGTCGACATAGCCGAGCGCGCCCGGCACGTAGAAGCTGCCGATCGGCGTGCCGAAGCCGTCGACGGCGCCGTCGATCATGGCCTTGCGGTCGATCGCGGCAAGGATGGCGCGGCGGACGCGGACGTCGTCCAGCGGCTTCTTGCGGTGGTTGATGGCGACGATGGTCTTGGCCCGGGAGCCGCCGACCAGCACCGTGAAGCGCGGATCCGCCTTGAACTGTGCCAAGGCGCGCGCCGCGGCGACGCGCGGGAATGCATCGACGTCACCCGACAGCAGCGCCGCCACCTGCGCCGCCGGATCCGAGATGAAGCGAATCGTCACCTTGGACAGCTTGATCGCGGAGGCGTTGCGGTAGTCGGCCCATTTGGTCAGCGTGAGCGAAGAGCCCTTAGCCCAGCCGCCAAGCTGGTACGGTCCGGTCCCGACCGGCTGCGTGACATTGGTGCCCGCGCTCTTCGGCTCGACGATCGAGCCGCCCGCCTGCCCGAGCAGGAACGGCAGGTTCGGCTCGGAATATTTCACGGTGATCACGACGGTGTCGGCGTCAGGCGTCTCGACCTTCTCGAAGGCCTGGTACAGGCTCTTGTCCTTGTTGGTGCTGGTCGGCGCCGCGTTGCGCTCGAACGAGAACTTCACCGCAGCGGAATCGAACGCTTCGCCATTGTGGAATTTGACGCCCTTGCGCAGCTTGAACGTATAGGTCTTCAGATCGGGCGAAGCGGTCCAGCTCTCGGCCAGCAGCGGCGAGACCGAGCCGTCCTCGTTGATCTTGGTCAGCGTCTCATAGATGTTGTAGAGCGTGACCTCGGCGATCGCGGCGGCGGCCGCATTGGTCGGGTCGAGCCCCGGCGGCTCCAGCGCCATCGCCATGACGACGCTGTCCTTCTTGCTCTGCGCCAGCACCGGCAAGGGCGCCGCGACGAGCGCAGCGGCAAAGGCGACGATCGATAGTTTCCTGAACATGCGCAAACTCCCCTGCCAATCCTGTTTCCAGCTTAACGCCAATCCTGCCCCGGACACTAACCTTCCATGGCCGCCTGCGGCAACGCCATCACAGCCTCGGCCTTGTGGCAGGCGGCAAGGTGCCCCTCGCCCACCTTGCGTAACGCAGGCGGAACCTCGCGGCAATGCTGGTCGGCAAGCGGGCAGCGCGATGCATAGGGGCATCCGGTCGTCACCGCCGAGTGCGAGGCGATCGCCTGGGCCCCGCGCCGGCGGCGGCCACCCCCGGCGCGAGCCCGCGGCACCGCCTCCAGCAGCGCCCGCGTATAGGGATGGGCGCAGCGCTCGAACAAATCCTCTGGCCGCCCCTGCTCGACGATGCGGCCGAGATACATCACCGCGACCTCGTCGCAGAGATAGTCGACCACGGCGAGGTCATGGCTGATCAGGATGTAGCTCAGGCCGAACTGCTCCTGGAGGTCCTGCATCAGGTTCAGCACCTGGGCCTGCACGGAGACGTCGAGCGCCGAGACCGGCTCGTCGGCAACGATCAGCTTCGGCTGGGTGATCAGCGCACGCGCAATCGCGATGCGCTGGCGCTGGCCGCCGGAGAATTCGTGCGGATATTTTTCCATGTCCGCATCGCGCAAGCCGACCTGGCGCAGCACCGCGGCGACGCGGTCGCGGAACGTGGTGCGGTCGGCACCTTCCAGCACGGTCAGCGGCTCGGCGACGATCCGCGCGATGGTCTGCCGCGGATCGAGCGAGCCGTAGGGATCCTGGAACACCATCTGGAAATCACGCCGGGCGCGGCGCAGCTCGTCGGCCGGCAAGCGGTTGAGATCGCGCCCGAGCAGCGCGACCTGTCCTGCGGTCGGCCGCTCCAGCGCCATCACGACGCGCGCGAAGGTGGACTTGCCGGAGCCGGACTCGCCGACGATGCCGAGGCTCTTGCCGGCTCGGACCTGCACACTGACGCCGTTGAGCGCGCGCACCTGCCCCGGCGGACGGAACAGGCTCTCGCGCGGGAGCGTGTAGCGCTGTTCGAGATCCCTGACGTCGAGAAGCGGCGCGGTGCTCATGCGGTCAGCGCTCCGACGCGTTCGGCCATCGACACGTCCGTTCTTATGCAGCGCGCAAAATGGCCGGGCCCGACGTCCACCATCGGCGGCAGCGCGACGCGGCATTGGTCGATCACCAGCGGGCAGCGATCGGAGAAGGTGCAGCCGGACGGCAGATCGGCGAGCTCCGGCACCGTGCCCGCGATCGTCTTCAGCCGCGTCCCCTTACGCGCGCCGAGCTTGGGCCGGGCACGGAACAGGCCCTGCGTGTAGGGATGGCCCATGCGACGGAACACCTCGTCGGTCGGGCCGCTCTCGACGACGGTGCCGCCATACATCACCATCATGCGCTGGACGTTCTCTGCAATGACGCCGAGATCGTGCGAGATCAGGATCATGGACATGCCGCGCTCCTCGACGAGATCGGCGATGAGGTCGAGGATCTGGCCCTGGATGGTGACGTCGAGCGCGGTGGTCGGCTCGTCCGCGATCAACAGGTCCGGCTCGCACGCGAGCGCCATCGCGATGGTGACGCGCTGGCGCTGGCCGCCGGAGAACTGATGCGGATAGGCATCGACACGACGCGCGGGGTCGGGCAGCCCGACGCGGTCGAGCAAGGCGATTGCTTCCCGACGAGCCTGCGCCGCCGAATAATTCTTGTGACGGCGCAGCGGCTCGGCGACCTGGGTGCCGATCGTGTGCATCGGATTGAGCGCTGTCATCGGCTCCTGGAAGATCATGCTGATGCGGTTGCCGCGCAGGCGGCAATAGTCGGAATCCGCAAGTCCGACGAGTTCGTCGCCGTCCAGCTTGACGCTGCCGGTCACGACGGCACTGTCCGGCAGCAACCCCATCAACGACAACGCCGTGACCGACTTGCCGCAGCCGGACTCGCCGACGAGCCCGAGCGTCTCGCCGCGCGTCAGCGCAAAGCTGACACCGCGCACGGCCTGCGCTGGCCCGCGGCTGGTGTTGAGGCGAACGCCGAGATTGTCGACCACGATTAGCGGCATGTTGGAGCACTCGGCCATCGTCATCGCTCCCGCGCCAGCCGGGGATCGAGCAGGTCGCGCAATCCGTCACCGAGCAGGTTGAGGTCGAGCACCGAGATTGCGATCGCAACGCCCGGATAGACCGCGAGCATCGGCGACTGGAACAGCAACGTCTGCGCATCGTTCAGCATCCGTCCCCAGGACGGCTGCGGCGGCTGCGTGCCGAGGCCGAGATAGGACAGCGCGGCCTCGGCGAGAATGGCGAGCGCGAACTGGATGGTGACCTGCACGATCAGGATCGACAGGATGTTCGGCAGCACATGCTCGATGGTGATGCGGAAGCGCCCCTTGCCTGCCGCCCGTGCCGCCAGCACGAATTCACGCGCCCAGATCGCATTGGCCGAGCCGCGCGTCAGCCGGGTCAAGGTCGGGATCTGGAAGATGCCGATCGCGACGATCGAGGTCACCATGCCTGGCCCCACCACGGCGGCGAGCATGATCGCGGACAGCACGGCCGGAAAGGCGAAGGTGAAATCGGAAAAGCGCATGATGATCTCCTCCGTCCAGCCGCGCCGGGCCGAGGCGATCAGGCCCAGCGTGACGCCGAAGGTGAGGCCAATGCTGACGGCGATGACACCGACCATGATGGTGGATCGGGCGCCCGCAAGCAGCAGCGAGACGATGTCGCGGCCGAAGGAATCGGTGCCGAGCCAATGCGCCGCCGAGGGCGGGCGGAGCTTTGCGGCGATGTCGATTTCGTAAGGCGACCACGGCGTCCATACCAGCGACAACAGTGCCGAAGCCAGCACCAGAAGGCTCAGCGTGCCACCGAGGACGAAGCTGCGGTGGCGCAGCGCGCGGCGCCAGAACGTGCGCGCCGGCAGCGGACGCGTTGCGACGGGCGCGTCGATGGTGATGGGCGCGCTCACAGGTCGTGCACCTTGATGCGGGGATCGATGAAGGCATAGAGCACATCGACCACGAAATTGACGATCACCACCATCGCGGCGAGCAACATCACGCAATTGCGCACCACGATCAGGTCGCGGTTGGCGATCGACTGGAAGATCAGGCGGCCGAGGCCCGGCAGGTAGAACACGTTCTCGATCACGATGGTGCCGGCGAGCAGATTGGCGAATTGCAGGCCCATCACCGTCATCACGGGGATCATGGCATTCCGCAGCACGTGGCTCCACAGCACCTCGCGCTTGCCGAGGCCCTTTGCGCGGGCGGTGCGGACGAAATCCTCGCGCAGCACTTCGAGCACGGCCGAACGCGTGACGCGCGCGAGGATCGCGGCCTGCACCACCGCGAGCGAGATCGCGGGCAACAGCAGCGACCTGATCCCCGGCCAGATGCCGTCCTCCCAGCCGGCAAAGCCACCGGCCGAAAGCCATTGCAGCCGCACCGAGAACAGCAGCACCAGGAGAATCGCGAACCAGAAATTCGGCAGCGCGATGCCCACTTGCGTCAACGACATCACGCCGACATCGCCGAGCTTGTTGTGGTTGGCGGCGGTGTAGATACCGGCCGAGAGCGCCAGCGTCACCGTGATCGTCATGGCCATGATCGCGAGCGGAATGGTCAGCACCAGCCGCTCGGCGATCAGGCTGCCGACCGGGGTGCCGTAGACGTAGGAATTGCCGAGATCGCCGACGAGGAGGCCCTTGATCCACTGCAAATAGCGAACCGCCAGCGGCTGGTCGAGGCCGAGCTTGACGGTGAGCGCGCGCACCGCGTCGGGCGAAGCATCAGCGCCCATCAGCATCTGCGCTGCGTTGCCGGGCAGCGCGTCCAGCACCAGGAAGATGATCAGCGATGCGCCGACCAGCGTCGCCAGCAGAGTCAACAGACGTCGGAGGACAAAGACGCTCATGCGCGCTCGGCTTCAGGGCTCACCCAGGCCACGATCAACATGTCCGGACGCCTTAAGCAAGCTCTTTGCTGCATCTCCATCTCCTCAAGACGGCCAGCGGGACAGAAGGTCGCTTGACGCCTCGAACAGAGCGCTCACGCGCAGCAATTCCGCGTCGGCCCGGAAACGGCCGACCAGTTGGAGCCCGATCGGCAGCCCGTCGCGGGCAAAGCCCGAGGGAAGGCTGATCGCGGGGTGACCGGTCATGTTGAACGGCATTGTCCAGGGGAACCAATGCGGCCGGACGCTGTCGTAATGCCTGCCGTCGATCTCGATATTGCCGAACAGGTCCTGCTTGATCGGCAGCGCGGTGCGCGTCAGCGTCGGCATCGCCAGCAGGTGACCGCGCGCAAGCAGCGGTTGCACGCGGCGGAACAACGCGGTGCGCGCGAACATCGCCTCCTGATAGTCGATGCCGCTGACTTCGCTGGCGAGCGCGAGCTGCTTGAGGAAGGCCTCGCTCAGTTCGTCCCGATGCTCGGCCGCAAGCTTGGCAAAGCGCGTGCGCCAGACGGTGTGGTTGATGGCGCGCCAGATCGGCTCGATGTCGAACCCCTCACCGGAGAATTCCTCGAGCTCGGCCCCTAACCCGGCCAGCCGGTCGAGGCTCACCTTGAAATTGGCGGCGACTTCGGCCGATACCGGACGGCCCGGCGGCGTCAGGCAGTACAGGATCCTCAGCCCGCGCAAATCACCATGCGGGGCGGCGGTGCCGATGAAGTCGGGCACGGGCACGCCGATCGACCAGGGATCGATAGGATCTTCGCCCGCCATCGCCTGCATCATCAGCGCAGTATCGGCGACGGTCCGGGTGGTCGGCGTGACATAGGTCTGGTTGCCGAACACGTCGAGCGCCTGGCTGTGCGGGATCACGCCGTTGCTCTGCTTCAGGCCCACCACGCCGTTGCAGGCGGCCGGAATTCGTGTCGAGCCGCCGCCGTCGGTCGCAATAGCGAGCGGCGCGATGCCGCTCGCCACAGCGACCGCCGCGCCGCCGCTGGAGCCGCCGGAGGAACGGCAGGCGTCCCACGCATTGCGGGTCCGACCGAACAAAGGTGAATCGGTGAGGCACTTGCTGCCGAACTCCGGCGTCGTGGTCTTGCCGATCAGGATCGCGCCTTCGCTGCGCAACCGCGCGACGGCGACGGCATCCTCGGCCGGCACATTATCCTTGTAGGGAACGGCGCCGAAGGTGGTCTTGACCCCCTTGGTATTGACGATGTCCTTGACGGTTACGGGGATGCCGTGCAGCAGGCCGAGCGGTTCGCCCGCCATCACCTTGCGCTCGGCTTCGCGCGCCGCTGCGATCGCCTCGTCGCCGCACAACGTGACGAAACAGTTCAATTCGGGCTGGAGGGCCTCGGCGCGGGCAAGCACAGCGCGGGTGAGCTCGACTGGCGAAATCCGCTTTGCCGCGACGAGACCGCGCAGCTCGGTCGCGGACAACAGACAGGGATCGCCGTTCATCCTCACATCACGCTCCGAAGCGGGCCGCCATTGGCCCGAAGACATTGACAGCGAGAATGACAGTTTTGTTAACTCGCCGTCCAATACGATTTTTATCGCCAACCCATACGCTCTCGGTATGCCAATGGATCTTCGCCGGCTCCGCTATTTTGTCGCCGTTGCCGAGGCGCGCAGCATCGGCAAGGCGGCCGAGCAGCTCCGGATGGCGCAGCCGCCCCTCTCGGTCCAGATCCGCAAGCTCGAGGCCGAGATCGGCGCGCCGCTGTTCCGCCGCGGCACCCGTGGCATGGATCTGACCGAGGCCGGCCAGGCATTGCTGGCGCGCGCCAGCGAAGCGCTGGCGTTGGCAGCCGACGGCGCCGAAGCCGCACGCGCGGTTGCTTCGGGACGGCGCGGCCGGCTGTCAGTCGGTTACATGTTCGTGCTGGCGAATGCGAAGTTGCCGCGACTCATCCCCGAACTGCGCCGCGCAGTTCCCGGCGTCGACCTCAGCTTCGTTGAGCTGAGCGCCTCGACGCGCGAGGCCCGCGTGCTCGACCGCAGCGTCACAGTCGCGCTGTGTATGCCCGCAATCAATCATCCCGAGATACAGGTGGCAAAGATCGGTGCACAGCCTTTCATGCTGGCCATGCCGATCCGCTCGCCACTCGCCCGCTTGAGCTCGGTGCCGATGGCCCGGCTGCAGGGCCGCCCGCTGATCGCACTCCCGCATCCGGACCATGGGCCCGCCTCCTCCGCGGTCGTCCCTTTATTGCGTCGGCACCAGGTGGTGATGCCGATCGCCAGCCGGGTGGAGACGGTGCATTCGGCGATGAGCCTGGTCCTGGCCGGCGAAGGTCTCGCCATCCTGCCGGCCTGCGCACAGCTCGGCGCGCCACGCGGAGTCGTGTTCAGACCCCTGCGTGACGTCACTGACTCCCTCGACATCGCAGTCTGTTGGCGGCGGGACTCCCACAGTCCGTTGATCGGAACCTTCCTCAAATGTGCCGAGAAGGCCGTCGCGCGGATGTGACGTGGGCTACCAGTCCCAATTGATCTCGTGGCTCCAAGGCGGATCGGCGCCCGGACGGGTGCAGGTCAGGCCGGCACAATTGGCGGCGAAGGAAAGCGCACGGCGGAGCTCGTCCGCGCCGATGTCCTGCAATCTCGGCCGGGCGATGCGATCCTGCTTGTAAAGTGCCAACAGCAGCGCCGCCTGAAAGCTGTCGCCGGCGCCAATAGTGTCCGCCACCTCGACCTTCGGTGCTTGCACTTCGATCTGCCCTGCTTGCGCATGCCAGGCTATGGCACCGTTATTGCCGCGGGTGATGACGACGAGGCTCGTCCCCTGCCCCAGCAATGTGCTCGCGCGCTGCTGATACGGCTCCTCGCCGAAGAGATAGGCGAAATCGACGTCCGACATCTTGATGAGATCGGCACTCCTCGAGAACTCGACCATGCGGGCGAGATAGGTTGGCTTGTCCTTGACGAGGTTCGATCGGCAATTCGGATCGAAGGAGATCGTGGACGACGCCCGCGCGTCTGCGATCAGCGCCTTGGTCTCGGCCGCACCCTGGTCGTTGACCAGCGTGGTCGAGCCGACATGGACGGCCTCGACAGTATCGAACGGAATGGACCCATGCCGGTAAGTCCAGTTCCGCGTCGCGGTCTCGGCATCGTAGAAGGCGTAGTGCGACTCGCCCTCGACAATGCGGACAAAGGCGAGCGTGGTCTGGTGGTCGCTGCGGGTGGCGAGATCGAGTGCAACCTTCGATGCGGAGGCATGATCGGCGATCATGCGCCCGAACAGGTCGGTCGAGATGCCGCCGACGAAACCAGTCGGCGCGCCCAGCCGCGCCATGCCGATCGCGACGTTGAGGCAGGAGCCGCCGACCGCGGGCATCACCGCTTCGCGCCCTTCGACGTTTCGCGTCGGCACGAAATCGATCAGCGCGTCGCCGCAGGCAATCAGCATGTCCTTCAACCTCTCGCGACGCTGCGCATCGCGGCACGGCTGCCGCGATCGAGCTCGCGCAGCAGCTTGTAGACCTCGCGCTTGCGGGCGTGAAACGCGGCCATATCAGGCGCGGTCGGCTCGCTCTTGCGCCCCAGCGCCGACATCTTGGCCATGGTCTCACCGATCGAGGCATAGGCGCCACCGGCGACCGCCCCTAACATCGCGGCGCCCAGCAGCACCGGCTCCTTCGTCTGCGGCAACGCGACCGTGAGACCGGTGGTATCCGCCATGATCTGCCGCACCAAAGGACTGCGGCTGGCACCGCCACCCATGATCATGATGCTGGAGCGGACCCCATGCGCGGCAAAAGCCTCGATGACCTCCGCAAGCCCGTAGGCAAGACCGCAGAGGCCGGCGACGAACAGCCGTTCCATCGCGGCGATGTCGGTGTCGAGATCAAGGCCCGCGATCACCGCGCGCGTGTCGGGATCGGCATAGGGTGAGCGGTTGCCAATGAATTCCGGCAGCACGTGGACGTCGCGCGCCAGCAGCGCGGCGCGGCTGGCACCGCCGGCGCGCGCGATGATGCGGCGCTCGAGGAAATCGATGAGATCGAGGCCTTCGCTGCGTGCCGCCGCGCTCGCCTCGCCATGGCCGGGATGCGACTTGAGGAGATGATCGATCGCAGCGCCCGCGGCGGACTGCCCGCCTTCATTGAGCCAGAACTCCGGCACCATGCCGGAATAATAGGGACCCCACACGCCCGGCACGAAGCACGGCTCCTTCGTCGTCGCCATGATGCAGGCCGACGTTCCCATGATGTAGGCGAGACGATCGCCGACATCGCTCGGGCCGCCTGCCCCGTCACGGCCGCCGATCGCACCGATGCCGCCGGCATGGGCGTCGATCAGGGAGGCGCCGACCGGGGTGCCGGGAGGAAGGCCGAGCTCGACTGCTGCTGCCGGCGTGAGCCCGACGCCGAGGCGCGTACCGGGCGCAACGATTTCGGTGCCGATGCGCGCGTATTTTTCGGCGACGAAGTCGGACAGGCCGATGCGCTTGAAGAACGGCGCGCTCCAGCCGCCGCCGTCATGGGCGAGATAGTTCCACTTGCAGGTGACGGTGCAGGTCGAGCGCTGCAGCGCGCCGGTCGCCCGCCAGGTCAGATAATCGGCCAGGTCGAAGAAGTGACCGGCGGCATCGAAACTCGCGCGCAGATGCCGCTTCAGCCAGAGCAGCTTCGGCATCTCCATCTCCGGCGAGATCGAGCCGCCGACATAACGCAGCACGGCATCCTCGGTCTCGTTGATCAGCCGCGCTTCGGCCGTGGCGCGATGGTCCATCCAGACGATGACGTTGCGTTGCGCCTCGCCGGAGGTGCTGACGGTGAGCGGCTCGCCTTGCGGATCGAGCACCACGAGGGAACAGGTGGCGTCGAAACCGATGCCGCCGATGCTGCCCGGCGCAATCGCTGCTTCCGCCATCGCCGCGCGCACCGATTTGGCGCAGGCCTGCCAGATGTCCTCCGACGACTGCTCGACGATGTCGCCGGCCTCGTGCCAGATCCTGATCGGATGCCGGGCCGTCGCGAGCAGCGTGCCGGCCTCGTCAAACACCCCTGCCCGCGTGCTCGTGGTCCCCACGTCGACGCCGATATACGCTCGCGGCATGGTCTCTCCCGGTCCGTCCGTTTTGACGGTGAGCCTACCAGCAAGTGTAGCCGCCATCCACCAGCACGATGCTGCCAGTCATCAGGCTCGCGGCCTCGGACGAGAGGAACAGCACGACGGAGGCGATCTCCTCGACCTGCCCCATGCGCGCCATCGGAGTTCCCCCGATCCAGGCGTCATACATTTTCGGATTGCTCTTCACGAAGGCGTTGAGCGGCGTCTCGATATAGGTCGGCGCCACCGCGTTGACGCGGATGCCGCGCGCGCCCCATTCGGCGGCCAGCGACTTGGTCAGATGGTGCACGGCGGCCTTGGAGGCGTTGTAGAAGCACTGCTCCTGCGGCTTGTTGACGATGAAGCCGCTCATCGAGCCGACATTGACGATGGCGCCGCTTCCAGCCTTCAACATGTGCTTGCCGAACTCGCGGCAGCACCAGAAGGTGCCGTTGAGATTGACGTCGATGACGTTGAGCCAGTGCTCGTCGGTAACGGTCTCGGCCGGCGTCTCGCTCCGCGCGATGCCGGCATTGTTGACGAGGATGTCGACCTTGCCATGGCGGGCGACGAGATCATTTGCCACCTCCGCCACGCGTGTGGTGTTGGTGACGTCCATGATTGCGGTCTCGATGTCGTAGCCCTTCGCCCTCAGGCTGGCTTTGGCGCCGTCGGCGACCTTGCCTTCGCGGTCGCCGATGATGACCTTCGCGCCGGCCTCGGCCAGCGCCTCCGCGCAGGCGAGGCCGATGCCCTGGCCGCCGCCGGTGATGAACGCGGTCTTGCCGCTCAGCCTGAATTTTTCCAGATACATGGTCGTCTTTCCGTCTTCTTGCCGTTTCTTGTCAGCCCCGAAGAGCGTTGCCGCTCTCGTCGAAGCGGTGAATGCGCGCAGGGTCGGGCATCAGCGATACTCGGTCGCCGGCATGCAGGCTCAATTCGCCGATGTAGCGCGCCGTCAGCATGCCGAGCGCACCGGCGTCGACGTAGAGGAAGGTGTCACTGCCGAGATGCTCGGCCACCGCAATAGTGCCCTGCCAGCCGCCACCGCCGTCGCGCTCGATCTTCAGATGCTCCGGCCGGACGCCGATCGTCGCTGCCCCCTTCTGCAAAGCGGGCTCGCCGGTGACGAAATTCATCTTGGGCGAGCCGATGAAGCCGGCGACGAAGAGATTGGCGGGTCGCTCGTAAAGCTCCAGCGGCGAGCCATATTGCTCGATCTTGCCGCCGTTGAGCACGACGATCTTGTCGGCCATGGTCATGGCCTCGACCTGGTCGTGGGTGACGTAGATCGCGGTGGTGCCGAGCTGCTTCTGAAGTCGCGTCACCTCGATGCGCATCTGCACGCGCAGCGCGGCGTCGAGGTTGGAGAGCGGCTCGTCGAACAGGAATGCCTTGGGCTCGCGGACGATGGCGCGGCCGATCGCGACGCGCTGGCGCTGGCCGCCGGAGAGCTCGCGCGGCTTGCGGTCGAGGTAGGGCGTGAGATTCAGCGTCGCGGCGGCCGCCTCGACCTTGCGGTTGATCTCGTCCTTCGGCAAGCCCGCCATCTTGAGGCCGAAGCCGATATTGCCGCGCACGCTCATATGCGGATAGAGCGCGTAGGACTGGAACACCATCGACAGCCCGCGCTTGGCGGGCGGCGTATCGACGACGTTCTTGCCGTCGATCAGGATCTTGCCGCCGCTGACGTCCTCGAGCCCCGCGATCAGCCGCAGCAGCGTGGTCTTGCCGCAGCCGGAGGGACCGACGAACACCACGAAGGAGCCATCGGCGATCTCGAGGTCGGCGCCCTTGATGATGTGCACGGGGCCGAAGGATTTCTGCACGCCCTGAAGTGTGATCTGACCCATGATCCGGCAGCCCCCTATTTCACCGCGCCAAAGGTGAGCCCGCGCACGAGCTGCTTCTGGCTGAACCAACCCAGGACGAGAATGGGCGCGATCGCCAGCGTGGACGCCGCCGACAGTTTTGCCCAGAACAGCCCTTCGGGGCTCGAATAGGAGGCGATGAACGTGGTGAGCGGCGCAGCGCTCGAGGTGGACAGGTTCAGCGTCCAGAACGCCTCGTTCCAGGCCAGGATCAGATTGAGCAGCAGCGTGGACGCCAGTCCCGGGATCGCCATCGGCGTCAGCACATACACGAGCTCGCGGCCGATCGTGGCGCCGTCCATGCGCGCGGCCTCTAAGATGTCGCGTGGGATCTCCTTGAAATATGTGAAGAGCATCCAGATGACGATCGGCAGATTCCCGAGGCAGAGGATGAAGACGAGGCCGATGCGGGAATCGAGCAGCCCGAGGCTCTTGTAGATCAGGTAGATCGGCACCAACACGCCGACCGGCGGCATCATCTTGGTCGAGAGCATCCAGAGCAGGATGTCCTTGGTGCGCTTGGTTGGCGAGAACGCCATCGACCAGGCCGCCGGAATGGCGATCAGCAGCGCAATGAGCGTCGAGCCGCCGGCGATGATGATCGAGTTCATCGCGTGGTGCAGATAATCGCTGCGTTCCTGCACGGTCGCGTAGTTTTCGGTGGTCCAGTGGAAGAACAGGAAGGATGGCGGGATCGCGAAGGCCTCGAGCTCGGTCTTGAAGCTCGCCAGCCCCATCCACAGGATCGGAAAGAAGATCAGGAAGCCGAACAGCCAGGCCGCCGCCGTCGATATCATCACCCGCCGCGTCGTCGCCATCCGTGCCATGTCAGGCCTCCAGGTTGCGGCCGACGATGCGGACCAAGAAGAAGGCGACGATGTTGGCGATGACCACCGCGACGAGCCCGCCCGCCGAGGCGCTGCCGACGTCGAACTGGATCAGCGCCTGCGAATAGATCAGGAAGGCGATGTTGGTGGTTTGCAGGCCCGGCCCGCCGCCGGTGGTGACGAAGATCTCGGCGAACACCGTAAGCAGGAAGATGGTCTCGATCAGGATCACCACCGTGATGGGACGCGCGAGGTGCGGCAGCGTGATGTAGATGAAGGTCGAAACGGCGCTGGCGCCGTCCATCTCGGCGGCTTCCTTCTGCTCTTCGTCGAGCGATTGCAGCGCGGTGAGCAGGATCAGGGTCGCGAACGGCAGCCATTGCCAGGTCACGATCAAAATCACCGCAAACAGCGGCACGTCGTTGAACCAATCGATCGGCGTCAGGCCGAACAGCGAGGCGAGCCAGGCGAACAATCCCGACACCGGATGCATCAACAGGTTCTTCCAGACCAGCGCGCTCACCGTCGGCATCACGAAGAACGGGGCGATCACCATCAACCGCACGATATTGCGGCCGATCACGGGTTGGTCCATCAGCAGCGCCAGGGGAATGCCGAGCAGGATGGTCAGCGCCAGCACCGAGCCGACCAGCACCAGCGTGTTCTGAAGCGAGGCGAGGAAGGCAGGATCGGTGAGGAAGTAGCGGAAGTTTTCAAGGCCGACGAACGATTCCGAGCCGGGATCGAGCAGGCTGTAATGCAGCGTCGAGAAGTAGATCGTCAGCGCCAGCGGGACGATCATCCAGATGAACAGCAGTCCGACGGCCGGGGTCAGGAGCGACCGCGCAAGAAGCTGCGTCTGCCGGGTTGCCATTCTTGGCGCTCCGCTCGGAGGAAGAAGGGCGGCCATCCAGCAAGGATGGATGGCCGCAAGTTTGAGCTCAGGGAGAGCCCGGGTTCACTTGATGTAGCCGGCGCGCTTCATCTCGCGCTCGGTAGCGGACTGCGCAGCCGTGAGCGCCGCATCGACCGTCATCGATCCCGCAAGCGCCGCCGAGAACTGCTGGCCCACCTGCGTGCCGATGCCCTGGAATTCAGGGATGGCGGCGTATTGCACGCCGACGTAGGGAACGGGCTTCACCGTCGGCTTGTTGGGATCGGCGGCGTCGATCGAGGCCAGCGTCAGTTTCGCAAACGGCGCGACCTTCAGGTACTCATCGTTCTGGTAGAGCGAGGTACGCGTGCCCGGCGGCACGTTGGCCCAGCCCTCCTTCGAGGCCACCAGCTTGGTGTAGTCCTTGCTGGTGGCCCAGGCGATGAACTTCTCGGCGGCTTCCGTCTTCTTGGAGCCGGCAGGGATTGCGAGATTCCAGGCCCACAGCCAGTTGGCGTTCTTGCCGAGCCCGGTGTTGGGCGCGAGCGCGAAGCCGACCTTGTCGGCGACCTTAGACTCCTTAGGGTTGGTGACGAAGGACGCCGCGACCGTGGCGTCGATCCACATCGCGCATTTGCCGGCGTTGAACAGCGCCAGATTCTCGTTGAAGCCGTTGGAGCTGGCGCCGGGAGGCCCGGCTTCCTTCATCAGGTTGACGTAGGTCGTGAGTGTCGTCTTCCATTCCGGCGTGTTGAACTGCGGCTGCCACTTTTCGTCGAACCAGCGCGCGCCATAGGAATTGGCCATCGCCGAGAGGAACGCCATGTTCTCGCCCCAGCCTGCCTTGCCGCGCAGGCAGATGCCGTAGGTGCCGGCGCTCTTGTCGGTGAGCTTCTTGGCCGCGTCGATCACGAAATCCCAGCTCGGCTTTTCCGGCATTTTCAGGCCGGCCTTCTCGAACAGATCGGTGCGGTACATCACCATCGAGCTCTCGCCGTAGAACGGGGCGGCGTAGAGCTTGCCGTCGGCGGAGACCGCGTCCTTGATCTTGGGCAGGAGGTCGGCGACGTCGTAATCGGCGCCGAGGTTGGCGAGCGGTACCAGCCAGCCCTTCTTGGCCCAGATCGGCACCTCGTACGTGCCGATGGTGAGGACATCGAACTGGCCACCCTTGGTGGCGATATCGGTGGTGACGCGCTGGCGCAGCACGTTCTCCTCCAGCGTCACCCATTTCACGGTGATGTCAGGGTTCTTCTTGGTGAACTCACCCGTCAGCCCCTGCATGCGGATCATGTCGCCATTGTTGACGGTGGCGATCGTCAGGGTCGTTTCGGCCGTCGCCGGGACGGCCAGCAGCAGGCAAGACGCGCCGCAGACGGCGCCCAGGACATGTTTCACGGTGACCTCCCCTCAATTCGCGTTTTGGGCATATGCCCACGCGTTGGGCGTATGTTCAGCGCAAGGGCGGCACGTTGTCAAGCAGGCGCGTGGGCATTCCAGCAACTTGTGAGTGCTGCGGTGCGGGAAGGATGGGGAGGTTTTGCTTCACCCACGGCTGCCGTCCTCCGCGAACGCGAAGCATCCAGTGTGGTAGGCACGCGAAAGCGTGAGCGCTTTACCGCTCCAGAATCGCTCTTGCCGTCGCCTCGTCCGTGATCAATCCGTTGATCAGCCTGCCGCTCAGCGCGGCTGCAATCGCCGCCACCTTGGCTGCGCCCACCGCCGCACCGATGGTCGTGGTCTTCGCCGGCACTTCCGGCGGAATGCTGGTGAGGCGCTTGTTGGTGCCGGCCTTGAGCAGGCGGCCCTTGGCGTCATAGGCCCAGCCGGTGATCTCGCCGATGGCGCCCAGCCGCATCATCTCGAACAATTCGTCGCGGGTGACGAAGCCGTCGACGTGCACCTGCGCCTTCTGATCCATCTGGCCAATGCCGACGAGGCGCAAGTCAGCCCTTGCCGCGACCGCCTTCACCTTCGCGATCGGCTCGATGCGCACCATCCTGTTGCGCTCGTCCTCCGACGACATCAGGAACGGCAGCGGCATCGGATAGTGCCGCGCGCCGGTGCGGTCGGCGAGCCGGCCGACGGTGTCGTAGAAGCTCGCCGAGCCGTCGGCGGAGATGTTGCCGACCAGCGAGACGATCTGGTGATTGGGCCGCTCGATCGGCGTGACGCGCTCGACGGCGGCACGCACCGCCCGGCCCGTGCCGAGCGCGACGATCACGGGCGTCTCCGAACGCAGCGTGGAATCGAGCAAATTGGCGCAGCGCTCGGCGATTCCAGCCACCGCCTGCGGCGCGGCCGGATCGGCCGGCACCACCTCGCAATGAACGAGGTCGAACCGTTGCTTCAAGCGCGCCGCCAGCTCCATGCAGGCTGCGATGGGGTGCTCGAGCCGGAAGGTGATGAGCCGCTCGGCGAGGCACAACGAGACCAGCCGCTGCGCCGAAGCCCGCGACACCTGAAGCATCTTTGCGATCTCGTCCTGTGTGTGACCGGCAATGAAATAGAGCCAGCCGGCGCGCGCGGCGTCGTCGAGTCTCGACTTGTCGTTCTCGGCGGCCATGCGCGCTCACACCTCCCAGAGATCGCTCATATGTGTAAAGACCCGATCGGCCCCGGCGGCCGATAATATAGCCCGGCCATCGCGGCTGCGATAATGGCCGCCGCCGACAAATCCCCAGACGGTCATGCCGGCCGCCTTACCCGCCTGCACGCCGCTGACGCTATCCTCGATCACCAGCGTGCGCGATGGCGGCGTGCGCATGCTCTCGGCCGCATGAAGAAAGAGATCAGGCGCCGGCTTGCCGTGCCTGACCATCTGCGCGGTGTAGATCCGATCGCCGAAATATGCCCGAAGACTGGTGACGTCGAGCGAGAGCGAGACGCGGTCGAGATCGCTCGACGAGGCCACGCAGAACGGCACGGTCAGTCCGGAGATCGCCGCCTCCACCCCGGGAATCGGCGCGAGCGAGGCGGCAAAATTCTCCAGCACACGCGACTTCAGTCGGGGCGGGAAGGCGTCCGTCAGCGAGTGCCCGAGATCGCGATAATGCTGCTCGACGGCCTTGGTGCTGCGTCCGAGAAACAGCTCGAGCGCCTGCTCCTCGCTGAGCACGAGACCGAATTCCGCCAGGACCTCGGACAGGCAGCGGCAGCTCAAGAGCTCGCTGTCGACGAGCACGCCGTCGCAGTCGAAGATGATCAGATCGGGATTTGGCCGGCTCTGGTCCATCCGGACATTCGATCATATACCCAAGCCGTGAGCAATAGCCCAACGTCGAGTTGCATGAACCGCCTCAGTGGGCCACCTGCCGGTAGATCGCCGGCAGTGCCGCGGGCAATCGTTTGATGTTGCCGACGATCGCATAGCCGCTGCGCCCGAACAGGGCCGGAAAATAGGATTGCGCCCCCGCGTCGATCGTTACGCCGAACACCGTGATCCCGAGCCGGCGCGCTTCCTGCACGGACTTTCTGGTGTCTTCGACCGCAAAGCGCCCTTCATAGTGGTCGACGTCGTTCGGTTTGCCGTCGGTGAGGACGAGCAGCAGCTTCTTGCGCTGCGGCTGGCGTGCAAGCTCGGCGGCGGCATGCCGTACCGCCGCACCGATCCGCGTGTAATAGCCGGGCTTGAGCGCGCCAATGCAGCGCTCGACCACGTCACTCATCGGCTCGCCGAACGCCTTAACCGTCTCGAGCCGCACCCAGGAGCGCCGGCGCGAGGTGAAGGTCAGGATGTTGTGGTGATCGCCGCAGGCGGATAGGCCGTGGGCAAGCACGAGCAGCGCCTCCTTCTCGACGTCGAGCACGCGGTAGCCATTGGCCCAGGCGTCCGTGGAGAGCGAGACGTCGACCAGCAGCGTGACAGCGAGATCGTGACCTTGCGGGCGCATCGCCAAATGGACGCGATCAAGACCGCTGCTGCTGCCGGCGCGGAGATCGCACCGCGCACGCACCAGCGCATCTAGATCCAGATCATGCCCGTCGGCCTGGGCACGCATCAACTCATGGCGCGGCCGCAGGACCTCGAAGCGGCGGCGCACCTGGCGGATGTGCCGGCGCATGGTCTCGTCGGGCGTCCAGCTTTCCCCATTCTCGGGGGCGGCAGATGCCAGTACGCGGCAATGAGCCGGCAGATAGGAGCCGCTGCGATAATCCCATTCCGGATAGGTCAGGTCCGCAGTCAAGCGCGAGGCATCGAGGGCCTCCGGCGGGAGGTCGAGATCAAACTTGAACCGGCCCGCCGGCTTGCCGCTGCGGCGGCTGAGCGTTATCTCCTCGAGATCGTCCGCCGCCTTCTGCGCATCCTCCTCCTCACTGTCATCGGTGGGGCGGTCGACATTGACCATCTCGGCCATCGCGAGAATTTTCTCGAAGCGGTTGAGTACGAAGGGATCGCGGCGATTGGCGCCGTCCTCGCGCTCGCGCACGGCAAAGTGCTTGCGATTGTCCTCGCTCGCGGCCTCCGCACCATCGGCGCATTCATCCACGCCCGCATGCGCAGGCGACAGCTCGCGGGTCCAGCAATCGCCCCACAGCGGGCACGGAAGCATCGAGCGATAGCCAGGCGACGCCTTGACCGGCAGCGGCTCCGTTCCCATCATCGCCGGCCACAGCTTGCCCACGGGAGCCTTTCCGGTTCCAAGTAGCGCCAGCACGATCTGCTCGACCTCCTGCTCGATGCGCGGCAAGGGGCGACGCGGCCTGGCTTCGGCAGTTGCTGCGGCGAGTTGCGCATAGTCGTCGACGAGGCCGGGAAATTGCGTGAGCACGAAGACCGCCGTCTCGCTGGCCCGGCGCAACACCAGAAGATCCCGCCGCAGCGGATCGGATTCGGTGATGGTTTCGATCGGCGCGGCTGCGAACCATGCCGCGAGCCAGCGATAGAGCGCTGCATTCAGCGCGTTGTCGGGAAAGATCGCGATGCTTTCAGGAAGGAAGATGGAGGTGGCATCGCGGCCCGGCTGCTCCAGGCGCTCGTCACCGAGACCGATGCGTTGCCGCCAGCCGAGCCGATGCCCGGACTTGCGCGCGCCGGCACCGGCGATCTGCACACCCGCCTCACCGCCCAGCGCGCGGAACATCACCGCGAGCCTGTTTCTCATTTCCGCAAGCGAGACCGCATGCTCGGCATGAACCGGATAGCTGGCGGTGCCACCGACCATGCGGTGCCAGGCGCGGCCGACGGTCTCTTCCAGTTCGAGGAAATCGAGCATCGGAGCCGCCTCAGCCGATCACGGCACGCGCGACGTCCAGCAGCCCCGCCTTGACATCGGCATCGTCGGTCAGCGGCTCGATCATGCCAGCGAGCACGGCATCGGCCGTCGGCATGCCGGCCGCAATCAGGGTCGCGCAATAGACGACGAGCCGGGTCGAGACACCCTCCTCCAGGTCGTGGCCCTTCAGCGCGCGCAGCCGGCCAGCCAGCCCGACCAGCGGCCGCACGCGCTCCGGCGATAGTCCGCTCTCGGCGGCGACCACCGCAATCTCCTGCTCCTGCGGCAGGAAGCCGAACTCGATCGCGACAAAGCGCTGCCGCGTCGACGGCTTGAGCGCCTTGAGCAGCGTCTGATAGCCTGGATTGTAGGAGACGACGAGCATGAAGCTGTTCGGCGCGGCAAGCTGCTCGCCGGTACGCTCCAGAGGCAGGATGCGGCGATCGTCGGTCAGGGGATGCAGCACCACCGTTACGTCCTTGCGCGCCTCCACGACCTCGTCGAGATAGCAGATGCCGCCCTCGCGCACCGCCCGCGTCAACGGGCCGTCGCTCCACACGGTATCGCCGCCCCTGAGCAGATAGCGGCCGGTGAGATCGGCCGCGGTGAGATCGTCGTGGCAGGCGACGGTGTGCAGCGGCAATCCCAGCCGCGCCGCCATATGCGTGACGAAGCGCGTCTTGCCGCAGCCGGTCGGCCCCTTCAGCAGCACCGGCAGCTGATTGCGCCAAGCGTGCTCGAACAGCGCGCATTCGTTGCCACTGGCAATATAGGCGGGCGGCTGAGGTTCGGGCTTCGCCACGGCGAGAAGTGCTGCATTCATGGTCTTTCTCCGGAATTCACATAGTGACGGCGGCCGCAGCGAGCCACGGCCGCCTTTGCGCGCTCACTCGGCCGGCTGCAACGCGCCGGGGATGACCGGCTGACGGGCGCGACCGGGCACAAGCACGGCCCACACGAACATCAGCGCGGAGATCGCGACGAACACGCCGGACCCCAGCCGGACCCAGTAAAACATCGCGAGCTGGTCCTGCACGTCCATGTAGCCCTGGCCGAGCACGCGCTGGAGATGGACCTGGACCACGCCGGCGAAGGTCAGCGCGAAGGTCATCACCATCATGGCGGTGCACATGATCCAGAAGCTCGCCATGGAGAGCCATTGATTGTAGGGCGCACGCCCTCTGATCTGTGGGATTGCATAGGCCATCACGGACAGGTTCAGCATCACATAGGCGCCGAAGAAGGCGAGATGGCCGTGCGCGGCGGTAACCTGGGTGCCGTGGGTGTAGTAGTTGACCGAGGACAGGGTGTGCAGGAAACCCCAGACACCGGCGCCGAGGAACGCCATGACCGAGCAGCCGACCGACCACAACAATGCAGCGCGGTTCGGGTGCTTGCGGCCGGCCTTCCAGGTCATCTGCACCGTGAAGATCACCATGGTGAAGAACGGCGCGACCTCGAGCGTGGAGAACAGCGAGCCGATCCACTGCCAGTAACCGGGCGCGCCGATCCAGTAGAAATGATGGCCGGTGCCGAGGATGCCGGAGAACAGCGCCAGCCCGATGATGACGTAGAGCCACTTCTCGACCACTTCGCGGTCGATGCCGTTGAGCTTGATCATGAGATAAGCGAGCACGGAGGCCATGATCAGCTCCCAGACGCCCTCGACCCAGAGATGAACAACATACCACCAGTACATCTTATCGACCGCGAGATTTACCGGGTTGTAAAAGGCGAACAGGAAGAAGATCGCAACGCCCCACAGCCCGAATAGCAGGATGTTGGTGATCGTGGTCTTACGGCCCTTCAGCGCCGTCATGGTGACGTTGAACAGGAACATCAGGCAGACGACGACGATGCCGACCTTGATGATGAAGGGCTGTTCGAGGAATTCGCGGCCCTCGTGGTATTGGAAGAGATAACCGACCACAGCCACACCCGCAGCACCGAAAAACATCCAGAACTGGATCTTGGCCAGAAGCGGGCTGTAGAGCTCTGTCTCGGTTTCCTCGGGCAGCAGGAAGTAGGTCGCGCCCATGAAGCCGATCAACGACCACACGATCAGCGCGTTGGTGTGGATCATCCTGACGACGTTGAACGGCAGCAGGGTCGACAGCGTGTTGGGCAGGACGTAGATCGTTCCAGCGACGAGGCCGAATAGGACCTGCGCCACGAACAGGGTCAGCGCGCCGTAGAAATACAGCATCGCGACTTTCTGGGTCTGATATTTCATCTCAGGCTCTCTGTCTTGAGGGATTTCAGGAAGCGATGCGCTCAGCCCGCCTTGTTCGGCGGCCACTCTTGGCGCTTGATCTTGCTGGTCCATTGCAGGAAGTCGGCGAGATCATCGAGCTCCTGGTCGGTGAGGTTGAATTGAGGCATCTGCCGGCGGCCCGGTGCGCCCGAAGGCTGCGACTGCATCCAGGCCTTCAATGTCTCGCGCGCGGCGGCCGGATCCTCGTTGCCACCCCAGCGATCCCAGACATTGCCGACTTCAGGCGCAAAGTAGGCGCCCTCGCCCAGCAGGGTATGACAGTTGATGCAAGAATTCTTCTCCCAGACGTGCTTGCCGCGGGCAACCGAAGACGTCAGCGTGGCTGCGTCGGTCGATGTCGTGGCCATGTAGTAATGGCTGTGCGCCGTTAGCCCTATGAAGATGGCGAAGAAAAAGGCCGAGCCGCCGTAGAAGACGTTTCGAGCGGCCGACTTGGTCAGGCGTTCAGCCATTGCCAATCCTTTCCGGTTGATTCCTGCGAAATTGCGATGGTGTGATTTATTGCCGCTTTGCCCGGCCCGTTCTTTGTCAGGGCGCAATGAGCGCGTCAGATCAGGGCGACGAGCGCCGAGGCGAGCCAGGCAAGCAGCAGCACGATGAGGATCCAGCTCGCGACGAGACCGCGCCAGAGTGCGGGGACGGCGCGAAGATCCATGAAGTCGAGCGCGATGCGATGCCCCTTGAGCGCGGCGAAGGCAAGCAGCAGAGCGTTGCCGAGCAGCGCCCGTGGTATTAGCGGCGGCAGCAGGACGGTCGCAAGCGCAAGGCCGATCAAGGCGATCCAGGTGACGTCGACACGATCTGGCATCGTCATTTCACCAGATACAGGATCGGGAACATCACGATCCAGACCAGATCGACCATGTGCCAGAAGGCCGTTCCCGTCTCGACGCCTGATATCCCGGCACGGCGGCAGACCACGGCGAGAATGATGATGCCGAGGCCAACGTGCAGGAGATGAAAGCCGGTCAGCAGGAAGTAGAGCGTGAAGAAGGGATTGGTCTCAAGCCCGACCCCGCGCCCGGTTTCTTCGGCGTACTCTGCGAGCTTGATCGCGATGAAAAGGCAGCCGAGCGCCATGGCGCCGAGAAGCCAGTATCGTGTCGTTGCCCGTTGTCCATTCCGCACGGCCTTGGTCGCCCGGGCCGCCGCCCAGCCGCTGGTCACCAGCACGACGGTGTTGAGGCCGGCGAGATGCGAATCGAGCGTGGCCTGCCCGGCCGCGAACACCGCGGGGTGAATCGCGCGGGCGACAGAGAAGGCGCCGAGGAGCAGGCCGAAGGCGACGAGTTCGCTGAAGATCAGCACCCAGATCATGGGATCGCCGGGGAGATCCTGCAGGATTCCCCAGCCTGTTTCCTGCTGTTCGCACTCGGCCGTCGACATCGTCTTTCCGGATCAGGACACCGGTCAGACTTAGCTCGGCCACCAGGTTCCGAATTTGTTGCCGGACAAACTGGAGGACTGCAGGGCTCCTGTTTGCGCCGACACAACGTTCAGCCAGCCGTTTCGCGGTACGAACCGGCTCAGAGCTTCACGGAGCGCCGGACGAGATGACCGCAACACCCATCATCATTGCCTTCGCCATCGCGCTCAGGCGCATGGGCGTGCTGTCGACGGTGGGAACCGTATCGGCGGTGGGGCTCTCGATCGGGATCGCGACCGTGCTGTTCACGACGCAATCACCGCTGCCGTAGTGCTTAGGACCGCAGCCCGGATGCAGCGCAGCGCAATCCGGGAAATCTCACCAAGCGCAGAGACCCGGATTACGCTGCGCCGCATCCGGGCTACGAAGCGCTACCGCCGCTGATTGTACACGTCGATGCACACCGCGCCCAGCAGCACCAGGCCCTTGATGACCTGCTGATAGTCGATGCCGATGCCGAGGATGGACATGCCGTTGTTCATCACGCCCATGATCATGGCGCCCACCACGGCACCGCCGACCCGCCCGACACCGCCATAGGCCGAGGCGCCGCCGATGAAACAGGCGGCGATGACGTCGAGCTCGAAGCCGAGGCCGGCCTTCGGGGTCGCCGTGTTGAGCCGCGCGGCGAAGACGAGGCCGGCGAGCGCGGCGAGCACGCCCATGTTGACGAAGGTGAGGAAGGTCAGCCGCTCGGTCTTGATGCCAGACAGGCTCGCCGCCTTGGCGTTGCCGCCGACGGCGTAGATCTGTCGGCCGATCACGGTGCGGCGGGTGACGAAGCCGTAGAGCGCGATCAGCGCAGTCATGATCACCAGCACGTTGGGCAGGCCGCGATGCGAGGCGATCAGATAGGTGAAATAGAGCACGGCGCAGGCGAGCAAGATGCTCTTGCCGAGGAAGAACGCATAGGGTTCGACCTCGATGCCGTGCGACTGCTCGCGCGACCTTCCCTTGGCGCTGGCATAGACGAGCCCGAGCGCGAGAACGGCGCCGATCAGCATCGAGGTCGGATGCAGCGTGCCGGCCTCCGGCAGCAGTTCCGGAATGAAACCCGAGGACAGCTTCTGGAAGGTCGCCGGGAACGGCCCGAGCGACTGGCCCTGCAACACCGCGAGCGCCAGGCCCTTGAACACCAGCATGCCCGCCAACGTCACGATGAAGGAGGGGATCTTGAAATAGGCCACCCAATAGCCCTGCGCCGCACCGATCGCGCCACCGAGCGCGAGGCAAGCGATGAAGGCGAGCGTATAATCGACCTTGTAGGTCACCATCAGCAAGGCCGCCACGGCGCCGATGAAGCCCGCGACCGAGCCGACCGAAAGGTCGATATGGCCGGTGACGATGACCAGCAGCATGCCCAGCGCCATGATGACGATGTAGCTGTTCTGCAGCACCAGGTTGGTGAGGTTGAGCGGCTGCAGCAGCGTGCCACCGGTCACGACCTGGAAGAACAGCATGATTGCAACCAGCGACATCAACATGCCGTAATTGCGCAAATTGTTCTTGATGAAGCTGCCGTGCCGGCGCTCCTCGGGCAGCGAAACCGTCTTGTCGGTCATAGCTGCGATCCTCCCATCTCCGCGGCAGCGGGCGCGGCGTTCCCAATGCTTCGTTCGTTGCGCATGATGGCGCGCATGATCTTTTCCTGTGTCGCCTCTGAGCCCTTGAACTCGCCGACGAAGGCGCCGTCGTTCATGACGCAGATGCGGTCGCAGATGCCGAGCAGCTCGGGCATCTCCGAGGAGATCACCACGACGCCGCGGCCGGCTTCCGCAAGCTCGTTGATGATACAGTAAATCTCATATTTGGCACCGACGTCGATACCCCTGGTCGGCTCGTCCAGGATCAGGACCTTCGGGTCGGTCATCAGCCATTTCGACAGCACGACCTTTTGCTGGTTGCCGCCGGAGAGCTGGCCGGTCTCCTGGTAGACGTCGGAGCAGCGGATGCGCATGCGGTTGCGGTAGTCGCTGGCGACCTTGAGCTCGGCGATGTCGTCGATCACCCTGCCAGGTGCGACCTGGTCGAGGCTCGCCAGCGTAATGTTCTTGCGGACGTCGTCGGCGAGGATCAGGCCGAGTTGCTTGCGGTCCTCGGTGACGTAGGCAAGGCCGGCGTCGATCGCGGCGGCGACGCTCGGCAGCGCGATCTCACGGGCTTCGAGCCGGATAGTGCCGCTGATATTGGTGCCCCAGGAGCGGCCGAACAGGCTCATGGCGAACTCGGTGCGCCCTGCCCCCATAAGCCCGGCAATGCCCACGACCTCGCCGCGCTTGACACCGAAACTGACGTTCTTGATCACCTGCCGCTCGGGATGGATGGGGTGATAGACCGACCAGTTCTCGACGTCGAGCACGGGCTCGCCGATCTTCACGTTGCGCTCCGGGAAGCGGTGCGCCATGTCGCGGTTGACCATGCTGCGGATGATGCGATCTTCCTGGATCTGCTCGGCGTGGCAGTCGATGCTGTCCACCGTGCGGCCGTCGCGCAGCACGGTGATGTGGTCGGCGACCTTGGCAACCTCGTTCAGCTTGTGCGAGATCAGGATCGAGCCGATGCCCTGCTCGCGGAACGTCATCAGCCGTTCGAGCAGCGCGGCGCTGTCGGCCTCGTTGAGACTCGCGGTCGGCTCGTCCAGGATCAGCATCCGCACCCGCTTGGACAGCGCCTTCGCGATCTCGACCAGCTGCTGCTTGCCGACGCCGAGATCGGTGATCAGCGTATCCGGCGATTCCTTCAGGCCGACCTGCGCCAGCAGCTCGCGCGTGCGCCGGTAGACCTCGTCGCGGTCGATCACCCCCAACTTCGACGGCGGATGCGACAGGAAGATGTTCTCCGCAATCGACATCAGCGGGATCAGCGCCAGCTCCTGATGGATGATGATGATGCCCAGCGCCTCGGAATCATTGATGTCGCGGAAGCGGCGCTCCTCGCCCTCGAAGACGATGGTGCCCTCGTAGCTGCCGTGCGGATAGACCCCGCTCAGCACCTTCATCAGCGTCGACTTGCCGGCGCCGTTCTCGCCGACGAGCGCATGGATCTGCCCGGCGCGAACCGAGAAGTTGACGTCGCGCAATGCCTGCACGCCGGCAAAGCTCTTGCTGACGTTGCGCATCTCCAGCATGGCGGTCATGGCTTTGGTGTCCCTTGCGTTACTTCGTCTCTCCCCGCGTGCGGGGAGAGGTTGACTGATATCGCTGCATCCACATCGTCATTGCGAGCGCAGCGAAGCAATCCAGACAATTTCCGCCGTGGCAGACTGGATTGCTTCGCTGCGCTCGCAATGACGGAGTGCATACCAACCACTGCCCGTATGGAAAGAGGCCCCTCACCCTAACCCTCTCCCCGCAAGCGGGGAGAGGGGAAAAAGAGAGAGTCTTACTGGAACTGCGACTTCTTATAGTAGCCGCTGTCGACCAGGGTCTTCTCCCAATTGTCCTTGTAGACCACAACCGGCTTCAGCAGATAGGACGGCACGGTCTTGACACCGTTCTCGTAGGTCTTGGTGTCGTTGACGGTGACCTGCTTGCCGGCGAGCGCGGCGTCGACCATGTCAGCGGTCACCTTGGCGAGGTCGCGGGTGTCCTTGAAGATGGTCGAGTACTGGTCGCCGCGCAGCATGGCCTTGATCGAGGGCACTTCGGCATCCTGGCCCGAGATGATGGGCATCGGCTGGCCGGCACTCCCGTAGCCGACGCCCTTCAGCGAGGAGATGATGCCGATCGAGAGGCCGTCATAGGGCGACAGCACGGCGTTGACCTTCTTGTTGCCGTAGTAGGCGCTGAGCAGGTTGTCCATGCGGGCCTGCGCAGTGGCGCCGTCCCAGCGCAGGGTCGCGACCTTATCCATGCCCATCTGGCCGGACACGACGACGAGCTTGCCGCTGTCGATATACGGCTTCAGCACGCTCATGGCGCCGTTGTAGAAGAAGTAGGCATTGTTGTCGTCGGGCGAGCCGCCGAACAGCTCGATGTTGAAGGGGCCCTTGCCGTCCTTCAGGCCGAGACCTTGCACGATCGACTCCGCCTGGAGCACGCCGACCTGGAAGTTGTCGAAGGTCGCGTAATAGTCGACGTTCGGCGTGCCGCGGATCAGGCGGTCATAGGCGATCACGGTGATGCCTTTTGCTTTCGCCTGCTTGAGCACGTCGGACAAGGTGGTACCGTCGATCGCGGCGATCACCAGCGCCTTGGCGCCCTTGGTCACCATGTTCTCGACCTGGGAGAGCTGGTTCGGGATGTCGTCCTCGGCATATTGCAGGTCGGTGTTGTAGCCGCGCTCCTTCAGCACCTTGACCATGTTGTTGCCGTCGTCGATCCAGCGCGCCGAGGACTTCGTCGGCATGGCGATGCCGACCGTCGCCTTCTGGGCGAAGGCAGCGACGCCTGTGGCCATCGTGGCGGCACTGGCCAACGCCAGCGCGAGAAATGTTGTCTTCAGTTTCAGCATGTTTCACTCCCTTTGGGTGTCAGACTTTCTTCGTGGTGTCGAGAACGACGGTCGTGTACGGCTTGGGCCTCCTATGCGAGCTTGACGTCGGGTTCCGCGCGTCCGCGCGCGGTTGCTTCGAGCAGAAAGGTGCAGCCGGCTTGCGGATCGGCAGCGCGTGCCGCCGTGTCCATATCCTGCCAGGCCGACGTGACGAGCAGGCGCGACAGGTCGGGGCCGACGAAGGCGGGGCAGCTCGCCTGCTTCGCCGGCACGCTAAGCGAACGCAGGCGCTCGCCTTGCGGCGAGTAGACGTCGATCCGGCTCGCGCCCCAGCACGCATTCCAGATCTGCCCGTCGGCGTCGCATACCGAACCGTCGAGACCGCCGATGCCGCTGTGGCGCAACAGCACCTCCGGCTCGCCGCGCGGCAGGCCGGTCGCGGGGTTGAGCGGCACGGCATAGAGCACCGCACGCGGCGTGTCGGTGAAGTAGCCGGTGGCGCCGTCGGGCGAGAAGCAGATCGAATTGGGAATGCTGATGCCGGGAAACAGCGTCGAGATCTTGCCGCGATGAAGCGCGTAGATCGCGCCCGCCTTCGGCTCGGCTTTCTTGCCCATAGTGCCGATCCAGAACGTACCCGATTGATGCACGCGGCAATCGTTTGAGCGCGTCATCGGATTGTCCGCTTCGAGCGGACAGAACAGCGTCATCGAACCATCAGCGAGCTTGCGAATGTAGAGGCCATCTTCGGCGACGATCAGCTGCCGCTCGGCGTCGATACGCCCCAGCGCGCTCGCCATCCGCCCGAGCGCGTGGCTGCGGACAGTGCCGGTGCCGAGTTGCGCCTCGAACAGCTTGCCTTCGCGAATGTCGAACCACCAGGCCGTGTCGGTGGTCACGTCATAGGTCGGACCTTCGCCGAGATGGCAAGGATGATCCGAGAGGACAGTCGTTGGCACCTGCTCCATCATGGCGACCTCACTGAAAAGCGATAGACCGTGTGATGGCGATAGACCCCTCCGGGATAGAGGCGCGGGCTCGGGAAATCCGGCCGGTTCGGCGCGTCGGGCCAGATGTGCGGCTCCAGGCACATGGCGTCCGATTGCCGGATCAGCTTGCCGCCCTTGCCGGACATCGTACCGTCGAGATAATTGCCCGAATAGACCTGAAGTCCGGGCTGATCGGTGAGCAGCTCCATGATGCGCCCGGAGCGCGGCGCCTCCAGCCGCGCCGCGAGCGCAAGCTTGCCGTCGCGCCCGAGACAATAGGTGTGGTCGTAGCCCCTGCCGTTTTGCAATTGCGGGTCGCCTTCGCGGATGCGCTCGCCCACCGGCCACGGTTTGCGGAAATCGAACGGCGTGCCGGCCACGCTGCGCGGCGACTCCGGCAGCGGAATGGCGGTGGCATCTATGGCGAGGAATTGCTCGGCGGCGACCATCAGGCGGTGGTCGAGAATGGACGTCTCTGACGTCGCACCCTCGAGATTGAAGAAGCTGTGGTTGGTCAAATTGACGACGGTCGGCCGGTCGGTCCGCGCTTCCATCAGCAGCGACAGCTCGGTCGGCCCGGTGATGCGATAGGTCACGCGAACGTCGAGCCTACCGGGATAACTCTCCTCCCCGTGCGGGCTGACATAGGTGAGCGTCACCGCGGGCTCGGCGCCTCCGTCGATCTCCGCGATCTCCCAGAGCTTGCGATCAAAACCCTCGAGCCCGCCGTGCAACGCATTCGGACCGTTGTTGACCGCTAGCTGCACCGTCTCGCCTTGAAGCGAAAACTGTCCCTTGGCGATGCGGTTGGCATAGCGGCCGACGGTGGCGCCCAGAAACTTCCGTTCGGCGAGATAGCCGGCGAAGGCATCATGGCCAAGCACGACGTCGTCATATCCGCCGTTGGCATCCGGCGCGATCAACGCCTGCAGCACCGCGCCGTAGCTGATGATGCGCGCCTCGAAGCCGCCCTCCCCGCGCAGCACGACGCGCTCGACCTCGCGGCCGTCGGGCAGCGTCCCGAACACGTCTCTTGTGATTGTTGATGCGGCCATGCTCAATCCACAAACGGTTCGACGATCGTGCGCTTGCCGAGCAGGAAGGCGTCGGCGACGAGACGGAGCGGCGTCAGATCGACGTCACTTGCGCCGGTTGCTGCGAGCGCGACGAAGCGTCGGTAGAGCCCGCGATATTCCTCATCGGGCCCTTCGACAAGCACCTTGCCGTCGACGGCCATGCGCGCGCCACCGCTGGACAGCGTCAGCCGGCCCTGATCGGTTTCGACGAGGATATCCCAGCTCTGCGGCCCGGTCTGGCGGAAGTCGAACTCGGCGGTCACGGGCAGGCCGCTGATATCCGTCAGGTTCACGTTCGCCGCGATCGGCGCCTGGCAATTGGCTGGAAAGGCCAGCTCGGCCGCGGTGACGAACACGGGCTTCGGCAGAATCCTGGTCAGGATCGACAGCGCATTGATGCCCGGATCGAACACGCCGAGGCCGCCGGGCTCCCAGATCCAGCCCTGCCCGGGATGCCAGACACGCACGTCTTCCTTCCAGCTGATGTGAACGGATTTGATGTGCCGATCAGTGAGCCATTGCCGGGCCGGCTCCACCGCCGGCGCATAACGCGAATGCCAGGTCGCAAACAATGTCCGCTTCGCACCCGCCGCCATCGCGATCAACGGATCAAGCTCGGCAACGCCGGTGCCCGGCGGCTTCTCCAGCATGACGTGCTTGCCGGCGGCGAGCGCCGCCGCGGCCTGGGCCCGTCGCACCTGCGGCGGCGTGCAGAGCGAGACCGCGTCGATCGGCGGCCCCTTCTGAAGCAATTCCTCGATGGTCGTAAAATGCGGCACCCCCTGCAGCGAGGCGTTGCGGCTCGCCACGGCGGCAAGCGTTGCGCCCGGTGTGGCGGCGATCGCCGCCACATGCTGGTCCCGCGCGATCTTGCCGAAGCCGACGATGGCGATGCGAAGGTCTGTCACGCTTGTTCTCCAGTGTCGGCCGACGGTGGCGGCTCGGCCGGGGCGGTCTCGATCGCCGTACTGTCATGGCGGCGCATGCTGTTGTGAATGACATAGACCATGGCCTCGGATGCGGCATGGGCATCGCCCGCGACGATGGCATCGACGATCTTCTGATGCCAGAGCAGCACGGTATCGCGATCCTCCGGCTCGACCGGAGCGCTGAGCAGGAAAGAGGCGCGCAGCGCTGCTTCAATGACATGCCCAATCGAGCGCATGAACAGATTGCCCGAGGCACGCGCCACGGCAACATGAAGCGCGAGATCTGCATCTGCAAATCCGACCGAGTCGGACGCTTCATGCCGCATCCGATCCATGCTGCGGCGCAGCTCGCTGATGTCTTGCTCGGATCGCTGTGTTGCCGCCAGCATCGCCGCGCGCGGCTCCACGGCGAGACGGATCTCGGCGAGGTCGTCAAGGAAGCGCTTGTCGATGCCGGCATCGAGGTGCCAGGCCAGCACGTCTGCGTCGAACATGTTCCAGGCACCTCGCTCGCGCACGACGGTGCCGACCCGCGCCTTGGTGGTGAGCAGGCCCTTGGCGACCAGCGTCTTGACGCTCTCGCGCAGCACCGGCCGCGACACGCCGAACATTGCGATCATCTCGGCATCCCCCGGCAGGCGCGTGCCTTCCGCATAGCGGCCGGCGATGATGTCGACGCCGATCGAACGCGCCACCTCCGCATGGTTGGAATGGGCCCGCCGCGTCGGGATGACGACGATCCGCGAGGTCATGACGCCGCTCCCGCATGCTTCGCCGCCGGCCGGCGCGCAAGCGCGACCAGCCCCTGCAGCAGGACAATGAAGGCGAATAGAAGCACGCCCGAGGTGCGGGGGATCAGCAAGAGCTTTGGCGCGGTGCAGGAGGTCGACTTCATGCTGAGACGGACGTTTCGGCCGCGCGCCAGCCGGATTCCGATCCAATCTGCGAGAAGCCGATCGTGAGCTGGGCGCTGGCCGGCGTCGCGAGCAACAAGGCGGCCATGGCGCTGGCCGCACAGAGAGCTTTAGGGGGCATCAGGCGCGTCTCCCAAGATGTTTTATCCGGGGGCGCCGATTGGTAGCATGGCACCCACAGGCCGGCCTTCGCACCAGCGGCGGGCACTATTTCACGGAAGTTGAGTTCCGACTAGTCATATTATTTGACTATTTGGAGCAAAGCAGGCGAGGTGGGGCGAGCTGAGTTATGACACGTTCAGCGCGATTTTGCTCCCTTCATGCAACGGAGGGATGAAAAAATTAGGCGGCGCGATGGAGCCTCAGCTGTCAGCGGGGCGAAGGTGCGCCCCCGCTTGCGGGAGGCGGAGGGCAGCAGCGCTAGATCAGCTTCCGCTGCGCCAGGTTCTTCATTAGTGCGCCGATGCCGAACGTCCAGGGCTCGCACTCGTCGCTGGTGCGCATGCGGTTGACGAGCTTGCCGAGCTGAGGCGCTGCGATAGTGACAATGTCGTCGCGCTTGTGGGTGAATCCCTGCCCCGGCGCATCGCGATCCTTCACGGGTGCGAACATGGTGCCGAGGAACAGCACGAAGCCGTCAGGATATTGATGCACCTTGCCGATGGTCTGCGCGACGAGATCGGTCGGATCGCGGCTGATCTTGCTGATCGAGGAATGGCCGTCGAGAACGAAGCCGTCCGTCCCCATGACGTTCAGGCTGATGTCCAGCCTGCGCGCGTCGTCGAGCGTGAAGGTGTCGTCGAACAGGCGCAGCAGCGGACCAATCGAACAGGACGCGTTGTTGTCCTTGGCCTTCGACAACAGCAGCGCCGAGCGGCCCTCGAAGTCGCGCAGGTTCACGTCGTTGCCAAGCGCGCCCCCGACGATCTTGCTGCGGCTCGACACGAACAGCACGAGCTCGGGCTCGGGATTGTTCCAGGTCGATTTCGGATGCAGGCCGGCATCCATGCCGGTGCCGACCGACGACAAGGTGGGCGCCTTGGTGAAAACCTCGGCATCCGGACCGATGCCGACCTCAAGATATTGGCTCCAGGCATTCTGATCGATCAGCACTTGCTTCAGGTGCATCGCCTGATCCGAGCCCGGCTTGAGCTTTGACAGATCGTCGCCGATCAGGCGCGTCACTTCTTTCCGGATCGCTTCGGCCGAGGCCGGATTGCCCTTGGCGCGCTCTTCGATAACGCGTTCCAGCATCGAGATCGCGAACGTGACGCCGGCGGCCTTCAGCGTCTGGAGATCGACGGGCGCGAGCAGCCAGGGCTTTTGGGGATCGCGCCCGTCCGGCGGGGTGTTGGCGACGATCGCCTCGAGATCACCGATGCGCTCGCCCTTGGTGGCGGCAAGCGCCTTGGCGGGATCGTCCGTCTCGCAGAGCGCGCTGATGGTCGGAAAATTTGCTGTGACGTCATACACGCCGTCACCGCGCACGGCGACGATGGCCGGACCGTTGACCTGCGGCAGCCAGACGCGGCCGACCAGCGTTCCCTTCGTGCCGTCCTCGGGGAGAAGGTCCTTTACAGTCAATGTCGTCATGGCCGCGTCCTCGCTGTTCTAAGGAATGGCCGCATTCGCAGCGGCCGTTCCCGTTAGCGAAGACCAATAAACGTCTGGCGCTGGAAGTCCAGAGCGGCGACGCGCCGTGCAATTATGCCCCTGCCCGCGCCTTTCGCGCTGCAATCTGGTGCAGTGCCCAGCGCGCATTCTTGCGGACATCAGGATCAGGATCGTCGGCGATCACGGCCAGGAATGCCTCGCCGTCAGGGTGGCCGATCTCACCTAGCGCGGCGGCGGCCTCTTTGCGCAAATTCGCCTGGTCGTGATTGACGCAATTGCCGATCGGCCGCACCGCGCGTTCGATCTTCATCTTGCCAAGGCTGCGGATCGCCTTCAGCCGCACCTGCCAGAACTCATCCGCGAGGCAAGCGACGAGCTGATCAGCCGCGATTGCACCATTCACGTTGAGGCCCAGCGTCTCCGCGGCCATCTCGCGAACCATCCAGTCGGCGTCCTTCAGCGCGCGGGTGATGGTCTCCGCCGCCGGCTTCATCTGCGAAAAGGCCAATGCGCTCACGGCGGCGCGGCGCACATGGGCATCGGGATCGTTGATCAGCGCGGTTAGCGCCGGAATGGATTCTTCCAGCTTGAGAAAGCCGATCACGCCGATCGCCTGCACACGGACGGCGGCGTCAGGGTCCTGGAGCGCTTCCAGCGCGGGCTTGAGTGTATCCCTGCGGCGCAGTTCCTTCAGCGCGCGCAGAGCGCCCATGCGGACGAAAGCGTGGGTATGCCTGACCAGCGGCAGGATCGCGTCGGCGCAGGCGGGATCCTTGAATTCAGCCATGCTGTCGGCCGCAGCCGCCGCGACGATCCTCTCGGGATCGACGAGCAGCTTCACCAGCGCGCTTGCTGCCTCCGGTCCGTCGAACTCGCCGAGCGCCATCGCGACCTGCTGGCGCACACCGGCATCGGGATCGGTGACCATTTTGGCAAGATGTGCGACCGCGGCGGGATCGCCGGAATGACCGAGTGCAATGATGGCGACGCGGCGTTCGGCGGGATCGGCCGCCTGCAGCCGCTCGTCGGCGTCCTCGAGATCGTCATAGGATTCGAACGGGCTCGACATGATCACCTCAACAGATAGGGAATGTTGACGGTGACGGCGCCGGTCGGACAATCCGCTTCGCAGGGCATGCAATACCAGCACTCGTCATAGGCCATGTAGGCCTTGTTGGTCATGTCGCTGATGCGCAGCACGTCGAGCGGGCAGACATCGACGCACACCGTGCAGCCCTTGTCCGCGATGCATTTGGCGTCGTCGACCACCACCGGAACCGATGTCTGATAGGACGCGAGAGGCATGTGATGTCTCCTGTTGGCTATGTTCTGGTGGATCAGGCTGAGGCGCGAATGCGCTGCTTGTCGTAGAGGTCCTTCTCGTCGTCCGCGATCGGCACGACATAGGGCTCGACTGCGCGCTTCTCGCTGGTCATCCTGCCGTCCTGCTTGGACAGCAGCGTGTGGCAGAACCAGTTCTCGTTGTCCTTCTCCGGGAAATCCGTCCGCCAGTGATAGAGACCCCAGCGGCTCTCTTCGCGGTAGAGCGAGGCGTGTGCGGCCATATCGGCACAGTCCATGATCGACTGCACTTCGAGCGCGCGCAGCAATTCGTGCGCGTTGCGCGCGATCATGCGCTCCTGCATATCCTCACGCGCTTCGGCGAGCCGCCGCATGCCGAGCTCATATTTGCGCGTGACCTTCGGCGGCTGGAGATAGTCGTTGACCAGACGGCGGGTCTTGTACTCGATCTGGTTCGGCGGAATGCCGTCCTCGCGCTTGGTCGGCGCCATCACGCGCTCGCGTTCCATGGCGACGTCGGCCGCGTCGAATTCCGCGAAATCATGGTTGTCGGCGAACTCCATCGCGTCGATGCCTGCGACCGAGCCGTTGGTGAAGGCGCCGAGCATGTAATTGTGCGGGACGCTCGCCATGTCGCCGGCGGCGTAGAGGCCGGGTACGGTGGTGCGGGCATTGTCGTCGACGAACACGCCTGACGCGCTGTGGCCGGAGCAGAAGCCGATCTCGGAGATATGCATCTCGATGGACTCACTGCGGTAGTCGACCCCGCGCCCCTGCTGGAACAGGCCGCGCGTCGGACGCTCGACCTTGTGCAGCGTGGATTCGATCTCGGAAATGGTGTCGGGGTGGAGATGCTTGAGCTGGAGGAACACCGGACCCTTGCCGGAGAGGAGCTCGTTGTAGAACTCCAGCATCATCTGGCCGGACCAGTAGTCGCATTCGATGAAGCGCGAGCCTTCGTTGTTTGCCGTATATGCGCCGAACGGGCCGGCGACATAGGCGCAGGCCGGGCCGTTATAGTCCTTGATCAGCGGGTTGATCTGGAAGCATTCGAGGTTCGCGAGCGCTGCGCCGGCGTGATAGGCCATGGCGTAGCCGTCGCCGGAATTGGCGGCGTTCTCGTAGGTGCCGAACATGTAGCCGGACGTCGGCAGACCGAGGCGACCGGCGGCGCCCATGCAGAGGATCACGGCCTTGGCCTTGATCACCAGCATCTCGGCGGTACGCGTATTGACGCTGATGGCGCCGGCAATGCGGCCGTCGCCCGATTTGACCAGGCGCGTCGCCATGTAGCGGTTGGAAATGAGGATGCGGGCGCGGCGGAGCTGGCGATACAGCGCCTTCTTCACGGTCTCGCCGTTCGGCATTGGCAGCACATAGGTGCCGATGTGATGCACCTTCTTGACGGCGTAGTCGCCGTTCTCGTTCTTCAGGAAGCGAATGCCGAAGCTGTCCAGTTCCTCGATGATCTTGTAGCAGTTCTGGGCGTATTTGTAGACCGCCTTCTGGTCGACGATGCCGTCATTGGCGATGGTGATTTCCTTGGTGTACTGCTCGGGCGTCGCGTAACCGGGGATGACGGCGTTGTTGAGCCCATCCATACCCATCGAGATCGCGCCGGAGCGCTTGACGTTCGCCTTCTCGAGCAGGACGACATTGGCCTTCGGGTTCTTCAGCTTCGCCTTCAGTGCCGCCATCGGGCCGGCTGTGCCGCCGCCGATCACCAGCACATCGCAGGAAACTTCCGAAAGTCCGTCGACGATCTGATCTAGTGCCATCGCTTGCTCCTGGTTCGCCGATCCCGGCGCCTTTGCGTCAGATTTGTTCAGGGGGCGTCGCCGCGATAGCAATTAGTTGTCGCTGGGACGCGATTTGTAGCTCAGCGCTCGACGAAGGCTTTTTCGATGACGAAATGGCCGGGCTGGCTATGGTTGCCCTCGACGAAGCCGCGCGCCGCGAACATCGCGTGGAGTTCCTCGAGCATCGCCGGGCTGCCGCACAGCATGATGCGGTCCGTTTCGATGTCGAGGCTCGCTTGTCCGATATCCTCGAAGAGCTGATTCGAGACGATCAGGTCGGTGATGCGACCGCGATTCCGGAACGGCTCGCGGGTGACGGTCGGGTAGTAGACGAGCTTGTCGCCGATCAATGGGCCGAAGAATTCGTGATTGCGCAGGCCCTCGACGAGGTGCTCGCCATAGGCGAGTTCCGAGACCTGGCGGCAGCCATGGGCCAGCACGATGGTCTCGTAATTCTCATAGACGTCGGGGTCCTTGATCAGGCTGGCGAAGGGCGCCAGGCCGGTGCCGGTCGAGAGCAGCAGCAGGCGTTTTCCCGGAATGAGGTTGCCGGTAATCAGCGTGCCCGTCGCCTTGCGCCCGACCAGGATGATGTCACCTTCCCTGATCTTCTGAAGGCGCGAGGTCAGCGGGCCGTCCTGCACCTTGATCGAGAAGAATTCGAGCGCCTCCTCGTGATTGGCGCTGGCCATGCTGTAGGCCCGCATCAACGGCTTGCCCTCGACCTCCAGACCAATCATTGCGAACTGGCCGTTCTGGAAGCGGAAGCCGGGATCGCGCGTCGCGGTGAAGCTGAACAGGGACTCGGTCCAGTGCCTGACCGACAGAACCGTTTCCTTCTGAAATGCACTCATCGTCTCTCCTTGGTCATCGATGACGCGCAAGGTTTCGGAGAGAGGAGAGTCCGGCAATTCGGAAGTGAAGTTCCCGGTCGATTAGTTTCACATTTCGCGTGGGTTGCTCGAAGAGCAGGCTCGCGATCCCACCCGCACCGGCAATTAGTTGCTATTCGTGCGTTCCCGCCTCGACGTAGAACGAAGTCAGAGGTTCGTCATGACAATGACATTGGTGGCACCGACCGTGGCCGACTACGAAGCCAGCGCCGATCTCGCTTCGCTCCTGGTCCGCACCGCGCAGGACGACGCGCTCAGCGTTTCTGCCGAAACACTCCGCCTCTCCTGCAAATGCGCCCATTGCACCCGCGCCCGCTTCGACGGCCGCTTCCCCAAAGCGTTTCCGGGGATTGCGATTACCGACATCGGCGATCTCGGCTATGGGCTGAACATTTCGTTTTCGGATGGGCACAACCGGGGGATTTATCCGAAGCCGTATCTGCTGAACTTGGCGGGGCGGTGACCCGGTATTCGGTGTCATTTCCCCGCGCGAGGCGTCTGCCCCCATCTGGCACGGACATTGCTCCTCTTTAGAACGATTTGAAACGTTCGGGAGGCAGGCGATGTTGCAGGCGGCGAATGCGGTTCGCGGGGCTGTTCCCCCAGCAGTCAGGCCTGCCAGCAGTTCCTCGCTGCTGCTCACCGAGAACCAGCAATGGATCGGCGGTCCACCCCCGTTGATGGACAAGCTCTCACCGCGCGAGCGGGAGTTGGTGCTGAAGCAGGGCCGCCGCAAGGTGCTCAATCGCGGCCAAACGCTGTTCAGCCAGGGCGGCAAGCATGACGGCATCTGGCTGATCGAGAGCGGCCGCATCCGTGTCTTCTACACCTCGCCACTCGGACGCGAGATCACGCTGGCCTATTGGCATGTTGGCAATTTCGTCGGCGGTCCCGAAGTGTTCGAAGGCACCGTGCATCAATGGTCCGGCGTTGCCTCCAGTAATTGCAGCGTCGTGCACCTGCCCGGAAAGGAACTGCGGTCCCTTGCCGCAGAGATCCCGAACCTCGCGATTGGCCTGATCGAAGGCCTGACGTTCAAAGGCAAATGCTATTCGGCGCTGGCCCAGATGCTTGGGACGCGCTCGATCACGCAGCGTCTCGCCCATCTCTTGCTGCATCTCGTCGAGCTTTACGGCGTCGCGGATGCCGACGGCACCGTGATCGCTGCGGCCTTCACCCACGCCGACATCGCCCACATGGTCGGCGCCACCAGACAATGGGTCACGATCAGCCTGAAGCGGATGCAGGAGAAAGGAATCGTGCTGACCAAACGGTCGCAGATCGTGGTCTGCCGGACCGACATTCTGGAGGAGATGCGCGGCCAGGCGGCGGATTGAAGGGGGCCCGCGACCATGGCCGGTGCACAGGCAAGCGGCTTTATAGTGCAGGACTGCCCAAGGAGTATGCAATCAGCTTTTCCCGGCAACTAATCGACTGCGGCGGCCACTCCGGATTTGCCCTGCCTGCGCCCTCCCCCAATCATGGCACCCACAGCACATCCAACCGAATGAGGATGAGAATGGCCCGCCATCTTCCCACGCTCTCGATCGCGATGTCGGTGACGTCGCTGGCGCTGCTCGTCGCGCAGCCGGCTTCTGCGGAAACCGTCAAGCTCGGCATCGGAACGCAGGATACCACGACCAACACGGTCACCGCAGGCGTCGTCATCCGCCAATTGCAACTGCTTGAGAAGTACCTGCCGAAGGACGGCAAATACGCCAACATGAAGTTCGAGCTCGAATGGCAGAACTTCACCTCCGGTCCGCCCGTCACCAACGCGATGATGGCGAACAAGCTGCAGATCGGGATGATGGGCGACTATCCGCTCATCGTGAACGGATTCACCTTCGAGAGCAATCCGGAGAGCAAGAGCCGCCTCGTCGGCATCGCCGCCTACAGCCTGTCCGGCTCGGGCAACGGCCTCGTCGTCCACAAGGACTCACCCTATTACGACCTCGCCGATCTCAAGGGTAAGCTCGTCAGCGTGCCTTTCGGCTCCGCCGCGCACGGCATGGTGCTGAAAGCGATGCAGGATCGCGGCTATGCGTCCGATTTCTTCCAGCTCGTCAGCCAGAGCCCGGAGGTCGGCTCGACCAATCTGCAGGAGAAGAAGATCGACGGGCACGCCGATTTCGTCCCCTTCGCCGAGCTGTTGCCGTTCCGCGGCTTCGCGCGGAAGATCTTCGACGGCGTCGAAACGAACTTGCCGACCTTCCACGGCATCGTGGTTCGCACCGACTTCGCCGAAAAATATCCCGAGGTCGTCGTCGCCTATTTCAAGGCGCTAATCGCCGCCAATCAGTGGCTGCGCGCGGATCCCAAGCTGGCCGCCGAGAAGATCCAGGAATGGACCGGCATCAACAAGGAGGTCGTCTACATCTTCTTAGGGCCCAGCGGCAATATGACGACCGATCCCACGATCAAGCCGGCGCTGATCGATGCGGCCACGACCGACGTCAAGGTGCTGCAGAATCTCGGCCGCATGAAGGAGTTCGATCCGAAGAAATGGGTCGACGACAAATACATCCGCAAGGCCTATGCCGAAATGAAGCTCGACTACGACGCCCAGCTCGCGAGCACCAACAACTATGAGATCTCGGGCGAGGACAGCTTCTGCAAGAAGCCCATCACCGATCCGCGCAAGGCGGGCGAGGTTTGGGTCGACGGTGCCGGCATCATGCCCTTCTCGTCCGCCAGCTGCACGCTTGGCGCCTATGCCGACTACAAGGCCAAGGGCAAGAAGATCAACGTCGCCTACGTCTTCGACACCACGCGCGGCATCAAGCTGTTCGCCGATCAGGCCTTCTTCGCGGTCGGCAATGGCGAGGTCGCCCCGTTCCTGCTGAAGAAGGACGCCGAAGCCTATGCCGCCAAGATCAGCGGCAAGGTGCTCGGCTTCGATGATGCGATGAAGGCCGCTGTCGGCGGAGGCAAGACGTGAGCAGCCCCGCCCTCGTCAGACAGCCTGAGGACAGCATGCCGGCAACAGCACTTGCAGCGGCGGGCCCCTCGCTCGCCGCCATCACCCCGCCCACGACGCCGCCTTCCTTCGGCACACTCGCCTTGCGCTGGTACCGGCTCAATCGGGCGGGTCTGCGGGCGACCGCGATCGGCATCGTCTCGCTGCTCGCGTTCCTGCTGGTCTGGCATCTGCTCACGACCTATCGGGTCGTGTTCTTCGTGCGCTTCACCAACGTGCCCTCGCCGCTCGCGGTCTATGACAGCTTCATCAAGGCGATTCACGATCCTAAATTCCTGATGCACATCCTGCTCAGTTGCCGGCGCATCTTCATCGGATTCTCGCTCGCGGCGATCGTCGGCGTGCCGCTCGGCCTGATCATGGGGCGCTTCAAGCTGGTGCATGAGGTGATCTTCCCGGTCGCCGAAGTGCTGCGGCCGATCCCGGCAATCGCCTGGGTGCCGATGGCGATCATGCTGTGGCCGACCAACGAGCAGAGCATCGTCTACATCACCTTCCTCGGTTCGTTCTTCCCGATTCTCGTCAACACCCTGCACGGCATGTCGCTGGTCGACCCCGTGCTGGTACGCGCCGCACAATGTCTCGGCGCGCGCGAACGCTCGATCTTTCGGGAGGTCTATTTCCCAGCCTCGCTGCCGCACATCTTCACCGGCCTCACCGTCGGCATGGGCGTCGCCTGGGTCTCGCTGATCGCCGCAGAGATGATCTCGGGCCAATACGGCATCGGTTACTTCACCTGGGAAGCTTATTCGCTGGTCCAATATGCCGACATCGCGCTCGGCATGATCGCAATCGGGGTGCTCGGCCTCGGGTCGAGCCTGCTGATCAGGGGCGCGGGGCAATTGGTGATGCCGTGGAGATCGACATGAGCGAGCTGCTAGCGAACAGCCCAAAAGGCCACATCGAAGTCAAGAACTTCTCCCTCGCCTACGAGACCATCGAGGGCGCGGTGCAGGCTGTCACCGACACGCAGATCCATGTGCGGCCCGGCGAGTTCGTGTCGATCGTCGGCCCGTCCGGCTGCGGAAAGTCGACGCTGCTCAATGCGGTCGCAGGCTTCCTCAAGCCGACGACCGGTGTAGTTACCGTCGACGGCGAGCGGGTAAACGGTCCGAGCGCCGAACGCGGCATGGTGTTTCAGCAATATTCTCTTTTTCCGTGGAAAACCGTGCGCGAGAACGTCGAGTTCGGCCTGAAGATGCGCGGCATGCCGCGCTCGCAGCGCGAACGCGCCGCGCGCACGCTGTTGGGGCTTGCGGGACTCGAAGCGTTCGAAAAGCATTATCCGGAAAAGCTCTCCGGCGGCATGAAGCAGCGCGTCGGCATCGTCCGCGCGCTCGCGACGGGACCGAAAGTGCTGTTGCTGGACGAGCCCTTCGGCGCGCTCGACGCGCAGACGCGCGTCATCATGCAGCAGATCCTCACCAATATGTGGCAGCGGCTGAAGATCTCGGTGCTGTTTGTCACCCACGACATTGACGAAGCCATCTTCCTGTCCGACCGCGTCTATTGCATGACCGCGCGGCCGGGCTCGATCAAGGCGGAGATCCCGATCCCGCTGGAGCGGCCGCGGCAGCAATCGATGATGATGTCGTCGGAATTCTTGGCGCTCCGCCGCGGGCTGATGTCGCTGATCCGCGAAGAGAGCCTGAAGGCGATGGGCGGAGAGATCACCGACTTGGGCATGCAGGGGCTGAACGTCGAGCTGCACGGCCACTCGCTCGCGGACGTGATTTGAATTAGCCCCTCCTCGCTGCGATGACCCTCTTGTAGGGTGGGCAAAGCGGAGCGTGCCCACCACCTGTCGCAAAACGAGAGAGCTCGTGGGCACGGCGCTTACGCACCTTTGCCCACCCTACGGCAGCTTTGCCCTGATCACTTGAACCAGTGCACCAGCGCGATGCTGATCCCCAGCAGCAGGATCAGCGACAGCGTCACGGCGGCTGTCACCCGGCCGCCGACATTGGCGAGCACGCGCACGTCGACGCCGAGGCCGAGGGCGGCCATCGAGACCACCGTGAGAAAGCCCGTGATCGTCGTCACGGGGCCAACCACTGTCACCGGCACGATCTCCAGCGAGCGCAGGGTCGCAAGCGCAAGGAAGCCGAGGATGAACCAGGGGACCAGGCGGAAGAAGCCGACGCTGGTCTTCCTGGCATCGCCCTGCCAGCGCGAGGCGACCAGCGACAGGCCGACGACGACCGGGCCGAGCATCAGGACACGCATCAGCTTCACCAGCGTGCCGATCTGGGTTGAGACGAGACCTGCCGGCACCGTCGCGGCGAGCACCTGCGGCACTGCGTAAACGGTGAGCCCGGCGAGAATGCCGTACTGCGTTGCGGACAATTGCAGCAGCGGGATCAGCAGCGGCAGGCCCAGCACCATCATCACGCCAAGGATCGCCGTAAAGGAGATCGAGGATGCAATCTCGTCGTTGCTGGCGC
Source organism: Bradyrhizobium sp. IC3123 (assembly GCF_020193625.1). Lineage (NCBI taxonomy): Bacteria > Pseudomonadati > Pseudomonadota > Alphaproteobacteria > Hyphomicrobiales > Nitrobacteraceae > Bradyrhizobium > Bradyrhizobium sp. IC3123. The sequence goes on along the minus strand of NZ_JADYVF010000011.1, from coordinate 61,415 downwards.
CGATGATGGGCGCCACTGCGGCGATGGCGGAATTGCCGCAGATCGAGTTGCCGCAGGCGATCAGGATCGACAGCCGCGTCGACAGGCCGAGTAGCCGGCTGAGGCCGAAGGAGACGCAGAGCGCGACCACGACGACCGCGGCGATGGAGGCGAGCAGCGCAATGCCGGAAGCCGCGATCGCGGCAAAGCTGATGGAGGCCCCGAGCAGCATCACCGCGACTTCCAGCAGTTGCTTGGCGCTGAAGGCGATGCCGGCCTGCCACCGCCGGGCCGGCTTCCAGAAGCTGCGCACCGCCATGCCGAGCAGGATCGCCATGACCAGCGCCTCGACATAGGGGTGCTCGAACATGCCCAGTTCGGCCCGCTCGAGCAGGGCCGACACACCGGCCACGAGAACGCAGAGGAGGATGCCCGGAATCAGCGCCGCAATACGGCCCGCGGCGGTGACCGGCTTGGAATCGGCCGGGCTGGATGCTTGATTCTGCGACACAAATCTCTCCCGAAGGAGAAAGATTTATACGCACCACGACCCGATTGGGAAATATGTTTTCGACATATCAGGGCCGAGAGAAGTTCTGTCCTCGGACCGGAATAAACGGCCTCAGAAGATCAGGTTCTTGGCCAGCGAGGCGACGCGGCTGAAACCGTCATAGATGCCGGGCTCGAAGAAGGCTGCACGGGCCAGCACGATGCCCGCGACCAGCGACCAGAACAGGGTGGTGCCGGCCCGCAGCAGGAGCTTCGAGGCGCGCGACTTCGGCTGTGTGTCCGTTGCGGACACCAGTTGCTCGCCGAAGGGCTCAAATCCAGTGCGTTCCATGGCTGCCGATCCACCAATTTCTGGCGGAAATGTCGTCGTTTCGGCTGCAAACAGCAATGGAAGCGATTGGCGTTTTTGCGCTCGGAAGGGGAAACTCCTTCCTCCTGACAGGACCGCGGCAATAGTTTTCTTCTTTCCGCCTATTTGGACACCGCCGCTCCGGTCACAACGCCTTCACCGCGTCGGGATTCCCCGAGGGCTCGGGAGCACGGCGGCAGCGCCATCTTCCAGTCGGTTGATGGCGCCGCACCGACGATGGCCCATCTCGCTACGCCGCCAGTCCGCTCTCTACTGGCGCAAACTCCAGCCCCAGACTCTCCGCCACCGCCTTGTTCGTCACCCGGCCGCGATGCACGTTGAGCCCGTTGCGCAGATGCGGATTCTCCAAGATGGCCGCAAATCCCTTGTTGGCGAGCATCAGGCCGAACGGCAGCGTGGCGTTGTTCAGGGCTTGGCTCGAGGTCACCGGCACGGCCCCCGGCATGTTGGCGACGCAATAGTGAACGACGCCGTCGACCTCGTAGGTCGGCTCCGCGTGCGTGGTCGGGTGCGAGGTCTCAAAGCAACCGCCCTGGTCGATCGCGACGTCGACCAGCACGGCTCCCGGCCGCATCGATTTCAGCATCGCACGGGTGACGAGCTTCGGCGCGCTGGCGCCGGGCACCAGCACTGCACCGATCACGACGTCGGCGGCGAACACCTCGTCCTCGACCGCCTCGATGGTGGAGAAACGGGTGCGTACGCGTCCAACAAACAGATCGTCTAGTTCGCGCAGGCGCGGGATCGAGCGGTCGATCACGGTGGCTTCGGCACCTAAGCCGGCGGCCATGCGTGCCGCCTGCGTTCCGACCACGCCGCCGCCGAGCACGACGACGCGTGCCGGCTGCACGCCGGGCACGCCGCCGAGCAGCAGGCCGCGGCCGCCGCTGGAACGCTTGAGCGCGGCGCCGGCGGCCTCGATGGCGAGGCGGCCGGCGACTTCGCTCATCGGGGCGAGCAGCGGGAGGTGACCGCTCGCGTCCGTGACGGTTTCATAGGCGATTGCGGTGCAGCCGGAAGCAAGCAGGCCCTTGGCCTGGTCGGGATCCGGCGCAAGATGAAGGTAAGTAAAAAGGATCTGGCCTTCGCGAAGCTGAGCCCATTCGCTCTTCTGCGGCTCCTTCACCTTCACGATCATGTCGGACTTTGCAAAGATCTCGCGAGCGGTCTCGGCAATGGACGCCCCTGCCCGCCGGTACACCTCGTCGGACGCACCAATGCCGCTGCCGGCGCCGCTCTCGACCGTCACCTGGTGCCCGGCGGCAACGTATTCGCGGACCGCACCTGGGGTGAGCCCGACCCGATATTCCTGCACCTTGATCTCCTTCGGGACTCCGACGCGCATCTTGATCTCCCTCGCCAATGCTTTGATTCCATTGTTGATCGTAGCGAGAGGGTCGGTTTGGTTTCGTGCAAATATCCGCTACCTTGGCAGCGCCCGCGCCGGTTTCCGGCGCGAAATGGTCCTTTGACGCTGGAAACGAAACCTTGGCCCTCGACCGGAAAGATCTCGCCATCCTCGCGGAACTCACGACCAATGCGCGAGCCAGCCACACCGAGCTTGCCAACAAGATCGGCTTGTCGAGCACGGCGCTGGCGCGGCGGCAGAAGGCGCTGGAGGATGACGGCTACATCCAGGCCTACCAGGCCGCGCTCGACCTGGCCCAGTTCGGCCTCACCACCACGGTGCTGGTCCGCATCGCGCTGGAGAGCCAGAGCGACGAGGCACTGAAGGCGTTCGAGGCAGAGGTGACGAAATGCCCCTCTGTCGTGCGCTGCTTCCTGATGTCGGGGACGGACGACTACATCCTGATCGTGCTCGCCCGCGACATCCAGGATTTCGAGCGCATCCATCGCACCGAGCTGTCCCGCCTGCCCCGCGTCGCGCGGGTGCAATCGAGCTTCGCGCTGCGCGAGATCGTCAACCGCGCGGTGCCGACCGTGGTGTTCGGCGAGACGAAGCGCTGATCTCGTAAATCCAATCGGGAGAACCGATTGGGAACCAAGCAACTCGTCATCCGTTGGGCGCTATCGGCCAGCGGCGGCAACGCAGTCTCGCGTCATTTGCACAATTTGCCCGGCTCGGCCTTTCCGCAGGGAAATACACCATGGCCGACCTTACGATCCCCGAACGCATTCCGATCAACCTCGTCGTCAATGGCGAAAGCCGCGCGCTCGAGGTCATGCCATGGACCACGCTTCTGGATGCGCTACGTGACCGTCTGCAACTGACCGGCACCAAAAAAGGCTGCGATCACGGCCAATGCGGTGCCTGTACCGTGCTGATCGACGGAAGACGGGTCAATTCCTGCCTGACCCTGGCCGTCATGAAGGATGGCGCCGAGATCACGACCATCGAAGGCTTGGCCAGGGACGGCGCGCTGCATCCTCTGCAACAGGCCTTCATCGACCACGATGCCTTTCAGTGCGGTTATTGCACGCCGGGGCAGATTTGCTCTGCCGCGGGCCTGTTGGCCGAAGGCCGTGCGCGCGATGCGGATGAGATCCGGGAGCTGATGAGCGGAAACCTCTGTCGCTGCGGTGCCTACCTCAACATCGTGGCTGCGATCGAGCAGGCAATGAGCCGGTCATGAACAACTTCCAATATTCCCGCGCAACCGATGTTGCCGACGCCATCCGCCTGCTCGCCGCCGATCCCGGTGCGAAGTTGATCGCCGGCGGCACCAACCTGATCGATCTGATGAAGGAGAACGTCGAACGGCCCTCCCGGCTGATCGACATCTCCCGCCTGCCGCTCCGCGACGTCGAGGAGACGGCGGACGGCGGTCTGCGCATCGGCGCCTTGGTGCCGAATTCGGACCTCGCCTACCACCCGTTGATCGAGCAGCGCTATCCCCTCCTTGCCAGCGCCATCCTGGCCGGCGCCTCCGCGCAACTGCGCAACATGGCCTCGGTCGGCGGCAATCTGATGCAACGTACGCGCTGCCCCTACTTCTATGACACCACGACACCCTGCAACAAGCGAAGCCCCGGCACGGGCTGCTCGGCCCTCGATGGCCTCAACCGCAACCATGCCATCCTCGGCACCAGCAACTCCTGCATCGCGACCAATCCATCCGACATGAGCGTGGCGCTGGCCGCGCTCGGCGCGCTCGTGCATATCGCACGCCCCTCGGGGCAGCGCACCATCGCGCTGACGGATTTCCATCGGCTTCCCGAGGACAAGCCTCATCTCGATACCAATCTCGGCAGCTGCGAGATCATTATCGCCATCGAGCTGCCGCCGCACGGCTTTGCCCGGAACTACAGCTATCTGAAGATCCGCGACCGGCTGTCCTACGCCTTTGCTCTGGTCTCGGTCGCGGCCGCGGTCGACCTGGAGGGCAACGCGATCAGCGAAGCGCGCCTTGCGCTCGGTGGCGTGGCCCACAAGCCCTGGCGAAGCCTCGAGGCCGAAGCCGCATTGCGCGGTCAGGCGGCAACACCGGATCATTTCGGGCGCGCCGCCGACCTGCTGCTGCAGGGAGCGACGGCACGCTCCCACAACGGGTTCAAGATCGACCTGGCGCGCCGAGCCGTCGTGCGTGCGCTGATGCAGGCCGCAAGCGCCACGCCGCAATCACAAGCTCACAAGAAGATCGCATGAGGACCCGATGAACGCCTATGTCGGAACACCAACGTCGCGCGTCGACGGCCGCGCCAAGGTCACCGGGGCCGCCAAATATGCCGGCGAATTCGCAGCAGACGGTCTCCTTCACGGCTTCGTGGTCGAGGCCAGCATCGCGCGCGGGCGCATCGCTCGTCTCGACACCAGCGAGGCGCTGAAGGTGAAGGGCGTGGTCGACGTGCTCACGCATGAACATCGGCCGCCCCTCGCCGACAAGGACGAAGCCTGGAAGGATGAGGTGGCGCCGGAGAAGGGCTCGCCGTTCCGGCCGCTCTATGATGAGAGGGTCAAGTTCAACGGCCAGCCGATCGCACTGGTCGTCGCGGAGGACTGGGAGATCGCCAAGTTCGCCGCAACCCGCGTTCGCGTCGAATATGAGCAGGAGGCGTTTTCGACCGATCTTGAATCCGAACGCGGCAAGGCCGAGAAAGTGGATCAACCGCACAAGCCGCGTGGTGATGCCGCAGCAGCCCTGACGCGCGCGGCCGTGCGCCACGAGGCGGATTACGTCATTCCGACCGAGCACCACAACCCCATGGAGCTCTTCGCGACGACAGCCGTCTGGAACGGCAGTGGCGGGCTCACGGTCTACGACAAGACGCAGGGCGTCCAGAACGTCCAGAAGTTTCTCTGCAGTGTTTTCGGCAAGGAACCGGACGACATCCGCGTGATCTCGCCCTATGTCGGCGGCGCCTTCGGCTCGGGCCTGCGGCCGCAGCACCAGGTGGTGCTGGCAACCCTTGCCGCGCTCGCACTGAAGCGGTCCGTCCGGGTCGTGCTGACGAGGCAACAGATGTATGGCCTGGGCTATCGTCCCATGACCATCGAGCGCGTTGCGCTCGGTGCAAAGCCGGACGGCACCCTCGATGCGATCACCCACGAAGCCATCGCCGTGACCTCACGCTATGAGGATTTTTCGCGCAACGATACGGGCTGGGCCGAGCAGCTTTACAAGAGTCCCAACAGCAACTTTTCCCATAAGCTGGTCGACCTCGACGTTTCGACGCCCTCCGACATGCGCGCGCCGGGTGCGGCAACGGGCGTGTGCGCACTCGAATGCGCCATGGACGAATTGGCCGTCGCGCTGAAGCTCGATCCGGTCGAGCTGCGCCTGAGGTGCTACTCGGATCGCGACCAGAGCCAAGGCCTGCCTTACACCAGCAAGCAGTTGCGCGAGTGCTACGCCCGCGGCGCCGAAGCGTTCGGCTGGAGCCGGCGTAATCCGGCGCCGCGTTCCATGCGAGACGGCAAGGAACTCGTCGGCTGGGGCATGGCGACTGGGGTGTGGGAAGCGCTGCAGATGCCGGTCGCCGTCCGCATCGTGCTGACGGCCAACGGCCATGCCGAGGTCTCCTGCGCCGCGTCCGATATCGGCACCGGCACCTACACCATCGTGGCGCAGGTCGCGGCCGATGCTCTCGGGCTGCCGATCGAGAATATCAGCGTCCGGCTCGCCGATTCGACCTTGCCGCAAGCCCCCGTCGAGGGCGGCTCCTGGATGGCGGCATCAAGCGCGCATGCGGTCTTGGGAGCGGCCGAAGAAATTCGCTGGGAACTCGCACGTCTTGCCAAGGCCATGCCGGGCACACCGCTCGCTGACCTCGACGCCGCCGACGTCACCCTGACTGACGGCATGATCGCCAGCAGCGACGGTCGCGGGGCCGCTGTCTCGATTGCGGATGTCATGCGCCACAGCAAGCTCGAGCGGATCGAAAAGGAGAAGCTCAACCAATTCGCGGAGGATAATTCGCATGCCCGCAACACACATTCGGCGGTCTTCGCGGAGGTGAAGATCGACGAGGAGCTGGGAATTATCCGCGTCACCCGGATCGTGAATGCGGTCGCGGCCGGGCGCATCCTGAACACCAAGACCGGCCGCAGCCAGATCATGGGCGGGGTGGTCTGGGGTATTGGAATGGCGCTGCACGAGGAAACGGTGATGGATCACCGCTTCGGCCGCATCATGAACGCGAACATTGCCGAATACCACATTCCCGTGAACGCCGACGTCCACGACATTGACGTCATTTTCGTCGACGAGCCCGACGACCGCATCAACCGGTTGGGAATCAAGGGGCTCGGCGAGATCGGCATCGTCGGCGTCCCGGCCGCAATTGCGAACGCCGTCTATCATGCCACCGGCAAGCGCATCCGGCGCTTCCCGATCACACTGGACAAGCTGCTGGAGTGAAGCGTCAGGCTAACCTTGCCGCAGCACTCGGGCATGTCATCCAGATGTCATCGAATGTGCAGAGAGCTGTATCTTCCTGCACATTCGGGACCTGCCATGGACTATTTCAAGCGCTTCAACTTCCTGTTCGCCGCCCCAGTGTTCGATGCCGACGATCTCGAAGGCGTCCGCTTCAACCAGATCATCGAGGAGATCCAGCGCTCCGGCTTCGAGGTGGTCCGGGCCCGCAAGCTGGAGGATGCCGAGATGGCGGTGCAGACCGATGCCGCGATCGGCTGCATGGTGGTGGACTGGGGCAAGAAGGGCCTGGAAGGCAAGACCTCGGCGCTGATCAATCTGATGCGCCGCCGAGGCCTCGACTTCCCGATCATCCTGCTGATCCGTCGCAAGCGGTTCGAGGATTTGCCGGTCGAGGTGCTCGATTTCATCGACGGCTATGTCTTCCTTTCCGAGGAGACGCCAACCTTCATCGCCAAGAACCTGATCAGCCGGCTGAAGCAATATGCTGAGACGCTGAAGACGCCGTTCTTCGGCGCGCTGGTCGACTATGCCGAGGAAGGCAACCAGCTCTGGACCTGCCCGGGCCACAATGGCGGCGTGTTCTACAACCGCAGCCCGATCGGGCGCGTGTTCGTCGAGCATCTCGGCGAATCCGTGTTCCGCGACGACCTTGACAATTCCGTGCTCGACCTCGGCGACCTCCTCACCCATGAGGGCCCGGCGCTGAGGGCGCAGAAGGAAGCGGCGGCGATCTTCGGTGCGGAAAAGACCTATTTCGTGCTCAATGGCACCTCGACCTCGAACAAGGTCGCGCTGGGCGCCCTCGTCACCGACGGCGATCTCGTGCTGTTCGACCGCAACAACCACAAGGCCGCCCATCACGGCGCGCTGATGATCAATGGCGGCATCCCGGTCTATGTGCCGACCGTTCGCAACGCCTGGGGACTGATCGGCCCGATGCGCTGGGACCGGCTCGAAGAGAAGAGCTTGCGCGAGGCGATCCGCAACCATCCCCTGGTGAACGATCGCGACGCTTGGCGCAAGGAGCGGCCGTTCCGTGTCGCCGTGGTCGAGCAGTGCACATATGACGGCTCGATCCACAGCGCCGAGATGATCATCAAGCGTATCGGCCATCTCTGCGACTACATCCTGTTCGACGAGGCTTGGGCCGGCTTCATGAAATTCCACCCCCTTTATGCCGGCCGCTTCGCCATGGGGCTGGTAAATCTCTCGCCCGACGCCCCCGGCATCATCGCGACGCAGTCGACCCACAAGCAGCTGGCAAGCTTCTCGCAGGCCTCGCAGATCCACATCAAGGACCGCCATATCCGCGGCCAGAAGCGTCGCGTCGAGCACCGCCGCTTCAACGAGAGCTTCATGCAGCACGCCTCGACCTCGCCGTTCTACCCGCTGTTCGCCTCGCTCGACGTCGGCGCACAGATGATGAAGGGCCGCTCCGGCGAAGTGCTGTGGGACGACACGATCCGGCTCGGCATCGAGCTGCGCAAGAAGATCCGCGCGATGCGCCAGGAGTTCGAGGAGAAGGAGCAGAACCCGGATCGCCGCTGGTTCTTCGAGCCCTTCGTTCCCGATCGCGTCGCCATTGCCGATGTCAGCCGTCCCGGCGCGGCGCATAACGTCGCCTGGGAGACCCTCTCGACCGACGAGCTCGCCACCAACCCCGCGCTGTGGCAGCTCTCCCCGGATACCAACTGGCACGGCTTTCCCGATCTCGCGGAAGGCTTTGCCATGACCGATCCGAACAAGCTGACGCTGCTCACGCCCGGGTTCGATCGTGCGACGGGAGCTTATGCCGAGCACGGCATTCCCGCGCCGGTCGTCGCGCAATATCTGCGCGAGAACCGCATCGTCCCCGAGAAGAACGACCTCAACTCCCTGCTCTTCCTGCTCACGCCCGGCGTCGAGGCGAGCAAGGCGGGCACGCTGATCTCCGGCCTCGTCGCGTTCAAGCGACTGCACGACGACAATGCGCTACTCGCCGACGTCATCCCCGAATTCTATCAGAGGCGGCAGGCGCGCTACGCCGGTGCACGGCTGCGTGACCTCTGCGGCGAGATGCACCGTTTCTTCCGCACCGCCGATGTCAGCGCGCTCCAGGCGCGGCAGTTCATGCCCGAGCATATGCCCGAGATCGCGATGTCGCCCCGCGATGCCGCGCGCTATCTGTTCAAGAACGACGTCGACTACCTCCCGATCGAGGCGATCGCCGGCCGCATCGCCACGACGCCCTTCGTGGTCTACCCGCCCGGCATCGCCACGATCGTGCCCGGCGAGCGGCTGACGGAACGAGCCAAGCCCATGATCGATTATCTCAAGATGTTCGAGACCTGCTTCAACACATTTCCGGGCTTCGACGTCGAGATCCAGGGCGTCTACAAGGAGGTCGATGCGAATGGGCGCATCGGGCTCTACACTTATGTCGTGACCGAGTAGGTGCCGATGAACGAAGCAGCTGCGCGCGTGGGCGATGAACCCGTCCTGGTTCGGCCATCACGTGAGAGCGACATCGAGGCGATGCTGGCGATCTACCGCCATCACGTCCGCAACGGCGTGCCGCGCGATGTCGAAGGTACCGGTGCGCCAGAGCCGGACGATCTGCGCGACCGGCGCAAGAACCTGAAGCAGACCCGCCTGCCGCATCTGGTGGCGACCTGGCGCGGCGAGGTCGTCGGCTATGCCTATGCCGTGCTGTTCCGCAAAAGGCCGGCCTATCGATACACCGCCAAGCACTCGATCTACGTCCATCACGCCCATCTCGGCCGCGGGGTCGGACGGCTGTTGCTGCAGGAATTGATCGACGCCTGCGCTGCGGCCGGCTTCCGCCAGATGATCGGCTATATCGATGCAGATAACGCGCCCTCGCTGGCGCTGCACGAGCGGTTCGGTTTCGCACGCGCCGGCCTGCTCAGCGGCGTTGCCTACCGCCACGGCCGCTGGTCCGACACCGTCATGGTGCAACGCTCGCTCGGCGCGGGGACGACGACGCCCCCGCCCGTCACGGCACCCGGGCGCTAGTCGCTACGACGGGAAGTCGGCGGGTCTGACATGGATGCGGTCGGCATGCAGTGACCAGTGATGCAACGCCTGGTCCTTGCAGAACCTCGCTTTCGCCCGTTCCCTGGCCTCGTCCTCGTCGGCGGCGTCGATCTCGAGCGTGCCTTGGCAGACCTCGCATTGCCGGCCGTATTCGCCGAGCACGTCCTTCATGAACCTGACGACATAAGTTGACATGGGACCTCCCTGCCTGCCCGCCGGCACTCTAGTCCCATTTAGGCCGGACGGGGAAAGGAGATTTTGACGCGGATCAAGGCTTGTCCAGTCCCGGCGGAAGATTCGTTGCGGAACCTGCCGCGCGGGTTTATGGGCAAATGCCGGTCGCCAATGAGGAACTTGCCTTGCACTTTGTCTCCGATACCGAAGTCACGAAGGCTCTGACCTTTCCGATCCTGATTGCGGCCCTCGAAGAAGGGCATCGCCGGCCGAAGATGGAGGTGCTGGACGCCTTCCTTGGAGACGAGAGGGGGCAATACGTCATCCGCAGCGCCGTCGATTCCGGCCGATACATGGCCAGCAAGATGTTCACCAGCTTTCCGGCCAATCTGGCCGAAGGCAGGATGCCGGCGGTGCAGGCCGTGTGCGTGCTGTTCGACGGCACCAACGGCCGGCCGCTGGCGGCGATGGACGGGACCGAGATCACGCATTGGCGCACCGCAGCCGACTCCGCGTTGGCCACGAAACTGCTCGCCCCGCCCAATCCCGAGACGCTGCTCTGCGTCGGGGCCGGCGAGATGTCCGAATGGCTGATCCGGGGTCATCGCACCGTGCGGCCGTCACTGGAGCGCGTGCTGATCTGGAATCGCAGCCCGGACCGGGGCGTGGATCTCGCTCAGCGCTTGGCGAAGGCCGGCATCAAGGCGGAAGCAATCACGGATCTCGACGCCGCGACGCGCGAGGCCGATGTCATTACCACCTGCACCCGCGCGCATCAGCCGCTGATCAAGGGCCGCAATCTGCGGCCGGGCACGCATCTGGACCTCGTCGGCGGCTACACACCGCAAACCCGGGAGGCTGATGACGAGGCGGCCAAGCGCTCCCGCGTCTTCGTGGACCGGCGGGAATCCGCCTTCCACGGCGTCGGCGACATCCTGCAGCCGATCGCGAGCGGCGCGATCAGCGAGACGGACGTCCTCGGCGACCTCTACGACCTCGTCGGCGGCCTTGTGCAGGGGCGAACGTCACCGTCCGACATCACGTTCTTCAAGAACGCGGGCGGCGGCCATCTCGACCTCATGACCTGCGAGGCCGTGTTCCAGCAGCTCGGCGCAAAGCTGGGGTAGTGGCCCAGGCTGGCGAGACACGGCCGACGTCAGCCCTCACGCCTTGATGTCGAGGAGCGTGTCTTGCGTCTCGGCGTAGGCCTGAATGACCTTCGCATTGGCAACGAAGCTGTATTTTGCGGTCACCAGCTGAGCGAATTCGCTAGCAAGATCGACATTCGGCGCTGCGATCAGGCCGTCCTGGTTTGCGAAGGGAGCGCTCGGGTCGGATTGCGCGGTATAGCTCGGCGATACCGTCGATACGGTCGCAACCGTACCGCCCGGCGTCGAACCGCTCGACTGGGAGACCTGATCGACCCGCAAGGGCACGTAGGCTGCAGGAAACGTTGGAGCAATGCCCGCACCGGCCGATGCGCTCGACCCGCCTGACGCGGGTAGTGGGTCGGTCGTCCTGATGTTGGCGATATTGCTCGCCGCCACGTTCACGCGCAAACTCGCCGCAGAAAGTCCGGATGTCGCAATCGAAAGTATGCTCATGCTCCCTGATCTACAGGAGAGGTCATACGCGTTCATTCACGCCATCAGTAAAATCCACCGCTCTCCGTTTTCATCCTGATAACCAAGGATCGGCGCGCGACTGGGCTTCGCGCGCCCTACCCCGGCGTCACGCCAAAAGCCTGCTTGAAGCGCTCGGCATAGCGCGGCCAGGCTTCGGGATTGATGATGCGCGGCGGGCGCTTGCCGTCGAGCACATCCAGCACCTGCTCGGCGGCGATCCGGCCCATGTTCTGGCGCGCCTCGATGGTGACGCCTGCCGTGTGCGGGCTCGCCAGCACGTTGTCGAACTGGAGCAGCGGATGCTCCGGCGGCGGCGGCTCCTTGGACCAGACGTCGAGGCCGGCACCGGCGATGCGCTTGTCGCGCAGCGCCTGCAGCAGCGCGTCCTCGTCGTGGATGAAGCCGCGTGCGGTGGTGATGAAATAGGCATGCGGCTGCATCAGCGCGAATTCGCGTGTGCTGATCAAGTTGCGGCTGCCCTTGTTGAGCGGGCATGAGATCGAGACGAAATCGGCGCGGCGCAACAGCTCGTCGAGCTCGACCTTCTCCCCGCCCCGCTCGGCCATCACCTCAGCCGACAAATACGGATCGTAGGCAAGCACTGTCATGCCGAGCAGGCCCTTGCACAAGGCGGCGATGCGCCGGCCGACATTACCGAGGCCGATGATGCCGACGGTCTTGCCCTCGACCTCGTTGCCGACGAGATCGTTGCGGTTCACGTCGCGCTCGCGGCGCAGCCGGCGATCCGACTGGATGATGCGCTTGGACAGCGTCAGCATCATCGCCAGCGCGTGCTCGGCGACCGAATGGGCGTTGCCGCCGGACTGGTTGACGACTACGACGCCTGCCTCCGTGCAGGCCTCGACGTCGACGGGATCGAAGCCGGCACCATTGCTGGAGACCAGCAGCAAATTCGGCGTCCGCTTCAGGAAGGCGGCATCGACATGGAAATGCGGGGCGAGCTCATCGCGGGCGGCGCCGACCTGGTAGACGTGGGCAGCGCCGAGGAGCGGGCCATAAACATCCTCGGGGCTTCCATTTTCGATGCGATCGAGCCGGACGTCGGGCCGGGCCTTCAGGATATCGATATAGATCGGATTGGCCAAATAATTGGAGTAGACGACGCGCTTGTTGTTGACGGACATCAGGACCCTTCCGGCTCGTTCGCGGGAGATCCGCAAGGTCAGCGCGATGCGCGCCCTCCTATGCCCCTCCCGTGTTCTGGTTGTCGCCGCTTATGCCATGGCGGTGCCGGCCACGGCAGGCCTGCTGGCGCAGATCACGGTGACGGGGCGGACATGTTGACAATCCCGCTGCCCGCGTCAAGTTCGGCAGACCGCCGCGACGGCAAGAACCAAGAAGCATGCGCGGCCCCAGGGAGAGCGCGATGGCGATTGCGGAACAGCAGCCGCAGGGGAGCAGCGACGGAAGCTGGCACGGCATCGTCCTGCAAACCTTGAAGCGGAACGAGATCAACCTGATCCCTTACGTGCCGGACCGCGTGGTGACGCCGCTGATCAAGAACCTGCACGCCGATCCCTTCTTCACCACTTTCGCGACCGCCCGTGAGGAAGAGGCCGTCGGCATCGTCGCCGGCGCCTGGATGGGCGGTCGGCGCGGCGCGGTGCTGATGCAGACCTCCGGCTTTGCGACGCTCGCAAACGTGCTGGCCTCGCTCGCAGTGCCCTACCAGATTCCGCTGATCATGCTCGTCTCTGAGCGCGGCACGCTCGGCGAATTCAACTACGGCCAGTCCCTGGTCTGCCGCACCATGCGACCGGTGCTGGATTCGCTGGCGCTGGAGCATCACACCATCACCCGGCTCGACGAGCTCGAATTCATCACCGACCGCTCGATCAAGCAGGCCGTCACCACGCAGGCGCCGGTGGCGTTGATCCTCAACCCGCTGCTGACGGGCGGCAAGGTCTTCGACAAGTGAGGCCGGCGATGAACACTGGCAACACCAAGGTGATGAACCGCTTCGACGTCACCTCGCGGCTGATCGCGAAGCTGAAGCACGAGGAAGCCGTGATCGGCGGCATCGGCAACACCAATTTCGACCTGTGGGCCGCCGGCCACCGCCCGCAGAACTTCTACATGCTGGGCAGCATGGGACTCGCCTTTCCGATCGCGCTCGGCGTCGCGCTGGCGCAGCCCGACCGCCGCGTCTTCGCGCTGGAAGGCGACGGCTCGCTCCTGATGCAGCTCGGTGCGCTCTCGACGATTGCAGCCTTGAAGCCGAAGAACCTCACGATGATCGTGATGGACAACGGCATCTACCAAATCACCGGGGCGCAGCCGACGCCGGCAGCGAACGTTGCCGACATCGTCGCCATTGCCATTGGCTCTGGTCTTGCGAGCAGCGCCTGGGCCGCGGACGAGGAAGATTTCGAGCGGTTGGTCGACGACGCCATGGCCGCTTCCGAGCCGAGCCTGATCGCGGTCAGGATCGACGACAAGCCCGGCGTGGGCACCACCCGGCGCGACCCCGTGCAGATCCGGGAACGCTTCATGCATGGCCTCGGCGTGCGCGATCCGCTTTAACATTTTTGTCATTAACTACACGGCGATCTGATACGAGCCTCGCGACAACCCGACCAAATTCGTGCTAAGCGACCCGGATGTTCATTCGTACCTTTGCTTGGCTGCTCGCCGCTGCCGTTACGTTCGCCACCCTCGGTCCTCCCGGCCTTCGCCCCCATTCCGACCTCGGTCAGGACGGCGAACATGCGCTTGCCTTCGTCATGGTGGGATTGGCCTTCGGCCTCGCCTATCCACGCCGGCGCCTACTGAGCGCAGCGGCCGCGGTCGTCCTGATCGGCGTTCTCGAGCTGATGCAATTTTGGGCACCCGGCCGTCACGCGCGGCTGGTGGATTTTTTGGTCGATGCTGCCACCGCGTGCCTCGGCTTTGCACTCGCCGCCGCCGCAGACCGGCTACTCTCGCGCTTTCGCACCAGCTCCGCCATGACAAGCGAAGGCCCCGCGGAGTGATGCTCCGCAGGGCCCTGCTCAGCACAAAGAATTGCGTCGATCAGTCGATGATCTTGACCACGCGGCGTGTGCGCGGCTCGACGATCACCCGGCGATCGTTCACGACCGCATAGCGATATTCGGTGTAGTTCGGCACGGGCCGCAGCACCACGGTCGGAGGCAGCGGCTCGCCGACCACGACGCGCTCCTGGACCACGACGGAGTCGCTGCGAGGAATTCCGCCGAGGACCGCATTCGGAATTTCGAGACCGGCGCCGACGGCTGCACCCACGGTGCCGCCAACCATTGCACCGATCGGGCCGCCGATGTCGCCACCTGCACGCGCGCCGTCCCTGGCGCCCTGTTCGGTCGTCGACTGAGCAAAGGCTGCGCTCGACGCCAGCAGCGACGCTGCAGCCAACGTAATCGCAAGACGGGTTTTCATGGTGTTTTGTCTCCAGTGATTGTCCTGCGCCTTCAACCCGCGGGGCCGGAGCATTGTTCCGGTTCCCCTGCGACGAAAGATGCATCACTGGACAGTGTTACCGCGTAACAGTTCAGGCCCTGGCGATCTCATGCCCCGCCATCAGTTCCAGCGCCCGCACCATGGCGGAGTGATCCCAGGCCCTGCCGCCATGTGCAGTGCAGGACGAGAACAATTGCTGCGCCACCGCCGTGCTCGGCAGCGACAGGCCGAGTGCACGCGCAGCTTCGAGCGCGAGATTGAGATCCTTCTGGTGCAGCTCGATGCGGAAGCCAGGATCGAAATTGCGCTTCACCATGCGCTCGCCATGCACCTCCAGAATTCGCGAGGACGCGAAGCCGCCCATCAGCGCCTTGCGCACCAGCGCGGGATTCGCACCGGCCTTGGATGCGAACAACAGGGCCTCGCTCACGGCTTCGATGGTGAGCGCGACGATGATCTGGTTGGCAACCTTTGTCGTCTGCCCGTCGCCGTTGGCGCCGACATGCGTGACGTTCTTGCCCATCTTGTCGAAGATCGGCTTCATGGTGCCAAAGGCCCGCTCGGGCCCGCCGACCATGATGGTGAGGCTCGCCGCCTTGGCGCCGACCTCCCCGCCCGACACCGGCGCATCGAGATAATCGGCGCCGAGCGCCTCGATCTTCCTCGCAAACTCCTTCGTCGCCAGCGGCGAGATCGAGCTCATGTCGACGACGATCTTGCCCTTGGAGATGCCGCTAGCGACACCCTCCTTGCCGAACAGCACGGCCTCCACATGCGGCGTATCCGGCACCATGATGATGACCGCGTCCGCCTGCTCCGCGACCTCCCTGGCCGATGTGCAGGCGATGCCGCCCGCGGACATCAGCTCCGGCGCGATCGGAGCAACGTCATGCAGGAGAACGCGATGGCCCGCGGCCAGGAGATGGCCGGCCATCGGCCGTCCCATGGTGCCAAGTCCGATGAAGCCGATGTTGGTCATGTTTGATTTCTCACAGTTGAAGTAGCAAAATTCATCCGCGCACTCGGTGCACCTCTCCCGCTAGCGGGAGAGGGAGCGCACCGCCGACGTGGCAATATTCTCAGGTCTCAAACGTCTGTGCCGCATGCCACGACAGGCCCTCCAGCGTCGTGGTGCGGGGCTTGTATTCGCAGCCGATCCAGCCGCGATAGCCGATCGCGTCGAGGTGGCGGAACAGGAAGGGATAGTTGATCTCGCCGGTGCCGGGCTCGTGACGGCCGGGATTGTCGGCAAGCTGGACGTGGGCGATCTGAGGCAGATATTCCTGCATGGTGCGGGCGAGATCGCCCTCCATGATCTGCATGTGGTAGATGTCGTACTGGATGAAGAGGTTGTTCGACCTCACCTCGGAGATCAGCTGCACCGCCTGCTCGGTGCCGTTGAGGAAGAAGCCGGGAATGTCGAGCGTGTTGATGGGCTCGACCAATAGCTTGATGTTCTCTCGCGCCAGCGTCGAAGCTGCAAAACGCAGATTCCCGACCAGCGTCTCTCGAAGCTCGTGCGGATCGGCGTCGACAGGGGCGATGCCGACGAGGCAGTTGAGCTGCTCGCAATCGAGCGCCCTGGCATAATCGATCGCGCGGAACACGCCGTCGCGGAATTCGGCGATGCGGTCGGGCAGAATCGCAATGCCGCGCTCGCCCCCCGCCCAGTTGCCGGCGGGGAGATTGTGCAGCACCTGCGTCAAGCCATGCGCCTCGAGCTGCTCGCGCAGCTGCGCCTTGTCGAAATCATAGGGGAAGAGATATTCGACCCCGGCAAAGCCCGCCGCCTTCGCCGCCGCAAAGCGGTCGAGGAACGGCATCTCGTTGAAGAGCATGGTGAGATTGGCGGCAAATTTCGGCATGGTGCTTCTTCCCCTATTCCGCCGGCTGCAGCACGCGCGTGGTCTCGACTTCGTCGAGCGGAAGGTCCAGCACCTCCTCGAACTCGACGATGTTGTCGATCTCCGTGCCCATCGCGATGTTGGTGACCCGTTCGAGGATGAACTCGACCACCACAGGCACGCGGTGCTTGGCCATCAATTCGCGGGCGGTCGCAAACGCTGCCTGCGTGTCCTTCGGGTCGGTGACGCGGATGGCCTTGCAGCCGAGGCCTTCGGCGACCGCGACATGGTCGACGCCGTAGACGCCGATCTCGGGCGCGTTGATGTTCTCGAAGGAGAGCTGGACGTGATAGTCCATGTCGAAGCCGCGCTGGGCCTGTCGGATCAGGCCGAGATAGGAATTGTTCACGACGACGTGGATGTAGGGCAGATTGAACTGCGCGCCGACCGCGAGCTCCTCGATCAGGAACTGGAAATCGTAGTCGCCGGAGAGCGCGACGATCTCGCGCTCCGGGCACGCCGCGCGCACGCCGAGCGCGGCCGGCAGCGTCCAGCCGAGCGGCCCCGCCTGCCCGGCATTGATCCAGTTGCGGGGCTTGTAGACGCCGAGGAACTGCGCGCCGGCGATCTGCGACAGGCCGATCACGGTGACATAGGTGGTGTCGCGGCCGAACGCCTTGTTCATTTCCTCGTAGACGCGCTGCGGCTTGATCGGGACGTTGTCGAAATGGCTCTTGCGCAGCATCGTCTTCTTGCGGTCGCGGCAGGCCGCAGGCCACGCCTGGCGCTCGCGGAGCCTGCCTGACCGCCGCCACTCCCTGGCGACGGCGACGAACAGTTCGAGCGCGGCCTTTGCGTCCGAGACGATGCCGAGATCGGGATTGAACACGCGCCCGATCTGCGTCGGCTCGATGTCCACGTGAACGAATTTGCGACCCTTGGTGTAGGTCTCGACCGAGCCGGTGTGGCGGTTGGCCCAGCGATTGCCGATGCCGAGCACGAAGTCGGACTCCAGCAGCGTGGCATTACCATAGCGGTGGCTGGTCTGGAGACCCACCATGCCGGCCATCAGCACGTGATCATCGGGGATCGCGCCCCATCCCATCAGCGTCGGCACGACGGGTATGTTGGCGATTTCGGCGAACTCGACCAGCAGATCCGAGGCGTCGGCGTTGATGATGCCGCCGCCCGCGACGATCAGCGGCCGTTCGGCGGCGTTGAGCATCTCCAGCGCCTTCTCGACCTGCTTGCGCGTCGCGGCGGGCTTATAGACCGGCAGCGGCTCGTAGGTCTCGTCATCGAATTCGATCTCGGCGAGCTGTACGTCGAGGGGCATGTCGATCAGCACCGGCCCCGGCCTGCCTGAGCGCATCACGTGAAAGGCTTGGCTGAACACACGCGGCACCAGCGCCGGCTCACGTACCGTCAGTGCCCACTTCGTGACAGGCTTTGCAATCGACTCGATGTCGACCGCCTGGAAATCCTCCTTGTAGAGCCGCGCGCGCGGCGCCTGCCCCGTAATGCAGAGGATCGGGATGGAATCGGCGATCGCGGAGTAAAGACCGGTGATCATGTCGGTGCCAGCCGGCCCGGAGGTGCCGATACAGACCCCGATATTGCCGGCCTTGGCGCGCGTATAGCCTTCGGCCATGTGCGAAGCGCCCTCGACATGGCGCGCCAGGATGTGGCGGATCGAGCCGCGCTTCTTCAGCGCCGAGTAAAGCGGATTGATTGCAGCGCCGGGAACACCGAAGGCCGTCGATATACCTTCCTTCTCCAGGATACGCACGGCCGCATCGACAGCTCGCATCTTCGCCATATCGGACCTCGCTCAAATTGCGTCAGCGAGCGAGATCATCAGATACGCAGAAGCCGATCTCAACGAGACCGATTTTATTTTCCACGATGCGGCAACCACGAGAAAATCGTGGACGTGTCAATCGGTTAGATCAACAGATGCGTGAAAGCAGCTCACTCGAACAGCGGCACCAGCTGCATCTGCGGCACCAGCACGAGTCCCTTATCGGTGATGCGAATTTCCGGAATGACCGATAGCGGAATCAAATTGAAGCCCATGTATGGGATGGTGCAGCCGGCCTCGGCCCATTCCTTCTTCAGCACCTTCACCTCTTCCGCCACTTCGGTGACACGCTTGTCGGACAGGAGTCCTGCGATCGGCAGCGGAACCAGCGCCCTCACCTCGCCGTCGGCGACGACGCAGACGCCGCCCTGCCGCTCCTTGATGGCGGCGATGGCGACCTGCATGTCGCCCTCGTTGGTGCCGGCGACGATGAGATTGTGGCTGTCGTGCCCGACGCTGGACGCGACCGCGCCGCGCTTCAGGCCGAAATCCTTCAAGAGGCCATGGGCGACGTTGCCCGCGGATTGGCCATGACGCTCGACCACCGCGACGAAGCAGAGGCCATAGCGCGCGAACAGCGACGGCCAGTCTTTTGCGGGTTCGATCGCGACCTTCTCGTGGATCAGCGTGATGCCAGGCAGCGCGGTCTTGATGGCGTTGACGGCGCAGGCCTTGGCCGGCAATTCGGGCGTCAGCTTCATGGTCTGCGGCAGCTTGACGGTCGCATAGGCTCCCTTGGGATATTGGTAGCGATGCGACAGCGCCTGATCGAGACGCGGGGTGATCTTGCCGTGCTCGACCACGAGCTCGCCACCATACCACGTGCATTGTGGCTCGAGCTGATCGTCCATCAGCACGAGATCGGCGCGGCGGCCGCCGCCAAGCCCGCCGATATCGCCTTCCATCCCGAAGCGGGTCGCGCCATGCAGAGAGCCCATTGACCAGGCCTGCTCGGGCGACATCCCCGCCTTCACGGCTTCCCGCACGACCCAGTCGAGACCGAACAGCAGGAGATCATCGGCGTCACGATCGTCCGTGCACACGGCGGTGCGCTTGTGCGAGGCCCCGAGCTCGGTGATTGTTCGGATCGCTTGCGGCAGCGAGTGCCAGGGCGTAGTCGGCGGTCCCCCGCGCAAAAACACCCAGACGCCGGCATCGAGCAGGTCATCGGCGATGTCGCGGTCGATCGCCTCATGGGTGTCGGTGACGCCGGATGCCGCATAGGCCGCAACGAATTCGCGGCCGTAGACATGCCCGGAAACGGGACGCCCCCGCTTTAAGGCTGCGGAGAGGATGGCATGGCTGCGCTCGTCGCCCATCGTGACAGGCACGAAATCCATCTTCTCGCCAAGCGCCACCGCTTCGGGCCAGCGATCGAACAGACCGGCGATCTTGTCCGGCGTGAGGTCGCCGCCCGCCGTCTCCAGTTCAGCCGAGGTCGCGGGAACCGTGCTCGGCACGGTCAAGAAGATCGACAGCGGCGCCTCGCGCGCATCTTCCAGCATCGCCTCCACACCGGCGACGTCCATGACGTTGCCGATCTCGTGGCTGTCGCAGAAGATCGTGGTGGTGCCGTTCAGCAACGCAGCCTCGGCATAGGCGCAGGCCGTCACCATCGAGGATTCGATGTGGATGTGCGGATCGACGAGGCCGGGCGCGATGATGCCACCGGCGGCGTCATACAGCGGAACATCGCTCCAGGCTTTCTTGGCTGTGCCTGCCGGTTTCACCGCCGCGATGCGGCCGCCTGTGATCCAGACTTCCCGCCCCTGATGAATGCGCTCCGAATAGGTCGAGAGCACCCGCGCCCCCGTGACGACGAGATCCGGCGCGACGCGGGCCGACGCAACATCGGCCAAGCGCCGCGTCATGCTGTGCAGGGGAGCAACGGTGAAGCGGGTGAGTTTGGTCATCGGGGCTCTCACGGATATTGGACAGCCCAGCGATGGTTGCCCCCGACGGCGGCAGGGGCAACTCAAATAAAACGGCATCTTTGCTTACGCATTGGGCAAACTGGCCGTTGATGAGTTCCGCTAGTCCTCATTCGCCTTGAACCGCCCGAGCCCCTTCAAGACGAAGGGCGCGACCAGCGCGATCAGCGCGACGCCGAGGAGCGTCGCCGAGATCGGGCTCTGCAGCAGCGTCATGGGATCGCCGAGGCTGATCGCGAGCGCGCGGCGCAGCTGGCTTTCGGCAATCGGGCCCAGGATCAGGCCGACGACGACGGGCGCGATCGGGAAATCGAACCGGCGCATCAGGAAGCCGAGCACGCCGAAACCGGCCAGCATCGACAATTCCACCACCGACGGCTTTGCCGCGATGGTGCCCATGGTCGCGAACACGAGGATGCCGGCATAGAGCCAGGGCTGCGGGATCGCGAGCAGCCGCACCCACAGGCCGACCAGCGGCAGATTGAGCACCAATAGCATCATGTTGGCGATGAACAGGCTGGCGATCAGGCCCCACACGAGGTCGGGCCGCTCGGCGAACAGCAGCGGGCCCGGATTGAGACCATATTGCTGGAAGCCCGCCAGCATCATCGCGGCGGTCGCCGAAGTCGGCAGGCCCAGCGTCAAGAGCGGCACCAGCGTGCCTGCGGCGGAGGCGTTGTTGGCGGCTTCGGGCCCGGCGACCCCTTCGATCGCGCCCTTGCCGAACTCTTCGGGGTGCTTCGTCAGCCGCTTCTCGGTCGAATAGGACAGGAAGGTCGGGATCTCCGCACCGCCGGCCGGCAGCGCACCGATCGGAAAGCCGAACATGGTGCCGCGCAGCCAGGGCTTCCAAGACCGCTTCCAGTCCTCCTTGGTCATCCACAGCGAGCCGCGCACCGGCTCCAGCTTCTCCTCGGTGTGGTGGCGGCGCGATGCGACGTAGAGTGCCTCGCCCACCGCGAACAGGCCGACCGCGAGCGTTGTGACTTCAACGCCGTCGAGCAATTCAGGAACGCCGAACGCAAGCCGCGCCTGACCGGTCAACTTGTCGATGCCGACGAGACCGAGCGTCAGACCGATGAACAGGCTGGTCAGGCCGCGGACTGGGGAATCGCCGAAGGTCGCCGACACCGTGACGAAGGCAACGCACATCAGCGCGAAATAATCCTCCGGACCGAAGCGCACGGCGACATCGACCAGCCATGGCGCAAGGAAGGCCAAGCCAATGGTGGCGATGGTGCCGGCGACGAAGGAACCGATTGCGGAGGTCGCAAGCGCCGGCCCGCCGCGGCCGGCCTTGGCCATCTTGTTGCCTTCGAGCGCGGTCGCCATCGAGGCGCTTTCACCCGGCGTGTTGATGAGGATCGCTGTGGTCGATCCGCCGTACATGCCGCCATAATAGATGCCGGCGAACATGATCAGCGAACCGCCGGGGTCGAGCTTGTAGGTCACTGGCAGCAGCAGCGCGACCGTCAATGCCGGGCCGATGCCGGGCAGAACGCCCACGGCCGTGCCGAGGAACACGCCGATCAGCGCGTAAAGCAGGTTCATCGGCTGGACGGCGACCGCCATGCCGTGAGCCAGCGCGGCAAAGGTATCCATCACAGCAATCGCTCCAGCGGGCCGGCAGGCAGGCTCAGCGTCAACAACCGGTCGAACGCGAGATAGATGAGGGTCGACATCACGAGAGCGATGATGGCGTCGATGAGGATGGCACGGCGCCCGAAGGCCGCCGAGGTCGTCACGAACAGGGCCGAGGTCGCCAGGATGAAGCCGCCGCCAAAGCCGATGATGGCGATCAGCAGCGCCAGACCGACGAGGATCAGAACCACAGGCACGGGATCGGCGCTTTCGCGTGCCGGCAGATTGCCGCGCAGTGCGTCGATGAAATTGCCGATCGCAAGCAGCGCAAGGCCGCAGGCGACCACAACCGGCATCGCCTCCGGCCCCATCCCGTACATCGCGGCGGATTGCAGGCCGCGCGCGTCCCAGACCAGCACGGCGGCGAGCACCGCAAGCGATGCCGCGATGACGAGACCGGCGCGGTCGACGCGCCGCGGCGGCTGGACGGGATCGCCCGAGGTCATGACTTGACCAAGCCGACCGATTTCAGCACGTCGGTGACACGGGCCGTTTCCTTCTTCAGGAAGTCGGCAAAAGCATCGCCGCCGAGATAGGCATCCTCCCAGCCTTTTTGCTTGAGGATCTCTTTCCAGGCGTCAGACTTCACCATCTTCTCGACCGCATCGCTCAAGGTCTTGCGCTGCTCCGGCGTGATGCCGGGAGGCGCGACCACCGAACGCCAATTGGCGATCACGAGGTCGATGCCCTGCTCCTTGAACGTGGGGATGTCGCTGCCCGCGATGCGCTTCTCCGAGGTCACGCCGATCGCGCGCAGCTTGCCCGACTTGATCTGCCCTTCATATTCGCTGAGCCCCGAAATGCCCGCGGTGACCTTGCCGCCGAGGATCGCCGCCAGCGACTCGCCGCCGCCGGAGAACGGGATGTAATTGATCTTCTTGGCGTCGGCACCGACGGCGCCGGCGAACAAGGCCGCCATCACATGGTCGACGCCGCCGGCCGAACCGCCGGCAAAGGTGACCTTGGCGATATCGGCCTTCACCGCGGCGGCCAGATCCTGCGCAGTCTTGATCGGCGAGTTCGCGGGAACCACGATCACCTGGATTTCCTCGGTGAGGCGCGCGATCGGCGTCACCTGCTCCAGCGTCACCGGCGACTTGTTCATGGCGAGCGCGCCGACCATGACGAAGCCGTTGACCATCATCTGGTTGCCGTCGCCCTTGGCGCCGTTGACGAACTGCGCGATGCCGACGCTGCCACCTGCACCGGGAACATTGGTGACCTGCACGCTGCGGGCGACGCCCGCAGCCACCAGCGCCTGCTGCATCGAGCGCGCGGTCTGGTCCCAGCCTCCGCCCGGAGCCGCCGGCGCCATCAACTTGAGCTCGAGCTGCTGGGCAAAACCCGGATTGGCTGCCGCCAGAGTCAACGCGACGGCTGCGCCGACAAGGCGCACGGGAAATCGGAACATGAGGGCATCTCCAGGCTCATGCGGACGTTTGCCGCATTGTGTCGTTTGGTCGCATATCAACCAAAACGGCCGATGCTGTCCAGTGACATGCCTCAGGGTTTTTGGTCAGCGGGGCGCCGGGATCACCCCGCCGAGCGCGGCAGTCAGTTCCGCCGCGACGTCCCGGACGATCTGGCCGATCTCCGGCAACCGTTCGTCGGTGACGCGGCTCGTCAGGCCGGAAACAGAGATCGCCGCAAGCGGTTCGGCCAGCGCGTTGTATACCACCGCGGCGACGCAGCGCAGGCCGATCTGCGCCTCCTCATCGTCGACGGCAAAGCCCTGTTTGCGGATTTTCTCGAGCTCCCTGAACAGGTCGCTCGGGCGCACGATCGACTTCTCGGTCAGGCGGGGCATGCCGTGATGACGGATGACGGCGCCGACATCCTCGTCTGAATAGGTTGCGAGCACCGCTTTGCCGACGCCGGAGGTCACCATGGGGACGCGGCCGCCGACCTTGGTCAGCGAGCGCATGATCTCGCGGCTTTCCATACGGGTCAGCACGATGATGAACTCATCGTCGACCACGGCGAGATTGGCCGTCTCGCGGGTGAGATCGCGCAGCTTGCGCAAATATGGAATCGCCTGTGCGGAGAAATTGCGTCGCCGCGCAAAGCTGGCGCCAACCGTGAAGCTGCGCACCCCGACATGCCATTTGGATTCGCCACGGTCGAACTGCACGAAGCGGCGGCTTTCGAGCGTTGCGAGCAGCCGGTGCACGGTGGACGCCGACAGGCCGGTGCGGATCGAGAGATCGCTCAGACGATAGCCTTCGTCGTCCTCGGCCAGCGTCTCGATGATCGACAGCGCGCGGTCGACCGATTGCACGCCACCGTCGCGGCTCTCGTGATCGGCCTCCGAGGCCGATTTGGGCTCGAGCGACTTGCGCCGGATCACGTTCTTGCTCATCGCGACCTGCATTTCTTCTCTTCCCCTCTCCCGCTTGCGGGGCCGAGACGAGCAACGCTCGCTCTGAAAGGGTCAGGGTGAGGGGGAGCTTCCGCAAGGACAGTGGCAATTGGACTCGCGGAAGCTCCCCCTCGCCCGGAATTTGCTGTGCAAATTCCGGCCTCTCCCCGCAAGCGGGGAGAGGTGAACGCAAGCTCAGAGCAGCCCTGCCCCGCGCGCCCACTTGTACTTGGCGCCAAGCACCTCGACCGGTAGCTCGGTCGAATAGGCGTAAGCCGGGATGCCGTTCTGATAGAGATATTCGGCGGCCTCCTCGACCTCGACGTCGCCAGCGAGCGAGGCAACCATCGGCTTCACAAAACCCTTGGCCTCCATCTCCTTCTTCACCTCGACCATGTTGCGAGCGAACACCATCGGCGGCGTGACGATGGTGTGCCAATAGCCGAGGATCAGCGCGTGGATGCGCTCATCCGACAGGCCGAGCTTCACGGTGTTGACGTAGGTGATCGGCGGCTCGCCGCCGGTGATATCCACGGGATTGCCGGCCGCTCCAAACGGCGGGATGAACTTGCGGAAGGCCGCATCGAGATCCGGCGGCATCGACATCAGCGACAGGCCGTTATCGACGCAGGAGTCCGACAGCAGCACGCCCGAGCCGCCGGCACCGGTGATGATGAGAACGTTCTCGCCCTTCGGCGTCGGCAGCACCGGTACACCGCGGGCGAATTCAAGCAACTGGCGAAGTGAGCGGGCACGGATCACGCCGGACTGCTTGAACACGTCCTCATAGATGCGATCGTTGCCGGCGAGCGCGCCGGTGTGGGACGACGCCGCCTTCGCGCCGGCCGAGGTCCGGCCGGCCTTGAGCACCACCACCGGCTTCTTCTTGGACACGCGCTTTGCGGCTTCCGCGAAGGCGCGGCCGTCCTTGAGGTCTTCGCAGTGCTGGGCGATCAGATTGGTGTTCGGGTCCTGCTCGAAGAAGGCGAGCAGATCGTCCTCGTCGATATCGGACTTGTTGCCGAGGCCGACGATCGCGGACACGCCCATCTTGGCCGAGCGCGAGAAGCCGATGATGGCCATGCCGATGCCGCCCGACTGCGACGACAGCGCCGCATGGCCCTTGACGTCATAGGCGGTGCAGAAGGTCGCGCAGAGATTGGCGGGCGTATAATAGAAGCCGTAGATGTTCGGCCCCATCAGACGGATGTCGTACTTCCTGCCGACCTCGACGATCTCGGCCTGCAGCTCCGGCGCACCGGCTTCAGCGAAGCCCGACGGAATCAGCACCGCGCCCGGGATCTTCTTCTCGCCGCATTCGGTCAGCGCGGCCGCGACGAATTTCGCGGGGATTGCGAACACGGCGACGTCGATCACACCCGGCACGTCCTTGACGCTCTTGTAGGCCTTGTAGCCGAGGATCTCGGCGGCCTTGGGATGGATCGGATAGATCTCGCCCTTGTAGCCGCCGTTGATGAGGTTCTTCATCACGGAATTGCCGATCTTGCCGTCCTCCGCGGAGGCGCCGACGACGGCGACCGCCTTCGGCTGCATGATGCGGTTCATCGCCGCGACGATCTCTTCGGTCGGACGCGGCTTCGGCTTCGGCTTGTAGGCGAAGTCGACCACGATGCGGACGTCTGCGGCCGTGGCATCCTTCGGCGTCGCGAACACCGGGTTGAGGTCGAGCTCGACGATCTCAGGGAAATCGGTGACGAGCTGCGAGACCTTGACGATGACGTCAGCGAGCGCATTGCGGTTCACCGGCTCGCCGCCGCGCACGCCCTTTAGAATCTCGTGCGCCTGGATGCCGTCGAGCATCGAGAGCGCGTCTTCCTTGGTCGCCGGCGCGAGGCGGAAGGTGATGTCCTTGAGCACCTCGACCAGCACGCCGCCGAGGCCGAAGGCGACCAGCTTGCCGAACGAGCCGTCGGTGATCGAGCCGACGATGACCTCGGTTCCGCCGGCCAGCATCTGCTGCACCTGCACACCTTCGATCTTGGCATCGGACTTATATTTCTTTGCGTTGCCGAGGATGGTCTCGTAGGCCTTCTCGGCCTCTTCAGTCGTCTTGAGGCCGACGATGACCCCGCCGGCTTCGGTCTTGTGGAGAATGTCCGGCGAGACGATCTTCATCACGACCGGGAAGCCCATGGACGAAGCCATCTTGCCGGCCTCGCCCGCCGACTTGGCCACGCCCTCCTTCGGCACCGGAATGCCGTAGGCGTCGCAGACCAGCTTGCCTTCCGGGGCCGTCAGGCTGGTGCGGTTGTCCGCCTTGACCTGGTCAAGCACCTTGCGGACGGCATCTTTGGAATTGGACATGTGGCTTCTCCCTTGACCTCAGTTCGTTCTTTTCAAAGCGCGCGCGTGTTTGCGGCTGCCCATGATGCTTGCCATTCGCCGCGCTCTGTTCCATGCGGCGGTACGGAGTGGCATAAGCCTCAGGACTACTCCGCCGGCATGGATCAAAAATGGCTGGCGATGGCATTTGGTATGCCAGAAGCCAACTTGTCAAGCTGGTGCATGGCCTAGAAGGCCGCAAAAAATAGGCAGCTTGACATTCTGGCATGTGGTATGCCAAAAACTTTCCAGTTAATATTCCTGTAAAAGACGACTCCCCACTGGAGGAGATTCGTCGTGTCACTACGGAAACCAACCAAGGCGTTGCCGAACATGGCCGAGGCAGACATCGCAATCGTTCGTATTGCCCCGGAGAGCAGCTTCAAGAACAAGGCGTATGACGCCTTGAAGGAAGCCATCCTCAAGATGGACATCTACTCGACGCCCGAGCCGGTGATGCTCGACGAGCGCGCGCTGTCCGAAAGGCTCGGCGTCAGCCGCACGCCGATCCGCGAGGCCATCGCGATGCTGGAGCAGGACGGTTTCGTGAAGACCGTGCCCCGCCGCGGCATCATGGTGGTGCGCAGGACCAAGAGCGAGATCGTCGACATGATCCGCGCCTGGGCGGCGCTGGAGAGCATGGCCGCCCGCCTCATCACCACCACCGCGCGCAAGAAGGACATCACGGCGCTGCGCGACTATTTCAAGGATTTCGGCAAGGACCGACTGCCCGAGGATCACGTCGAGGAATATTCGCGCGCCAACATCGCCTTCCACCAGGCGCTGATCTCGCTGTCGGAATCGCCGGTGCTGGTCGATCTCACCAACGACCTGCTCTTGCACGTGCGCGGCTATCGCCAGCTGACCATCGGACGCAAGGACCGCACCGCGACGTCACTGCCCGAGCATCTCGGCATCATCGAAGCGCTCGAAGCGCGCGACACCGAGCTTGCCGAGAAGCGCGCCCGCGATCACACCCTCGGCCTTGCCGCTTACGTCGAAGCGCACGGCCAAGAACTGTTTACGTAACTGTTCACTTAAGCAACGTTCACCAGAAGGGCGAACAATTCGCCCCAACGACCTTGAGACCAGGGAGACAAGGCCCATGCTGAATACCGCGACCAAGTCCGAAGCACCGGGCACCGAGCAGGAACTGACGGATGGCTTCCATCTCGTCATCGACGCGCTCAAGCTGAACGGCATCAACACCATCTATAATGTGCCGGGCATCCCGATCACGGATTTGGGCCGCATGGCGCAGGCCGCGGGTATTCGCGTGATCTCGTTCCGTCACGAGCAGAACGCCGGCTACGCCGCCGGCATCGCCGGCTATCTCACCAAGAAGCCCGGCGTCTGCCTCACGGTGTCGGCGCCCGGCTTCCTCAATGGTCTCACCGCCCTCGCCCACGCCACCACCAATTGCTATCCGATGATCCTGGTCTCCGGCTCTTCCGAGCGCGAGATCGTCGACCTCCAGCAGGGCGACTACGAGGAGATGGACCAGCTTGCGATCGCAAAGCCGCTGTGCAAGGCGGCCTATCGCGTGCTGCACGCCCAGGACATCGGCATCGGCTTCGCCCGCGCCATCCGCGCTGCGGTCTCAGGCCGTCCGGGCGGCGTCTATCTCGACCTGCCGGCAAAACTGTTCGGCCAAGTCATGAACGCCGAGGCCGGCCAGAAGTCGCTGGTCAAGGTGATCGACGCGGCGCCCGCGCAGATCCCCTCGCCCGCGTCCGTGAAGCGCGCGCTCGACGTGCTCAAGAGCGCCAAGCGCCCCCTCATCATCCTCGGCAAGGGCGCGGCCTACGCGCAGGCCGATGAGGAGATCAAGAGCTTCGTCGAGAAGAGCGGCGTTCCGTTCCTGCCCATGAGCATGGCCAAGGGCCTGCTCCCCGACACCCATCCGCAATGCGCCGGCGCCGCCCGCTCGACGGTGCTGAAGGACTCCGACGTCGTCATGCTGATCGGCGCGCGGCTGAACTGGCTGCTGTCGCACGGCAAGGGCAAGAGCTGGGGCGAGGCGCCGAAGAAGTTCATCCAGGTCGACATCGAGCCGAAGGAGATGGATTCCAACGTCGAGATCGTCGCGCCCGTCGTCGGCGACATCGGCTCGGTCGTCTCCGCCTTCAACCAGGCGATGGGATCATCCTGGACCGCCCCGCCGGCCGAATGGACCAAGGCGGTCTCGTCCAAGCGCGAAGAGAACGTCGCCAAGATGGCGCCGAAGCTCATGAACAACAAATCGCCGATGGATTATCACGGCGCGCTCGGTGTGCTGAAGAACGTCATCAAGGACTATCCCGAGGCGATCCTCGTCAACGAAGGCGCCAACACACTCGACCTCGCCCGCGGCGTCATCGACATGTACAAGCCCCGCAAGCGTCTCGACGTCGGCACCTGGGGCGTGATGGGCATCGGCATGGGCCAGGCGATCGCGGCCGCGCTCGAGACCGGCCACCCCGTGCTGGCGGTGGAAGGCGACTCGGCGTTCGGCTTCTCCGGCATGGAGGTCGAGACCATCTGCCGCTACAATTTGCCGATCTGCGTCGTCATCTTCAACAATGACGGCATCTATCGCGGCACCGACGTCAACGGCGCCAACTCCGATCCGGCAACGACCGTGTTCGTCAAGGGCGCGCGCTACGACAAGATGATGGAAGCCTTCGGCGGCGTCGGCGTCAACGCGACCTCGCCGGACGAGCTGAAGCGTGCCGTCAACGACGCCATGAAGTCCGGTAAGCCGACGCTCATCAACGCCGTGATCGATCCGGCCGCCGGCTCGGAGAGCGGCCGCATCGGCAACCTCAATCCACAGAGCGTTCTGCAGAAGAAGAAGTAAGTCCACCCCTCAACCCTTATTCCCTGCCGGGTGCAGGGGCAGACAGAGTACGGAGCAATACGATGACCAAAGCGCTCGAGGGCGTTCGCATTCTCGACTTCACCCACGTCCAGTCAGGACCGACCTGCACGCAGCTGCTGGCCTGGTTCGGCGCCGACGTGATCAAGGTGGAACGCCCGGGCGTGGGTGACATCACCCGCGGCCAGCTGCAGGACATCCCGAACGTGGACAGCCTGTATTTCACCATGCTCAACCACAACAAGCGCTCGATCACGCTCGACACCAAAAACCCCAAGGGCAAGGAAGTCCTCACCGAGTTGATCAAGAAGTGCGACGTGCTGGTGGAGAATTTCGGCCCCGGCGTGCTCGACCGCATGGGCTTTCCTTGGGAGAAGATCCAGGCGATCAACCCGAAGATGATCGTCGCCTCGATCAAGGGTTTTGGCCCCGGACCGTATGAAGACTGCAAGGTCTATGAGAACGTCGCCCAGTGCACCGGCGGCGCCGCCTCCACCACCGGCTTCCGCGACGGCGTCCCGCTCGTCACCGGCGCGCAGATCGGCGATAGCGGCACCGGCCTGCACCTCGCGCTCGGCATCGTCACCGCGCTCTACCAGCGCACCCACAGCGGCAAGGGCCAGCGCGTCACTGCCGCGATGCAGGACGGCGTGCTCAACCTCTGCCGCGTCAAGCTGCGCGACCAGCAGCGCCTCGCCCACGGCCCGCTGAAGGAATACAGCCAGTTCGGCGAAGGCGTGCCGTTCGGCGACGCCGTGCCGCGCGCCGGCAACGATTCCGGCGGCGGCCAGCCCGGCCGCATCCTGAAGTGCAAGGGCTGGGAGACCGATCCCAACGCCTACATCTACTTCATCACCCAGGCCCCGGTCTGGGAGAAGATCTGCGATGTGATCGGCGAACCCACCTGGAAGACCGATCCGAACTACGCCAAGCCGGCGGCGCGCCTGCCGCGCCTGAACGAGATCTTCGCCCGCATCGAGCAGTGGACGATGACGAAGACAAAGTTCGAGGCGATGGAGATCCTCAACAAGGACGACATCCCCTGCGGCCCGATCCTGTCGATGAAGGAGATCGCGGAAGACCAGTCGCTGCGCGCCACCGGCACGGTGGTCGAGGTCGACCACCCCACCCGCGGCAAGTACGTCTCGGTCGGCAACCCGATCAAGCTGTCGGATAGCCCGGCAGACGTGACGCGATCGCCGCTGCTCGGCGAGCACACCGACGAGATCCTGCGCTCGGTGCTCGGCTTCAGCGATCACCAGGTCGCCGAGATCCACAAGTCCGGCGCGCTCGACCCGCCGCAGAAGCAGGCCGCGGAGTAAGCGGACCACATTTCACGAGACCAAAGGGGCCGTCCGAAGGGGCGGCTCCTTTTGCTTGTGAAGGCGTGCAATCGCAGGCTCAAAACTGGAAAACAACCCCATGCACAGTAGCCATCCCGTTGGCACGCAACGATATTTCTGATTCGACGAAAAACTTCTGACCCGTCGGGCAAAACAGGGGTATTATGCCATCGTGGATATCATGCCGGGAGCGCACATCAGGCGCTGGCTGCTGCACATTGGAGCGAATCCCCGACCACACGCTGTTCGCGGAAGGGGCTGCAGAGGTCTGGAGTCCAAGGGCGCTTATCGGACGTTAGCGCGAGGGACGTCAGCATGGCCACAACCGGACGGATCGCGGCGCGATCCAACGTGCCCGCCCAGCCGGAGCCAGTCGGTGCTAGCGAAGACCGGGAAGATCACCCTTCAGCCGCGCTTGCCGACCGTCGCAGACCCGGCGGTAACCTCGTCCTTGTGCGCGGCAAACGCAGCCAGCACCTCGGCTTTCTCGCGCTTAGGGACCTTGGCAAAGTCGAGGCTCCGCCCGAGTTCCGCCGCGACCTCATCGAACTCTGCCGGAGATATTCTGAGATTGCGGTGCGCTTCCTCAAGTCCGAGCGGCGTCGCGCCAGGCTTGGTGGCCGCGAACTTAAGGGGCCCGCCCGAAACGTCGCAGACCCACAGCGTCCGCATGAACTTGAGGCCCGGCAACCTTGTCAGGTTCTTGGTGTGCCATTCTCGTAGTTGCGGATTCTTGGACTTCTGGCCCACGACGGGATTCTTCACGACAGCGTCGCTGAAGTGATCCACCACGGCCGCAATAGCAAAAACGCCGCCCAGCCGCTCATACAGACTTTTCTCAGGCGAGGTTTGCTGGGCCTGCGCGTATGCCTTACTTGCTCCCTGCAATGCAGTCGTCGGGGCGGCCGTCAGCGCCATTCCTGCGACCATGCTTCGTCGTGTGATGGAAGTCGGAATAAATTGTACCATGGTCACCTCCTCTGGTGAGGCAACAGGATAATCCGTTGGGAGCATGCCGCCGGTCAGAATTTGTCACTTTGTCCCGGCATTAAATTTTAGGTCGATGGATTAAGATGGAAACGTCGGGGTTACACGCTAAGAATGATCCACCGCACATTGGCGTGTGTGGCCGCTCGGGACGTCAGCGATGGGCCACAAGCGGAAGTCGGCTCTCTATTCGATAACTTCATCGGCGCGGGCTAGGAGGCTTTCAGGTAATTCCAAGCCGAGCACTCTCGCGGTCTTGCGGTTGATGATGAATTCGAATTCGGTCGGAGCTTGCACTGGCAGGTCTGCCGGATTGGCGCCGCGCAAAATTCGATCAACGTAGGATGCCGCGCCTGCATATATTTTATTGAGGTTTACTCATACGAAACAAGACCCCCTACATCGCAGAATAGTCGTAGGAAGTAGATCGCGGGCAACCTGCACTTAGCAACAAGCGCGGTCATTTCCTTCCGTCGTGCGGCAGTCAGTGCGTCAGGTAGAAAAACAAGACCAGCGTTCCGCGCGTCTTGGAGAGATACGATTAACCGTTCGATGCTGGAGCTATCGCCGTGGGGCGTCTCCACCGAAACCACTCCGGAGGTTTGTGCGACGGCCTTTATCGAAGCGAGAAACGCAGCAGAGTTATTCCCTGGTTCTGGGTTGTAGACAACGCCGATCCGCTCAATCTGCGGCGCGATTTCCTTCAGCAGGGAGATCCACTTACCCCCGAGAGATGGTACAAAGGCAGTGAACCCGGTAACATTACGACCGGGCCGCGCGAAAGTCTCGACATAGCGCATTCCAATCGGATCGCTGACCATCGCGAATACGGTCGGGATATTAGACCCCTCAGCTTGCAGTGACGCCATCGACGTGTTGGTAACCGCGAACAAGACATCAGGCTTCAACGAGATCAATTCGCGCGCGCACTTGCGGCTCTCCTCAGTATCGCCATCGCTTATGCAATAGTCTATGAGCAGGTTCTGACCCAACAGCCAACCTTTCTCCTTCAATACTCTTTCGAGAATTGGCCTGCTTAGAGGGCTAGCTAGGAGAGCACCCACGCGGCGGACTTGGGCCTGAGCCCCCGCAGCAAATGGGAGGATTGCTACGGCACCGCTGAAGGCTAGGAATTCCCGCCGTCGCATGCGTCGCTCCCTCTAGGGATCACGCCTGTGGGAAGATCAGCTTAGCACTTTTTTCGTGAGACCGGGTGCAATGACTGCTTCGGGTCAAAAGCTGCTGTCGAACACGAAGCCGCAATAGGTCTGCCAAGGGCCAGAAGCGGAAGAAGTACAGCCGAACTAATCAGGTATTCCCCAGGTGGCACGCACAAATAAACGGGCCGGCGGCAGCACGGAGGCGAGGTCAACTGGGGCGCGGTCCGGCTTAATTGCAATCAGATCGTAGCTCGCACCATGGTCGCTCGTCGTGTCCCTTAGCATTACACCGTCCGCGGTGTCTCGCGTCAGGGTCGCCGGTGCGGGATCAACGATGACGGCGGCGGGAATGCGCGCGTCCTGTATCGGCTCGGGCGGCGTCTCGCCGTTGTGAAGCTGTGCGCACATGCCGGTCGTCTCCTTGCAGAGGCTGGCGACCCTGGCGAAATCCGGCTTGATCCCCATCAGCACGAGGCCGGTCGCCCCGCCGAGCGAGAAACCGACGAAGCCGACCCTTGCAGGATCGATCACGGCCCTGTCCTTCGCATTGACTGGTGGCGGCCTGCGCGCACGCCTCGTCCTTCGAGACGGCGCTCACGCGCCTCCTCAGGATGAGGCTCATCGGCGTCAGTGCTCGTTGGCTATCTCGAGCGGCTCAATGCGCCGACATCGTAGTCGACGAAGATGATGCCGCATCATCTCGGCATGGTGCGCAGCCAGTGCCGGATCGCCAGAGCTTTGGCGGCGGTATCGCAGTCTCGCGAGGCGCAAGGACGTCAGCGACAAGCCAATACGCGACTTTCACTGACTGTCACTCCTCTCAGGGGTGCCCACGCAAAAGGACCACGAACAGCGTCGCAGAAAGCACGCTAGCCAGAGCAGCGTCACGACAACAGTGGCGAAGTGCTAATCTATGTCGCGGCGTCTGGCGCGCATTTGTGTTTCCAGCGGGTGGTCAGAGGTCCGGGCGAACGCGACGTATGCACAGCGCAGGCGAGTCGCTCCGCCTCTTCGACCTTGAGGCGGAGTTCTTCTAGTTCTGCAAGTTGGGAAGAGAGTTCGTTCAGCCGTTCGACAAACACAATCGTGCGGTGGTTCTGCATCGACGCCCTCGCCACAAGACTTGAACGGTCTAAGAGTAGAGAAGAGGAAGTGCGCAGCTCATTAAGATAAGTGAATCGGGGGTTGCGCCAAAAGACCTCTAGCCCGATTCAGGCTCAAACCCGTCCACTCCCTCAGGAACTCTCAGAGAGCGGAAAAAAGCGACACAACAACTGCTAGATTCAATATAGGCGGATCACGCGAGCAAATGCATTCTCAAGCGGCTTCGGGTCTGCTCCGATTTTTACATAGACTGGGGCGTAGCTTCTTTTTTCGGAATTTCCATCTTTGTAGACCTGAGACACGCAGTCGCTTAGCAGGCAATATAATCTGAGATGTGGAAGCCCCGGAGCGTGCGTTACAAATTCCGGTTCTGGTTTGAGATCGCCGAGGCGAGCCCAATAAGCCGAAGATCTGTTAAATATCTCAATTTTGTCGTCATTGATGCTAACCCCGTACGTCAAAGGGGGACCAATCTGCTCTCCATACGCGTGCCTTGCAATCTTTCTGAATGCAGTATGAAGGTCTGCAAGAGCTAAACGCTTTTCATCGCGTGTACCTGATTTCTTGTTCGGGAAAAGCTCTTGGAAGATTCGGTCGATACTAGGGCTTTAGGCAATCGAGCTGTCGCTCAGAGAGTTTGACTCCGCTGTCAGTTACTTCTTCTTGCAGTGCAGCCACCAGCCCGTGGGCTTCCTCCTTCGTGAAGTTGACACTGGCGCCGGCGTCGGCGGATGCGTCAGCAGGTCTCAACAGTGTAATGCGACCGGTCGCATTTCCCTTCACTTCTGTTTTCTGCGTTGCCGAGCCGGTAGGGCATCCTACTTTAATAAGCCTCATGCCCAGCTCGATGCGTCTGGCTAAGTCGTCGGATTGGGCATGAGCCAATCCGATACCGATCGATTGAAGCGCGACAAGCCCAACGAATAGCAGCCGTTTCATCTCCTCCTCCACACTTTTAAGTGCTCAAAGCGACTAGGACAGGCCGGTTCGCGAGCTACGCCGCGGTTCGGTTGACAACTTCAAGTAGCTTATCTCTATTTCGACTACTTGAGCTTGGAAAAATGATGGGTGTGGGCGCGGCGTCGCGCGGCAGCTGCGCCCTCGGCTTTCGCGCTCCCTAAGCAGCGCAGATCAATTTCAGATCAGCTTCGAACCTGATGCTGCGCTTGCCCGCAAGCGCCGTGCCCTCGAGGAAACCGCCCTCGGCATCGCACGTCCCGGAAAAACCAATTCCAATCTCGTGTCCACCGAATACCGGATCTTCCCCTCGCGCCGGCGTATGCTCTTGATTGACCATCTGCCCTCTCCATCGACCGCTGGAGGAGGAATATGAACCCAGATAGTAGAAGAAGGCATCGCCACCCAGGATACGGCCGTTGTTCAATAGCATCACTCCAGTCAGGCCGCCGGGAACGCCGTCCAAGATTTTGAGATGGATGGAGTACAATCCGTTGGAAATGCCACCTTCACCAATCATCCCGGGCGCCGGAAGGTCGCTTTCATCCAGCGGGGTCATGATGGATCGAAAGACGGCACCGGGCACCTGCGGGGAGCTGCCCTCGAAGTGAAAGGCCTTACCAACCGCCCTTCCGACGACGGAAATTGACGAGACGTCGGAACCGAGCAAAGACTGATGATCGGCGCCAAAATTGTGTCGTCGGCTGGTCACATCGACACGGATTGAGTCCCCCTCGACATGGTAATTCCCTATATGAGCAAACCCTGAATTGCCGCCCAGCAACTTGCCCCGGCGCACGTACGTGACGCTCCGGCCAACCATTTGATTGATCGAGAATTCACTTTTGAAGAGGCCGTCGAAAGTGCTTGATAACTCGTTCATCCGGCACCACCGATTGACTCGGACTCCTCTTTTGCTCAGCGGCTAGTCTCGGAAGACCGAGAGTACCGTTCGATTATTTCGACATCGGAGTCGATGACGCCCTCGCGATAGCCGAACAAGTTGACGTCCGAGTTCGGGGCAGAGCAGACTTACTCTGCGCTGCCCATGGTTCGCTACTGGCCGCGCCTGCGTTACCACCACTAAGCACCACAAAATCCATTCAGTCAAAACCGATAGTTGATGCCGCCCTTGGCCGTATGAAGCTGAACCTCGGTGTCCGTGAAGGACGCGCCGGGGAATGCAAGCGCATTGCCGTTCGACTTTCCGAGATTGATGTAGATGTACTCGGCCTTGAATGTCCAGCGCGGGTCGAAAGCCCATTCCAGGCCGCCACCCGCGGAGAAACCCACCTGGACCTCCGACGAGGAAGCGCTTCGCGTCAGGGCCGGGAAGAAACCGTTGAAATTGGCGATATTCGGCGTGGCGAGGTTGGAGGTGAAGATGCTGTTCTTGACGTGGCCCCAGGCGAAGCCACCGGTACCGTAGATCAGCACATTGTTCGCCGCGTATCCGAGACGTCCGCGGATCGTGCCGAAGACGTCGATTTCCTGCTTGAGATTGAATACGCCGGTGAAGGCGCCATTGTCGCCGCCGATCGTTCCGGTGACGCTGAAGGGGCGGCTCGCCGTCTCCTTAATGGCAGCGCCGCTGACATCCGCTTCCAGGCCGTACACGAACGTGCCGGACTGCCAGTTATAGCCGATTTGGCCGCCGCCGAATCCGCCCTTGGGGCTCACATCCAGGGTGAACGGCCCAGTCCCGCCCGTGACGACATAGCCGGGCACCGTCCCGGTTGCGAGCGCGCCGGGATCGAAGGTCGCGGTCGGATCACTCCAGCCATAACCGCCATGCACGCCGGCGTAAAAACCGGTCCAGCTGAATGCGACCGGCGCGGGCGGCGCCTTGGTGTAGGCCCTGGCAAGATCGGCCGCGAAGGCGGCGTGGGAGAGACAGAGAGCCGAGAGCAGGAGAGTACCAGAGACAATGGATTTCATGACTTCCCTCAAATTGCGCCGAGAGGCGGCGCACCCATGGAACGATTCAGTAGCGGCTTTTCGCCTGCCTATTTCACAGAGGTGATCGCAACCACCATCTGCATGCGCGTTTGCCACCGTGCACCTAGTCGCAATAGCAGAAGCCATAGACGGCACCGATCTTCGCAATGTGAATATCCGCACTGGTCTTTCGCGACGTGGTGTCTGCGTTCGACCTGAAAATGGTCGTGATGCCCAGGGTCTGCGTGCTCGAGCTGGTCCGTGTCTCGTTGCGGTCGATGTCGAAGTGCATGTAGCGATATTCGCCGCGCAATGACCATCGCTGCGTCAGCTTGAACTCGCCGCCCGCGCCGGCCGTATAACCCGCCACCCACTTGCCGTTGGGCCCTTCGAAATTGCCGGGATCGGGAAAAGTGAAATGGCCCAGCGCCAGGCCGCCGAGACCGTAAAGCATCAAGTTCGGGGTCACGAGATAGCCGGCCCGGCCGATCACGCCGACGTTCGAGCGCAATTGCTCGCTGGCCTGCATCGCCACCTGATTGACACCTGTCGTCACGACACCGTTGGAAACTTGCCGGGTATTCCTCGTTTGCTCGCCGACCGTCTTGAACGCGACATCGGAGAACAGCGTGCCTTCGATCTGACCGCCGGCCACGACATTGCCGGCTCGCCAATTGTAGCCTGCGAACAGGTCGACCATCGAGCCCATCGTGTCGCCGACGGCATTGCCGCGGGTCGTCGTGCTGACGACGCCATTCGTCGTTAGCACGGCGCCATTGAAATTCTGCTGCGCGGAGTCGGCCGTCGAGGCGAGGTTCTGTCGGGCGCGGCCTGCGCCGGCAGCGAAATAGGCGCCGAGATAGGGGCCCGCCCAGTGGTCGCTGGGCGCGCCAGGCATCGCGGCCATGGCCGAACGCGGTCCGCCTTCACCGAACCGGTAGACCATGCCGATCTTCCCGGTGTGGAAATCGGCATTGATCTGACGATGGGTGCTGTCGGTGGACACAGAGGTCCTGGAGGATCCGGTCGATTGCGAGTTCGATGCGAATTTGCTGGATTCGTCGCGGTCGAAGCCGTAATGCGCATAGCGATACTCGCCACGCAGCGACCAATTGCCTGTCAGCTTCACTTCGCCGCCGGCGCCCAATGTGTAGCCGGCCACCCACTTGCCGCTGGAATCGCCGCGGCTGAAGTCCCCGTCTGCGTTAGTGAAATGCCCCAGCGCCAGACCCCCGAGGCCGTAGAGCAGCACGTTCGGTGTCAACAGATAACCGGCCCGGCCGATCACGCCGACATTCGAACGCAGCTGCTGCTGAGCCTGGCTCGCAGCGGTTTGCGAGCCCGAGAACCGCGAGGTGACAGCTCCGTTCGAGGTGTCGACTGAGGTGAATGTCTGAGGACCGATGGTGTTGAACGTAACGTCGGAGAACACCGAGCCTTCGATCTGCCCGCCGGCCACGACATTGCCGGCGCGCCAATTGTAGCCCGCGAAAAGATCGACCATCGAGCCCGTCACGTCCCCGACGGGACGGCCGCGCGCCGATTCAGTGCTGGTGGAGGTCGTGGTCCCGACGCTGGTGGTCGTGCTGGTCCTGCTGTTGTTCGTTGCGATGGTTTCCGCCGCACGTCCGGCACCGGCACCAAAATAGGCACCGATATAGGGTCCCGCCCAGCCGTCGCTCCAGGCCGGGCCCGGCGGTGCCGCCATCGCCGACCGCGCGCCTGACGCGCCGAATTGGTAAACCAGTCCAACCTTGCCGACGTGGAAATCGGCATCGATATGCCGCCGGTGGACGGTGCTGTTGGTGGACGTGTTGGTGCCGCCGCCCGATACGGACGTCGACGAGTTGCCTGACGGCTCGTTACGGTCATATCCGAAATGCATGTAGCGGTATTCGCCGCGCAGCGACCAGCTGTCCGTCAGCTTGACCTCGCCGCCCGCGCCCGCGACATAACCGGCCACCCATTTGCCGTTCTTGTCGCTGACCTGCGCTTCCGGGTCGGGATAATTGTCGGGATAGGTCAGGTGCCCCAGCGCCAGGCCTCCGAGGCCGTACAGCAGCACATTCGGTGTCACCAGATAACCGGCCCGGCCGATCACGCCGACGTTCGAGCGCAATTGCTGCCGGTCCTCGATGCTGTTCGTCCCCGATTCTGTCGAGGTGACGACGCCGTTGTCGCTCGACACCGAGCTGTATGCCTCGTTGCCGACCATCCTTGTGGTGACGTCGCTGAACAGGGTGCCTTCGATCTGCCCGCCGACCACGACATTGCCGGTTCGCCAATTGTAGCCCGCGAACAGATCGACCATCGAACCGGTCATGTCGCCGGCGAGATTGCCGAATCCTGATCGCGTGAACGCCGACGACCCGCCGAGACTGCTGGCATTGCCTTCGTCGTCGATTCTCGTGGAGGTCTGCCTTGCCCGCCCGGCGCCGGCGCTGACGTAAGCACCGATATAGGGGCCGGCCCAGCTGTCACCCCAGGCGCCTGCGAATGAAGACCCGCGTGCTGCCGAAGGTATCGCCGCCATTGCGGACAGCGGCCCGGAATCACCGAATTGGTAGACCAGACCGATCTTGGCCAGGTGGAAATCAGCATTTATGCGTGACGAAAAGGATTGACTGCTAGTCGAGACGGACGTGGTTGCGCCCGTCGCCGAGCTGGCCGTTGAGCTGGCGGCTGCGCTCCGGTTGAAGCCAAAGTTCAGATACCGATACTCGCCGCGCAGCGACCAATTGCCGGTCAGCTTCAGCTCGCCGCCGGCGCCGACCGTGTAGCCGGCAACCCATTTGTTGTTGTCACCGCCGAAAGGATCGGCGCCGTCGGCAAAGGTAAAGTGACCGAGCTCGAGGCCGCCGAGGCCATACAGCAGCAGATCCGGACGCGCGAGAAAACCGACCCGGCCGATCAGCCCGACCCGCGAGCGCAGCTGCTGGTTGCTCTGCACGATCGCCGTGCGGGCACCCGTCGAGGTCACCGCCCCGAGCAGCACGTTGGTGCTGACGCTGTTGAGCGTCTCGTTGCCGAACGGCTTCAACGCGACATCGGAAAAGACCGTGCCTTCGACCTGCCCGCCCGCCACGATACTCCCGGCCTGCCAATTATACCCCGCGAACAGGTCGACCATCGAACCGGTCACATCGCCCGCAAGATTGCTCGCGGTCGTTCCGGCCAGGGTCGAGCTCGACGTCACAACACCGGCGTTTGTCGAGACAGAACTGTTACCGAAACGGCCCGTCGAGGATTCCGTCACACGTCCGGCACCCGCGCCGAAATAGGCGCCGATATAAGGCCCGGCCCAGCTATCGACCCAAGCCGGTCGGGGCGGCGCCTTCACAGTGGGGTCGGCGGCCAGAGCTCCTGCAGAAACCATGATCGAGGCGCCAGCCAATGAAGCGCCCGTCAGTGATGTCAGCTTTTTCACTCCACCCCCCAATTCCAATTCCAAAGCAGGCGCTCCAAAACTACCGGAACGCCCCCTCAACAGGCGTAGCGCACCACGCCTTTGCCGCCTTCGTTCGATGGCTAAGTTACTGACACGTCATGGCCATCGGCTTCTTGTCCTGGCCTGCACCCGAGTTGGACGATTCCGCATCGTCTGCCCTTTTCGGAATCCATGTTGCTCGGTGGATACATTCGCCCGTTCAAAGCATGACGAAGTTTGACAGCGGCGCGCTCGACTTAGACTGGCGCGCGCAGCCAATCAGTTCTCGCAGAGAATGCGGCGCTTTACCGCACGTAGCGCTTGCGCCGCGATAAACTCTGCGGCGGTATCAAGTTACACCTGAACTTTGCCGTGCAACGATGTCCAAGGTCGTATTCGCTTCGGATCAGCTTCCCGCGCATCTTGACGAAGGTGCGCGCCAGCGGCTGTGGCTCGACCTGTTCACCGACCATTTGTGCGCGGCGGACATTTCGTTCTTTCCCGATGCGCCGTTTTATTCGCGGTCCGAATTCCTGAAACTCGGCGATATCGCGGTCACCCAGCTTGAGGCTAATATTCAGACGGCAGTTCGTACCCAGCGTCACGTCGAAGCCGATACCCGCGGCGACTACATCATCGGCACCACGTTCAACGGTGTGAGTACGCTAATCAGGCAGGAAGGCCGCGAAGCCATTCGCGGCGCGGGGGAGGCGATGCTCTATACCAACGCCGCGCCGATCGCGTCGCAACTTGATGGGCCGATCGCCTTTCGCGGCATCACGGTGCCGCGCGCGCTGCTGGCCGAGCGGCTGCCGAATTTCGAGGACCTTGCCTTGACGCCGTTGGCTGCATCGCCGGCCTTGCGTCACCTGGAGCGCTATCTCGCCATCGTCATCGACTCCGACATCGATGCCGACCTCGTGCTGAAGGAGAACATCGGCACGCATCTCATCGATCTGGTCGCGCTGGCCCTCGGCGCCCGCGGCGATTCAGCCGAGCTTGCGACGCGGCGCGGGTTGCGTGCCGCGCGGCTGCAGGACGTGATCGCAGATATCAGGGGGCGTTTCGCTGATCCGTCGTTTTCGCCGAGCGAACTTGCACGCAAGTTAGGGCTTTCGCCGCGTTACGTCCAGGAACTGCTGCAGGAGACCGGATCGAGCTTTACCGAACGTGTCACCGAGCTGCGGTTGCAGAAGGCACGGAAGATGCTGCTCGATTCCCGCTACAACCGATCGAAGATCAGCGATATCGCCTATACCTGCGGATTCAACGAGGTGTCCTACTTCAACCGCTGTTTCCGCCGCCGCTTCGGAACTTCGCCGAGGCATTATCGCCGCGATGTCGGCGAGCCAGTGTGATCGGACGCGCAGTCCGGCGCTCGGCTGGCTCGCGTCCACCACGCACCATGATCGCCTCCGATCGTGTCGTGGCTGCGGCTTGCCAGGCGGAGACACCTTGCCGCCGCTGTTGGTGTTGAGGCAAAGTGTCCGCAAGAAAGTCAGGGCTATCGCATATGACTAGTGGCGGCCTGCGCGCACTCCGCCCTCATCCTGAGAGCCCGCCTAAGCGGGCGTCTCGAAGGATGGCCGCAAGGAGAAGCTTTCAAATGCGATAGCCCCGCGCAAGGCAGGGAGGTCAGCATGTCACTGCTCGGCAAGGCCGCCGTCGCGATGTGGTGGAGCGTCCGCCCGGAGCAGCGCAGCGAGTTCGGCGACTGGCATTCGCACGAGCACTTTCCCGAGCGGCTGAGCATTCCCGGCTTCCGGCGGGGTTCGCGCTGGACCAGCGCGACGGATGCCGAGGGCTTCTTCGTGCTCTACGAGCTCGAGCACTACGGCGTTCTCACGTCGAAGGGATATCTCGACCAGCTCAATGCGCCGACACCGTGGTCGACAAAGATGATGCCACATCATCTCGGCATGGTGCGCAGCCAGTGCCGGATCGCCGCGAGCTTTGGCGGCGGCATCGCAGGCGCGCTCGCCACCATCAGGCTGTCGCCGCTCTCTGGACGTTCCGCCGAGCTGCAGGCGCGCCTTCTCGATACGCTCGGTGCCCTTGCCTCGAAGCCGGGACTGACGGGCGCCCACCTCCTCCTGACCGATACGCCCAAGACGAGTTCGCCCACCACTGAACAGCAAATCCGCGGCAATGACGGTGCCGCCGACTGGATCATTCTGTTGTCAGGTTACGATATCGATGCGGTTGACGCTGTCATCGCCGGACAGCTCTCGCCGCCATCGCTTCAAAGAGCGGGCGCGCAGGATGGTCCGACGCCAGGTCATTACAGATTGGCGTTCACAATGACACCGAATGACGTTGGGGCCTAGGCCGAGCCGATCAAAGAGCGCGCCGCTGCTCCGCAAAGAACTTCCTTGCCGCGGCTTGAAGTTTGCGCCCATCGTTTGGTCGTAGACCGACAATGAGCGCCTCCTGAACTCATTTGGGCGTCGAGCTCTTCTTGGAGGATTGTCCGCCAGGGGTGCTGCTGCCCGAGCCGTCCGTGGTGCCGGTCGACGAGGTCCCGGTCGTCATGCCGCCTTTGGTTTTGTCATTGTTCTTCGTGGTGTCGCTTGTTCCGCCCACCCCGGATTGCGCGCCTCCCTGTTGCTGACTGGGTTGCGCCATTGCGGTGGATCCCATCATCGAGGCGATCACTGCGCCCAGCATGAGCTTCTTGATCATCTGACTGTCTCCTGTTCTGACTGCCAACAACAAGCCGATACGCTCCGTGTTCCTCACGTGCGCGGTTAAACCAGGAGAGAGCTTCTGCGCTCTGCGGTCCCTGCGCAGGCAGGGTTCTCGCATATGAGGGTTCGCGGTCCCGGCACCCGCGACAAAAAATCCGCAAAGTCCTGTCGGATCAGCGACGTCCCGGTCGTCCTCGTGACATGAATGGGCCATAGAGGCCAGCTCGGGCCCATCAACACTGAGGATAACAACCATGCCCAATACCGTCCGCCTGCACCGCGTTCTCGCCACCAGCCCGGAGAAAGTCTATCGCGCCTTCCTGGAAGCCGACGCGATGGCGAAATGGCTTCCGCCGAACGGCTTTACTTGCACCGTGCATCATTTCGAGCCCAAGGTCGGCGGCACGTTCAAGATGTCGTTCCGGAACTTCACGACGGGCAACAGCCATTCGTTCGGCGGCGAATATCTCGAGCTCGTGCCGGGCGAACGTCTCCGCTACACCGACAGATTCGACGACCCCAACCTGCCCGGCGAAATCCAGGTGACCGTGATCCTGAAGAAAGTCTCGGTCGGCACCGAGATCGACATCACGCAGGCCGGTATCCCCGACGTCATTCCACCGGAGGCGTGCTATCTCGGCTGGCAGGAATCGCTGCGTAATCTGGCCAGGCTCGTCGAGCCGGAGATCAATGAATAGCGGTCAGTATGGTAGGGTGGGCCAAGCGACTTGTCCGCCGTAGCTCGACGAGCGAAGGCGGAAGCGTGCCCACCACCAACGGTCTCTCAACCTCGCAAAGATGGTGGGCACGGCGCGCGAAGAGCGCGCCTTTGCCCACCCAACGGCACTTGCCAGATGGCGCGCACGGCGGAGCGCGCCTTTGCCCACGCGGCGGCACTGGTGTGCAGTCTTGATATGCATCAAGCCGTCAAGACGGCGAAGCGGCTAGGAGCAGACGTCTTCCCTGCGCGCGTCGGAGGCGAAATGATGCGATCTGCTGTCGAATGGTTGATCATTGCCGGTGTTGCCGCCGGTTTCGCCACCGCCGCCAAGGGCGAAGACGTCGATATCGGCAAGGCGGAAT
Organism: Bradyrhizobium sp. IC3123; assembly: GCF_020193625.1. Classification (NCBI taxonomy): domain Bacteria; kingdom Pseudomonadati; phylum Pseudomonadota; class Alphaproteobacteria; order Hyphomicrobiales; family Nitrobacteraceae; genus Bradyrhizobium; species Bradyrhizobium sp. IC3123. The sequence goes on along the minus strand of NZ_JADYVF010000011.1, from coordinate 16,921 downwards.
TTCAGTCTTCGTGCGCGAGCTGTCATGGCACTGACGCGAGGGGCAACGGACCCGTCGGCAGCCAGCTCAAGACCCGGCCTTCCGACTTGACCGTGCTGACCAAGAACAACAACGGGGTGTTTCCCACCAACGCCGTCTACGAAACCCTGTATGGGTCGAAATCGGTCCCGGCGCACGGCACCCGTGAAATGCCGATCTGGGGCGAGCGGTTCAACCCCATCGTCAACCTGCCTCACGCCGTGGATTCCTATTACTGGCAAAAGGCAGGGCCGCAGCAGAACCCGGAGGTCGTCGTGCGGACTCGGATTCTCGCCGTGATCGACTACCTGAACCGAATTCAGCAGAAATAGCGATCGAACAGCGTCGTCGCACAGACGCCGAACGCCGCCTGCTATGCCTTCGCGGCAGGTGCACCGCCTGCCGTCCAGCGCTCGGGATCCGGACTGTGCCCGATCAGCGCCAGGCCATAGGCGATCGACTCGAACTGGTCGCCGGACATCAGGCGCTCGTTGCCGAAGCGGTCGGCGAACAATTTTCGGACCGCAGGCACAAACGAGGTGCCGCCGGTCAGAAACACCTTCTCCACCTCGCGCGAGGCGATGCGGGCCTCGGCCAGCACCTTGTCGACGGTGGCACCTAACCGGGCGATGTCGTCGGCAATCCAGGCTTCGAATTTCTTCCGCGTGATGGCCGCGCCGATGTCGACGCCGCCGCCCCTAAAGCGGAAGTCCACCTCGTCCTGCGCCGAGAGCGCCACCTTGGCGTCGGACACCGCGCGGTAAAGCGCAAAGCCGAGGTCGAGATCGACGATAGTGATGAAGTCCTCGAGCAGCTCGGGCTTCAGCGCGGTGCGCGCGAGCTCGCGGAGCTCGCGCAGATCGCCGTTGCTCTTCATCATCGCGAGCTGATGCCAGCGCGCCAGGTTCGTGTAGTGCCCGGTCGGGACCGGCAGCACCTTGTCGAACGAGCGGAAGCTGGAGCCCTTGCCGAGCCGCGGCGACACGATGTGGTCGACGATGCGATAGTCGAAGGTGTCGCCGGCAACGCCGATGCCGGCATGGCCGAGCGGCTCGGCGCGAAGAACGCCGCCCGTACGCGAGAAACGCATCACGGAGAAATCGCTGGTGCCGCCGCCGAAATCGGCCACCAGCACGGTGGCATCGCGCTCCAGCCTGCGGGCAAACGAGAATGCCGCGCCCACGGGCTCGTAGACATAGCGCGCGTGGCCGGCGCCCAAGCGCTCGAACGCGGCGCGGTAGCGCTGCATCGCCAGCGCCTCGTCGGGATTGCCGCCGGCAAAGCGCACAGGGCGGCCGACCGTGATGTTCGCCGCCTCGAAGCCGAACTTGTCCCCGCCATGGCGCGCCAGCGTGCGCAGGAACGCCGCCAGGATGTCCTCGAATTTGTAGCGCTGCCGGAAGACTTGCGTGGTGTTGAAGCTCGAGCTCGCTGCGAAGGTCTTGAACGATTGCAGGAAGCGGTAGACGTGGCGTCCTTCGAGAAACTGCTCGATCGCCCATGGCCCGCCCTCGGCCTGGGCACCGGCGCCCGGCCGGTCCTCCCAGAAGCACAGGGCCGACACGTAGACGCTGTGGCGCTGCCCGCCATGGTCGAAGCGAATGGCTTCGACCCGGCGGTCGTCCGCCGCCAGCGCAACAACCGTGTTGCTCGTGCCAAAATCGATGCCGATCGAGACGGCGGGCGAGGCGCTCGACATGAACCACTCTGAATGATGCTTGGAAAGGGGGCAGAGCACTAACGGCTTTGCCGTCCCCTTGCAAGACCTGGTCCGAGATGGTCGAGCCCGGACCTCACGTCGCGTGGCTGGCAGGCACGTCGATCAGTTGGACTGATCGCCTCGACGCCAGGCCGGAAACGGATCGGCGAGAGCGGACCATGCGGCGATGTCCATGGTGGACGTATCAGGGACAAGGCATGCGTCCAGCCTGCCACGGATCTCGGCCTCGTCCATGCCGGTGCCGATGAACACGATCTCCTGGCGACGATCGCCGTACAGCTTGTCCCAATACTGGTCGAGCCGCTTGCGCCAGGCCTCATCGTTCGGCCACCGCTCCTTTGGAACGCTCGCCCACCAGAACCCCAGCGCTTCGGTCCTCACGATCGCTCCCGCCTGGCTGATCTCGCCGAGCCATTGCGGCCTCGTCGCCAGCCAGAAATGACCCTTCGCCCGGATCACGCCTGGCCAGGATGCCTTGACGAACTTGTCGAACTTCGCCGGATCGAACGGCCGGCGGGCGCGGTAGACGAAGTTCTTCACGCCATATTCCTGCGTTTCAGGCACGTGGTGGGCGAAACCATAGAGCTCCTTGTACCAGAGCGGATGCTGCTGGGCCTTCTCGAAGTCGAACCGGCCGGTGTTGAGCACGCGGTCGAACGGCACGCGGCTGTGATTGGCTTCGATGATGTCGGCTTCGGGATTCAACGAGCGGATGATCTGCCGTGCCGCCTCGCGCTGTTGCGGCGAGGCATCGTCCACCTTGTTGAGGACGATCACGTCGGCGAACTCGATCTGCTCCACGAGGAGATCGACCAGCGTCCGCTTGTCGCCGTCCAGCGCCTCGCCGCGCTCGCCGAGGAATTCGGTCGAATAGTCCTTCAGCAGGTTGGCGGCGTCGACCACCGTCACCATCGTGTCCAGGTGGGCGATGTCGGAGAGGCTTTCGCCCTCTTCCGAGCGGAAATCGAACGTCGCTGCGACCGGGAGCGGCTCCGAAATGCCCGTCGATTCGATCAGCAGATAATCGAAGCGCCCGCTTTCGGCGAGCGCACGTACTTCCCTCAGGAGATCGTCGCGCAGGGTGCAGCAGATGCAACCGTTGGTCATCTCCACCAGTTTCTCATCAGTCCGCGAGAGGTTGGCACCACCATCGCGGACCAGGTCCGCATCGATGTTCACCTCGCTCATGTCGTTCACGATTACCGCCACTTTCAAGCCGTGCCGATTGTTCAGGACGTGATTCAGCAAAGTGGTCTTTCCAGCCCCGAGGAAGCCGGACAAGACGGTGACGGGGAGTTTGGGCATGGAGATCGAACAGCCTCTTGAGGGGGATGGGCCGAGGACAACGAGACACGGCATCTCACTATGTAATGTTATAACATTACATTCTCTATTCGACCTGACCCTGTCAAGGCGCTCGGCCCGCCCAGGGTTCACCGCCTATGCCGCAATGCGGAAGAAAGAATGCTGCTATGCAAACAAGAGCATGGACGCTGGCATCTGGCATACATAGATTGTTCCAGAAATGAGACAGCAAGACTGACTGTTCTCAAGAAAGGGATTTCCGATGTCCAAGACCGCTTCCGTCGCTCTTGCGCCCTCCTCCTCGCTGTTCGCCCGCCTGATGGCCGCGATCGACGGCTTGCTGCTGGCGAGCGCCGAAATCTCCAATCGCAACGGGGACTTGCCGCGTTTCGGCCTGTAAGAAGGCCTTCGCTGCCTCACCGAACGGGCGACGGCACAGAAGCCAAAAACACGGTGTTTGACCAAATGGCCCCGCCTGTCGGGGCCATTTCTGTTTGGCAGCGCCCTCCCTCGCAGGCGAGCGCAACTGCGACGATTAGTCCGCCGATCCCAACCGACGATTCCGGTTGTTTGTCTACTGGCATTTCGCATACCATCCATTCAAACAAGAATGGTTGCACGATTCAAAAGTGTAAGGACGGGGAAGCGTAACGCAGGACGGAAGGCCGAGTGGCAAGTTTTGCCGCGCCCTTGGCGAAGCCTTAGCCGAAAGATGCGGATGCCGCGCGTTATCCCTGCTCATACAGTTTCTATCGGGACTGCCATGGGTGCTAGACCGCAAGGGTAATCCCGGGGCATGTGACTCGGGATGGGCTAACGCAAGCCGACAAAGAGCGGCTGCGTTGAGGGTTCGACAGGGAGTGAACAAGATGAAGCCATTCGTTCTGAATGTCGCGTTGGCGGCAATGGTGATGTCGTGCGCGAGCAGCACCGCTAGCCGTGCCGCCTGGGAGCCGGTCCGTCCGGTCGAGTTCATCGTGCCCGCGGGCACAGGCGGCGGCGCCGACCAGATGGCGCGCACCATCCAGGGCATCGTCACCAAGCACAATCTGATGAAGCAGCCGCTGGTCGTCATCAACAAGGCCGGTGGCGCAGGCGGTGAAGGCTTCCTCGATGTGAAGACGTCGGCGAACAATCCGCACAAGATCATCATCACGCTGTCGAACCTGTTCACGACGCCGCTGGCGACGGGCATCCCCTTCAACTGGAAGGATTTGACTCCGGTTGCGATGCTCGCGCTCGACGAGTTCGTGCTTTGGGTGAATGCCGAGAAGCCGTACAGCTCCGTGAAAGACTATGTCGAGGCCGCGAAGAAGGCACCGAGCGGCACGTTCAAGATGGGCGGCACTGGATCCAAGCAGGAAGACCAGATCATCACGGTCGGGATCGAGAAGGCCATCGACGCCAAGTTCACCTACATTCCCTACAAGGGCGGCGGCGAAGTCGCGGTGCAGCTGGTCGGCAACCACGTCGATTCGACCGTCAACAACCCGATCGAGGCGGTCGCGCAATGGCGCGGCGGCAAGCTCCGTCCGCTCTGCGTGTTCGACGCCCAGCCGATGGCCTATGACGAGCCGATCGCCGACGGCAAGGCCTGGAAGGACATTCCGACCTGCAAGTCGCAGGGCCTTGCGATGGAATATCTCATGCTGCGCGGTATCTTCATGTCGCCCAAGGCCACGAAGGACCAGGTCGAATATTACGTCGAGCTGTTCAAGAAGGTGCGCGCCACGCCGGAATGGCAGGAGTTCATGAAGAGCGGCGCCTTCAACACGACCTTCCTGACCGGCGCCGATTACGCCAAGTGGATCGAGGCGGAGGAGAAGCGGCACGAAAGCCTGATGAAGGAAGCCGGCTTCCTCGCATCGAATTGAGCCTGGCATCGATGACGGCCGAGGATGCTGCGCGTCCTCGCGCCGGCAGCGACTGCGAAAGACTGCATTTCCGCCTGGAGGCCTCATGACTGAACGATCCCGAGCCGAATCCGGCCCCGCCCACAAGACGCTGGAAATCGGCATGGGGCTGCTGATCGGCGTGTTCGGCCTCATCGTGATCTTCGGCAGCCTCAAGGCCGGCATCAATTGGGGCCCGGAGGGGCCGCGCGCCGGATTTTTCCCGTTCTATATCGGCGCGGCCATCGTCGCGGCGAGTGCGATCAACGTCTGGAACGCGCAGCGCGACGACGACGGACGGTTGTTCGCCGAATGGGGGCAGCTGCGCCAGGTCATGAGCGTCGTGGTGCCGACCGCCATCTACGTCGGCACAATGCCGTTCATCGGCCTTTACGTCGGCTCGATGCTCTTCATCGCCTGGTTCATGCGCTGGCTCGGCGGCTATCGCTGGCTGACCGTCGCAGCGGTGGCGGTCGGCATGCCGGTCGTGACTTACCTCGTTTTCGAGCGCTGGTTCCTCGTCCCTCTGCCCAAGGGGCCGCTCGAGGAATGGCTCGGCCTGTGAGACCCATCCACCCATTCAATTGCTGCTGCAGGACGTTTTGACATGGAAGAGTTGGCCAATCTGTTTCACGGCTTCGCGGTCGCCCTGCAGCCCTACAACATCATACTGATGGTGATCGGCATCACGCTCGGCGTCCTCATCGGCGTGCTGCCGGGGCTCGGGGGCGCCAACGGCGTCGCGATCCTGCTTCCGCTGACCTTCAGCATGCCGCCGACATCGGCCATCATCATGCTGTCCTGCATCTATTGGGGCGCATTGTTCGGGGGAGCCATCACCTCGATCCTGTTCAACATCCCTGGCGAGCCATGGTCGGTGGCGACCACCTTCGACGGCTATCCGATGGCCCAGCAGGGCAAGCCCGGCGAGGCCCTGACGGCGGCCTTTACCTCCTCCTTCGTCGGCGCGCTGTTTGCCGTCGTCATGATCACGCTGGTTGCGCCGCTCGTCGCGGGCTTTGCGCTTCGATTTGGGCCGGCGGAGAAGTTCGCGGTGTATTTCCTCGCCTTCTGCTCCTTCGTCGGCCTCAGCAAGGAGCCGCCGTTCAAGACCATCGCCGCAATGATGATCGGCTTTGCGCTCGCGGCGGTCGGACTGGACTCGATCACCGGACAATTGCGGCTGACCTTCGGCATCACCGAACTGCTCAACGGCTTCGACTTCCTGATCGCCGTGATCGGCCTGTTCGGCATCGGCGAGATCCTGCTGACCATGGAGGAAGGGCTCGCCTTCCGCGGCGGCAAAGCCAGCATCAACCTTCGTGTCGTGCTCCAGACCTGGCGCGAGTTGCCCGCCTATTGGATGACATCGCTGCGGTCCTGCCTGATCGGCTGCTGGATGGGCGTCACCCCGGCCGGCGCGACGCCTGCTTCCTTCATGAGCTACGGCATCGCCAAGCGGCTGGCGCGACGCGGCAACAATTTCGGCAAGGGCGAGATCGAGGGCGTGATCGCGCCGGAGACGGCCGCACATGCCGCCGGCACCGCGGCGCTGCTGCCGATGCTGTCGCTCGGCGTGCCGGGCTCGCCGACCGCCGCCGTGCTGCTCGGCGGCCTCTTGATCTGGGGCCTGCAGCCTGGCCCGATGCTGTTCGTCGAGCAGAAGGAATTCGTCTGGGGCCTGATCGCCTCGATGTATCTCGGCAATCTCGTCGGGCTCATCGTCGTACTCACCTGCGTGCCGATCTTCGCCGCGATCCTGCGCGTACCCTTCGGCATCATCGCGCCGTTGATCCTGGTGCTCTGCGCGATCGGCGCCTATTCGGTGCACAACAGCACCTTCGACGTGATGCTGATGTTGGTGTTCGGCGTGATCGGCTATCTCCTGAAGAAGTGCAATTACCCGCTCGCGCCGCTGGTGCTCGCCATCGTGCTCGGCGACAAGGCCGAGGAAGCCTTCCGACAATCGCTGCTGGGCTCGCAAGGATCGCTCGGGGTGTTCTTCTCCAACGGCCTCGTCAGCACCATCATGGCGCTCGGCTTGGTCGCCCTGTTCTGGTCCGCGATCCAGGAAGGCTACAGCCGGCTGCGCACGTCGATGGCGTGAGGCGGGATCTGCGCAATCCGCATCGGTACCGACGCCAAATTGCCGCACTCCAGACTTCTGGAATATAGAATTCCAGAGATTGCGCCGTCCCCCGCCGACGGCGCCTCGGCGCACGCGACCAATGCAGGCCTGCAAGAACGCCAAGTGCATAGGCTTTCAACAACGCCCCGCGACGTCGCCGATCCGAGATAAAGCGCTGTAAAAACAGCCTCTTAGCTTTAATCAACTGCAATCGCCGCCATCACGCCGACGCGATCGGGCTTTACATTTCCGCGCTCATAGCGCATGTGAACAAGCCCGCGCTATTTCGCCGCACCCTCCCGTCCTCGCTTGAATCTTGGCATATTGCATACCAGAGTGCGCGCCAGCGCATGCATAAAAATGATGGGCGCGTTTGGGAGGGTTTTTGATGACGGACATGGTGCAGTCGGCAGCAGCGGCCCCGAGTGCCGCGCGCGTAAGCGATGCCTATCGCTGGGCGCAATTGGCGATCGGTGTGGCGGCGATGGTGATGATCGCCAACTACCAATATGGCTGGACGTTCTTCGTCCCCGACATCCAGAAGACGTTCGGCTGGGATCGTGCCTCGATCCAATGGGCCTTCACGCTCTTCGTGTTGTTCGAGACCTGGCTGGTGCCGGTTGAAGGATGGTTCGTCGACAAATACGGCCCGCGCATCGTGGTGCTGGTCGGCGGCGTGCTCTGCGCTATCGGCTGGGCGATCAACGCGCAGGCGACCTCGCTGAACGGCTACTATCTCGGCATGATCATCGCAGGCATCGGCGCCGGCGGCGTCTACGGCACCTGCGTCGGCAACGCGCTGAAATGGTTTCCGGACAAGCGCGGTCTTGCGGCCGGCATCACGGCGGCCGGCTTCGGGGCAGGCTCCGCGCTGACCGTGGCGCCGATCCAGGCCATGATCAAGGACAGCGGATTCCAGACCACCTTCCTCTATTTCGGCCTCGGGCAAGGCATCATCATCTGCCTCCTCGCCTTCTTCCTGCTCGCGCCGAAAGCGGGCCAGGTGCCGCACGTGGTGGCGAATGCCAATATCATCCAGACCCGGCGCAACTATCAGCCGACCGAAGTGCTGCGCCAGCCGATCTTCTGGCTGATGTACTTCATGTTCGTGATCGTCGGCGCGGGTGGACTGATGGTCACCGCGAACCTGAAGCCGATCGCGGTTGACTGGAAGGTCGACAGCGTCCCTGTGACGCTGATGGCGGTGACGATGACGGCGGTGACCTTCGCGGCCACGATCGACCGCGTGCTCAACGGCCTGACGCGTCCGTTCTTCGGCTGGATCTCCGACATGATCGGCCGCGAGAACACGATGTTCATCGCCTTCGGCATGGAAGGGTTCGGCATCTGGATGCTCTACCTCTGGGGTCACGATCCGGTCTGGTTCGTGCTGCTCTCGGGCTTCGTGTTCTTCGCCTGGGGTGAGATCTACTCGCTATTCCCCTCGACCTGCACCGACACGTTCGGCACCAAGTTCGCGACCACCAATGCCGGCCTGCTCTACACCGCGAAGGGCACCGCCGCGCTGCTGGTGCCGATCGCCAACTACATGCAGCAGACATCGGGGACCTGGGACAGCGTGTTCATCATCGCGGCCGGCGCCAACATCCTGGCTTCGGTGCTGGCGATCGCGGTGCTCAAGCCCTGGCGCAAGATCGTGGTCGCGAAATCGACGATCTGACCGGCGATACAATTCAGCAAGCACGACGCCCGGCCTCACGGCCGGGCGTTTTTCTTTGGCGATCGTCGCATCGCCTCGCCGGGGCGCGGGCGGAGCCACCAAGAAGTGACAAGTTAGGGCTTGCAATCTGGAATATCGTATACCAATCTCCGCGTCGCGCCTGCGACGATAAGCCACAATACTCGCGACACCAGGTCGTCTTGCGATCCTGTGTCACGGACAATCAGGCGCTGGGAGGTTCTCGATGATTTCCAGCCCGGACGGCGCCGTCACCGCCGCGCCGCTTCGCACCGGTTTCCGCTGGCTCCAGCTCGGCATGGGCATCGTCTGCATGGCGATGATCGCCAATCTGCAATATGGCTGGACGCTGTTCGTCGATCCAATCGATGCCGCCCACCACTGGGGCCGCACCGCGATCCAGCTCGCCTTCACCATCTTCGTCGTCACCGAGACCTGGCTGGTGCCGGTCGAGGCCTGGTTCGTCGACAAATACGGCCCGCGCATCGTCATCATGTTCGGCGGCGTGATGATCGCACTGTCCTGGATCCTCAACGCCTCCGCTGACAGCCTCACCCTGCTCTATGCGGCGGCGATCGTCGGCGGCATGGGCGCGGGTGCCGTGTACGGCACCTGCGTCGGCAACGCGCTGAAATGGTTTCCCGACCGCCGCGGCCTCGCGGCGGGCGCGACCGCCGCCGGCTTCGGCGCAGGGGCCGCGATCACCATCGTGCCGATCGCGAGCATGATCGCCTCGAGCGGCTATCAGCACGCCTTCCTCACCTTCGGCATCGCCCAGGGCCTCGTCGTGTTCGTGCTCGCCTTCTTCATCCAGCCGCCGCGCCTCTCCATTCCGCCGAAGAAGAAGCAGATCAACCTGCCGCAGACCAGGATCGATTTCACCCCGCCGCAAGTGCTGCGCAGCCCTGTTTTCTGGGCGATGTATCTCGTCTTCGTCATGGTCGCTTCCGGCGGACTGATGACTGCGGCGCAGATCGCCCCGATCGCACACGACTTCAAGATCGCCGACAAGCCGGTGACGCTCGCCGGCTTCCAGATGGCGGCGCTGACCTTCGCGATCTCGCTCGACCGCATCTTCGACGGATTCGGGCGACCCTTCTTCGGCTGGGTCTCCGACACGATCGGCCGCGAGCCCACCATGTTCATCGCCTTCGGCACCGCGGCCTTGATGCTGCTGACGCTCTCGGCCTATGGCCAGGTGCCTGTCGTCTTCGTGCTGGCCACCGCGGTTTATTTCGGCGTGTTCGGCGAGATCTATTCGCTGTTCCCCGCGACCTGCGGCGACACCTTCGGTGCGAAGTTCGCAACCACCAACAACGGCATGCTCTACACCGCGAAGGGCACGGCCTCCCTGCTCGTCCCGCTCGCGAGCGTGATCTCGACCGCCTATGGCTGGAAGGCCGTATTCGTGGTGGCGGTGGCGCTGAATGCCACGGCGGCGCTGATGGCGCTGCTCGTGATCAAGCCGCTGCGCCGCGCCTTCATCCTCGGCCAGGAAGCCGAGCGCACGGAGACCGCAAGCGGAACCGCCAAGACCGAGACGGCGTAAGGCGCCGCACCTTGCCGGCTTGCAGAGGGGCGCAGCGATGCGCCCCTTTCTTTTTGGGCACGGCGATAATGTCAGTACGCCTGTCGCAAGATTTTTCGGATGCGCCAAATCCAGCGCTTGACGATTGGCATTATGTATACCACACTTCCTCACCACTCACCCAGGGAGGTTGCAATGCTGGTCGGAGACATTCTGCGCAAGAAGACGCCGCGCGTTGTCACGGTACGTATGAACGAAACGGTGGGGATCGCGGCCAAGCTGATGCGCGCCAACAATATCAGCGCGCTGGTGGTCAAGGATGTGGTCCGCTCCGAGGGCAACACCGCGGTCGGCATGTTCACCGAGCGCGACGTGGTGCGCGCCCTCGCGGAGCACGGCGCGGGCGCCGTCAACGTCAAGGTCTCCCAGCTGGTCTCGGTGCAGCAGCTGGTGTCCTGCACCTCCACCGACACGATCGAGCACGTCCGGCATCTGATGAACCGTCATCATATCCGCCATCTGCCCGTGATCGACGATTACAGCCTCGTCTCCGTCATCAGCATGCGCGACATCGCCGCGGCGATGGATGAGGCGCTCAACGGCACGCCGCAAGCGGCGGCTTAAAGCATGATCCGGAAAAGTGCGCAGCGGTTTTCCGACAAGATCATGCTCAAACAATAGACTAAAGCGCATCGCGCTTTAGAGCGGCAAAACTTCCCCCTGCGACTGCCGGCCCCGGCTCGGATCCTTCCGAGCCGGACCGGATCTTTCGTCCCAAAATCCGTCTCTGCTCGCGAGGATTTCATGAAGATCTGCATCTACGGCGCCGGCGCGATCGGCGGATATCTCGGGGTTCAGCTCGGGCGCGCGGGCGCCGACGTCAGCCTGATCGCACGCGGCGCGCACCTTGCCGCCATGCGCGAGCGCGGCCTGACGCTGCTCGCGGGCGAGGAAAAGCACACCGTTCATCCGCGCTGCACCGATGATCCCACCGAACTCGGCGTGCAGGACTTCATCATCATCACGCTGAAGGCCCATTCGATCACCGGCGTGATCGAAAAGATGCAGCCGCTGCTCGGGCCTCACACCCGCATCGTCACCGCCGTCAACGGCGTTCCCTACTGGTACTTCTACAAGCACGGCGGTCAATATGAGAACTCGACGCTGGAGAGCATCGATCCCGGCGGCCGGCAGTGGCGTGAGCTGGGGGCCGAGCGCGCCATCGGCTGCATCGTCTATCCCGCCACCGAGATCGAGGCGCCCGGCGTGATCCGCCACGTCTACGGCAACAACTTTCCGCTCGGCGAGCCCTCGGGCGAGATCACCTCCGACGTGCAGCACCTCGCCGATCTCTTCGTCGCCGCCGGCCTGAAGGCTCCCGTGCTCGACCGCATCCGCGACGAGATCTGGCTGAAGCTCTGGGGCAATGTCTGCTTCAACCCGATCAGTGCGCTGACCCACGCCACGCTCGACGTGATCTGCACCGATCCCGCCACGCGCGCGCTGTCGCGCGCGATCATGGTGGAGACGCAAGCCATCGCCGAGACCTTCGGCGTCAAGTTCCGCGTCGACGTCGAGCGCCGCATCGAGGGGGCGCGCAAGGTTGGCGCGCACAAGACCTCGATGCTGCAGGATCTCGAGCGCGGCCGCCCGATGGAGATCGATCCGCTCGTCACCGTGGTGCAGGAGATGGGCCGGCTCACCGGCATCGCCACGCCCGCGCTCGATTCGGTGCTGGCCATGGTGACGCAGCGCGCCCGCATCGCCGGCCTCTATGACGGCGTCTCGACACCGGCTGATTCGCGCGCACTGGCGGTGGCGTGATGACGAGCGTGACCAAATGGCTGCGCTTCCGCCATGCCGGGACGACGGGCTTCGGCACGCTGACGTCCTCCGGCATCACCGTGCACGAGGGCGACATGTTCGGTCGCAACGCCGCAACGGGCAAGATTTTGGCGCTCTCGGAGGTCGAGCTGCTTGCGCCCTGCGTGCCCAGCAAGATCGTCGCGCTCTGGAATAATTTCCACGCGCTCGCGGCCAAGCTGAACCAGCCTGAACCGCCGGAGCCGCTGTACCTGCTCAAGGCCACCACCAGCATCGCCGCACCCGGCGCCGTCATCCGCCGCCCGTCTCATTACGACGGCAAGACCACCTATGAGGGCGAGCTCGGCATTGTCATCGGCAGGACCTGCGCCCGTGTCTCGCCAGATGAGGCCGACAGCTTCATCTTCGGCTACACCTGCGTCAACGACATTACCGCCAACGACATCCTGACGCGCGACCCCACCTTCGCCCAATGGGCCCGCGCCAAGGGCATCGACGATTACGGTCCGTTCGGCCCTGTGATCGCGACCGGTCTCGATCCGGCAAAACTCACGGTTCGCACCATCCTCAACGGCGCGGAGCGGCAGAACTACCCGATCTCGGACATGATCTTCAGCGCGCAGGAGCTGGTGAGCAGGATCTCCCACGACATGACCCTCTCGCCCGGCGACCTCATCGCGGTCGGCACCTCGATCGGCGTCGGCGTGATGAAGGAGCCCGTGAACACGGTGACCGTCGCGATCGACGGCATCGGCGAGCTCACCAACGAATTTCGGCTGTAGACTTTTTCGCCGCCGCAGAGCAGCAAAATTGATCTGGCGCAAACCCGCCGTCGCGGCCAAGGCTACCCTGCCCGGCAAAAGATTGATTTCTGATGCAAGGGAGGACGCACATGTCGAATGCCGGCAACGCACTGCTGTGGACCGTGCTGTACGTCGCTCTCTCGTTCGCCGCGATCTTCGTGGTCTGGTTCGCCGATAGGATTCGGTCGAACTTGCTCGGGAAGCGATAGCCCCAGGGCACGTTGCTTCGTCCTAGCGCTGGCGGCTGGCCTGGGTGCAAGCGGGCCGGCACAGGGACGTGGGCGCCACCTCGCATCTTCCCGCAGCGCCTGGCGTTGACGGAATCCCGGTGCTGCGCGCTCCCGGCAAGCCCAGCGGGCCCCTGTCGGCACCAAGGGTCGGTCGCGCTCCGAAACATCCAGACACATCACATCTTCGCGCGCCCGAGCAATGCCGCCAACATGTCCCGTGCGCGCCGCAACTTGGACGCATTCGGCCGCCCTTTTGGGAGGCGTGTCTGGGGGCACGGCATGACCGTGTTTGGACCAAACCTTCTAGGGGTATCACTGTGAAGAAGATTGTATTTGCTCTGGGTGCCACGCTTGCTTTTGCGACGGCTGCAAACGCTGCGGATCTGCCGCGCCGGCAGCCGGTGCCAGCCTATCCGGGCGAGCAGGCGCCAATCGGCAAGATGCCGATCGGCAAGAGCCCGATTGGAAAGGCCCCGATCGGCAAGGCGCCGGGCCCGGTCGCCGCGCGCTACTGACGCGCAGCGAAATACGCGTCAGACATTTGCGCTCGATGGTCGAGGGGGAATAGCGTGACGAACAAAGCTGGTCGATCGGGATCCTGCATCCTCGCGGGCTTCGCTCTTGCAGCTATGCTCTCATGCACGACGCCCTCGGCCTCGGCCCATGAGACCGACAAGCAGACCGACAAGCAGACCGACAGGCGCGTTGCCGATGCGAACGCGCTTGCTACGACCGACACTGCCTCGCGGCCACAGCCGCAATCGACGCGGCGCTCGGTCGCGCGGGCGGAGAAAGGCCCCTATTACGTCGACTTCCGCGCCCGCACGGCTGCGAGCTGGGGCCATGCCTTCGTCTGGTACGGCAAGACCAGCGAGAAGGCCGTCGAGGTTGCGGGCCTGACGCCGGCGGGCGATACGCTCGCTTACGTGCTCGGTCACATTACCTTTGTGCCATCCGAGACCGGCGCCAGCTACGGCGATCTCGATCCGGAATATCTGACCGCGAGCTATCGGGTCTATCTCAACGAAGCCGACGCCAAGCGCGTGTTCGCCTACATCAAGGAGTTGCAGGCCAGCTCGCCGGTCTGGAATGCCGAGACCATAAACTGTACCGGCTTCATCGGCGACATCGCGGAGTTCATGGGATTGAAGGTCCCCCATCGCTGGCAGCGCCCGGAAAACTTCGTCAACAGCCTCAAGGAAATCAACGGCGGGCGGCAGATGGTGCGGTTGTCGGCGAAGTAGCTCTTCGCCCCATACTCGGTGTCATTGCCCGCGGAGGCGGGCAATCCAGTATTCCAGAGACTGCGAGGGTAGAGCCGAGAGGTCGCGGCGTACTGGATACCCCGCCTTCGCGGGGTATGACGGCGGAGTTTGAGGAAAGAGCTTGCCCTCATCAGGCAGCAGCGCACCCCAATTATCCGCCCCGCGGAATCTCCTCGCCTTCCGCATGGTCGCCCCGCCGGGCGGCGCAATAGACTTTTCCCACCCCCAGCGGCATCCTGCCGCCATCAACCGAGAACAAAGCGCCACGCGGGGCGCGGGGGGAAACAGATCATGTTGCAGACACGGTTCACCAAGCTCGTCGGCGTCCAGCACCCGATCGTTCAGGGCGGCATGCAATGGGTCGGACGCGCCGAGCTGGTCGCAGCCGTCGCCAATGCCGGCGCGCTCGGCTTCATCACCGCGCTGACCCAGCCGACGCCGGAGGACCTGACCAAGGAGATCGCGCGCTGCCGCGACCTCACGGACAAGCCGTTCGGCGTCAACCTCACCATCCTGCCGGCGATCAAGCCGCCGCCCTATGCCGAATACCGCGCCGCGATCATCGAGAGCGGCATCAAGGTGGTCGAGACCGCCGGCAACAAGCCGCAGGAGCATGTCGACGAGTTCAGGAAGCACGGCGTCAAGGTCGTGCACAAATGCACCAGCGTCCGCCACGCGCTCTCGGCCGAGCGGATGGGCGTCGACGCCATCTCGATCGACGGCTTCGAATGCGCCGGCCATCCCGGCGAGGACGACACGCCCGGCCTGATCCTGATCCCGGCCGCCGCCGACAAGATCAAGATCCCGATGATCGCCTCGGGCGGCTTTGCCGATGGCCGCGGCCTCGTCGCGGCGCTGGCGCTGGGAGCCGAGGGCATCAACATGGGCACCCGTTTCATGGCCACCAAGGAGAGCCCGATCCATCAGCTCATCAAGGAGAAGATCGTCGCCAATGACGAGCGCGAGACCGAGCTGATCTTCCGCACCATGCGCAACACCTCGCGCGTGGCCAAGAACGCGGTCTCGACCAAGGTCGTCGCGATGGAGAAGGAAGGCGCCAAGTTCGAGGACATCCGCGAGCTCGTCGCCGGTGCCCGCGGCAAGATGGTCTATGCCACCGGCAATTCCGACGAAGGCATCTGGTCGGCCGGCCAGGTGCAGGGCCTGATCCAGGACATCCCGAGCTGTGCCGAGCTCGTCTCCCGCATCGTGCGCGAGGCGGAGGCGATCATTCGCAGCCGGCTCGAGGGGATGATCGTTCAGTCACAACGCGAAGCGGCGGAATAATCACTGCAAGACGTGAGAGTATTGCATGAAAGCCTACGTCTACGGCCCTGAAGGCGCGAGGATTTCCGACGTCGCTCAACCAAAGCCCAAAGGCACGCAGGTGCTCGTCCGCGTTCGCGCCTGCGGCCTCAACCGCGCCGACACCGGCATGCGCAAGGGCCACGCCCATGGCGCGGCCGGCGGCGTCGGCACCGTGCTGGGCATGGAATGGGCCGGCGAGGTCGCCGAGCTCGGGCCCGATGCGAAGGGCGTGAAGATCGGCGACCGCATCATGGGATCGGGCGGCGCGGCGTTCGCCGAGTATACGCTGGCCGATCACGGCCGGCTGCTCCATACGCCCTCGAACATGAATTTCGAGGAGGCCGCCACCCTCCCCGTCGCGCTCGCGACCATGCACAACGCCGTCGTCACGATCGGCGGGGTGCAGGCTGGCCAGAGCGTGCTGGTGCAGGGCGCGAGCTCTGGCGTCGGGCTGATGGCGATGCAGATCGCCCGGCTCAAGGGCGCGAAGCTGGTGATCGGCTCGTCCACCGACGCGTATCGCCGCGGCCGGCTGAAGGAGTATGGCGCCGACCTCGCCGTCGACAGCTCCGATCCGAAATGGGTCGACGAGGCGCTGAAGGCGACGAACGGCGAAGGCGTCGACCTCGTCGTCGACCAGGTCTCGGGCAAGGTCGCCAACCAGAACCTCGCCGCGACGAAGATCAAGGGCCGCATCGTCAATGTCGGTCGCCTCGGCGGCACCCATGCCGACTTCAATTTCGACCTGCACGCGGCCCGCCGCATCGACTATGTCGGCGTCACCTTCCGTACCCGTACCATCGAGGAGGTCCGCGAGATCTTTGCCGAGGTCCGCAGGGACATCTGGTGCGCGGTGGAATCGCGCAAGCTGCAACTGCCGATCGACAAGGTGTTCGCGTTCGACGACATCGACCAGGCGTTCGCGCACATGGAAGCGAACAAGCATCTCGGGAAGATCGTGGTGACGGTGCCGTAGGGCGCCGGCAGCGGCCCGGTAGGGTGGGCAAAGCGAAGCGTGCCCACGATCTGCATCCATCGCGGACGAATGGTGGGCACGGCGCTAACGCGCCTTTGCCCACCCTTGTAATAGCGCAATCGGATATTGATTGGGGTGTTCCGAGAGGAATGGCCTGCCGGGGCTGCAACCCCGGCAGGCCGCTGGCGATCGGATCGAGCCCACCCAGAGCAGTTTGTGGCTGCC
>NZ_JADYVF010000010.1:0-257577 GCF_020193625.1 Bradyrhizobium sp. IC3123 | reverse complement strand
CGCGCCTCGGCCTGCCCAAGGACGAGGACGGCAAGACCGCGATGGCGGTCGGCGTCGACCTGCGCGGCGAATCCTATGGCCTCCTGATCGACCAGATCGGCGAGGTGCTGCGCCTGCCCGAGGACGGCAAGGAAGAAAACCCCGTCAACCTCGACCCCCGCATGGCCAAGCTCGCCGGCGGCGTCCACCGCCTCGACGGCCAGCTCATGGTCGTCCTCGACGTCGACCGCGTCCTCGAGCTCGCGCCCGAGATGATGGCGGCCTGATACGGCGGCATTGCCGCCGAGGGACTTGCGATTGGAAGTGCCCCCGCAAAGGGGGGAAGGAAGCAGAGGTTCACATGCGAACTTGTCTCGTCGTTGATGATTCCAGCGTCATCCGAAAGGTTGCGCGCCGGATCCTGGAGGGGCTCGACTTCCAAATCCTCGAAGCCGAGGACGGTGAGAAGGCGCTGGAGGCCTGCAAGCGCGGCCTGCCGGACGCGGTGCTGCTCGACTGGAACATGCCGGTCATGGATGGCTACGAGTTCCTCGGCCATCTCAGGCGCATGCCCGGCGGCGACCAGCCCAAGGTGGTGTTCTGCACCACCGAGAACGACGTCGCGCATATCGCGCGCGCTCTGCACGCCGGCGCCAACGAATACATCATGAAGCCGTTCGACAAGGACATCGTGACGGCGAAATTTCAGGAAGTCGGCCTGATCTGAGCGATCTCCCGGAGGCTGAACGGATCCTTCGGCGCTTGTTTTCAACTGAACCGTTTCAGTCTGAGTTGGTGTGTAATGAGTGTTGCGTTCGCAGGTAATTCGACCACGGGCACGTCGCGCGAAACCGGGCCGCTGCGGGTGATGATCGTCGACGACTCGGTCGTCATCCGCGGTCTGATCTCGCGCTGGATTGGTGCCGAGCACGACATGGAGGTCGCGGCCTCGCTGCGCACCGGGCTCGAGGCGGTCAACCAGCTCGACCGCATCAATCCCGATGTTGCCGTGCTCGACATCGAAATGCCCGAGCTCGATGGCCTCTCGGCGCTGCCGCAACTGCTCGCCAAGAAGCGCGATCTCGTCATCATCATGGCTTCCACCCTGACCCGCCGCAACGCGGAGATCAGCTTCAAGGCGTTGTCGCTCGGCGCAGCCGACTACATTCCCAAGCCGGAATCGACGCGTGAGGCGTCGGCCGCGGACATTTTCCATCACGACCTGATCCAGAAGATCCGCCATCTCGGCGCGCGGCTGCGTCGCAAGTCTGCGGTTGCGAGTCCGCCGCTGGCGCCGGCGAGCCCGGCTCCCGTCGCGCGCAGTCCTGTCGCGCGGCCTGCCGCGCCTGCGCCCGCTCCGGCCCCCTCGTCAGGCTCGGTGTCAACGCGTCCGTTCTCGACCCAGGCGCCCAAGGTGCTGTTGATCGGCTCCTCGACCGGCGGTCCTCAGGCGCTGATGTCGCTCGTCACCGAGCTCGGCGCCGTGATCGATCGCTTCCCGGTGCTGATCACCCAGCACATGCCGCCGACCTTCACCACCATCCTGGCCGAGCATCTGGCGCGCTCGAGCCGCCGGCCGGCGGCCGAGGCGGTCGACGGCGAGCCGGTCAAGCCGGGACGGATCTACCTCGCACCGGGCGGCAAGCACATGCGCGTCACGCGCAGCGGCGCCGATCCTGTGATCGCGCTCGACGACGGCCCCGCCGTCAATTTCTGCAAGCCTGCGGTCGATCCGCTCTTCACCTCCGCCATTGACGTCTGGCACGGCAACATCCTCTCGGTGATCCTGACCGGCATGGGCTCGGACGGCATGCGCGGCGGCAAGGACATCGTCGCGGCCGGCGGCAGCGTGATTGCGCAGGACGAAGCCTCCAGCGTGGTCTGGGGCATGCCCGGCGCGGCGGCCAATGCCGGCATCTGCGCGGCGATCCTGCCGCTCAACCAGATCGGCGCCAAGGTCAACCGCCTGTTCGCTGGAGACCGCTCGTGACGCCCGCAGATTACGACTATCTGCGCAAGTTCCTGAAAGAGCGCTCCGGTCTCGATCTCTCCGCCGACAAGCAATATCTGGTCGAGAGCCGGCTGCTGCCGCTCGCCCGCAAGGCAAGCGTTCCCGGCATCCCCGACCTCGTCCTGAAGATCAGGAACGGCGACGGCCGGCTTGCGACCGACGTGGTCGAAGCGATGACCACCAACGAGACGTTCTTCTACCGCGACAAGATTCCGTTCGATCACCTGCGCGACAGCATCCTGCCGGGCCTGATCCAGGCGCGCGCGGCGCGCAAGTCGCTTCGCATCTGGTCGGCGGCCGCCTCGACCGGGCAGGAGCCCTATTCGATCGCGATGTGCGTGAAGGAGATGGGCGCGGCGCTCGCGGGGTGGCGCATCGAGATCGTCGCCACCGATCTGTCGCAGGAGGTGCTGGAGAAATCCAAGGCGGGCCTCTACAGCCAGTTCGAGGTGCAGCGCGGCCTGCCGATCCAGCATCTGGTGAAATACTTCACGCAAACCGGCCAGCTCTGGCAGCTCAACGCCGACATTCGCGCCATGGTGCAGTTCCGCCAGCTCAATCTGCTGCAGGACTTCTCCCATCTCGGCACGTTCGACGTGATCTTCTGCCGCAACGTGCTGATCTATTTCGACCAGGACACCAAGGCGGTGATTTTCGAGCGCATGGCGAAGGCCATGGAAGCCGACGGCATGCTGCTGCTGGGCGCTGCCGAATCCGTCGTCGGCATCACCGACGCATTCCGCCCGATCGCGGACCGCCGCGGCCTCTATCAGCTCAACCCCGCGCGCTCCGGCCGTCCGATGGGCGGATTGATGCCGCAGCCGCTGAAGGTCGCCGCGGCGAGATGAGTTCTCTTTGTCATTCCGGGGCCGCGCATAAGCGCGGAGCCCGGAATCCATAACCACAGGCCATCGAAATAGGCAGGCGGTTAGACCAGGGCCATTTCATCCGACTGTGGTTATGGATTCCGGGCTCGCGACTTTGTCGCGCCCCGGAATGACAAAATCACAAAATCGCATGCGGCAAGAACCGCGAGCGGTTGCCCGTGATCGGGCTCTCGTCCTCGCGGATCGATATCCCGCAGGGCTCGTGGTTCACCAGCCAGCTTCCGATCACCGGATAGCAGCCCGAAAAGTTCGGCAGCGGTGCCAGCGCCTGACGTACGAAACCTTCGGCGCCGTACGGCCCCGTCTGCTCGTCGAGCGGCATGCCGCCGGAGACCAGCGTGACATTGGCGCCTTCGCGCGACAGCAGCGGCTTGCGCACATAGGACGTGCCGAGCTCGGCGGCGCGCGGATCGTCCTCGAAGAAGGCCGGCAGCAGATTGGGATGGTTCGGAAACATCTCCCAGAGCAGCGGCAAGATGCCCTTGTTGGAGAGCACCGCCTTCCACGGCGGCTCGATCCAGCGCGTTGGCGCATCCTTCAGCTTTGCGCCGAAGGCGTCCTGGAACATCCATTCCCAGGGATAGAGCTTGAAGGCGAGCGCGATGTCGTTCTCGCCGAGGTCGACGAAGCCGCCGGCCTCGTCGCGCCAGCCGACCTGCTCGATGTCGAGCAGCGTCGTCGAGAGTCCGGCCTGGCGCGCGGTGTCTTCGAGATAAGCGAGCGTGCCGGCGTCCTCTTCGTTGCCGGTGATCCCTGTGAGATGGACGTGACGGCTCCCAGCGATCTCCTTCCATGCCGCGATCAGCCGCTCGTGGATGGAGTTGAATTGGTCGGCACGCGAGGGGATGACGCGGCGTTCGATCGCCTGTTCGAGCCAGGTCCATTGGAACACCGCGGCCTCGAAGATCGAGGTCGGCGTGTCCGCGTTGTATTCGAGCAGCTTTGCCGGCGACTTGCCGTCGAACCTCAGATCGAGCCGGCCGTAGAGGCTGCGGTCGTCGCGCTTCCAGCTCTCGACGATCAGGCCCCAGAACGCTTCCGGAATCTTCAGCCGTCGCAAGGAACGCTCGTCGCCGATGACGCGGCCGGCGAGTTCCAGGCACATCGCGTCGATCTCGCCGGTCGGCGCCTCGATGCCTCGCTCGATCTCCTCCAGCGTAAAGCCATAATAGGCGCGCTCGTCCCAATAGCGCTCGCCGTCGATGGTGTGGAAGACGAAGCCGCATCGTGCGGCGGTCTCCCGCCAGTCGTCGCGCTCGAGGCAGGTGATGCGCTGCATGGATCAGCCGCCGCCCGAGAAGCCGTGGCCGAACGAGCCGAAGCCGCCGCGGCTCACGCTGCTATGGCTGACATTGGACGACGTTCCCGACGAGGAATGGCTGGAGGAATCGCCGCTGAACAAGCTCGATCGCGACGACCAGCGCGAACTGCTGCCGCCCGACGAACTGCTGCTGCTCGTGCAGGTCGTGGTCGTCTGCCCCGGCACGGCGCCGGGCGTGGGCTCGCAGTTCTGCCGCGGCATCAAGGTATAGGCCGTGGTGCCGACGGCGATCGTGCCCATCACCAGCAGCGCGACGTGGCCGGAGCGCTTCACCGGCGGTCGCGGCGGCTCGGCGACTGGCCGGCGCTTGCCGAACTCCTTCTTGGCGGGTTTGTCGGCCATGTCAGTAGATCATGCTGGCGGCGTTCAGCAGGCCCGCGGCGAGCGAGGACAGGCCGAGCCAGATCGCCGGGGCAAGCTCGCCGTCATCGATGCGCCTCGACAAGTCCGGCACCGGAACCTTGACGAGATAGAACACGATGACCTGCACGATCAGCGCGATCGTCGCCCAGATCAGGCAGTCCAGCACGTTGGCCGAATGCGCGATGGCGCTGACCAGCGGCGCCACGAAGCCGAGCAGGCTGAGCCCAAGCGCGATCGCCGCGGCCGGCTGGTTGTCGCGAATGAGCTGGAATTCGTTATGCGCCGTGATGCGGGTGTAGACGAACAGATAGGCCACGATCACGATCAGCCCGGTGCAGAAATAGACCAGGAAGGCGGGCAGGCCGGCGAGTGATTGCAGGATCATCGTTCCCCCATCGTGCAGCGACCATTCGTCGGCAGGGGAAGGCTAGGGGTTCAAACGTTAAGCTTCCAATGAAGCGTCCCCCCAAAAACGAAAACCCCGCCATTTGCGGCGGGGTCCAGGCTGGGAGGAGCGAGCCTGACTGGGCTCGCGACGTAACCCAGGGATCAGGCGGGGATGCGCTCGTCGGCCTCGTGCGGCTCGCGCAGCACGTAGCCGCGGCCCCAGACGGTCTCGATGAAGTTGCGGCCCTCGGAGGCGTTGGCGAGCTTCTTGCGGAGCTTGCAAATGAAGACGTCGATGATCTTCAGTTCGGGCTCGTCCATGCCGCCATAGAGGTGGTTGAGGAACATTTCCTTGGTGAGGGTCGTGCCTTTGCGGAGCGAGAGCAGCTCCAGCATCTGATATTCCTTGCCGGTCAGATGCACGCGCTGACCTCCGACTTCCACCGTCTTGGTGTCGAGGTTGACGACGAGGTCGCCGGTCTGGATGACCGACTGGGCATGGCCCTTGGAGCGGCGCACGATGGCGTGGATGCGGGCCACCAGCTCGTCCTTGTGGAAGGGCTTGGTCATGTAGTCGTCGGCGCCGACGCCGAGACCCTTGACCTTGTCCTCGATGCCGGCGAGGCCGGAGAGGATCAGAATCGGTGTCTTGATCTTGGAGACCCGGAGCTGCTTGAGCACATCGTAGCCGGACATGTCGGGCAGGTTGAGGTCGAGGAGAATAATGTCGTAATCGTATAGTTTACCGAGATCGACGCCTTCTTCCCCCAAATCGGTCGTGTAGACGTTGAAGCTCTCCGACTTCAGCATCAGCTCGATCGACTGCGCGACGGCGCTGTCATCTTCAATCAGCAAAACGCGCATGCCAGTTCCCCATAGTCGCCGCTCCTGGGCGTCAGGTCGGCCGCATTCGCGGCACTCAACAAAACGCCTTTGAACAACTGATTCGGATCCTGACAACAGATGGTTAACAAAGTCTGATTCTGGAACGCAAGTCCCCCCGGTGCAATTTTTGTCGAATCGCCCTAAGGTCTTGCGTACGAAGCAGCTTTCGTTACCCGATTCCGTTCAAGCTCCACTTTAAGAGACGGGCCTAACCGACTCCCGCGACTCAGCCTTCTTCTGAAGGGGAGGCACGCTCAGTCTCAAAGACAGTGACGCAATGATTAATGATGCGGGTAAACACGAAGTTAAGCGCCGTTCAGAAATATGGCGAAACTTAAGGTTTTCACCGTGATGTCCCGGGATCACCGAAGGCGACCATCTCATGAGGACCCTCATATGAAGGTGCGCTGCTGATGAAGGCCCCCCGATGAAGGCGCTGGCCGAACAGATCGGCGATATCGACGGCATCAACATCTATGGCCGCGTGGTCGGCGTTCGCGGTCTGATGGTCGAGGTGGCCGGCCCTATCCACGCGATGTCGGTCGGCGCGCGGCTGGTGATCGAGACCGGCGCCAACCGCACCATTCCGTGCGAGGTGATCGGCTTCTCCGGCAACAATGCCGTGGTGATGCCGTTCGCCGGCCTCGAGGGCGTGCGCCGCGGCTGCAAGGCGGTCATCGCCAATGCCGCCAACCAGGTGAGGCCGTCCGCGGCCTGGCTGGGACGCGTCGTCAATGCGCTGGGCGAGCCGATCGACGGCAAGGGGCCGCTGCCGCAGGGCTCTTCGCCGATGCCGTTCCGCAATACGCCGCCGCCCGCCCATTCGCGCAAGCGCGTCGGCAGCCCGCTCGACCTCGGCGTGCGCGCCATGAACACCTTCCTCACCTGCTGCCGCGGTCAGCGCATGGGCATCTTCGCAGGCTCCGGCGTCGGCAAGTCGGTGCTGCTGTCGATGCTGGCGCGCAACGTCGATGCCGATGTCAGTGTCATCGGGCTGATCGGCGAACGCGGCCGCGAGGTGCAGGAATTCCTGCAGGACGATCTCGGCGAGGAGGGCCTTGCGCGCTCAGTCGTGGTGGTCGCGACCTCCGACGAGCCGGCCCTGATGCGCCGCCAGGCGGCCTACCTCACGCTCGCGGTCGCCGAATATTTTCGCGACGAGGACAAGGACGTGCTCTGCCTGATGGACTCGGTGACGCGCTTTGCGATGGCCCAGCGCGAGATCGGCCTGTCTGCCGGCGAGCCGCCGACGGCCAAGGGTTACACGCCGACCGTCTTCACCGAGTTGCCGAAGCTGCTCGAGCGTGCCGGGCCGGGATTGGGCGAGGGCGCCATCACCGCGATCTTCACGGTGCTGGTCGACGGCGACGACCATAACGAGCCGATCGCCGATGCCGTCCGCGGCATCCTCGACGGCCACATCGTGATGCAGCGCTCGATCGCCGAGCGCGGCCGCTATCCCGCGATCAACATTCTCAAATCCGTCTCGCGCACGATGCCGAAATCGGCCGATCCGCAGTTCTGGCCGGTGATCCAGCGGGCGCGCCAGGTGATGGCGACCTATGCCGACATGGAGGAATTGATCCGTCTCGGCGCCTACCGCGCCGGCTCCAGTCCCGAGGTCGACGAGGCCATCCGCCTCAACGAGCCGCTGGAAGCCTTCCTGCGCCAGCGCAAGGACGAAAAGGCATCGCTCGCGGAGGGCTATCGCCAATTGGCGCAAATCCTCGGCAATTTGGAAACGGAACGCTAACTTTGTCCGGTCATCATCCGATCCCACAGAGTAGCAGAGCCGGTCTGGGCCCCCTTCGGGCCCGTGGGGTGACCGGTATCGTCCCACGTGCAGCGGGGGGACTTCTGGGGAGTACGAGTCGATGAAGTCACGAGATACCCTCATCCGCCTGAAGAAGTTTCAGGTCGACGAGAAGCGCCGCCGGGTCACCCAGATCGAGACCATGATCGCCGACTTCCAGCGCATGTCGGTCGATCTCGAACGCGAGATCCAGACCGAGCAGGAGCGCGCCGGGATCAACGATCCCTCGCACTTCGCCTACCCGACCTACGCCAAAGCCGCGATCCAGCGCCGCGAGAACCTGACCCGCTCGGCCGACGAGCTCAAGGGCCAGCTCGAGGAAGCCAAGGCCGCACTGGCCGAGGCCTTCGAGGAGCTGAAAAAGGTCGAGCTGCTCGACGAGCGCGACCAGGCCCGCGAGCGCGCCGAGGAGAACGCCCGCGAGCAGGCCGACCTCGACAGCATCGGCCTGATGCGTGCCCGCATCGGCGCCGTCGCCTGAGCCGCTAGCCCGCCCCTCCAGGAATTGCCAAAACCCGGACCCGCAAGGTCCGGGTTTTTGCATGTGCTGTCCACAGTGTGGCGCCGCGCCCCTTGGTGGTCCGCTTGGCCGCGCGCTATGGTGGTGCGGTGCCGGGGTCTACGCGGAACGCGACGGCCCGCGTGTTGGGGGGCTGAATGCTGACGCCAGCGGAGCTGGTCGGGTTGATTGAGGCGGTGGCGAAGGGCGATCAGGCCGCGTTCGAGCGCCTCTACGCCGCCACGCGCGCGAAACTCTATGGCGTCGTGCTCCGTATCTTGCGCAGGCAGGATCTCGCGGAGGAGGTCATTCAGGAGACTTACGTCAAGATCTGGAACAGCGCCGGCCAGTTCAATCCGGCCCTGTCCTCGCCGATCACGTGGATGGCCTCGATCGCGCGCAACCGCGCCATCGACGTCGTCCGCAAGAAGTCGGAAGCCTCCATCGAGGAAGAGCCTCAGGCGATGGAGGTCGCGGCCGAAAGTCCCGATCCACTGGCCCGCCGCGAGATGACCGAGGAGCTGAAGCGGCTCTTGGAATGCATCGGCCGGCTCGAGCCGGACCGTCAGAGGCTCGTGCTGCTCGCCTATTACAACGGCTGGAGCCGCGAGCAATTGGCGGAGAAGTTTTCAGCGCCGGTCAACACGGTGAAGACGTGGCTGCGGCGCAGCATGCTGGATATCCGGGAGTGCCTCGGACTGTGATCGCTTGGATGATGAGGGTGGTTCTGGACTGCAATTGATGGCCTACACGGAGGACCATATCGCGCTCGCCGCGGAGTATGCGCTCGGGACGCTCGGCGCCGACGAGCGCGCGCAGGTCGAGACCATGATGGCGGTGGACCCGGCGTTCGCCGAGATCGTGCAGGCGTGGGCCTATCGGCTCGGCGTGCTCAACCAGATGGTCGGCTCGGTCGAGCCGCGTCCGATCGTGTGGGAGAACATCAGGGCGGAGATCGCGCGCACGATCGCCGCGCAGGAGCCGCCTGCGCCTGCCGAAGCTTCGCCGCCACCACAGCCGCCTGTGCCCGAGACGCCCTCACTGGCAGCTGCGGAATCTCCGCCCGAGAGCTCGCAGTCGGCTGAGGTGCAGCAGCCCGAAGCCGCCGCGCCTGAGGCGCCGCGTCCCGAGTTTGATGCTGTTCCGGACATCGCGCCGCAATTCATCCCGCAAGTCCATGCGCCGGATGCCAACCTCGTCCGTGCGGCCCAAGCGCCGGTGGTCGACGACAGCAATGTGATTCGTCTCGAGAGACGGGTGAAGCGCTGGCGCACCATCGCTTCCGCCATGGGCGCGCTCGCGGCCGCGCTGCTCGTAACGCTGTCGCTGCAGATCTTGCTGCCCGACGCGCTGCCGGGCGCTTTGCGTCCCCCGCCGCGCATCCAGACGGTCGAGGTGAAGACGCCGGCCGCGCCGCTCGCCGCCTCCGCGCAATATGTTGCGCTGCTGCAGGGCCAGGGCGGTGGCCCCGCCTTCATCCTCACCATCGACGGCGCGACGCGGAATTTCACGGTGCGGAAGGTCGGCGCGACGCCGGAGCCCGGCAAGAGCTTCGAGCTCTGGCTGATCTCGGACAAGCTGCCGCGCCCGCGCTCGCTCGGCGTGATCGGCGCCGGCGATTTCACCGCGCGTCCACTGCTCGCCTCCTACGATGCCGAGGTCGTCAATAGCGCGACCTTCGCCGTCACCATCGAGCAGGCGGGCGGCTCGCCGAACGGCCAGCCGACCTCCGCCCCGGTGTTTTCCGGCAAGCTGATCGAGACCGTGCCGCCGGCCCAACCGCAGGCGCCCGCGCAAAAATAGGTGCCACGGCGACTGTCGCCACGGTCCATCCCGCTGTCGCAGCCCGACAAGTGCTCCCGAATCCGCCCTCGATTTGAACCTCGCCTCGGTCCACGGCGTCAAATTCCCGGAATTTGAACGCGATTGATGCCGGAAAGGGCGAGAAAATCAGATGGATGCAGCGAGAACGCCGGGCATCTTCCTTCACCAATATGCAGGCCTGCCGCACGGTCCGGCCTTCGAGCATTGGCGCGAGCGGGCCGTCGGTCGCTGCGGCCTCGATATCGGGCCGAGCCATGGCGACAGCATCGATTGCCGGCTGCAGATCAGCGTCGTCGACAACATCACGCTCGCCATTCCGGAAGGCGCCTCGGCGCAATATTCCCGCACGCAGAGCCAACTTGCCGACGGCAGCGACGATCTCGTCCTGATCGCGGCCCACGCAGGGCTCGTCCGCGTCGGGCAGAACGGCCACACCGTCGAGCTCGCGCCCGCCCAGATGGTGCTCGTCGACATGAGCGTGACCGGCACCGTCGGCCACACCGAGGCAGACCGCTTCACCAGCATTCGCATGCCGCGCCGTGCGCTGCTCGACATCAATCCACGCGCCGAGGACAAGCTCTCGCAGGTGCTCGTCGACGGCGCAGTCGCCGAGACCATCTTCCGCTACCACGCGCTCGCCGCCAATCACGCGCCGCATCTCGATGCGGTCGGCCAGCGCCTGACCGCGCAGCACATGGTCGATCTCGTCGGTCTCCTGCTCGGCACCGATGCCGAGCACGCAAGCCGCGCCCGCGGCCGCGGGCAGGCGGCGGCGCGCCTCGATCTCATGCGCGCCGACGTGATGGCCGCACTCGGCCGTAACGATCTCTGCCTCGCCGAAGTTGCGACGCGCTCGGGCCTGAGCCCGCGCCAGGCCCAGCGCCTGTTCGAGCAGGCCGGCACGACCTTCACCGAATTCGTGCTGGAGCAGCGCCTGCTCCACGCGCGCAAGCTGCTCGGCGATCCCCGCGCCAGGATGCGCAAGATCAGCGACATCGCGCATTCCTCCGGCTTCTCCGATCTGTCCTACTTCAACCGCGCCTTCCGCAAGCGCTTCGGCACGACGCCGTCGGAGCTGCGCGAGGCGTAAATCGCGATTTTGTGCAGCGGCGCGGACGCCGCCGCATTTGGTCGGCGCCTGTTGTTGCGCTAGTCTGTCTCCGCGGGCAGGCCGCAGGTTTCCTCGGGAAAGTGCAGTAGGCGGAGATGGCGCGTATCGTCGTGCTCGGCGCCGGGTTTGCGGGGTTGTGGGCGGCCATCGGCGCCGCGCGCAAGCGCGAGGAGATCGGTGCGAGCGATCGCGACATCGAGATCCGTCTCGTCGACCGCAATCCCTATCACAATATCCGCGTGCGCAATTACGAGGCCGATCTCGCCGAGGTCGCGCTTCCGCTTCCGCAACTGCTCGATCCGATCGGCGTCAGCCACGGACTTGGCGAGGTCGAGGCCGTCGATCCGGCCCGGCGCGAAATCTCGCTCGTCACCAGCGCCGGCGCGGAGACGCTGCACTACGACCGCCTGGTGCTGGCGCTCGGCAGCGCGGTGATGGGTCCCGACATTCCCGGCCTTGCCGCGCACGCCTTCGACGTCGACACCTATGCCGCGGCGCTCCGCCTTGAAGATCATCTGGTTTCGCTCGGACGCAGCGCGCCGTCTCCGGGCCATTCAACGGTGGTCGTGGTCGGCGCCGGCTTCACCGGCATCGAAGTCGCAGCTGAGATGCCGGACCGGTTGGCGCGCGCAGGCATCACCGGCAGCCGCCGCATCATCCTGGTCGATCCCAATCCGAGCGTCGGCGCCAGCATCGGCGCGAACGCGCGCCCGGTGATCGAGACGGCCCTGGCTTCGCTCGACATCGAGACGCGGCTCGGCGTGCGTGTCGCCGCGATCGAGGCCGCGGGCATGCGCCTGAGCTCGGGCGAATTCATTCCGGCACGGACGGTGATCTGGTGCGCGGGCATGCGGGCAAGCCCTTTGGCCGCGAGCTTTCCGGGTGGGCGCGATTCCCTCGGGCGTCTCCTCGTCGATCCCTTCATGCGCGTGGCCGATGTCGACGGCGTGTTCGCGGCCGGCGACGTCGCCTCGAGCGTGATCGACGGGCTGCATCCGACGGTGATGTCCTGCCAGTTCGCCCGTCCCATGGGCCGCTTCGCCGGCCACAACGTGGTCGCCGATCTCGTCGGCCTGCCCATGCTGCCGCTGCGGATCGACTGGTACGTCACCGTGCTCGACCTCGGCGGCTGGGGCGCGCTCTATACCGAAGGATGGAATCGCGAGGTCCGTGCCACAGGCGCGGAGGCAAAGGCGACCAAACAGACCATCAACCGCAAGCGCATCTATCCGCCGCTCTCGGGACGCAGGGACGAGCTGTTCGCTGCCGCCGCCCCGACCGTGCAGGCGCCGCCGCCGACTTACGGGGCGCGATAGTTGGCGACGGCGTGCCGCTTGCTCCGTCATTGCGAGCGCAGCGAAGCAATCCAGAGTCTTTCCGCGGAGGCAGTCTGGATTGCTTCGCTGCGCTCGCAATGACGAATTGGACGCGCGGGCGCTCGCAATGACGAGATACCAGAAATGGGAAAGCGCCCGTGGGGGGCGGGCGCTTTCTGTAGTCGACTTGGGGTTGGGGTCGTCTACATATCCACGTGGCGACTTTGGGGGGCTGGTAAAGAGCCGCGTGAATTCACAAAACTCGTCAGATCTCCTTAGCGAACGAGGGACGCGTTCGAACTGGTGACAACGACCGGCTTGCCGGCCTTGATGACGCGGGCGGTCTGGGTCAGGCCTTCATCCGAACCCGAGCGCGCCGTAATGCCGAGGCCAGCCACCGCGATCCCTGCGACGAGGGCGACGACCACGATTTTCAAATGGGTCGCGCGATCTGCGCTGTAGATCGAGTGGTTCATGGAAGCCTCCTGCCGCCATCTACCCGAAGTAGTCGCCGGCCATTTGAGGCAGGTTCATGCTTCCGGTGCCCATCAACCTAGTATCGGGGGGATTCGTTCCCAAGGGGCCATCACAAGGGCGTGATATGACGTGATAGATCGCGATCAAAGGCGACCCTTGATCGTTCTTTTGTATAATTATTTCAAAGCTGTAATGAGCCTAGTGCCGGGCTTTTGAGGCCTTGGTCGACAAGGCGCCAGGAACTCAAAAACCATTTGCCTGTGGCTGAAAAACATACGGCTTCTTAAGGCAAATCAGATGCTTCCGACGGTTTTCAGCCTCGCCCTGGGGTGGATTTCGGCCTGCGACAGCACGGTGGTCTGGGCCCGGAACCGTTCCACCAGGGAGCGCACCAAGGGCCGAATGGAAGCGGAGGTGACCAGCACCGGCGCCTCGCCTTCGCGGGCGGCGCGCTCGAAGGCCTCGCGCACGGCAGTCATGAATTCCGAGAGTTTCGAGGGCTGCATGGCAAGGCTCCGCTCCTCGCCCTGGCCGATGATGGATTCGGCAAAAGCCTGCTCCCATTTCGCCGACAGTGCGATCAGCGGCAGATAGCCGGCGTAGGAGGTGTTCTGCGCGCAAATCTGCCGCGCTAGGCGGGCGCGGACGTGCTCGACCATGGTCGCGGGGTTGCGCGAGAAGGCGAGCGAATCCGCGATGCCTTCGAGGATGGTCGAGAGGTCGCGGATCGAGATGCGCTCGGCGAGCAGCAGCTGCAGCACGCGCTGGATGCCGGAGACCGTGACCTGGCCCGGGACGATGTCCTTGACCAGCTCGCTCTGCTCCTTCGGCAGCTCCTTGAGCAGCTTCTGCACCTCGCCGTAGGACAACAGGTCCGACATGTTGGCCTTGAGCAGCTCGGTGAGATGGGTCGAGAGGACGGTCGCAGCGTCGACGACCGTGTAGCCCTTGAGCGAGGCCTCCTCCTTCAGGCTGGCATCGACCCAGGTCGCGGGCAGGCCGAAGGTCGGCTCGGTGGTGTGGATGCCGGGCACCTGCACCTGGCCGCCGCCGGGGTCCATGACCATGAACTGGTTCGGCCAGATCTTCCCGGTGCCGGCGTCGACCTCCTTGATCTTGATGATGTAGGTGTTGGCCTCGAGCTGGACGTTATCGAGGATGCGCACCGCCGGCATCACGAAGCCCATCTCGATCGCGAGCGAACGGCGCAGCGCCTTGATCTGCTCGGTGAGGCGGTCGGTGCCGTCAGGGCCGTTGACCAGCGGCAGCAGGGCGTAGCCGAGTTCGATCTT
Source organism: Bradyrhizobium sp. IC3123 (assembly GCF_020193625.1). Taxonomy (NCBI): domain Bacteria; kingdom Pseudomonadati; phylum Pseudomonadota; class Alphaproteobacteria; order Hyphomicrobiales; family Nitrobacteraceae; genus Bradyrhizobium; species Bradyrhizobium sp. IC3123. The sequence continues at coordinate 243,412 of NZ_JADYVF010000010.1, read as the reverse complement.
AAGGTCGTCGATCTTGAGCGCGGCCGAGATCGGCTCTTCCGTCGCGGCAGCGCCCGGCGCACCCGGCGTTCCCGGAGCGGGCGCGGCGTGAACGGCGGCTTCGGCCTTGGCCGCCACGCGGTTGCGGTTGCGGGCGTTCCAGGCCAGCGCGCCGGCGCCGGCGCCGAGCGCGAGGAAGGGCAGGGTCGGAATGCCCGGCAGCGCCGCCAGCACCAGCATCACCGCCGAGGACATCGCCAGCGCCTGCGGATAGCCGGAGAACTGCTTCATGAGCGCCTTGTCGGCGGCGCCGGAGACGCCGGCCTTGGAGACGAGCAGGCCGGCCGCGGTCGAGACGATCAGCGCCGGCACCTGGGTGACAAGGCCGTCACCGACGGTCAGCAGCGTGTAGGTGCGCCCCGCGTCGGCGAAGGACATGCCCTGCTGCGCGACGCCGATGATGATGCCGCCGACGACGTTGATGAACACGACCAGGAGGCCGGCGATGGCGTCGCCCCGGACGAACTTGGAGGCGCCGTCCATGGCGCCGAAGAAGCCGCTCTCGTCCTCGAGCTCCTTGCGCCGCTCCTTGGCGACCTTCTCGTCGATCAGGCCGGCGCCGAGGTCGGCGTCGATCGCCATCTGCTTGCCGGGCATGGCGTCGAGGTGGAAGCGGGCGGCGACTTCGGCGATGCGGCCCGAGCCCTTGGTGATGACGACGAAATTGACGATGATCAGGATGGCGAAGACGATGATGCCGATGACGAAATTGCCGCCCATCACGAAGTTGCCGAAGGCCTCGATGACGTGACCGGCGGCGGCCGTGCCCTCGTGCCCGTGCGACAGGATCAGCCGGGTTGAGGCCATGTTGAGCGAGAGCCGCAGCATAGTCGAGATCAGGAGGACGGTCGGGAAGGCCGAGAACTCCAGCGGCGTCTGGATGAACAGCGACGTCATCAGGATCAGGATCGAGAGCGTGATCGAGATCGCCAGGAACACGTCCAGCACGATCGCGGGCAGCGGCAGGATCAGCACCACCAGGATGGTGAGAACGCCGAGCGCCAGCGCGATGTCGCCGCGCTTGAGGACGGTGACGATGTCATTGAGGGAAGGGATCGAGGGCCTTGCGCTGCCTACGCCCTGTCCTGCCGTGACGTCGACCATGGTAGCTGCCTCCCCGCGCGACTGCCGTCCGCGCGCCCCAAACGTCTGCGCGGCGGCCGACGGGCCGCCGTTCCGAAAGTGAGGCACCGCACTGGCGTCCACGGGAGCTCCCGTTCTAAACGCGGCCGACGACACTCGACTTCACCCGGCAATTCTTGCCGGGTGTATGGTTAGCAAAGGGTTAACGGAGGGGGTGGGAGGAGTTCAGACCGGGATGTTTCGGGGGCGGGTTGTCATTCCGGGGCGATGCGGAGCATCGAGCCCGGAATCCATCGGGCCGCAGGTATGGTGGTGAAATGGATTCCGGGCTCGCGCCAAGAGGCGCGCCCCGGAATGACGGGCAGGCGAGGCTGCCCTACTTCGCCTTCTGCATCTTGGTCACCGTGTAGCCCGACGACCCTTCCTCGGCCTCGAAGGTGATCTTGTCGCCGACCTTCACCTGCTTGAGCATGGCGGGATCCTTGACCCGATAGACCATGGTCATGGGGTCCTCCATGCCGAGGCTCTTGGCCGGGCCGTGCTTGAGCGTGATCTTGCCGGCGCCTTCGTCGATCTTCTTGACCTCGCCGCTGATCGCGGCGCCCTCTGCGGCGAGGGTTGCGGTCGCGAGGCCGACGCTCAGCGCCAGCGCGGCAGTGATATTGATGATGCGATTCATGTGGATCTCCTCTCGCGTTACTTCACGTTGACCTGGCCGACCATGCCGTACTCGCGGTGGTCGGGAATGAGGCACGAATATTCGAAGGTGCCGCGCTTGCTGAACTTCCAGAGGATCTCGGTCGTCTTTTTTGGGGCAAGCCGCGCCGCATTGGGCTCGTCGTGCTCCATGTGCGGATGCTTCTTCATCTGATCCGCATGCGCGAGGTTCTCCTTGGTCGTGGCCAGCAGGAATTCGTGGTCCTCCTTGCCGACATTGCGCAGCACGAATCGGATCTGCTCGCCGCGCTTCACCTCGATTTTCGCGGGCGTGTAGTCCATCTCGTTCATCAGGATCTCGATGGTGCGCGCGGGCTTCTTGGGATCGCCGGGCTCGCCGGCTGAATAGTTTCCGTGCCCGTGCTTGTCGTGCGCAAAGGCTGGCGCGGTGGAAAGCGCAGCCAGCGCGAGGGCGAGCCTGATCGTGGTCTTCATCGTGGTCTCCGGTTGGTGGTTCATCGAAACGCTCACATCTTGTGCTTCATCGGCGGACTGCCGGATTTCTGCCGCGCTGGCTCCGGGGTGGGTGCGGCGACTTCGTAGGCGACAGTGCCTTTCGGGAATTTGTACGGACCGGGATCGCGGTAATCGTCGCGCGCGAGGTCCTCGCGGATCTTCATCACCGTGAACATACCGCCCATCTCGATCGGCCCGAACTGGCCGGTGCCGGTCATCATCGGCAGCATGTTGTCGGGAGCAGGCATCTCCATGTTGCCCATCGCCATGCCGGTCGAGCCCATGGCCATGCCGTCGGGCGCGAGCTTGCCGACGGCCTTGGCGAGGTCCTTGCGCGACACGCCGATCAGGTTGCGCACGTCGTGTCCCATCGAATTCATGGTGTGGTGCGACTTGTGGCAATGGAACGCCCAGTCGCCGGGATTGTCGGCGAGCACGTCGAACACCCTGATGGCGCCGACCGGGACGTCGGTGGTCGTCTCCGGGATCTGCGCGCTCTCTTGAATCCAGCCGCCATCGGTGCAGGTCACCGCAAAGCTGTGGCCATGCAAATGGATCGGATGGTTGGTCATGCTGAGATTGCCGATGCGCACGCGCACCTTGTCGCCGAGCCTGACCGGCAGCGGATCGATTCCAGGAAAGACCCGCGCGTTCCAGGTCCACATGTTGAAGTCCGTCATCTCATTGACGTGCGGCAGGTAGGTGCCGGGGTCGACGCGATAGGTGCTCATCACGAACACGAAGTCGCGGTCGACGGCGCGGAAACTCGGGTCACGCGGGTGCACGATGAACATGCCCATCATGCCCATCGCCATCTGCACCATCTCGTCGGAATGCGGGTGGTACATGAAGGTTCCGCTCTTCTTCATCTCGAACTCGTAGACGAAGGTCTTGCCCGGCTGGATGTGCGGCTGGGTCAATCCGCCGACGCCGTCCATGCCGCTCGGGATGATCATGCCGTGCCAGTGGACCGTGGTGTATTCGGGCAGTCTGTTGGTGACGAAGATGCGGACCTTGTCGCCCTCGACGGCCTCGATGGTCGGGCCCGGCGATTGCCCGTTGTAGCCCCACAAATTCACCTTCATGCCCTCGGCGAACTCGCGAACCACCGGCTCGGCGACGAGATGGAATTCCTTCCAGTCGCCGTTCATGCGGAACGGCAGCGACCAGCCGTTCAGCGTGACCACGGGGCGATAATCCGGGCCGCTGGTCGGATGCAGCGGCGGCTGCATCACCACCTTGTCCATGGTGGGGGCTTCCGGGATAGACGCGGCCTGGACGCGGCCTTGAATGGCCGATGCGCCGACAAGCGCGGCGGTCCCTAAAAATCCTCGGCGAGAAAACATCTTGGCCTCCGTCTTTAGTGGCCGCCGCCTTCGGCAGGAGCTGCCGCGGCAACGGTGGTTGGATTGTCGGCGCCGCCGGCGGGCAGACCGCCGCCGTTGACCGCGATCTGCAGATCGGCCTGGGCGAGGAAGAATCTCTGCCTGGCGTCGATCGCGCCGCGCAGCGCCGCGAGGCGCTGCCGCGCTTCGGTGAGCAGCGCGAAGATGTCGACCTGCATGCTGGAGAAGCGCAGCTGCATCTCCTCGGTGATGATCTTTCGCAACGGGATGATCTCGCGCTGGTAGTGGCCGGCGATGTCGTAAGTGGAGCGGTAGACGCGATAGGCGTCGCGCGCCTCGGAGCGCACATTAACGGCCCGCTCGGTCAGGCGATTGAACGCGAGGTTGTAGGTCTCGGCGGCCTGGCGCACGCGCACCTCGCCGCCGTCGAAGATCGGAATCTGGAACTGCAGGTCGAAGCCGCGCTCGCGGAACGGCGGCCCTTCCGGATCCTGGGTGCGGCGGGAGATGCCGGCGATATCGAGCAGCGTCACAAAGCGCGTCGCCTCGGTGAGGTTCAGCGCCTTCGCCAGCGCGGCCAGCTCAAGCCGCGCGACCTGCAGGTCGAGGCGATGCGCGACCGCATCGGCCTCGATCGTGGGGAGGGCCAGCGGCCGGCGCGGCAGCGGCGGCAGTTGATTGGGCAGGCGGAAGTCGAGACCGTCGTCCCACAGCCCCATGAGGCGCGCCAGCCTTTCGCGCGCGCTTCCCGCTGCCTGTCGCGCGCTGGCGAGGTCGGCGGTGGTCTCGGCATAGAACACCTGCTCGCGGGCTTGGTCGAGCTTGTTGAGCGAGCCGGTCTCGCCGAGCTTGAGCGCGAGCTGTGCGGTCGATTCCGCCGTCGCCTTCGCGTCGGTCAGCAGCCCCACCATCTCGTTGGCGGCAACCGCACGGACATAGGCGCGGCGCACGTCCGAGGCGAGCCGCAGCGTCGCCAGCGCGGCGCGCAGCTGCGCTCCGCGGAAGCGTTCCCGAGCGATCTCGGACCGGAACGGCAGGGTGGCGAGCGCGAGGATGTCGCCGACCACTTGGCGTTCGATCTCGCTGGCGCCATTGCCGGTGATGCGAGAGACTGCGAACACCGGATTGGCCGGCAGGCTCTGCTCGACCAGCTCGGTCTCCGCCAGCGCCAGCTCGTTGTAGACTGCCTGCAGTCCCTTGTTGTTGAGCAGCGCGATCTGCACGGCGGCGTCAACGCTGAGCGTGCGCGAGAGCAGCTGGCGGACGCGGGCATCGACCGCGGCGGCGCCCTCGGCCGAGCGCACGAAAGCGACGTCCTTGTTGATGGCCTGGCTCGTCAGATCCGAGACCGCGCTCATGCCCCTGTCGGGCGAGAACGCGGCGCAGCCGGAAAGTCCGAGCGCCGCGAGCACGAGCAGGCCCCGCGCAAAATGCTGTGACATGGCGCGCTCCTACCGCTCTTGCTTCGGCTGCGGCGTCACCGCCTCGTTGCGGCCGCGCCAGGGTGCCGGCGTCGCTGGCCGCAGGCTGGTATAGGGCGCGATGGTCGAGCGATAGGTTACGGGGGCCATCTTCGCCGCCGGATCGGCCGGATCCGCGCTGGCCATGTGCGTCGTTGCCGGCATGCAGCCGGACAGTGCCGGCGCGGCGAAGGCCAGCAGCAGCCAAATGAAACGAGAGTGTCGATCACCCACCGCAGATGCGGCAGATTTCGCCCCGGAAAGCGCAGCCATGTCTTAATTCCCGATCTGAAAGACCACAGGTTCGCGCGCGCAAAAGTGCGCATCGAGCCGAAATCGTCGTGTCAGATCAGGCGATGGGAGGGCGGTAGTGCTCGGGCGGCGCGGCGCTGTGCAGGCTGGGCACGATCTCCGGCGCACAGGTCGACATCGGGCGGACCGGCGTGGCGACGCCGGGCAGATCGGCCGGCAGCGCACTGACGCACATCATCGCGCAGCAGGGGCCCACTGTTCCCTCACCGTCGTGATGATTCGAAGCAGGTGCGTCCTTCGCGGCGGTCTGCGAAGGGATTCCTGCATGCTCGTGCGGAACATCGCCATTGCCCGCAGCCATATGGTGATGCGCCGGAACGACGTCGGCCGAAGCCTCGCCAAGGCAGGGCGCAGCACTGCCAAAGGCCAGGCTTGCGGCTGGCGCGAGCACGCAGAACAGATAGGCGAGGGCGATGATCCGCCCCACCCTGATCCGCATCGATCGTGTCAAACGCAGCAACATCCCGCCAACGGGCTCCTCGCGCGGCAGTGTCGCACACGCTGATTGCAAACTAGTGTCAAAACGCGCGTTCGCCAAGCGCCTTCTTACCGCAGTGCACCGCGCATGCCCAATATCGCGGCTCGCTGCTTGACCCTGTGGCAATCCGCGGGCCATGTTCCGGCCGTGCTCGCGCCCAATCATACAGGACAGACGCCTCATTCGTTCAGCCCTGATTCTCGTCAGGCCTGGATGCGGCTGGTCATTGCGCTTCTGATCGGCTCGATCGGCGCCGTCGGCATGTGGGCGGTGGTGGTCGTGATTCCGATCGTGCAGGCCGAATTCGCTGCCACGCGCGGCGCGGTGTCGCTGGCCTTCACCCTCATGATGTTCGGCTTCGGGCTCGGCGGCGTGATCGCCGGCAAGATCACCGACCGGTTCGGCATCGTGCCGGCGATGGCGATCAGCATCGCCTTCCTCGGCATTGCCAATGTGCTCGCCGGCCTGTCGGGCCAGCTCTGGCAGTTCGTGGCGGCTTATTTCTTCATCGGGCTCGGCACCTCCGCGACCTTTGCGCCGCTGATGGCCGAAGCCTCGCATTGGTTCGAACGCTATCGCGGACTGGCGGTGACCATTGTCGCCAGCGGCAATTATGTCGCCGGCGCGATGTGGCCGCCGATCGTGAGCTGGGGCACGCAGGAGATCGGCTGGCGCTATACCCATATCGGCATCGGCATCGTCTGCGCCGGCCTGATGACGGTGCTAGTGCTGATCCTGCGCGCACAGATGGGCCGCGACACGGTTCACGATCATGCCAACGCACCGCCGCCCCGGGTCGATCTCAGGCTGTCGACGAACACGCTGACCGTGCTGCTCTCGATTGCCAGCATCTCCTGCTGCGTGGCGATGGCGATGCCGCAGGTGCACATCGTCGCCTATTGCGGCGATCTCGGTTATGGCGTCGCGCGCGGCGCCGAGATGCTGTCCTTGATGATGGGCTGCGGCATCGTCAGCCGGATCGGCTCGGGCTACCTCGCCGACAAGATCGGCGGCATCTACACGCTCCTGGTGGGATCGCTGGCGCAGGGCTTTGCGCTGGTGTTCTATCTGTTCTTCGACAGCCTGACCTCGCTCTATCTGATCTCCGCGATGTTCGGCCTGTTCCAGGGCGGCATCGTGCCGAGCTATGCCATCATCGTGCGCGAGGCGATGCCGGCGAGCGAGGCCGCGACCCGCGTCGGCATCGTGATCTTTGCGTCCGTGTTCGGCATGTCCTTCGGCGGCTGGGTGTCCGGCGTCATCTTCGATGCCACCGGCTCGTATGCCGCAGCGTTCGCCAACGGCGTCGCCTGGAATGCGCTGAACATCGGCATCGTCGTGCTGCTCTTGATCCGCGCGCGGACGGGCTCGGTCAAGACCGGCCCGGGCTTTGCCACCTAAACGGCCTGTCCCGCCTTCAGCAGCGAGCAGCCGGTGATCTTGTAGCTGCCGTCGCCCTGCTGCTCGAGTGTGTAGAGCGCCTCCCAGGCCTCGCCATTGGCATCGATGATATGGACGCGCTGGGCGATCCAGCCGCCATCGCTCTTGCTCTCGCCAAATTCGAAACTCTTGTGACGATAGACCGGCGCGTAGCCGTTCTGCACCATGGACATGAAGATGTCGGGTGCGGGAAAGATCTCCTTGATCGCCGGTGCAGCATAGGAATAAGCGGCCGTCGCATCGTCGCGAACGAAGGCCTGCTCCTGGGCGCGGATGACGCTCTGGGCCGCCGCGACATCGCCGGCAAACGCCGAAACGTGATGACAGGCAACAATGAGAGCGACCAGCAAGGCTGCGATGCGCATGACAGGCTCCGCGTTGAGTATCCCGGCGGAGGCGATGCTAGCACATCTGCGGCGCCAGGGCGTGCACTCAGAAATCACGCGCTGGGCTTGGATGCTCCAGATGCCCACTCATCCGGGACAGCGACACAAAGAGCAGGCAGCTGCGACATGTTCTCCTTAGTTTGACAGGAACGGCTCCGCGATGGCCGAGTTAAGCCGGCAAAACCACCTTATCAGGGAGCAAAGTCATGGCCCGTGCAACAGCCCATCCGGATCATCACTGCATCTCAAGCGAGGACATTGAGGGTACCGAGGTCTATGGAGCAGATGGGACGAATATCGGCGAGATTGATCACCTCATCATCGACAAGGTGTCAGGCCGCGTGGCTTATGCGGTCATGAGCTTTGGTGGATTTGTGGGCTTGGGTCACAGCCACTACCCCATTCCCTGGGGCGCTCTGACATATGACACGTCGCTTGCCGGCTTTCGAACCAATATCACCGAGCAACAGCTGAGGGATGCGCCTGAGTTCAGCGATGACTCCTGGGAAGATCGAGACTGGGAAACGCGAACTCACCGGTATTATGGAACGCCAACCTACTGGGAAGGGCGAGGCGGGCTATAACGCCAGCGGCACGTCAGGACAGCTGAACTGACGGCGGCACAAACATCAGAGGTCGTGCAAGTCGCCGATCGGCCAGAAGCTGATTCCTGCGTCGCGTTGAAATGGCGCTACCCTGTTTAGTGCCGATGGCGAGATCATACTGCGCCATAGTTGGCGTTTTGATCGAAGGGATGTTCGAAAGCACGGGCCGAGAGCTACGGTATCAGCTCTCTCAAAATGTGATCGCGGTGCGCGAGGTGCCGCGCCAGTGTCAGCCGAAATGTTTCGCCGATAGCGCGAGCCAAGCTCGTGTCGTGCCCCGAAAGCTCAAGGTCCGCAATTCGAACCTCCTGCTCGGAAAGGTGTCGGTCGGCCAGTGAAATGTGCTCTTCGGCTTCCGCCAGATGGCGAAGCGCCATGGCGCGATCCATTTGTCGCTCCCATGCATAAATGCAGGCGGGAGCACGATTGGTCTCTCAGCCACCGACGCCTACGGCACGGCCTTGGCCGGTGATGACAGGCAAGTTATCTCAGCAAACTCGGCGCAGCAATCCTTTGAAGTTGCTCTAATCAGAGCGGTTACGGATCTGCGACAGGTCGGTTCGCGCTCCAGCAAGTCCTGCTGCACGGCCATGGCTCGCCATTGCCGGGCGGCTTCGCGCAGGCTATGGGCCACCACGTTGTCGCGCGTTAGGTCAGCAAGCTTTTCGCATCCATCGGCTCGCTCTAGCATCTGGTCTGGCCAGCATTGTCTAATCCGGTTTTCCGATGAGGCCGATATGCCTGCCACGGCCCGGAAGTGCATTCAGGTGTGTTAATGAAGCCTTTACGTTCTTGGAAACGGCTCGCGGCTTGAACGCTGCGCCACCCTGGTCAACTTTGTTTCGTCCTCATTCGGAAACGGCTCTTGAGTCTTACGGCCTAGAAACGTATCCGGCTTTGGACAGCGTTGAAGCACCTCGGTCGCCTCCGCCACGACCTCGCGGGCACGTTGAAGCGCCAGACGATCCTGTCTGAGCGAATTGGTGAGCCGGGGCAAATTGAGAACTGGCGCCATGCCTGAACCTGCCATGTCGCAAGTCGAAGCGATGTATCAAATGATCCTTTGAATCGGATTAGGTGACAACAGTTCCATGTTTAGCGAAGTCCGCTCGGGGTCAGCGGCTCCCATCGGCAAGCTCCAGCCTAGCGCTTTCGCTTCGTCGCAGGCTTTGTCGTCATCGACGAGCGGGCCTTGCTGGGCGGCGGCACGCGCAAGCCGTCGACGAACACGTCGAGCAGGCGCAGCGCCGTCGCTTGCCAGCCGGGCTGGTCGTGCACGTAGCACATGCCGAAGAAGGCGCGCAGCAGATCCTCCGGGCTGATGTCGGCGCGCATCTCGCCGGCTGCGATGGCGCGGTCCAGCAGCGAGCCGATCGCCTTGGTCAGACGCTCGAAGGAGAAAGCATGCAGCTCCGACCCGCTCTGCACCGCGAGCGCGAGCGCTGCCATCATCCCCTTCTTGGTCGCAACAAACTCGACCCCTGATCGCAGCCAGCGCCGCAGCGCCTCGACCGGATCCTTGGCATTCTTCAATTGCTCGGCCAGCTCGCTGAGCTGCTCGACCTCGCGGCGGTACACCGCCTCGAACAAGGCCTCGCGCGTCGGGAAATGCCGATACAGCGTGCCGATGCCGACCCCGGCGCGCTTGGCCACCGCTTCCAGGCTCGCCTCCGAACCGCCCGCGCTGAACACCAGCTTTGCCGCTTCGAGCACGCGCTCGCGATTGCGCACGGCATCGGCGCGGGGTTTGCGGGTCTGGTCGGTGTGGTCGTCCATGGCGCGCAATGTAGATCACGAATTGGTTAGATTGAACCCTCGCCGGACCCGCGCAGGGCTGCATCGCGTTGGTGACGCACGCGCTTTTGACGAATTCCAGATTTTTCCGCGCCGCCCTTGTTAAGCGGAGGCTGCCTCCGTATCTTCCGATCAAGCGTCCGACGCATCGTGTTCGGACGGCGCTATTCGACAGCGGCCACGGCGGTGGCGCGCTGCGCGATGACTCATGTCCAAATCTGATCGGAGCCCTGTATGAACCACTCCATCAGCCTCACCGTGAACGGTGCGCGGCGCGACTTCGTCCTCGACGATCCGCGCGTTACGCTGCTCGATCTCCTGCGTGAGCGCCTCGATCTGACCGGAACCAAGAAAGGGTGCGACCGCGGCCAGTGCGGCGCCTGCACCATTCTCGTCGACGGCAAGCGCATCAATTCCTGTCTTGCGCTCGCCGTCAGCCATGACGGCGCCGACATCCTCACCATCGAAGGCCTCGCGCGCGGCGACCAGCTCCATCCCGTGCAGGCCGCCTTCATCGCACATGACGGCTTTCAATGCGGCTTCTGCACGCCGGGCCAGATCATGAGCGCGATCGGCATGATCAGAGAAGGCCAGGCCGGCAACGATCCCGAGCGCGTCCGCGAATGCATGAGCGGCAATCTGTGCCGCTGCGGCGCTTACGTCGGCATCGTCGATGCCGTGCTCGACGCGCAAGGACAGATGGATGAGACCAATCAGAGGCGCTCCGCATGAAACCGTTCGATTATGTCAGGCCGGCCACCGTCACTGAAGCGGTTGCGGCGGCGGCCCAGCCCGGCGCGGTGTTTCTTGCAGCCGGCACCAACCTGCTCGACCTGATGAAGGGTGGCATCAGCCGTCCGGACCGGCTGGTCGACGTCACGCGTCTCGATGGGCTCGATCAGATCGAGACTCTCGCGGACGGGTCTTTGCGCATCGGCGCGCTGGTGAGCAATGCCGACCTCGCGCATGATGCGGAGTTCGCGCGGTCCTATCCCGCAGTGGCCGAAGCGCTGCTCTCGGGAGCGTCGGCTCAATTGCGCAATGCCGCCACCGTCGGCGGCAATTTGTTGCAACGGACGCGTTGCGCGTATTTCTACGACACTGCCAGCCGCTGCAACAAGCGGGCGCCGGGCTCCGGCTGCGACGCGCGCGACGGCGAGAACCGCGGCCATGCCGTGCTCGGCTGGAGCGAGAGCTGTATCGCCACGCACCCTTCCGACTTCTGCGTGCCGCTGGTCGCGCTTAATGCCATCGTCGAGATCGAGGGCAGGGGCGGCCGGCGCGAGGTCGCGCTCGACGAACTGCACCGCCTGCCGGGCGATGCGCCCGAGCGCGAGACCGTGCTTGAGCCCGGCGATCTCATCGTCGCCGTGCGCCTGCCGCCTGCCGCACGCGGCTTTGCCGCGCATGCGCGTTACCTCAAGGTGCGCGAGCGTACCTCCTACGCCTTTGCTGTCGTCTCGGCCGCGGCCGCGCTGCGGATCGAGAACGGCAGAATCGCACAGGCGCGGCTCGCGCTCGGCGGCGTCGCCGCCAAGCCCTGGCGCGCTCGCGCAGCGGAAGACGTCCTCAAGGGCGTTGCGCCGACGGCGGACGCGTTCCAGGAGGCGGCCCGGCGTGCGCTCGAGGGCGCAAAACCGTCCGGCGACAACGCCTTCAAGATCGAGCTCGCGCGCCGCATCGTCGTGCGCGCGCTGACCTTGGCCGCCGCCGGGACGCCTGCGCGTATCCCCGCGCTGCCGGCCTCTCCCTTCGCCTCGACCTCCGGAGCCGTCCATGTCTGAGCTCAATTTGACCAGTGCGCCCGCACATCTCAGGCACGGCTCGAATATCGGCCAGCCGCTGACCCGCCGCGACGGCATCCTCAAGGTGACGGGGCAGGCGAGCTATGCTGCGGACAATCATCCGCCCGGCATGCTGTTTGCCGTGATGGCCGTCTCGAGCATTGCGCGGGGCCGTGTGGTCTCGCTCGATGTCGCTGCCGCAAAACGCCATCCCGGCGTCGTCGACGTCATGACGCCCGATCACAAGCCAGCGCTCGCGATCGACCCCGACCTCAAGACCAATCCGTTCGTATTCCGGATGGAGGTGTTGCAGAGCAATGAGGTCCGCTACGCCAATCAGGCGATTGCGGTCGTGATCGCTGAAACGCTGGAGGCCGCGACGGAAGGCGCCGCGCTGCTGGCCCCACGTTACGAGGTGCAGCCTGCGCTGGTCGGCCTCGATGCCGGCGAGAGCTTCGTGCCGCCGGTCGTCGGCGTCGGTAATCCCACGCAAAGCCATCGCGGCGATGTCGAGGCGGGCCTCGCCGCGGCCGACAAGCAGATCGACGCGATCTACGAGACGCCGCCGCAATATCACAATGCCATGGAGCCGCACGCGATCGTGGCGCGCTGGGAGGGTGACAAGCTCTTCTTGGACACGCCGAGCCAGGCCATGGTGATGGCTCGCGGCCGCGTCGCCGAGCTGTTTGGCCTCGCGCCGGAGAAGATTCACATCCGCAGCCCGTTCCTCGGCGGCGGCTTCGGCTCGAAGGGCTTCCTGACCGGGCCGCAGATCCTCGGCGTGATGGCGGCGAAGCTGGTCGGCAGGCCAGTCAAGCTGGTGCTCCGCCGCGAGCAGATGTATGGCCCGGTCGGCCACCGGGCGCCGACGCGCCAACGCCTGCGCCTCGGCGCCGATGGCGAGGGCCGCCTGACTGCGCTCGATCATCACGCGCGAACCGTGTCGAGCACCTTCGACGATTTCTACGAGCCCGCCGCCGATGCCTCGCACACGCTCTACGCGGCGCCCGCGATCCGCACCTCGCACGATGCCGTGCGCGTCAACACCGGCACGCCGCTGTTCATGCGCGCGCCGGGCGAGGCGACCGGCTCGATCGCGCTCGAGAGCGCGATCGACGAGATGGCCTGGGCCTGCGGCATGGATCCGCTCGCTTTCCGCCTGAAGAACTACGCCGAGGTCGAGCCGATGACGGGGCGGCCGTTCTCCTCCAAGGCGCTGCGCGCCTGCTACGAGCAGGGCGCCTCGCGCTTCGGCTGGGCCAAGCGTCCGCTGCAGCCGCGGCAGATGCGCGACGATGCCGGCCTTCTGGTCGGCTGGGGCATGGGTACGGCGACCTTCCCGGCGCTGATGTTCCAGGCCGAGGCGCGCGCGGCGATCCGCCGCGACGGCTCCGGCGTGATGGAGATCGGCGCGCATGACATGGGGCAGGGCGCCTGGACGGCGCTGGCGCAGATCGCGGCCGATTCCGTTGGTCTCGACATCGACCGCCTCGACTTCAGGTCCGGCACGTCCGACCTGCCCGATGCCGGCATCGCCGGCGGCTCGGCGCACACGGCAACCGCAGGCGCTGCGATCCACAGCGCCGGTGCCGCCGTGATCGGAAAGCTCGCCGATCTCGCCACAAGCGACGAGCGCTCGCCGCTGTTCGGCGCCGGCAATGCCGGCGTGATCGCGCGCGACGGCAGGCTGATCCGCCGCGACGATGAGAGCCGCAGCGAGAGCTATGCCGGGATTCTGGCGCGCGCGGGCGTTGCCGAAGTGGAGGCGCGCGGCACCGGCGCGCCGAACCCTGCGGCGATGGAGCAATATGCGATGCATGCCCATGGCGCGGTGTTCGCCGAGGTGAAGGTCGATCCCGAGCTCGGCCAGGTTCGCCTCACCCGCATGATCGGCGCCTTCGCCGCCGGGCGCATCGTCAATCCGCGCATGGTGCAGAGCCAGTTGTTCGGCGGCATGATCTGGGGCCTGTCCTTCGCGCTGCACGAGGCGGCGATCACAGACCGCCGCAGCGGGCGGATCATGAACGCCAATCTCGGCGAGTACCACATCCCCGTGAACGCCGACGTGCCGCCGCTCGACGTCATCACCGTCGAGGAGCACGATCCGCACGTGAATGCGCTCGGCATCAAGGGTGTCGGCGAGATCGGCATCACCGGCAGCGCCGGCGCGGTCGCCAACGCGGTCTGGCACGCCACCGGCGTGCGCGTCCGCAACTTTCCGATCCGGATCGAGGAACTGCTGACGTAGTTCTAGCTCTTCCGAAACAGGCGGCCCCGGAGTGCCTAGGAGTCCGGGGCCATAACCTCAGCACCTTTGCGCGAGGCTGCTCGGCTACGGCTCCCAACATATCAAGCTGCGGTTCGCGGAAATTGCGGTGGCTCAATATCCGCTAGATCCTCGGCTCCGTACGATTGCGGAGGGACCGTCAGAACGTCGGCGGCGTGCAGGCCGAGATCACCTCGCACGGTTTGCCGCCGACGCAGCGGAAGCGATGCGGGCGGCGGCTCTCGAAATAATAGGCATCGCCGGGATTGAGGATGCGGCGCTCGTCCTCGACGGTGACCTCGAGCTTGCCCGAAATCACGATGCCGCCTTCCTCGCCGTCATGGACGAGATGCACGCGCCCGGTGTCGCTGCCGGGCTCGTAGCGCTCCTTCAGGATCTGCAGGCTGCGGCCGAACAGATTGTCGCCGACCTGCCGGTATGAGATCGGCTTCTTGCCGACTTCGGTGAGCTCCTCGGCGCGGTAGAAGATCTTGCGCCTGGACTCCGGCTCCAGCGCGAAGAACTCGGCGAGCCCCATCGGGATGCCGTCGAGGATGCGCTTGAGCGCGCCGACCGAAGGGTTCATCTGGTTGGATTCGATCAGCGAGATCGTCGAATTGGTGACGCCGGCGCGCTTGGCCAGCTCGCGCTGCGACAGCTTGTGGCGCGCCCGGATGAATCGCAGCCGTCCACCGATGTCGACGCTCATGCCCTAGTCCCGTGTTGCAGGTGTTGCGGATCGCGCAAATATGGACCGGCAGCCCCAGTCAAATCAATGGCTTGCAGGTCACCAGAAAAGGACTTGTTGCGCCATCCAAGCCATGGCTCAGCTATGGGGTCAGCACAGGAGCGCGGCCGTGACCCTTCATCAGATTCCGAACACCATCAAGACCGATTCGTACTGGATGCCCTTTACGGCCAACCGGCAGTTCAAGAAGTCGCCGCGCCTGTTCTCCTCGGCCGAGGGCATGTACTACACCAGCGTCGATGGCCGCCAGGTGATCGACGGCTCCGCCGGGCTCTGGTGCGTCAATGCCGGCCACGGCCGCAAGCAGATCGCCGCCGCCGTCGAGCGCCAGCTGATGACGCTGGACTTCGCGCCGTCGTTCCAGATGGGCCATCCGCTGGCATTCGACTTCGCCGAGCGTCTCGCCGAGATCGCCCCAAAGGGCCTCGACCGCGTCTTCTTCACCAATTCCGGCTCCGAGTCGGTCGACACCGCGCTGAAGATCGCGCTGGCCTATCACCGCGCCAACGGCCAGGCCAGCCGCACCCGCCTGATCGGTCGCGAGCGCGGCTATCACGGCGTCGGCTTCGGCGGCACCTCGGTCGGCGGCATGGTCGCCAACCGCCGCGCCTTCACCACCCTGCTGCCAGGCGTCGACCACATCCGCCACACCCATGATCTCACCCGCAACGCCTTCGCCAAGGACCTGCCCGAGCACGGCGCCGAGCTCGCCGACGATCTCGAGCGTCTGGTCGCCCTGCACGGCGCGGAAACGATCGCCGCCGTCATCGTCGAGCCGGTGCCGGGCTCGACCGCGGTGTTGCCGCCGCCGAAGGGATATCTGCAGCGCCTGCGCGAGATCTGCGACAAGCACGGCATCCTCCTGATCTTCGACGAGGTCATCACCGGCTTTGGCCGCCTCGGCACGCCGTTCGCCGCCAACTTCTTTGGCGTCACGCCGGACCTGATGACCACGGCCAAGGGCATCACCAACGGCACCGTGCCCTGCGGCGCCGTGTTCGCCAGCCGCAAGGTGCACGACGGCATGATGACCGGCCCGGAGAACCAGATCGAGCTGTTCCACGGCTACACCTATTCGGCGCATCCGGTCGCCTGCGCCGCGGGCATCGCGACGCTCGACATCTACAAGGACGAAGGCCTGCTCACGCGCGGCGCCTCGCTCGCCGAATACTGGCGCGATGCGCTGCATTCGCTCAAAGGCCTGCCGAACGTCGTCGACATCCGCAATTGCGGCCTGATGGGCGCGGTCGAGCTTGCGCCGCGTGGCGGCGCGGTCGGCGCGCGCGGCTACGACATGCTGGTCGAATGCTTCAACAACGGCCTCTATCTTCGCACCGGTGGCGATTCCGTCGCGATGTCGCCCCCGCTCATCGTCGAGAAGAGCCACATCGACCAGATGATCTCGATCCTCGGCGACGCCATCAAGAAGGTGGCCTGATAATTGCTCTCGCCGCTAGCGAGTTGTGTCCTTGCAGCGGCGAGCGCCGCGGGAGTTTGACGAAGCGTGAAAGTTCTGATCCTCGGCAGCGGTGTCATCGGTGTCACCTCTGCCTACTACCTCGCGCGTGCCGGCCATGAGGTGACGGTCGTCGACCGCCAGCCGGAGCCGGCACTGGAGACCTCCTTCGCCAATGCCGGCGAGGTGTCGCCCGGCTATTCCTCGCCCTGGGCCGGCCCCGGCGTGCCGGTGAAGGCGATCAAGTGGCTGTTGATGAAGCACGGCCCGCTGGTGATCCGGCCGAAGCTCGATCCTGTCATGTGGGTCTGGCTGCTCAAGATGCTGCGCAACTGCACCAGCGCGCGCTACGCGGTCAACAAGAGCCGGATGATTCCGATCGCCGAATACAGCCGCGATGCCTTGCGTGATCTGCGCCGCGACATCGGCATCCAGTATGACGAGCGCTCGCAGGGCACGCTGCAGCTGTTTCGCTACCAGGCCCAGCTCGACGGCACGGCCGAAGACATCGCCGTGCTCAAGCAATATGGCGTTCCCTTCGAAGTGCTGAACCGCGAGGGCTGCATTGCGGTCGAGCCGGCACTTGCCGGCGTGAAGGAGAAGTTCGTCGGCGGGCTCCGTCTGCCGCAGGACGAGACCGGTGACTGCCACATGTTCACGCAGGCGCTGGCGAGGCACGCCCAGGCGCTCGGCGTGCGCTTCCTGTTCAACACCTCGATCGACCGTATCGTCACCGATGGCGCGCGCGTCAGCGGTGTCGCCACCAGCGCCGGCCTGCTGCAGGCGGACGCTTACGTGCTCGCGCTCGGCAGCTGGTCGTCGCGGCTCCTGGCGCCGCTCGGTATTTCGCTGCCGGTCTATCCGGTGAAGGGCTATTCGATCACGGTGCCGATCAAGGACGCCTCCGGCGCGCCGGAATCCACCGTGATGGACGAGAGCTACAAGGTCGCGATCACCCGCCTCGGCAATCGCATCCGCGTCGGCGGCACCGCCGAAATCTCCGGCTATTCGGACAAGCTCTACGACGCACGCCGCGCCACGCTCGATCATTCGCTGACCGACCTGTTCCCGCGCGGCGGCGACCTGTCCAAGGCGACGTTCTGGAGCGGCCTGCGCCCGATGACGCCGGACGGCCCGCCCGTGATCGGCCGGACCCACTACGCCAACCTCCACCTCAACACCGGCCACGGCACGCTCGGCTGGACCATGTCGTGCGGCTCGGGCCGCGTGCTCGCCGACATGCTGTCGGGGAAGAAGCCGGACATCGACGTCAGTGCGCTATCGGTGGAGCGGTACAAGCACCGGTTTGGGTGAGTTCTTCCTCTCCCCGCGTGCGGGGAGAGGCCGGAATTTGCGCAGCAAATTCCGGGTGAGGGGGAGCCTCAGCGAGTCCCGTTGTGACCGTTTGTGTGGACAGAGCCCCTCACCCCGACCCTCTCCCCGTAAGAACGGGGAGAGGGAGAGCAGTCAGCCCGCCCCCGTGACGCAATTCACCCACAGCACCACGGCCTTCGCATCCTGCGCCGGATTGGAAAACCGGTGCGGCCTGCGGCTCGCGAAGCGAAAACTGTCGCCCGTCTTCAGCGACCACGTCTTACTGTCCACCGTCAGCATCATCTCGCCTTCGAGCACGAGCCCGGCCTCTTCGCCGTCGTGGGTGTAGAGCTCATCGCCGGTGGAGCCGCCCGCCTCCAGATGCACCAGAAACAGATTGAGCTTGTTGTCGCTGCTCGCGGGGCTCAGCAATTGCTTCGACACGCCGGTGCGCCACAGTTTCAATTCCGGCCGCTGCAGCCCGCGCGTTACCACCTGATCCGATGCGCCGTCGGCGCTCGGGCTCGCGCCGAACAGCGCGGCGATGCCGACGCCGAGCACGTCGGCGAGCGTCGCCAGCACCCGCAGCGACGGCGACGACAGCCCGCGCTCGATCTGGCTGAGGAAGCCGATCGACAGCTCCGTGCGCGCGGCGACCGTCTCCAGCGAGAACTGCCTGACTCGCCTGAGATCCCGGATGCGGCGGCCGACCGCGACGTCCATCGCCGGCTCGGCCGGCTTGGCAGCGGCTTTGGCTTTCACCTTGGCCGGCCTGTTCCTGGCCGGCTTTGCGGCGGCCGGTTTGCGCATTCTTTTGCCACCGCTCACGTCAAACCGCTTTCTTCATGTGCATGAAAACCGCTTGCATCACCCGCGAAAGTGTGGCCAAATTTTCATATTGGTGAAAATAGGCCGAAACGGGCCGGCCCGCAACGTTTGATCGCGACATGAGCGCGCCGCCGCCGGCCAGGCCCAAAAGGGGGATGCGATGAAGCGTTTTGTTCAGGCCGCAGTTGCGGCGCTCGCCATTGCCACAGCGGTGCCGGCAGCGGCGCAACAGGCTCTGAAGGTCGGCTCGACTCCGACGGGCATTCCCTTCACCTTCCTCGACACCAAGACCAACACCATCCAGGGCATCATGGTCGATCTCATCACCGAGGTCGGCAAGGATGCCGGCTTCAACGTGCAGATCGAGCCGATGGCGTTCTCGGCGCTGATCCCCTCGCTGACTTCGAGCAAGATCGACATCATTGCGGCAGCGATGTTCATCACGCCGCCGCGCAAGGAGGTCATCGACTTCTCCGACCCGATCTACAGCTACGGCGAGGGCCTCGTGGTGCCGAAGACCGACACCAAGGCTTACGCCACGCAGGAGGACCTGAAGGGCGAGACTGTCGGCGCCCAGGTCGGCACGGCCTTCGTCGACGCGCTGAAGAAGACCGGCCTGTTCTCCGACGTGAAGGCCTACGACACCATCCCGGACATCCTGCGCGACGTGAACACCGGCCGACTCAAGGCCGGCTACGCCGACTATCCGATCCTCGCCTACAATCTGAAGCAGGGCGGCTTCCCCGAGGTGCGCCTGGTTGACGGCTACAAGCCGGTCACGGTCGGCTCGGTCGGCATCGGCGTGCGCAAGGGCGAGAGCGCACTGCTCGGCAAGATCAACGCTTCGCTGGCGAAGCTGAAAGCCAACGGCACCATCGACAAGATCCTCGATAAATGGGGCCTGAAAGCACAAGGTTGATCGATAGAAGCTGATCGAAGGCTGCCCGATGAAAGGCTTCTGGCGCGACGCCGTCGAGTTCTTCCCGATCCTGCTGAACGGCGTCGCGCTGACGATCATCGTCACGATCGGCTCGCTGTTGCTGTCGACGGTGCTCGGCCTGGTCTGGGCGATGATGCGGGTCTCCGGCATCAAAGCGCTGTCGATGCTCAGCGCCAGCCTGATCAACGTGATCCGCGGCATCCCGATCATCGTGCTGTTGTTCTACCTCTATTTCGTGATGCCCGATCTCGGCGTTACGCTCAGCGCGTTGCAGGCCGCGATCCTCGGGCTCGGCATCGCCTATTCGGCCTACCAGGCCGAAAACTTCCGCGCCGGCATCGAGGCGATCGACAAGGGGCAGATCGAGGCGGCGCAGTCGATCGGCATGGGCTGGTGGCTCACCATGCGCCGCGTGGTGCTGCCGCAGGCCGTGCGCATCGTGCTGCCGCCCTACGGCAACGTCATGATCATGATGCTGAAGGATTCCTCGCAAGCCTCGACCATCACGGTCGCCGAGCTCGCGCTGCAGGGCAAGCTGATCGCGTCCTCGACGTTCAAGAACACCAGCGTGTTCACGCTGGTCGCCCTGATGTACCTCACCATGAGCATTCCGCTGATCCTCTTGGTCCGTCACTTCGAGAAGCGGGCCGGCAAGCGATGATCGAGCTGAGCGACGTCCACAAGAGCTTTGGCAAGGTCGAGGTGCTCAAGGGCATCACGGCGAGCGTCGAGAAGGGTGAGGTGGTCTGCATCATCGGCCCCTCCGGCTCCGGCAAGTCGACCATCCTGCGCTGTATCAACGGCCTCGAAAGCTACGACCGCGGCGAGATCAGCGTCGAGGGCTTGAGGGTCGATCGCGACGCGCCCTCGATCGTGAACATCCGCACCCAGGTCTCGATGGTGTTCCAGCGCTTCAACCTGTTCCCGCATCGGACAGCGCTGGAGAACGTGATCGAGGGGCCGCTCTTCGTGAAGAAGGAGCCGCGCGCCCAGGTGCTCGAGCGCGGCCGCGCGCTGCTCGCTCAGGTCGGGCTTGCGGAAAAGGCCGATGCGCATCCGCCGCAGCTCTCCGGCGGGCAGCAGCAGCGCGTCGCCATCGCGCGGGCGCTCGCCATGCAGCCCAAGGCGATCCTGTTCGACGAGCCGACCTCGGCGCTCGACCCCGAGCTGGTCGGCGACGTCCTCGGCGTCATGCGCAAGCTCGCCGACGACGGCATGACCATGGTCGTCGTCACCCACGAGATGGGCTTTGCGCGCGACGTCGCCGATCGTGTTCTGTTCATCGATGGCGGCGTCATCGTCGAGCAGGGCCCGGCGAAATCGGTGCTCAATCAACCGCAGCACGCGCGGACGCAGGACTTCCTGCGCCGCGTGCTGCATCCGCTCTGACCGGTTTCGACATGACGCGCCTGCCTCTGCCGCCCTCGCTCTATGCCGATACCGCCGTGGCGCCGGTTGCCACGCCGCTGCTCGATGTCGACAAGAGCGTCTCGGTCGCGATCGTTGGCGGCGGCTACACCGGCCTTTCCACCGCGCTGCATCTGGCCGAACAGGGCGTCGAGGCGCTGGTGCTGGAGGCGCAGGAGCCGGGCTGGGGCGCGTCGGGTAACAATGGCGGCCACACCAATCCCGGCCTGAAGCACGACCCTGACAAGATCGAGGCCGATTTCGGCACCGAGCTCGGCCGCCGCATGATCGCGTTCGCCTACGGCACGACCAACTTCACACACGATCTGATCCGCCGCTACCAGATCCCGTGCGAAGCGCGGCAGAACGGCACGTTGCGCGCAGCTTACAATGAGAGCAGCGCCGCTGCGATCGAGAAGACCGCGCAGCAATGCATCCGCCGCGGCATGCCGGTGACTTATCTGAACCGCGAGCAGCTCCGCGACATGACCGGCACCGATCGTTACATCGGCGCGATGTTGGATGCGCGCGGCGGCGATCTGCATCCTCTCAGCTACGCCCGTGGTCTTGCCCGCGCCGCGATGTCGGCGGGCGCGAAGGTTCATGGCGGGACACCGGCATTGTCGCTACGCCGCGAGGGAACGCGCTGGCGCATCGAGACGCCGCGGGCGGTGGTTCATGCCGACAAGGTCCTGCTCGCCACCAACGGCTTCACCGACGATCTCTGGCCGGCCCTCCGACGCACCATCGTGCCGGTGTTTTCCTCGATCGCCGCCACCGCGCCGCTTTCCGACGCAGTCTCCCGTTCGATCATGCCGACGCGTCCGGTGCTCTACGAGAGCGGCCATATCACGGTCTACTATCGCATCGATCAGCAGAACCGTCTGTTGATGGGCGGGCGCGGCCCGATGCGCTGGATCAGGTCGCCGCATGACGTCGCCTATCTCATGCGTTATGCGGAGCGACTCTGGCCGCAGCTCAAGGGCGTTGCCTGGACCCACGGCTGGAACAGCCGGCTCGCCATCACCGCGGACCATTATCCGCATGTGCACGAACCCGCCGAGAGCGTTTTGATCTCGCTCGGCTGCAATGGCCGCGGTGTCGCGCTTTCGACTGCGATGGGCGCGCAGCTCGCCCGCCGCCTGATCGGCGGCACCAAGGCCGAGATCGACATGCCCATCACGGGCATCAAGCCGATCCCGATGCACGCGTTCTGGCCGGTCGGCGTGACCACCGCCGTGATCGCGGGCCGGGTGCGGGACCGGCTCGGCATATGAAGAAGGCGCCGCTCGGTGAGGAGCGACGCCTTGCTCGAATCTTAGATCGGCTTTAGCAGCGACCCTGCTTCCAAAGTCCGGGCGGGCACGCGTGACCGCGCCAGCCGACCTTGCGACCGTGGTACCAGCCGAACGACTTGCCATGGTGATGATGGCCCATCTTGTGGCCATGACCATGTCCATGTCCGTGCCCACCCTTCGCCAGTGCGGGGCTCGTAAATGTGAAGCCGGCCGCAATGATCAGCGAGGCGGCGAGCGCAAGTTTCTTCATGATGTCCTCCGGTGGGGGCGAGCGCATTTGTCCGTTCAGTGAACGAACGGTGGGAGAGTAAGTTCCCTGCGAATGTGGAGGAGTCGTGACGCTCGCCTGGATACGTAATTGCGCTGGCGCTCAACGCGCGCTGGCATGTCGAGCGAAGTCAAGCCTCCGCCACCGCATCGGCCCAGGGTTGGAAAATCTCGACCGCGCCGGAATTGAGCTCGCCCTCGCGCATCACGACGCTCGGACAGGCGAATTTCTGCGGCAGCGCCTGCACCCGGCTCTCTTCATAGTCGAAGCGCGCGGCCAGAGCATTGCGCACCTCCGCCGGCAGCCGCGCATCGCCGATCACCACCGCGCCTTCGCTGGCGTCGATGCGCGGCTGGTGAATGGCGGCGTCGAGGTCCATGCCGTAATCCATCGCGAAGGATACGAGCTGCATCACCGACGGCAGGATGCGGCGTCCGCCGGAGGCGCCGATTGCGAGGCGCTTGCCATCCTTCGTCGCGGCGATGACGGGCGTGTAATTGCAGAGGCAGCGCTTGCCCGGTGCGAGCGAGTTCGTGGTACCAGGCGTCGGATCGAACCACATGATGCCGTTGTTCATGGTGATGCCGGTGTGCGGTGTCACGTATCGCGAACCGAACGACGAGAGCAGCGTCTGCGTCACCGCCGCGATGTTGCCGTGACGATCGACCACCGAGAAATGCGTGGTGCAGGCCGGCGCGAGATATTCGGCGCCGAGCGAGCGCTTGCCGTCGGCATCGCCCATATCCTTGAGACGCTCACGGAAGGCGGCCTGCAGGGCGAGCGCATATTCGACATAGGCGGCGGCATCCGGCGCGTCTGCCGGCGTCAAGCTCTGCTGCAACAGCCGTAGCGCATGCGCCATCGTCGGCCCTGCGGTGAGCTCGGGGGTCGCGAACACCTCGCCTTCGCGATAGGGAATCGCCAGCGGCTCGCGCAGATGGGCGCGGAAGGCTGCGAGATCCTCCACCGACAGCGAGCCGCCGTCGGCCTTGATGTCGGAAGCAATGCTCCTGGCGAGATCGCCCTGATAGAAATCACGCGCGCCCGCGTCCGCAAGATATGACAGCGTCGCCTTCAGGGCATCCTGCGGCAGCCGCGTCTCAGCCTTGATGCCCCACGGCGCGGTCGGCGGCAGGCCGTCCTTCAGATACGCGGCCGCGCTCGCGTGGTAGCGTCTGAGATCGGCGGCCGAGCCCGCGATCGTCACCGTCGTCCACCAATCGACCAGCAGGCCTTCGCCGGCAAGCCGAGCTGCCGGCGTGACCAGATCCTTCCACGGCATCTTGGCGTAGCGGCGGTGCGCCTCTTCCATTCCGGCGACGACGCCGGGCACGGCGATCGAGCCGGGGCCGTGGATGTTGCGATCGTCCTTCACCCTTGGCCAGGGAAACAGATCGGACGACGCGCCTTCGCCGCTGAGCGGATAATCGGCCGTGCGCAGGCTTTGCGGCGCGCACATGCCGTAGTCGATCACCTCATAGCGATTTTCCTTGGCGCGGTAGAGCACCATCGCGCCGCCGCCGCCGATGCCGCTGTTCCAGGGTTCCAGGACGTTGAGGGCAAACGTGGTCGCCACGATCGCGTCGACGCAATCGCCGCCGGCGGCCAGCACCTGCGCCCCGACTTCGGCCGCCCGCCGCGATTGCGAGGCGACGATGCCGCCCTTGGAGGTGACGGCGGGCTTGCGGACTGTCTGGTTGAGGCTGAACTGGTGAGGCATGGTGTCGTCTTGATGCTCGTCGATGGCTTCGCTGCGTTGAATGCGAGGCTCCGCAATTGGCGAAGCGCGCGGACAATGGCACATTGCCGCCAACGAGAACATCCAAAGGCAGGCGCGGCATGGCTGGTGTGATACAGGCGCGGGATGAGAGCTTTTCGCTGCGGCCATCCTTCGAGACGCCCGCTTGAGGCGGGCTCCTCAGGATGAGGGCGGAGTGCGCGGCAGCAGTTTCAACGGACACTGATGCCAAGGAGCCTCATCCTGAGGAGGCGCGTCAGCGCCGGCTCGGCGTGCACGCAGGCTGTCGCGATTCATATGCGATAGCCTTGGAAAGTGAAGTGCGGGGCTGCTCCCCAATGCCGTCATGCCCGGGGCTTGTCCCAGGCATCCACGTCTTTAGATCCGCGCCCCCAAAACGTGGATGGCCGGGACAAGCCCGGCCATGACGGAAGATACAAATGTCCCAAAAAGCGCGGTAAGCGCCGCCTCAGTGCTAGCGATCCAGCCGGCTGGCCTGGTACTTGGCGCGCCATTTCGGGCCGGGTCCGCGCATGTAGTGCAGCTCGGGGCGGTAGGGATTGGCTGCGACGCGGATCAGCGTCTGCCATCTGGTGGCGACGAAGCTGAGGGGCTGGCGCAGCAGGCTCAATGAAGCGAGCAACATGGCATCACCTCAATGCGGCTTGCCGAGCATGGCGGTGAAGGGGAGGTCGAACAGATCCTCGCCGTCGGAGCCGCTGACGTGGATCACCCAGTCGCGCCAGTCTTCGGCGCCGGGGGTCTGGATCATCGAGTTCATGATCTGAGCGGCGCGGTCGCGCGCCTCGGTCAGATTGGCGACTGCGGCGCCGTAGCGGTCGATCAGCGTGCCCTCGGTGTTGGAGCAGTGAAAATAGACCTGGACCATAGGCGCCTCCTGTAGAAAGCGATTGGGACGGCAAACCGATACCACCCCAAGCATTCGCGAAACATTCGGGTCGAGCCCGGTAAGGAAATCTACGGATATTGGTCGGACCCAAGGTCGTTACAGGTTTAATCACAGGCGGGTGATGACTGGACGGCGCCGCGGCGGCATGGAACAACGCCCGCGGGAAGGCGGCTCACGGTGAACCAGTTCACATTCGATCGCGAACGGCCAAATTTGCGCTTGTCTGCAGCGGTCGTTCTTGCAGCGGGCTTCGCCGCCGCGCTGCTCGGCTTCGCCCCGGCTTCGTCCGAGCCGGTCAGAAAGAGCGGCTACGCGATCGGCACGGAAGCCTGCGGCAGCGGCGATCTCGCCTTTCCCAGGATCCAGATCGACATGAAGGCGGGATTTTGCGCCGGCCTCGTTGCCAGCGAAGAGGACCGCCTCAAATTTCCGCGCTCGATCGTCCAGGTGCCCGGCCGCGACCTTTTGGTGGTCGCCGACATGGGCGGCTGGGGCCACACCGACGGGCGGCTGCTGCTGCTCGATCCGCGTGGCCCGCAGGGGCAACGCTTCAAGGAGCTGCTGACGGGGATAGAATACCCGTTCGCTCTCGTCATCGGCCCGGACAAAAAGCTTTATGCCTCGACCGCGGAGACGATCTTCCGGTTCGACCCGCTCGCGGACAATCCACGCAGCACGGTCGAGACCATCATCCGCCACTTGCCCGGCCGTCGGATCACGCTGCCCGATGGCACGAGGACCGATGAGAGCGCGCATCCGCTCAAGCAGTTCGTGTTCGACCGGAACGGCCGGCTGTTCGTCAATGTCGGCTCGCACAGCGACGATTGCATCACGCCTGCGCCGATCACAAGACCCTGTGCGGCGGCCGAGGGCGTGTCCGCGCTGGCATCGATCTGGCTGTTCACGCCGCCCGCAGGCGGCGTCTTCCCGGCATTGAAACCTGGCGATCCCGACCCGCCGCACATTGTCTATGCGCGCGGCCTGCGCAACTCGATGGCGCTGGTGCTGCACCCGAAGTTTCCGGACGCTGGCTACGCCTTCCTGCAAGGCGAGAACGCCCGCGACCTGCCCGACATCTTCAAGCCGAACGAGGAGATCAACGCGATCGAGCAGGGCAGGCACTACGGCTGGCCCTATTGCTACGATTTGTCGACGCCGAGCCCGGAATTCAGGCTAGTGCTGCAATCAGGCACGTACAAGTCGTTCTGCTCGGCCAATGTGCTCTACAAGGCGCCGTTGTCACTGCTGCCGCCACACGGGGCGCCGCTCGCGATGTTGTATTACCACGGCGCGAAATTCCCCGAGCTGGAAGGCAAGCTCTTGGTTGGCCTGCACGGCTATCGGCCGACCGGCAGCCGGCTGCTGGTCTATGACGTCGACGATCACGGCTTTCCAAAGCCCAGCGCGGCACCGGTGCGCTATCACGTCAGTTGCGCGGCCGAGCCGACCCGCAGTTTCCGGACCGACGCCGGCGAGGTCGCCGCCGCGCCGTTCGAAGAGCTGATCGCCGGCTGGCACCGCGTCAACGGCGCGCGGCCGCAAGGTGCGCCGGTCGGCATGACGGTGACGGAGGACGGCGCGATCTGGCTGGTCGAGGACAAGAACAGGACCGTGATCCGGATCGATCGCGCGGCCGGCGAGCGACCTCAACCGCTCCCCTGCGATACGCGCAGCCAGGCGATGATCGACCAGCTCGCAGCCTTCGTCGCCAGGGACCCGCAGAACAGCGTTCGCCTCACCATCTTGCGCAAGGGCCTTGTCGAGAAACATTGCGTCGGCTGCCATTCGGATTTCGGCCTGAGCGCGGGGCAATCGGATGCGGAGAAGGACAGGGCGGTGCTGCACTTCATGCTGGCGCAGGACGGCTGGATCTACCCTGGCGATCCCGACGCCGGCAGGCTGCGGACGCGCCTGCGCGGCCTAGGCGCCGAGAAGCTGATGCCGCCGGGCGGCGAGAGCCTGCCGAAGCTAGAACCCGGTTACACGCGCCTGCTCGATACCGCGGACCTGTTCGTCGCCAAAATGGTTCCGGGCACGCGGATGCGGATCAAGCCGGGCCCGCCGCAGCGGAAGTTTTTCAGCAAGGCCAACAAGGAATGCGGCGAAATACCGGCCGGAAAGGTCGTCGTGGTGACACAAAGGAACGCTGTAGACAGACCCGGCTTCAGCCGATTCTTCCGGCCAGCCGATCCCTATCTGAACGGCGAGTGCACCGACGGCGATGGCTATTACATCCGGCAGGAACTTCTGGTGCCTGTGCAGTAGCATCCTGCTCACGACGCTGCCGGCCGCTGCCGAAACAAAACTGTTCGAAAGCGCACAGGTGACGCCCGCCAGCGAATACACCTTCGGCATCGAAGGGCCGGCCGCCGATCTCGACGGCAATCTGTTCGTCGTCAATCTCGGCAAGCCCGGCACCATCGGCAAATTGCCCGCTGGTGGCGCCGCCTCGGAGCTGTTCACGACGCTCCCCGAAGGCAGCGTCGGCAACGCGATCCGTTTCGATCGCAGCGGCACCATGTTCATCGCCGACTACAAGAAGCACAACATCTTCGCCATCCCCAAGGGTGCGACCAAGCCCGCGGTGTGGTTTCACTCCGGCGAGATGAGCCAGCCCAACGACATCACGATCGCGCCGGACGGCACGATCTATGCGAGCGATCCGAACTGGAAGGGGCGCGAAGGCCACATCTGGCGCATCGCCAGGGGAGCGGACGGTACGGTGCGGGGGCAGGTGATGTCGACGCCGCGCGCCATGGGCACCACCAACGGCATCGACCTCAGCCCTGACGGCAAGACGCTCTATGTCGGCGAATCCAGCAGCGGCCAGATCTGGTCCTATGCGATCAGCGGCAACGAGCTGACGGCTGCAAAACTCGTCAAGGCGTTTCAGCCCGACACCATCGACGGCCTGCGCACCGACGTTGCCGGCCGCCTCTACGTCGCGCGCATTCTCAAGGGCACGATCGCGCTGATGAAGCCGACCGGCGCTGTCGAGCGCGAGATCCCGCTGAAGGCCAAGGAGCCGACCAACATTGCCTTCGGCGGCAGCGACGGCAAGACCGTCTTCGTCACCCAGCGCCAGGGTGGCTTCATCGAGTCCTTCCGCACCGACCAGCAGGGCCGCGAGCACTGCCTCCAGCGTGGGGGTTGCTGAGCTTCGCAAGCGCTCTGCTTTCCGCGCAGGGCAGCGCGACGATGGACGGCATTCTTCTTGCTTGCATCCGGCGGCCGTGGCGATCAAGACTCTGCGGCACGTCCAGTAGCAGGCGACCACGGAGTGTTTGAGTGAAAGCCGTCCATACCGAGCTGCACCGCAGCCACGACCCGCAATTCTTCTTGGTGCGTGGTGTCGTCAAGCGCACCACAGAGCAGCCCGAGCGCGCCGATCGCCTGCTCAGGGGATTGAAGGACGGCAGGCATCAACTGGTCGAACCAACCAAGTTCGGGCCCGGTCCGCGCGCACGCGTTCACAGTCCGGAATACCTGTCGTTCCTCAGCGAAGCCTGGGACGCCTGGACGGCGCTCGGCGATTCCGGCCCGGAGATGATCGGCAATGTCCATCCCGTGCGCCATGCCGCGACCTATCCGACCCACATCGTCGGCAAGCTCGGCTGGCACACCGCCGACACCGCAGCGCCGATCGGTCCGGGCACGTGGGCCGCGGCCTGCGCCGCCACCGACGTTGCGGTCACTGCTGCGCAGATGGTGATGGACGGCGAGGACGCGGTCTACGCGCTCTGCCGCCCGCCCGGCCATCACGCCTATCGCGATATGGCCGGCGGCTTCTGCTTCCTCAACAACAGCGCGATCGCGGCGGCGCATCTGCGGCAGAAGCACGAGCGCGTCGTGATCCTGGACGTCGATGTCCATCACGGCAACGGCACGCAAGGCATCTTTTATGCCCGGCCCGACGTCTACACGATCTCGATCCATGCCGACCCCGTTGCGTATTATCCGTACGTATGGGGCTATGCGCATGAGCGCGGCGAAGGACCCGGCCTCGGCACCAACCTCAACATTCCGCTTCCCATCGGCACCGGCGATGACGGCTATCTCCAGGCGCTGGACATCGCGCGCAAGGCGATCGAATCCTTTGCACCCGGCGCCCTCGTCATCGCACTCGGCCTCGATGCCTCCGAGCACGATCCGCTCAAGGGATTGGCCGTCACCACACCCGGCTTCCGCCGCATCGGCCAGGCCATCGCGAAGCTGGGCCTGCCGACCGTGCTCGTGCAGGAAGGCGGCTATCTCTCGGACATTCTCGGCGCCAACCTGACCTCTGTGCTGGCGGGATTCGAAGAAGCGCGGTGATGCTTACCTCTCCCCGCTTGCGGGGAGAGGTCGGAATTTGCGCAGCAAATTCCGGGTGAGGGGGTACAGGTCGCGCGGCGGTCCCCTGTGCGGAGAGAGGTCCCTCACCCCGACCACTCAACGCGAGCGAAGCTCGTCGCGTCCCCGTAACAACGGGGCGAGGGAGAAGAAGCCGCGTCGCTCGCGACTCAAAACATCCCACTCGGCGCACGCGCCTTGCAGACACGAGCCGCCTCACTCAGCCGCTTCGCGGAGGGGCCAGGCATGGCGGCTGATGGGAAGGCCGCCGTCCGCGCGGGAGCCGTCGGCGATCGCGAGGCGATGCGCGGGCGATGGCGAGCACAGCGAGAAGCGCCAGGCGTCCGGATCGTCGACGATGTCGGGCTTGAAGCTGATCTCGATGGCCTCGCGTGACACCTGCATGGCGAAGGCGTCGAGCGGCAGATTGAGCCCAAAGCCCCTGGCCTTCAGATAGGCCTCCTTGAGCGTCCAATAATCGAAAAAGCGCTCGATCGCCGCGGCCTCCGGCAGTCCGCGCAAGGCTTCGACCTCTTCCGGCGCAAAGAAGCGAAGCGCGGTGGACAGCGGCGCGACGCGCCGCGACACGGTTTCGACGTCGACCCCGACGGCCTCATGCCGCGACACCACGCAGGCGACGCAGCCGTCGGCATGCGACAGGCTGAAATGCAGCGCGGTCGAGGTGGCTGGTGCTGCGACGAACGGCCGGCCATAGCGGCCCGCGCCAAACGACCAGTCGGTGGGCGCGACGTTGGAAGCGACCTGTGACAGCGCCAGGCGCAACATCGCATGCGCGAAGATGTATTGCCGCCGATGCCGCTCGAACACGAAGCGATCGGCCCGGGCCCGCTCGTCGACGGAGAGCAGGCGTCGGCACGCCTCCGCCGCGCCCGGCACGTCAATGCTCTCGATCAGTCCGACAAAGAGTTCGATTCTGTCGTCTGCCATCAATTGGGCCCATGGCGTCGGGCGAGGCCAAATCCCTCGGTGCCGACGGAAGAAACAACTGCGCAAGAATCAGCCGAGAGGACCGTACCTAGCGGTCCACCCGGGCGAATTCTTGTCGATTTGCAGGCCGGTTTACAGGCGCAAGCTTGTGCGAGCCCCCAAACTCGACACGCAAGCGGCCGCTCCGAAGATTCGTACGGCCGTCCCCGACCGACGAGTTTACTTCTTCTTGGACTTCTTCTTCTTGGACCCGCGCAGAGCCTTAAGGCTGGCGTCGACATCCTTCAGTGCGAGCTGGAGTTTTTGCTTCTCGAAATTGAGCAGGTCTTGCAGCGCCTTGCGGTCCTCCGCGCTGAGCGAGGTCTTCTTGGTAAATTTGATGAAACCCATAACACTCCCCCGGTTGAAAATGATCATCCCAAATCAAAATCCGAGAATAATCTTGCGCGACGACGCCAAATAATCAAGCTGCAACTTGATCATTCACAGCTTTGGGGCGTGAACCCGTATTCTGGCGCGATGTCGCGGCATCAAGCGGCCCTGCGCGCGAGCAATCTGCCGAGTGGTGCGTTGGGCTGGGCGATCGCCGCCGTTAGCAGGGCGACGAGGTCCTCCATCCATTCGCCGACCGCTCGGCCCTCGAGCAAATCGCGCTTGTAATTGCAGGAGCCGGTAATGCCGGTCGGGCGCTCCTTGAGCATCAGCGACAGCCAGGTCTGGTCGATCGGCAGCACCGGCTGGCCTTCGCGCGCGACGTTGCCGATCGATTCCGTCGCGAGATCCGGGAGATCGAACGGCCGGCGCAACGGATTTTGCAGCGTGAAATAGACCTGGAGCAGCGAGGCCGGATCGATCCCCTCCTGCTCCAGTCGATCGGCCAGGACGTTGAACGGCAGCTCCTGCCGCGCATGCGCCTCGAGCACGCTCTGGCGCACCCGCAGCAGGGCCTGCGTGAAGGACAGGTCCGGCGTGATTGTCGTGCGGACGATCACCGTGTTCTCGAACGGGCCGATGATCCGGTCGGTGTCCGGCTGGGTACGATTGGCCATCGCGGTCGCGACCGCGATGTCGGTGCGGCCCGCCCTCGCCAGCAGCATGGCCTTCAAGCCGGTGAGCAGGCACATGAACAGGGTGCAATTGTGCTGGCCGGCAAACGCCGTCAGCCGGATGATCAGCTCGCGCTCGAGGCTGACCGGATGATGTCCGGTGGCGGCGCCCGGGCTCGATTCGCCTTCGAAGAGGGGACCCGCCCCGCGCAAATTCTCGATCCAGTCGGCAGCCTGGCGGCGCGCCGCGTCGGTGCCGCACCACCAGCGCTGCCAGCGTGCGACATCCGAAAAGGCCGGCGGCGGGCTCAGTAATGGCGCGGACGGATATCCGGCCAGCGCGGCATAGCGGCTCGACAATTCCTCGAACAGCACGCCGATCGACCAGCCGTCGACAACGGCGTGATGCAGCGTCAGCAGCAGCACGTGGTCGTCGTCGTGGAGCCGCAACAGCCGGGCGCGCAACAGCGGCGCGCGCGTGGTGTCGATCGGGGTATAGGTCTCCTGCTCGATCAGGAGATCGATCTTCCTGAGCTCGAGCGCCTTGCGCCGCTTGTTGTTGTGGGGATGACCGTCGCCGATCGTCTCGATCGTCATGATTCGGCCGAGCGTGCGCGGCGCGGCGATGCAGCTTTCGGGCTCATCGCCGTTCCAGGCGAACGCGGTGCGCAGCGATTCGTGCCGGCGCACCACGTCGTCGATCGCCTTTGCCAGGGCGGCCGGATCGAGCGGGCCCTGCAGGCGGAAGGCGAAGGGCAGGTTGAGCTGCGGCAGGCCCGGCAGATTCCGCTCGATCTGCAGCATCTGGTCCTGCCCGATGGAAGGCGCCGGCGGCCCGCCTGCAGCCGATCGCGGCAGGCTTGCGGCAGGCTTGTGCGGCTTCGTGGCCAAGGCCTGTTCGACCCGCCGCGCCAGCCCCTCGATCGTCGGCGCCTCGAAGATAGCCTTGATCGGCAGCGAGACGCCGAGCGCCCGCGCGATGCGCGCCATCACCTGGCCGGCCAGCAGCGAATGGCCGCCGAGGTCGAAGAAATTGCCGGTGACACTGATGCGCTCGACGTGCAGCAGGTCGATCCAGATGTCGGAGAGCACCTTTTCGGTGAAGCGCCGGGCCGGGACGACCGCATCCGGGCCGGACGTTTCCGCCGGGACGGACGCCAGCAGCGCCGAGCGGTCGATCTTGCCATGGGCGTTGAGCGGCACCTGATCCAGGAACAGGAAGGCGGAGGGGACGGCGTGGACGGAGAGGCGGCTCTTCAGGAAGTCGCGCAGCTCGATCGCACTGCTGCGGCTGCCGGGCTTGGCGACGACATGGGCGATCAGCCTGATGTCGCCGCCCGCCTCGCGGCGCGGTTCGACGATGGCGGCGCGCACACTTCGATGCTCGGCAAGCGCGTTCTCGATCTCCTTGAGCTCGATACGATAGCCACGGACCTTGACCTGATGGTCGGCGCGGCCGAGGCATTCGATCGTTCCGTCGGCGCGGCGCCGGGCCAGATCGCCGGTCCGGTAGAGCCGGCTGCCGGCCTGGCGCGAGAACGGATCGGGCAGAAAGCGCTGCCGGCTCTGCGCGGGATCGTTGACGTAGCCGCGGCCGATTCCGGCGCCGCCGATGCAGAGCTCGCCGGTCACGCCGATCGGTTGGGGCTGGAGGTTTGCGTCGAGCACGTAGAGCTGCGTGTTCGGCAGCGGCGCCCCGACCGGAACGTTGGCCGTCGCGATCGCCGGCGCCTTGGTCAGGCGGTGCAGGGAAGCGTCGTCCGAGCATTCCGAAGCGCCATAGGCATTGATCAGCGGCACCCTCGGGCAGCGCGCAAACCAGGCGCGGCAGAGCTCGACGGGCAACGGCTCGCCCGTCGAGATCAGCAGCCGCAGCTGCGCGAAGGCGCGCCGGATCGGCGCCTCGTCCATGCGCTCGAGAATGAGGCGCAGCAGCGAGGGCACGATCTCGAGCACCGTGATGCCCTCGCGCTCGATCTCGCGCGCCAGCAGCATCGGGTCCTGCACGATCGCGTTGCCGCAGACATGGACGCGCGCGCCGACCATGGGACCGGCGAGGAGTTGCCAGACCGAGATGACGAAGCTCTGCGGCGCGGTCTGCGCGATCACGTCCTTAGGCGAGAGACCGAGCTCGGAGATGAGCGAGGCCAGATGGTTCGACAGGCCGCGCTGCTCGATCATGACGCCCTTCGGCGCGCCGGAGGAGCCGGACGTATAGACGAGATAAGCAAGGCTCGAGGCGGCGCGCCGTGCGCCGCGGGCCGGCTTTGTCGATCCGGATGCAAGAGCGTCGTCGAGCTCGGCCACGTGGATGCGCTCGACCAGCGGTTCGAGCAGGGCCTCGACCATGGCAGACTGAGCCCGTCCGGTCAGCAGCACGCGGGCACAGCTCGATCCGAGGATGGTGGAGAGCCGTGCCGTCGGCTGGTCGGGATCGAGATTGAGGAAGGCCGCGCCGACGCGCTGCACCGCGATCATCGCGGCGAGCAGGTCGGGCCCGCGCTCCGCGAGCAGGCCAACCACGCTCTCGGCGCCGACGCCCTCGCGGGCCAGCCAGCACGCGGCCGCTCCACTGCGGCGCGCCAGCTCGCGATAGGTCAGGGACGTCCGACCGTCCGAGACCGCGACGGCGTTCGGCGTCGTCCTCGCCTGGCGCTCGAAACGTTCGCTCAAGTTGCCGCGCGTGGTGAAATTGGCCGGCACGCCCCGGCCTTTCGCCAGCGCTTGCCGGCGGTCGGCCTCGGTCAGGAGCGGCAGGCGCGAGACGCGCTGCTCCGGATTGGCGATGACGGCCTTGAGCAGCGTCTTGAACTGGGTCGCCATGGCTTCGATCGTCGCGGCATCGAACAGATCGGTGGCGTATTCGAAGAAGCCGGTGAAGCGGCCATCGGCCTCGACCAGTTCGAGCGTGATGTCGAAGCGCGCCACCCCGGGATCGACTTCCAGCCGCCGCGTCGACAGGCCGGGAAAGCGCGCCGCCTCGATCGAGGCGTTCTGGAGGATGAACATGGTCCGGAACAGCGGATTGCCGTCGCTGCGGCGCGCCACCTGCAACGCGCGCAGCACCTCCTCGATCGGTAGGTCCTGGTTGCGGTAGGCGTCCAGCGTGACCTGCCGCACCCGCCGCAGCATCTCGCCGAAGCTCGGATCGCCGCTGAAATCGTTGCGCAGGACCAGGGTGTTGGCGAACAGCCCGATCAGGCGTTCGCTCTCGATCTGGTTGCGATTGGCGATCAGCGATCCCGTGGCGACGTCCTCATGGGAGGTGTGGCGGAACAACAGGCACTGGAAGGCGGCGAGCAGCGTCATGAACAGCGTGACGCCCTGGTTCTGGCTCAGCGCGCGCAGCTCGGCCGACAGGGGTTTTGGCAATTCGAGATAATGGCGCGCGCCGTGTCCGCTCCAGGTCTCCGGCCTCGGCCTGTCGGTTCGCAGCGGCAGCATGGTGACGCCGTCGAGCTGGGTCCGCCAATAATCGAGCTGCTCCCTGGCCGCGGGCGTCCGCGCCCAGCTTTGCTGCCAGAGTGCGAAGTCGCGATATTGGAAAGCGGGCGGCGGCAGTGCGGTCGAGTGCTTCCTGCGTGCCGCGGCGTAATGGACGGCCAGCTCCTGCCAGAACAGCCGCTGCGACCAGCCATCGGTGGCGAGGTGATGGACGTTGATCACCAGCGCATGGCTGTTCCTGTCGAACGACAGCAGTATCGCCTTCAGGGGCGGCGCGTGGGCCAGATCGAACTGATGTTGCGCAAGCTTGAGCGCCTCGCGCCGGATGGCCGCAGGCCGCCTCTCGGCAGGGCACGGTTTGAGCTTGATGCGCTCCAGCCGCGGCGTCGATGAGAGCACGAGCTGCACCGGCTCGCCCTGGCGCTCGATGAACACCGAGCGCAGCGCCTCATGGCGCGTTGAGATCGCAGCCAGGCTCGCAGACAGCGCGGCGGCGTCGACGAGGCCCTTGAGGACGGCGACTTCGACGACATTGTAATTGTACCGGGTCGGGTCCAGCCGCGAGAGCACGTACATCCGCTGCTGCTGGAGCGACAGCGGTGCGTCCGTGCCCGCAAGCCGGCGCCAGCTCGGCAGCGCCGTCTCGCGCCGGCTTGCGGCGGTCTCGATCCGGGCCGCGAGCGCTGCGACCGTCGGGCAGTCGAAGATGTCCTCGAACGAGAACTCGACATTGAAGCGGTCGCGCAGGCGCGAGCGCATCTGGGTCACCGCGAGCGAATCCGCGCCGAGCGCGAAGACGTCCTGGTCGGCGCCGACCTGCGGCAGCTCCAGCAGGCCGGCCCAGATCTCGGCGAGCTGGCTCTCGACCGCATTGCGCGGCGGCCGGGTCTCGTCGCCCACGTCGACCGTTGCAATCAGCCCGGCGAGGGCGTTGCGCTTGACCTTGCCGCTGGCGCCCTTCGGCAGCGCCGCCACGCTGCGGATCAGGCTCGGCACCTTGTAGGCCGCAAGCCGCTTTCGCGCGAATTGGCGCAACTCGTCCGAGGTCGCCCCGGCATTCGGCCGCAGCACCACGACGGCCGCGACGTTCTCGCCGAGCTTGTCGTGCGGGACCGCGAACACGCCGGCTTCCAGCACCGCCGGATGGCTGAGCAGGACGTCTTCCACCTCCAGCGGCGAGATCTTCTGCCCGCCGCGGTTGATGACGTCCTTGATGCGGCCGACGATGAAGAGATAGCCGTCGTCATCGAGATAGCCGAGGTCGCCGGTCCTGAACCAGCCGTTGCGGAATGCGGCCTGCGTCGCCGCCTCGTCATTATAATAGCCGCGGCTCATGTTCGGCCCGCGCAGCACGATCTCGCCGTGCGCGCCGCTTGCGAGCGTGCGGCCGGTCTCGTCCATGATCGCGATCTCCGGGCCGGCGGCGCGGCCGACCGAGCCGACCTTGCGCAGCTCGAACGGATTGGCCGCGATCTGCGAGGCCGCCTCGGTCATGCCGTAGGTCTCGAGCACGGGAACGCCGAACGTTGTCTCCAGCCCGGCGAGGATCGCCGGCGCGAGCGAGGCCGACGCCGACCGGATCACGCGCAGCGACGATGGTCGGGCGCGGTCCGGATTTACTTCCGCCGCCGTCAGCAATGCGCGATGAATGGTCGGCACCGCCGTGTACCAGGTCGGCTGCAGCTCCCGCATCCAGCCGAAGAACGACGCTGCGTCGAAACCGTCGGTGCAGATCACGCTGGAGCCCGCGGCCAGCGCCGTGAGCAGGCCGGAGATCAAGCCATGGGCATGAAACAGCGGCAGGACGTTGAGCAGGCGATCATGCGTCGTGAGCGACAGCACATGGCCGGCATTGTAGGCGGACAGGCAGACATTGCGGTGGGTCAGCGGCACCATTTTCGGCCGCGCCGCCGTGCCCGACGTCAGCAGGATGAACGCATCGTCGTCGCCCCGCGAAGCGCCGCCGGCATTGGCCGGTCCGATCGCCGGAGCGACGAACGCGCAGCCGCCGAGATCGTGGGCGGGTCCCGCCACGAAATCGATCAATGCGATGTCGAGCACGCGGGCGGCGTCGCGGCTCGCCGAGTTCATGTCGGCCCGGGTCACGAGCGCGGACAGCTTCAGTTCGCTGAAATAGCGTTGCAGCTCGTCCGCCGTCAGATCCGGGTTGACCGGGACGCAGGCGCAGCCCGATGCGACAGCGATCAGCGCCAGCGCAGTATCGGCACCCCGCGGCAGCGCGACCGCGACGCGGTCTGCGGGACCGATGCCGAGTTCACGCAAGCTACGCACCAGTTGCCGGATCGTCGCGGCCAGCGCGCCATAGCTGAGCGCCGGCCGGCCGGGAGCGAGGAGTGCGGGTGCCGCCGGCGTCCTGCGGGCGTAGAATTCGAGAAGGCCGCTGATATGCGCGAACACCTTCGTTTCGACCGTGGTGCCGGCGGAAGCTTGGTCCGCTCCGGATGCAATGTCCGACAACGCCATTCCCTTTTGGTCCGATTAAGTTATTCTTCCAAGAAGTTGGGGAATGCGTCCAGTCCGAGGTGAAGTTTGGACCCCAAAATCTGTGGTTGAGGGGCCCTCGAGCCCTTCGACGGAGTAAGGGTCGGGCAGAATCGCGATGCTGGAGAACGAGCCGAACACGAGTTTGGAAGGTGGGCTGAAGCACTGGCTCGAAAGTATCGGCCTCGGGCACTACACCGATCTTTTCGCGCAGCACCGCCTCGATCTCGACGTCATCGGCGATCTCACCGAAGCCGATCTGGTCGAGCTCGGATTGCCGCTCGGCGATCGCAAGCGGCTGCAGCGGGCGATGGCGGCGCTGTTTCAAGCGGAAACCACGGAGGCGCCGCGTCCGCAAATCCGGGCGGAGGTCGGAGCCGAACGGCGCCAGCTCACCACCATGTTCTGCGACATGGTGGATTCCACCTCGCTGTCCGCGCAGTACGATCCGGAGGACGTCCGCGACATGATCGCGGACTTTCGCGAGACCTGCGTCCGGGTGGTCAAGCAATACGAGGGCTTTGCCGCCCGTTTCGTCGGCGATGGTATCCTGATCTATTTCGGCTATCCGACCGCACATGAGGACGATGCCGAGCGCGCGGTGCGCGCCGGGCTCGAGATCGTGCGGGTGCTGTCGATAGCGCACGCGGTCGAGCCGCCGGGCGCGCTCAGCCATTCACCGGCCGTCCGCATCGGGATCGCGACCGGCCTCGTCGTGGTCGGCGACCTCGTCGGGCAAGGCACCGAAGAACGCGACTCCGCGGTCGGGGAAACCGTCAATCTCGCGGCGCGCCTGCAAGGCCTGGCGCCGCCCAACGGCGTGGTGATCTCGGCCTCGACGCAGGCGCTGCTGAAGGGAAAGTTCGATTACCGCAATCTCGGCGTCCACGACTTGAAGGGAATTTCCGAGAAGGCCCAGGCCTGGCACGTGGTGCGCGCCTCGCGGGTGGAGACCCGCTTCGCTGCGGCAATGGGTACGCGGCTGACGCCGCTCGTCAACCGCGAGGAGGAGATCGCGCTGTTGATGGGGCGCTGGCAGCAGGCCAAGGACGGCGACGGCCAGGTCGTGGTCAAGTTCGGCGAGCCCGGAATCGGCAAGTCGCGCATCATCCAGGAGATCTTCGAGCGGATATCGGGCGACCGCCATGGACAGGTCTCGCTGCAGTGCTCGCCCTATTACACCTCCACCGCGTTCTATCCGTTCGTCGAGCAGCTCAAATTCTCCCTCGGCCTCGATCGCGAGGATTCGTCCGCGCTGTCGCTGGCGAGCCTGGAGAACGCGGTCGCCGCCACCGGCGGCGACATCGAGCAGGTCACCCCGCTGTTTGCCGCGCTGCTGTCGATACCGACCGGGGACCGCTATCCGCCGCTCGAGCTGTCGCCGCAGCAGCAGAAGGATGCGACCGTCGCGGCGCTGGTCAACCATTTCCTCGGCCTTGCGCGCGATATGCCGCTGGTGATCGCGTTCGAGGATTTGCATTGGATCGACCCGACCTCCCGCGAGGTGATCGACCTTCTGGTCGACCGGGTGCAGAACCAGCCGATCCTGGCGATCGTCACCGCGCGCTCGGAATTCCAGGCGAGCTGGAACGCGCATTCGCACATCACCACCCTGGTCCTGAACCGCTTGAGCCGGCAGCTGCGCACGACGCTGGTCGAGCGCGTCGCGGGACGCGAGCTGCCCAAGGAGGTCGTCGAGGAGATCATCGTCAAGACCGACGGCGTGCCGCTGTTCCTGGAAGAGCTGACCAAGACGGTTCTGGAATCCAATCTGCTGACCGAGCGGCACGGGCGCTACGTGCTGTCGGGACCGTGGCGGCAGCTCGCAATCCCGGCCACCCTGACCGACTCGCTGATGGCGCGGCTCGATCGGATGGGACCCTTCAAGCGCATCGCGCAGATCGGCGCCACGATCGGCCGCGAGTTCTCCTACGAGACGCTGCACGCCGTTGCCAATGCGCCGGCCGAGCAGATCGAGGCGGCGCTCAGCCATCTGCAGGAGGCCGGGCTGATCATGCGCCGCGGCCATCCGCCGGATGCGCTGTACTCCTTCAAGCACGTGATGATCCAGAACGCCGCGCATGCGAGCCTGTTGCACAGCGAGCGGCGCAAGCTGCATGCGCGGATCGCCCAGGTGCTCGCCGAGATGTATCCGGAGAGGACCGAGCGCGAACCGGAGCTGCTCGCCCATCATTTGACCGAATCCGGCCAGAGCGAGGGCGCCGCCAGCTTCTGGCTCAAGGCCGGCAAGCAGGCGGCCAAGACCGGGGCCAATCTGGAGGCGATCGGCCACCTGCGCCGCGGCCTTAACGTCGTGCAGGCCCATGCGCGCATGCAGGGCGCCGACGAGATGGAGCTCAAGCTGCGCATCGCGCTCGGCAACGCGCTGATCGCCGCCAAGGGCTACGCGGTGCAGGAGGTCGAGGAGAACTACATCCGCGCGCTGGAGCTCGGCCGTCAGCTCGATGACGACGAAAAGGTCTTCGCTGCGACGCGCGGGCTCTGGGTGTGCCATTTCATCCGCGCCGATCTCACCCGCGCGCACGATCTCAGCGTCGAGCTGTTGAAGTTTGCCAAGCGCGAGCGGCTGAACGAGCGGACGCAGCCGGCGCAGCAGACCGGCTATCTGATCGAGGCGCACCGCGCGATCGCGATGACCATGCTCTATCGCGGCCGCTTCGCAGCCTCGCAGCACCATTTGCACCGCTGCATCAACCTGTTCAGCCCCGATCTGCACTCCGACCTGATGGAACGGCACGGCATCGATCCCGGTGTCGTTTCGCTGTCCTATCTCGGTTACCTCCTGTGGTTCCTCGGTCGGCCCGACGCGGCGCGCCAGCACAGCGAGCAGGCGATCGCGAACGCCGAGAAGATCCGCCACCCTTTCACGCTCGCCTTCGCGCTGGTGTTCGGCGCCTATCTCCGCCAGCATTTGCGCGACGTCGAAGGCACGCGCGACTACGCCAATCGCGCCATGATCATTGCCACCGAGCACAATTTCCTGCACTGGAAGCAGCAGGCGGCGATCCTGCGCGGCTGGGCGCTGGCTCAGCTCGGCGAAGCCGACGAAGGCCTCGGCCAGATGCGCTTCGGCCTCGACGAGTACGAGGCGATGGATTCCTGGCTCGCCGGCTGCTGGTTCCGCTGTCTGCTCGCGGAAACCTACGCCAAGGTCGGGATGCGCGACGCCGCCTTGCGCGCGCTGGATGGTGCGCTTGCGACCGCAAGGCGGACCGGCGATCACTTCTATCTCGCCGAGGTCTATCGCATGCAAGGCGAGATCACGCTGGCGGGTGGCGACCCGGCGTCGGTACAGGAGGCGGAGGACCTGTTCGGCCTTTCGCTGGAGACCGCACGCAAGCAGGGTGCGCTGTCCTGGGAGCTTCGCACCGCCCTCGGCCTCGCGCGCCTGTCGCAACAGGCGGGCAAGCGCGAGCACGCAAGACTCCTGCTCATGCCGATCGTCGGCAAGTTCAGCGAGGGCTTTTACACGCCGGACCTGAAGCAGGCGTTGCAGCTCCTCGACGAGCTCGGTTCTATAACATGAGCGATCTTGCCGCCGCGCGTGCGCGCTACGCTGAGTTGATCGCCAGGCGCGAGCGGATTGCCTCGAAGCGTCTGCTCGCCGCGCTCGCCGCCGTTCCGCGCGAGGAATTTCTGCCAAGGGGACCGTGGCGCATCAAGGGCGAGGCAGCGCGCAGTTACCGGCTGACGCCCGACGCCGATCCCCTTCATCTCTACGACAACGTGCTGGTCGCGATCGATGCGCGCCGCAAGCTCGACACCGGCCTGCCGAGCCTGTGGGCGCATTTGATCGACACTCTCGACGTCAAGCGGGCGGACCGTGTGGTGCAGATCGGCTGCGGCCTCGGCTATTTCTCGGCGGTGCTGTCGATCATGGTCGGCGAGAAGGGCCGCGTCCATGCGATCGAATGCGACGAGCGGCTCGCGACCCGGGCGGCGAGCTATTTGCGCGGCTATGGCAATGTCACGGTCGTCCACGGCGATGGATGCAAGGACGTGAGCGAGCCCGCCGATGTGATCATCGTCCATGCCGGCTTCCCGCACCCGCACCCGCTCTGGCTGCGGTCGCTCCGTCCGCGCGGCCGTC
The DNA here is from genome assembly GCF_020193625.1 of Bradyrhizobium sp. IC3123. Classification (NCBI taxonomy): domain Bacteria; kingdom Pseudomonadati; phylum Pseudomonadota; class Alphaproteobacteria; order Hyphomicrobiales; family Nitrobacteraceae; genus Bradyrhizobium; species Bradyrhizobium sp. IC3123. The sequence goes on along the minus strand of NZ_JADYVF010000010.1, from coordinate 201,956 downwards.
TTCTGGTGCCGCTGACGCAGCGCGACCGCGAAGGCGCCGCCCTCAAGATCACGCGGAGGGCCAGGGGTTTCGAGGCAGAGGCGATCCAGCAGATCCGGATCTTTCCCGGCCGGGGCCGCGGCGTGACCGCCCTCGACGACCGCGTCGCCAACTGGTGGCAGCGCGCCTCAGCCCTGGCGCCGCTCCGCTTTCGCGGGCTGGAGCGGGGGCTGCCGTCGGATGGCTAACACTTCGTTTCGCTTTACCTTGATTTCGATCGTGAGTTTCCGGCATCTCGCATTGCCGCTATCAGTGCCGGTCTGATGGCCATTTGAGCGTGCTCCATGCATTCCGTTGCCCTGCTGACTGCCAGCTACGCCAAGGATATCGAACGCTTTTCGCTGCTCAGCGAGAGCATCGACACCTGGCTGTCGGGATACACGCGCCATTATGTACTCGTTAACGATGAGGACGTGCCGCTGTTCGCGCGCTTCGCGTCCGACAAGCGGGTCATCGTTCCGGCCTCGCGCTATCTGCCGAAATGGCTGTTCGCGCTGCCGCCGGCGCTCCAGTTCGGCAGCCGGCGCGTCTGGCTGTCGCTGCTGTCCTCGCCCGTGCACGGCTGGCACATCCAGCAGATCCTGAAGATCGCCGGCGTCCTCAACGCGCCCGAGCAGCGCGTCTGCATCCTGGATTCGGACAATCTGTTCTTCCGCGAGTTCGACGTCAGCCGATATGCCGGCGCCGAGACGACGCCGCTGTTCGTCACGCGCAAGGCGATCGCCGCCGACCACCCGTTGCACGGCCTGTGGCTGCGCACCGTCGACCAGCTTCTCGGCATCAAGGAGCGCGCGTTCCCGGCGGACGATTATGTCGGCAACGCGCTGGTCTGGGACAGGGACACGGCGCGTGCGATGACGGACGCGATCAAGTCGGCGACCGGCCTGAGCTGGGCGCTGGCGCTGTGCCGGAAGAAGAAGTTTTCGGAGTATCTGCTTTACGGAAACTTCGTCGCCAATGCGCCGGAACACCTGGCGCGACATCGGCTCACCGAAGACAGCATCGCGGTCTCGCACTGGGACGACACGCCGCTCGACCGCCCGGCCATCGAAGCGATGATGCGCACGGCCTCGCCCGAGCAGGTCGCGCTTTGCATTCAGTCCTATTCGTCGACGTCGATCGCCGACATCCGCGACGTGTTCCGCCTGTCCTCGCGCGAGCGGCGCGCGCCGAGCCTGGCCCCCGATCATATCGGCGATGTGGCCGCGTTCGAAACGCCGAAGACGCGTTGATCTCTAGGCGCCCTTCGTGAACTTGCTGATGACGTCCATGAACGGCTTCGGCTTGAACTCGCCGTCGAGCGGCAGGGGGCGGTTCGGCTGCTTGTCCTTGCGGGCAAAGGTGCCGTTGATCCAGCTGTAACGGTCCGAGATGCCCCAGGTCAGGATCGACCGCACCGGGCCGCTCGCGGCAACGGCCGTCAGCAGGTCGTCGACGCGCTTGGCGACGACGGCGTCGCGCTCCGCAGGACTTCCCGCCAGCTTCTGGTCGTCGACGTCGAGCTCGGTGATGAGAACCTCGAGCCCCCAGGAACGCAGCTCGGTGACGAATTCGGCGAGCCCGTGCGTGTCGATCTCAAGCTCGGCGTGAAGATGCGCCTGCAGCCCGACGGCGTGGAGCGGAACGCCCTGATCGAGCAGGTCCATGATGAGGGTGCGATAGGCGGCCCGCTTGGCGATGAAGGAATCTTTCGCCGATTCGATGTCATATTCGTTGATCGCGAGCTTGACGAAGGGGTCGGCCGCCGCCGCCGTGCGGAACGCCAGCGGAATCCAGCGATCGCCGAGATGTTGCGTCCAGAAGGTGTCGCGCCGGTCCTTCGGGCTGCGCGGATTATCCGGGATCGGCTCGTTGACGACGTCCCACGACGTCAGCTTGTCCTTGTAGTAGGAAACGACGGTGCTGATGTGGTCGAGATAGGCGCGTTCGACGCCCTTGCTGCCCTTGATCTGCTTGGTCCAGTCCGGAATGTCGTGATACCAGGCGAGTGCGTGGCCGCGCATGGTCAGATCGTTGTCGCGCGCGAAATCCAGGATCGCGTCGGCGCGCTCGAAGGTGAACGTATGGGCGTCCGGCCGCAGCATCGGCCATTTCAGCTCGAGCACCGGCACCACCTGCGTGCAATAGGTGCTGATGGCCTCGCCGAGCCGCGGATCGGCTTGCAGGTCCCAGAGCGTGGCGGCTGCGCCGTAGCCCGGGCGGCGTTGGACGCGTTTCGAGGCCGGCACCGCGGACGCCGATGCGCCCGCCGCGAGCGTTGCGACACTGCCGAGCAGGAATTCGCGTCGGTCGAGCCCGGTCACGCGTGCCGCTGCATCGCGGCTTCCGCGATTTCGTAATAGTGAAGCGCGCCCTTCTCGAGCGTCAGGTGGTCCAGCACATAATCGCGCGGCGCGAAGCCTCCTGCGTCGACCTGCGACCAGAAACGGCCCCAGCCCGCCGCGAAGCTGCCCGCATCAGTGAAGGTCATGCCGCAGCGCGCGTCGAAATAGGGCACCGAGGACACGTTGCCCTCGTATCGCACCTTGTCCGGGAAATATTTCGGATCCTGCCAGGGTCCGCCGCGATCCCAGGCGAAGACGGGCACGCCGCTCGACAGTGCTTGCTGGCAGGCGATGCCCTGGCTCTCGTGCTCGCAGAGGAAGATCATGCTGCGGCAGCGCGCCAGCGCGGTCTTGTAATCCTCTTCCTTGTAGTGCCCGTAGCGGATCGTTTCGACCGTGCGTCCGCTGGCTTCGAGAAACTTTCGGATCGGCTCGATCAGCTCCGGTTGATACCGGTCGTAATCCCAGCGGACCTTGTCGTAGAGCAGCACGTCGATCTTCTTCTGCGCGGCCGGCGCCGGGACCCACAGATCCGTCTCGATGCCGACGGGCCAGGCACCGACATGGGGCCAGTGCGGACGGAACATGTCGGCATACCAGGCGCACGGCAACAGCACCTGCCTCACGTCGAGATCCTCTAGAGTTTCTGGTGCGTCGATTGGATGGTCATACATGGCGACGCCAAGCAGCAGTGGATTCTTCCACTTGAACCAGTCGAGCACGAACGGCCGGCCGATGATGCAGGCCAGTTCCTCCGGATGCTTCCGAATGTAGCGATAATCGTTGACGCGGTAGCGAATGCCAAGCCGATCGAGACCTGCGCACAGATTGAGCAGAACGCGCCGCTGTCCGCTGATGAAGGACTTGCCCAGCAGCAACCGGCGCAGCAGCGGCCGAAGGTGACGGTCGCCGGGAAACCAGCGGTCGTCTCGTTCCTCGAAGAAGAGGTTGAGGACCATCCTGTCGCGGCCCTTCGCGCCGGGATACGCCGGAGCCGCGGGAGCAGTGGCGGTTCGACGCGGCAGGGAGGTCGATCTCGCCCGTGTTCGTTCGACAACGTCCATATCAGTTACATCAGTGCGTCGGAGGAGTCGGGCGACGTTTCGCTATCATTGCTTCTTTTCTGTGATCGCGCCCGCTCCTTCAAGGACAGGGCAAATTTAACGCTAACGCGCGATAACCGCGTGCTCGCTCCATTAGCGATCCGATTTGCAGGGTTATCCGGCTATCCTTGACTTGTCCTTGACCTATCCTTGGCAATGCCAGCGGCGAGCCCCGATTGTCGCACCCAATCGTCTTAACGATCCGTTAATCCTGATGGCCGCCCACGGTCCCGTGCTCGCATGCTGAACCGCCATTTCTCGATCTATCTCGTCGCCTACATCCTGCCTGCGGCGGTGGGCTTCTTCGCCGTCACGGCCTATACGCGGCTCCTCAGCCCGGCGGAGTACGGCGTCTATGTCGTCGGCATCAGCCTTGCCGGGATTCTGGGCGCGATCTTCTTCGCCTGGATCAAGCTGTCGGTGTCGCGCTATCAGGCGATGTCGGCGGAGGTCGATTTTCGTGGCACGGCAATCGTCGCCTTCGCGCTCACGGCCGCGGTGCTCTGCGCCACCACTCCGCTGGTCGTCCTGTTCCGCAGCGATGTCAGCGTCGAGCTGCTGCTCGCCAGCATGTTCGTCGCGATCATGGCCAATGCAGTCGATGTCGGCCAGGAGTTCGAGCGCGCTAAATTGCGCCCCTACCGGTTCGCGGCGATCTCGATCGTGCGCAGCGTCTCCACCGTCGGCTTCGGTCTTCTCGGCATCTGGCTCGGCTGGGGTGGATTGGGGCTGCTCGCCGCATTCGGTCTGGGATCCCTCGCCGGCATCATTCTCAATCTCGTCGGCGACCGCACCAGCATCGCGCGCTTCCAGCGCAGCCAGTTCATGCAATTGGCGCGCTACGGCCTGCCGCTGACGTTGGCAGGATTGTCAGTGGCCGTTTATTCGGCCTGCGACCGGCTCATCGTCGCCTATCTGCTCGGCAAGGACGCTGCCGGCATCTTCGGCGTGGCCGCCGATCTGCCGCGCCAGTTCATGGTCATGATCGCATCCAGCGTCGCCGCGGCGACCGTGCCGCTGGTGTTCCGGTCATTGTCCGAGAACAACGGCGAGACGACGCGGGAGCGGCTGACCGAAAGCCTCGAGCTGCTGCTCGTCGTGGTGGCGCCCGTTGCGGTCTGGCTTGCGCTTGCGGCGGACCAGGTGGCCGGAACGCTCGTCGGGATCGACTTCCGCGCCGGCGTCTCGGCCCTGTTGCCGACGCTGGTGCTTGCGCGCTTCTTCGGCATCGCCAATCAGTTCTACGTGCAGATCAGCTTCCAGCTCGCCGAGCGGCCGTTCATGCTGGCGACGCAATCTTTCCTCACGCTGGTGATCAGCGTGATCCTGATGTTCGCGCTGATCGGCGGCTACGGCCTTTACGGCGCGGCGCTGGCGACCTTGGCGACCGAGGCGATCGGCTTCCTCGTCGCACTCGTCCTGATGCATCGGGCCCATCCGGTTCCGTTCGAGCTCAATCGCCTCGCCGGCGTCGCTGCCTCCGCGGCCGCGATGGCCGCCGCGATCCTGATTGCGCGGTCGCAAGTGGGCGGCACCGGCCTCGTGCCGCTCGTCATCGTCAGCCTCGCCGGCGGCCTTGCCTATGCCGCCGCGGCGTGGCTGCTGAATGTTGCGAACGTGCGAACGTTGTCGCTGCGTTTCCTGCGAACGTTGAACCGCAAGGCTCTCGGCGTCTAGCGAGGGACTATCCGCGCGTTCGTACGGTTGCACCAAAAGGTGATCCGGACATTCTGCCGCAGCGATCGAGGCAGCTCCGGACCGCCCCCGGCTGAAGGCCGCCTTCCGCCTTCGCCAACCCTCGTATATGAGAGATTTGTCGCCCGAACGTACCGAATCCCGCCACAGAGGGAACGTAAGGCGGCTGCGATTTCTTAATCCAATGATTCCAATCTGACACGTGAGCGACACCAGCCGACTGGCAGCTCGACCGAGGATGGCATGAAAAACCGATCGACGACGGCGCAATCCATCAGGGCGGTGGGGCGCCGGGGGCCTGCCGGAATCATGGCGCTCGTGGCGGCGGCGACCCTTGCGGCGGCCACCCCGGCGATTGCGGCCAAGCAGCAGCGCCAGGTGGCCGAGGCAGTCGCGCCGCGGGTGGCCGGCGATCCGGTCATGGCGATCGTGTCGATCAAGAGCCAGCAGGTCACTTTCTACGATGCCGACGGCTGGATCGTGCGCGCGCCGGTATCGACCGGCACCACCGGACGCGAGACGCCGGCTGGCGTCTTTGCCATTCTCGAGAAGAACCGGGAGCATCGCTCGAGCCTTTATGACGATGCCTGGATGCCGCACATGCAGCGCATTACCTGGAACGGCATCGCCCTGCATGGCGGACCGCTGCCCGGCTATGCCGCCTCGCACGGCTGCGTGCGAATGCCGTTCGGCTTCGCCGAGAATGTGTTCGACAAGACCTATATCGGGATGCGCGTGATCGTCTCGCCGCATGACACGGTCCCGACGGAATTCTCTCATCCGTCGCTGTTCGTGCCAAAGCCGGAGGCCATCGCGGCCGTGCCCGGCCGTGCCGACAAGCTCTCCGCCGAGGCGGAGGAGGCCACAAGGGCGGCCGACGAGGCCAAGAAGGCTGCGTCCGCCGCCGCGAAGGAAGCCGCCTCGCTCCCGGCCGCGTTGCGCAAGCTGGAACAGCAGAAGACCCGCGCCGATGCCGAGCTCGCCTTCGCCGACAAAATGCTCGCAAATGCCAAGACGGATCAGGCCCGCGCCAAGGCCGAGGAGCTGAAGCAGAAGGCAGCAACCAAGGCTGCCGACGCGGCGACGCAGCTCGAGGCCGCCAGGGCCGCCGCGCAGCCGAAGCGCGATGCGGTGGCTGCGACCAAGGAAGCCGCGAAGACCGCTGCGGCCAGAAAGACCGAGGCCGTGAAGGCGGCGACCGACGCGAAGCTCGCGGGCGAGCCGGTCTCGGTCTACATCAGCCGGGCGACGCAGAAGCTCTATGTGCGTCGGAACACGCACAAGCCGGCGCCCGACGGCGGCGGCGAGGTGTTCGACACCAGCATCGAGGTCCCCGTCACGATCCGCAATCCCGAGCAGCCGATCGGCACGCATATCTTTACGGCGATGGCGAAGACCGGGACGGGCCTGCGCTGGAGCGTTGTCACGATCGAGAACGGCGATGAGGCCCGCAACGCACTCGACCGCATCACCATCCCGCAGGACGTATGGGACCGCATCGGGCCGACCGCGTTGCCGCGCTCCTCGATCGTCGTCTCGGACGAGCCGCTGAGCAGCGAGACCAATTACCGCACCGAGTTCGTCGCGGTGCTGAGCAACGAGCCGCAAGGCGGCTTCATCACGCGCAAGCCGACCGCGCCTGCCATGATCGCCAGCGATGACGGCTGGGACAACGGCTTCGGCTTCTTCTACCGCGATCCCTACGTCCAGCCGGCCAACCCGCGCCGGCGCAGCCAGTACCAGTACTATCAGCCGGCGCAGCCGTTCCAGCGCGGCTTCTGGTAAAGGACGCGCCGCCTCGGCCAACGCCCCTGCTACGGGCGGGCCTCGATCACGATCGCCTGGATCTTGCCCTCCACCGGACCGGATCCACGGCGGGCCCGGATTGCCTCCGCAACCGTATCGGTCGCAGCCTGAAGCTTGCCGGCATCCCGTGCCTCGATCTCGCTGCGCAGCGGCGTGCCCTGGCAGAGCGCAATGGCGACATCTTCGGCTAAAGGCGCGCGGCTGATTTCGGATCGGGTTTCGATCGAGATGTCGCGGAAGCCAGCTCGTTCGAGATCGCTCCTGATGACGGCCTTGTCGTGATAGCCGTGCGGCGTCCGGACCATGAAACGCGGCGGATCATTGGGAAACAGCTTCTCGAGCGCGACCGTTGCTTCATGCGTGAGCGCATTCTCCTCGATGCGATCCCAAACGTTGAACACGAACGTGCCGTCCGGCTTCAGGACGCGCCTGACCTCGCCATAGGCCTTGATGCGGTCCGGAAAGAACATCGCGCCGAACTGGCAGCAGACCACGTCGAACTCGGCGTCGCCCAAGGGCAGGGCCATTGCGTCCGCCTGGCGCCAGGTGATGCGATCGTCATTCGCCTGGCGCTGCGCTGCGACCGCGAGCATCGGTTCGTTGAGGTCCGTTGCAACGTATCGAACGCCGCGCGGCAGCGCCGCCGCCACGGCACGCGTCACCGCACCGGTGCCCGCTGCGATCTCGAGCAATACAGCGGGAGAGCGTGCGGCAACGCGCCTTGCGATGTCCTCCGCATAGACGGCGAAGATCATCGGGACCAGATACTCGTCGTAGATTTTCGGAATCGAGCCGGCGAAAACCTTGTCAGTGTCGGGCATGCTAGCCTCGCTGAAGGTTCGGACACGAGGCCACGTTACCATGGTTTCCCGCAAGAGCCAGCAACGGCGTACATTGCGGGCAATCGGTTCTACGATCTCCCGCCGCCGATCTCGCGGATCGGCCGCGTGCCGTCCCAGCTCATCGCGGCCTGCCGCACCTTCTCGAAGAACGGGCCCTTGGTGCCGCTGATGTCGGAGATTTCGATCACCGTGCCCGGATGCGCCTGCGTGTCGAAATAGGCAAAGCGTCCCTTGTTGCCGCCGATCTGGCCCTCATGGCCGATCCGATAGCCGAGCCCGAGCGCCTTGTCGTAGAGCGCCTGATAGTCGTGGCTCCAATACGACATGTGCTGGAGCCCTTCGTGCCCAGCATCGAGGAATTCCCTGTAGAGCGAGGGCGCGTCGTTGCGCTGCTGGATCAGCTCGATCTGGAGATCGCCGGAATTCGCCAGCGCAATGCTCATCTCGACGGCCGAATCCCGGCCGCGATGCCGGAACCAGTCGGTCTTGACCCGGTCCATGTAGTACCAGGGGCCGACGCCCATCACCTCGATCCAGTGCTTCATCGCGGCGTGGATGTCCCGCACCACATATCCGTTCTGGCGCACCGCGCCGAAGATGCGGCTCATGTCCGCGCTCCTGTCGTCAGCTTGCTCACTTGACCTCGATGCCCGCGTCCTTGGCAACCTGCTTCCAGGCCGTGATGTCGCGCGCGTTGATGTCGCGTTGCTCCTCGCCTGGCACGAATTGCGGGGTGATGCCGAGCGTCAGCAGCTTCTGCTTCACCACCTCATCGCCAAGGGTCTCCTTCAGGGCCGCCGACAGCTTCTGCGCGATCGGCGGAGCCACGCCGGCGGGCGCATACATCGCCCATGACAGGCTGCGGTCGAACGCGACGCCCTGCTCCTTGTAGCTGGCGATTTCGGGCAGGCTCGGCGACCGCTCGCCGCAGGCCGCCAGCGCCTTGATCGAGCCCTCCTTCACCAGCGGCGTTGCGGTGGCGACGTCGAGCGTCGCCAGGGAAATGTGGCGGCCGAGCAAATCGCCGGCCAGCTTTGCGATGCCGTTGAACGGCACGTGGTCCATCTTGATGCCGGTCTGCTGCATCAGGATTTCCGCGCAGAATTGCCCGGTCGAGCCGACGCCCCAGCTGCCGTACTGGATCGGCTCGCCCTTCTTGGCCAGCGCGACCAGACCCTTGATGTCATTGGCGGCAAAGTCCTTGGTCGCCACCAGCATGATGGAGGAGACGCCGACGCGCCCGATCGTCGTGAAATCCTTGATCGGATCGTAGGGCAGCTTTGGATAGATCGCGGGCGCCAGCACATGCGTGGTCATGCCGCCGACGGTGATGGTGTAGCCGTCATTCGCGGAAGTCGCGACCATCTGCGTGCCGATCGTGCCGGCGGCGCCGGTGTGGTTCTCGATATAGATGCTCTGTCCGAGCGTCTTGCCCATCCTCTCCGCAAGCAGCCGGCCGACTACGTCGCCGCCGCCGCCGGCCGCGTAAGGCAGCAGCATCCTGATCTTGCGGGTGGGGTAGGCGGCAGCATCCTCGGCACGGGCCGACGCCGCCGCAGACAGGATCAGCAGCAATGATGCGACGATGCGAAGCGCTGCGATGGTTTGCGCGGGCAAAAGGCGAGCGTGGCTTGCCATGGCATTCTTCCCCAATTGCTCTCCGCTTATCGAGCGGAGTTGAAACGAACGATCGTTCGTACGGTTGACTAGCGAACGAGCGTTCGTTAGTCAAGCAGCATGGCTGTCGACACCTCCAGCGCGGCTGAAGCGGCTGCGCCCACGACGCGCGAGCGCATCCTCGCCGAAGCGCTCAATTTGTTCGCGCAGAGCGGTTATGGCGGCGCCTCGATGCGCGAGCTCGCGCGCCGCGTCGGCATCCGCGAGAGCAGCCTCTACAACCATTTCCCCGGCAAGGCGGCGATCCTCGAGGCGATCGTCAGCGAGCATGGCCCGGCCAGCTCGGCGAGCCGGCTGGAGGAGCCGCGCTACAAGCAGCTGGCGCGGCAGCCGGCGGAGTTCTGCCGGCAGTTCGCGCTCGACCTCGTCGAGCAATGGTCCGATCCGCGCGAGCACCAGTTCCAGAAGGTCATCACCGCCGAGCGCAACCGCGTGCCAGGCATTCGCGCCAAATTCGCCGATCATTTCTACGCGCGCGAGCAGAGCCTGATGACGGATTATTTCCGCGGCTTCGCGCTCGCCGGCCTGATCTCGACCACTGATCCGCGCGAGACCGCGCGGCTGTTCGCCGCCGGTCTGATCTACATCCGCCTCGAGCATTACGTGATGGGCGCGGTGCCGTCGCCGCGGCCGAAGGTGATCGAGGCGATCGACCGCTATCTCGCCTTCTTCCTGTCGCTGATCGCGGCAGGTCAAGACGCCGACAACAAGAAACGAAAGCCCAAGGGAGAAATGCGTGGCAAGGCTGCCCCTGATTGATCCGGAGACGACGAGCGGCGACATTCGCGCCTCGTTCGACCGCATGCCGGTCAAGCTCAACATCTTCCGCATGATGGCCCATGCCGAGGCCAACATGATTCCGGCGATGCGGCTCGGCAATTCCATCCTGCACAAGCAGAAGCTCAGCGCGGTCAACCGCGAGCTTCTGATCCTCCAGTCCGCCCAGCTCGAAGGCGGCGCCTACGAGTGGCGCCAGCACGTGCCGATCGCGCTCGGCGTCGGCTGCACGCAGGACCAGATCGACGCCGTCGAGCGTAGTGACTACGACGCCGCCGGCCTGAGCGAGGCCGAGCGCGCGCTGCTGAAGTTCGGCCGCGAAGTGGTCGAGAACGTCCGTGTCCCCGAGACCATCTTCGCGGCCGTGCGAAAACATTTCAGCGACCAGGAAATCGTCGAAGCCATCGTCGCGCTCGGCTTTTGCATGATGATGGCGCGCCTGACCGAAGCAACGGAAACCGATCTCGATCCCGCCGCTGGCATGAAGGTCTATGACGGCGGCAAGAAGCCAGGCGGCTGAGATGGCGGACACCGAGAGCAAGCCGGAGCGTTACATTCGTCCGCCGAGCGCGGAATCATCCGGAGAAGCGCCGGGCAGGGGGCGCCTCAAAGGGCGCCGCATCCTGATCGTCGGCGGCGGCCAACGCGTGTTCGACGCAGCGAGCGATCCAATCGGCAACGGCCGTGCCATGAGCATCCTGTGCGCCCGCGAGGGCGCCAAGGTCGCGGTCGCCGATCTCAACCGCAGCTCCGCCGAACAGACGGTGAAGCGCATCACGGATGAAGGCGGCGACGGCTTTGCCATCGCGGCCGACGTCACCTCGGAGGCCGACGTCGTCCGCATGATCGACGAAGCGCGCCGCGCCATGGGCGGGCTCGACGGCATGGTGCTGAACGTCGGCACATTCGGCAAGGTCGGGCTCGATGCCGTCAGCCCCGAGGAGTGGAACAAGATCTACGACGTCAATGTCCGCGGCCCCATGCTGTGCTGCCGCGCCGCGATGCCGAGGTTCGATGATGGCGGCGCCATCGTCTTCATCTCCTCCATCGCCGCGCTGAAGGCGGGTTCGCAGATGGCGGTGTACGATTCCTCCAAGGCCGCGCTCGGCGGCCTGATGCGCAACATCGCCCATCTCGGAGCCCGCCGCGGCATCCGCGCCAATCTCGTCTATCCCGGACTCGTCGACACCCCCAACGGCCGCGAAGCCGGCGCCGGCCGTCCCTCCCGCGGCAAGAGCCACATCCCGTTCGGCCGCCAGGCGACAGCCTGGGAGATTGCCTATGCCGTGCTGTTCTTCCTCTCGGACGAAAGCGTCTACGTCACCGCACAGACCCTCGCAGTCGATAGCGGCCTGAGCGGGATGTAAGTGCTCTTCTGTAGCCCGGATGGAGCGCAAGCGTAATCCGGGACCGATGCCTCACCGCGCAACCTGCCCCGGATTGCGCTGCGCTCCATCCGGGCTACGGATGCGACAGATCAGACGATCGAGCGAGATGTGCCCCGGCCCGTAAGCCATGAGGGCAAGCGCCATCGCCGCCCAAGTGAGGTGAATCGGCCAGCCGTCGGGCACCGTGAGCTCGACGATCACGGTCATGAACAGCAGCCCGAGCGCGGCGAACCGCGTGCCCAGTCCCAGCACCAGCAGGATCGGGAACATGATCTCGCCGGAGCCCGAGAGAAAGGCCATCACCGTCGGGGCCGGAAAGTGATAGGGCCCGCCGGGCAGATGCAGCATGAATTCGTCGCTGAACAGCGTCACCGCGGTGTCGTTGAGCTCGAGGAAGCCGCTCCATTTGAGCAGGCCCGAGCGCCAGAACGGCACGGCCAGCGCGAGGCGCAGCACCAGCTGGACCAGCGATGGCATCGCGAGCGCCTGCATCAGATGATTGGCTCTGTCGACGAGTGCTCCGGGCGACGCCAGGCCGCTGGCGGACGTCATGGGCTGCTCCGTGATCATGATGGGTCTCCGCAACAGAGCGAGGTGAAGGCGCCGGCTTCGATCAGCCCGGCAATGTTCGCGGCGATGTCGAATTCGCTTGCCGCCTCCAGCGCCGCCGCCGCGGCTTCGCCGAGCGGCCGGCCCAACATGAGATGGTGCGCGAAGACCGCGCCGCCGGGTGGAAGGCGGCGCACGGCGATGTCGAATTCGCCGCGCGTGATCAGGGCATCCTCCGGCGTCGAGGCATCGATCCGCATAATCGGTGCGTCGTCGCGGTTGGCCGCAAAGATCGTCACGGCAGCGTAATTCGAACGCAGGCACCGCGCGGCCGGGTGCGGAATGAAAACCAGATCAGCCAGGCGGTCGGGCGTCACCGCCGAGAGCCGGGCCGGCGACAGCGGGATGGCGTCGGCGGCGTGATAGGCGTCGAGCCAGGCCCGCTCGAGACGCGCGACGTCGCCGAGCCAGGGCAGATCTTGCGCATGCTCGTAGGCTTCGATGAAGTCCGGAAAGTCGCGGCCATATTCGAACAGCAGCGGCGATGTCGGCGGATTGCTGCGCACATGGAAGCGCGCCATGGCGCGGAAGAAGTCGGTGCCGGTGATGCGCTGCACCGCCGGATAGATCGCGGCGAGCGCGTCGATCAGGCTGACCGTGACGTTGTTGCGGTAGACGTCATAGCGCCGGCCAGCGGCCTTGCCGTTGGGGCCGGTCACGAATTCAGGCGTGCTGCGCTCCGGATCCAGCAACGCCGGCGCGAACGATGCGGCAAAACACAGGCCGGGTTCAGGCGGCATGACGCTCTCCTGCCGGTATGACGGACTGATGGCGGTCGAGGATCGCCTGGGCGGCCGCGGCTTCCGCTTGCAGCACCGGCCAGTCCGGAATCTTGCTGTCCCATTCGATCAGCGTCGGCACCGGCCCGCGGCGGCGGATCACGATCTCGTAGAGTTTCCAGACGGCGTCGGCCACCGGGCCATCGTGGCTGTCGATCAACAGCAGGTCACCTTCGTCGTCGGCCTGCTCGGCATGCCCGGCGAGATGAATTTCCTCGACGCGCGACAGCGGGAAATCAGCGAGGTAGTCGAGCGCAGAATATCCATGGTTGGCCGCGGAGACGAACACGTTGTTGACGTCGAGCAGCAGGCCGCAGCCGGTGCGCTCCGCAATGGCGCGGATGAATTCGGTCTCGTGCATGGAGGATTCGCGGAAGGCGAGATAGGTCGACGGGTTTTCCAACAGCAGCGGTCGCCGGATCGCCTCCTGCACCTGATCGATGTGATCGCAGACGCAAGCGAGTGTCGCCGCGGTATAGGGCAGAGGCAACAGATCGTTGAATAAGCTGGTCTCGTGCGTCGACCAGGCGAGATGCTCGGAGACCAGCGCCGGCTGATAGCGCGCGACCAGGCCGCGGAAGCGCGCCAGATGCGCCTTGTCGAGCGGCCGGGGTCCGCCGATCGACATGCAGACGCCGTGCAGCGAGAGCGGATGGTCGCGGCGGATCGCCTCAAGCGCGCGATGCGGCGGCCCTCCGGCGCCCATGTAGTTCTCGGCGTGGACCTCGAAGAAGCCGCGTTGATCTTTTGCCTCGAGGATTGCCGGGAGGTGCTCGGGCTTGAAGCTCGTCCCGGCAACGCCGCCGATCGGCGTTGCGAAGCGGAGCGGCAGCGCTGCTGGCGGGGCCGGCTTGATCGTGCTCATCGTGCTGCTCCGTTCGCGCCTGCCGTTGCGCCGTTCAGATCGGCTTCAGCGAACCCTTCTTGCCGCCCGGCAGCTCGATGCTGGTGCAGGTGCCGCCCTTGACGAATTTCCAGGCATTACCCTGGTAGTCCACGGTCGAGGTGCCCTGGCAGGTGGTGCCCGGTCCCGCCGCGCAATCGTTCTGACCTTTCAGTGCGACGCCGAAGCACTTTTCTTTCTTGGCGGCCATTGCGGCATCGGCTTCGGCCTTGCTCAGGGGGGCGGCGGAGGCAAGGGTCGCGAGCGCGGTCGACACCGCACCGGCGAGGACGAGGGAGGTGACGGTATGTTTGGCAGACATCGAGATTCTCCTGTTCGAATGGTGCCGCCCGGCAGGCGAGCGCGCATGATCTCCTTCGTTCCGCGCGCCGCCCGTGTTACGGCGGGCTGCTCACGAAACCGTGAGATCGATTGGATCGGGCGCACGGTCGGTGCGCTTGGACGGGATTAGCGGGCAAGTGGGTGCCCAAATCCAATGCCTTGGCGCTATCGACACGTTAGAGCGAGAGCATTGGATGCGTCCGACCAAACTTGGCAGAGGTAACGGACGGTAGGAAATCTGCGTAGGAAGATGACAGGAGTCGCGCCCACCCAAAGGCGGATAAAACCATGAACGTCGATCCCGGACGCCAGCTGCGCGCGATCGCAAGGATGACGGTCAGTATCCGCCTTGCTGTCTCCGCGCTGGTCCTCGCCGCGATCCTGCTGACCGCGGCGCTCTCCAGCCTGCTGTGGTGGCGCACCGCGGAGGCGGCCAGCCGGCAGCTCGCCTCGACCATCAACGAGCAGATCGTCGCGGCGGTGCGCAAGGAGGTCTCGGCCATCGTCGACGAGGCGCGCGCCGCGCATACCGCGATCCGCACCCTGTTCCTCCAGAACGTGCTCGACACCCGCGAGGCCGACAAGCGTGAGTTCGTGTTCCTGTCACAATTGCAGTCGCAGGCGACGATTTCCTGGGTCGCGTTCGGCTGGCCCGACGGCTCCTTCTTCGCCGCGCACAAGCTCGGCGATCGGCGCCTGGAGATGATGGAGATCTCGCTGACGGATCATCCGGGCGAGCGCCGGGTCGACGAATATGACGTGGTGCCCGGCGACATCGAATTTGCCAACCGCCGCTTCGAGCCGACCGATTTCCGCGTCGCCGATCAGGCCTGGTTCAAGGCCGGCCTCGGCGCGGACGACCCGCAATGGTTCAGGGTCATGAACCACGCGACCGGCGAACGGCCGTCGATCGCCTTCGCCGGCCCGATCGACGTCTACCAGGAGCGGCAAGGCGTGCTTGCCGTCATCATCGAATACACCAGGCTTGCGCGGTTCCTGTCGCAGCTGGAGGTCGGGCGCACCGGCACCGCCTTCATCGTCGACGGCAGCGGCGAGCTCGTCGCGGCGCCGGACAAGGACGCCGACGAGCTCCATCCGGCCCGCGGCGACACCGCGCTGCTGCCACTGGCGCGCGCAGCGCTCGGCCAGGCCGGGGAAGCCGGCCGCAAGGAGGCTTGGCGCAGCCGGCTCACCTCGGGCGGCGCGGCCTATGAGGTCGCGCTGACGCCGCTGCCGTTTCCCGGCTGGTCGCTCGCGACCGTGATCCCCGAGGCCGAATTTCTCGGGCCGGTCGAGACGACATTGCACCGCCTGATCCTCGGCCTCGCCGTCGGCGCCGTGCTCGCGGCGCTGGCCTCGGCAATGCTGGCGCGGTCCGTCATCGCCGCGCCGCTGTCGCGCGTCGTCGGCGAGCTGCGCCATGTCGAAGCCTTCGCGCTGGAGCAGGTCCGTCGGCATCCGTCGCGGCTCAAGGAGATCGCAAGCCTGTCGGGTGCGATCGCGGAGATGGCGGCCGGCCTGTCCGCATTCCGCAAGTTCATCCCGGCGGATCTCGTCCGCGGCCTGCTGCGCCAGGGCGTCGAGGCGAAGCCCGGCGGCAGCGTTCAGGAGCTCAGCGTGATGTTCATCGACATCGCCGGCTTCACCGGACTGTCGGAGCGGCTCGGCGATCGCGTCGTGCCGCTGCTGTCGCGCTATCTCGACCTCACCTCGGAGATCATCGTCGCCAATGGCGGGACCATCGACAAGTTCATCGGCGATGCCGTGATGGCGTTCTGGGGCGCGCCGCAGCCGCAAGCCGATCACGCCGCACGATGCTGCCGCGCCGCGCTCGCCTGCCGCCGGGCGATCGACGAGTCGGGCCTCGTCGACGATCTCGGTCAGCCGCTCCAGATCCGCATCGGCATCAATTCCGGCCGCATGCTGGTCGGCAATATCGGCTCGGAGCTGCGGCTGAACTACACCGTGATCGGCGATGCCGTGAACGTCGCGAGCCGGCTCGAAGGCGCCAACAAATCCTACGGCACGCAGATCCTGATCGGCGCGGCAACCGAACGTCTGGCGCGCGGCGCCGTCGTCACGCGCGAGGTCGACAGCATCGCGGTCTACGGACGCGAGGAGGGACTCTCCGTCCACGAGCTGATCGGGATGGTGAACGAGAATGCGGTCGGCAGCATCGGCTGGATCGCGGATTACGAACGCGGCCTCGCCGCCTATCGCGCCCGCCGCTTTGCCGATGCGCTCGCCGATTTCGAGGCGGTGCTGAAGCGGCGCGGCGACGATCGCCCGGCCGAGCTGATGCGTGACCGCTGCCGTCGGCTCGCTGCAGCTGCGCCCGACGTCAGCTGGCGGCCTGTGGCGGCATTGGCGTCGAAATAGCGACATCATCCGGGGACCTGTAGCCCGGATGGAGCGGAGCGTAATCCGGGGCCGGTGCTTCACGGCGCGAGCTAACCCGGATTGCGCTGCGCTTCATCCAGGCTACAAACTCGGTTACATTCCTGACTTTCCCGGATGAGTTCGAGACATGAAGACCACATTGCTCAATCCTGAAAACTACACCCGCTCGCCGTGGAAGAACGGCGCCGGCGTCTTCACCGACATCGCGGATGCGCATCGGGCCGATGCGCCGCGGAAGGACTGGGACAGCCTGCTCTGGCGCTTTGCGTCGACGCCGATTCTTGCGTCCGGTCCGTTCTCCCACATGCCCGGCATCGACCGCTTGCAAATGGTCGTCGAGGGCCGCGGGCTGGTGCTGAAGTCGCCGACGCAGGAATTCGACGAACGTGAACCTTTTACGACGGTGCGGTTCACCGGCGAGCTCGAGATCGTGACCGAGCTCGAGGCCGGTCCCGTCGAGGTCGTGAACCTCATGGCGCGGCGCGGCGCGGCCGAGATCGATCTCCTCGCGTTGAAGCAGCCCGGCGACCGGCACCTCGCCGCCGGCACGCATCTGGTCTACGCCCCGCGCGGCGAATGCCGCATCCGCCTCGACAACGAGGAATTTGCGATTCCCCGCACCGGCACGTTGAAGGTCGAGCTGGCCGGGCCGTCGCAGCTTGCGCTCGTCGCGGGTCTGGCGGTGCTGGGGTCGATCCGGCTTCTGGTCTAGAACCTCAGACCGATGCGCACAATCCATGCAACTAGCTAGGTTGACGCCGCCGGGCCGGCGCACGATATCTGCTGGCTAAACCGCAGCTCGAGGGGCAGGATATGAATGCGCCACACACATACGCCCCCACACTGGCCGACGGCGTCATCGACTGGCTGACCAACGGCACGCGCGACGAGCGCTTCATCGACGACATCTTCGCGCTGATGTGCATCCGCCTGCAGCAGGCGGGCATTCCGCTCAAGCGATCGACGCTTCACGTGATGATCCATCATCCGCAATGGCTGGGTGCCCGCATGATGTGGTCCGACGGCAAGCGCGAGGCGGAGATCACGCTGGCCGACTATGACGTTCGCGAGCGGTCCGAATATATCGGCAGCTCCGCCAACGAGATCCATGACGGTGCCGACGAGGTCCGCGAAAAGCTCGAGCAGGATTCCTCGCTCGGTCGCAAGCATGCCCTCTATGACGACATGCGGTCGCTGGGCATGACCGACTATGTGGCCTGGCCGCTGCTGCACACGCTCGGCAAGCGCCACGTCGTGACCTTCGCCACTGATCGTCCCGGCGGTTTCGAGGATGTCCACATCGCCGGCCTGAAGAAGCTGTTGCCGGTGCTGGCGCTGGTCAGCGAGATCCGCATCAAGAATCGCCTGGCGCGCACGCTGCTGGAAACTTATGTCGGCTCCCATGCCGGCGAGCTGATCCTGGCCGGCGCCACCAGGCGCGGCACCGGCACGACGGTGCGCGCCGCGATCATGATCTGCGACCTCAGGGACTTCACCAAGATCTCCGACAACTGGCCGCGCGACGATGTCATCGACCTTCTCAACGACTATTTCGACGCGATGTCGGAGCCGATCGCGCGGCACGGCGGCGAGATCCTGAAGTTCATCGGCGACGGGCTGCTCGCCATCTTCCCGCTGCATCAGCCGAACGCCTGCGCCAATCTTCTGCATGCGGTGGCCGAGGCGAGGGGAGCCATGGCCGCGCTCAACGATCGGAACAGCGCGACCGGCCGCGCGCCGCTGAACTACGGCATCGGCGTCCACGTCGGTGATGTCATGTACGGCAATATCGGATCTGCCCAGCGGCTGGATTTCACGGTGATCGGCCCGGCCGTCAACATGGCCTCCCGCCTGGAGGCGCTGACCAAGACGCTCGGCAGGAACGTGCTGCTGTCACGCGATTTCGCCGAGCTTGTCGAGAAGGAGTTCGCATTGGAGCATGTCGGCCGGCACGAGGTGCGCGGCTTCAACGCCCCCATCGAGCTCTATGCCTATCCGGCTCGCGCTATTTCCGGTTAGTTCCGGGGGCGTTCGGCAGGGCCTGTTGGCCCCCCTGGGTCTGCCTGGCCGGATCGTTGTCGCCCGGCCTCATCGTTGACGACTTCGCCGGTGCATTGGCGCCGCCGTTGTTGGCGTCCGACGACGTATTGAGGCTGGAGGCGCCCGCGCCGGTCGTGCCGCCGGTGCCGGTCGAATTGATGCCGGAGCCCGTCCTCGACGGCCCCGCGCCGCTTTGCGCGAAGGCGGAAGGAGACGAGGCGAGCGCCGCGATGAGCCCTGCTATGACGAGTGCTTTCATGTCCGCTCCTGTGCTCGGCCTAGTGCATGATCCGGACCCGGAGGGCCGCGCAGCGCAAAGTGCGCAGCGGTTTCCAAAAAGATCATGCTCAAACAATAACCTGGAGCGCGATGACGGTTCATCCTAATCGCATCGCGCTCTAGGCGGCCCCGGCCCGGCATCCGGGGGCGGGCTTGAGCCGGGGCCGCCATTTGCCGGAATGGTGAGACGCCGGCGAAGGGCCAATGCGCAGGAACGCGTGGTCGTTCCAAATTCGATGGGGCGCCGCAAACCCGCTGAACTAGGCTGACCAGCGGTCCTGCTCTTCCTGGTGGGCTTGCTCGTTCAGCCGGTCGGCGATCTCGTCCGCAATCTGCTCGGTCTCGGCCGAGGCCACCGGCTCGCCCTTGTGTGTCTTCAGCTTGTCCTTGTCGGCTTCGATCGGAAAGTCGTCGGGTGTCAGTCCGGTCGTCTTGTTCATGGTGCGCCTCACTGTCTCCAGTTGGGGAAAACACACGTGAAGGGCCGATCGTTGCTACGAAGATGAAGCCGCTGGACGAGGCGGCGTCAGGCGCCGCCGACCGCCCGCGTGATGGTGCCGCTCCCGCCGCAGGTGGCGCAAGGCGCGCCGTCGATGCGTCCCTTGCCGTGACAATCGGGACAGACGTCGTCGCCGGTGCCCTTGGTTCCGGGCGGAGCTTCGTCACCGGGATTGAGCGCTGCTTGCGTGGGAATCTTGGCGTCTTGTGCGTGGGCAGCCTTGGTCTTGGTCATCTGCGCCTCCTCGACAACACCGCAACGCGCCTTGCCGCAGAAAGTGCCAATCGGAGTTCGCAGCGCAGTCAACGGAACCGCGCCGCTGTTCTCGCTACTTCTCGACTGCGCCCGTCCAGTCCTTGAAGCCGCCGACGTTGTAGACGTTCTCGTAACCCATATCCTTCAAGAGCTTGCCGGCCAGCGCCGACCTGCCGCCGGATGCGCAATAGAGGATGACGGTCTTGTCCTTGTCGAACGCCTTGTCGTGATAGGGCGACTCCGGGTCGGCGCGAAACTCCAGCATCCCGCGCGAGACGTTCACGGCGCCGGCGATCTTGCCGCTGGCGGCGACTTCCGGCGCATCGCGAACGTCCACGACCAGCGTGTTGCCCTTGTTGATCATCTCGGCCGCCTGCTCCGAGGTGATCTTCGGGACCGCCGCGTTCGCAGCTTCCAGCATTTGCTTGACACTCGTTGCCATAAATTCTCTCCGGATTTTCTTCTGCCGCCCCATAGGAGGATAGCACATCGATCTGGACATCGCTCCTGGATAAGCTTGTCCCGCCGGAGTCAGAGGCCGGAGGTCCGGTTGCCAAGGCCGGATTGTCCGACTAGCCTTGCCGAAGCTACGCCCAAACGGTCTCTGGCCGCACCTTCATGCCCAAATTTCTCCGCATCGGTGTCCATCAGTCCAACGTCTCCGGATACACCTCGAAGGCGTGGTGCGTCAGACGCGTCGGCGCGGCGGTCTTCCTGAAATGGGGCGCGGTGGAGGTGCAGGGCGCCGGCGCCGGGCGCAAGGTCTACTGGTCGCGGTCGCCGCAGGAGAAGACGATCCGTTGCGGCACCGCGCAGCGCGCGCAGGAGTACACGAAAGCCGCGATCGCGCGGCGCCGCAATCACCGCTATGAGCCGCTGACCGGACCCATCGCGAACCGGCGCCGGTCGGCTGCCCGCGCCGCCGAGCTCAAGCAGGCGCTCGCCACCATCCTCATCGTGGACATCGTCGGCTCCACGGCGAAGGCAGCCAAGCTCGGCGATGCGCGCTGGACCAAGGTGATAGGCCATTATTACGCGGCGGTCCGCAAGGAGCTGAAGACGTGCCGCGGCAAGGAGGTCGTGACCACGGGCGACGGCGTGCTGGCGACCTTCAGGAAACCCGCTGCCGGCATCGCCTGCGCGGCCGCGATTCAGAAAGCCGTGCGCACGCTCGGCCTCGAGATCAGGGTGGGTCTCCACGCGGGCGAATACACCATCAGCGGCGGCGAAATGGTCGGCCTCGCGTTCCACATCTGCACCCGGGTTGCAGCGAAAGCACGCGCGGGCGAGGTGCTGGTTTCGAGCGCGGTAAAGGAACTGATGGCGGCGCAGTCCGCAATCAACCTGAGGGATCATGGCCAGCACCGGCTCAAGGGGGTGCCCGAAAGGTGGCGGCTGTACCGGGTGGAGGGCTGAGGGCATCGCGGCGCAATAAGCCTTGCGAGGCTGCGCCTCAGTCACAGCCCCTGGATTCAAGCTTCCGCCTTCATGTTTGCGAAACGGTCCCGCAAATAGGCGGCGAAGGGACGCCTTCCCTCATCCTGGCTCCAACTGTCGATCGCAAGGCGAAAAGCTCCGATTGAGACCATCGCGACTATGCGGAGTGCCGTTCGCCGCTTGGGCTGCGGCCACATCGTGCATAGCGCGTCGAAGACCGCCTGTTCCTGTTGGGCGTATTTGGTGGCCTCGCGGGCGCGAAGCGTCTCGTTGGTGCGGATGAACCGGTCGATCTCCATCATTTGTTTCCGGGCCTGGACGTCCTCGTAGGACGCCGTGAGTCTGACCAGTGCATTCTTCACCGCTTCGAGCGGCGGCTGCTTGGTCGATTGCTCCAGAACGGCGCGCCCTATGGCTTCGGCGAGACCGCCCTGCCAGGCCAGGATGATGTCTTCCTTCGACTTGAAATAATAGAAGAAGGTCCGACGCGAAATTCCCGCTGCCTCCGCGATGGCGTCGAGCGTCGTCGCCTCATAGCCGTTCCGAAGGAAGAGCCTCAGACCGGTGTCGGTGATCCGTCGCAACGTTTCGCGGCGCTTTTGCTCCCTCAGTCCCTCGCTTTTCGGTGATGGGTCGTCTCCGTCCTGTTTCGACACACAACGGCCTCATTCAAAATTACACTCAGTGCGATAAAATTCCGCATCAAGTGCGAAATTACTGCATGTGAGGCCGGCCAGCAAGGCTCGGGCCGATTCGAGGCGTCCAAGACCAGCGAACTGGATCAAGATGACTGCAGACAGGGACGGCCCGGCGAACGACCGGGATGCCGATGCTTCGCGTTGCGATTTCCACGATGCCGAGGCCGGTTTGCTGCAAGCGGCGGCCGGGAAGGACCAGCGCACGCGCAGCTCCGGCAACATCGAGCTTCTACGCCGCAATCCTGCCGGTTACGTCGCCTCCAGCCATCGCCAGGGCGCGCCGCACCGGCCTCGCCGTGCAATCAGCAGACCTCGCAGGAGCCTGCAATCCGTCCCCCGGACGATACATGACGCGCGAGCCCGTCATGCCGGCGAGCAGCGCCTCGACGGCGCCGTGCAAGGCTCGTCAAGGGAACGTGACCAGCGTCGATTTGTCGCTCGGACCCTCGCGCGCGCGGTGAAGGCCATACGTTCG
This sequence comes from Bradyrhizobium sp. IC3123, assembly GCF_020193625.1. NCBI lineage: Bacteria > Pseudomonadati > Pseudomonadota > Alphaproteobacteria > Hyphomicrobiales > Nitrobacteraceae > Bradyrhizobium > Bradyrhizobium sp. IC3123. The sequence goes on along the minus strand of NZ_JADYVF010000010.1, from coordinate 179,609 downwards.
CCGCATCTCGGCAATTTCGGCGTTCTCATCCTGCTGTGCGCCATCTCGTTCCATCCCTGCTTCGATCTGGCGAACGTCGTTTCGAACAGCTTCCTCTGTCTCGGTGCGAAGGCGGCGTTCGCCGCGACTGTCAATCTCGTGGTGGACGAATGGACCCCGACGATCCAGGCCTTTCTGGCCGGCCGCCTTCTGCGCTGGATTGGCCTCAGCCTTCTGCTCGCGCTGCTCCCCGTGCTGACCGTCATCCGCGCCGGGACGCTGGCCAAGCTGCGGGCGCTAGCCGCCCTCTTGCTTGTCCGGCTGCGCGGGATCCTCAGAGCTTCGCTGCGGCCACTGAATCGCGCAGCGCGGGAGGGCCGCGGCGCAGGTGTCGTTCACGAGAAGGTCAACAGGCTCGGGCGGCACAACGCTTGAAAATTACACTAGGTGTAATTTAACTGGCCCGATGTGATGTTGTGCCGTGGGAGATGGCCCGATGCCTGGTTGGAGTGCGAGCGATATTCCGTCCCAGCGGGGGCGTTGCGCCGTTGTCACGGGCACGGGTGGCCTGGGTTACCAAGATGCGCTGGCGTTGGCGCGTGCGGACGGCGAAGTGATCATTGCCAGTCGCAATGCCTCGAAGGGAGCAGACGCCGTCGCGCGGATCCGATCCCGTCAGCCCAACGCGAACGTCCGGTTCGAACGGCTCGACCTTGCGGATATTCATTCGGTGCGGGCCTTCGGCTCCCGTTTGCGTGGCCAACGGGACAGTCTCGACCTGCTCGTCAACAATGCCGCGGTCATGATGCCCCCTGTCCGGCAAGTAACGGCCGACGGGTTCGAAATGCAGTTCGGCACGAACCACCTCGGCCATTTCGCGCTGACGGCCGAGCTTCTGCCGCTGCTGCACAAGGGCGTCGAGCCGCGCGTCGTCACCGTGTCCAGCCTGGCAGCGCGCAGCGGAGCGATCGAGTTCGACAATCTGCAGGCTGAGCGTCGCTACCAGCCGATGCCGATCTACAGCCAGTCCAAGCTTGCGAACCTGATGTTTGCGTTCGAGCTGCAGCGACGCAGCCGGAGGTTCGGCTGGGGCATCACCAGCGTTGCGGCCCATCCCGGCGTATCGCGGACCGACCTCATTCCGAATGGCGCCGGCCGGATGAGCCTTCCCGGCCTGGCGCGGACCGCCCTCTGGTTCCTGTTTCAGCCGGCGGCGCAAGGTGCGCTGCCGACGCTGTTCGCGGCGACGTCGCCGGACATCGTCCCCGGCGGCTATTACGGTCCGGACAAGTTCGGCGAAATCCGCGGTTCGCCGTCCGTGGCCCGCGTGCCGCCGCAGGCCGATGACGATGCGGTGGCGTCTCATCTGTGGGATGTCTCGGCAAGACTGACCGGCGCTCGCTTAGCGACGGAGTCGTCCCGCACCCAGGCGAGGACGGATCTGTGCACTTGAAGCGGCCTCGCGCAGGTCCGCCATTCCGAGGCCCGGCGGCCGCGTAGAAAGACGAAGCAGAGGACTCCAACATGACCCGTCGAAATCTGGTGATGATCGCTTTGGGAGTTTGCCTGATGAGTGCTCCAGTCCACGCTACGCCGCCGAACAAGGTGCTCGGCACCTGGAGAATGGTCTCCGCTCAGATCGATCCGGAAGGAAAGAACCTGCCGGCCTATGGCGCGCGGCCGAACGGGCTGCTGACCTTCACGCCGGACATGCACTTCATCGAGGTGCTGACCGACTCGGACGTCCCGCGCTTTGCCTCCAGCGTGCGGGGCGAGGGCACGGACGCGGAAAACCGCGCGGCCATGGCCGGCAGCATCGGCTTTTTCGGCACCTACACGGTGGATGAGAACGGCGAGTTCAGCGGCAACAAGGTCGAGGGCTGCACCTTTCCGAACTGGATCGGCAGCGTTCGGACGCGGAAGGAATTGCGTCTGGTGGTCGACGGCGACGTCATGACCGAGAATTTTGAACGACCTGACGGCACGAAGATCCGCATCACGTTCGAGCGGGTCCGCTAGCGCCGTTCACGCCGACGGCGTTACCTTCGGCTCCGGAAAGGGGCAGGGCGATCGCATATGGGAGCGATCTCGCCTGTGGCCATTCTTCGAGACGCCCGCCGTTAGCGGGCGTTGAAGGACGAGGCGCGCGCTCAGCTCGCGCAAAGCACCATATGCAATAGTCCTGGGAGAGGGGCTCGGCCCGACCGTCGCCGCCTTGATGTTGACATTCAGCTTCAACCTGCTGACGAGTCTGGGGCTTGGCGAATCCGCCAAGCTGATGCTGCAGGGTGCGATCATCGGCCTTGCAGCGGCCGCATATTCGGCAAGGCGCCAGTCATGATTGCCTCGATATCGAAACGAGAACGGATGCGGCCGCAGCCGCGATGACAACAGGAGAGATGACATGACCGATGTGATGGCTGGAGCCGAACCATTCTTCATGCAGGGCAAGGGGCCTGCGGTCCTCGTGCTCCACGGCTTCACGGGAACGACGCAAAGCATGCGGTATCTCGGCGAAGAGCTTCACCGGCGCTTCGGCTTCACCGTCAGCGGGCCTCGCCTGCGGGGCCACGGCACCTCACCGGACGACATGGAAACGACCGGCTATCTCGATTGGCTCGCGTCGGCGGAGCAGGCGCTTCACGAGCTGGCTGGCCAGGGCACCAAGGTCTTCGTCACCGGCCTGTCCATGGGAGGCACGCTGACGCTCAACCTAGCCGCACGTTTTCCGAACATCGTCGCAGGCGCCGTGCCGATCAACGGTGCCGCCGGAATCTTCGATGGCGCGATGGCCGAGCTCGTATCGGACGGCGCGGCGCCGAAGCGCGTTCCCGGCATCGGATCGGACATCAAGGCCGCCGGCGTCAAGGAGCTGGCCTATCAGGAGGTGCCACTCGCTTGCCTCCGGCAGGTCCACGTCCTGATTGCTGCGACCGAAAGCCTGCTGCGCAAGGTCAGCTGTCCCACGCTCGCCATTCATTCCAGAGAGGACCACGTCGTGCCGGCGGCCAATGGCAAGCGAATCGCGCAGGAGGTCAGTTCCAACGACGTGCGCCTGCTTTGGCTCGACAATTCCTATCATGTCGCCACGCTCGATAACGACAAGGATCTGATCGTAGAGCGCTGCGGACGATTCATCTCGGAAATCGCCGGGGCGGCGCCTGGATAGAACAGCGCTTCTGCATACGGCGGTCGTAGAATGATGGGCTTGAGATCCTACGATAGCCGCTTTCGCATCTTCGGGCTGGCTCAGCCTTCGAACCGCCAGTTCGCCGGCACCCAGCGATAGCCGTCGTCCGTCTTCCTGATGTTGCCGATGCCCGGAAACGGGAAATGGAATCCAAGCACCGGGATGCGGTCCGTCGCAGCGCGGTCGAACAAGCGCCTGCGCGACTGCAACGCGGTATCGGGATCGAGATCCGGCCCGGGCCGCCAGGCATTGTCGATGTTGAGTAGGGGGCTATAGGCGGCATCGGACGTGATCAGCAATGCTTGCGCGCCGGAATGCACCAGGATCGCCGACATGCCCGGCGTGTGGCCGCCGGCGGCGATCGTCGTTATGCCCGGCAACAACTCGCTGCCCGGCCGGTACAGCACGGCAGACTTGGCGACGGGCGCCACGCTTCGCTTGATATTGGCGATGAAGGCGCGCCGGAAATCTTCCGGCATGGGCAGCCGCGACAGGTCAGGCTCGTTACGGATGAAGAACGCAAAATCGTCCTCGGGAAGATGGACCGTCGCCTTCGGAAAAGCGCTCGATCCGTCGGCGCGGCTGAGATTGCCGACGTGATCGGGATGGGTATGCGTGATCACGATGGCGTCGATGTGCTCGGGCTCCACGCCGATCGCCGCAAGATTGCGGAATAGATGTCCGCCATCGGGGCCGAGCGTTTGCGCTGCACCTGCCTCGATCAGGATTCTCCTGCCACCGGTTTCCAGCAGAAGCGTGTTCAGGTTGAGCCTGAAGGTGTCGGTCGGCAGGAACGCATCGCTCAGCGTCCTGCCGAGTTCCTCCGCCTGGGCGGTGTGGGCATAGATGCGCGGATTGCCGCTCAGCGTGCCGTCGCTGACGACGGTTGTCTTGATATCGCCGATCCGAAAACTGTAGTGGCCGGAATTGGCCCTGCCAGCAGGCGTTTGCGCGATCGCGGCCGGCATGCCCAGCAGCGGCGTCATCGCTCCGGCCGCGCCGCCTGCGAGCATTATGCGGCGGCTGATGTTCAGATGTGATGGCATACGGCTTCTCCAGCCTATCGCGGTGGGGTCTGTGTACGATGATCTGGCATCATCCACAAATGTCATGATAGAATTTACATTATGCGTTCGATGGATTTGGCGAAAGTCGACCTCAACCTGCTGGTGGTGTTGCATGCGCTGCTCGAGACCGGCAGCGTCACGCGCGCCGCTGAGCGTCTCGGCAGCAGCCAACCCGCGATCAGCCGTGCGCTGGCAAAGCTGCGGCGCCTGTTCGGTGACCGGCTGATGGTGAAGGCGGCAAGCGGCATGACGCCGACGCTGCGCGCCGAGGCGATGCGCGAGCCGCTGGCGACCTTGCTCGGCGGCGTCGAGACATTTCTCCACAAGCCGAAATTCGATCCTTCCGCCACCGACCGCGTCTTTCGCATCGCGACGACCGATTATGGGGCGCTCGCCATCCTGCCCAATGTCGCCGCCCACTTTGCGCGCGAGGCACCCGGGGCGGCGATCGAGGTCGTCAGCTTCTCGCGTGATGTGTTCCGCATGCTCGCTGACGGTCAGGTCGATTTCGTGCTGTATGCCGATAATCCGGTATCCGGCTCGTTTCGGGCGCGCGAGCTGTTCCGCGAAAATTTCGTGACGCTGGTCCGGCAAGGGCATCCTTTGCTCAAGCAGATGCGCGGGGCAAAGGACGTGCTGCCGATCAAGCTGTTCACGGCCTGCCCGCACATCGTGGTCAGCATTTTTGGCGGGCAGGGCGGGCCGATCGATACCGCATTGGCCGAGCGCGGCTACAAGCGGCACGTCGCGCTGCGTGTTCCATATTTCGCAACGGCCGCGGTGATCACGGCTGCGTCGGATTACCTGGTGACCATGCCCTCGCGGGCGGCCCGGCAGCTTGCGCCGCGGCTCGGTCTCGTGATGCTGAAACCGCCGGCGCAGGTGACGCCCTACGGCTATCGCCTGCTCTGGCACGAACGAAGTCACGACGATCCCGGCGCGGTCTGGTTGCGCCGGCTGGTGGTCGATTCTGTCAAGTCGGGCGCCGCCTAAACCAAAACATGGAGCAAGACGCCGCAAAGCGTGCTCGTCATGAATGTTGCTCCCGATGTCGGAACCCGGGCCGGCCGTTCGTCTTGAATCCAAGTCGCCTCGAACCGGAGTTCTGCGTAAATGGCCCCGCGCGCCAATTGGAAAGGCTTCCTGAGACTGTCCCTCGTCACCTGTCCCGTGGCGCTCTATCCCGCTACCTCCGAGAGCGAGAAGATCTCGTTCAACCAGCTCAACCGGCAGACCGGCCACCGCATCAAATACGTGAAGGTGGACGCGGAGACCGGCGACGAGGTGACGAACGAGGACATCGTCAAGGGCTATGAGCTCGAGAAGGGCCAATACATCGAGGTCTCCAAGGAAGAGCTCGAGGAGATCGCGCTGGAGTCCACGCGCACCATCGAGATCGACGAGTTCGTCGACAAATCGGACATCGACGCGCGCTATCTGATCCGCCCCTATTACATCCGGCCCGACGGCAAGGTCGGCCACGACGCCTTCGCGGTGATCCGCGAGACCATTCGCGAGATGAACAAGGTCGCGATCGGGCGCGTGGTGCTGACCAACCGCGAGCACATCATCGCGCTGGAGCCGATGGACAAGGGCCTCGTCGGCACCCTCTTGCGCTACCCCTACGAGGTGCGCAGCGAGGCCGAATATTTCGACGACATCCAGGACGTGAAGGTCACCAAGGACATGCTCGATCTCGCCCGGCACATCGTCAACCAGAAGGCCGGACGCTTCGCGCCCGAAAAGTTCGAGGACCATTACGAGACCGCGCTGATCGACCTGATCAACGAAAAGCGCGCCGGCAAGGTGATCCGGCCGAAGGAGCGGCCGAAGGGCGAGAACGTCGTCGACCTCATGGAGGCGCTGCGGCGGAGCGTCGGCAAGGAAGTCGGGAAGCAGGCCGCGCCCGCGAAGGCGGACAAGCCGGCGAAGAAGCCGAGGAAGGCGGCGGCCGGCCAGAAGGAGATGCTGATGCCGATCGCCGGCAAGAAGGCGGCCGCCAGGGAGACGTCCGCGAAAAAGCCGGCCGCAGGGGCGCGGCGGAAATCGGCATGAAGCATCCCGTGACGCCGGAATTAAATCGAAAACACGCCCTATGCCGCTTGGTACGCGAAGGTCCTAGTCGCAGGCCTCAAAGGCCCTCGTCAGGGCACTCCGGACATGTATCGCCGATCGTATCGAGGACATCGTTGATCTCCGCGACGGCCTGATCGGCAGAGACGCCGTCCGGCGGATCCTGGCGCGCAAGCGCGACCGCGCGATGGCGCGCGTGCGGGTCGGCGCGATCCCTGGCCCAGCCGTGCTCCTCGCATTCGCAGATCGCGCCGGCCTCGTGCAGCACGTGGGTGGCCCATCCCCGTAAGGTCCGGATCGCCGGCCGTCTTTCCCTGGTCATCAGCATGCGAGATTGCTCCTGCGGGACGAATCCGTGCCGCCGCCACATCGTTCCGGGCTGTTAACACGGGTCAGAGATTCCCAAACGGCAGGGCTGGGCTTGTCCACGTGTTCCGGATGAAGGGGAGCGCGCGTTGTGACGCAGCGTCTGTATGCGTTGCAAGCACCCAGCAGAGCCAGGCAGGTTTCCTCCTGAGGAACCCTGGTGCTGAGAGGCGGCTTAGTCGTCATCGGTTTCGGAGGAAAAGCCATGGTCATTGATGCGTTCGCTGGCACCACGCCGGTGTTTCTCCCTGAGCAGTTCTTCGTTGGTCGCTTGGAAGGATGGGCGGTGGTCGAGAGTCTCGTCGGCGGGCTGTTGAAGCGGGCGACGATCACGGCGCATGGCGAATTGGACGCGGACACCGACACTGTCGTTCTGACTGAAACCTACACCTTTGATGACGGCCATAGCGACACGTTGCGCTGGACGATCCACAAGCTGGGCGAAGGCCAATACACCGGCCATGAGAACCGCCTGGAAGGCGAAGCCACCGGCGAGCAGGCCGGTTGTGCATTCCATTGGATGTACACGCGCGACACGCCCCAAGGCGATGGAAAGTCGTTCAAGCTGAACTTCGATGATTGGTTCTATGCGATCGATGACCGCGCCTGCATCGTGCGCGGATCCGCCGGGCGCGCGGGCATTCCGTTCGCGACGGCGCATGTGACGTATCGGAAGCTTTAGGTTCGCCCGACGCGGGCTGCAGCCCCGCTCTCCGGTGCGCACTTCTTTCTCGAACTTAACATTTTTGAATCGCGAAGGCACCGAAGCAAAGTACGGTGGGCGTTTTCGCGGCAGTGAATCTTCTGGCGCTGATTGAGCCAGAGCGGGGGCCGGGGCGTGAATTTCCAGGTTACGGTCTTGAAGATCCTGGTGAGCTATCCGGATGGCTTTGCCGTCATGGAAGACCTCAAGCGCGACATGGCGATCCTGGCGACCAGCGGCCGCGATTGGGCCGACCGGACGAGGCGTCTTGCCAGCCGGGTGCCGGACCTCGACATCTTTTCACAGGGGCTGGTCGAGCGCATCAGCGGTGGCTGGAGACTGACGTCGAAGGGGCGAGACATCTTGGCGTTCATGGAAGCCCGACCGGTACCAAGCGAGCCCAGCCTGGCGGCCCCGGTCGATGAGACGTCCCAGCCGGTATTGGAGATTGCTCCGCTTTCCCCGCTGCCGCAGCCAGCCGACCGGGCCAAGCGTCGGCGCGAGCGCCGAGAGCGCCGCCGCGAAGCCCGCGAACGGGCGCGGGCGAACGCCTACTGAACCGGGATTGAGGTCGGCAACGAACTAGCGGTCCATCGCCGCGCTCGAAGGGGCGCCAAGCCGGCGGCGACGCGGAGGCGACGGGGTGCTAACCACCCCATCTCTCGTAAGGATTATGACCTGGCTCTGGTTGATCATCATAGTGCGGGGCCGGTTGACGGCGGTCCGGCCGTGCCGGTGAATAAGCCCAGGCCGCAGTACTCCCAGTCGTCAGAACACGAGGATGCGCTTTTGCATGGTGCCGATGGACCTGGCCTGCCACCGCGGCGCTGACGGGGGCCCACAGGATAATCAAAAGGCTCAAAACGAGACCCGATCGCATGGGAGTTTCTCCGATAGACCTACGATGATGAGTTAGATGAGCCTCGGTCCACGCCCTCGCAATCGGTGACGCCTGCAAGACTGGTAACGTCCTCGGCATCACGCGCGGGTTGGCGGTCGAATTCGTGCGAATCTGTAAACCCCGCACTCGGCTTCATGCTGGCAGTTGCGTCACGGTTTGGAGTCTTTCGTCTCCGGGGTGCGTCACGCGATGATGAGCACACCGATTTGCCATTCGCGCAGGCGTGATTGTTCACCCACGTGTTTTTCCCGAGCGCATACCCACCTAATGCTCAACCAAGAAATTCGAAGGAAGCGCATTTCAACAGAGCAGCCGGTTCGAGTCAGCGCGAATGCTCCGCACGAAAACAACAGCCGTTCGGAGCACGACCATGACTGGATTCAGGACCTTTGTTATTGCAGCGATGATGTCGATTGGCGCGATAAGCTCTGCAAGCGCCCAGTGCCCATTGTGGGCGACTCAACATCCAGATTTGTTTCAGGCGCAATATCCCGATCGGGATGTGTTGAACGACTGCGAATTGACGCCAGCAGGCAGAATGGGCCTGGAACGCCCTGGCGGCGCGGCTCCCTTGTTTGGGCCCAACAGGGCCTACCAGACAACGCCTGGCGTTGCCCAGCACCGCGGCTTTCACCACCGATCGCGGTGAGTATCTGAAAATGGATCCGGATGGTCGGATTCCGGCGGAGAAACCGTAGCGCGCCAAGTCGAAATGATCAGAAATCAATCCGCGCACCTTCGGTACGCGACCGTTTTCAGCGATTCCTGAGTGCTGTCGGGACCAATCAAATGCGAGTCGATTAAGTCATTGGTTTCGCGTCCGTCGCCAAAAGATCGCGAGTCGTTTTAGGTCAATTCCAAAGATCTGCTAGTCGAATGGGTGATGACGCTAGATCTTGGGTTGGATGCCGCGATTTGTTGTCCAGATGTCGTGGTCTTGTGGAGCTGGGTGCTGCGAGCGCGGCCCGCAATGAGCAACCTGCTCGAGGAAAACCGTCGGGGCCAATTTAGTACAAGTCGTCTGAAGCGGTGGAACGCTATCGAGAGACCGATGTGCGATCGTCGAGCGCCGCGCCGGTCGAGGCTTTATAGTCGGGACGGGCCCAGGGGAGCGCAACAGCCTCCTCGATCGCGAGAGATGAGCGGGGCTCCGCCTTAGCTATTCTGCGGTCGCGCAGACCGCATCGCAGCGATTAGGCCGCCTTGCAGAAGTGCACGGAAGCACAGCGCGGGCAGCGCACCTCGGAAGAAGGAGGCGATGCTCACGAGCTTACCGCAGGGCGTGCCTGACGTGGCCACGCGCATAGAACGACGCACTTCATCGACTCCTGCCTCGACGCGAATGGCAATGCGCCCCCGCTGCTCCAGACCAATGGTTGCAGAGTGCGGCGGTTAGCTGCAGCTCAGCGGTAACGGCAGGTCGGGATGCAACTCGTACCAGTCGTAGCAATCTGGATAGGCGCCGTAGAATCCATAGCCGCCTCGGCGGAAGTGGTGAAACGCGTGCTGGCGCAGGCCTACGTCATGACCACCGAGGCCAAGGTGCTCGCCGCCGAACCGGGCGCCGCCGGCAAAATCTCCCTCATGGCCCATGCCGCCGAAATGCGCGCCGCCGCCGAAGGCCGCATGTCCACCGCCGAAGCCTGCATGTCCGCCGCCAAAGCCGCCACCGCCAAAACCACCGCCGTGGCCACCGCCACCACCGCCGCCATGGGCATTGGCCGCGCCAACGGCGAGCGTCGAGGCGAGTGCTGCTGTCGCCAGAATCATGATTGCACGTTTCATGGATGACTCCTCTTGTTGCGCTGTCCGGCCATGTTCCGCGCGAGGTTGCCGATGGCCGGGTCAGTGATGAGGGAGAGGTAGCTCCGGTACGAGGCGATCCAACTGAATTCGATGTCAGAATATCAGGCAAGCCGCTCGCGAAGAGCGTCTCGCGGATCGGCGCGACGCACGCGTAGGAGCGGGCCGACCAGCGCAGTCCGCTCCTCGTTATTGCAAAACGCGGCGAAGCTATAGGGCAGGCCGCGTCACCCAATCAGTACTAGCTGCCTGTGCCCGGCTCGCACGGTACGTTGTTGCCGGTCCACGGCGCGGTTGCAAAGGCGCCGACGCGCGGCGCCGGAACGCAGGCGCGCTCGCCCGGATAATGGAACGGCGTGGTCGCCGCGACTGTATCGGCGGCCACGTCGGGCTGCTGCGCGGCGCGCTGGTGCTCGCGCGCCATGACTGGGCCACCCAGCATTGCGGCCGCGATCAATCCTATCGACAATAGTTTGAACGTGGTCATTCGCTCTCTCCTCTGACGACATCAGGCCGATCAAGCCGGCTCAGCGACGATGTGTGAACGATCGGCCACGTTTCCAACGCACGTTTTGCTCACTGCATTTCAACCGCCCGAGAGCCGCTGCGGTGTCGCAACCACGATCGTGCGAATGCATAACATCCGTGGTCCCTGAGACGACGGCACGTGCGTTGACGGCATATGTTCGATCCAGTCGGTTGGCAGCGGAGCGCGGAAGATGATCATTGCATTTGTAACACGCGTGGTGCGGGTCCTCGTGCCGTTGGCGGCACGCACAGCCGACAACATGAACCGCAATTTAGTGGCGCGGTGCGCGCGGCAGAGCTACCTCATAGCGCAGCGGGCGACCGGCAACAGGCGGCATCAGCGACGCGCGTCCGACGTACGCGGGCACTGAGCATGACACGGCCCGACGCCGTACCCGTGCTGCCCAACCGCGCGTCGAGACGCCGTGGGAATTATGGTACGAGGCTCATGACCCGGATTCTCCTGATTGAGGACGACACTGAAACCGCCGAGGCGATCCTCGCCGAACTCGGCGATCGCGGCTTCGAGGTGCAGTGGGCCGGCAACGGCGTCGACGGTCTCGAGCGCGCGCGTGCGTCGAGCCCCGATGCCATGATCGTCGATCGCATGCTCCCGGGAGTTGACGGGCTGACCGTCATCGAGGTGCTGCGCAAGGAGCAGGTGAGGACGCCTGTGCTGGTGTTGAGTGCGCTTGGCGCCGTGAATGACCGGGTGCGCGGGTTGCGCATGGGCGGGGACGACTATCTCACAAAGCCGTTCGCGCTCATCGAACTGGTTGCGCGAATCGAGGCGCTGCTGCGCCGGCCGAGCGACAGCCGCGAAACCATCCTGCATGTCGGGCCCCTCGAGCTCGATCTGATCGAGCGCACCGCGCGACGCGGCGAGCGCAGGCTCGACCTGTTGCCGCGCGAATTCCGCTTGCTCGAGTACATGATGCGCCGGAGCGATCAGCTCTTGACGCGCGCGATGCTGCTCGAGGAGGTCTGGAACTACAAGTTCGTTCCGGCGACCACCAACTTGATCGACGTGCATATGGGCCGGCTTCGTCACAAGGTGGACGGTCCCGGGGAGACACAGCTCATCCACAATGTCCGAGGCTCCGGCTTCGTCCTTCGCTCGCGGTAGGAGAGACGGGCGATGCAGCAGACACAGTTGATCCGCTCCAGCACATTTCTCTGGGCTCTGGCCGTGGCGGCGTCCTTCGCGCTGTTCGTGGTCGCCTTGTTCGCCTTCATCTACTGGAAGCTCGATGCCTATCTGGTCGCGCGGTCCGATCGCATGATCACCACGCAGATCCACTTCGTCGCGGAATTGTCCCCGGCCCGCCGCGTCAGCGCCATCGCGGATCACCTCGCGCAGGATTCCAGGGGCGTTCAGTACGCGGGACTGTTCGATGCTGCCGGCAAAAGGCTGGCCGGGAATATCGACCGCCTGCCGCGCGAACTCGGGCTCGATGGGGCGGCGCAGGGCGTGCAACTCGATCTGCTGGAGAAGCCGACGGCGCATGGTCCCGTCGTCAGGGTGGTCGGCAGCCGTCTCGAGGACGGCGATGTCTTGGTGATGGGACGGAACGTCGACGAGACGCGCGAGATATCGATCGTGGTGGGCCAGGCCCTGGCCCTGGGTCTGCTGCCGGCCTTCAGCCTCTGCCTGCTTGCGGGTGCCTGGCTGAGCTTGCGCGCCCAGCGACGCGTAGAGGAGGTCAACCAGCGGGTCCAGCGCATCGTGGCCGGCGAGCTGCGCGAGCGGCTTCCGGAGGGCGGGACGGACGACCCGTTTGCGCGGCTGGCCGGGATCGTCAACGGCATGCTCGACGAGATGGAGACGATGATCAATGCGCTCGCCGGCGTCGGCAACGACATCGCTCATGATCTCAGGACGCCGCTGACCCGCGTCCGTCTGGCGCTGGAGCGCGGCCGGACCCATGCGGCGACGCTGGAACAGCTGCAGGACGTTGCGGACAAGGCCATCGCCGGCATCGACCAGTCGCTCGCGATCGTCACGGCCTTGCTGCGCCTGACAGAGATCGAGAACAACCGCCGTATGGCCGGGTTTGGCGACGTCGCGCTCGACGAGATTCTGCGGGAGGTGTGCGACGTCTACGAGCCGATCGCCGAGGACAAGCATGTCGGGCTCGGCGTCGTCACCGAGTGCAATGTGCAGGTGTGGGGTGACCGCGACCTGCTGTTCGAGGCAGTCGCCAACCTCGTCGACAACGCCATCAAATTCACGCCGTCCGGCGGGCGGGTGGACCTCGCCCTGCAGGCGGAGGACGAGACCGCGCTGGTGCGCGTTAGCGATACCGGGCCCGGCATCAGCGAGCAGGAGCGCGAAGCAGTGCTGCGGCGGTTTTACCGCTCCGACAAGATGCGCAATACGCCGGGCGTCGGGCTTGGACTGAGCCTGGTGGCGGCGATCGTCAAGCTGCACGGCTTCCGGCTGATCATTGGCCCGGCTCCCGGTGGGCGGATCGAGATCCTCGCCTGGACCGGGAGTGCGGGCAGGCCCATCGCGCGCCGGTCACGCGCATTGCTGCACGCAGAGGCCGGCCAGATGGGATGAGCCAAATGACGTGCGGTGCCTCCGAGATCAATCAGCCGGCCCGGACTATAGGAGTGACAAATGCAGACGAGCCATGAGGTGGTGTGCCGCGATCCTGTTGCCGTGCCGATCGCAGCGGTGTCGACGCCGTTCCTCACCGCCTATTCCGCCGCAATCCGGCGCTACGAGCTACTTGAATCAGGTCAGGAGCAGCAGCTGGCGCGTCGCTGGCAGGAAACGCGGGACCGGCGCGCCGCGGATGCGCTCGTCACCAGCCATCTTCGGCTCGCCGCCAAGTTGGCGAGGGGTTACAAGGGATACGGTCTGCCGCTGGTCGATCTGATCGCGGAAGCGAACCTCGGCCTCGTGATCGCGGCGTCGCGCTTCGAGCCCGGGCACGGCGCCCGATTCTCCAGCTATGCGATCTGGTGGATCAAGGCCACCATTCACGACTACATCCTGCGATCGTGGTCCCTGGTCAAGATCGGGACGACGGCTGCGCAGAAGAAGCTGTTTTTCAAACTCCGCGGCGAGATCAGGAAAGCCACCAGCAGTGCGATGGCCGGGCTCACACCCGACGTCGCCGAATTGATCGCCGGGAAGCTCGAGGTGACGGCGCGCGAGGTGATCGAGATGGACGCGCGACTCCACCGCGACATGTCGCTGAACGCGCGCGTCGGTGACGAGGACGGTGGAACCGAGCTGGAGGCCCTGCTGGTCGATGGTGCGGTCGACGCCGAGACGATGCTTGCCGATCACGACCAGACGGAGCAGCGCAGCAGGGCTTTGCGCGCTGCACTGGACGGGCTCGCGCCGCGGGAGCGTCATATCTTCGAGGCGCGGCGCCTGAAGGAATGTCCTGTTACGCGCGATCAGCTCGCCCGAGAGCTGTCCATATCCAGCGAGCGGGTTCGGCAGATCGAGATCCGTACCTTCGCCAAAGTCAAACGGGCCGTCGTGAACGCTGCGCATGATGTGTCACACGCCGCCGCGTGCAGCGACTGAATTCGTTTTCATTTGAACGGAGGCGCGGCCGCCCTCACTTGTCCGACGATCCTGCGTAACCCTGTTTCAGGCAGACCAATCATGGGAATTGTTCGCTTCGCGCTGCGGCTTCCGCATACTTTCTACGTGCTTGCGGCGTTGATCCTGTTCCTCGGCGGCATCGCAATTCGCTCGATGCCGACAGACATCTTTCCGGAGATCCGGATTCCCGTCGTCACTGTCATCTGGAGCTACACCGGCCTTTCCACGCCGGAGATGGAACAGCGCGTCAGCACCTACAGCCAGTATTCGATCAGCGCCAATGTCAGCGGTATCAAGAATATCGAGGCGCAGACCCTCAACGGCTTGTCGGTTCAGAAGATCTACTTTCAGCCGGACGTCAATCTCGATCTCGCGATCTCGCAGATCGTCTCGGCGACCAACGCCATCCGCGCTCTGATGCCTCCCGGCATCCAGCCGCCGATCATCGTGCAGTTCAATGCCTCAAGCGTGCCGGTGCTCCAGCTCAGCCTCGAATCGAACAACCTGAATGAGCAGCAGCTCTACGATTTCGGCATCTACCGGGTCCGCCAGCAACTGGCTCCCGTTCCAGGCGTGACCCTGCCCACGCCTACCGGCGGCAAATACCGCCAGATCATGGTTGACCTCGATCCGAACAAGCTGCTGGCGCGCGGATTGACACCGCTCGACATCGTCAACGCAGTGAACACGCAGAACCTGACGCTGCCGACCGGCACGACCAAGATCGGCGACACCCAGTACACCGTTCGTACCAACGCGACGCCGGCGACGATCCAGGATCTCAACATGATCCCGGTGAAGTTCGCGAACGGGGCGACGATCTTCCTGAAGGACGTCGCCCAGGTCCGCGACGGCGCCCAGGTTCAGCAGAACATTGTGCGCGAGGATGGCCACCGCGCCGTCCTGCTCAGCGTCATCAAGAACGGCAATGCCTCCACGCTGGTCGTCGTCAACGGCGTGAAAGCGGCCCTGACGTCGATCCGCGCGTCGGCGCCCGCGGGGCTGAAGGTGAACGAGCTGTTCGACCAGTCAATCTTCGTCACACACTCGGTCGATGGTGTGCTGCGCGAAGGCGCGATCGCGGCGGGCCTGACGGCATTGATGATTCTGGTGTTCCTGGGATCGTGGCGATCGACGCTCGTCGTCCTGATCTCGATCCCGCTGGCGATGCTGTCCTCGCTGATCGTCCTCTATTTCCTCGGCGAGACCCTCAACACCATGACGCTCGGCGGCCTTGCTCTTGCCGTCGGTATTCTCGTCGACGATTCGACGGTGACGATCGAGAACACGCACCGGCTCTGGACCGAGGAAGGCATGCCGCTGCCGGACGCGACTCTGCACGGAGCCGCCGAAATCGCCATTCCGACGCTGGTCTCGACGCTCGCGATCAGTTGCGTGTTCATCTCGGTCGTATTCCTCGAGGGTCCGGCCAAATATCTGTTCACGCCGCTTGGCCTTGCCGTGGTGTTCGCGATGCTGGCGTCTTATGGCCTGTCGCGGACGCTGACGCCGATCACCATTGGCCTGCTCCTGAAGGGCGAGCAACGTCATGGCGAGGGCAATCGGCCGTCAAACATCCTCGCACGCGCCTCCGCGGCATTCGAGCGCGGTTTCGAACGCCTGCGCGACGGCTACTCCGATCTGCTGCTGAAACTGCTGCGGCACCGCGCAGTGATACCCGTCGTCGCCGTGCTGGTGCTGGCGCTCGGCGCCACGATGTTCGCCTATGTCGGCCAGGACTTCTATCCCCTGATCGACGGCGGCCAGATCCAGCTCCATGTTCGCGCCCCCGCGGGCACGCGGATCGAGCGGACGGAAGCGATCTTCCAGGCAGTTGAGGACAAGATCCGCGAGGTCATTCCCGAGCACGACCGGGCGCTGATCGTCGATAATATCGGCCTGCCGGCGCGGCCCTATAACCTTGCTTTCACGGACGGTTCCACCATCGGGGTGAACGACGGCACCATTCTCGTGTCGTTGAAGGAAGGGCACCAGCCGACGGCGGATTACATCAGGAGGCTGCGGCAGGTGCTGCCGAGGGCATTCCCGGAGGACACGTTCTATTTCCAGGCGGCCGATATCGTCACGCAGATCCTGAACTTCGGTCTCCCGGCGCAGATCGATGTCCGCACGGTCGGTTACGGCAACAACAATCTCGCCGTCGCCAAGGAACTGCAAAAGAGTCTCGCCACGATCCCCGGCGTGGTCGATGCCCATCTGCAGCAGGAGGTCGATGCTCCCGCATTCTACGCCGACATCGACCGCACCCGCGCCGCGCAACTCGGTCTCAATGCGAGCACGGTGGCAACCAACATCAATGTCAGCCTCTCATCGTCCGCGCAGGTCTCGCCGAACTTCTGGACGGATCCGACTTCCGGCATTCCCTATTACCTGGCTGTGCAGACGCCAGAGTACAGGACCAATTCGCTGAACGCGCTGGGCAATACGCCGGTTTCGGCCTCGCTTGCCGCAAGCGGGCAGACGGTGCCGGGCCTGCTCAGCAATGTTGCGACCTTCAAGCGGGGCACCGTTTCGACCAACTCGAACCAAGCCAATGTGCAGCCGGTTTACGATGTCTATGCGAGCGTGCAGGGCCGTGATCTCGGCAGCGTCGCGGCTGACATCGAGAAGGTGACGTCCACGCTGCAGAAGCAACTCCAGCCGGGCAACTCGATCCAGGTTCTCGGCCAGATCCAGAGCATGCACCAATCGTTCCGCGATCTCTCCCTTGGACTGCTGTTCGCGGCCATCCTCGTCTACCTGCTGATGGTCGTGAACTACCAGAATTTTGGCGATCCCTTTGTCGGCATCCTGGCACTGCCGGCGACATTCTGCGGCATCGTGACGATGCTGTTTATCACCGGGACGACGCTGAACGTGCCTTCGCTGATGGGAGCCATCATGGCGATCGGCGTAGCCTCCGCGAACTCCATCCTGCTCGTGACATTCGCACGCGACGAGCAATTGAAGGGGCATTCGGCATTCCAGGCGGCGCTGAGCGCAGGCCGGACGCGAATCCGGCCCGTGCTGATGACCGCGGCGGCGATGATCGTCGGCATGATCCCGATGGCGATCGGCGGGCCCGGCGAGGAGCAGAATGCAGCGCTCGCGCGGGCGGTCATCGGCGGTCTGCTGTTTGCAACACCGACTACTCTGCTGATCGTGCCTTATCTCTTCGCCATGCTGCGCAAAGGCAACGACGGCAAGCCTCATCATGGGGTATTCGAGGAGCAACCGGAATGAGTGACGTTCGCGCAAGGACCGATGACGACGGGGCGACACACCGCCCGGGGGCGGAGAGCCTCCGGATTGTGGAATTGCCGGGAAAGGGCCCTCGATCCGGACGCCGTTACGGCGGCGCGCTGCTCGGCGGAGGCGTGCTCCTCATGCTTGCGTGCGGTCTCGGCATCGGCGGCTGGCGGCACTATGAGGCCATGCGTGGCGTTGCCGCTGTGGCAGAACAGGCTCGAACCAACCTTCCCGAGGTTCGGGTCGCGACGGTGAAGCCCGGAGGCGACATCATGAAGGTGAGCCTGCCGGCAACGACGACCGCGTTCGAGGCGGCCAACATCTTCGCGCGGACCAGCGGCTACATCGAGAAGCGCTACGTCGATATCGGCGATCGGGTCAAGAAGGGCGAGCTGCTCGTGGAAATCACTGCGCCCGAGCTCGACCAGCAGATCGCGCAGGCGCAAGCGACGCTCGCGCAGGACCAGGCCGCGCTTCAGCAGGCGGAGGCAAGCCGGGAACTGGCCGACGTGACCAACTCGCGCGACAGCAATCTCGTCAAGCAGGGCTGGTTGACGGCACAACAGGGCGACAACGATCGTCTCACCCTGCGCGCGCAGCAAGGCGCGGTGGGTGTCGCCCAGTCGAATATCACGGCGCAGGAAGCGCAGATCCGAGTTCTTCAGCAGGAGAAGTCCTATCAGCGTGTAGTGGCGCCATTCGACGGTGTGGTCACGCAGCGTAACGTGGACAACGGCAGCCTGGTATCAGCCGGGTCCACCTTCATGTTCACGCTGATGCATTCCGACGTGATCCGAACCCAGGTGTTCGTGCCACAGGACGAAGCGTTCGGCGTTGGCCCGGGCGTCGATGCGGATATCCGCGTCCCCGAGATTCCGGGGCGGACGTTTGCGGGCAAGGTCACGCGGATCGCAACCGCGCTGCAGCCGGGAAGCCGGACGCTGCTAACCGAGATCGACGTGCCCAATCCGGATGGCCTGCTCAGTCCGGGCATATATTGCACGGTCGAACTATCGATCCCGCGCAGGACAGCATCGACGACGATCCCATCCGATGCGCTCGTCTTCGACCAGAACGGCCTGCATGTCGTGGTCGTGCGCAACAACACGGTCCATTTTCAGCAGGTCTCGATCACCCGGGATTTCGGCACCACGGTGGAAGTGCGCGACGGCGTGCAGCCCGGCGACCAGGTCGTGCTCAATCCCGCGGTCAATCTGGCGGAGGGAAGCAAGGTCACCGTTCGCAAGAGCGAGGCGAGCTAGGACGCGAAAGATGATGCGAATTGTACTCGCAGCCACGACGGCGTTGCTGCTCGGAGGCTCTGCTGGTCAGGCACAGGTCGCAACGACCGGCACTACTGCAATGGATCTGCCGACGGTGCCGGGCGCGATCGTGGTCTCACCGCTCAACAGTCCCGGGCCGTTTTCCGCAATGACCGTGTCGGGTGCTCCGGACACGACGCTGGCGCCGGTTCCGCTCGCGTCGGATCCGACGACGCCGGGGACGGTGGTCGTCTGCGCTCCGCCGTCGTCATCGCCGACGCCGGTGCCGGCGACGCCGACCGTATCGCCGACAGGCCTTGCACCACCGGACATCGCGGCGCCGTTGCTGCCGGTGATAAGGCGGAACAGCAGCGCCACCGGTACGATCTCCTCAGCTGCGCCCTCAGAAACAGGTACGACGGTCGGATGCAGCTCGACGCCGGGGGGAGAGGTGACGAGCGCTGCGTCCCTGCCATTGTCGATCCCGCAAGTGGCTACAAGCCCCGCACCTGGTACGATTCAGGCGGAAGCCAGTGGTGCCGGTGGGACGGGTATAGACCCGAACGCTGCGGTTGTGCCCAGCCCGAACAGCTCGGCTTGCATGGAAGGCGTCTCGATGAATCTCGCCTCGCCTGCGTCTGTGCTGCCGGCGAACGCTTCAGGCGCAGCACCAACGCCCGGCGTGTCGCCGGTGCTGCCGCCCGGATGCTGAAGTCGGACGCAGATCGAACCCCTAGCGGCAGGTGCAAGACGCAGCAAGCATCGCACTGAAATTCATCAAGAAGGCTCGGCGCGATCCCGGCCCGTGTGTGGCCTATTGTTCGATGAGTGCTGTTTATGCATGGAGAAGGCTCCACCTGATTGCATTGACATTAGAAACCTGCGCTCGGGCGGGTATTTCCAGAACGCACGTCCTGCTCCCACGGCTGCACGACCGCGTTGCGCGCATCGCCTTGCCTTCGACCCTTGAGCGGCATTTGCTATCTCAGGACGGCCCGCGCGCGTGCGATCTCCCGGCTGCACGCGTCGATGTCGCCGCTGCGATCGGCGGCGCGGGCGCGGTCGAGCGAATCGAGCGCGTCCGTGAAGCCGATGCCGTTGTCGCCCTCGGCTTTTGCGAGTGAGCGGGGGGATGCCCACTTCCTGGCCGGGTATACGGGTGCGGACCTCGATCTGAAGTCCGCGATGGACGAGCAGCGGCTGCTTCCGTTGCCCGGCACCAACGCCGTCCTGGAAAGATCAGGTGGCTCGTCGTGATTGATGTGACTGTCTAGGACCGCCTCGCATTGCTGGATATGCCGCCGGCCTACTGGAATAGCCGAGGGCAGCGCCGATGGTTCGGGCTGCCTCCATCACGTGAACCGAATATTCTTTTATCTGCTTGCGCTTGATGCGGCTGTCGGGCCCGGACATGCCAATCGCTCCCACGAGTTCGCCGGAACGACCGAGGATGGCACAAGCGCAGGCCGCGATGCCTTCGCGCCACTCGCCGTGCAGCACGGAGGAGTAGCCCTGCGCGCGTGCCAGCTCGATGTCCTCCCGCAGCTCCTCGATCGTCGTTCGCGTCGTTTCCGTGTAGCGCCTCAGATGCGGACGGAACCGTTCCAGGTAGTCATCAGGCATATGTGCGAGCATCGCTTTGCCTGTCGCCATGGTGAAAGCGGGTGCGCGCATGCCCACGCTTGTATGGGCACGGATATGGTGAGCGCTTTCGATCTTGTCGACGTAGACCACGTCGGTGTCCTCGAGCACCGACAGGTGAATGGTTTCGCCGGTGATCTCGGCAAGCTTCGTCATTGCCGGTCGCGCGACGTTGATGAGATCCATCCGATGGATGACATGGCTGCCGAGCGCCCAGATCTTGGTCGTGAGCTCGTAGGTGCTGTGCGGGGGGATCTGGCGCACATAGCCTTGAGATTGCAAAGTCATCAGCAGCCGATGCACGTTGCTCTTGGTGAGCTTCAGCTCGCTCGCGAGGTCAGTGACGCCGCGGGGCTGCTCGCTCAGAGCAAGTGCTTCCAGGAGACGCAGTCCCTTGGTAAAAGCCTTATCCATCCACCAGCCAAAATAGAATGATATTTCACTCGATCTAGCATGGCCGCGCGAACGGCAATAGCCCGGGTGTGGAATTAACCCCGATCCTTTCGGATCGGGGCTGATCAGCCTGCTTACTGGGCCAGCAAGGCGTTGAGCTTCTCCTGCCCGTACTCTTCATTGGTGGAATTTCCAGCCGGCGAAGTCGCGCCCCAATAATCCGGGCTCCATTCGATCGCTTTCGAGACGTTGTCCGGGTTGTTGGCCCAGTAGCGCGCGAGCTTCTTGTCGGTTGCGGCCTCGAACACGACCTGGGAGGGAAGGGCGACCGGGAAGGTCGAGGTGAGCTGCGCCGCGCGCTTGGGCTCGAGCCGCCAGGACAGCAGTTTCAGCGCGTTGTCGTAGTTCGGCGCTCCCTTGGGAATCGAGAAGAAGTCGTAGTAGATGAAGCCCTGATTGAAAGTCAGCTCGATCGGGGCGCCCTCCAGCGCGAGCTTGCTCATCGAACCGGTGTAGGCCATGCACATGTCGGCCTCGCCGTCGAGCAGGAGCTGCGGCGGCTGTGCGGATGTCGTCCACCATTTGGCAATGTGTGGCTTGATCTCCTTGACCTTCTTCAGCGCCCGCTCCATGTCGATCGGGTAGAGCTTGCTCTTCTCTACGCCGTCGGCCATCAGCGCCGCCTCGAAGACGAAACGCGGCCAGGCGGGCATGCAGCGCCGGCCAGGGAATTTCTTCACGTCCCAGAAGTCGGCCCAGCTGGTCGGCACGTTCTCGCCCTTGTACTTGTCCTTGTTGTAGACGAGGCCGACGCCGATCACCTGCAGCGCCACGCCCTTCTTGCGCTTAAGATTGTCCGGCATGGCCGCCAGCGTCTGCTTGGCCGCGTCGGACAGCTTGGAATAGTCGATGTCGGCGAGACAACAGTCGCCGAGCAGCTTGGTCTCCTGGTCGAAGATGAACGTCAGGTCCCATTGAGCTTTGCCGGCCTCGGCCTGAGCCTTGATGCGTGGGCCGCTACGCGCCTCCTGGACGGTGACCACCTTGATGCCGGTCGCCTTCTCGAACGGATCGTACATGACCTTGCGCAATGCATCGCCATATCCGCCGCCCGGGTCCTGCATGATCACGACGTTGCTCTGAGCCTGAGCCGGGCCCGTCCCCATCGCGATGCACAGGGCCGAGGCCAATACGGAAACCGACAGTCGCCAGCGTTTCATTCCCAGCATTTTCTCTTTCCTCCAGTTGAAATTGATCTGTGTCACGTTGCCTTCCGCGACGTGGCGAGAACGGGCCGTGCAAGGACGAGCCCTGCGACCACCAGCAGCACCTCCAGCGTCGAGACCACGGCCAGCACCGGATTGAGCCGGTAATTGATGTCGCCCCACAGCATGAGCGGGAGCGTCTTCAGCTCCGCGCTCGACAGGAACAGCGTCAGCACCAACTCGTCGAACGAGTGCAGAAAGGCGAAGAATGTCGCTGCAGCGAGGCCCGGCATGATGGCCGGCAGCGTCACCAGGCGGAACACGGTCAGGGACGATGCGCCATGGACGGAAGCTGCCTGTTCGAGCCTGGTATCGACGCCTTGAAGCGATGCGGACAGGATCACCACGACGAGCGGAAGGCCGCCGATCGCATGCGCCGCGGCAAGGCCGAAGACGGAGCCGACCAGGTCGAAACGCAGGAACAGGCTGTAGAGCGACAGGCCGAGCACGACCGGAGGCACGATGATCGGACTTACGAGCAGCAGCATGATGGTGGACTTGCCGCGAATGCTGCTCCTGACGATGCCGAGGGCGGCCGACGCGCCCAGCACGATCGCGATTCCGGCCGACATCGCCGCGACGACCAAGGATGTCCAGAACGCCCGCATCCAGTTCGAATCGGAGAAGAACTGCTCATACCAGCGAAATGAGAAGCCCGGCGGCGGGAAGGTCAGATAGCTTGCGCTGCTGAACGAAATGATCATCACCACGATGATCGGCAGGATGAGAACGGTAATGACCAGTCCGCCCAGAAGGCGAACTGTCCAGGTCCCGAAGCTCGCCGGCAGCCGCCCGAAAAGTCTCAGAAGCGGCCAGCCTATCAAGTCGGCAGCTGAGGCGCCGAAACTACGGCGGCCGACATCGGCAGCGTGGCGGTCAGTCGTCGTCGGTGCGGCCTCGGTCAGCTTGCGGCCGCCCCAGATGAACTCGAAGCCGAGGAAGCGTCCGGCCACCGCGACCACCGCCAGCGTGATCGTCAGCAGCACCACGCCCAAGGCCTGCAGGAATCCCTCCGATGTGACCGAGTCCGCCTGCTGGGTGATATGCATGGCAAACATCTGGTCGCCGGGTCCCCCGAGCAGCGTGGGCGTAATGAAGAACCCGATCGCTGCGACGAAGACCAGCAGGAAGCCGGCGCCCATCCCGGGTAGGGTCAGCGGCAGCAACACGCGCCAGAACGCCGCAATGGGCCCGGCGCCGCTGGCCAGCGCCGCGCGGGTCAGGCTTTGATCGAGGCGCGCCACGCTGGAATAGATCGTCAGCACCATCAGCGGCAGAAGCACCGCGGTCATGCCGAGAAGTACCGTGCCGCGATTGAAGAGGAGCTGCACCGGCTCGCTCAATATTCCGACCGAAACCAGCAGCTTGTTGACCGGCCCGTTGCGGCCGAGCAGGACCATCCAGGCGTAGGTTCGGATCAGGATGGCGATGAAATAGGGCAGCACGATCGCGGTCGCGATCAGGGCCTGGGTCATGCCGCGGCTGCGGTGAATGAGCAGCGCCGTCGGATATCCGAACAGCAGGCACAGTCCGGCGACGGTGACCGAGATCTGCATCGTGCGGACGAGCGAATCCCAATAGAGCGGTATGGCGAATACCCGCTCGAAATAGGTCGACCACGACGGCCCGCTCACGCTGATGCGGATTAGATCGATCAGCGGGAGCAGATAGATGAAGGCCAGAAACGCGAGCGCGGGCAGGAGCAGCAGCGTCGGATCCTTCAACCTCCTGACGAGATCGAGATCCGCAGGACGGCCTGCTTGGGTGCCGATCGATGCCGCGGTCATGCAAGCACCCAGCAGTCCGCGGCGCCCCAGCTCACGTGCAGACGATCCCCGACGTTCGGCAATGGCCGGTCGGCCATGTCGGTGCAGCGGATCAGGAGCGGATCTCCGCCCTCCATTTGCGCCTCGATCCGCAGGATCTCGCCGAGGAAGATCGCAGACGTGACGCTGACGGGCGTGGAATTCGCAGCCGGCTCGTTCGACACGGCGATGCGTTCCGGACGCACGAGCACAGTTGCGCGTCCGACGTCGATCGAGTCCCGGCTTTCGGCGCTGAACACGTATCCTGCACGGTTCTTCATCGTCAGTGTCGATCCGCGCTTCTGCAGAATCTCCGCCTCGATCAGATTGCTCTCGCCGACGAACGAGGCGACGAAGCGATCTGTCGGATGCCGGTAGATGTCCAGGGGGCGGCCGATCTGAACGATCTTGCCGGCGTTGAGTACCGCGATCCGGTCGCTCATCGTCAGGGCTTCGCCCTGGTCATGGGTGACGAACAGGATTGTGCTGCCGATGGTCTGGTGAAGGTCGCGGATCTCGATCTGGATCTGCTCGCGCAACCGCCGGTCGAGGGCGCTGAGGGGCTCGTCCATCAGCACGACCTTGGGCTTCCTGACGATGGCGCGGGCAATCGCGACGCGCTGCTGCTGTCCACCCGACATTTGCGAGGGAGACTTCGTCGCATGCTCCGTCAGCCGCATGATCTCCAGCGTTTCGGCGACGCGCCGCTCCGCAGTCGCCCGGTCGACCCCCGCCATCCGAAGCGGAAACGCGACGTTCTGGCTGACCGTCATGTTCGGGAACAGCGCGTAGCTCTGGAACACCATGCCGAAGCCGCGCTTGTGCGTGGGTACGTTGTGGACCGGCTTGCCGTCGACGAGGATCTCGCCGCTGTCGAGGCTCTGGAATCCGGCGACAAGGTTGAGCAGCGTCGTTTTTCCGCTGCCGGATGGGCCAAGAAGCGTGATGAACTCGCCGGGCTCGATGTCGATGCTGATCCGGTCGACCGCATGAAAGTTGCCGTAAGCTTTCACCGCTTCGCGGACGGCAATGCTCGATCCGATCGCGTCGCGGTCCCGGAGGCGGCCGGTTGGCAATGTCCGAACGTTCGCATTGCCAGAGCGCATCACACGCTGAGCCGAAGGCTCGCCCATTCTATCCTCCCAGTGTGTTCTATATTGTAGAACGCTATTCCAATTATTGTTGGAGCAGCGCGTCGTCTTGTCAAGTCGCGCCGCCTGATCGCGGCGCAAAAGTGCGCTGCTGCGGCCGGCTGCGCGCGAAAGTCCTGGAAATGAAGGCTCCGCCGGCGAAGCCAGATTGACAGCATCGTCCAAATCCGCCTAACATAATTTGGAATTGCGTTCTACAATATAGAACAAAGCCGGGAGGGTGATGGTGTTGAGCGAGCCTCGCGTCATGGCGAAGCACATCGAGCCGGGCATGCGCGTCGCGCTGCCCGTCGATTACGCCGGCGTCTCCATGGCCATGACGCGTCCAATGATCGAGCATGGCGCGGGCGATCTCGATCTGGTCTGCGTGCCAACCGGCGGATTGCAGCTCGACCAGCTTGTCGGCGCAGGTCTGGTCCGGACGGTGGAGACCAGTGCGGTCTCGCTGGGCGAAGCAGGTGGAGCGCCCCGGTTCAACGCGGCGGTCAAGGAAGGCGCGGTTCGACTGAAGGACGCGACCTGTCCTGCCATCCATGCGGGCCTGATGGCGGCGCAGAAGGGCAGCCCCTTCATGCCCCTTCGCGGGCTGATCGGAACGGATCTGCTGCGCCACCGCGACGATTGGCGTGTCGTCGACAATCCGCTGGCGGATGGAGGCGATCCGATCGTGCTGATTCCCGCCATCAAGCCTGACGTCACGATCTTCCATGTGCCGATGGCTGATCGCTTCGGCAATGTCTGGATCGGGCGACGCCGCGAGCTTGCCGCAATGGCCTACGCTTCGCAGACAGTTCTCGTCACGGTGGAGCGCATCGTCGAGGAAAATCTGCTCGCCGACGAGATGAGCGCGGCCGGCGTGCTGCCGGCACTCTACGTCACGGCAGTCGCGCGCGCACCGAAGGGCGCATGGCCATACGGTTTATGGGGCGAGTATGCCGCCGATAGCGCGGAGATCGCGCGTTATGCGAAGGCCGCGCGAACGGCCGACGGCTTCTCGGCCTATATGGCGCAGGCGCAGATGGAGCCCGCGTGATGTCGGACGTTCTCCCTCGCGAAGTGCTGATTTGCACGATCGCGCGGCTGCTCGATGGCGTCAGGCATGTTGCCGTAGGCGCCTCCTCTCCGATTCCTGCCGCCGGCGCGATGCTGCTGCGTGCAATGAAGGAGGCGCGTGGCGCCGTTGGTCCACGCCTCTCCATCCTCGGTTCTGTCGAGCATAATTTCTTCACCAACGGTTCGGCGGAGCTGTTCGATTGTGCAGGTCAGGGCCGGATCGACGCGTTCTTCCTCGGCGGCGGCCAGATCGACGGCCTTGGCAACGTGAACCTCGTCGGCACCGGTCACTATCCGCGCTCCAGCGTGCGCTGGCCCGGCTCGTTCGGGTCGGCCTATCTCTATTTCGTCGTGCCGCGGGTCATCCTGTTCCGCGAGGAGCATACGCCGCGCGTCTTCGTCGAGAAGGTCGACTTCATCAGTGCCCCCGGCGTCAGTCCCGAGGGAGTGTTCCGGAGCGGCGGCCCCGTGGCTCTCTTGACCGGCAAGGGACTCTTTCGATTCGACAAGACGCGGCCGGGGTTCGAGCTGGAGAGTGTTCACCCCGGGCACGATCTTGCGGAGATCAAGCAGGCGACCGGCTTTCGATTCGAGCATGACGCCGAGCCGCGGCAGACCGCGCTGCCCGATCGATCGACACTCGACGTGCTCCGCGGCCGCGTGTTCGACGAACTCGCCGAGACCTATCCCGAATTCGCCGCGCAGATGCGGCGCGAACTTGGAGCGGTGGACGCATGAGCAGGATCAAACGGATCCCGCATTGCAGCCATTGGGGTGCGTACACGATCCTCGTCGAGGATAACCGCATCGTCGGCGTCGAACCGTTCCAGCACGATCCGGCGCCGTCCCCGATCATCCATTCCATTGCCGAATGGGCCAATCCCGAGCGGCGCGTGCTGCGGCCGATGGTCCGTTCCGGCTGGCTGGACAAGCGCGAGAAAAGCGATCGCCGGGGACGCGGCCGGGAAAAATTTGTGCCGGTCAGCTGGGACGAGGCGACAACGCTGGTTGCCGACGAAGTGCGCCGCGTCGCCGACACGTTCGGGAACGCATCGATCTTTGCGGGCTCCTATGGTTGGACGAATTCGGGGCGCCTGCATCATGCCTCTTCGCTTCTGAAGCGCATGCTCAATCTGGCCGGCGGCTTCACCCGGCACGTCGATACCTATTCCATCGCGGCGGGTCCGGTGATCCTGCGCCACACGCTGGGCAACGACGATGCGTGTGGCGGCCGCGCCAATACGCTCGACACGATCGCGCAGCACACCGAGACGCTGGTGGTGTTCGGCGCTCTGTCGCCACGAACCGCGCAAAACGAGGCCGGAGGAATTGGCAGCCACCGCCTCGAGACTTATCTCAGGAAAATCGTCGAGCGTGGCGTCAAGGTCATCCACGTCTCGCCGCTGAAGGACGATCTGCCGGACTGGGTCGATGCCGAATGGTGGCCGATCCGGCCGAACACCGACACTGCGCTGATGCTCGGCCTCGCCGGCGAGATCGTGAAGGCCGGCCGGCACGACACGGATTTCCTTGCGCGCTGCACCAGCGGCGCGGATCGTCTTCTTCGCTATCTCGAAGGCAAGGCGGATGGCGGACGAAAGGACGCCTTGTGGGCCGCCGGCATCTGCGGGCTCGGTGCAGGCCAGATTGCCGAGCTCGCAAGGCGCCTGGTCGACACGCGGAGCATGTTGACGGTGAGCTGGAGTCTGCAGCGTGCCCATCACGGCGAACAGCCGTTCTGGGCGGCGCTCGGACTGGCCTCGATAATCGGCCAGATCGGGCTGCCGGGCGGCGGTGTCGGCTACGGCTATGCTTCGCTGGCAGGTGTCGGGGCCCCGCTCAATCTCGGCAAGTCTCCAGCCATTTCACAGCTGAAGAGGCCGATCGACAGCTTCATCCCGGTGGCGCGCATCAGCGACATGCTGCTCAATCCCGGTCGGCCATTCAGCTATGAAGGCGAGATCCGCTCCTATCCGGATACGAGGCTGGTCTATTGGGCGGGCGGCAATCCTTACCACCATCATCAGGATCTCAACCGCCTGTCGGAAGCCTGGACGAGGCCCGAAACGATCATCGTGCAGGACCCGATGTTCACCGCGACAGCCCAACGGGCCGACATCGTGCTGCCGGCAACCACGTCGATCGAGCGTAACGATCTTGCCGGCAACAGGCGCTCCGACTTCATCCTGGCCATGAAGAAGGCCATCGAGCCGCTGGGCGAAGCCCGCTCCGACTTCGATATCTTCAACGCGATTGCAGGCAAGCTCGGTGTGGCCGAGCGCTTCAACGAAGGCCGCGACGAAATGGGTTGGGTCCGGCATCTCTACGAAGCCTGCCGCGACGACGCCTCGAAGCGCTTCGGCTTTGAGATGCCGGAGTTCGATGCGTTCTGGGAATCCGGCTATGCCCACTGCCCGGTCAAGGCAGACCACACGTTCCTGGCCGACTTCCGCAACGAGCCCGAGGAATACCCGCTCAACACCGAAAGCGGGAAGATCGTACTCGGCAGCGAGACGCTTGCCAGGCTCGACTATCCCGACTGCCGCTCGCATCCTGCCTGGATCGAGCCCGCCGAATGGCTCGGCACTGCAGAAGCTGGCCAAATGCACCTCATCTCGCATCAGCCGGCTGGTCGTCTTCACAGCCAGCTTGAAACCGGCCCATCGAGCCGCGTCATGAAACGCAATGGCCGTGAACAGGCCCGTCTTCATCCTGACGACGCGGCTGCTCTCGGCATCGTCGACGGCCAGACGATCCGCATCTGGAACGACCGCGGGGAATGCCTTGCGACTGCTGAGGTCAGCGACGAGGTCCGCCGGTGGGTGCTTGTGCTCCCGACCGGCGCCTGGTTCACACCGACCGGCAATAGCGGCCTCGAGGTCGCCGGCAATCCGAACGTGCTCACGCTTGACATCGGCACGTCTCAATTCGGCCAGGGCTGCTCGGCCCATACCTGCCTGGTGCGGGTCGAGCCCTACGCCGCCGATCGGCGCGATGCGTTCGAGGCCTATCAGGAAACGCTCGTCGCGCTTGCGGCAGTCTAACAGGAGCTTGGAACATGTCTGCAACCGCGATCAGCCGCTTTCCCGTTCCCGATATCGCGACGCTGCCGGAGGATATCCGCGCACGGATCGAGGCCGTTCAGGAGAAGTCTGGATTCGTCCCGAACGTCTTCCTGACACTCGCGCATCGTCCGGACGAGTTCCGGGCGTTCTTCGCCTATCACGACGCTCTCATGGACAAGCCGGGGCCGATCACCAAGGCCGAGCGCGAGATGATCGTCGTCGCGACCAGCAGCGCCAATCAATGCCAGTATTGCGTCGTGGCGCACGGCGCCATCCTGCGCGTGCGGGCGAAGAATCCGCTGATTGCGGACCAGGTCGCCGTCAACTACCGCAAGGCCGATATCACCGCGCGGCAAAGGGCGATGCTCGATTTCGCGATGAAGGTCTCGGTGCGCGCCTATGAGGTGGACGATTCCGACCTCGTGGATCTCAAGGGACATGGATTCACCGAGGAGGACGTCTGGGACATCGCAGCCATCGCTGCATTCTTCGGCATGTCGAACCGCCTCGCCAACGTCACCAGCATGCGTCCGAACGACGAGTTCTTCGCGATGGGACGCTAAACGCCGCGAACGAGAGCTGCAATGGTATCGCTGGTCATCGACAGGCGCTTCCGGGGCCCACCCAACTCCGGCAACGGCGGTTATGTATGCGGATGTCTCGCAAGGCACGTCAGTGGAGACGCCGAAGTGACGTTGCGCGCCCCGCCGCCGCTGGAGCGGTCGCTCGACGTGCTGACGGGGGCCGACGGCGGGATCGAGTTGCGCGAGAACGACAAGCTGCTCGCGACGGTGCGTGCAACAGACATCGATGTGCCGGACGTTCCCAGGGTAAGCTACGAGGCGGCCGAAGAGGCGGCCGGCCGAACACCCTACGAAGAGCAGACCCATAACCTTCCGACTTGTTTTGTCTGTGGCCCCGCGCGTGG
This sequence comes from Bradyrhizobium sp. IC3123, assembly GCF_020193625.1. Classification (NCBI taxonomy): domain Bacteria; kingdom Pseudomonadati; phylum Pseudomonadota; class Alphaproteobacteria; order Hyphomicrobiales; family Nitrobacteraceae; genus Bradyrhizobium; species Bradyrhizobium sp. IC3123. The sequence goes on along the minus strand of NZ_JADYVF010000010.1, from coordinate 149,619 downwards.
TCACGGCGATGGTCTTCGCATCTTCGCAGGCCCGCTGCAGGCGGGCGCTGTCCCGGGCAAGCCCGTCGTGTTCGCGGCCTCCTGGGTACCTCATGGGAGCCTGTCCGGTGCGGACGGCCATGTCGCGCCCGAATTCGTCTGGGCCGCGCTCGATTGCCCGACCGGCTATTGCAGCGTTGGCGCCCGTCACCTGGGATTGAAGGGCGACGAAACGGCGCTGCTCGGACGCATGGCCGCTCGGATCGAACGCCGGCCGCGTCCCGGAGATCGATGTGCGGTGGTGGCGTGGCCGACCGGGCGGGAAGGCCGCAAGTTGTTTGCCGAGAGTGCTTTGCTCGATGCCGAGCAGGAGGTGCTGGCGACCGCGCGAGCCACCTGGCTGTTGGTCGACCGTCAGGTCCAGCTCGGAGCAAGTGCATGAACCAGAGTGGAAGCAAGGTATGACCGGCCGCGAAGCAGAGCTCGAACTTCGTCAATCCATCATCGACGCGTGCCGCGAGATGGCGGCGCAAGGCATCAACCAGGGAACGTCCGGAAACATCAGCGTTCGAGCCGACGACGGCATCCTGCTGACGCCGTCCGGTCTTCCCTACGACCGCATGAAGCCCGAAGACATCGTGGCCATGAAGTGGGACGGCTCATGGACTGCATCGGCCGGCAATGTTCCGTCGACCGAATGGCGTTTTCACCTCGACATCCTCAAGTCGAAGCCGGAGGTCGGCGCCGTCGTTCACGCCCATCCGGTCTTCTGCACCATCATCGCGATCATGAATCGCTCGATCCCTGCGATTCACTACATGATTGCCGCGGCCGGCGGCAACGACATCCCCTGCGCGCCCTATGCGCAATATGGTACGGCCGAACTGTCGCAGGCGGCCCTGAACGCGCTTCGCTATCGCCGCGCCTGCCTCCTCGCACATCACGGGCTGATCGCCATCGGTCCCAACCTGCGCAAAGCCTTGTGGCTCGCGGTGGAGGTCGAGGTGCTCGCCAAGCAGTATCACGGCTGTCTTCAACTCGGCTCTCCTCCGCTGCTACCGGACGAGGAGATCGACAGCATCCTGAAGCGATGGGGGCATTACGGCCTGCGCGATAACGAAGGCGCTCCCAAGATTACCCAGCTGTCGAGCTAGATCACGATCAAACCACTGTCCTGCGAGAAATCATGGCTCATTCTCACGACGTCAGCGTCTGCGGTACTTATATTCTGGACATTCTGGGGGTCCCGGTGACCGAGATTCCGCCCGGTGGCGGCCGCCTGCTGATCGAAGAAATCCGGCTCGCGGTCGCCGGCACGGCCGGCGGAACGGTCGTTCCTTGCGCGCGGCTCGGCTTGAGGGCGCTCGCGGTTGGTGCCGTCGGCTCCGACGAGAAGGCTGATTGGATGCTGAACGCGCTGGAGCGCGAAGGCATCGATATCGCTCTGATGGAGCGAATGACCGGCGCTCCAACCTCTGCAACGATTTTGCCGATCCGGCCCGACGGCTCGCGTCCGGTCATGCATGCGAGGGGCGCCTCAGCCCGATGGCGGATCGCGCCCGAAACGCAAGTAGCCGCATGCCGGAGCAAAATTCTCCATCTCGGCGGGGTCGGCTCTCTGCTTGCGATGGATGGAGCGCCTTCCGTCGCATTGCTGCAGGACGCGAAAGCCGCTGGTTGCACGACGACGCTCGATCTCATCCAGGCGCGGCGTGAGACGCTGGCGCTGGTCGAGCCTCTGCTGCCTTACGTTGACTTCTTCATGCCGAGTATCGACGAGACCAGTGCCATGGTGGGAACCGACGATCCCGCCGCATGCGCCCGGTTCTTCATCGACAAGGGAGCAGGGGCCTGCGCTATCTCTCTCGGCGCCGACGGCTCGTTCGTGATGACCCGCGACGGACGCCAGTTCACGGTGCCGGCGTTCGACGTTGCCGTTCGCGATACGTCGGGATGCGGCGATTCCTATACGGGCGGCTTCATCGCGGGGCTGGCTCGCGACTGGGACCTGCTCGACTGCGCCAAGCTCGCGACCGCGACGGCCGCGATCGTCGCGACGGGGCTGGGTTCGGGCGCCAATCTCGTATCGTTCGAGGAAACCGTGAAGGCCATGAACACCTTGCCAGTCCGCAAGCCGGCTCGCGCCTGATCTTTTCAACGCCGGTAAAGAACCAACATTCATTGGAAATAACAGGGGAGAACGCAACATGGCCCGACATGCGATCGTGACGGGAGCAAGCCGCGGCATTGGCCGTGCAATAGCCATTGGGCTTGCAAGGCGAGGCTACGATCTCGCGCTGACCGACATCGCGGCCCAGGAGAAGGTTCTGCTCGAGACCGTCGCCGAGGTCGGCAAGCTTGGCGGCCGCTGCATCCAGGTGCTGGGCAACGTCAGCGATATCGGCGATTGCAGGCGTGCGGTGGCTGAAGCCGTCCAGGGTCTCGGGCACGTCGATGTCCTCGTCAACAATGCGGGCATCCTCAGGCTGGCCACCATCGACGAGCTGACGACGGATACATGGGATCAGACCTTCGCCGTCAACACGCGCGGCGTCTTCCAGATGACCCAGGCCGTGGTGCCACATATGAAGGAGCGCAAATACGGGCGGATCGTCAACATCGCCTCGCTCGCCGCTCGAACGGGCGGTCCGGGACAGTCCCACTATGCTGCATCGAAGTCGGCGGTGGTCGGCTTCACCCGGGTGTCGTCCATGGAGTTCGGCGGCTACGGCATCACGGTCAATGCCGTATGCCCGGGCATCATCGTGACGGAGATGGGGATGAACAATCTCCGCGATCCCGAGCGTGTCGCCTATTTCGAGAAGGTCACGGACCTGCACCGGCTCGGGCAGCCGGAGGACGTCGTCGGGCCCGTTGCGTTCTTTGCGTCTGACGATTCTGCGTTTGTGACCGGCCAAGCCCTCAACGTGGACGGAGGCATCTTTTACAGTTAGCAACGGGGTCGATCCGCTCTAACTAACCTATTGCGGCTCGATGCCGGCTGCCTTGATAATCCTTCCCCATTTGCCGATCTCAGCCTTGAGAAAGGCTTCAAGGGCTTCCGGCGTCGCGCGTTCGGGTTCAACCGGGGACATGCTGAGCTCACCAAACCGATTGATCAGGGCGGGATCCTTCAGCGCGGTCTGCAGCGCGCCGACGAGTTGGTCGACTACGGGCTTCGGCGTGCCGCGCGGGGCGTAGAGGCCATACCAGGTCGTCACGTCGAACGCGGGAAGGCCGGCCTCGGCCGAGGTCGGCACGTTCGGCAGCGTTGCAACCCGCTTCTTGCTCGTGATCGCGTAGCCCTTGATCGTGTTCGACTGAATATAAGGCGTCGGCCCGGTTGCAGGGTCGCAATAAACGTCGATGTGGCCGGCGATGACGTCGTTCAGTGCTGGGCCGCCGCCCTTGTAGTAGATCGGGGCGAGCTTGGTATCGGTGGTGCTCATGAACATCAAGCCGCAGAGCTGTGAGGCCGAGCCGAGACCGACATTGCCGAAGGTGATCTTGTCGCCGGCATTGCGGATCCGCGCGATGAGCTCGTTGAGATCCTTGGCAGGAAAGTTCGGCCGCGCCACGAGGATCATCGGGACGTCGGTGACGAGCCCGATCGGGGCGAAATCGCCGACCGGATCGAACGGCAGCTTGGCGTAGAGGGCCGGCGCGGTGGCCTGGCCGACATGCATCAGCAGCAGCGTGTAGCCGTCGGCGGCCGCCTTGGCGACACGGTTGGTGCCGAGCGTGCCGCCGGCGCCGACGACGTTTTCGATCACGATCGACTGTTTCAGCGTCGCACTCATGGCGCCGCCGAGGATGCGTGCGATCACGTCGCCGGGACCACCAGCTGAGAACGGCACGATCATCGTGACCGGGCGGGTGGGGTAGTCTTCCGCAATGGCTGCGCGGCAGGGATAGAGCAGGACAAGCAGGATCAGCGATCGTACGAGATACGTCATCGAACACTCCCTGGCGGCAATGTTTTAGTCGTCGGAAGGCGCCGCCTCCTTGGCTGCCGACGATTTTTCGATCATGTCGAGCGCGGCCACCGCAGCCGCATTGATGTGGTCGACGCAGCAGCGCTCGGCGAGGTCCGCATCGCCGTTCTGGATCGCGCGCCAGATCGCGGTAACCTCGCGCAAGCTCTTGTTGATCCGCTTCGGCTGCGACATCGAGGTGATCCGCAACAGCTGGATTCGGTCATGCAGCGGCTTGAGCATGCGCTCGATGAACGCGTTGCGGCAGCCACCGATCAGAGCGGCGTAAAAGTCGGTCTTGGCTTCCAGGCATCCGACGAGGTCCTGCTTGGCTGCGGCTGCCTTCAGCCGGGTCAGGGCTTCCCCGATCCGGCGAGCCACTTCCGGGTCGTGAAGCCTGGCGCATTCACGGCCGGCGAAGCCTTCGAGCACCGCGCGGGCGGCGTAGAGCTGCCGGGCCTCCTCCAGGCTGATCGTGGAGACCACGGGGCCGCGGTGAGGGACCGTATTGACCAGCCCGTCGGCCTCGAGGGCGCGTAGTGCTTCGCGGATCGAGGGGCGGCTGACGCCCATCATCTCGCAGAGCTCGCGCTCGACCAGGCGCTGGCCCGGTTTCAGCGTGCCGGACATGATCGCCTCGCGCAGCTTTTGCGCCACCATCGCTCGGACGGTCGGTACGTCATCGATGCGGAGTGTCGACTGCAATTCGCGGCGTCTTTCCATGTCCGGGCCTTGGTTGGAATGATTCAATACCGGTTTACAGGCAGAATCATCATTTCGGCAATTTGAACGTGGGCGGGCTGATCCAGGGCGAACACGATCGAGCGGGCGATGTCGGCCGGCTCAAGCGCCATCCTGAACTGGTCGAAATAGTCCTTTTCCTTCTGCTTGTCGCCGCGGTAGCGGGTCAGGATGATGTTGGTCCTGGTTAGGCCGGGCTGGAGCTCGGTGACCCGGATCGCGGTGTCCGCCAGCTCGCCCCGGAGGGTCTCGGTGAACATGTGCACGCCCGCCTTGCTGGTGCTGTAGGCCGCCATATCCGGGACTATACGGACGGCGTTGATGGAGCTGATGTTGACGATATGGCCGGCGTTGCGCTTGACCATGTCGGGGAGGATCGCGCGGGTGACGCGCATCAGGCCAATCAGGTTGGTCTGGATGATGTTGGACCAGTCGTCGGCGGAGCCGGCGTCGAAGCGTGTCCGGCCGCCGATGTCATGCCCGGCATTGTTGATGAGGATTTCGACCGGCTTGAAATGAGCAGGGATGGCCTCCGGCAGACTATCCACGTTCCGGGAATCGCTGACGTCGAGCTGAATCGGAAACACCCTGTCGCCGACGGTGGCCGCCAGCTGCTGAAGCGCCTCGGCGTCACGATCGACCAGCACGACGCGGCGGCCGCTGTCCAGCAGCGCCTTGGTGATGGCACGTCCCATGCCGCCGGCAGCGCCGGTCAGGACGACGGTCTGGCCTGGTTGTTCGGTCATCTCAGCACTCCCATTCCAATGCTCTCATGCGATTGACCAGCCGCCGTCGATGGGCAGGCTGGCGCCGGTGATGTCATTTGCCGCGGTGCCGCAGAGAAAGATGACCATGGCGGCGACCGCATCCATTTCGACGAAGCGCTGCGTCGGCTGGCGCTCGCCAAGATATTCGCGGGTCACGTCATCGACGGGGCGTCCGCTATTCGCTGCCATCGTCGCGATCTTGTTCAGGATCGCCGGCGTCGGCAGCGTACCCGGGCAGAGCGCGTTGCAGGTGATTCCGCTGCGGGCGGTCTCGATGGCCACCGCGCGGGTCATGCCGAGGATCGCCGCTTTGGTCGTGACGTAGTCGATGCGATCTTCGACCGCGCGGCTCGAATAGATCGAGCCGATATTGATGATCCGGCCCCAGCCGCGCTGCTTCATCGCGGGCAGCGCAAGGCGGATCAGGTGGAACGGCGCCGACAGGTTAACAGCGAGCGCCTGGTCCCAGCGATCGGGTGGAAACTGCTCGATCGTCGAGAAATGCCTGACAACGGCGTTGTTGACAAGGATGTCGATGGCTCCGCAGCGGTCGAGCAGGCCGACCATCATGCTCTCGATGTCGTCGCGCCCGGACAGATCGGCAGCGGCGGGGATGACCTCGATGCCGAAGCGGGCGCTGAGGTCGTCCGCGGGCTGCTTCGGCGCAACGAGGTCGTGCAGGACAATGTTGCAGCCCGCGCCGGCCAGGCCTTCCGCGATGGCGAGGCCAAGGCCTGCGGTCGCGCCGGTCACGAGTGCCCATTTGCCCTTCATCGCAGCCCGCGCGCCCTTATTTCTTGTCGAGCTCGGCGAAGACTTCCTTCGCGTTGCGGAACGCGTCCACGCCGGCCGGCACGCCGCAATAGATCGCGACCTGCATGAAAACCTCGCGGATCTCCTCTTTGGTCGCGCCATTGGCGAGGGCGCCGCGGACGTGGGTCTTCAGCTCGTGCGGACGGTTGAGCGCGCAGAGCATCGCCAGATTGAGGAAGCTGCGCGTCTTTCGCGTCAGCCCTTCGCGGCCCCAGACGTAACCCCAGCAATACTCGGTGGTCAGATCCTGCATCGGGCGGTTGAACTCGTCCGCGGACGCGATCGCCTTGTCGACGAACTCGCTACCGAGCACGCTTTTGCGGATTTCGAGGCCGCGGTCGTAGGTCGCCTTGTCCATTCTGTTCTCCGTTTCTCGTTCGGGCGTTCTCAGGTCTTCGGCCAGAACGGTTTGGCCAGCGCAAGCTCAGGCGGGAACACCGTCACCGGCACGCCGGATTGCCACTGCACGATGGTCATGCCGGCGCCGACGCGGCGGCCTTTCTGGTCGAACTTGATCTCGCCGAGCGGGTAATATTTCGAGGGGCCTGCATCCATGGTGCGCAGCGCTTCGCCGACGGCAACGCGGTCGGCCTTGCCGGCCTTCTCCAGCGCGTCCTTGATCACCCACATGTCGCCATAGGTGGAGATCGCATTCTGCGTCATCCACGGCTCCTTGTAGCGGGTCTTCAACTCGGCGATCAGCGCCTCGTGGCCCTTGGCGCCCCAGCTCGCAACGCAGGTCAGGACTCCCTGGAGCAGTTCCGGGCTCACGGTCTGCAGCATGTCAGGCTCGGCGATGGCGATGCCGAACGAGATGGTCGGCACCTTGCCCTGGCCGAGGCCGAACTCGTTCATCTTCTCGAGCAGCAGCTTGGCGTCGGAGATCACCGTCGGCAGGAAGAAGAGCAGGTCGGGCTTGGCCGAGCGAATCTTCTGAACCAGCGACGTCGCGTCCGCCAGCGGCGGCGTGAAGGTCTCGTCCACGATCAGCTGCAGCTGGTTCTCTGCCAAGAGGCCCTCGCGCATCGATTTCGCCGAGGCGATCGACGCGGCCGTGTTGTCGGTGAGGATCGCGACCGTCTTCGGCCGCTTGCCCGATGCCGTCTCGGCCAGCTTGATGATTTGCGGCAAGGCCTGACGGGCCTGTGAGGCTGCCGTGGCCGAGGTCTGGAACACGTATTTGAAGCCGCGATCCGTGATCAGATCGGAGTAGGAGAGGGTGAGGACGGGCAAGTTGGCGCGTTCCGTGACCTCGGTGACCGCGAGCGTGAAGGATGACAGGTAGGCGCCGCTTGCCGCGACCAGGTCGCTCTCCTGCGCCACCATACGCTGGGCGGCGTTCTTGGCCTTCTCAGTTGTGTCGCCGGAATCGAGCACCACGAGCTTCAGCTTGGCGCCGCCGAGCGCCTTGACTCCGCCTTGCGCGTTGATGTGCTCGACCGCCATCTCGGCGCCCTGACGCATCACCGTGCCGGGACGGGCGTAGATGCCGGAGATCGGCACCAAGAGGCCGACTTTCACCTCAGATGGCTGCTGTGCCCAGGCACGGGATGCGATCAGCGTGCCGGACGCGCCCGCAAGCAGTGTTCGACGGGTGATCCTGATCTTGCTCGTTGTTCTCATGACAATCCTCCTCCCTGAAAAGCGTGCGATGCTATTTCTTCGGCCAGAACGGCTGCGCCTGCGCGAGCTCGGGCGGATAGACGGTGACTGGCACGCCCGATTGCCATTGCACGATGACGACGCCGGCGCCGACCCTGCGGCCCTTCTCGTCGAACTTGAGCTGTCCGCCGGGATAGTATTTCGACGGTCCGGCATCCATGGTGCGGAAGGCCTGCGCGACCGCATTGCGGTCGGCCTTACCGGCCTTTTCCAAGGCTTCCTTCATCAGCCACATGTCGCCATAGGTCGAGATGACGTTCTGCGTCATCCAGGGCTCCTTGTATTTCGCCTTGAGCTCGGCGATCAGAGCCTCGTGACCTTTCGAGCCCCAATTGGCGACGATGGTCATGATGCCCTGCACTGTCTCCGGGCTCACACTCTGGAGCATGTCCGGCTCGGCGATGGTGATGCTGAAGGACACGGTCGGGATCTTGCCCTGGCCAAGGCCGAACTCGCTGATCTTCTCGAGCCCCAGCTTGGCGTCCGACACCGCGTTCGGCATGAACAGCAGCAGATCGGGCTTGGCCGAGCGGACTTTCTGGATCAGCGGCGTCGCATCCGACAGCGGCGGGGTCCAGACTTCCTCGACGACGAGCTGGAGGACTTCCTGCGCGAACAGCTTCTCCTTCAGCGCCTTGGCCGTGGCAACCGAAGTCGCGGTGTTGTCCATCAGCATCGCGACCGTCTTCGGCTTCTTGGCCGAGGCGTTCTCCGCGAGCTTCATCAGAGTCGGCAAGCCGAGCTCGGACTGGCGGCTCGCGGTCGCGGCGGTCTGGAAGATGTATTTGAAACCGCGGTCGGTCAGAAGGTCCGAATAGGACAGCGTCAGCACCGGCAGCTCGGCACGCTCGGTCACCTCGGTGACCGCCAGCGTGAAGGACGACAGATAGGCGCCGGTGGCCGCGACGAGATCCGGCTCCTGCGCCACCATGCGTTGCGCCGCGTTCTTGGCCTTCTCGGTTGTGTCGCCGCAATCGATCACGACGAGCTTCAGCTTGGCGCCGCCGAGCGCCTTGATGCCGCCCTGCGCGTTGATGTGCTCGATACCCATCTCGGCGCCCATCTTCATCACCTGGCCGGGGCGGGTGTAGATACCCGACAACGGCACGATCAGTCCGACCTTGATCTCGGCCGGTGTCTGCGCGCGTGCCACGCCGGCAAGGCTCACGGCGGCGGCGCCGGACAGCACGGTCCGTCGCGAGAGTCCCTTCGATGTCTTGTTCATTTTGTTTGCTCCCTGGTCTTTTTTATGGTTGTCACATGCCGAGATAGGCCTTGCGCACGCGGTCGTCGGCGCGCAGCGTGTCGTTGTTGCCTTCGAGCACGACATGGCCGGCTTCGAGGACGTAGCCGTGGTCCGCGGATTCCAGCGCTTCCGCCACGCGCTGCTCGACCAGCAGCATGGTCAGCCCGGACTGGCGGCGAATCTCGATCAGCCGATCGAAGATGAAGTCGGCTGTTGAGGGCGCCAGCCCCATCGAGGGTTCGTCCAGCATCAAGAGTTTCGGCGAGGAGGCGAGGCCGCGGCCGATCGCGAGCATCTGCTGCTGGCCGCCTGACATCGTGCCCGCGAATTGGCTGCGGCGCTCCTTCAGCACCGGCAGCCATTCGAAGATGCGCTCGATGTTGCTCTGCCAGTCGCGTCGACCGCTCTCCGTCATCGCACCCATCTCCAGATTCTCCATCACGGTCAGTGACGGGAAGACTTGGCGGCCCTCGGGGACGTGGGCGATGCCGAGATGGGCGCGCTGCGGCGGCGGTACTGCGAGGAGGTCGACGCCGTCGAAGGTGATGGCCCCGCCGCTCGGTTTGACGATGCCGGAGATGGTCTTGAACAGCGTGGTCTTGCCGGCGCCGTTGGGCCCGACGATGGCGACGAACTGGCCGGCGCCGACATTGATCGAGATGTCGTTCAGGACGGGTTTGGCGGAATAGCCCGCGCTCAATCCCTCAATTCGCAGCATGGCCCACCCATTTCTTGCCGAGATAGGCCTCGATCACCCGGTTGTCGCGCGTCACCACTTCCGGCAGGCCTTCGGTGATGACGGCGCCGTGGTCGAGCACGACGAATCTGTCGACCAGCCGGACCATCGCCTGCATCGTGTGCTCGATGATCGCGATGGTCATGCCGTCGCGCGCGAGCTGCTGGATCACGGCGACGACCTCGTCCGCCTCGCCGTGGCCGAGGCCCGCGAGGGTCTCGTCGAGCAGCAGGATGCGTGGCTGGCCGGCGATAGCGCGGGCAAGTTCCATCAGCCGCAGCTCCTTGGTCGAAAGCTCGCCGGCGACACGGTCGGCGACGGCAGAGAGCCCGACACGGGCAACTGCATCGGCGGCAAGCTTGCGGGCTTCGTCGTCGGACCGCGCGCGCACATAGGCACCGACCACGACATTGTCGAGGATCGACATGCGCAGGAATGGTCGCATCACCTGGAAGGTGCGGCCGATGCCGGCCTCGCAGATCACGTGCGGCCGTTGGCCGGACATGTTGCGGCCATCGATCAAGACCTCGCCCTCGCTCGGTTTCAGGAAGCCGTTGAGGAGATTGAACAGCGTGGTCTTGCCGGCGCCATTGGGGCCGATGATGCCGAGGATCTCGTTCTGGTGCAGCTTGAAGCTGACATCCTGCACGGCCTTGAGGCCGCCGAAGGACCGCGACAGGTTCTTGACTTCGAGCATGACTTCCCCGGTGGCAGCCCGCTGTCGCGGTGCGGGCTTCAGCGTGGTGACGTTGGCAGCCGATGTTTCGGGCAGGTCGGAGGCAGGCGCCTTAGGCGCGATCCGTTTGCGCAGGAGATCGCGCAGCTTCCAGAACAGGCCTTCCGGTGCCAGCAGGATGACGCAGACGATGGCGAAGCCGAAGATCACGCCCTGGATGCCCGGGAAGCGTGCGCCGGCCTCGGCGTGAAGGATCTCGGCGAGCGGGATCAGGATGACCGAGCCGATCACCGGCCCCCAGACTGTGCCGACCCCGCCGAACATCGCAACCGTCAGCGCCTGGGCCGACACCAGCATGCCGAACACCGATTGCGGCGTCACGACCAACAACACCTGCGCGTAAAAGCCGCCGATCGCCGCGGCAATGGCCCCGCTCAGCGTGATCGCGCGCAGCTTCCAGGCGAGCGTATTGATCCCGGCTGCCTCGGCGGCGGCCTCGTTCTGCTTGATTGCGAGCAGTGCCATGCCGAAGCGGGAGCGCTCGATGAATTGCGTCAGCACGATGGTGGCAAGCATGATTGCGAGTCCCAGCAGCGTGTAGATGCGCGGATCGGCGAATTGCATGTAGGCGATCGGCGCGTCGCGCTTGATCGGAAGGGTCACCTCCTGGAAGCCGAGCCACTCGAACACGTAGAGGATGGCAAGCGGGTAGGCGAGCATCGCCAGGGCGAAATAGTGGCCCTGGAGGCGGAAGGTGGGAAATCCGATCAGCAGCCCGGCGATGCCGCCGAGCACGGCGGCGATGGGGATCAGCAGCCAGGGCGATATGTCGAAATAGATCTGGCCAAGCGCGGTGGCATAGGCGCCAATGCCGAAGAAGGCGGCATGGCCGAACGAGATCAGTCCGGTGTAGCCGCTAAGCAGGTTCCAGGACAGGCCGAACACCGCCCACACCGGCACCAGCGTCAGGATCAGCTGGTAGTAAGAATTGGTGACGCCGAGCGACAGCGCGGCATAGGCGATGGTGAAGAGCAGGGGAGGAAGAAAGGAGCGCATCCGGAGCATGATCACGTCCTCTCCACCATCCGCCCGAAGAAGCCTTGCGGTCGGAAGAAGATGATGAGGAGGAAGACGGCGAAGATCGCGGCGTTCTGCAGCTGCGTCGGCAGGATCAGCGTCGACATCTGCTGCACGAGCCCGATCGTCATGCCGCCCCAGAACGCGCCGATGATGCTGCCCATGCCGCCGAGCACGACGCCCGCATACATGACGATGACGTATTCGAGGCCGACGAACGGGTGGAACGGATAGTTCGTAGCGAGGAGGCCGCCGGCGATCGCCGTGATGCCGCAGCCGAGCGCGAAGGCGGTTCGGTGCGCGCGGTCGACGTCGATGCCCATATAGGTCGCGGCGGTCGGATTATCCGCGGCGGCGCGAAGCGATTTGCCGATCCGCGTGCGCGTGATCAGCAGCGACAGCAGGATCATCATGACCAGCGAAACGATCATGTCGATGCTGCGGGCCTTGTTGAGAAAGATGCTCATGTCGAAGAAGGGGCCGAGCTCCCAGGCCGAGCTCGACAGCGGCGTGCGGATCGAGGCCAGCACCGAGCCGAACACGATGAGGCCGCCGTTCTGCAGGATCAGCGCGATGCCGAGCGTGAGGATCAGCTGGGCGTAGTGTCCCTCGCCTTCGAGCGAGGCGGTGCGCGTCCCCGAGACGTGCGAGATCAGTGCCCGGTGGACGAAGTAGCCGAATACGGCAAGCACGGGGCCGGCCAGCAGGATGGAGACGAACGGTCCGACGGCATTGCCGAAGAACGACTGAACGCCGGCGGCGGTGAACAGATAGAAGGCAGTGTACATGCCGAGCATCATGAAATCGCCATGGGCGAAGTTGATGACGCGCATGACGCCGAAGATCAGGCCGAGCCCGACGCACATCAGGCCGTAGACGGCGCCGATCAGAAGGCCCGCGGCGAGCGCTTGCAGAAATCCTTCCATCAGCTTCGCCTCCGCGCGGCTGACGAACCTAAGCGGGTCTCGAAGTCGACCATGTTTCCCCCGTACTCTCCGGCACTTCTTATGATGCCGATCGTAAAACCCGTTCCGCCGTGTCCAGGCGGCATAGTGCTGCGATATCGCCGGCGTTGCCGAGCCGTTCGCAGCTCTCGATGAGTTGCTCCAACTGGCACGTGCGGTCCTCACCGAGGACTCCCTGAGCGGCCGTGCGAAAGCGCGTGCGAATATCTGAAGGTGTTGCGGCGATGACGTCGGGTAGCGCGTGCCGGATCGTCCGGCCGCTCTGCAGATGCACGGTCACATCCGCGCCCTGCTTGTCGGGGAAAGCGGTGGTGAAGCCGACATCCGGCTCAAGCTTCGTGATCGCAACCAGGCGGATGATATCGACATCATCGAGTTCGGCGTAGTTGCCTTCCTCGATCTCGCCCCTCACGAGGGTGGCCGCGACGCTGAAGGGAATGCTCATCTTGGCCTGGAGCGCGTTCCGATACGGGCCGGTGGAGGCGCACCCAGGATAGCGCACGGCGGCATCGGGAGCGCGAACGACGACGCGGTCGATCTCCTCGGTGCCGGCGAGTTCGTGCGAGACGCGAAGGGCCGCTTGCGCGGCGGTCTGCGCGAAATTGCAGGCCGGGACCGGCTTGTTGTAGACCGCCATGATCTCGCATTCGCCATTCGGGAACAGCGCGATGCTGTCGGGCGCGGCCTGGCGACGATAGGCGGCGAACAGGCCCGCTTCGCCTTCGAGGATCGTTTCGGAGCCGAAAGCGCCGGCTGCGGCGAGGCCGATTGCCTTGATCGCATTGCTGGCGGCGAAGCCCGGATGAAAATACATGTCGGAGCCGCCTGCATGCGGCCACTCGTTGAGACCGCTGGACGTGTTGGCCGCAATCGCGATGGCGCTGGTCGCTGCGTCTTCGGACAGGTTGAGCGCGAAACTTCCGGCGAGCGCCGCGCCCAGAGGGGCCACGAGGCCGGTCGGACGATAGAGCCGGGCGAGATCGGAGGTCAGCAACGCGCGGCCGATCCGCGCGCCGGTCTCATAGCCGATGATGGCGGCTGCGAGCAGCCTTGAGCCGTGCAGCTGCGACGGTTCGGACAGCGCGAGCAATGTCGGCCAGATCACCACGCCGTGGTGCGCAATGCTGGCGGCATGCATGTCTTCCCGCACGAGTCCGTGCCCCATCACGGCATTGGCGAAGGCGGCATCGGCCGGCGAGGAGAGTCGCGACATTCCGACGATGGTTGCGCTGCCGCCACCTTGTGCGATCGCGATTGCCTGACGACTCCAGGGATGATGACCCGCCTCGAAGGCGCAGGACAGGAAGTCGAGCAGGCAGAGCTTGGCCTTGGCGACCACTTCAGGTCCGAAATCTCCGAGATCAACGGCAAGTGCGCTCCGCGCCATCTGGCGCGCGAGAGATACCTCGCCTGATCCGGTCGGGCCGTTCGTCATCGCAAGTGTTTCTCCCAAAGGCTCTTGCGCTCAGCCGCGCATCTCGACTCCGGCCCACTCCTCGAGCACCTTGGCGATCGAGGTGAAATCGGATGACGGGCCGTATTTGGCGTTGGTGATCGCCAGCATCTGCCGTACCACTGCGCCGCAGACCATCGGCACGCCCATGGCCTCGGCCTCGTCCACGCAGAGACGGACGTCTTTGTAGGAAAGGCCGGTGGTGAATCCGAAATCGAACGTGCCCGGCAGCACCGAACGGGGAAATTTGTCTTCGGAGGCGCTGTTGCGGCCGCTGCTGGCGTTGATGATATCGATCAGCACCTTGGCGTTGACCCCGCCCTTGACGCCCATGGCGACCGCTTCCGACGTGATCACCAGCGCCGCCGCCGCCATCAGATTGTTGGCGAGCTTGGCGGTCTGCGCCACGCCGGGCTTGTCGCCGGTGTAGAACAGCTTGCCGAAATTCTTCAGGATCGGCTGCACGATGTCGTAAGTCGCTTGCGGGCACGATACCATAACGGCGAGCGTGCCGTTCACGGCGCCCTTGATGCCGCCGCTGACGGGCGCATCGACCAGCGTCATGCCTTTGGCTTTCAGGCCTTCCGCAACGAGCTTCGCCGCGCCGGGACCAGAGGTCGAGAGATCAACGACGATCTTGGCGCGGTTGCCGCTGCTGATGCCGTCCTCGCCGAGAGTGACGGCCTTGACGATGTCGGGCGTCGGCAGACTGGCGAGCACGATGTCGGCGCGCGAGGCGACGTCGGCCGGCGACTTGCCGACCAAGGCGCCGCGCTTGACCAGCGGCTGCGTCGCGTCGGTCTGCGTGTCGTAGACGACGAGCGAATAGCCCGCGTCCATCAACCGCCCCGCCATGGGGCCGCCCATGCGGCCCGTTCCGATCACACCGAGCGTCTCTCCCGCCATCGTTCACTCCCTGTCGCGCGATCCCACGCGGGGCGCGCCGTCTTGATCTTGTCGTTGTCAGTTCGCCGGCCGGCCCTGACGACCGCCGTCGTTGCGGCGGCGGGTTCCCGTGCCAGCGTGCCGGATTGTTATGATTGTCAGACAAGCTGTCAAGCATAACATTTGGGGTCGACAGTTTGCCGCGGATCGGCATAAGGTCCGAAAAACGAGGAAGACGCCCCGCGTGCCGCAAGACCCAATTCCCAGCGTGAGCAGGACGCTCGCCGATTTCGTCGCGGCGACATCGTGGGCGGACGTGGAGGCGCAGAGCGGCGAGGCGCGACGCTCGATACTGAATTTCTTCGCCACGGCACTCGGCTCCGCACGCGATCCGGTGGTGATGGCGGCGATGCGAACCCTGTCGCCGTTCAGCGGCGCCGCGACCGCGACGGTCATCGGTCATTCGCAGCCGATGGACGCGATGTGCGCATCGTTTCTCAACGCCATCTCAGCCAATCTGCTCGATTTCGATGACACCCATCCCGAGACGATCATTCATCCGGCGGCACCGGTCGCAGCTCCAGTCCTCGCACTCGCGGAGACGCATAAATTGTCTGGACGCGAATTGTTGACGGCGTTCATCCTCGGCGTGGATGTCGAATGTCGCATCGGCAACGCCGTTTCGCCGCGCCATTATGCGCGCGGCTGGCACATCACTTCGACATGCGGGATCTTTGGCGCCGCGGCGGCTTGCGCCAAACTATTGGGCCTGCCGGCGGAGGGTATTGCGAATGCCATCGGGCTCGCGGCGAGCCAGTCGGCAGGCAATGTCGAGAACCTGCCCAGTGCCGCGAAGAATGTCAGCGTCGGTAACGCGGCGCGCAACGGCTTGTTTGCGGCGCTGCTTGCAGAGCAGGGTTATGAGGCGGCCCCCCACGCCATTGAAGGCCCGCTCGGTTGGGCACGCACCATGGGTGACGAGCCGGATATTGCCCGCTTGCTTGATGGTCTCGGCAAGACCTTTGAGATCGCCAAGAACACCTACAAGCCCTATCCCGCCGGCATCGTTTTTCATGCGGTCATTGATGCCTGCCTTCAGTTGCGAGAGCGGATCGGTCGGCGATTCGACCAGATCGACACCGTGACCGTTCAAGGCTCGACGCTGCTGCTTGCGCGCGGCGACCGCCCCGTCAACAACGAGCGCGATGCGCGCGTCAGCATCCATCATTGCGTGGCGTGCGGATTGCTGCTCGGCAGAGCCGGCGTCGCCGAGTTTGCACGCGAGACGGTCGTCCGGCCCGATATTGTGCAGCTGCGGCAGAAGGTGAGGGCGGAGTGGGATGACGGGATGCCGGATGGTGCGGCACGCGCGACCGTGCGCCTGTCGTCCGGCGAGGTTTTCACCGAGACCGTCATCTCGCCGCGCGGCAGCCGGGCAGCGCCGCTTGAAGATCGCGATCTCGAGGCCAAGCTGCGCGAAAGCGTGCGAACGGGCCAGAGCAATTGGGACGCGGACGGTGTCATCGACGCCGTCTGGCGTCTCGATGCGGTGGCTGACGTCGCCGAACTGCTGCGATCGTTGCGGCCGCCCTCGGCGATGCGCCGAACAACTTCCATCTAGACTCTCGCAAGACCAGAAAGGGACGATCATGACCAAGACCGAACTGTTCGAAAAGGGCCTCAAAGTCCGCAAGGAGGTGCTCGGCGAGGACTACGTCAACAAATCGATCGCCGGTGCCGACGAGTTCACGCGCACGATGGCGGAATGGTCCACCGAATTCTGCTGGGGCGCGCTGTGGACGCGACCCGGCGTCGACCGTCGCACGCGCTCGATCGTCAATTTGGCGATGCTCGGCGCACTGAACCGGCCGCACGAGCTGAAGCTGCACGTGAAGGGCGCGTTGAAGAACGGGCTGACCAAGGAGGAGATCAAGGAGATCCTGCTCCAGGTCGCGGTCTATTGCGGCGTGCCCGCCGGCATCGACGCCTTCCGCAACGCACGCGAGGCCTTCAACGAGGTCGACGCGGCCGGCTCCTGAGCAAATCCATGGCTGACCCGATCTACGAACTCTTCGCCATCCGCTACGCAACGCGGGATGCGCAGCGGAGCGACCACTTCATCGGCGGCGATCCGCATGACGGGCCGATGCCGATGGACTATTTCATGTGGCTGGCGCGGGGAGGTGGGCGCACCTTCGTCATCGATACCGGATTCAACGCCGAAATTGCGAAGCAGCGCAGGCGGACATTCTTGCGCTGCCCGGTGGAGACTCTTGTGGCGTTCGATATCGAGCCGGCCGAGATCAAGGACGTGATCCTCACACATCTGCACTACGACCACGCCGGCAATTTCGACCGCTTTCCGAACGCACGATTTCATCTCCAGGAGCGCGAGCTTGCCTACGCCACCGGCCGCTACATGCAATATCCGAGGTTGTCGCATTCTTTCGAGGTCGAGGACGTCTGCGGCATCGTGCGGCTGAACTATGCGCGCCGAGTCCTGTTCTACGATGGCGATGCTGAGATCGCTCCCGGGCTGACGGTCCATGCGGCGGGGGGACATTCCGCCGGGCTTCAATTCGTCCGGGCCAACACGCGCCGCGGCCCGGTCGTGCTCGCTTCCGACGTCAGTCATTTCTACGAAAACCTGACCAGCGAGCGTCCCTTTACGACGGCGTTTCATGTCGGCGACATGCTGGTGGGGTTCGACAAGCTGCGCGCCGCAGCGCCGGATGCGGACCACATCGTTCCAGGTCACGATCCGCTCGTCATGATGCATTATCCAGCGCCGACCCCGGATCTGGACGGGATCGCGGTCCGCTTGGACGTGGCGCCGTCCGGGCCTGCTCACTCCTAGGGCGGCGAGAGGACCACGCACGGCATCCTTGTCGAGCTTCCGCATCTTCAACTCTGGCACGATCTGCGGCCGATCGGAGACGGCTGACCATCCTGCCAGAAAGCCGCCATCGATGGCGACGACGGTGCCGGTCGCGTATTGCGAGGCCGGCATGCAGAGGAACGCAACCGCGCAGCATCTAGATCATGATGCGGTCAGGTTGGAGGCGCCAAGCGGATTGGAACGAAAGGTCTTCGCCAAGCATCGCTACATCGGCTCGATGCCGATCTTCTTGATGATCCCGGCCCACTTCGTGGACTCGGAGCTCATGAAGTCGGTCAGGCCCTTGGAGTCCATCACATCTCGGCTTACCCAAGCGAAAGGTCTGCGCTGGTTGTCGAAATATCCGGTTTGACGTCCGTCAGGCAGGGTGATAGGCCATCACTATCGGTCACAGGCGCAGCCGTGAGAATAGGTCACTTGGGATTGGTGTCTTTGTAGATGATCCCGTCCTTCATGATGACGACAAGCCTATTTGCGGGGTCCTCGATAAGGCGAATGTCTTCCAGCGGATTGCCATCGACGAGCAGGAGATCGGCCAATGCGCCTTCCTCGACCACTCCGATCCTGCCGGGATAAGGATTCCGCGCACCGGAAAGCGCGAGCAGCTCTCCATTGGTTGAGGTCGCCATCGTCAGCGCTTCCGCCGGCGTGAACCACCGCGTGAGGTCTACGATGCCCTGACCCTGATGCTCGGCCAGTGGCTTCGAGAAGAGGATATCTGTTCCAAAGGCAGTCTTGATCCCAAACTTCTTGACGAACCCGTACACGGTGTCCGTTCCCGCAACAACCTGGCGCATCTGCGCCTGTTGGGCGGGGGGGAGCATGGCTGCGCCGCCGAGGTCTACGAACGGCTGAGTGCTCAGCCAGATTTGCTTTTCGGCGATGAGGCGTGCAGTCGGTTCATCCATGAGATGACCATGTTCGATCACTTTGACGCCCGCGGCGATGGAACGTCGAATTGCGCTCGGTGTATATGCGTGTGTTGCAACATACGTCCCCCAATCGGTGGCGGTTTCGACGGCCGCGCGCAAGTCCGCTTCGCTGAATGTGGTCACATCAAGTGGGCTGAAAGGCGAGGCGACGCCTCCCCCTGCCGTCAGCTTGACCTGGGACGCGCCCTGCATAAGCTGTTCGCGCACGCGCTTGCGGACCTCGTCGGGATCATCCGCGATGATGCTTCCGCCGAGCTGTTCGACGCGGCTTGCTCCGCCCTGACTTTGCGGCAGCTCCCAAAGCTCGCGGAAGTCTCCATGGCCGCCGGAGACCGTGATGACGGCTCCCGATGGATAGATGCGGGGACCCGGGACGAGACCTTCATCGATCGCGCGTTTGAGTGAGAAGGTGGGGCCGCCCATGTCCCTGACTGTCGTGAATCCGCGCATCAGTGTCGCTGTCGCTTCCGCGCTGGCCAGCAGGGTCGTATATCCGAGGTCGCTCGACAGCATCTGCGCGGGTGTCGGACGGACCATCATCGCGTGCCAGTGCATGTCGCTGAGCCCGGGCATCAGCACGCGTCCACCGCCTTGTATGACGCGGGCGTCCACGCGACGATCGGTTGGAATGGGCGCGGTCACGATCCGCTCGATGATGTTTCCGCGGATGACGACATTCGATGGGACGGAAAGCGTCTCGCTCTTCCCGTTAAAGATGCGCACGTTCTCGAAGACGGTGACTGCAATTCGCTCTTGCGGCTCTGCCGGCGTGAGAAAGGTGCACGTCGCAACAATGATCGTGGCACACTCGGGTATCCGCATTTGCAGTGTTCCTTCCTAGCATGTTGTGTTCTCTCGCCAGCGGCGCGGAGCCCGGCGGAAGTTGTCGCGCCGCACACGAGTTCGTTCCGATTCGCTCGACCGACAACCATCGGACCGTGACCATTTGGCGAGAGCCATTCATCAGAACATTCGTGGCAAGGTCGGGTCCCTATGCTGTTACATTCGACTTGCGCCAGCTTCCGCTTGATGTGAGCTCCGTTGCACCAAAGGACCCGCATAGAAGTACGTCCCGCGGATTGAGCGGGGTCCCCGAGCCTTCCAGTCCGCCAGCTTAGAGACGCCGTCTGTCCCGTACATTAGGGATTCTCTGTACACCGGCGGAGCAGGAATCGGGGTGCCAACTGTGGAAATAGCGCTCTTTGAAAGCTCTACCCGGGTAAACTTGGTTCAACTTTCTGCGCAGCTTACTAATAATCTCTCGTAATCCGGCAGCGTACTCCTCAATCATCGAAGTAGCTCATCTAAGCCAGACGACATTCTTTCGTTACGTTCTATGTTTTTGTTAGGATCGGGCATTCTTAGCCGCTTTTGATTGTGCCTTTCGCGCGCTCCCGTATGCGCTGGAAGGTGACGTAGAGCATCGGCACCAGGAAGATCCCGATCGAGCTTGCTGCGAGCATACCAGCGAAGACAGCGGTGCCCACTGCTCTGCGGCTCAGCGCGGCAGCTCCGGTCGCAATGACCAGCGGCAGAAGGCCGAGGATGAACGCAAGTGACGTCATCATGACCGCACGAAAACGCATATGGGCACCCTGAACCGCGGCCTCACAGATCGGGATACCCGCCTCCCGCTGTTCCCTCGCAAACTCGACGATCAGGATGCCGTTCTTGGCGGCAAGAGCGATCAGCACAACGAGGCCGGCGCCGATCAGGGCGTTTGTCACGCTCGAAATCGCGGCTGGGCCCTGTCCTTCCAGAGCTTGAAGCTGGTACTCGAATCCGCCGCCGGTGGAGAGGCCGATGATCGGCGGCAGGTTGAACGGCAGCACATTGGCTTGTCGTACCTGGGCACCGGCTGCGAATGTCCTGGAGATTAGCGCCTGCGCCGAGTCTGCGGCCGCTGTCCGGTCGGAAAATGGCTTGAGCCGCGCCACCACCAGTGCGCTGTTCGATTGGGAGACGCCATCGAGCAGTGAAAAGCCGATCACCGCGAGCACGTGATCGACGGCCGGCATCTGTTTCAGGACGTCTTCGATCTGGCGCGTAACCTGGCTGGTGCGCGCGACCGACGCGCCGTCGGGCAGTTGTACGGAGGTGAAGAAGGCGCCCTGGTCCTCCTCCGGCAGGAAGCCGGTCGGGGTTAGCAGTGAGACACCGAAGATGCCGGCGGCGAATACCGCAACCAGCAGCAGCGAGAGGGCGGCCCGGCGCACGAGGTAGCGGACGCCGTTGCCGTAGCGCTCGCGCAACCAGTCGATGCCGCCGAGTACACGGCCGATGATGCCGCGGGGCCGTCTGCCGTGACGCATCAGCAGCGCGCACAGTGCAGGGGATAGCGTCAGGGCGTTCAGCGCCGAAATCAACATTGCGGCGCTGATCGTCACGGCGAACTGACGGAACAACGTGCCCGAAATGCCGGGAATGAACGCGATCGGCACGAAGACCGAGAGCAGCACCAGCGTGATCGCGATGATCGGCGCGGTGATCTGGGTCATGGCTTTCTTGGTGGCCTCGGCTGGAGCCAGGCTTGGTTCCGCCGCCATGACGCGCTCGACATTCTCCACGACGACGATGGCATCGTCGACGACGATGCCGATGGCGAGGACCATCGCGAGCAGCGATACCGTATTGGCCGAATAGCCGAACGCGAGCAGAACTGCGAACGTGCCGATCAGGCTCACCGGTACTGCGATGGCCGGGATCACCGTCGCACGGAGACTACCGAGGAAGATATAGACGACCAGCATCACGAGGACGAAGGCTTCGGCCAGTGTCCGCAAGACCTCCGCGATCGTGTCCCGAACGAAGCTCGTGGAATCGTATTGGACGAGATAGCTCAGTCCAGGCGGAAATCGCGTTGACAGCCGTTGCATCGTCTCGGCCACCGCTCGCGCCGTGGTCACCGCGTTCGCTCCCGGCGCAAGGTAGACTGCGATCGGAACGGCGGCGCGCCCGTCGATCCGCGCCTCGCTGTCGACGTTTTGCGCACCGATCTCGACGCGCGCGACGTCTTTCACCAGCAGCGAGGATCCGTCGGGATTGGCGCGTAGCACGATGTTGGCGAATTGATCGGCGCTGGCGAGTCGGCCGAGGGTCTGCACGTTGAATTGGAACTGCTGATCGTCGCTGATCGGCCGCGCGCCGATGCGGCCGACGGCAGCTTGGACGCTCTGCGCGCGGATCGCGGCAATCACGTCCGACGGGGTCAAGCTGAGGCTGGTGAGCCGCTGCGAATCGAACCAGATTCGCATCGAATAGTTCATCTTTGCGAACAGGTTCGCTTGGCCGACGCCCGGCGTGCTCGCGATCGCGTCCAGCACGTTGATGATGGCGTAATTGGTGATGAAGAGGGGATCCTGCTGGCCGTCGGCGCTGTAGAGCACGAGGAATTGCAGGATCGACGAGGATCGCTTCTGCACCCTCACGCCTTGCTGCTGCACCTCCGTCGGCAACTGCGACAGCGCGCTCTGCACGCGATTATTGATATTGACCGTGTTGATGTCGGCATTGGTGCCATGTGCGAACGAAATGGTGAGCGTGTAGCTGCCGTCATTGCCGCTGGTTGATTTCATGTAGAGCGCGCGGTCGACGCCGATCACCTGTGCTTCGAGAGGCTGGGCGACGCTGCTTTCCACGACCTCGGCGGACGCGCCTGGGAAGGTCGCGGAGACGGTCACCTGCGGCGGCACGATATCCGGAAATTGCGCCACGGGAATTTGCGTGAGTGCCAACGCGCCGGCAATGGTGATGAGAAGTGCGATCACTATCGCAAGGCGCGGCCGATCGACGAAGACGCCCGATATCATGGAGTGCGGTCCGCGGCGTGGGGCCGGATCGGAGTGCCGCGGCCGCTCCGCGGTGGCGCCTCGCTCGCTACGCCGTCCATGCTCGACCGCAGGAGTGCGCTTGCTGTATCCGGAGCGACGGTCTGACCCGCGCGAACCCGCTGCAACCCTTCGGCGATCACCTTGTCGCCGGCAGCAAGCCCGCCGATGACGGCGGCAATTGTTGCGGTCGATTGTCCGAGCTGAACGCGCCGCTGCTCTGCCTTATTGTCCTTGCCGACGACGAGAACATAGTCGCCGCGCTGGTCGGACAACACCGCCGCGCGTGGGATCGCAAGTACTTCGATCGGCTGGACGCCTTCGAGCAGAACGGTGACGAACTCGCCGTCGGTCAGCTCGTGCGCGGTCACGCCTGCGGCAGACGGGGCGCGCAAGATCGGGTTGGCAATCTCGCCGCGGACCGTGATCGTGTCGGTGTTCTGGGCGATGCTGTTGTCGACGAAGTTCAGTTTGCCGGACTGACCGTACATACGGCCATCGGGCAGCCGCAATCGGATCGTCACCGCCTCGAGACCGCCTTGTGGGAGGTACCGCTCGCGCAGCTCGAGCCCCTCTCGCAGCGGCACCGGGAAAGTGACGTGCATCGGGTCCTGGCTGACGATCGTGGTCAGCACGCCGGAGGAGGGCCCGACGATGTTGCCTTCGGTTACCGCCGTGCGACCGATCTTGCCGTCGATCGGAGCATTGATGACGGTGTAGTCGAGATTGATTTGGGAGGCCTGGACCTGCGCCTGGGCAGCCTGGACCTGGGCCTGTAAGCTGCGCTGGGTGGCGAGCGCGGCGTCATAGGTCGATTGCTGCCCGGCCGGCCCGCCGAGAAGGGTGTGCGCGCGCTCCGTCGTCAGCCTGGCGTTTTCCAGCATCGCCTCGAGTTGCGCCACCTGCGCCTGCTTGGCTGCGAGATCGGCCTCGAATGGGCCGCGCTCCAGCCGATAGAGCTGGTCGCCCTTTTTGATCTCGGCACCCTCGTTGAACAGCCGCTGCTCCAGAGCGGCGGTGACACGGGCCGTCACGTTGACCCGGTTGACCGCCTCAACTCGGCCGAGGAACTCGTTGCTTTCGGTGATCAGCCGGCGCGTTGCCTCCACAACGCCGACGGCAGGCGTGGAAGGCGTCGGCTGGGTCCGGACAGTCCCGCCGATCGAGACCGTAACCAATCCTGCCGCCAGTAATCTGGTCGCGACGTCAGCAAGGTTCATGGTCCGCTCCGTGTTCCAGAGCTCCGAACGCCGACGTCACTTCGTTCGGCGTCTGGCGGACTGCATTACTCGCGCTGCGTCCTGTTGCTGCGGGCTGGTTCGTCGTAACCTTTGCGATGGCTGTAGAACATCAGCGCGATCAGGCCGCAGCCTAAGATCAGGATGAGAATCACGGCTCCGGTCAGGATGACGTTTCCATAGAGGGGCATCGGCGTCGATCGCCAGACCGACACGCAAAACCAGCTCGCCCCGACCAGCAGACCGGCCAGCAAGGCGGCGATCGCCCATTGGTACCTGTCGCGCATCGTTACCTCCATCAGCTCGCAAGGCTTCGGAGACCCGCCTAGACCCAACGCCATCCGCAGCGGCGCCGGCCGCGATGCCACCAGCAGACCCAGCGCCGGTGCCGGCGACGGCGCGGTGGAGGGCCCCAGCCGGGTCGCGGAGGCGGTCCCCACTGCGTCTTGATCAGTTCTGATGACGTGGTGGCGCGTCGCGGATCTGGATCGATCGGCAGCGCTTCGGCAACGTCGATCAAGCGAACGCCGGTGGCGCCGAGCGCGGCAGCGGCAAGGGCGCTCGTTGCAAAGCCTAGGAAGGCTCGGCGGCTGGAACCAACCATGTGTCGTCCTCCTCTGTCACGCAGTCGATCGCAGCGATTGCAGGGCGTAGAGCAGCCATGCGAGGCCATGTGAGATCAGGTCGACGCCGAGCAGGAAGCCGAGCGCCCAGACGCTAATATCCGGGAAGCCAAACAGGATGAGCACGCCGGCGGCCATGGCGAAGACGCCAGAGATCAGCATCATCCAGCCGTTCTGTCGCCAATAGGCGAAACTCAGCACGCATCGAACGACGCCGGATGCGAATAGCAGCGCGCCGAGGAAATAGGTCAGGATCAGTGCACCCGACACCGGCTGGGTGAGAAGGATCAGGCCGAATGCGAGGTAGAGCGCACCGAGAATGATCCGCCACAGGAAACTGCCCCAACCCTTTGTCCAGAACGCATGCGCGATCTCGAAGGCGCCGGCAGCGATTGCGGTGAGCCCAATGAACTTGACACTGATGATCGTGGCGAAGGCGAGATCGCCGAGGGCGAGGAGGCCGGCGGCGATCAGGACAATTCCGAGGAGAGCGCAAGCCCATAGCGGTGGGGCACCCAGCGTGTTGAGATCGTCGCGGCTGTCGTAGACGGTCATGCGAACCTCCTGGGTGCTCACGCTCCGATCGACACGCCTTCGATCCTAGACTTGAACCAGCAGGTCCAACATCGGACGAAACCCGGAGTTGAGGGGCGGGAATATTCTCATTCCAACTTGTTGCGACCTTTCCTGAGCGGACACGGCTCATCGCGGTCCGCGCGGGCCCAGTGTCAGATGGGTCACGCCGGCCGCGAGATTGAGCCCGATCGAGCGTTCGATCGAGATCGGCTGGAGCATGATGCTCCTGCGCGAGCCGCCAATCAGGACGTTGGCGCCGAGGCCGGGGCCTAGAGCGAAATTGCCACTCGCGCCCACATAGCTGCCGCGCAAAGTGCCGGCACCAATCCGCGAAGTCCTGGCGAACACGGCCCAGGACAGCGTGCCGGCGCTGGTCACGCCGAGATCAAGGCCGAGGCGTCTGATCCGTCCCTCGTAGATGTAGCGGCGGGCAGGGCGCACCCCATCGAACACGCAGCGCAGCGACTGCGTCGATCCGAGCACCAGTCCAACGCGTGGCTCCGAGAAGCATAGCAGCCTGCCTATTCTGAATCTCTCGGCTCCTGCGGGCGAGGGAATCGTCAACAGCACCGCCACTGCGCCGACGGCCGCGAGATATGGCAATTGTCGCATTCAAGCCTCCGCCTGGTGCTTTGTTTCGGTCGGCGCCCGCGGCGGGCCGCCGTCCCGGCGCAGCCAGAACGAAATGGCCAGCCCGATCAGCAGCACGGCGCCGAGCAGGAAGAAGAAGATGGATTGCTTCAGCCACGAGATCGCCGGGACGGCTGCGCCCATTGCAAGGCCGAGAAAAGCGATCTGCAATGACAACAGGCTGATGCCTGCGAGGAATGTGCCGAGCGCGAGCAGCGTCAGCAGGACGAGACCGGTTGCCGGCGTCGGGAGCAGTTGCTGAACGCCGGAGACCAGGATGATGTTCATCGTGATCAGGACGGCGATCCAGTGCAGCGCCTGGGTCCAGATCAGACGAATCTGGCCCTCCCTGCCTTCGATCTCCGGCCATTTGGTGATGACGCAGACCACCCCGATCGCCAGCGCCAGGAATTCCCAATAGCCGATCAGCGGCTGGTGCGAGACGTTGGTATAGGCAACTCCTGCGATGGCGAGCAGCAGCGCGACGGCGTACGGAAGCTGCTGCCAGACAAGACGCCCCATTCCCGAGCGAGCCTGTTGAGGCACGTGGTCTTCACGCTGCTGTGCATCCGTTTCGCTCATGGCTGCTCACCCAGGATTGGGGGATCGGTCGTTGCCGGTTCGATCCTGTCTCCGAGATAATCCTCGACATACAACCTGATGATCGCCACCCGTCCGACCGCGACGAGCGGCATCGCGAGCGCAATGCCCATGACGCCGAACAAGGCGCCCAGCAGGACGATGGCGACCAGGGTCCAGGCTGGGGGGGTCTCGACCGCATGCCGCTGAATCAGCGGGCCGATGACGTAACCTTCGATCGACTGGATGATGGTGTAGACCGCGACCGCCCAGATCAGCGGCGAGGCTCCGAGCGGCATCGCAACGAGCGCGATCGGGATCGCGGCGACGATTGGCCCAAGATAGGGGATGAAGTTCGACAATCCTGCCTGCAATCCGAGAACGAATGGGCCAGGCAGGCCGATGAGATAAAGGGCAAGCCAGACGAAGAGCGTCATCAGGATGATGCGGATCAACTGGCCGACGAACCACAGCCGCATCACGGTGCCCATCTCGTCCATCACCTCGCGCGCGCGGGCCCGGTAAGATTGCCTGACCAGCACGACCACGCTGTCGCGGTAGCTGATGGGATCGAAGGCGAAGAGAATGCCGAGGAACAAGATCACGAGCACGGCGGTCAAAAGGCTCGAGGCGCCGCCGAGCAGGAATTGCGCATGGCTGAGGAACCGACCCTGGTCGGCGAACAGCCACTGCGCGAAGTCACGCCCCCATTCCGGGCCGAGCAGATCCACGCCATAAGACAACAAATGCTCTTGCAGGATGTCGACCTGGGCATCCATGACTTTCAGCAGCACACGCGTCTGCTCCGGCAGCTTACCGGTCCCCCAGGCCAGCCCGAAGCCTGCCAGCGCCGACAGCAGCAGGAGAACGAGCGTCAGACGCCAGACGCGGCTGAGAGGAAGAACCGGCGCCAAAGCCCGGGCTGCGGCATCGAGAAAGGCTGCGAAAAGCACGCCTGCGAACACGATCAAGAGACTCGACACCGTTTGCCAGACCAGGAAGAGGGCCACGGCCACGACGAGCACAGTGAGGCCGATCGCAAGCAGGCTCGGTCGTCCGGATTGGACCGAATCGTCGATCGGGCTCTCATTCCGAACGAGGCCGCGGACCCGCTCGGATCCGACCCTGGCGTCGCTCATCGATCGGTCCGCCGTCATGTGGTCACGCCTCACGAGCGGACGCGGCGGCTGCCAAAATGCGGATGCTTGCCGCCGCGATGACGCCAATAGCGATGCTTGAATGGATTCGTGTTGGTGTTGATGTTGGGCCTCGCATCGCCCGGGGCGGCCGCGCCGGTTTGCTTCGGCGCGGCCACGGTATCGTCCTTCGGCTGAGCCGGGGAAATGCTTGACGGCAGAGTGGCGGCTACGACTGCGGTGAGGAACAGGGTACGATAGTTGATCCACATCTTCATCCTCGCCTCCATGCGGTCAGCGACAATCGGTCAGATCGCGATGGCTCCGACAGCCAGGCCGTAGATTCCGATCCCCGCGGCGATGGCCACCGCGCCGAACAGGACGGACTCGACCGGCCTGAAAAGCCGCTCCTTGCGTTCGCGCTTGGCGATCAGGAACAGCAGCGTTCCCGGCGCGTAGAGGATCGCGGATAGCAGGAGAAATTTCGCCCCGCCGGCGTAGATCATTCCCGCCGCGTAGAGCGTCGCGACAGCCGCGAAGATCCCCTCGCTGGTGCGGGCGCGCTCGCCGGAAGCATAAGCCTCACCAGTCCATGCGAGCTTCAGGCCGTAAGCCGCCACGAGGAAATACGGGACCAGTGTCATTGCGCTCGTCATCTTGAGGGCGAGCGTGAAGGCATATTCGGCGAACCAGCTCACAAGAAGCAACGCCTGGATCACGCAGTTGGTGAGCCAGAGCGCGCCGACAGGGACCTTGTGAACGTTCTCGCGCGCCAGAAAGGCCGGCATCGTGCGCTGAATGGCCGCTGAGTGCAGGATCTCGGCCGCAAGGAGGGACCATGACAGGTAATTGCCGAGGATCGAGATCAGCAATGCGATACTGATGAACACACCGCCCCAGCGGCCGACCATGGCCTCCATCACGCCTGCCATCGATGGTGTCGGCAGGTCCGCGAGCCCGCTCCGCGGCAGGATACCGTAGGACAGGAGTGTCACGAGCACGAGAAGGCAGAGAACGGTCAGAAAGCCGGTGACCGTCGCGATACCGATGTCGTCGCGCCTTCGTGCGTAACGCGAATACACGCTCGCGCCCTCGATGCCGACGAAGACGAACACCGTGAGCAGCATCGTGCTGCGGACCTGGCTCAACACCTGCCCGGCGTCGGGCTCGGTCGTTCCCCAGAAATTGTCGGAGAAAAGCCCGCGGTTCAGGGCGGCCGCAGCCACCACGATGAACAGCACGATGGGGATGATCTTCGCGAAAGTTGTGATCATGTTGAGCGCGGCAGCCCCCTTGATGCCGCGCAGCACCAGAATTTGGACGCTCCAAAGCAGCACGGAGGCCGAAGCGATGGCTACCGGCGTGGTGCCGTCGCCGAACACGGGGAAGAATTGGCCGAGCGTGGCCTTGATCAGGATGAGGCAGGCGACGTCGGCTAGACAACAGCCGATCCAGTAGCCGGCGGCGGACGCAAAGCCGATGTAGTCACCGAAACCGGCTTTGGCATAGGCGTAGATGCCCGCATCGAGCTCCGGCTTGCGCCTGGATAGCGATTGGAACACGAAGGCCAGAGTCAACATGCCGGTGCCAGCAATCATCCAGGCAATGATCGCTCCCAAAGCGCCGGTGGTGCGCCCGAACTGAGCCGGCAATGCGAAGATGCCGGAGCCGACCATCGACCCGATCACCAGGGCGATCAGCGCATTGCGCGAAAGCTTCTGATCGGCCTCGCTTGTCGAAGCAGCCATGATGGATGCCTTCCGATCCGAGGCGGCTGCATTCGCGGCCTCCCTCCCGGAACCTTAGAGCCGCCTCCCGCGTGCGCACATCAGGGATTGTCTGTAGTAAGAGAGGCAGGAAATCGGTGGCCGCCGATTCAGATATCGCCACGGGAAGCGGCGGTGTCGTGCTCGCCCTTGTGCCAGGACGTCGGCAACGTATCCCGCGCGACCAGCACGACGCTGCCACGGAAGAACTCGCCGGACTTGGCGAGTTCGGCGGCCAGGCGCCTGGCATGTAGGACGGCCGCATCCTGCTCGCTAAGATCGCATCCGATCGTGTCGGGCGAGACGCCGTAGCGATCGGTGATATGGAAGAAGAAGCGCATGCCTCCGGTTAGGTCATCGCGCCTCCGGTCTCCAGTGACAAAAGCGCAAGGTGCCTCAGTCAAAAGTCTTACGACCCCGAAGCAGGTTCCAGTCTTACGGATCGGCAATCAGCGCCATGCCGTCCCCATTCAGGCAAGAGTGGTTTTCACCTGATGTCTTCGGGTGATTGTCCGATGTTGTTCCGTCGAAGCAGAGCCTAGCGTGGTCGCGCTTTAGGGGGCTGCACAGGAGGATGCGATGTCGAATCTCGATCAGAACTTGGCGGCGACAGACGTCGTCGGCGGCCGGATCACCGTGGATGCCGGACTGCGCCAGTACATGTTGCGGATCTATGGCTATATGGCCGCGGGTGTCGCCCTGACCGCCGTCGCCGCCGGCCTGACCTATCAGGTCACCGGCCCCGCGCTGCTGCAGAGCCCGCTGATGTGGGTTTTCATCCTGGCGCCGCTTGGGTTGGTGTTCTTCCTCAGCTCGCGCATCGAGACATTGTCAGTGCCAACCGCGCGCCTGCTGTTCTTCCTCTATGCTGCCCTGGTCGGTATCTCGCTCTCGATCCTACTACACATCTACACCAGTTCGTCGATAACCCGCGTCTTCGTGATCGCTGCTGCAATGTTCGGCGGGCTCAGCATCTTCGGCTACACGACCCGGCGCGACCTTTCGGGACTGGGTACCTTCCTGTTCATGGGGCTGATTGGGATCATCTTCGCGAGCGTCGTCAACCTGTTCCTGTGGTCGACTGCGCTCGACTGGCTGATCTCGATCGTAGGAGTCGGCGTTTTTGCCGGCTTGACGGCCTATGATACGCAGCGCATCAAGGCGATGTACGACAGCGCGGATGACCAAACCGCTTCGGGGCGAAAGTCGGTCCTTGCCGCGCTGTCGCTCTATCTCAATTTCCTCAACCTGTTCCTGATGCTGCTGCGTCTTGCGGGCGGCCGCCGTTGAGAAGGGAAGGGCGGCGGCTCAGGCCGCCGGCCGCTCCACCGTGCTGGCGAGGGCATCGCGCAACGCCTTTTCCTTCGTCTCGTCGAGGGAGGTCTTGAGTACGACGCCGCCCGCGTCCTTGATCTCCTTGATCACCTTGTCGGCGGTCATGTGCTTGATCAGGACGAACAGGGCGGCGTTGCCGGGCTGAAGGCTGGCGGAGAGACTCTTCATAAAGGCATCGTCGATTCCGACGTCCGAAAGAGCGCCGCCGAGTGCACCCGACGCTGCGCCTACGGCAACTCCGAGGATCGGATTGAGAAAGAGGACACCGATTAAAAGGCCCCAGAAGCTTCCCGTCACCGCGCCCATGGCGGTCGTGTTGACGAGTTGGTTGAGCTTGATGCTGCCCTGGTCCGTCTTTACGGCGATCACGGCGTCACTGATCGTGATCAGATATTCCTTCTGCAGCCTGAGCAATTGCTGACGCACTTCCTCGGCCTTCGCCTCGGACGGATATACGATGGCGACCAGATCTGACATGAAGACCTCCCATTGGAGCATGCAAGCGGACCCGAGGAAGCTACCGCGCGAGAGCTGCCTCAGGGGATCGGAGAAAACCCTCGGTCCCGGTGGGGAATGTTCCGAATGAGATTGGACGCTGTAGACTGCGTCCCGAAGGGGCGGCGCAAAGTGAAATTGCTGGCGCCGCCCGATCGATGCTACCTCGGCGATCAATTGCGGCATCTAGCGGCGCGGATTGGGGACGCAGGTGCCGGACCGCCCGTTCACCGACGCGCGGCATTGGGCACGAGTGTCATACATACAGGTCAGCGTTCCCCTGAACTTTCTGCACCATGCCAGATCCTGCGCTTGTCCTGGCGTCCACGAGCCCATGGCACCGAGCGCAATGAAGACGGCAGCGGAGAGCAAAGCCGCTTTGTCATCTTGGTTTCTCCTTGTCGTTGAGCAATCACGTCGAGCCGCGGATCGCAGGCTCGTCAAACCCGCCGCGGCTTTGACGAAGGGATCGCTTGCGCCGCAACGGCGGCAGCTGCAGGCTTATGCACCGTCTGCGCGCTTGGGCTATCGGGTGATCGCCTGACTTCGCCGCCGGAATCTTTCGGCTCCGCCGGATGTTCGTTCACG
Organism: Bradyrhizobium sp. IC3123; assembly: GCF_020193625.1. NCBI lineage: Bacteria > Pseudomonadati > Pseudomonadota > Alphaproteobacteria > Hyphomicrobiales > Nitrobacteraceae > Bradyrhizobium > Bradyrhizobium sp. IC3123. The sequence continues at coordinate 118,021 of NZ_JADYVF010000010.1, read as the reverse complement.
ATTGCACCCGCGGATGCTCAGTAGATTTACCGATACAAGCGGGATGAATTCTCCGCAAAATCCTCAGCGGCACGGATGGGTCGATTCATGCAGCTGCGGTCACTGAGCACGACGCTTGTTGCAGGGGTTTCTGCGCTGCTGCTGGTCGCCTGTGAGAGGGAGGCGGCGACGGACTCCCTGCCGACGCCGGCGCGTCCCGTCCGCACCATGACAGTCGAAAAGCGGGATCAACTCACGCCCCTCACATTTTCCGGCCGCATCGAAGCCGAAGACGAAGTGAATCTGGCATTTCGAATTTCCGGTCGGCTGCACTCGAGCGACATCCGGCTCGGTGAGCGCGTCGAGGCCGGCCAGCTGTTGGCGCAGCTTGAATCGCAGGACCAACTCAGCGCGTTGCGGCAGGCGCAGGCCGCCCTTGCCGCAGCTCAGGGCCAGCTCACTCAGGCACGCAATCATTTCGAACGCCAGCAGACTCTGTTGGCGCAGGGATGGACCACGCGCGCCAACTTCGAGGCCGCGACGCAGGCGCAACAGACTGCGCAATCGAATGTTGAAATGGCCGAAGCTCAGTTGAATTCCGCCCACGACCAGGTCAGCTTCACCGAGCTGCGGGCCGATGCACCTGGCAAGATAACCGAAACGGGGCCCGCCGCCGGAGAGGTCGTCCAGGCCGGACAGACGATTGCGCGGATCGCGCGGCAGGATGGCCGAGACGCGGTCTTCGACATGCCGGCTCAATTCGTCCGCGCGGCACCGTCCAATCTGCAGGTGAGCGTCAGTCTGACCGACGATCCAGCGGTGACTGCGGAAGGGCGTATCCGGCAGGTTGCCGCGCAGGCCAATCCGGTCACGCGAACCTTTGAGATCAAGATAGGACTTCGTGATCCCCCTGCCGCGATGCGGCTGGGGGCGACTGTCACGGGGCGCGTCGAGATGAGCGCCGGACCAATGATCGACATTCCGGCAACGGCGCTGACCAGGATGAATCGCCAGCCGGCGGTCTGGATCCTGGATCCCGCGACGAAGACGGTCGCCATCCGCAATGTCGACGTCTTGAGGTTCGATCAGGCGCAGGTGATCATCTCGCAAGGTTTGGACATAGGCGAGGTCGTGGTGACCGCGGGCGTCCAGGCACTTCATCCGGGTCAGCGGGTGCGCGTCCTTGGGTCGGAGCCATGACCGGGCTCAACCTCTTGGAATGGGCGCTCGGGCGCCGCTCGCTCGTCATCTATCTGATGATTGCCGCCGTCATCGCCGGCGTGCTGTCCTATCTGCGGCTGGGCCGGAACGAAGATCCTGCATTCACCATCAGGACTATGGTTGTTCAAGCGGCCTGGCCTGGAGCGACGGCCGAAGAGACGATGAAGCAGGTGACCGAACGGCTCGAGCGGCGGTTGCAAGAGACGCCACATCTGGACTTCCTGCGCAGCTTCACTCGGGCCGGTCTCACCACTATTTTCGTGAACTTGAAGGGGAGCGCCAACGCAAGGGACGTCTCCGATACCTGGTACCAGGTGAGGAAATCCATCGGGGACATCCGTCACACGCTGCCGGCGGGCATCGTGGGACCAGCGTTCAATGACGATTTCGGCGACACGTTCGGGATCATCTATGGATTCACCAGTGATGGATTTACCCAGCGCGAGCTGCGTGACCGGGTCGAGGCGGTCCGCTCGCGTCTTCTAGACGTGCCCGATGTCGCGAAGATCGAACTGCTGGGTGCGCAGGACGAAGTGATCTTCGTCGAGTTCTCGAAACGGCAACTCGCAAGTCTCGGGGTCGATCGCACGGCTCTGATCGCCGCCCTGCAGGCACAGAATATCGTGAGCCCGGCCGGCACCATCCAGACCGGGACCGAGCGAATTTCGTTTCGGGTGTCCGGGGCGTTCCAGTCGGAGCAGGACATTGCCGACATCAACTTCAACGCGGGCGGTCGCACGCTACGTCTGAGCGATCTCGCGACGGTACGGCGGGGCTACGCCGATCCGCCGCAACCACTGTTCCGTGTCGATGGTCGTCCGGCGATCGCGCTCGCGATCGCGATGCGGGAGGGCGGCGACATTCTCGCTCTCGGCAGGAACATCAAGGCGGCGATGGCAGAGATCACCGCCGATCTGCCGATCGGAATCGAACCGAGCCTCGTGGCCGACCAGGCCGTCGTGGTCGACAAAGCGATCCGCGAGTTCATGACCTCGCTGGTGCAGGCGATCGCGATCATCCTCGTCGTGAGCTTCATCAGCCTCGGCGTTCGGCCGGGCCTCATCATCGCACTGGCTATTCCGCTCACGCTTGCGGTCGTATTCCCGACGATGGAGTTTCTTCGCATCGATATGCAGCGAATTTCCCTCGGCGCTCTCATCATCGCGCTCGCGCTGCTGGTCGACGACGCCATGACGACGACGGACGCCACGCTTAATCGGTTGGCGCTGGGCGACGGCAAGATCGCGGCCGCGGCCTACGCCTTTCGCACGCATGCAGTCGCCATGCTCACGGGCACACTCGTAACGATCGCCGGGTTCATTCCGGTGGGCTTTGCAGCCAGCGCGGCCGGCGAATACACGTTCTCGCTGTTTGTGGTGGTTACGATCGCTCTCCTGGCGTCGTGGTTCGTCGCCGTCATCTTCACGCCGCTGCTCGGCGTCGCTATCCTCGCGCCGCCCAAGACCACAGCCGATGCGCCGGGAATGGCCTTTCGCTTGTACCGGCGCTTTCTGGTCCTGGCGATCCGCGCCAAATGGCTGACGATCGGCGCGACGGTTGCGCTTTTTCTCGCTTCCGTGCTCGCGCTTCCGCTGGTTCCGCAGCAGTTCTTTCCATTGTCCGACCGGCCGGAACTTCTCGTGGACATCGGCCTGCCGCAGAATGCATCGATTTACGCCAGCGAGGCGGCGGCCAAGCGCCTCGATCAAGTACTGACCGGTGATCCCGACGTTGGTCATTGGAGTACCAATGTCGGGCGCGGTGCGATCCGCTTCTATCTGCCGCTCAGCGTCGAGCTGCCGAATGACTTCTTCACCCAGGCGGTCGTTGTGGCCAAAGACGTCGCGGCACGCGAGCGCCTGCATGCCAAGCTGGAACGGTTCCTTGTGGAAGAATTCCCGAACGCCATCTCCTCGGTTTCGCCGCTTGGGCTCGGTCCCCCCGTGGGATGGCCGCTGCAGTATCGCGTCAGCGGTCCCGACGTCGAGCTCGTGCGTGACATCGCGGTCGAAGTCGCGCGGATCGTCGGCTCCGATCCGAGGGCCAAGAGCCTCAATTTCGACTGGATGGAGCCGGATCGCCAGATCCGCGTTCGCGTCAACCAGGATGAGGCGCGCCGTCTCGGCCTGAGCTCGCAGGCGATCTCAATCGTTCTGAACACCGTGATCTCCGGCCTGCCCGTGACCCAGGTGCGGGACGATATCTACCTCGTCGATGTGCTGGCCCGCGCAACGGACGAGCAGCGCGTCTCGCTGCCGAGCTTGCGGACGCTGCAGGTGCCGATCCCGGGAGGGCAGACCGTTCCGCTGAGCCAGTTTGCCACCTTCGAATACGGTCAGGAGTTTCCGCTGATCTGGCGGCGCGATCGCATGCCGACCCTGACGGTGCGGGCCGCCGTTCCCGACGAGATGCCGCCGGAGACGATGGTCAATCGGCTGGCTCCCGCTATCGCCAAGCTGAAGGCCACTCTGCCGCGTTCGTACGATGTCGTGGTCGGCGGCACGGTGGAGGAGAGCCGAAATTCGAGGTCGTCCGTGATGGCAGTCGTACCGATGATGTTGTTCGTCATGTTTACGGTGCTGATGGTGCAGCTGCAGAGCTTCCCGCGACTATTGATGGTCGTTAGCGTCGCGCCGCTCGGCCTGATTGGCGTCGTCGCGGCGCTGCTCGTGTCCGGGCGGCCGCTGGGCTTCGTCGCCATCCTCGGCGTGTTGGCGCTGCTTGGCATGATTAGCAAGAACGCAGTGATCCTGATCGGGCAAATCGAGGCGGAGCGCTTGCAAGGGAAGGGGCCCTGGCAGGCGGCAGTGGATGCAAGCAGCTCCCGCTTTCGTCCGATCATGCTGACGGCCGTCTCAACCGTACTCGGCATGATCCCGATAGCGCCGACCGTCTTCTGGGGGCCGATGGCCTTTGCGATCATGGGCGGCCTGCTCGTCGCAACCGTTCTAACTCTGGTGCTGCTGCCGACCTTGTATGTCGCCTGGTTCGGCGGGAAAGAAATGGCGCCAGCTTCCGATGCTTCCAGCCCGGCGCGAGGGTAATCCCGGGCAGCGACTAGGTAATCACCTGATGGGCCGGGCCGAGGCCACGGCGCATGGTTCGATCTCGAAATGAGGAGGTCGGCAACGCATCGTTCGAGACATCGGTGACGGCGTCGGTCTTCGCTCGCTCTTCGAGGCCATTCAATGACTGCGACGACATCGGCCCAGAAGCTCTCATTGTTCGCGCTGACGGGAATGGTCGTCGGCTCCATGGTCGGCTCCGGCATCTTCTCGCTGCCCAGAACCTTCGGCACCGCAACCGGTCCCTTCGGCGCCATCCTCGCCTGGTGCATCGCAGGCGGTGGCATGTACACCATGGCGCGCGTGTTCCAGTCTCTGGCCGAGCGAAAGCCTGGTCTGGATGCCGGTGTTTATGCCTATGCGAAAGAGGGCTTTGGCGACTATCCCGGCTTCCTGTCGGCGCTCGGTTACTGGATGGGAAGTTGCATCGGCAACGTGTCCTACTGGGTCCTCATCAAATCGACCCTGGGCGCGTTCTTTCCCGTGTTCGGCGACGGCAATACGGTCATCGCGATCGTCGTAGCCTCGATCGGGATCTGGCTGTTCCACTTCATGATCCTGCGCGGGGTGCAGCAGGCCGCCGCGATCAATACGATCGTCACCATCGCCAAGATCGTGCCGATCCTGATCTTCATCGTCATCCTGATCCTTGCCTTCAAGGCCGACCTGTTCCGTGCCAATTTCTGGGGCGGCGAGGGCATGCCGGACACGGGACTCTTCGAGCAGATCCGCGCGACCATGCTGGTCACGGTGTTCGTCTTTCTCGGGATCGAGGGGGCCAGTGTCTATTCCCGCTACGCCAAGGAGCGGTCCGACGTCGGCGCGGCGACGATCATGGGCTTCCTGGTCGTCACGAGCCTGATGGTGCTCGTCACCATGCTGCCTTACGCCGTGCTGCCGCGTGCGGAGATTGCAGACATGCGGCAACCGTCAATGGCCACGGTGCTGGAGGCAGTGGTCGGACATTGGGGTGCCGTCTTCGTCAGCATCGGGCTCCTGGTCTCGGTGCTCGGCGCCTATCTCGCCTGGTCGCTGATCTGCGCCGAAGTGCTCTCCGCGGCCGGTCGGACCCGGGACATGCCGCGCGTGTTCGGTACCGAAAACGCCAACAAGGTGCCGGCCGCCGCGCTCTGGCTGACCAATATCGTGGTGCAGCTCTTCGTCATCAGCACATATTGGTCCCGTGATGCCTTCTCGCTGATGCTCAATCTCACGAGCGTCATGAACCTCATTCCGTTCTTCCTGGTCGCCGCCTACGGATTGCTGCTGGTGAAGCGCGGCGAGACGTACGAGAAGAGCGCGGGCGAGCACAGACGAGACCTGATCTTCACCGGCATCGCCGTCATCTACACACTCTTCCTGATCTACGCGGCCGGAATGAAATACCTGCTGCTATCCGCGCTGCTCTACGTGCCCGGCACGGCGCTGTATGTCTGGGCGCGGGTCCAACAGAAGGCGCGGATTTTTGCACCGTGGGAGTGGGGCATCTTCATCGTGGCTGCGATCGGCGCGGCCGTCGGCATTCACGGCCTCGCCACCGGCTACATCACGATCTAGGCGGATCGATTGCGGAGGTTGCGCTCATGACACAACAGACATCAAACGGTGCGCTTCCTTTTGGCGTTCATTCGGAAGTCGGTCAGTTGCGCAAGGTAATGGTCTGCTCGCCGGGCCGCGCTCACCAGCGTCTCACTCCGACCAATTGCGACACGCTGCTGTTCGATGACGTCCTGTGGGTCGACAATGCCAAGCGCGACCATTTCGACTTCGTGCAGAAGATGCGCGACCGCGGCATCGAGGTCGTCGAGATGCACAATCTGCTCGCGGACACCGTCGCCATCCCGGAGGCGAGGCGATGGATCCTCGACAATCAGGTGGTCCCAAACCAGGTCGGTCTCGGCCTGATTGACGAGCTCCGCGGCTATCTGGAAAGCCTCGCCCCCCGCGCGCTGGCGGAAACCCTGATCGGCGGATTGTCGACCCACGATTTCCCCGACGCACATGGCGGTGAAATGCTCCGGTTGATCCGGGAGGCGGCCGGCATGACCGAGTATCTGCTGCCGCCACTTCCGAACACGCTGTACACGCGCGATACCACCTGCTGGATCTATGGCGGCGTAACGTTGAATTCGCTGTTCTGGCCGGCGCGTCACGAGGAGCCGATCCTCGCCGCCGCCATTTACAAGTTCCATCCGGATTTCGCCGGCAAGGTCCAGGTCTGGTGGGGCGATCCGACTCAGGATCACGGCCTTGCCACTCTGGAAGGTGGCGATGTGATGCCGATCGGGAAGGGCAATGTCCTGATCGGATTGAGCGAACGGACATCGAGACAGGCGATCAGCCAGCTTGCCGCCGCTCTTTTCAGGAAAAAGGCCGCTGAGCGCGTCATCGTGGCGGCCATGCCCAAGCTGCGTGCGGCGATGCATCTCGACACGGTCTTCACGTTCGCCGATCGGGATTGCGTGCTGCTTTACCCCGATATCGTCAATAACATCACGGCGTACTCCTACCGGCCGGCGGACAACTCTGCCGGAATCGAGCTGCGCAAGGACGAGAAGCCTTTCGTCGACGTCGTGGCTGGGGCGCTCGGCCTGAAGAAGCTCCGCGTCGTGGAGACCGGTGGCAATGCCTATCTGCGCGAACGAACCCAGTGGGACAGCGGCGCTAACCTGGTTTGCGCCTCTCCAGGCGTCGTCTTCGCCTACGATCGCAACACCTACACCAATACGCTGCTGCGCAAGGAGGGAATCGAAGTGATCACCATCGTCGGCGCGGAGCTCGGCCGCGGCCGCGGCGGTGGTCACTGCATGACCTGCCCGATTACCAGGGATCCGGTCGACTACTAGCCGGCGGAGGAATCGACCCAGATCAACCTGTGATTTATCATCTGAACATTAACACGCCACAATCGGCGCGCAGTGTGACACGAATCCCGGTGTCCGGCTGCAGCATCGGAGGGGACCTATGCGACCGTCTGGATTTTTTCTGCCGGTTGCCGCACTGCTCGGCAGTAGTACGGCTTGGGCGGCGGACCTCGATCTCACCGACTTCAAATCGAGCGGAGCCGCTACATCCTCCTACGCGGTTCCTTATTACCAAGCCCCGTCCTGGAGCGTCGTTGGCTCCATCTCGCCGACTTTCACCGACAACGCGCTCTTCACCCGCGATAACCGCAGGTCCGACGTCTATTACGCGCCAGACGTGAGCGTCAGGCTCGACGGGAACCTCACCAACGATCTGTCATACCGGCTCTATGCGCGGGCTCAATACGAAGCCTTTTCGCGGGAAAAGGACGGCAATTTCGCCGTCGCGCGTATGGGCGCGCGTCTGACCGAGAACTGGGACGGCTGGCGCTTGTCTGGCATTTACGAAAATCGATATGATTTCGATGGCATCTACCGCGATCTCGCCTTCACGTCCCACGACGTGATGGGCTCAGTCGCGCGCGATTTCCGCGTTGGCAACGCGACGTTCTCGCCACTAGTGCTTTTGACCTACCGTTTCTCCGATCTGGCCGAGGCGCGCCGCTGGCGCCTTGACGCCGTGCTCGGAATCGAGGTCAAGCTTGATCCCAGATGGTCGATCGTCAGTACGCCCCTGTTCGAAGCCTATTGGTTCACCGATGGACTCAATACCGGTCGCCAGGATCAGCTCTATTCGGTTGACCTCGGCCTGAAGTACAACGTTGCCAACAACGTGTCGCTCACGACGACCGTGCTCTACGAGGCACGAACCTCGAACGTCCCGCTGCGGCGATACAGGGACGTTCGGATCGGGCCTCGCCTGGACTTTGCCTTTTAGAGGTGCTCGAGAGATGCCGGCAAGACGCCTTCTGATGCTGACCTGCCTCATCATCTCAAGCATGATGACGACGGTCGTCCTGGCCGATCCTCGCGATGCGGTCGATCGTAGCCATCGACTCGATACCGATGCACTTCGGGATGATGCCGCGACGCGCCGTCTGGAGCAACCATCTCACCCGCTCGCAATTGCGCCGGCCCCGGCGACACCGCCCGCGAAGGCGACCAGAAAGAAGAAGTCGGACACGAGCAGTAGCCGATAGCCCTGGCGAACCTGTCAGCGCATTAGGGGGGAACGGTGGAGGACGCCCGGCGACCACGGAATGGCGGCGCGACGATGCCATTCGGGCTCGTTCGCCGCGCATCGCCATTTTTACTCTCTATTGCATCGGATTTGAGATTCGGCGGCCCTTGACGAAGGCCAAGATTTCAATCCCCGCCGAATACTACCTCATGTTGAATGAGCGGTTCGCTGGGTGTATAGTTGATTGACCCCGCAGGTGCGCTATTCCGAATTCGGTGGAGGATTTCTCGCCGGCAGGGTGGGGAGAGACCCCGCTATTGTCGTCGTGGCCAATATCGGGAGTCGCCGGAATAGAGTGAGTAGTACAGTGAAGCCACATGGCTCCCCCGCCAGAGAGTCGAGGCAAACCAGTCCCAAGCGCTGGCTGCGCGTAGGTTTGCAACCATCGACCGAGGAGCTTTACTGGAACTCTTCTGCAGATCTCCTCTTCGTCGCGCGCCCCTCCTTTTGCGGACATTTCGTCTACGAGAGCATCAATCCGGCATTCGAGTCCCGGCTCGGCGTATCGTCGCGAGACGTGCTCGACATGGATGTATCCGATTGCCTGAGCGCGGATGACGCGAGATCTGTCTGCGAAGCACTTCGGGCGAGCCTCGCGGAGAAGGCTGAGATCAGGATCCGGCAGCGGCTGGCGTTTGGTGGTTCATCCCGCACGAGGGAAACGACGGTCACGCCGATCCTGGATCCCGCGACCCGCGGTGTCGTCCGGTTGATCGGCTGCCATCGCGAGGCGCGCGACGTTCGCTTCGAGGACCCCACCACATGGGGGAACGGGCTGGATGTCGAAGCTGGCCTGCTGTCGCTTCAGGAGAGCATTCAGCAGCGGATCGCTTCCGATCTCCACGATTCGACATGCCAGCATCTGATTGCCGCGGGTCTCGGCCTCATGCGGATCCGCGGCCAGCTTGACGGCACACAAGCTGCCGAACGGCTCTGCGACGAAATCGACGGGTCGATCGATGAAGCGCTCCGGGAGCTCCGAGCTTTTGCCTATCTGCTGCATCCGCGGGATCTGACGGGTGACGGATTGAAGGCCACGATCGAAGGCTACGCGGAAGGGTTCGCGGCGCGCACCTCGTTGCACGTGAGGGTGAATATCGTGCCGGAGGTCGATCGGCTGCCTCATGAGGCCAAGCGCTCGCTGCTGCGCGTCGTTCAGGAGGCCCTGACGAACGTCTTCCGTCACGCAAGAGCGACGGAGGTGGCGATCGTCCTGGATGTTGTCGACAGACGTTTCCAGTTGACGATCAGCGACAATGGACGCGGTTTTCCCAACCCCGGCAGGCCGGGCACCAAGACGCTGTCGAGCGGTGTCGGAATTCCCGCGATGCGAGCGAGGCTGCACGGGATGGGAGGTACGCTCGCCATCCAGTCCAACGGGATGGCGCCGCATTCCGGCACCGTTCTGTCCGCGGTCTTCCCGCACGTCCTTGCGGTGAATGGACGCAATCGACGAAGGACCACGATCAATACGAGGCCAGCGACCGGCACACGATCAGCGAAAGAACACTAGCCAGCGGCGGCGGGTCGAAAGCGCGACCCGAACGCCGTCAAAGACATGGAGTGTGCGGCATGAAACGTATCCTCATAGCCGACGATCATGAAGCGGTGCGGTCGGGTTTGCGGGCGGTGCTCGAGCAGCGGGCGGATTGGGAAGTGGTGGCCGAGGCCGCTGACGGAGGCAAAGCGGTCGCCGCGGCGATCCAGAGCCAGCCCCACGTCGCCATCCTGGATTTCTCGATGCCGAGGATGACCGGCGTGGAGGTGGCACGGCGTATGAGGGACTATCGGCTGCAAACCGAGATCCTGATCTTCACCGTGCACAATTCGGGTCTGATAGCGCAGCAGGCGTTCGAGGCCGGCGCCCGCGCTTTCTTGGTGAAGTCTGATGCGAACAAGTTGCTGCTGGCGGCTGTCGAGTCGCTGCTGATGCATAGGCCGTTCTTCTGTACGAATAGCATTATCGAATACGACGGCGGGCAGGGCCCCCACGGCGAACGACACCGCCATGGGCTGACCTCGCGCGAGCAGCTCGTCGTCAAGCTGGTTGCCGAGGGCTACAGCAACAAGGGGATTAGCGCGATCCTCGACCTGAGCGTTAAGACGACGGAGGCACATCGTGCAGCGGCGATGCGCAAGCTGGAGGTAAACTCGACGGCGGGCCTCGTGCGATACGCGGTGCGGAGCGGACTCGTCGAGGCCTGATCGCAAGCCGTGGCGATCCGTGGCTGTCAGTACCTTCGCCTGCATCTCTCAGGGTTTTGCTGGATAACCGTTCTTGTGGGACGCCGTATGATCGTTCGACCTGACGGCCGATGACCGCTCTAGTCCACCTGGCTTGGCCGAGGGTAGGCAAACGGGAACGACCCGTGAAACGCATCTTGATTGCGGACGACCATGAAATCGTGCGTTCCGGACTTCGTGCGATTGTTGAAACGCGGTCCAACTGGATCGTGAGCGGCGAGGCGACCAATGGTGAGCAGGCGGTCACGCTTGCGCTGGAAACCAGGCCAGACATCGTGATCGTCGATTATTCCATGCCGATCATCAACGGCCTGGAGGTCAGCCGCCGCCTCAGAGCGCTTCACATTCAAACCGAGGTGCTTATCCTCACGATGCATGAAAGCGAGGAGCTGCTGACAGAGGCCATTCTGGCCGGAATCCGCGGCTTCCTGTTCAAGTCCGACGCTCGCAACCATCTCATTTCCGCGGTCGAAGCGCTGCTCGACGGCAGACCCTACTTCACGAGTGTTCTACTGGAGAAGCTGCTCCGCGACTACCAGGCGAACAAGCAGAACCGGGCCGACATGCTGCTGACCTCGCGCGAGGAGAGCGTGGTCCAGTTGATCGCGGAGGGGCACACCAACAGGTCGATAAGCGCGATCCTGAATCTGAGCGTCAAGACGGTCGAGACCCACCGCGCCTCGGCCATGCGCAAGCTCAGGATGTCCTCCACCGCCGAGCTGGTTCGGTATGCTGTCCGCAAGCGGCTGGTTTCACCTTGAACGAGCGGGGAGCGCTTTCGGCTGCTCGCGAAAGATCGAGAGTGCACCGTCGAGTGAACGGACGCGAGAAATACCTTCGCATGCTTACTTTGATGTGTGGCGTTGGCTTGCCGAGCCGAAGCTTGCCGCGCCAGTCCGTCTTTGCTTCCGCTGCGCTCCGGCTACGACACCGCGCTTGCCCCTCGTTCTCCGCTTGGCTGCGCCACGCGTAGCCCGAAGGGCGAAGCGTGGTGGGCCCGGCAGGACTCGAACCTGCAACCAGACCGTTATGAGCGGCGGGATAGCGATTGGCTTCGTTGATTTTGCTGGCTATTTGTTTGAATCTGATCGCGTTCGTTGTGCTTTGGCTGGGTCGTTTCTGGTGCGAAACTGGTGCGGTAACGCCTGCTTATGCAAACGAGCCGGGCCTGACGTCCGTAAGCTCCATCGCAGGACTCTCAACGATGATGATCATCAAGCGGATCGACTTTACCCTCTCAAGGCTGAAACAGGGGTTCGATTCCCCTAGGGAGCGCCAGAAATTTCAAAGACTTACAGCTTGGCCCGAAAAGTCGTCGAATATCCGTCGAATAAGCGCCAGCGAACATCGGCGAACTCCGCCACACTAAATCAGTGATCCGATTAGCTCTCTGTTCTAGCCAACGTGACGCGCAGAGCGAATCGCGGTCAGAAAGTGCGAGAGTTGGCTCTGAGACTATTCTTGGTTCGAATTCGCTGCTGCGATCGGATGCCAATGTACCCCGCTTTCGCTTTCGTTCTCGGGCGTGACCAACATGTGGTCGGGCAGTGGCCAATGCGTTCGATGATGTCCGATCTTGTATGGCACCATCGTCTCAGTGATCGCCCACGTCTCGTTCTCTCGCGTGGTTGCTTCCGGAACAAAATAGTTTGCGTAAACCCATCTGAGGCGTGAGGTCGCCGGCGCAAAAGTTCTGGCTTGCATCGTGTTGAAGAAGTGACGAGCGAAATCAACTTCCGGTCCCGCCGAGCTCTCGACGCCAACGTGAATTACCCCCGGACGGTCGCTCGGAAGCTGACGCTCTGCGTTGGCGATGGTGCTACGAAAGTGACGCGCCTTTTGACGTACGGCAACTTCGGATTCACTGACCCAGCTGACCACGCTCGCTTGGTAAACAGCGTCGGCATATGTGGGCCTCAAAGGCGCCGGACGCCATTTGGCTGCCATGCTGTGATCGGCCGAATGATCATAGTGTCCGGCCAGAAGTTCGATCATCCGACTTCCATCAAAATAGACGTAGTCTTTTGCGAGAATTCGCCGAAGCAACGTCCAGTTTATGGGTCGCACTCTTCCGGTCGCCACCTCGTCCTTCCAAGGTGCCAGCGATCGCCGCTCGATGGTCTGTCTCACGTGTCGCACGAGATAGTCGTCCGCGACTTCGCGCAGCTCGACTTGGTACTTCACCTCGACAATGACGGATTCGCCTAGCTCCAGGCATAGTTGATGGATGGGTTGTGCAAGCCGCGTGCCCCGCAACTTCTCGTTCGCGGCGTAGGTTGAAGGCATCAGGCGCTTGCACTCTGCCGCCCAGCGGCTTCCTGTCCTGAAAACGTGCAGGTCCGGGGTTCGTCCGCGCCCGGGAGTTTCCGGCACGAACTCGACCCGTCTCCAACCTCTGCGTCGGTAGGCAAGGGCGACGAGCATCTCGAAAATGCTGCTGTCAGGTTGGCGTCTCTCCTGTAACATCATGCGAGCCGCTCGCTCTTCGACCCCCTTCACGCTGAGCAGAAGTTTCAGCTCTTTGCCGATGCGCGTAAGGAAGGGCACAACTCGCATTGTGCCCTCAGGCGTCCACAGGGCCCGGTCGGTGGCAAAGGTCTCTGCCTGCAGTATGTACCAAGCGGCCGTATCTACCGGGTCATACAACGGTCCCATTATGCCGGCGCGCATGCGGTCTTGGGCAGCAAGAAGATTGGTCTTCGCGACGTCCAGCCTCTGCTCCATCTCTTTGCGAGGAACGAACGACTTCAGCCAGGCAACTGCCAGCATCAATTCGTCATCGCGCCAATCCTGGTTAGTGCGCGGCGCGGTCCAATCTGGATTGTTCGCTTTCATGCTGGGAAATTCGACATTGCCACTAGGCTAAGACCGACCATTGTGTGGCAACTGTGACCGGGCAAATCCCGTGGCTTTTCGTGATCCGAACGCGGGGATTCCTGGAGCGATACTTATTGTACGTTTAGTTTACAATGATCCGGTCATTGGAGGCGAGCAATGGATTTTGGTGGGGGTACGAAGAGAGATATAGCCGTCCATGAGGCCGGCCATGCAGTTGCCCGCGTTTTATCGATAGGTCGCGTAGGCGTCACCAATGAAAACGCGATCCGGTGGATCGAAATGGAGGAGGGCACTCCACACTGCTCCGTGTTCGAGCTGCCCCTTAATATGCCGGGCCTTAAGGAGTTCGGGGAGCGCGCAGGCATAAGGGAAGGCACCCGGTGGACGGTGGAGCAATGGCGCAAGCTATTTTCGTATATGGGCATCGATCCATTGGAATGGGCGAGCGTGCGAGTTTTTGAGCTTACTGCTGGGGCGGCGGCACAAGCGAAATTTATAGACGCTTCCTTTCATTTGGTTTGGCATGATTACGGGTGCAGCGATGACCGTCAGACCGTCATCGAGACTTGTCAAAGGATCGGCTTGAACGGATCAGAGGCAACAAGGCTCTTCGCAGAGCAAGCTGAACAAGCATGCATCGCAATGGATAACACCGACGTGTGGCGCGCAGTGCTAGCTTTAGCCGAACGATTGCCAACCACTGGCCGAATGCCGGGCAGCACGGTTATTTCGATCGTTCAAAATGCATTGCGGGCCTTGTGAGCAAGACGCATCGCGAGACAATCCTACTGGCAACCGATGCCTTCCTTGGCCCGTCGCACATTGCCGCGATTGCTCGAATGGGGACGGACAGTCCGGAGTGAGGTCTAGAATCCGGCAGAGTCGCAGAGCGAAGGTCTTCCTTGGAAGCGAATCCCGGACGAGCAAAGATCACGGGACAATTCGCGCTAATTGTTGAAAATTTCGGCGCACGGCTCTAGATTCGACTCATGCCGCCTCCGTCGGCTAGGCCGCTGCCCTGGCAAAGGACTTTTGGTCCAACGACTACTCAATCATCAGCTCTCGCGACCGCTTCCCCTCTTTCGGCCGATGAGACGAGCAGCGCGTCTTGACCCGGCCGAGATGAAGGACGCTCGCATGTTCTCGACGCTCGAAGGCGCAAAGAAATTCGCCAAGAATCTCAAATCGTTGTTTGACGATAGCGGGATCATTTTTCCGCTTAATCGCTGCCAGAAGGCCGCCGCGATCGCAGGCGGCTTTCGAGATTGGCACGACCTCAGCAGATCGTTGGCAGGGTCGGATCGACCCGTCGATCCTGGCGCGTTTCGCCGCAGGCTGATCGCGTTTCTGCCCCAGCCATGCTGGATACCCGTATTGTTTTGGTTGGATGATGGGAAACTGGAGACAATTGACGGCGAAGGACTCTCGCACAACTATTACCGCGCCGTCGCGCCCTACGTGTTTTCGTCGTCTGTCATTCACCGAACCAAGTCCGCTCTGCTTCGGCCCGGCTCCAGTCCCGGACAGCGGTTGCGGGAATCGATGGTCGTCTCTCTCTTGCTCGGAGGAAGAGGCAGCAAGATATTGATCCCACAGCTCGAGCCGGACACCTTAGCGCTCGTCGTTTCCGGCGACACGGCAGATCTTTTCGGGGTCGATGCGGAGCATCCTCGGTTCGAGAAGGATTTCGCCTCTCTCGTGGCGGCCGGCATATTTGAATACCAAGATGGCATCCTGCGGGTCCTGCCGGCGGACAGAGACGAGGTCGCTGCGCACGCGGCCAGAGGGTTCACCGACCGCGCACAGTATTTCGCTGGCGTCGGAGACGAGGCAGTGGAAGCGCTCGCCGTGGCGCTCTCCGCAACCGGAATTGAGCAGCCCACGCGTGTAGCGGAAGCTGGCGCCGACAAAGGCTCGGAGACACAAATCACACCGCCTGGGCCAATCCTCGAACTGTTGTCCAAGCTTGCAGAGGATGGAGAACTGGTTGCCGTTTACCGAGCTTGGCGGGTGTTTGAAATGATCCATCCAGAGAGCGCCGACTTACTGCGCGACTCGGTGCCGGATAAGATCTTGTCACCCTATCTCGTCCGAAACCGCGGGATCGATGCCGGGAGGATGGTCGGATGGATGTCGACAAGATCAGAATGGACAGAAGCGGCGAAGGCCGCTCTGCATGATCCGGCACACTTTAAGAAGACGGTCGACGAGATGGCGGACGCGATAGCGGAGACGCGTTAGACGGCGGGAACTGCGTCGCCTTAAAGATTCGCGGTTTCGGCAGCGATCGGGTATCGCTGCCTTCAGTCCGGCGATAGGGCGCGAAATGCTAATCCATACTGTAGTCGTCGATGGGCCTTTAGCACTGCGAATGCGGCGCCTTGATGCGGCTCGCGAAGGGGCCACGGGTCGGCAAGTCCTGACGCTGCCGCTTCTCGCCGCACGCCTTGCCGGCGGCTTCGTTTCGCCAGCCTCGCACGAGGTCTTGTACCTGGCTATCAGGCAGGGGCTCGAGGTGGGCGGATACGAGGACATTGGCAAGGTTGCCGAACTGCCGGGGATGCCCGCGGCTGCGCTATCGGCGCTCCGGGACTGGTGGGACATGGAGGCCCCGGCTTCTTTGCCCGACAATGCCCGCCTTAGGGACTTTGTGTTGCTCGAACGCCGCGTCCGAGAGGAACTGCCGTCTGGAATGCTGACGCCTCCCGATTTGGTCAGAGCTGCCTTGGCGCGAATTCGTTTCGCTCCCAAAGTACTCGGCGCCGTCACTATTCAAGACGTCGCTAATATCCAGGCCGTTTGGTATCCGCTCATCCATGCGCTTTGCGATGTCGTACCGGTGCGATGGATTGCATCGCAGCACAGCCGGCGCGACTGGTTCTCTGGGGACATCCAAACGCGTCCATCCGGCACAGCATTGCTTGGCTCTGCAGACCTCTGTGCCGATCCGCGAAACGAAGTGCGGGAATCTTTGCGTTGGGCGCGCGCGCTTGTGGCGGACGGAAAAGCCGCGCCCCACGAGGTCGCCATTTCGGCTGCCTCGCCGTCGGCTTGGGACGATGCGTTTCTGGTTCTCTCGCGTGAGGCAGGGATGCCCGTGCATTTCACGCACGGCATTCCGGCGCTAGCGACCCGTGAAGGGCAGGCCTGCGCTGCACTCGCGGACATCCTGCTACGCGGGCTGTCTCAGGAACGTGTGAGGCTCCTATTTGCCCGGCTGCCGCGCGGCCCAGCCAAGGATAAGTTGCCCAGTGACTGGGCTAAGGGCTTGCGGCGAAGCGCGGCGCTGACAAGTCCGACGCTTTGGCGTCATGCTCTGGAGCAAACTCGAGACGAACGGGCAAATGGTGACCTTACGGAACGGACATTGTTGCCGATTCTCGAAGACTTGGCCGGCGGGATTGCATTGTCAGAGGGAGTAGGGCGCCGTCTTTTGAAGGGGCAGGCGCTGAGCCTGTGGCGGGATGCTTTGCGCATGGCGCCCCCACAGGCAATCGAGCTCTCCCTGCAGGCTCTGCGCGTTGCCGACGGACGCGAGCCGGGAAATTCTATCGCGTGGGGACCCGCCCGTCACTTGGCGGCGGCCCCGCGCGCATATATTCGCCTCGTCGGGCTGGATGCGAACGCGTGGCCCAGACGGTCGAACGAGAACCCGTTGCTACCACAACATCTGCTTGGGCAATTACGACTTCCGTCCGCTGAAGCAGCAGAAATGGACCGGATGATGCATGACATCATCGTCGGCCAATCGACCAACTACTCGCTGTCACGCGCCTATAGGAGTGCGACTGGATCGCTGCAAGCAGCCAGTACGTTGTGGCCGAGAAAAGCAGAGCGCATCATCGGGCGGAGCGCGATACCCCCGCATGCTTTCAGCGAAAGCGATCGGCTCTACGCCCGGCCCGTCGATGCGGGCAAGGATCCCCAAGTGCGTGCAAGTCGTGCCTGTTGGCGCGCATGGTGGGATGGTGAGCAACACACGGCTCATGACGGGAAGGTTCGTGCCAACCACCCGCTCGTTGTCGATGCCCTTGCTGAAGTCCAATCCACGACCTCTCTCCATCGACTTCTATGCGATCCGTTGGGGTTCGTCTGGGAGTACGCCCTGCACTGGCGTGAGCCGAATCTAGACCCCCAGCCCCTCGCTCTAACCCATCGCGCTTTCGGCGAGCTCGTTCACGCTCTTATTGCGGGCGTGTTGCGGATTGGCGCGCCCAAAAATATCGATGAGATTGAGATTGCCCTAGATCGAGAGGTGGACAGTCTTACCGAAAGCTGGCCTCTCACCAGAGCCGTTCCACCGGGCCTTCTCTGGCGCCACACAGTGGAGATGGCACGCGAGAGAGCGCTGCGAGGACTCAAAGATGCAATCGACGAACCGCGCGGCAGGAGCTGGACCGAGCTTTCGTTTGGCGAGCCCGATAAAGGAGCTCATCCGTGGACCACGCTCTCGCCGGTCCAGATCGGAAAGACCGGAATTGTCTTCCGTGGACGAATTGATCGACTTGATGAAGACGCGGCACGCGGCGCGGCAGTCGTCACGGACTATAAGGTTGGGGCGGCGCCGGAGCGGAAGAAGCCAGTCGTGTTCGATCGTGGCGCAGAACTCCAGCGCGTCTTTTACGGCCTCGCCGTGCGGTCTCTCCTTGCTGATGTTCGGAGCGTGAGCTCGCAGCTGACTTATCTAAAGCACGAGCCGGCGCGGACGCTAAGCCTTACGAACGAGGAACTTGAGAAGGCGATTGA
Source organism: Bradyrhizobium sp. IC3123 (assembly GCF_020193625.1). Lineage (NCBI taxonomy): Bacteria > Pseudomonadati > Pseudomonadota > Alphaproteobacteria > Hyphomicrobiales > Nitrobacteraceae > Bradyrhizobium > Bradyrhizobium sp. IC3123. The sequence continues at coordinate 99,824 of NZ_JADYVF010000010.1, read as the reverse complement.
CCAGGCGGTTGCATTCACGGCCTCAGGCGTTCAACTGCAACGCAACGGCCAGATTGCGCCAGGACCTGCGCCTGTATTCTTTGATCCGCTTGCTATCGCCCTGCCAGCTGAGCTTGATGCTTACCGTCGCGTAAAGCGTCGTCTATTTGCTGGGGTGAACAGCGCGCTAGACAAACTTTGGAGTAGCCCGTGAGCGTACCTGATCTCGATGCCCGCAGACGCGCGCTCACTGATTTTGAGACCAACATGCTGGTCGAGGCTGCGGCGGGCACTGGCAAGACGTCATTGATGGCCGCGCGCGTCGCGATGATGATCGCAAGCGGGGTTGATCCTTCAAAAATTGCAGCCATCACCTTCACCGAACCGGCGGCGAGCGAGTTGGAGGCACGGATACGCTGGACGGTCGAGGAGCTTCGCCATGGAAGGACGCCGCCCGCACTCGCCGGAATTCTCTCACTGCCGTTAGACCTAGCGGAGCGCGCGCATCTTGATGAGGCCGCGCCACGCATCGGAGAAATCACTGCCACGACCATCCATGGGTTTTGCCAAGGAATTCTTCGTTCGCACGGGATAGAAGTGGGCCTCGATCCTGGTTCGCGTGTTGTGGACGCGATCATTGCCAATGCACTCTTTGACGAAGTGCTCGCGACTTGGCTGAAGGAGAGGTTGGTGCCTGACGAAACAGACGGCGGTCCCATCGGTGTCCTTGCCAAGGATGACCCGTTGGGGGTAGTCGAGCGGGTCCGCGAACTTGCCATCCTCCGGCGAGAGCATCGCAGCGCGACCGTGCCGGCGCCGGATTTCTCAACTCGCCCGGACAAAACGTTCGCGGAAGCCGTCTCTGCCTTTGCCCGCTGGCATGTCGCGGGACCAGGAGATACGTGGACGGCAGGTCTCATCGCGGATCTTGAACGTCTTTCTTCGTTCTTCGCCGGCGATCACGCCACCGCGGGCTTCTCCGCGTTGTGGCGCCTGACCCAGCCGCCCCGTATCGGCATGATGCGGCAAAGAAGCATCGACTTGCTGGCTTATGACAGGATGCGCGCTTGGAAGCAGAGTCTTGGCGAGACGGATGGACGGCGTCGCGCAAATGAAGCGGTCGAACACTTCGAGACGGTTCGCGCCGCGTATCGAACGTTGATTGGCTGCATTGCGCAAGGTCTGGCGCATGAACTGGATGCGCATCTAACCGGGGTGATCGAGGCCTACGACCGGCGCAAGCGAGAAGCGGCCGTTCTCGATTTCGACGACTTGCTACGTCAGGCGCGGGCGCTTGTTTGCGAGAACCCCGAAATTCGCGCTTGGCTCGCCGGCCGGTATGCCTACCTGCTCGTCGATGAATTCCAGGATACCGATCCCGTGCAGGCGGAAATCGTTTTCTGCCTCGCTGCGCGTTCGCAGCCGGCGACTTGGAGCAGCGCAAGCTTGCGGCCAGGAGCGCTCTTTTTGGTAGGAGACCCCAAACAAGCAATCTATCGATTTCGCGGTGCTGACGTTGAGTCTTACGCCCTCGCGAAGTCCGTACTTGGAACAGCCGGCAACGGCTGCGTACTTTCTATCACCGCGAACTTCAGATCCCGGCCGGACGTCATCACGCACGTCAACCACGTGTTCAGTGACGTTCTTGGAGGGGCGGGACAACCGGGTTTCGTCCCGCTCGCGCCGACCCTTATGCTCCCGCCACTGCCGATCAGTGCGGCGGCGAAGCTGACGATCCATGTTCCGCGTGATGCCAACGCGGAGGAACAGCGCGAAGCGGAGGCGGAAGCTGTTGCCAGCCTGTGCGCGCGCCTGATCGGCGCCCTGAAGATCCATCATCCGGATGGAACTGAGCGATACTTGCGTGCAGGCGACATAGCGCTGCTTGCTCCTACACACACCGATCTCTGGCGTTACGAACGCGCTCTCGAAGCGCACCGCATCGCGGTCGCCTCCCAGGCAGGTCACGCGCTCTTCCGGCGCCAGGAGCTTCAGGACATGCTCGTCCTGGTTCGCGCGCTGTCGGATCCGCTCGACACTCTGGCTTTCGGCGCGCTAATGCGAGGTCCGGCTGTCGGACTCACCGATGAAGACTTGCTTGATATTACGGCGGCTCTCTCACCCGACCAAGATGGGCGCCGGCGCTTTCAGTTGCGGACCTCAGCGGACGAGGTCGTCAACCCCCTCGCAAAGGATGTTCTGTTGAAGCTCCAGGCGCTGCATCGCCTTGCCGCCGAACTCACGCCGATGCAGCTCATCGCCTTCGCAATCGAGCGCCTGAAACTGAGAGTGATCATGGCGGCTAGGCATGGCCAGCGCAACGCGCGCGCGCTCGCAAACCTTGATGCCATCGTCGAACTCGCCAGACCCTACAATGTTGCCGGACTGCGCGCGTTCGCGCTCGATCTCCAGCGAGGATGGCAGAGCAAGCGCCGGCATTCAGAAGGGAGAGTCGATGCGTCCGAGGACTCGGTGGAGATCGTCACCATGCACAGCGCCAAGGGGCTGGAATGGCCCGTGGTGATCACCGTGAATTCGTCGACGCAGTTCAAGCCCCAGGATCAGTTCGTCTATAGGCAATCAGACGATACAATTCACTGGATCGTCGGAGGGATCGAGCCGCCCGAACTGGTTACCGCCCGTGAAGAGGAGGAATTTCGCGAAGCGCGGCAACGCGAGCGGCTCTGGTACGTCGCAACGACGCGCGCCCGAGATCTCTTGGTGATCCCTGATCTGCCTGGCGCTCCCTCGCGATCGTGGTCGCGGGTGATGAATCTGGGGCAGAAGCGACTTTCCGAGATCCGAGCTGACGCGTTGCCCGAGCCTGTTATGAGCGCGTCGCAATCCATGGCCAACGATCAGACAGTGGCGATATTTGCAGCAGAAAACCAGCGATTGGTGGCTGCTTCGCCGCCGATTGTATGGGACCGTCCGAGCGACCGCGATGCTGATCGCAGCGCCGACCTTGTTGATGCATTCGTAGTCGATCCGGCGACCGACGTGACGGCGCGGATTGTAGGAGCGGGCGCCCTCCGGGGTACGATCCTGCACAAGCTTATGGAAGAGCTACTCACGGGGGAACTTGAGCAAGTTCGTGAAGGGGCTACTCTTCGCGCGACCGAGTTGCTTGCTCAACTACAATCCGATGACGCGACGGATGCCGAAAGGCCAGACGCGGTCGAGATGGCCGAGGTGGCGCTGCGCACATTGGCCCTGCCGGAGCTCGCGCCCTTCCTCGCGCTACTGGTGCCCGAAGTTCCGCTCTGGGCGGCAAACCCGCCGCGTTATCTTGCGGGTCGTGCGGATGCTGCCGCAATCGAGGGAGAGCGCATCGCACTCGTCATCGACTGGAAGTCCGACGTAAACCCCACGGCGGCGGCACACAGTGCACATGTGGCGCAACTGCGCGACTATCTGAGCGTCACAGGGGCCGAGCGAGGCGCTATCGTCTACATGTCCGCAGCACAAGTTTCGTGGGTCGAACCTCCGTAGCGCGGCTTACCAGGGCGGATTGAGAATTGGCGATGGAGAGCAAACCACGACTCGGCGCGAGCCACGGCTCATTGCGACGTAGAGATTGCGCGCGTTGAGAGCGCTCCCATTGAGAATGACCGAGATGTCGGCTTCGAGACCTTTGAGTAGCAAGGTACTTCCGACGGAACGCTTGGCGAGCGGCCGGCCGATGAGCCGAGAGTATTCTCGGATCGTCACCGTCGCCTCTCGAAACGATGGCCCGTCGGGAGAGGTTGCAAGTTGCAGAGCCCGCTGTGCGGCCGCCAGCACTGCAGGACGGTAACATCGAACTCCACCGGCGCGATTGATGGCGGAAAGGAGATCTGCGACATCTGCAAGCGACCGCGACGCTTCAAAACTCATGCCCGCTTGCTCGATACCGGACAGAGGTCGTCCCAGATTCCCGGTACGGGCTGCCGCAACCGACCGTACTAGGTCGTCTGCGGAAAAGGCGCTCATCAAGCTCTCCGCAAAATGGGCCACGGTGGAGAGCGCTTCGGGTCTCGCAAGGTCGAGGGCACTCCCAAAATCCGTAAGGTCGCGCAGGTCCACAGCCTCGACCGTCACGGCTCCTTCGACTTGGCGGGCGAAACGTTGCTGTCCCCGAGGGTCCGTGCTGTCGCCGATGATCAAAACCTTCGTGTCGCCTGGCGCGGCGACCGCGGCCGCAGCCTGCCGCAGGGCATCGTCCTGGCGGCCATCGAGCTGAACCCACTGCACGCTGCCGGGTGCGTTCCGAAGATCGATTGGTTTGCCTGCCGCAAGGTCGGGTCGTATCGATAGCAACCATTGACCCAGATCGTGCGCGCCTGCGTTGTTCCACCTCCACGGCGTGGCAAGTTCTCGCACTTTCGGAAAGAACGAGAGTACGTCCTTCTGCCAATCTGCCAGCGGATCAGCGCCGAATCCAAAGATGGCCTGGAACGGATCTCCAACGATGGCTGTGGGCAGACTTTGAGCCAACCAGGTTACAAGGGCGTGCTGGCGGATCGAGCAGTCCTGGTACTCATCTACAAATAGTTGCGCGAAACTGGCCGCGAGAATGTCATAAAGATGCCCGGCAGCAACAAGCCGCGCTGCCGCGTCACGAATGGCTTCATAATTCGGCCGGGCGGCTGTTACGATTCGCGGATCGTGCCCGGCTCGCTGAGGAAACGTCGAAATGAGCCGGATCGCGAAGCCGTCGAGCGTTGCAGCCCGGTAGGAGCTTGGCTTTACACCTGCTCTATCGAGGCGGCCGCGGAGCGCTGCGACCCCCGCATTGGTGTGTGTCAGCACCAAGATTGGCTTTGGCCCGTCATGCCTTGCCAGAGCATCGCTGATGAGCTGGGTCTTGCCGCAGCCGGCCGGGGCTATCACCAGCCCACGGCCTATCGTGCGCAGGTCGATTTCAGCGGCCGTCATCTGCGACCCAGTCGAGAACGCCATCCATGACGTTTGTAAGGCTGGCATCGGCCTCATCGTAGGCGGGACCGACAATACGCTGCCCCGCCGTTTCCATCGTGGTGATGGTCTTTAGCCAACCGAAGCGCGCCGCCGCGTCCCCGAGAAGGGCACGGCTGGCGGGGCTGAGGCTGCCAAAGAGCGCCTCGGTTTCCAGATCGTGGAGCGTCCTTGTGCCGCTGGAAATTGTTTTGACATGCGCTTCAATCAACGCGCGGTCTTTCACCTCAATGGCGAGATTCAGGAGTTGGCTCGCGGGCCCGTTCGGGAGTGCGGCGAACAGTTCCTGTTCGAGGGCACGACCGCCGCCCCATGCGAACACCTTGCCGCCGCCAGCAACAAAGGCAGCTTCGGCACCCGGTGGGGCGGGTTTGTCGCTGTCTCGCAGGATCGCTGTTCGGTAGCCCAGAGACTGCAGAGCGATGGCGCGGCTGAAGGTTTCATCGCCGTTGCCGTTCACCAAAGTTGCACCACAAGCTGCATGCGATTTTTCGCCGGCAGCAGTGAAGTGCTGATCCAGACCGCGCATCAAGCCGATTTCGCTTCCGCCCTCGCACACCACAATCGAGGAGGCGAGCAGCGCATGGGCGTGGGCGCGGATCGTGCCCTGTACGTTCCCGGCGTCGCTGGCACAGCGGACGGTATGCTGCCCGCCATTCCTGCGGACGATATGAAGCTGGTGGGCGTTGAGCTCGGTCACGGCAATCGGCGAGTGGCTTGTGGCAAAAACCTGTAGCGGGGGCAAGTCTTCCTTTGCGCCCAGCGCGCCGAGCAGGCGAATGATTCGGTGCGGCTCGAGCCCATATTCCAGTTCGTCGATCAGAAACGTCGTCGCCATCTCGGCCGCCTTCCGCTGCAGGGCGGCGATCAGCAGCCGCGACGAACCAAGCCCGAGAGCCCGTAGCGGCACACCCCCTTCATCATGAAGCGAGATGGTGCCGCCTGTGAAAGTGACCGAACCGGCATCGATCAACGCCTGCACGGCCTTTCCGACGGGGACGCCCATATCGCCTGCCGCTGCCGTGACGAGTTTGAGAGGCTCCGCGAGCTCTTCGAGTTCCTTTTGGTCAAAGGCGTCGCGCATCTCACGAGCTGCCCGTGTCAGCTCCTTTGATGCGTCCGCCTTGCCGTCTGTCAGCTTGGTCAGCACAGACCCTCTCCGCCACGTCAGATGCATGCCCCCCGTGACGCCGAGTCTGGCTGGAGCTATATGCGTGCGATCGGCCCAGTTAAGATTGCGGACCCGACCTGAAGCCTGGGCACGCGGCGAGACAAGCGTCCATTCCGGCTCGAGGTCGTCCTGAACTGTGAGCTGGAGGGTCAGGGCGGTTTCGAGCCCGGCACCGGGTTCCGGTTCCACCAACCCGGTGGCTGCATCGAAGCCCACGAGGAAGTCGCCATACGCGTCCATGTTCTTCAGGGGGTCATCGAGAGCGCCAAGTGTCACCGCAATGCGGATCGCGCGGCCGAAATCAAGAGCGTGGAAATCGGCGTCAGTGAAGGAAAGCGATCGGCGCGCGCCGAGGCAAAGATCGATGGCATCAAGAATCGTCGACTTGCCGCTGTCGCCTGGTCCGATCAGGCAATTTATCCCAGGACCAGGTACCCAGCGAAGCGTCTTCACCGCTCGAAAATTCTCAATCTCAAGCACACGGATCAGCGCCATTGGGCGTTCTTTCTGCTCGTTCGTCAGGGGAATACGCACCGAACGGGCAGAATTCCGCCGCCGTCGGCCAGCCACACCAGCCGAGATGAACTTGACTTACAATGCAAATGCATTACATCGGATGATATTGAGATGCAAGGAGCGGGTCATGGCCAAGACGGCTGAAATCCTCGAAATCCCCGCCACCATCACCGAGCGCGGCCAGACGACTGTGCCGGCCGCTATCCGTAAGATGCTGGCTCTCGGCAAGCGTGACCAGGTCGTGTTCCGTGGCCTCGCTGACGGCACTGTCGTCATCGCGAAGAAGCAGAGGCGTGAAGCCGAAGCCGACCCTGTGATAGGCACGTTCCTCGAATTCTTGGCACGTGACATGGCTCATGAGCCAGCGCGAATTCGATCGGTGCCGAAGTCGCTGGTTGCGCGAGGAAAGGGCTTGGTCAAGGGTGTCAAGGTCGATCTCGACGCAACGCTCCCGGATGACGAAGGGTGAGCGACGACACCGTCGAAATCAATGGTTGGAAAATCTATGCGCACCCGCTTTTCCTCGATCAACTCGAGGCGATGATCGAAAAAGTCGAGCGAGCGCGCAAAAAGGATCCAAAGGACTATAAGAAGAAGCGCGCCGCAAAGCTCCTTGCGGCGGTGCTGAAGGTCGCATTCGAGGATATTCCCGGCGATCCAACCCGGGACATCTATCGTCAGGGCGCCACGCTGGGCGATGAACATAAGCACTGGTTCCGTGCGAAATTTCTGCAGCAGTATCGACTATTTTTTCGCTACCAGCGATCCGCTGACGCCAAGGTCATTGTGCTGGCTTGGGTCAATGATGACTCGACGCTGCGCGCCTACGAGAGCGCCAATGATGCCTACGCCGTGTTCCGGAAGATGCTGAAGCGCGGCAACCCGCCGGACGATTGGACGAAACTTAGCGAATCAGCTCGAGCGCCCGACGCCAAGCACCGTCTTCGGAACACAGCGGGATCGCAGAAGTAACAGCTTCGGATTGCCGTCGCTCGACGAGCGGGCTGAAACCCTGGGACTGCCAGGCGGCGGACAAATTGGGGGATGTCGTGAAACTGAGTCTAAGAGAGATTCATCCAGGATGCATCGCAGTCCATTGCGAAGCCGATCCTGGCATTTACCAATCTCTCAAGCCGGATGAGCCGGTCCCGAACCCGCTGCCCAGCAAGGATGTCATTTGGTTCGATGCCACTAAGTCGACAATTATCATTCGACCCATTATCACATATCCGTCCGAGCGATATTTTGAAGCGAAGTACGGCCAGCTTGAAGAGATCGTCCTGGAAGGTTTTGATTTCGAGCTACCCGAGGATGAACACGCCATACACGATGTGCTCTTCCAACTTCCTACCGGCTTGATCAAGAATATCGAAGCTGGCCTTGGATTTCCAAAAGAATATAGTTCAATCGTTGACAGTATCGAGGAGCTCGACGACGTCACAAGCCTAATCATCACAAAGCGAGGGGTGACCCGCCTCGACGGCGCGTGTTTTCATCTCGCTTACCGCGAATTCGAAACACTGCGCTTATCGTTGGCGCGTATCACACGAGGGTATCAACGCGAGGGACGAATAGACAGGGCGATCAAATCCCATAATGCCCTGTTGACAACGCTGGACCCTGAGCGATTCCCGGAAAAGCGGCGAGCGCTCAAGAAAGACACAATCTCCAATTTGCTGGTTGGTCGCGATTACTCTAAGTCCGAGCTCTCAAAACGCGATCGGGTCGGCATGGTCGCTGCAATTCGCTCGAGCGCTCCGACGATCGCGACCGAAACGCCCGATGTGTTGTATGGACTTCAACGCGATATCGAGCTCGTTAGCCTCGATGTTCTAATCGAGCGGTTTCGGGAAATGATCGACAAGAAGCTGCCCGAGAGCGCTTGGCAGAAGCTATTTGCTTCGAACCCGTTCATATTGTCGTTGCTGTTTGGCTATCCGATCGTGGAGGTGCTTGGACAGGCTCATGTGGGAGGGGCGGCTTTGACTGGACGAGGCGGAAAGATCGCCGACTTTCTCGTCAAGAATGAAGGAACCAACAATGTGGCGTTGGTCGAAATCAAGACACCGCACACTCAGCTGCTCGGAAGGGAATTTCGCGGCGGCGTCTATCCAGCTTCGGGCGATCTTGTGGGTTCGGTTGCCCAAGTTCTCGACCAACGCTATCAATTCCAAAAGAATATCGCGCAGATCAAGGATGCAAGTGAGATCGCCAACATAGTATCTTACTCCGTTGATTGCGTGGTTGTTGCGGGGAAAACCCCGGAAGGAAAAGCCGAGCAGAAGTGTTTGGAATTATTCCGCCGTAGCATGAAGGACGTTCAGATTTACGCGTTCGACGAGCTCTTGCAGAAGCTGGTTCAGCTTCGCGACTTTCTCGCCAGCGACGAAGCCACTGAACGATAAGTCGAGAAAAAGCAACTCGCTGCAATTAATGGCGACGCCATGGATCCGTTGGCTGCATTGTCCAAAATTGGCCACGCCTTCTTCGCCCGCGACGGCGTGAGGCTTGCCTTTGGCAAGCGGTGGGACGGGGAGATCATTCACATTTCGCAGGCATCGCGTGGCTCGTCATGTGGGTGTCAGTGTCCGGCCAAAAATTGCGGTCGAAAGCTCGTCGCGCGAAAGCCTGACGGTGACATCGCCCATCACTTCGCGCATGCGCCACTCACGGCGGCGGAGCGGGCTGCAGGTATCGCCCCTAGCTGCAAGCACGGCAATATGACGGCGCTTCACCACTATGCTGAGCAACTGCTCAATAGCCGCAAAAGCCTCGTCCTTCCTCCCGTGCAGGCCACGTACGGCGCGCGCACCAGGACAATTCGTCAAGCAAAGACTTTCGTCTTTGACTCAGCTATGCTGGAGACCATGGACGGCGAAACCATTCCGGACGTAATCCTGCGAAAAGGCGATGATCGAATGCAGGTCGAGGTCTATGTGACGCATCGCTGTGGCCCGGAGAAGCGAACGAAGATCGCGGCTGCGGGCATCTCGGCAGTCGAAATTGATCTGTCCGCGCTGTCCCGAGACACGACGATAGCTGGCCTCGACGAGGCAATTCTAACATCGGCTCCGCGCGAATGGATCTACAATCGCAGGGCCGCTCACGTTAGAAATGAACTGGAGCGAATAGCTGGACAGGAAGCAGCTGCGGCGGAAGAGAGGCGTCGAAACCAGATCGAGAAGGTCAAAGCAGCCTACGCTTCCGCCCGACGAAAGGCATTAGGCTATGCCTGGCAGCACTCGCCCCAAGTACGAGCTGTTGCTGCGGCGGGAGATGCCGAGCTCCTCGACGGACCGTCCGTGGGAGAGGGATATTTCACGGTTCATCCCAAGGTATGGCAGGCTGGCATCCTTTGTGACATGGTGCCGCGTTTCGGTGGCGTCACCCCGTTCTCCGTGATCGGAGAATTCCGTACGCGCGGTTGGATCACGGAAGAGTTCGCTAGCCGCAGCCAGAACGAGGACTCGCTTCTGGTGGACGCTAACCTTCCTAAGGGCGGTGCCGAACGGGCCGTGGTCAAGTTCCTGCGATATCTTGCTGTCAAGGGAGTAGTCGAAGATACGGGCTGGGCATGGAAGCAGACGCAGCGGCGATCCGCCGAATTGCATCAGCGCCGTATTGAGCAAGATCGTGCCGATCGAGAGGCTGCACAGCTGGCGGCTCGGCTAGCATCTCTGAAAGGTCTCGGCGAAAGCATAGCCCTCCTTGGATCCGATGTTGAGCGACAGGGCTTCGAAGTCGCATCCTGGATGGAGCACGCGCCGGATGGCCAGCAATCCCTGAAGCAAATCGCTATCAAGGGCGATGCTGCTTGGCAGGCGTTGAAAGGAGCTCTCGCGACCACGCTTGCAGTTCTCAAAGATGAATCTGAGCAGGAGGCCCACGATCTTGGGCTGCCGGTTCGCGGCGTGCTTAAGACGATGCGCTCGATCCACGACAGCCGGGCCGCCCAGCGCAAGGCCCAAGAGGAGGAAGCAGAGCGACTGCAGCGTTTGGAGCGGCTGGAGACAATCACGGCTCTTTCAATATCGTGGATCGGCGATGCCCATTCGAATTGGCTAGAGGCACCACACTCGAACCTCGACGGGATGTCGCCGCGCGAAGCCGCTGCACGATCTGGAGGGTATCTCGAAATTGCAACCCGTCTGCTGCGCAGCTTTCAAGCAGAGTTGATCAAGAAAGCGAAATGGGTGGATGAGCTGGAGCGAGAAGCATCCAAGCTGCTTCCGCGGCCCGATATGCTTCGCCTCTACATGACAGCCGGCGATCCCGAGCTGCCCGGCCTAGTCTCTCCGACCGTCCACACAAAGGACGAGCAAACGATGCGGCAATGTTTGGCGCTCTTGAGGCGTCGTTACGGCAAGCGGTAGTGTCGGTATGCACTGCATCGAGCTCAAGAAGTTTCGCTGGATTGCGCGCCATCGCATTGCCAGCTTCGAGATTTGCCATAATCCTTCAAGGCGCCCAATACGGTTAGGGCGAGTGAAAACGGCTGCAGCCAGCCTGGAAGTTCAGCAACTTGATAACGGCCGTCTTGGCGGCAGAAAAACGAGCGGTTCATTACGGAGAGCCGCCGCGGCTTCCAAATCACGAAGGCCCGGCTGCTGCGGTGACATGTCGATCAAGAACATCAGACCAAGGATCGTTACGCTAAACACCGGAAAATCACGTCCGTCTTTTGCGATCGGAGTGGACGCACTCGTAACAGGTCCCAAGGTTTGAGTTGTGTCCCTCGCCGCACGCGGTGCTGGCGCGTCAGGTCGGCCCCATACAAACACACGAATATGTTCGTATCGTGTGTCAGCTGCTTCGGCTACGCCATAGTGCCTTGCGATAAGGTTGAGCCCGATCTTGTAAAGCGCACGCACAAAACGAGGGTCATTCCCGAACTGCTGGCTGAATCCGAGCCGGCCGGCCTCCGGCTCTATCCACGTGTCAAAAATACCGTTGGACTTGGCCGCTGGCGCAGGCGCTTTCCCTCTGCTTCCACAGTTTGAGGCCCAGCGTTGAGAAAAATATCTGTCCAGTCGCCGAGTGTTTGCTGCTGATGGCGCGCCAGCTGTCAATTGTAGGTCTACGCCCGCCCTTTCGGGGCACACCATAGACGACAGTCACCACCTCGAACTGCTTTAATAGGGCCTGATCCAGCGTCCCCAAAGCGTTGTTGCAGTTTACGCACATCACGTCGCGCAAGACCAAGTCTTCCGGGCAGCCGAGAGCCTCAGGGATGCCGTGCTCAGTCGAAAGGCGTTCAAATTTGTTTCGGCACCAGATACAGATCATTGCGCGTACAAAGTTGATATAACCCGTCGTATGGGTCGATCAGTCCCCGAGCTGTCCCTCGAATTTCGCCAAGAGGGAAGTAGCCAGGCCTTCCCCTTCCAGATGCAGGCCAATCTCGTCGAGAGGATTGTCGGGCGAACCGGTCTGAGAGCCCCAATTCATCGTGCTCACGACGACATCATCATTGCCCCAGAGCAGGAATTTCGCGTGGACTTGCGGATCCTCCACGGCAATCAAATCGACGACGCCGTTTAGTCGATCGCGGTGGGCCCTGACATGCCGCCGCTTGATGGGTCCAGACGGGCGCGAAAAATAGACACGGACGTCGTCGAGGCGCCGGCCCGCGATTTCGGCCGGGTTGAAGAGCCCAGGCACCATGGGCGCGCCGACCTTGTTGCTGCAGCAAACGAAACGTTCATCGGCCTCGTGCGCCACCTGCCGGAGCAATCGCTCGTGATCGTCAGCCTGCAGGAAAGTCATCCGAACCGGTACACGGTGACCGGTGTCGGTGGTGGGTGATAAGGGGCTTCTGGCGCGCCTCAAATCCGATGCCATGAACTGAAGCGTTTCGATCGAACGACTTGCGCTCGAAAGAGGCGAGATGATCGAACGCAGAAGATCCAGGCCGGCCGCTGCAGCCCGATTTTCGGTGAGCTCGACAGAAAGCTCCACGGCCGAAAAAGGCGACGACAGCCAATTGGAGGAGCCGAGCAAGACGACAGCGCCTCCATGACCGTCATCTGCGGCGAGACATTTCACGTGGCTTCGAACCGAGTCGCGGTGTGCAAGCACAAAACCACGCGCGTGGCGCGCCGAGGAGAGCCGGACGTTCAGCTCTTGCATTGCGATTGCATTTTTTCTCTCGGCGTCAAGCACGGTGCCATAGAACAAATGGCAACGCACGCCACGTCGACATGCCCGCTCGAGCGCGATGCGGACACGTTCGTGGCGCTCCGTGTATTTTCCTTCGTGCGGCGTGATGAAGGTCGAAAGTACAAAGACGTCTTCCTCGGCCTGGCCGACGATGCGCTCGAAGGTCTCCAGATGCTGGTTGCCACCAATGATCAAGTCGTCGGTGGATATCATCGTATCGATGGTCGGTGACCGGTCCGGTTGTGGATCGCTGGCTTCAGGAAGGATGCCGGTTTTGATCGTTGCTCGAAGGGCGCCAATTAGGTCCTGACTGGCTCCCTCGGGGAGCAGACCGTTTTTCACATCATTGAGTTCGATGGCGAGGTATTTCCTTTCGAGGACGGAATTGACGGTTTGCACGCCGCGCAACCATTCGCCTGGGCGAAGCATGTTCGTCACAAACTGAGTGACGCGAACTGCCATCGTGTCATCGGTCTCATCGGGCCCCGCAGGAAAGTTAACCTTGTGATCCGCATGGGACAATCGATGGAGCGGGGCGGTTTCGACGTCGCGGTTGCGAAAGACGGAGTGCCCGACCTTCTCCAGCACAAGACTGATGTGAATCTCGCGATCTTCGGTTCGCTCTGGCAAAGCGCCCCCCAACCTGATGAAGTCGTGACCGACAGTGCTTGTTGCCAGTTGGGGAACAGGTGACAGCCGAATCTCGACCAGGCCGAACTGCATCAGCCGCGCGATGGTCGAGCCGGCGACCTGGACAGGAATTCCGAGCGACGCAGCAACACCCTCGATCGTGTCCGGGGTGCGATCGAGCGCGAGCAAGATCATTTCCTCAATTGGGCTCCATCCCCAGGTGCGTTGGACGATGGCACGCGCACGATAGTGCCAGGCGGGAAGGTAGATTTTCACGCGGGAAATCTCCCGTTCTCATCGACCGTGATGATGGAAGCACCCTTGACCTTGCCGGTGGTGCCGTCCTTTCTGATGAGGTCGTAATCAGTTCCGGCCAGCGTCGCGAACTCCTTCAGCATCTTGCGAAGGAACTCGAGCTCATCTTTGTTTCCATCGGGATCTATTCCGTCCACCACGTCGCGAATGAAGTCTTGGCTTGTGGCAAGAACAAGCTTTTGCTTGGCGCGGCTGAGCAGCACGTTCATGCGTTGCGGGCTCTTAACGAAGCCGAGCGCGCGCGATCCGACCATGACATTGTTGCGCGTGAGGCTGGCGGCGACGACGTCGGCCTCGCCGCCCTGGAAGCTGTCGCTCGTAAAGATAAACTCTCCGTTGCTGCGCGGGCTGGCGAAGCCAAACAAGGTCTTGTCTTTCTTGATCCGTTGGTTAAGCAGGTGCTTAAACCAATTAACCTGCGCCAGATACGGCGAAAGGATCACCAGCGTGGGCCGGCGGCCATCGCCGCCAACGACGGCCTGCAGGCCTTTCAAAGCTGCTATCAAAAGCTGAGCTTCAAGGTCGTTGCGGTACGATCGCTTCACTTTCGTTTCGAAATTGCGCCGTTTCGTCACACTGAGCGGCGGAAAATCGAGGAGAACGATCGGCGCGGCGAGGTGAGGTGCGGTCGATGTAACAGTCAGTGCGCGACGCTTGACGCGATCGGAGGGAACGAGCCTTCTGTTGTAGAAAGTATTCGAGACAAGGTCCCCGATGGCGGGGTGCATGCGGCTCTGCTCGAGGAGAGTGTTGACGATCGTACTCGGCCGTCTCGAGTCCTTTTCCCGCTGCTCTTCGCGCTCTGCGATTGATCGGAAGGGCTCTTCAAGACGCGCTGCTGTCGCGAGCACTTCCTTCAGCAGAAGCTCGTTCGACTTGATAGTATCGAGCGCCTCGTTCACTTCTGGCGGCAGATCGGAGATGGTTTCAAGCTGCTCTTTCGCGCCTCGCAGCAGCTCCGACGCGCGTTCAGCATCGTAGAACTTTTGCCGCTGCGCGGCATCGAATGGAGACAGCTGGTTATGGTCTCCAACCACGATCCTCCTGTTGCCCAGCAACAGTGCGCCGATCAGTTCCGCGCCATTGGCGCGGGCAGCCTCCTCCACGATGACCCAGTCGAACTGGTCGCCGTCGGCTATCATTTCTTCGATAATGTGGGACGACGTCGTGGCAAGCGTCACATCGGATGATCGTAGCAACAGATTTTCGGTATCGCGAAACACGCGGTCGGCAACCACCGTTTCCGACGGATCCACGGGTCGAAGGGCCTGTTTGATTTGGTGGCGTTGATTGACCATCGCAGCTTCAGCCGCGTGGCCTGCCACTGAGACCGACTGGAGCAGACCAATGGAGCTCGTTCGCAGGGAGGTTACTTCGTCGGTCGGTCGTGTGCGGTCGACACGAACCACGATCTCCGGACCGCCCGCCAGAGTCTTTTTGAGTTCGTCCTCCATCTGAATCAAGGTTTCGTGGTTTTGGGCCGAGACCAGCAGCCTGGCGTCCCGTGTCTTTCCCAAAATACTCTTGACGAGATGCGAGATCAGGAAGGTCTTGCCGACGCCAGGGGGGCCGATAACGACATTGATGGATCTACCGGCCACAATCGCGTCCCATGCGGACTTTTTCGATGCATCCATATCGTCTGGCGGCGTGCTGCCGGGAGCTGCAATATCGCGTAGCGCATCGTCCAGCGCGACCTGTGCCGGATCGTCGATCGCTCTTAAGAGTTCAATATTGGTCCGGGCCGCCACGATATTTTGAAGGCGGCGGCGGATAGCGCGCTCGAATCCGCTATCGCGTCGAGGACGAAGATAGAGAGTCTGTCCTGGCACGACCGCTTCACTGGTCGCGAATGTGTAAGTCAGGCGCCCCTCGACGATGCCGCCCGTTCCTTCATAACTGAGCTCGGGCAGCCTCTCGCGATCGCCGGCGAGCGCATCAAGGCGAGACAGCGTCCAATTCGGCTTGCCATCGTCGTACCTCAACTCGTGGCCCAAGGCGTCGTATGCCGGACGTAGTCCCATCATTTTGCGCCGGATGTCGCGCTCGTCATCCTCGCGGCATGCGATCCAGGCCAAATCGGTATCTCCGTCCGATGGCGGATGAAGCACTTCGACGGGATAGATGCGAAACTGTTCGCGCAACCATGTAAAGGCTTCGAGGAGGATGAGGGCGTACCAGGTCGGAATATCGTCGGGTCGTTGAGCCGCGCGGCTATTGCCACTGGCGTCGATCCACTGCTTGGCACCGGGACCAAGCTTGCGCACCCGTTCTTCAGCGCTCTTCCGGGTTCGCGCGAGGTATACCCTGTGAGAAACCTCGACGGCATCGAAGATGTGATCATCAGGCCGCCGTTTGTTGGCATTCTCGATCATGCCAACACAATCATCGACGACTTTCACGCCATAGGCAGCAAGATCAGTGATGACACGCACAAAGGCCTGATCCACAGCAACAGTACGTACCGTTGGTCCGCTCAGATCGTCTTCGACAAACCGGAGGACTGCATCCCGGTCATCTGCCTGTATCGTGCCCGACGTGAGAGCCGGAAGGTCGCTTTGGATGACTTGAGGCGAGGGATAGAGAACGAGCTCGCCCTCGGCGCTCGATCCTGACCGCTCAAGATCGGCCACGATCTCCGTCAGCTCGCTCAGGACAATATTGCCGTCGAAAAGCTGATGGTGCGGTGGATTGGCAAGGCGATTGAGCATGCGCCGTTCGATCGGCAGCAGGGAAGGTCCACCGCCGTCCTCGGTAAGGCCAAGGATACGGGACGCCGTCTGCCCCAGATCGCTCCAGTCCTGCCGGAACGATACGGTGCCCGAGGGCCGCAGGAGATGTCCCGCGCCGCCCATATCGCCGTCGGCGATGTGCACGCACGCCTCGTAGCCGCCGAGTCGGAAATCCTCCTTCTCATCGCTATGCGAGAAGATCGCATGTTCGCTGATAGCGCCATGCACAATTCCCGCATCATGACAAAGCGCGAGTCCTTCGGCTACGCGCAGGATATTGCGCCAAAACACCTTGCGACCGGCCGTCGTAAGCAGCCGGCCTTCTCGCGCTCGAACCCTGTGCAACGACCCGGAGATCGGACTACCCGGATCGACCATTAAGATGCCGATCTCATCCTGGTCCTCGACGATTTCAAGAACCTCAACCAACAGCTGTCGTGCACGGCGTGACGACAGGACGCGCCGGACACGCCTGAGACCGTGCGTGATGAGTCGTTTCAGGTCTTCGTCGAGCGCAGATCCGGTCTTCTTAAACAGACGGAGGAGATAGTCTTCGCCGTCGGCGATGCCGGTGGCAAAACGAAGTTGAGAATGCCAGCCATCGACGCCGCTGGAAAACGCGGTGTCGGCAAACGTAAACCGTGCGTCGAGCGTGGCCTTTCCTAGCTTCGGACCTCGCGCCATGGCGACGTAATCCTTTGGACAGAGTGCAACAGCGTGATTCGTATGCGGAGGATAACTATATGATCTGAAGTGAAGTTATCGACCCAAAAATTGCAGGATATGTCAGTGTCGCGCGATCGTCTGATTCGCCAAGGATTGGACGGGGTCGCGGCCGTTTGGTCGTCGGCCTCGTCAGTCACGACGCCAAGCCGAGGGGGTCTTCTTTGAGGCCGCGGGCGACGATCCGAAGATTGCTGTCGGGAAGTGGCCGCTGTAGCTTCAGGGCCTCGTCCGGAGGAGCCGTCATCCAGGCCTCTACCTCGTCCGGCGTCGTTAGGATCACGGGCATCGCCTTCGGATGGATGGCGGCGACCTCGGTGTTTGGCTCCGTCGTGAGGAACGCGAAGAGGTCGTTGGTGGTCTCGCCTTCCTTGACCTTCCGGACTGACGTCCAGTTGGTCCAGATGCCGGCGAAGCAGGCGAGGGGACGGCTCTCATCGAGCGCGAACCAGATATCGCCGCCCTCGGCCTTGTTGAACTCGCTGAACGAGTTGAACGGCACCACGCAGCGGTTTTCGACGCCGAGCCAGCGAGTCCAGTGCTTGCTCGTCACGTTACGGATATTGGTCGTTCCACTGTCCGGCTCCATTCTGAGCAATTCCTTGAAATCCACTGCCTTGCCCTTGGCCTGCAGTTTCTCGACTCGCTTCTTCGTGGCGTCCATCAGCGCTTTTGACGACGACGGCATTCCCCACCGCGCAGTGGTGAGTTCGCGGCCCTCGGCCCCGTTACGCACGATCGGCGCCTTGTAGTCGGGAAAAACTCCCGGCATCGGCGCCAGATTACCAACGTAGCGGTTCACGACACGAAACAGCGCGCTGATCGCGGCTTGGTTGGTCGTGATCGAATAAAGATTACACATCGGTCAGGATTCGGTTCGAGGGTGGCGCGGCTGCCACGTCAACTGTAGCAGAGTCGCGGATGGACGCCGGCCCACCTTGGCGCATTTGCGGCAGCGCAGCCGGCTGGCGAGATCGTGCACGAAGGTGGTCGGCGGGTGCTTCATCGCCGCGAGGTCCACGTCGCTCGGCGTCTTGCAGCGCGCGCATCTGATCTCCAGCCAGGGGAAGCCTCCGTTCACGGCTTGATCGATGGTCGGCGACGGATCGATCGGTTCGCCGTCACTCCACATCCGCTCGTTCCAGCTTTCGCAAAGCAGCCTATCGGCTTGCTGGATCATCGCCTCGCCCTTGGCCCGCGTCTCCGCCGATTGGGTAGCCAGGATGTTGGCCATAGCGCGCGCCTTGCCGAGCTCTTTTGCCAGAGCCTTGCGATCGCCGCCCGACAGGGGCGTAGGGTGATACTTCGGGGCCATCCGGACATCCAGGCGCAAAGATCGGATCGGCAAATGCAGAGCGGCTACGGCGTCTCGAATGCTGGCCAGCACCCGTCTTCTTCATGCCTGCCGGTGCGCTGCTGGCAGGTGTTGTCGAGCAACCGCTGCGCGACGTCCTTCCAGAGCGCGTTGCCGCCATACAATCGCACTGCATCGACAGTCTGGATTTCCACGATTCGCTGGCAACGGCGGCAGGAGACGCGAAGTACGTGGCGCTCAAATTCGGAGAGACGTCGCTGCCGCATGTGGGCCTCGGTCGTGCCGGCGCGAGGGTCTTTGAGGACTGAGTCCCAGTATTCGGCCGGGAGCGGCGCATCTGGAGCCGCGACGGGGGGAATAGGCCTCCGCGCCGCGTCAGCTGCCAGTCTTTCCATCTGCTTTGGGGTCATGCGCCAGCTTGCGGGTCGGTCGGTCATTCCTCGATTAGGACATAAAGTGAACAAAAGTCGAGTCAGTCCAAGGGCCCAGGGAGAAAAATCGGCCTGTCGGACGGATCGGGATGTCGGAACCAAGGCAAGCCGTTCGTCTTGAATCCGGCATCAATAATGGAGTTCCCCCGCGATGGCCCCACGCGCCAACTGGAAAGGCTTCCTTCGTCTCTCCCTCGTCACTTGTCCGGTCGCGCTCTATCCAGCCACGTCGGAATCCGAAAAGGTCTCATTCAACCAGCTGAACCGAAAGACCGGCCATCGGATCAAGTACGCCAAGGTCGACGCCGACACCGGCGAGGAGGTCGACAACGAGGACATCGTCAAGGGCTACAAGGTTGATACCGATACCTTCATCGAGGTGACCAAGGAGGAGCTTGAGAACGTCGCGCTGGAATCGACGCGCACCATCGAGATCGACGAGTTCGTCGACCGCAGCGAGATCGATCCGCGCTATCTCATTCGCCCCTACTACCTGCGTCCTGACGGTAAAGTCGGGCACGATGCCTTCGCCGTCATTCGGGAAACCATCCGCGAGATGAACAAGGTCGCAATCGGCCGTGTGGTGCTGACCAATCGCGAGCATATCATCGCGCTCGAGCCGCTCGATAAGGGGCTGATGGGCACGCTGCTGCGCTATCCCTACGAAGTCCGTTCCGCGGATGAGTATTTCGATGACATTCAGGATGTCAAAGTTACCAAGGACATGCTTGATCTCGCGAAGCACATCGTCAATCAAAAGGCGGGCCATTTTGAGCCGGACAAGTTCGAAGACCAGTACGAAACCGCCCTCATCGATCTGATCAACCAGAAGCGCGCCGGCAAACCCATTAGAGCGAAAGAGCGTCCTCGAGGTGAGAACGTCGTGGACTTGATGGACGCGCTGCGCAAGAGCATCGGACGGGACGCGACGAGCCCGACAGAGGCTCCGAAGAAGAGGGCCAAGAAGCCGCGCAAGGCAGCGGCTGGGCAGAAGGAAATGCTGATGCCGATCACCGGCAAAAAAACGGCGAAGGAGGGCGCGGCCAAGAAGCCGGCTGCAAAGCCGCAGCGAAAGTCGGCCTAGACTATCGTGAAGCACCAGTCACGCCAGACGGTCACTCCTTCGTCATCCGCGCAGGCCCTGGCGGATGGTAAATCCCATCTCGACGAGGTCGCGTGAGACTATCGCGCTGACCGGCAGAAAGGCGACAGCCGCGAGGCCGAACCAACGGCGCATAGAGCCGTCGACCTCGCGATTTGCAATGAGAGGGGACACTTTGCGCGCTGCAGGCCGCGCCACTGCGGAAGTTTATCAAGTTGCGTGATTTGCGCTGGGGAGAGTGTTTGGGCAGCGTAGTCTTTCAGCCTAATCAGTTCGGTTTTGGGGGCTTCGGCCAGCGAGCCGATCCATTGGGGGCCGAGACGCAGCTATGGGTGCAGTGCACCGTCCGCAAAGTTTAACATGCTTGAATCCCCAAGCGGGCGAAACTGCGCTAGGATTAGATTTTCCCTTTAGGGGGCAGCTTATGTTCGACACGGCAACCACCGCGCTTTTGCGCGCGGTTCTCGATGAAGTCTGTGAAAGCGTCTCGCACCGCGAGATCGGGGCACGTACCCACGTCGCGTCGAAAATCCTAGAGGCTGCGACGAGAGGCGAGATCTCTCCCGAAGGTCTCAAACAGATTGGTCGCGACGCCCTCTCGCATGCGCCGACAATGTGGCGCTGATCGCGGGGGCCGGCGTGAACTTCCAGGTCACCGTCCTGAAGATTTTGGTAGCCTATCCGGACGGCTTTGCCGTGATGGAGGACCTCAAGAGGGATATGGCCATCCTGGCGACGAGTGGCCGCGACTGGGCGGACCGGACCAGGCGCCTCGCGGCCAGAGTGCCCGACCTCGACATCTTCTCACAAGGATTGGTCGAACGGATCAGCGGAGGATGGAAGATCACGTCCAAAGGACGGGCGTTGCTCGAATTGATGGAAGCGCGGCCAACGGCCCTGGAAAGGGCCGAGGCGCCTCCAGTTCTGGAGACGAGTGCGACCTCGCCGGCGCCTGTTCCTCCGCTGCGGCAGCCCGCCGATCGTGCCAAGCGACGGCGCGAAAGACGTGAACGTCGGCGCGAGGCGCGCGAACGGGCAAGAGCAAACGCCTCTTGAGGTAGCGACTGAGGGAAGAAAAATCCGCCAAATGGGAGCAGCGTTTGATAGTCCCGGACTGTCGATTTGCCTCCCCAGTCCCAAGCGTACCGCCGTTACCTTGTTTGCGGCCATGCCGGCCCCGATCTACTCGGGACGGCGACTGAGCACGGGTCCTTCTACCGAGCCGGCGAGCGACAATGTAGCGAGGAAATGAAGGCCGAACCCGCGCGGGAGAGCTGGCCGGGTTCCTTTTGAGAGGGCGTTGCGCGGTCGGTGAGGCGGTATAGCTACTTCAGACAATCGCCATAAAGTTCACTGACATGCTCCCCAACAGTCAATCTTCACGAAGGCCTTAATGTCCCAGTACTCACTCGATGTATTGCGTCAGCGCTATGTCGTCGAGAAAAGACCGCTCGAGGCCGGCGTCGAGCAGATCTTGCGGGCCGACACCCGCGCCGGAGCGCGTGCCATCCTGGCTTCAATCGATAAACGCCGCTTCGAAAATAGGTCGGAAGGGCAGCGCCTCCGCAAGATGCTCCGCTTCGAGACCTCTCTGTGGGAAACAGGCCATCACGCCGTGGCAGGCGTGGACGAGGCTGGAATGAGCCCTCTCGCCGGGCCGGTCTCTGCTGGCGCCGTGATCCTGAAACCGGGCACGCGGATAGTCGGAATCGACGACTCGAAAAAACTCGACGCCGCGGCTCGCGAAGAACTCGCGAAGGAGATCATGGAAAAGGCGGAGTGTTGGTCTGTGGCGTTCGTCGAGGTCGAGGAGATCGACGCGATCAACATCTATTGGGCGGGCATTCAGGCTATGCAGCGTGCGGTCCGGGGGCTGGGATTGACGCCGCAACACTTGCTGATCGATGCGAAACGGCTGAAGGAAATCGACATCCCTCAGCAGGCAATCATCAAAGGCGACGCCAAGTCCGCCAGCATCGCGGCCGCCTCCATCCTCGCGAAAGTCGAGCGCGATGCCGTCATGCGGACGCTCGACGTGCGACACCCCGGCTATGGCTTCGCGGATCACAAGGGCTACCCGGTGCCGGCTCATTATGAAGCGCTCGCCAGGCTTGGCGCATGCGCAGCTCACCGGCGGTCGTTCGGACCGGTACGTAAGGCTCTCGGGTTGCCGCCCTTGCCGCCATGGCCTTCGGCATCTGAGCGCGACGCCGGCTGAACAGGTCTACGCTTCGTCTCGGCGGCGCTATTTTCGCGGCCAGCTCTTTTCGCGTACGACGTCCTTCGCGTTTTTGTCGGACCGCAGCCCGAGATAGACCGGCTGGCGCAGCTCGCCGTTGCTGGTCCACTCCGCGAACTTCACTTCTGCGACCAACGCAGGACGCACCCAGGTCGTGACCTGCTCATCCTTCACCTTGGCAGGGAACGGTGACTTGGCGGTTTTGAGCTTCATGAGCTTGCCGTGAAGCTCTTCGAGAACTTGGTGGCTGAAGCCGGTGCCAACGTGGCCTATGTACCGCCATGCATCCCCTTCGCGTACCGCGAGGACGAGAGCGCCGAAGAAAGGCCGGGTTCGCCTCGGCGCCGTGAAGCCGGCGATCACGACCTCTTGCCGCTGCGCGGTCTTCACCTTCAGCCAGTCGGCGGTCCGGCGTCCGGACGTGTACGGGCTATCGGCGCGCTTGGCCATGATGCCTTCGAGATGTCTCCGCTCGGCATCTGCGAAGAACTTCGTTCCCTTGCCTTTGCGGTGGTTGCTGAACGCGACGAGCTTGTGGCGCGGAAGGATGGCCTTGAGCCGCTTCTTGCGCTCGAGGAGCGGCAGCGCACGCAGGTCCTCACCGTCTGCGAACATGAGGTCGAAGGCGCAATACAGGAGCTTCGCCTCATGGCGCAGCGCGTTTTGAAGCAACTGGAAATGCGAGACGCCGTCCTTTCCGATCGCGACGAGCTCCCCGTCGATCACGGCATCGCCCTTCACGCCCTCAAGTGCTTTGGCGACCTCGATATAGCTGCGGCTGATGATCTTGCCATTTCGGCTGTAGAGCGCAACCTTGCCTCGCCGGATTTCCGCGATCATCCGGAAGCCGTCATACTTGTCCTCGAAAACCCAGCCGGGATCGTCGAACGGCGCGTCGGTGAGCGTTGCGAGCATCGGCTGCAGGCGCTTGGGCAGGGTCGACGTCCGGCTCATTCGAGGCCAATCCTTAAGAGCACGTTGCGAAATGCATGGACGTCCTTCAAGGATTAGGGAACGCTTCGGGGCCGCGTCTTGTTCCGCAGGCTCCGTGGCATGCGTGACGTTGACGCTCGATTGAGGAGGGCGGACCGGACCGATGGCGAGAAAACTCAAAACCTACCAGACTTCTTTGGGCTTCTTCGATCTGGCGATCGCCGCCTTCCTCCTCCATGAAAGCGGCCCTCGAAGCCTGGGGCGCCGACAGCAATCTCTTCCACCAAGGCGCGGCGAAGGAAAGCGACGATCCGGACGTCATCGCTGCGGCCATGAAGAAGCCGGGCGTCGTTCTCAGGCGCCCGGTCGGATCCAACCGATCCTTCAGCGAGCAAGCTGAACTGCCCTCCGATCACGGCGGGGACAGAAGAACGACGAACGCCCCGCGCAAATCGAAGGGCCAAATTGCGAAGAAGCCTTCCTCACGTCCCGTCGACAAGACGGCCGAGCGGAAGGCTGCGCTTGCCTACGAACGGGAGGAGAGGCGCCAGGAGAGTGAACGGGCGAGGGAGGAGGCCGCCAGGCAGAGAGAACGTGAGCGCCGTCAGCAGGCGGTCGACAAGGCGCAGGCTGCGCTGGACAAGGCGGAGCAGGAGCACGCGAAGCGGGCTGCCGCCATCCAGGCCGAGGTTTGAGGCTCTCGCGAAGAGATCGCAAACCGAAGACGATCGCTGGAATAAGGAGAGGGAGCGATTGGAAGCTGCGCTGCGGCGCGCACGGAGTTAGTTTCTTGGCAGTTCTTGCTCGGCGGCACCGAGGGAAGGCAAAGGGTTGCCGTCAAGCGATCATCGTTCGGGGTCTGGTGAGCGCGCTGCGGCTCGGTTCACCGTGGTGCGTTCCGCTCGGTCCTCGGGAGCGAGCTCCATGACCGCTTGATGCAGCTCGGCCGGAATCGTCAGCGGACTTTCCGCGGGCTTGTTCGCCCACTGCCAGAAGCGGTCAAAGGCATCCATTACAGATCCTCCCGAAGCCCCCTAAAAAACGGGTGGCGAACCTTTCCCTCGGCCGACTTCGCGCGATACTCGATCTCGGCCAGAAGCTTGGGTTCGATCCAGATGCCCTTGTGACCAATGCGCTTGGTATAAGGCTGGGTCTTTCGGATGAGGGGTTTAAGCCGCTTCTGCAGATCGGCGGCCGAGACCTTGTCGAAGCCGTGGTCGACTTTGCCGGCATAGACCAGATCGTCGCCCCTGCGCCGGCCGACGTAGATTCCGTCCCACTTCGTCCCATCGAGTGCGAAGCCGGCAATCGTCAGCGTCTCACGCTGTACGCAGGTCTTTTTGACCCAATCATTCGTGCGTCCCGCCGGATAGGCGCTGCCCCGGACCTTCGAAACGACGCCTTCGAGGCCGAGCTTGCAGGCGTGCGCGAACATCTCGCGGCCATCTATCTCGAAGCTTTCGCTGAACTGGATGTCGGTGCCGCCTAGGATCTTCTTGAGTTCGGCTTTGCGCTGAAAGAGCGGTAGCTTCCGGATATCTCGGCCGTTCAGATAGAGCAGATCGAACGCGACGAGCACGATGCTCTTCGATTTGCCCTTGAGCTCGTTCTGCAGGACCGAGAAGTCAGTCGTGCCGTCGGCGGCCGGTACCACGATCTCGCCGTCCACCACCGCCGAGTTCGCCTTGATCCGCCAGGCGTCATGAGCGACCTTCTTGAAGCGATGCGTCCAATCGTGGCCGCGCCGGGTGAAGATCTTCGCCGTCTCGTTGGCCAGATGGACCTGAACACGGTAGCCGTCGAACTTGATTTCGTGAATCCAGCGCTCTCCGGACGGCACCTTCTCGATCGAGGTGGCCAAGGCCGGGTCGATGAAGCCGGGGAAGGGCGTTTTGACGCCGATAGCCGCCGGCTTTTTACGCTGAAACGCCACTGAAGAACTCCACGCTACAGGCGATTCAAATTGGCACAGTTCGAATCGTTCCGGAACCGGCGAATCCTTGTTGCGCTGCCTCGACGCCACGAACAGGAGGTATCCATGGCGGCAGCGAAAAAGTCGAAGACGTCCCGCGGACGCAAGCAGGACCGGGCACGGGTGGCCGGCGGGCAGGACTACGAAGTGCGGTACGAGGCGAAGAAGACAGGTAAGTCGGCGCCGGCGGTGAAGAAGGCTGTCAAAAAGGTCGGCAATACGCGGAAGCGCGTGGAAAGGCGGCTAGGCCGCTGAGTAGGAGACGGATTGGCATCGGTGCTTAGCGTCGGTCCTCCTCGTCAGGGGGGCATTCTGGGCAGGTATCACCAATCGAGTCCAGCAGGTCGCGAACCGCGGCCTCCGCTGCGTCACGGGATACGTCTGCTGGCGGGTCCTGATGGGCGATATCGAAGGCGCGCTCTCGTGCATGCGGATCGGCGCGGTCCTGCATCCAACCGTGCTCCTCGCACTCGCGGATGGCGCCGGCTTCGTTCAGCACGTTGATCGCCCAACCGCGCAGGGTGCGGATCGCCGGCCGTCTCTGCTTGGTCATCAGCATTGAAAGGTTCTCCCACGCTGAGACGAATCGTTTAGTCCCGCAGACGTTCCCCATCGCTAACACACGACTGGGATTCGAGATCGTGGGATCTCGTGGTTTTTCGAAGGCGGAATATTCAGCTTGGCGAGGTGCTAGGGTGGGCAAGAACGAACTAGAGAAACCGTTTTCCGACACTTCAGACGTCCGAGCTCAGTTAGTTGCTCCTTGTCGTTTTGCGCGTGCGGCTGTCGCCCGCACCGGGCTCTCGTGAACCGAGCCGCGCAGCGTCTCGGCCATGCGGCTTCGATCCCTTGCGCACGACCAGATCACGCCCTCGCGGGGCAGAAACGAAAAACCAGACCTTTATGCAGCAGCCACCTGCACAAAGGTCCGGCCTTATCTCAGCTTGCCGCGATACCAAACGGCTGCAAAGGACGCTTCATATCCTTTGGGAGGTCTCGCTTCTCATCCGGGTTTCGACCCGGAGGCGGCAATAGATCAGTCCGATATGACTACTTCTTTTTCTTTGAAGTCTTCTTTGCCACCTTCTTGGTAGCTGCCTTCGCGGTCTTCTTTGCCTTCTTTGCTTTCTTGGCCATGTCGTCCTCTGTAAGAATTGGCTCTCAGTGAACATGCCCACACCGTGCATAGACATGCGCACGAGTGAGACGATACCACAAAAGCAAAATTGATACCAAGGAGACGCAAATCCGCATTGAGCCGCTCGCCGGAGGCACTCGCTCTCGGGTCCCGCCGTCATCGCATTCCGGCGTCGCTATCACTGCCCCGAGCTCGGGTCCTTTTTAACCGGTCTCGCGACTGCACTCGGTCCCGCGTGCCGCCTTCGGCGTCGTTATGCTCACGCTCCTGCGGGTACCAATTCTCTTAAGGCGATGCGCCTCCGGCGCACCGCCCAAACGTGAACGAGCAAGGTCGATCGATACGGGACAGCCGATCAGTGATCCCTTTCAACTCTTTGCCCCGATGATGGCTCGGCTTGTGGCCACGGCTGGAAACTTCAGAGCACGACGCGCCATCATCTTGCCAGGCGAGGGCGAGCAGCAATTCTGAACGGCGTCAGTCCTGAAACATCAGAACGCGTAAGCCTGATTGCGACACGATCGCGCCCTTCTGTTCCGGGAGCCATCCGCCTGAGATACAATCGTTTTGCGCAGGGTACAGATGACGCTCTTGTCGCTAACGCCTCGATAAATTTGCAGCGCATGTGTGTATGTGGCTCTGAGTTGGTCGCCGATATCGCTCCATCGATGTGACTGCAAACCAGAAAGATGGGGTTTGTCAGTCGCGGAGTTTATCGTTCCGCGCCGTGATGCATTTCCAACAAAAATCAATTATCCGGCGGCACGAATTGAAACAGGCATTCTTATTTTTCCTGCGTGGTTGACGCTGGTCGGCTCCTCAACAATGTTGAAGCGCCATGACGCGCTCATGGCTACCGAAGATTGAGAAGAGTGCGATGACGTTTTTGAGCTTCCGGCTTACCACTACCCGTGGCGGATATATCGCGTGATGACGTCGCCGCTTGGACGTGAGCTTCACCTTGGCCTGAACCTGCATGGCGCTGGGGGACATGCAGCAGCGTGGCGGTGGCCCGGAAATCCTCCTGGGGCATTCTACGATATTGAGCATTACGTGCGAGCCGCAAAGCTCGCCGAGCGTGGAAAGGTCGACGCGGTCTTCCTCGCCGACACGCCAGCGCTCAATCCGGCAATCGACAAAAGCCCACCCCTCAATGGCATCGAGCCGACGATTACGCTTGCCAGCATCGCACGAGAAACAAGATTTGTCGGTCTGATCGGCTCGGCATCCACCACGTACAACGAGCCTTATAACCTCGCGCGCCGATTCCAGTCGCTTGACGTTGTCAGTGGCGGCCGCGCGGCCTGGAACGCAGTTACGACATCCAATGTCTATACGACGAGGAGCTTCGGCGGCCACGAGCAATCCCGTGATGACCGTTATCGCCGCGCTGAAGAATTCGTGGAGGCCGTGCGAACCCTTTGGCATAGCTGGGGAGAAGGCGCCCTTATTCTGGACCAAGCGTCCGGGCGGTTTGGTGATCCGAGCAGGCTGCGGACGACGAGGCATGCCGGCGAGTTCTTCGACATCAGCGGGCCCCTGACACATCCGGGCTCAAGGCAGGGGCAGCCGGTTATTTTCCAGGCCGGCGGATCGGATCAAGGGCTTCAGTTCGCGGCCCGAAGCGCCGATGCCGTGTTCTCATCGACAGGCAATTTGGAAATCGCCTTGCGGGAGGCCGATCGCCTCAGGTCGTTTGCTTCTCAACATGGACGAAGGGCGCCCCTCGTCCTGCCGGGCGTCGTCACGTTCGTCGGCGGAACGGAAAAGGAAGCGATCACGCGCAAGGCGGAACTTGATGACCTTCTCAACTTCGACGTTGCCGTTGATGGGCTGGCCAGTCGTTTCGGTATTCCTGCCGAAAGGCTGAAGATCGACGAACCAATCGACCTCAATTGGCTGCCGCGACATGCGGACGCGGCTTTTTCCATCGGCCAGTATCGCACTGTGGAAGCGCTCGTGCGCTCCGGCAAAACAGTCCGCCAGATCATCGTCGAGGCGCCTGCTTACGGTCACCGGGTGCTGGTTGGATCGCCGGAGCAGATTGCCGCTTCCTTCGAAGAGTGGTTCCGGGCTGGCGCAGTGGACGGGTTCAACGTCATACCGGATGTTCTATCCGACGGCACTGCTGCGTTCGTCGATCATGTCGTGCCCGTTCTCCGGCGGCGCGGCTTGTTCCGCTCGGATTATCGAGGCGAAACGCTGCGCGAGCACCTCGGCATTCCACTGCAGGGCGAGCCCACCGACCAGGTCTCCGCCGCCTGAGTGCTTCTCCTTTATCGCAATCGGAGCTTATCATGTCTAAGCCGGCTGCCGTTCGTTCGGCGTTTCTTCTCAAAAATCTGAACCGTCGTTTGACGTCTCACGCCGCAATCATCGCCGTCGCGATGTCTGGCCTTACCATAGCGGATGCCGTGAAGGCGGAAGATGCTTCTGCTGGCAAGCCACAATCGGGCGGGATCATCCGGTACGGTCACTTCCAGGAACCGCCGTGCCTCTATGGTGGCTGGGTGCAGCAATGGTACCTGCAGCGTCAATTCAGCGACAATCTGGTCGCCAGGGCTGAAGACGGAAGGATCCTGCCTTGGCTTGCGACCGCCTGGAGCGTTTCGGATGACCGAAAAACCTACACCTTCCAGATCAAGCCCGACATCAAATTCACGGACGGGACGCCTCTGGACGCCCAGGCGGTCGTCGATAACATTAATGGATGGCTGAGCGACAATCCGGAGCTGGAGAACCCCACAGCCAGCCCTTATCTCAAGGGCGTCTTCGAATCCGCGGTGGTGACCGGGCCGCTGACGCTCAAGATCACCTTGAAGACGCCATTCGAGCCGCTGCTGAATGTCTTTACGCAGTCCTCGCAAGGTATCCTGTCGCCGACGGCGCTGAAGCGCGGCAAGGCCGTGAACTGCGAAAGCCCGGTGGGTTCAGGTCCGTTCATCGTGGAGAAATGGAATCGCGGCAAGAACGTCATATTCCGTCGAAATCCCAACTATAATTCGGCGCCGGCGACGGCCAGGCATCAAGGCCCAGCCTATGTGGAAGGCATCGAGTGGCGTTTTCTTGCTGACCCCACGATACGCTACGGCTCACTTCTGACCGGCGAATCCGACGTTGTCTATCATATCCCGGCCGTCAATTGGCAGGAGGCCAATTCGCGGTTCAAGATCGTGCGTCACCTCACGGGCGGAACGCCGCTTCGGCTTGCATTGTACTCGGAGAGACCGCCGTTCGACGACCTGCGTGTCAGGCAGGCTTTTGCTTACGCCTCCGACCGGCGTGCTGCCGTGCAAGCGGCGTTTCTCGGCTCGCTGCCCTATGAGGGCAATTTCGCTTTGAGCCAAAGTTCCCCGGAATATGTCAGCGACCTCTCAAAATCCTATTCCTATGACATCGAGAAGGCGAACAAGCTGCTCGATGAGGCCGGCTGGACGGAGCGCGATGCAAACGGCATCCGAGCTAAGAACGGCAAAGCGCTGATCATACGCATCACCTACACCAACGCCTTTTCGCCTCCGGATGGCGATCAGGTCCTGCAGATCATCCAGCAGCAAGCGAAGGCTGCAGGGTTCGACGTGCGCCTCCAGCCCACCAACCAAGCTGATTTCTGGGCCGGAAAGAATTTTGGTCCAAATGACTATGAGATCGTTCCCCTGTATTGGGTTGCGCCCGGCGCCGAGATCTATCGGATTTCGTACAAGCCGGACCTGAATGGTGTGCGCAATCCCTTCAATCCATCCCGCTATCAGGATCTGCCGCTGTGGGACATCATCCAGAAGGCCGAACAGGCCGCTGACAAGGAGCAGCGCATCGCGCTTTATCAGCAGGCCGAACGGCGGATCGTCGAGAACGCGCCGTCCCTGAGTTACACGGTTTTGGATGTCACCCTCGCTTTGGCCAATAATGTGAAGGACATCTGGCTCGACAGCGGGTCGGTGGGCGAGCCCGTTTTCTCGGACGCATATTTCACCGGCAAGAAATGAATGCGGTGAAGACGATAGGCAATCGAAGCTTTTGGCTGGTGCGGCGGCTCTTGTCCGGCCTGATTGTGGTCTGGGCCGCGGCAACGTTCACCTTCTTTGTGCAGTTTCTGATGCCCGGCGAACGCGCCCAGATCATCTTCAATGCAAATACCGGAAACGTGGGAGAGATTCCTCGGGACCAGCTGCTTGCCATCAACGCCAGATATGGCTTCGATCAACCCGTCATCGCGCAATACGGAAAGTATATAAGGGACGTGATGCACGGAGATCTTGGGCAGTCTTACGTTCAATATCAACCTGTCACGGACCTGATTGCGCGCCAGATCGGACCGACGATTGCACTCGCCTTTGCCGCGATGTTGACGGCCTGGATCATCACGATCACGACAACGGTTCTTTTCGCCGGGCGTGACAACATATGGTCCAAGGCGCTAGGCGGCTTTCAGGTCTTCCTCGCAACACTGCCGCCCTATTGGCTGGGGACAATCCTGCTGGTCGTTTTCGCGATCCAGCTTCGCTTGTTCCCTGTCGTCGGCGGCAACACGCTCATGGGCCTCGTTCTGCCGACGATGGCCCTGGCCCTGGAAATCTACGGTTTCCTTGGTCAAGCGGTCCTGAGTGAATTCACACGGGTTCTTGATCAGCCTTTCATCACATCATCGAGAATGCGCGGCACGGGAGATTTCAGTGTCCGTTTGCGTCACGCTCTGCGCCATGCTGCCTTGCCGGGGATCACGCTTTCCGGCTGGATCATAGGGAAGCTGCTCTCCGGCGCGGTATTGATCGAAGCGGTCTTCGGCCGCCAGGGGCTGGGCGGCGTCCTTGTTGCAGCAACCTCGACACGGGATGTCCCGGTCGTCTCGGGGGTGGTTCTGGTTTCAGCAGCGCTGTTTGTCGCTACCAGCTTGATCGTGGATTTCACGGTGCAGCTCGTCGATCCCAGGATGAAAGAGGCATGAGTTTCGCCACTAGCTCCGCCGGACATGCAAAGGCGTTCATAACTGCAAGAGTGCTGACGGGCGCCCGTAGGTTTCCGGTTCGGGTCTATGTCGCGGCTTTGTTTATGGCGTTCTTCCTCATCGCGGCGATTGCGCCGAAACTGCTTCAGACGCATGATCCTTTAGTGCTGAGCCTGACGTCACCTCTCAAGGCCCCTTCCTTGACGCATTGGCTGGGGACGGACCAGTCCGGACGGGATCTCTATTCCCGCATCGTGGCGGGGACACGTCAGTCTCTCTCGATTGGGCTAGGTGCGACTGCGCTCAGCCTTGCCCTCGCGCTTGCACTCGGCGTGACGGCGGGCCTGTCTGGCGGCTGGATCGACAATGTGCTCAGCCGGCTGTTCGACGCCTTGTTCGCTCTCCCCACTCTGTTTCTTGCGCTTCTCTTCGTTTCGTTGTTGGGCACCTCGGTCCCGACGCTGGTCATCGCAGTCGGCCTTGGAACATCGCCCGGATATGCGCGGATGGTGAGGGTGCAGGTTCTGAGCGTTAAAGCGACCGGTTATGTTGAGGCGGCAAAGGCGCTAGGCCACTCGCCGAGACGCATCCTGTTCAAGCATATTCTCCCCAACGCAATCAGCCCGCTTGCGACAATGTTCACGCTCGGTGTCGGGCAAGCGATCATTTGGGCATCCGGTCTTTCCTTTCTAGGCTTGGGAGTTGCGCCCCCCTCATCGGAATGGGGCGCGCTGCTCAATGCCGGGCGTAACTACGTGATCTATGCCTGGTGGCTCGAGGTCATGCCCGGTATCGCCATCGCTGCCTTTGCGCTCTCCGTGACTGTCATCGGCCAGTACGTTCAGCAACGCTTGGAAGGAAGGATCGAGCTTTCATGAATGTGACCTATCCCGCAGCCTCCTTCCGGCAAGACGCCACACTGCCGCCCGCTAGCGACCCGTTGCTCACGATACAAAATCTCAACGTTTCCTTCGGGCCGGCCCATTCGCGGCGAGCTGTGGTAAAGGGGGTCTCTTTTACGGTTGAGGAAGGCCGGTGCGTTGCGATCGTCGGTGAATCTGGTTCAGGCAAGAGCGTTACGGCCCGGACGCTGGTTGGTCTTACGGGGGCGTGTTCTCATGTCCAAGCTGACCGCCTGACTTTTCAAGGGAAGAGTATCGGTCACCTGGGTGACACGGAATGGAGAGCCCTGCGCGGCAAGCGTATCGGCTTCGTGTTACAGGACGCACTGGTGTCGCTCGATCCGCTAAGACCGGTTGGCAAGGAGATCGGTGAAGCCCTGACTGTTCACCGCGCAATCAGGACAGGCGCAGAGTTGACAGAACGGGTGCTTGAGCTTCTGAAGCTCGTCGGCGTGCCCGAGCCGGCGGTGAAGGCGCGGCAGCTTCCACATGAGCTGTCAGGCGGACAACGACAACGAGCCTTGATTGCGACGGCGATCGCTCTCGATCCAGCTCTCTTGATCGCAGATGAGCCCACGACGGCGCTGGACGTTACGATCCAGGCGCAAATCCTGGATCTGCTCAGCGAGACCCGCGAACGCGGGAAGGCCATGATCCTCATCAGCCACAATCTTGCCGTGGTATCGCAGATGGCCGACGAAGTCATCGTAATGCGACACGGTGAAATCGTCGAGCATGGTTCATCAGAACAGATTTTTGGCAATCCAAGACACGATTATACCAGAAGCCTTCTTAAGGCGATCCCATCCGTCCGGTCACGCGGCAGCCGTCTTTCGTCCTCTAAGGCGCCGCGCTTCATCTCGGCTGAACGCGACGTGACCAAAGCGCTGGCCCAATCGGATATCGCACAGCGTAGTAGACCGCTGCTTGAAGCGGAAGGGCTCGTCAAGCGCTTTCGTGGACCGGACGGCAAGCTGCGTACCGTTGTCAATGATGTCTCGTTTCGCCTCGGCGCTGGAGAGACGCTTGGTATCGTCGGCGAGTCAGGGTCTGGGAAGACGACCGTGGCACGCATGGCGCTCGCGCTCGAAAGGCCAGACCTGGGAGAGGTGACGCTCGAAGGTGCGCCGTGGACTGCAGCGACTGAGAAAGAGCGCCGCCAGCGGCGATCGGATATCTCGGTCATCTACCAGGACCCACTAAGTTCATTCGATCCGCGCTGGAGCATCGAGCGCGTCATTGATGATGCCTTGGCGAGGCGCCGCGGAGATCCCCTCGACAGAGCCAGTCGACGATCCGAGGTCAGCGAGTTGCTCGATCTTGTGGGGCTGTCACCAAGCTTCAGAACCAGGCGGCTACTCGAACTGTCGGGCGGTCAACGCCAGCGGGTTGCGATCGCCCGCGCGATTGCTCCGCGCCCCAAGATCATCGTATGTGACGAGCCGGTCGCGGCACTTGATGTATCCATCCAGGCGCAAATTCTCGATCTGCTTGGCGATCTCAAGTCTCACTTGCGCGTCAGCTATCTATTCATCTCACATGATCTCGGCGTCGTGCACCACCTGAGCGACCGTGTTCTTGTCATGAATCACGGCGTGACCGTCGAAGCCGGCGGAGCCGACGACGTATTTTTACGGCCTCGGCAAGCCTATACGAGGAAGCTGGTTGCAGCCGTTCCACAATTGCACTTCCAGGCGGCTTAAAGTCTCAAGGCCAGCCACTCCGCGGCGGCTCAGCGCACGGAGCAGGCGCTGTGCAAGGCAGTGAGATCGGGCCGTGGCTCTCCCATGCATGCATCCGCGCCAGCGGAAGCCCGTCTGCCTATTCGGACGATGCAAATGCCCGTCCTTAAAGGGGGTTCACTGCCAGAGGGAAGTCCACAAGATGCGATGGGCGATCACCACACCGGCGCAGGTGGGTCTAGTGCCAACCCGACCAAGCCCTGTAGAGGCCGACAAGCACGATCTAGCGGCGGAGAACGTCTGGCGCACGGTGCGCGAAGCGGCTAAAGACGCTCCAATCGCGCTCGAGCCGGCGAAGGCTGAGGGGGGGCGGCAACGCCGGCCGAAACCATCGTGATTGCAAGGAAGCGGAGGACCATAACTGAGTCGAGGTCAACTGCTCCAACCAGATGCAAAGCAGGAGCACGGTGATCGCGGTCGGGCACGGGATCAGGCGACAATTGGGAGTCGGTTTCGTTCGTTGGCCCACGGGTCGCGCCGTCTCCAAATGGCTCTAAGCCGAGTGAGATGACGGGCCTGCCGGCGATTCCCTGCTGAACGCATCCAGCAAGGGCTATTACATCTGCGTCGTGCGGCAGCTCTCGGGCGCGCAGAGCAGCGAGGCTGCCGCGGCGATCATGTCGGCATGCCGCGCGTCCAATCCGCTTTGATCCCCCGCTCAAGCCGCATTCAGGGCCTGGGCGAGGTCGGCGATCAGATCCGACGGGTTCTCGATCCCGATCGACAGCCGGATGGTGGAATCGAGCACGCCGATCTTTTGGCGGATGTCGGCGGGAACGCCGGAATGGGTCATGGT
The DNA here is from genome assembly GCF_020193625.1 of Bradyrhizobium sp. IC3123. Taxonomy (NCBI): domain Bacteria; kingdom Pseudomonadati; phylum Pseudomonadota; class Alphaproteobacteria; order Hyphomicrobiales; family Nitrobacteraceae; genus Bradyrhizobium; species Bradyrhizobium sp. IC3123. The sequence continues at coordinate 65,128 of NZ_JADYVF010000010.1, read as the reverse complement.
CGCGGGCAGGCTCGCGAGCGACTCGGTGCCGCCGAGGCTCACCGCCAGCTTGAGGATCTGCAGCGCATTGAGGAATTTCACGGCCGCCTCCTTGCCGCCGACGATGTCGAACGAGAAGGTCGATCCCGCGCCCAGGCATTGTCTCGCGAACACCCGCCCCGAGGGCGAGGCCTGCTCGTGATGACCGAGATAATGAACCCTGGCGACCTTGGGGTGGTCGCGCAGATAGCTCGCGACCAGGCGCGCATTCGCATCGGCCTTTTCCATGCGCAGGCTCAGCGTCTCCAATGAGCGGTTGATCATCCAGCAGGAATGCGGATCGAGCTGGGTGCCGATGGCGCCGCGCAGCGCCTTGATGCCCTTCATGATCGCCTTCGATCCGAGTGCGGCGCCCGCGATCAGGTCGGAGTGGCCGCCGACATACTTCGTCAGCGAATACAGCGACAGGTCCGCGCCGTGCTCGATCGGCCGCTGAAACACCGGGCCGAGCAGCGTGTTGTCGCAGGCGATGATCGGCGTGTGTCCCTGGGCCTTGCCGACGGAATCGGCGATGCGGCGGATCATCGCGATGTCGACGAGGCCGTTGGTCGGATTGGCCGGGGTCTCGATCAGGATCATCGAAACCCGCCCCCTCCCCGTCGCCTCCTCCGCGGCCTGCCTGACGGAGGCCTCATCGATGCCGTCGGCAACGCCGACCGCGCCGATCGACAGGCGCGCCAGCGTGTTCGTCAGCAGCGTTTCCGTGCCGCCATAGAGCGGCTGGGAGTGCAGGATGACGTCGCCGGGCCGGACGAAGGCGAGGATCGTGGTCGCGATCGCCGCCATGCCCGAGGAGAACAGCGCACAGCTCTCGGTGCGCTCGTAGACCGCGAGCCTGTCCTCGACGATCTCGCTGTTGGGGTGGTTGAAGCGCGAATAGACCAGGCCCGCGCCCATGCCTTCTGGCGGCTCACGCCGGCCGGCGACGTAATCGAAGAAGTCCTGGCCGTCTTCGGCGGTCTTGAACACGAAGGTCGAGGTCAGGAACACCGGCGGCTTGATGGCGCCTTCCGACAATTGCGGATCATAGCCATAGGTCAGCATCAGGGTTTCCGGATGCAGCATATGGTTGCCGATATGGGTCTTCGACGGGAACGGTTTTGCCATGGCTGCCTCGCTGTTCTGATGCTCGCCGCGCGTGGCGGGCCGAATCGGTGGTACACCGCGGTGGTCACGAAATCGAGCCTGTATGCAGGTTCGTCAGCACCTGCTCCGGCAGCGGATCTCCAGACACATCTAACTCGGCACCAGTGCTCAAATGCGTCAGTAGGTTCTCGGGTAGGCTGGTTAGCTGGCTATGGTTAGCGAGGAGGAGCACGAGCCCGGGCGGAAGCGCCTCAGGTAAGCTGGTTAGCTGGTTGCCCCTAACGGCGAAAGTATGGAGCATAGCGGGGAAGCCCTCCGGCAGACTCGTCAATTGATTGTCGCTGAGCTCGAGATACTGGAGCGAATCAGGGAGGATCTCCGCTCCTGCCCCCTTTTGTTCGTTCGAAGAGATCCCATCGGCGCGCAGAATCTGTCCTGCCTCAAAAGGATCCATTCCATACTCCCTTGCCAGGACTGAGTAGACTTAGTCCATACGATACGTTGTAACCTCTGAAGCACTTACCTGTCGGTAAGCTGACGAAGAAGCTATCGCCAGGTGGCGACCATAGGAGTTGGAAACGCGGTGATCGTTGCGCCTGCCCGAAGCTGCTCGACCATTTCAGCACTACCATCATATGACAGGGACGTATCCGCGTGGAGGCGTCTGATTTCCACCTCGCCGTCCCACCGTGCCACCGCCGCCTTGCTCTGCGCGGCCGTCCCCTGTCGCTGCCTGAACTGTTCGGCTGCCCGCGCCGCACACATCGCGCGCTGGCTCTCGGCGGGCGCAGTGGGACGGAGTGCTCACAGTCTATGACGTGGCAGATTCAGCTCATGCGGAGGATGACGTAGACCAGAGGGTTGAAAATTGGGCTGCCGAACGGGACGTGGGCCCGCTCGAATTCGAGAAGAAGCCCTAACGCGATTAAATCTCTCCGAGAGAGAGCAACATCTCGATCTCGGATCGTTGTCGGTGTCGACGCTTCAAATTCAGGCTGATGACGTATCCCAGCGGATCGTCACCGTAATAGTTGCGCGTCGGGCAATCGGCGCCGGTCTCGACGGCGGCGCGACAGCGATTGCGGCCGTCGAGGATATTTCTCTTGAACACGCCGACCGCTTCGCGCACGCCGTTTTCGCTGACGTCGGACAAGAACTCGGCATAGGCGTCGCCCTCGATCCGCGCGAAAATGGCAGCGATGGGATCCGGCTCAAGCTGGGTCATGCCGCAAACCTAATGAGCGGTTATGCTAGCGCTCAGCCGCCGGAATTCGTGGCCGCCGCCCTGGAGGGGCAAGTCCTCGACGGATCTCGTCGAAGCATTCCAGCTCGCTGCGCACGCCATAGGGTAGCGCAGCAGAGTGCCGACAAGGCCTTTGTCCATCGGCTCGAGCGCAATGATATGCTCGCGGTTGGTCAGCACCACCCGACCGATGGCGACCTTGTCCATCTCTCGAATGTTCTCACGGATCACGGCCAAGGCGTCGTGGCCGACCTAGCCGTCCGGGCGCTGGCAGTAGGGGCGGATCAGGTAGCGGGGATCGATGTCGGGCCGGTCGACGAACTCGTCGATCTCGATGGTACGTGTCGATTCGAGCGCGATCTCCTCGAGCTCCTCTTTCGAGACCTAGATGTACTGACCCTTCTCGAGCGCGTAACCCCGGCGATGTCTTCGTTCGGCACCTCGTCGCCGGTGTCGGCATCGACCTTCACGTACTTGATGCGGTGTCCCGTCTGGCGGTTGAAGGCGATACTGTGTTTCCCAAAAAGGCCAGGCCTTCTTCCTCAGCTCGCGAGGCTGCCGTCTGTCGGCGATCGGCCTGCAGAGCGCCAGCAAAGATTGCGTGAGCCAGCCACCACGATTCCACGGCGTGGCCAAAATGACTGCGAGCGACGATAGCCGACCCATACGCTACTCAGAAGGAGGCAATCCGCGCCGCGGTCGATGCCGTCCACGCGAGCGGAAAGGCAGGGCACGACGCTTAGGTTCTCGTTCAAAGGGAGAACCACCAATTTGGAATCGAGTGGACACACGGCCACGACCCATACCCCCACCAGCTGCCTAATCGCGGACCACATGAGATCGGCGCCAACCAATCCTGGTAGGTACCTTGCAGTCCTTCTCCGCGATAATTAGCAGCACCCTTTGGGAGTTCAGCCTCTGGGGGGCCGAGGTGGCCAGCCTTGCTAACTCCGAGGGCGACGGCTGGTGGTAGAGACAGTGCTTTCGGGGGCGTGAGCGCCGAATCACCCCTGCGCTGGCCGTTTTTCGGAGCGGTAAGCCGCTTGAAGTCCCCGCCTTTCCGCTGAATCTTCACCAACGGTGCGAGCTGGAATCACTGCTTCCAACCACAGTCCAAAGGAGACGTGATATGATCCCCATTGAGGAGTCCTTTATTCGAGCGATAACGTTGCTTGACGGACCAAAACCGACCGAGCAACGGGCTGAAATCGTCGCCCACCTGGATACTATTGTAGACTATGCACGTGACGATGCCGAGGAGCGCCTAGCCCATAGCTTCAAAACGATGGCCCTGAACCACCTCGACAGTATCGGTCGAGATACGTCGACCATTGTTAAGGAAAAAATGGAGCTGGCTCTGATCGCCACTGAAAAATTGATTATAGCTATCGTCGAGCGCAACTGGCGGGGAATAAGATCCGAGCGATGTCCATACAGGAACGTTGCAACTAGGCAATACGCCGGCCGCTGGTCGCGATCAGATAAGCATGACCGATGACGACCTCCACCAAAGACATGCACGCAGCGCAGCCCGACGGGAATATAGTGCACTGCGTAAGGCTGCGCTGGTGAGGAGGCGGCTAAGCAGCGAGCGCAGCAATTAGCCGAGACCAACACGGTCGAACTTGGCAGCTCACTCGCAAGATTGCGAGCTATCCGTCGCGCGCGAACTGAGGCGCTTAGTTTGTGCAATTCTCGCCCTTACCCCTTTGCCATCGCGTTTGTCCCACAGATACGATCCCGGTCGCCCGGCGCCGGCGCTTCAGGTCTTCCTGGTAAAACTTCACCGCAGTTTAGCAATGCTCCAAGCCTCATACTCGGATCGGCGGCTCTGACGCGTTCGTCTCAAATGTAATCGAGTCGGCCCCGGTTTCTGCGAAACGATAATAGGCCAAGTCATCGCCTCCGACATTGCGCAATGGGAGCCGGAGGCCGAAGCCTCAGGCGTCGGATTGATCGCATGGCGTCACCTGCTGCAAAGGCGACCGTCGGCGACACGCTGAAGGGAGGACGGATCCTCTCGTTCTATGCGATGAGGGGAACGCCGGCCTCCCACGGGCGGCGCGCGCCGAAGGCGGAACGGGGCAGTGATGGCGATCGCCGAGAGGCGAGCCCCTTTCCCTTAGTGCCGCTACCGGGCGCCCCGATTTACGGGCTTCGATGTTCGACGAAGAAGTCTTTTAACGCGGCAGTTAGGAGCTGGGGCAGCTTGTCAAGCGCATTGCTAGGCATTGCTTCAGTCTCCGCAGCCCATGCGCATGGAATTTAAATCCCGATCGTCGGCCCGGCGGCGTCGGGACTGCAACTAGCCTCAGCGGCGCTCATGCAAGTCATTGTGATTACAAGCGGTGCCAGCAGTTGGATGATCCACCGTCTGCTCAGTTTTGATATTCTCATCTGGAGATCCCGTTGTCGTTGTTCACAAACCATGAACAAGGCTGCAATGTCAGCGATGCTCCCCGACGATGATGGTTATCGGGACGCGACCCGACGATCTTGTCTATATGAATACCAAGCCCGTCAGCAATGATCTAGCAACGCAGTATCAGAGATTCTTGTAGAAGAAGGTCGTCGAGCGATAGGTTCCGTCAGAGGCGAGCACACAACCCGGTATGATACCCCACCCGCTGCCATCCTTCGCTGGCGTAAAGACGCTCGGCAGCAGAACTTGTGGTCGTGCTGAGCGTCAACAATATCTTTCCCAGCCGACAGCAGCCAGCGCCCGATACCGCGACGGCGTGCACTTCTTCCAACCAGCAGTTTGACGACTTGAGCGCTATGCATCTGGCTCTCAGAGCCGGCAGGTACCATCTGGACTGTGCCAAAAATCTGACCTGTGCTATCTTCCGCAGCTAGCAACACACGCGTTCATTGCAAATGAACGCGTCCGCAAGGCTACGCCAGTACACCAGCGCCCGTCGTCGAGATAACGGTGACAGAAAGCTGACTGAGGCGAACAGAACTGGATCTTCACTTTGAGGTCACAGTCCAGTTATTGAACTTGAAGTCCATTCCGCCTGGGGACGAGGTGATCTCGACGCCGTATTGGACGCTACCGACGTTTATGTCGCCGAAGTAGCCTTTCGACTTGATCCACTCTAGGATGCCCTTGATGTCCACTGTCCCGCTATTGCTCTTCGAAGTGGGCACGAGCGAGATGACGTTGTGACCATTGTTCCCTTGAAACACGTTCCAGGTCGTCCCTCCCACCTCGACGTTAGTGTAGACGGGGATCGCCGCCCCGGAGGGATCCTGCCGATAATGATAAGAAATCGGCTTAACGTTGCCGCTACCGTCCGAGTTTCCGGTGTAGTTTGTCCAGATCATGATCTCATGCTGGTTTGAGCTGTCCCAAATATCATAGGCGGTGTCCCAAGCGCCGCTGTTAGGAACGTCCTGATTGAAGGTCGAGCTCAAGGTGTTGATTGCACTGAGCGGCTTCCCGATATGGACGGCCTCATGCGGATAGCTCTTGATGCCACCAGTTCGAGGCTGGTTCGACCACACGCTCCACCGGTTCGGTCCATACACTGAAATGGTCTGAGGCCCGGCACCACTGCCCCACACATCGTTGTTCCAGGAGTAGCCATCGCGTGCAAAGTTCCCGTATGGAGCGCTCGAACTCCAAATCGGGGGCTTTGCCGGTACAGCGGCGAGCGGCCGCCCGACGTCGTTTACAGCTTGTCTGAAAAGCTCATGATCCTCCTGTGAGCGGGCGTACCCCGTTGGGAACTCTGGCAAGCCGGCACCGTTTATCCGATTGGAATCCATTATGCTCTCCCTTGCTCCTATGAGAACAAAGCCTCTTCGGTTGGCCCTTAAAGATCGGCTTCGAATTTTAGGACGGTTGGCTTTCGAGAAGCTGACTAGTGCGAGAGTGCACGGTGCGCGCCTGTCCGCTACTTTTCCAACCCACGCACGTGGCGCAACAAGGATACTCTCGCCCTTGCGGTAGGGAGGGTACGTCCACCGATACCCGCACCGTCGCCGCATTCAAGGACGGCCGGGGCTCAGCGCGCCTTGTATCTCCAGTGCCCATTTGGGCACGGCGAAGCGTCAATCCACATGGTGCGCCGATCACCGCGCTCGGGGAGTGGGACTAGCGCGGTTTGGCGACTCACGTTACCCATCATTTTAAGCCCTTCACTACGCAATGGGAATGAAATGGTTGCAGCTACCCGTGAACCGCCGGCCTCTGGTTACGCACTCGAAGTGGATGGCCGACTCAAAGCCGAATTTGCAACCAGAGACGGCGCCAGGGCAGGTGGAGAAGAACTAAAGAAACGTTTTCCCATGCTTCAAATCAGGATCTATGATGCGCAGACGCATGCGCGCGAGGACATCTAGATCTTCAGACTAGCGGATTTTTCCGCTTTGCGCGTGCGGCTTCCGCCGCACCGGGGTCTCGTGAACCGAGCCGCTTTGCGTCTCGGCCATCCGGCTTCGATCCCTCGCGCAAGGCCTGCGGAGTTTCTCGCCGGGGGCACTCGGGAAAGCGGCTCGCCTCTCGGCGATCGCTATCACTGCCCCGTTCCCGGGTGCCGCTATTGAACCGGTCTCGTCGCCGCACTCGGACCCGCGTGCCCCTTCGGGTCGCTATGCTCACGCTCTCCGGGTGCCATTTTGCGTTGAGGCGATGCGCCGTTGGCCCACGCCTGGTGGGGCCTGCGGCCCTAAAGCACCGCGAGGCCATCCCGAAGAATGGAACGAAAGACGGAGTGCGTCGCAGATTTCGCATTCTGTCATTTGTGTGGGTGAGGAGCTCTCGCAAATCACGCGGCCTCGATTTCGCCTGAAGAAGGTTAAAGTGAGAGTGCCGGCCGGGTTTTGCCGTGACGGGTTACAGGCTGCGAGAGAGGCTCGCGGCGCCCGTCGCGGAGATCCGTTATGTCCAGACACTATCTTCGGGCACGCGCCGGCGAGGACCGAACCAGCCTTTATGACGAAATCACCAACAAAATTATCGGCGAGCTTGAAGCCGGCCGCGTCCCGTGGGTACAGCCTTGGGGTTCGGCGGCGGCGGCGGCGTCATTGGCCATGCCGGAAAGCGCCGCCACTGGCCGTCAATACAGCGGCATCAACGTCCTAATCCTTTGGGGGGCTGCCACCGAACACGCATTCACCAGTCAGAGCTGGCTCACCTTCCGTCAGGCGCTCTCGCTCGGCGGTCACGTCCGCAAGGGTGAGCGCGGCACGAGCGTCGTCTATGCCGACCGGTTTGTGCCGGCCGACGAAAAGCGGCGCGCCAGCGAAACAGGTGACGAAGCGCAGGCCATCCCGTTCCTCAAGCGGTTCACGGTCTTCAATATCGATCAGTGCGAAGGCTTGCCTTCGGAGATCGCAACGACGCCACCTCCGCCACCTGGCCTTATCGAGCCAAAGATTGAATACCTGATCAAGGCGACCGGGATCGACTTCCGCATTGGCGGCAACCGCGCCTTCTACATGCCGGCAGAAGATTATGTGCAGGTACCGCCACCACAAGCCTATTTCGAGCCGATCAACTGGCATCGGACGGCCTTTCACGAGCTGGCGCATGCTAGCGGCCATACATCGCGTCTGAGTCGCGATTTGTCGGGAAGCTACGGAAGCAAGAAGTATGCCTTTGAGGAATTGATCGCGGAGATATCATCCGCATTCGGATGCGCCTCGCTCGGCATCGTGCCGACGGTGCGACATGCCGATTATATCGGCTCCTGGCTTGAGGTGCTGCGAGAGGACAATCGTGCTATTGTGCGAGCTGCCTCGCAAGCCAGCAAGGTTGCGGATTATCTCCTTGGGTTCTTGCCGGAGGAGGTTGGCGACATGACGACGGAGAGAGCGGAACAGGAGGCAGCGTGAGGGTCTCCTCGGCCACCGCGGGTAAGCGAGTGAGAGGGCAGGGTCGTTTTCGCGACGGGTTGAAGGCCGAGAGAGGCTCGCGGCGGCCCGTCGTGGAGACTCGACATCACGAAGGCTGTCCAGAAGATCACCCTGTCGCCCTCACGCGACATTCCCTTCAATAAGCTGGTGCTGAGCCAATCCAATGTTCGCCATGTGAAGGCGGGCATTTCGATCGAGCAACTCGCCGAAAGCATCGCGGCGCGCACCCTCCTGCAAAGCCTCAACGTCCGTGCCGTCGTTGATGCCGAAGGGAACGAGACGGGCATGTTCGAAGTGCCTGCAGGCGGCAGGCGCTATCGCGCCCTCGAACTGCTTGTGAAACAAAAGCGCATGGCGGAGACGCAAGCGGTTCCGTGCGTTGTTCGGGACCAGGGTATCGCGGAAGATGACTCGCTTGCGGAGAATGACGAGCGAGTCGGCCTCCACCCCCTCGATCAGTTCCGCGCGTTCCAGCGCCTCCAGCAAGGTGGCATGAGCGAGGAAGACCGCTGCGTGGCATTTTGTGACCCGGCCGTCGTGAAGCAGCGGCTTCGACTGGCCTCGGTTTCGAGCAAGCTGCACGAGATCTATGCCCACGACGGTATGACGCTCGAGCAACTGATGGCGTTCTCGGTGACAGCCGATCATGTTCGCCAGGAGCAAGTCTGGGAGCAGGTCAGTCGTTCGGGTTACGACGAGCCATACCAGATCCGGCGCTTGCTGACCGAACTAACGGTCCGTGCGTCCGATCGCCGCGCTCGGTTCGTGGGCCTCGAGGCTTACGAACAGGCAGGCGGCGGCGTTTTGCGTGATCTGTTCGAGCAGGACGATGGCGGATATTTGCAGGACCTTGCCTTGTTGGACCGTCTTGTTACCGACAAGCTGAAGCTCGAGGCGGAAAGCATCGCAACCGAGGGTTGGAACTGGATCTCAGTGGCGGTCGATTTCCCCTACGGCCATACCAACGGCCTCCGCGAACTCGAGGGCAAACCTATGGATCTCACCCCGGAGGAGCAGGCCACCATCGACGCACCCAACGGCGAGCATACTAAGCTTGAATCGGATTATCAGGATGCCGACGAACTGCCCGATGAGGTCGACCAGCGGCTCGGCAAGATCGAAGCGGCACTGCTCGCATTCGAACACCGATCGATGATCTACGAGCCGGCCGAGATCGTCCGCACTGGCGTCTTCGTCAGCATCGATTCCGAAGGGCGCCTGTCGGTGGATCGGGGCTATGTTCGGTCGGAGGACGACATGTCCGCGATCGATTCTGACGTCAGGCAGGGCACCGATGCGCAGCCGGTCGAGGGGAAGGAGGGTAGCTCCATTCAGCGCACGTCATCGCGGTCGCAAGTAGCGCTGCTGACACTGAAGAAGATGATGAGGACGCGGCCAAACCTTTGCCGGATCGGCTGATCACCGAGTTGACCGCACATCGTACACTGGCATTGCGCGATGCGCTGGCGGAAAATCCGGCGATCGCGTTCCAGGCGGTGCTGCACAATTTCGTGCTGACTGCCTTCTACGGGTTCTCGTCGACGGGGAGTCCCCTTGAGATCGGACTTCGCACGCCGACCTTCCCCGCTCAAGCCCCCGGCCTGAGGGAGAGCGCGTCCGCGAAGACCGTCGAGGCGCCGCCTGAGTCCTGGAAAGCACGGTTGCCGAAAGGCGAGAAGGACCTGTGGGATGCGCTCACAGCTCTCGACGGTGCCGCTCAGGCGTCCCTGTTCGCTCACTGTGCGTCATTTGCGGTCAACGCTCTCTACGAGCCAGCCAACCACTACGATCAGGGCCGTGTCTCCGCCCATAGTGTTCGCGCGCGTCTCGACCAGGCCAATGTGCTGGCGCGCGCGGTCGGGCTGGACATGGTGCAGGCCGGCTGGCGACCCACCGTCGACAACTATCTTGGCGGGGTCATCAAGCCTCGCATTCTGGAAGCCGTGCGAGAAGCAAGGGGAGAATCTTCCGCGCAGCTGATCGCCCACTTGAAGAAGGCCGACATGGCCAAAGAGGCCGAACGTCTTCTCGATGGTTCGGGCTGGTTGCCGGAACCGCTGCGTCTCGTCGATCCCCATGCGGCGTCACTGGAGCCGGAGGTTGAAGCAGGCCCGCTACCCGAATTTCTCGCCGACGATGAGGATCGGGAGAACGCCGGCGACGATGACCCGCAACAGCTCGACGCGGCTGAGTGACACAGAGCGGGATGGCTCGGGCCATCCCGCAGTTGCCTGGAGACCGGTGTGTAACGCCGGTCCCCATTTTATGGGCGAGCGCTGAGAGGGAGAGCAGGGCCGGGAAGGTTTGAATTGCCGTGGTCTTAAGGGGAGCGCCGCGCGGTTCGACCTGTTCCTGCTCTCCCGAGAAATCCTGCCATGACCGAATCTCTCGCCGGCGGCGCTGCCGCCGCGCCGCTCTCGATGCGTGCCGCCGCAAATCTCACCTCCGCCGCCATCAGGGCCGCGCGACAGCTCCTGACCGAGCTCGAACGCGGCCGTCGCATCGATGCCGCCGTCCTGCGTAGCGCCATGGAGGCAGCCTTCGGCGCCTCAGACGCGGCCGGCGTCTGGAGCTGGAAGACCGCCTATGACGTCTGCGAGGCGGCAACAGTTCTATTTCTTCGCAAGTTCGGTCCGGCCATGCGCGCCAAGGCTGGCTCGACGGCTGCCATGCTGCCAATGCTCGCGAGAATCGCGAGCTGTCTGCCGACCCATACGCGGCGTTCCGAGGACAGTCAGGCGTTCCAGCAATTCTCGACGCCGATCCCGCTTGGGCTGGCCGCATGCGTCGCAGCCGGCATTACGCCTGCCGACCGCGTTCTGGAGCCATCCGCGGGGACCGGATTGCTCGCGATCTTCGCCGAGCTCGCCGGCGGCTCTCTGATGTTGAACGAATTGGCTGAAGGTCGCGCGGCGCTGCTCGATCATTTGTTTGTCAACGTTGAGGTCACGCGGTTCGACGCCGCGCAGATCGATGATCACCTCGACGCGAACGTTGTGCCGAGCGTGGTTCTGATGAACCCGCCGTTCTCCGCGGTGGCGAATGTCGATCGACGGATGGCAGACGCCGCTTTCCGGCATATCGCTTCGGCGCTCGCGCGCCTTTGCGATGGTGGACGCCTCGTCGCCATCGTTGGCGCAGGCCTTGCGCCGGATAACCCGGCGTGGCTAGAGGCCTTTGTTCGCCTCCAGGAGCGCGGACGGGTCGTGTTCTCTGCCGCGATCGACGGCGCCGTCTATGCCAAGCACGGCACTCAGACGGACACGAGGCTGCTCGTAATCGACAAGTGGCCCGCTGCCGATCCGAAGGCTTTTCCTGCATCGCAGGGCATGGCCGGCGATGTTGCCATCTTGCTCAATTGGGTGACCCAGTACGTGCCTCCGAGGCTACCCGTCGCCGCGCCGGTCGTGGCCGACATCGTTAGCCGCCCTGCAATGCCCCGATCGGCGGGCGCTTCCGTATCATGTCTGTCGTCCACTTCGGAAAGCGCAGCGCCAAATCGCGTCGAACTCACGTACGAGACCGTCGAATGGTCGCCGCCGGAAGGCGCCCGCCTCACCGATGCGCTATATGAGGAGTACGGATTACAGTCCATCCGTATTCCCGGATCGTGCTCCCATCCGACGAAACTCGTGCAGTCCGCGGCGATGGCGTCCGTTGCGCCGCCGAAGCCGTCCTACCGTCCGCATCTGCCTTCAAGTCTGGTGGCAGATGGAGTTCTATCGGACGCCCAGGTCGAGAGCATCATTTATGCTGGCGAGGCGCTTTCCGAATTCCTTGCGGGCTCCTGGACCGTCGATGCGACCTTTGATGTTGTGGCGGCCGCGCGCGACGACGCTGAGAATGCCGTCCGCTTTCGCCGCGGCTGGTTCTTGGGCGATGGCACCGGCGCGGGCAAGGGGCGGCAGGTCGCCGGCATCCTGCTCGACAATTGGCTCAATGGCCGCCGCCGGGCGGTCTGGATCAGCAAATCCGACAAGCTGATCGAAGATGCGCAGCGCGACTGGTCCGCACTCGGCATGGAGCGACTGCTCGTTACGCCTCTGTCCCGGTTTCGCCAGGGCACACCGATCCGGCTTTCGGAAGGCATCCTTTTTGCCACCTACGCCACGCTACGCACCGACGAGCGTGGCGAGAAGCTTTCGCGCGTAAGTCAGATCGTTGAATGGTTGGGCTCCGACTTCGACGGAGTGATCGTCTTCGACGAGAGCCATGCCATGCAGAATGCGGCCGGTGGCAAGGGCGAGCGCGGCGATCAGGCGGCCTCTCAGCAGGGGCGCGCAGGCCTGAGGCTCCAGCACGCTTTGCCCAATGCTCGGGTGGTTTATGTGTCGGCGACGGGCGCCACCACGGTCCACAACCTCGCTTATGCCCAACGCCTCGGCCTTTGGGGCGGTGCCGACTTCCCATTCGCCACACGTGCCGAGTTCGTTGAGGCAATCGAGCAGGGTGGGGTCGCGGCGATGGAGGTTCTGGCGCGCGACCTCAAGGCGCTCGGTCTCTACGCCGCCCGCTCATTGTCCTATGAGGGCGTCGAGTACGAACTCGTCGAGCACCAGCTTACACCGGAGCAGGTTCGCATCTACGACGCCTATGCCGATGCGTTCAGCATCATCCATAACAACCTCGATGCGGCGATGCGGGCCGCCAACATCATCGGCGAGACCGGAACGCTGAACGGGCAGGCAAAATCCGCGGCTCGATCCGCCTTCGAGAGCGCCAAACAGCGCTTCTTCGGTCATCTGCTGACCTCGATGAAAACGCCGTCGCTCATCCGGTCGATCGATCGCGATCTCGACGCCGGCCATGCCGCCGTCATCCAGATTGTTTCAACGGGCGAAGCGCTAATGGAGCGCCGGCTCGCCGAGATCCCGACCGAAGACTGGGGCGACGTCCAGGTCGACATCACTCCGCGCGAATATGTGCTCGACTATCTCGCCCATTCCTTCCCGGTCCAGCTCTACGAGCCCTTCACCGACTCGGAGGGCAATCTCTGCTCTCGGCCTGTCTATCGCGATGGCCAGCCAGTCGAGAGCCGGGAAGCCGTCGCACGACGCGGCCGCCTCATCGAGAAACTCGCCTCGTTGCCCCCGGTACCCGGCGCGTTGGATCAAATCGTCCAGCGCTTCGGCACCGACATGGTCGCCGAAGTGACCGGCCGCACGCGCCGTATCATTCGTAAGGGCGACCGGTTGGTGGTACCACCGAGCCGGTTCGGCCAATCTCGCTGAGACATCGGCCTTCATGGACGACGTCAAGCGAATCCTCGTGTTCTCCGACGCGGGCGGCACGGGGAGGAGCTACCACGCCGAGCTGTCGGCCCGGAATCGCCGCTTGCGGGTCCACTATTTGCTTGAGCCCGGCTGGAAGGCGGATGCTGCGATCCAGGGGCTCGGCCGCACAAACCGGACCAATCAGGCGCAGCCCCCGCTGTTTCGGCCCATCGCGACCGACGTGAAGGCCGAAAAGCGCTTCCTCAGCACCATCGCGCGCCGGCTCGACACATTGGGGGCCATTACGCGCGGCCAGCGCCAGACCGGAGGACAGGGCCTCTTCCGGCCCGAGGACAATCTCGAAAGTCAGTACGGGCGCGATGCTTTGCGTCAACTCTACATGCTGCTGGTGCGCGGCAAAGTCGACGGCTGTTCGCTCGAGAAGTTCGAGGATGCAACCGGCCTGAAGCTGACAGATGCCAATGGGCTCAGGGATGACCTGCCGCCGATCACGACCTTCCTGAACAGGTTGTTGGCGCTCACCATCGACCTGCAAAATGTCCTGTTCACTGCTTTCGAGCAGCTCTTGACCGCCCGGATCGAGGGCGCGGTCGCATCGGGCACGTACGATGTCGGATTGGAAACGCTCCGCGCCGAAAGCTTTGTCGTCAGCGGCCGGCGGACGATCTATGTCCATCCGCGCACAGGTGCCGAGACGCGGCTGCTCAGCGTCATCCAGCGCCGGCGTAACCATCCCGTTGGTTTGGATGACGCCCTTACTCGTCTTTCCAATCCTGCCGTCCTGCTGATCAACGAGCGCTCAGGAAGGGCCGCCGTGCAGGTTCCGGCCGCGAGCATCATGCTCGACGACGGCGACATCGAGCGCCGCGTCCGCCTGATCCGCCCTATGGAGCAGCACCAAGTCCGACTGAACATGATGGCGGAGAGCCATTGGGTCGAAGCGGATCGCGAACGTTTTGCCGCGGCCTGGCTGGCGGAGCTCGCCGAGGTGCCTGAGTTCACGGAAAGCACGATCCACGTAGTGGCCGGCTTGCTGTTGCCCATCTGGAAACGCTTGCCGAACGAATCGACCCGCGTCTATCGGCTCCAGACCGATGCGGGCGAGCGCATCATCGGCCGCAAGGTTTCTGCGGCGTGGGTCGCAAACGCCTTCGCGGCGGACGCGCCTACGCTATCGCCGGACACTGCCTTTGCGGCCTTGATGGAAGGACGCACCCTCCTCGATCTCGCGGAAGGGCTCCAGCTTCGTCGCGTCCGGGTGATGGGCGCATGCCGCATCGAGCTATCGGGATTCAACGACACGATGCGCGATCGCCTCCGTGCTTACGGCCTCTTTGGAGAGATCATCTCCTGGAAGCTGCGGATGTTTGTGCCCACAGACGAAAGCGGCGTCGGGATCCTGACAAAGGTGCTCGAAACCTACCCGGTCGCGCGCGTCAGTGAGCGGGTGGCTGCGTGATGTCCCCCGCGCCTTGCGAACTGGCATGCCGCCTCGCGCGCGAGGCCGAGGCCGTGTGCCGATACTATCTCTCCAATGGCAAGCGCGCGGGGCGGTACTGGGTGGTCGGCGACGTCCGCAACAAGCCGGGCCGCTCGATGTTCGTGCGGCTTCAGGAATCACCGAAGGGCCCTGCCGGCAAGTGGACCGACGCTGCGACCGGCGAGCATGGCGACCTCCTCGACATCATCCGCGAATGCCGGGGGTTGCGCGACTTCAGCGCGGCCGCCGAGGAGGCGAGACGGTTTCTGAAGCTGCCTCGTCCCGTGCCCCAGCTGACCTCGAAACCCGTTCGTTCGGTAGCGCCGGCTGGATCGCAGGAAGCCGCCCGTCGGCTCTTTGCGATATCCAGTCCGATCGAGGGGACGGTGGTCGAAAAATACTTGCAGCGTCGCGGGATAACCCACATCCACCATGGTGGCAGCCTGCGCTTCCACCCTCGTTGCTACTATCGACCGGATGAGCATTCGCCCACCGAGACCTGGCCGGCGATGATTGCCCGCGTCACGGACCTCGAGGGGCGGATCACCGGAGCGCACCGAACCTGGCTCGATCCAGACGGCTTTGATCGCGTTCGTCTCGGCAAGGCTCCGATCGACACGCCACGACGGGCTATGGGTGACCTGCTCGGCAACGCCGTCCGCTTCGGTGTGGTGGGCGACGTGCTCGCCGCCGGCGAGGGGATTGAGACCATGCTTTCATTGCGTTACGTGCTGCCGACCATGCCCATGGCTGCCGCGATTTCGGCCAATCATCTCGCAGCAATCATGCTGCCATCTGGCCTGCGTCGGCTCTATATCGCCCGCGATGACGATGCTGCCGGAGATGCCGTACAGGCGATTCTCACCCAGCGCGCCGAAGAGGCCGGCGTTGAAGCGATCACCCTGTCGCCCCGGCTGGGGGATTTCAACGAAGACCTGCACATCTTCGGTCTCGAGGCCCTCCGAGCAGAGTTACGGCTTCAACTCGCACCAGAGGACGTCGTCCGCTTCCTGCATTCGTCGACAGTAGCCGCAGAATAGGCCGGTGCTTCGATCGACGTTGATAGCTCGGTCGTTCCAAGGCCATTGCCGGAAGAGGACGCGACCTCGGCCTTCTAGAGGGCGATCGGACGGCAAGCGGACCGGGCCGGCAATGGCTACGCCCGGCTATTTTCCGCCGCGCGCTGGCGATGAGAAGACATCAGCCATTAGACCGGCGCGCTTTGCATCGCGAAGCAAAATAGCCGGCCTCCGCCATCCTCCGCTGCCGCTTCGGCCCTTGCGGGTTCTGGCCCGTTCCGCCCGCCGTCTGAGTGATCGCCACGAAGGCCGCGATGGGCGCGGCCGATCCGGAAAAGGATCACTCCAATGACCGACAACGACGATATCGAACCGCCGCACGCCTCTTCTCCAACTGACCACGTGCTGACCGAACTACAGCTCTTCGGCTACCGTCCCTTCGACGACCAGCCTGACCCACGACCGCTCCCCGAGGGCAAGATGATCGCTGGCGCCGTCGCCGATGTGTTCGACGCCCTGGTCGCGACGTTGAGCGACACGCGGCTCGAGCCGGACCTGGGCGATCTGCTGTGGTCGACCGTCAACCTGTTCCATCGAGCCGTCGACCGCATCGAACGCCATCTAGACGATAACGAGCAGGCGCAGCAGAAGAGCCAGCGCGAGCAGAATGGCTCTGAGGTCCGATCAGTCGAACTCGAGCGCTTGACGGCCGAGGGCATCACTTTGATCGAGCGCCGCAACTGCCTGGAACTCTTCCGCGATCAGGCCATCGAACGCTTTGAGACTCACACCGGATCCTCCTGGCGCCCTCGATCGGGATCACTGGTGAATCATCGCACGCTGACCGCAGCAATGATCGACTCCCGCGACTTCATCGCAGCAAAACGTCGCGCTGAAACCGAGGTCTTGTTGCCGGAAGGACCGAAGATCGCACTCACCGGCGGGCTAGACTTTAATGACTACCACCTCATCTGGGACCGCCTCGACAAGGTTTACGCCAAGCATCCCGACATGGTCCTGCTCCATGGCGGCTCGCCGAAAGGTGCGGAGCTTATCGCCTCCAAATGGGCGACTAATCACAAGGTGCCTCAGATCGCATTCAAGCCTGACTGGACCAAGTACGCCAAGGCAGCCCCATTCAAACGCAACGACGCCATGCTCGAACTCCTGCCGATTGGCGTCATGCACTTCCCGGGCACAGGAATCCAGGACAACCTGGCGGACAAAGCAAAGCGCCTCGGCATCCCGGTCTGGAGGTTCGGCGGCACATAAGCCGTCTTCTCGCCTCCAAACAGTTGGAGCGGGGGGCATGCGCCGCAACTCCGCCTCCTTTCCGTCTCATGTTCAGAGTTGCGCCGTGGTGGTGGTGGAAGGCGCGACTGGTACATCTATGCACATGGAGCCACCACCATGCTTGCCCTTGGGCTTGCCATCAACACACTCGGCATCGGCTTGTTCTGCTGGGCGATCTTTGCGATCGCTGTGTATGCACTGCCGTTTTTCGTCGCTCTCAGTATCGGAATGACTACGTTTCGGAGCGGCGCCGGCCTCATTGGTGCGGTACTTATCGCGACGGCCGGCGGTGCGCTGACGCTCGTCCTCGGCCAAGTCGCCGTCGCAATTACCCGGTCCTTGGCTTTGCGCATCGCGATCGCGACAGCATTTGCTATTCCCGCCGCCGTTGCCGGCTATCATGTGGTGTTCGCCCTGTCCCAGATTGGGGTGCCTTCGTTGGTTTGGCGTGAAGTCTTCGCTTGCCTGGGCGCGGTTTGCATTGGCGTTACGTCATGGACGCGCTTGATCGTTCCGGCGGAGACCCGCCCGTTCGAGCCGGGTAGGGTGGTGGAGAGTCCGTCCTAACCAGTTCTTACGGCCGGAAGGCCTGAGAGATGACCATTTACCTCCTTCATCGTCGAACAGGTTCGCATAGATCGGCGCGCTGAACGGGAGCGATCGAGCGCGGGAGAGGCAGTCCGCCTCGGAGCTCTCGATCAAGCCGCCGGCGTTCGGGTCTGGCCCACGCAGCCGCGGCGGAGCGGTGTTGCGCCGATCCATTCGTGCGAGACGATACCGCCCTTTGCAGAAAATTGTTTCTCTTTCTGCGCTGAATGGTTCCGACCTCTTGTTCAGCAAAGCCGATATGAGTCATGTCTTCTCCTGAGATTGCGGTTCAGCACGCCGACGCACGTGGCCTCATGGATGGCTTGATCTGGCCGAAGACCGGCTTCGCCTCGATCGTCTGAGCCGCAACGCCGTTGATGCGACTTTCTTCCCCTGGGCTTCGCCCATTCCTCGCGAGTCAAGAAAGTCGCCACAACGGCGTCCTCCGCTGCGCTCCGGCCCGCGGGCGGGTGCGTCGCCGATCGTCTTCGCCCCTAGATCGCCATCGAGGCCGCGGTGGTCGCGGGCTCGAAACACAACAGGAGAAGTGACATGGCTAACATCGGTTCTTTCAAGAAGGTCGGCAACGATTTCCAGGGCGAGATTGTCACCCTGAGCCTGCAAGCCAAGGGCGTCCGCATCGTCGCCGAGACCAACCGGTCCAACGACAACGCCCCCAGCCACCGCATCTATGTGGGGCGCGCGGAGATCGGCGCAGCCTGGTCGAAGCGTTCCGAGGAAGGCCGCGACTACCTCTCACTCAAGCTCGACGACCCCTCGTTCAACGCTCCGATCTATGCGAACCTCTTCGAGGACGAAAGCGGCGAAGGCTACACGCTCCTCTGGTCGCGGCCGCGTAAGAACGGTGAGTAAGCTCGCTCAATCAAGCCCCGCCCGGTTCGCCGGACGGGGCACTTCGCGCCCGGGCTGAGGTGCGGATTACGATTTGCTAAGCCGCGCAGCCCTTTTGAGCGGGTCTTCCGGCTTGCCCCCTAATGCTTCAGCAATCTGCCCGAGCACGGTATCGCTTGCTGATGCGTCGCCGATGGCGCCGACATAACGGCGATTAGACCCGCACGCTCGGCCAGCTCCTCCTGCGTCATTTGTAGATCATGGCGTTTCCGACGCAGAGTCACAGCCATGATCTCTTGAGATCCATGGCGATATGGGAAACTGACCGGAACGATCGTTCTAGCAACGATCGTTTCTATTCGTGTCCGAACATGCTATCGATGTGACGACGCTACGTGCGCGACCGAGCTCGGCCGTGTGTCTACCCAAGGGCTATCCTGGATTCCAACGCGCATCGGAGACCATGGCGTAGCTTATAGGCGTTCTAAAAGCGGGTATGATGCAGGAGCGAGCCCCAGATCCAGACGTAGCTGACAGTGCGCCGAACGAGCCGACGTTGACGGCCTATAACGAACAGCATGTCGTCACGTACGTTCGCCTTCTGCACGGCCGGCGGTGAGGGGGCGGACTGGGGCGAAGTGGCTCAAGTGGTCCGACCGAGAGCCGGACCGTGCGCGGCGCGCATATCAGAGTCATCTTGCTCGTGCCAAATGGGTGACTGAGCAAGGGCGACTCTTACTCGGCGCCTGTCCGGCAAGAACCGCGTCCCCGATCGCGCTTAGAAGACCCACGAACTGCGTAATCGAACGATCCGCCTGGTGCAAGCCGGCCTCGCGTTGATGCGCGGTGGTCACCGCAAAAAATTCTGCGGCCCGGGCGCAGGGATGGGTAGCGTCGTTCCCAAGGCGTGCCGAAAACCGCTCCCTCCATATTCGGCATCCCCCTCCGAGAACCTGCTCCTCCATGATGGCCGCACACACGCTAGCGCCGCCATCCGTGGTGCGCTGTCATCCTGGAGTCCCCAAATGCCCGATCCGATGGCCGGTCTACCCCCGCGCTTCCTGCGTACCCCGGAGGCCGCGCGTTACCTCGGCCTCTCCGGTCGCACGCTGGAGAAGCACCGCACGTACGGCACCGGACCAACATATCGGAAGATTGGCGGACGTGTCGTCTACGCCGTCGATGACCTGAAAGCGTGGGCCGACCGCGGCGCCAAGACCTCGACATCCGATCCCGGCAAGGGGACCGTGCTGCCCGCCAAGAAGCATCCGGCCCTGCGTCCCTATGCAGGTCAGGAACGTCGCTGATAGCCGCGTGAGAGCAGTGACCATGCGGCGCAAACACCATTCCGAGCGCGGCCAGCTTGAGCTCTTTCGGGCGCTGCCCGGCGATCTCGCGCCGCGAGATGCGCAGGATCTGATGGCCTATCCGTTCTTCTCGCTCGCAAAAACGAAGCGGATTGTGCCGATCGATTTCCGCGCAGGTGCGATCTCAATTCGTGTCGAAGCTGTTCCGGAACACGGCATGGCGACCATTTGGGATGCAGACGTTCTGATCTGGGCCGCGTCTCAGATCGTCGAAGCCCGGGATGCGGGCCTGAAGACGTCGCGTCTGATGGCTGCAACGCCATACGAGATTCTAACGTTCGTTGGCCGCGGCACCAGCGCACGCGACTATCACCGTCTGAAGGCGGGCCTCGACAGACTTCAGTCAACGACGGTGCTGACGTCGATCCGCCAGCCGATGGAACGACGACGGCATCGCTTCTCCTGGATAAACGAGTGGAAGGAGACGGCGGATGCAAATGGCCGCCCATTCGGGCTCGAGCTGATCCTGCCGGATTGGTTCTATGCCGGCGTCATCGACGACGCGCTCGTGCTGACGATCGACCGCGCCTATTTCGAGCTCACCGGCGGACTTGAGCGGTGGCTTTATCGTCTTGTGCGCAAGCACGGCGGTCGGCAGGACGATGGCTGGAGCTTTGACCTTGCACACCTCCATGCCAAGTCCGGCATCCTCTCGCCGCTCAAGCACTTTGCTTACGACGTACGTCAGATCGTCCAGCGCCAGACATTGCCCGGTTATCAGCTCGTGCTCACACGGGATCTGAACGGCATCGAGCGGCTGAACTTCGCGCCAACGCCTGTTGATCCCCTGACGGCACGCTTGCGCCGGCGCGGTCTCATTCCAAATTCGGAGGACAACCTGTGAATCAGTTCGTGCTATCGAGGACCGCAACCCTCGTGCTATCGGGGACCCGATCCTCGTGCTATCGGGGACCGGAATCGACCTTAAAGGCTTGTTTCTCTGCGCTTTCCGGCCGCTCTAACTTTACTAACCAGAAATCCTTCGGATTTCTTCTAACGGACCAGGCCGCAAAGCGCTTGGGAGGTGGCCGGCAAAGCCGGCCCGTTCGCCCTGCTGGCCTTCACAAGCCGTACACGCACTTCCCGGCCGTCGAAGCGAACGGCTCCGAGGTCGAGCGTAGGGGAGCGGCGGTATGAGTGATCTTACCGAAGTAGAAGTGCTGTGGCTCGACAAGCGTATCGAAAACCGGATTCGGTTCGGTCGTGTCGTCAAGGAAAGGGAGCTTGAGCGCCATCGGCGCGTCCTGTCATTTGCGCCGGGCAGCATCTTTGCTTTCGCCCGATGGACCTCCAACGACTTTGGGGCAATCATTTCGCGGATCGACATCTTGCGCGCAGTCGCTCCGGGACAGCGCTGCTCGACCGTGCCGTATGTGAAGCCCGGCGGAGAGATTTTGCTGCGTCTGTCCGGCTGGCCGAAGGTCGAACGAGTGCTGCAAATGATCGATGCCGTTGAGGCACTCGGCATCGATCCTGCTGATGTCGCGCCCGATCATTGGCATCACGTTCATAACCGCCTGTCGGTTAACGAAAACCCGCGCCCGTATACGAAAGCGCGCCACCAGGCTTGGCTTCACCGTCAGAGGATCATGCGATGACGGGCCGCATGAAGACGCTGACCACCACGTTTGGTGTCGCTGCTGCGCTCATCGCGACGATCGTCCTGGAGCCGCTTCCGCTTTACATCTGGAACGCATCCGCAAGCGTGCCAATCGGTCTCTACCGCCTCCGACCGGCAGACCAATTCCAAGTCACTGATTTGGTCGCCGTGCAGCCGCCGGAGCCGCTCGCGACCTTCCTCGACTTGAACGGCTATTTACCCATCGGCGTCCCCATGCTGAAGCGCGTGCTCGCCCTTCCGGGGCAAAGTGTTTGCAGAACCGGCCTCGCGATTTCGGTCGACGATGTCGCGGTGGGCGAGGCGAAGGATCACGACAGACGGGGCAGGCCGCTGCCGAAATGGCAGGGCTGCCGCGTCGTTAGCGACGGCGAGCTGTTTCTGATGAACTGGCAGTCGGACGACTCTCTTGATGGCCGGTATTTTGGATTTCTTCCGGCGTCTAGCGTGATCGGCCGTGCGATGCCGGTATGGACGTGGGAGGAGTAATCATGCGTATTCGAGGTGTTCTCCTTGCCATTCCCTTGCTCGATCGATTGTGGGATCATTCCGTCGTCTCGATCGATGTCTGCAAGGCTGGCGCGAGCCCGACCGCGTCCTTTGGTCGGTTGGGCACGCGTGTTTGCGCTGTCGTGCCCCTGATGCTTCTTCTGACCGCCGGTGACAGTGCTGCTTTGGCCCAGAGCGGATCAGCCGCCCAGCCGGCGATCAGTCAGACCGCTCACTCATTTGCCGGTTTCATCAATGAAGCCTCACAACGCTTTGCGATTGCGCCGAACTGGATCCGATCAGTGCAAAGCGTCGAGAGTGCTGGTGACGTGCACGCCAGATCGCCAAAAGGCGCAATGGGCCTGATGCAAATCATGCCGGCGACCTGGGCGGAACTTCGCGAGCGCTACAATCTCGGGAACGACCCATACGACCCGCACGATAACATTCTGGCCGGTACGGCGTACTTACGCGAACTGCTCGATCGGTATGGCTCGCCTGGCGTGTTTGCCGCGTACAACGCGGGACCATCCCGCTATGAAGAGCATCTCGCAGGCGGCTCTTTGCCAGACGAGACGCGAGCATACGTCGCAAAGCTTCCAAATCTGCTAGCCATCGAACTGCCGCCGAGGTGGACGTCGACCCGACAGTCATCAGCAGCTGCGACGCTATTCGTCGCGCGAGCCAATCTCACGAAAACGAGCGATCGGTTGCCGGCGCTCATGCCATCCAGCGGTGTCACGACCGCAATCTCGGCGCCCGATGTTTCGCCCATGGTCCCCCGGCCAATCGGCGTGTTCGTCCCTCGATCGGATTCGGAAGTGTCGCAATGACCAAGTGTGTGGGTTCACAAGCTGGTGGCGTATGGGCGATGCCTTCGGCCCGCGCTCTACTCGTCGCTTCGCTCCTCACCGAGCCACCCTTCGGGTGTCTCGGCCCTTCGGGTAACGATCGCTATCGCAAGCGCTCGGAAGCAGTGGGGGCTCCGCGAGTTGGCTGGCAACTTGCGGCGGCCCTTTGGGGAACCGGCGACCGGGAGACCACGACGGCAGGACGGCGAGATAAAAGGGGCTCGCCGGTCGAACCGCAAGCCATTGGCATGGCATGGGTTCTGGCGTGCCGGTCGGTCGGGACGCGTGCCGCGCCGTGCATTTTGATGAATGCAATCAACGGCGTTTTCGGCACCGTGCATGCTTTTGATGCCTGGGAGGCCCTTCCGTGAGCGTGCGCGACAGCGACTTGCGCGTTCGGCCTGGGCGCATCCGCAGTACCCGCGCGCCGAAGCAAAAGAGCTTCATCAACCAGGTGCTGCGGGCGGCGAAGAGAGCGGGACACACCTCGGGCCAGGCCGCGGCTGGCAGGCGTTCTGCGGCCTATGGGCGCTCGACGTTTGGCCGCGGGCGCCTCGCCTTTAGCCGCGCCAGATTGTTCAGCCCAACGCGGCGCGTCGTGGTGAAGGCCCGCGTGGTTCGTCACAAAGGGAGAGCCTTCCGTTCAGCGCCAATGACGGCCCATCTTTCATATCTGAAGCGCGACGGCGTGACCCGGAGTGGTGAGCGGGCCGAGATGTTCGATGCTGGCAGCGATCGTGCCGATAGCGCGGCTTTCGCGGAGCGCTGTGAGGACGACCGGCATCATTTCAGGTTCATCGTCTCGCCGGAGGATGCGGGCGACATGACCGACCTGAAGGCCTTTACCCGCGATCTCGCCAAACAGATGGAGACGGATCTCGGGACGCGGATCGATTGGGTGGCCGTCGATCATTGGAATACCGACAACCCTCACGTCCATCTTCTCGTTCGGGGGATAGATGAGGAAGGGGCGGATCTCGTGATCTCCCGCGATTATATTAGCCGAGGTCTGCGCGCGCGCGCCGAGGAACTGGTCGCCATCGAACTGGGACCAAGACCAGAGCAGGAGATCCGCAATTCGCTGGAGAGGGAAGTCACAGCTGAACGGTGGACGCGGCTAGATCGGGAGATCCGGCTGGCGGCCGATGAGACCGGCACTATCGATCTTCGCCCCGAGAACCCGGGCAGCTCCGATCCTGAGATCCGGCGCCTGATGGTCGGTCGCCTTCAGCACCTTGAGAAGATGGGCCTTGCTGCCTCCGCCGCACCAGGCGAATGGATGGTCGGGCTTGAGGCCGAGCGTAGCTTGCGCGACCTCGGTATGCGCGGCGACATCATCAAGACCATGCACCGCGCCTTTACCGAGCGTGGAGAACCCCGCGGCGTTGCCGACTTCGTCATCGAGGGTGGACAGCCGACGGCCCAGATTATCGGACGCCTGGTCGACCGTGGACTGCATGACGAACTGACTGGCGAGGCCTACGCTCTGATCGACGGAACAGATGGACGCGCGCACCACGTGCGCTTCCGAGGGCTCGAGGCGTTCGAATATGCACCGCCCGTCGGCGGCATCGTCGAAGTCCGGAGTTTCGGTCCACCCGGCGATCCGCACCCCACCGTGGTGCTCGCGACCCGTTCCGATCTCGATCTTGGTGGTCAGGTCAAGGCAAGAGGGGCAACTTGGCTCGACCACAGGCTCGTCGAACGCAAGGCCATGCCGCTCGCCATGGGCGGCTTCGGCCGCGAGACACGCGACGCCATGGAAGCCCGTACCGAGCATCTGATCCAGGAAGGCCTGGCGCGGCGGCAGGGCCAACGCATCATATTGCAGCGCGACCTCTTGAACACTTTGCGCCGGCGTGAACTGGATGAGGTGGCCGCAAAAGTCTCGGCCGACACGCGCCTCCCTTACATGAAGCGTGACCCCGGGGAGCATGTGGCGGGCACATATCGCCAGCGGCTGACGCTCAGCTCAGGACGCTTCGCCATGATCGATAACGGGCTCGGCTTCCAGCTCGTGCCTTGGTCGCGCGAACTCGAAAAGAAACTCGGCCAACACGTCACCGGCGTCGTGAAGGACGGCGGTGGCATCGAATGGGGTTTTGGTCGGAAGCGCGACCTTGGCCTCTAGCAGTCTCTCCAATTCAGTTGCGGAAGGGCGTTCGGGATGTCCGGAACCAAAATCCTCTGGGGACAGGTGATCGTTGTCGGCCTGATCGTCTTGCTGGCCATCTGGGGAGCAACCGAGTGGACGGCCTGGCGGCTCGCCTGGCAACCGGAGCTTGGGCGGCCCTGGTTCGAACTGTGGGGCTTCAAGATTTACTACCCGCCAGTGTTCTTCTGGTGGTGGTTCGTTTACGATGCCTACGCGCCACAAATCTTTCTCGAGGGTGCCTTCATCGCGGCGTCGGGAACCTTTGTTTCGATCGCGGTGGCGATCGGCATGTCGGTGTGGCGCGCGCGTGAAGCCAAGAATGTCGAGACCTATGGTTCGGCGCGCTGGGCTGGTCTGGATGAGGTTCGAGCGGCCGGACTTCTCGGTCAGGATGGTGTGGTGCTCGGCAAGCTCGACCGGCACTACCTCCGCCACGACGGACCGGAGCACGTCTTGTGTTTTGCGCCCACTCGGTCCGGTAAGGGTGTTGGCCTAGTCGTTCCCTCGTTGCTGGCCTGGCCGGGCTCGGCCATCGTGCACGACATCAAAGGTGAGAACTGGCAACTGACGGCCGGCTTTCGCTCGCGACATGGCCGCGTCCTACTGTTCGACCCCACCAACCCAAAGTCCTCAGCCTACAATCCGCTGCTCGAGGTCCGGCGCGGCGAATGGGAAGTTCGCGATGTCCAGAACGTGGCCGACGTTCTCGTAGACCCCGAAGGATCGCTCGACAAGCGGAACCATTGGGAGAAGACGAGCCATTCGCTCCTGGTCGGCGCCATCCTCCATGTTCTCTACGCGGAGGTGGACAAGACCCTAGCCGGCGTCGCCTCCTTTCTGTCCGACCCGAAGCGGCCGATCGAGGCAACGTTGAAGGCCATGATGACCACGACGCACCTTGGCGAGCAGGGTGCGCATCCAGTGGTCGCCTCGACCGCGCGCGAGCTGCTCAACAAGTCGGAGAATGAACGTTCTGGCGTCCTATCCACCGCGATGTCGTTTCTCGGGCTGTACCGCGATCCTGTCGTGGCCCAAGCAACCCGCCGCTGCGATTGGCGGATTGCCGATCTGATCGCAGATAGCCGTCCCACGACGCTTTATCTCGTGGTGCCGCCCTCCGATATCTCGCGGACCAAGCCGCTGATCCGCCTGGTGCTGAACCAGATCGGCCGGCGCCTGACCGAAGATTTGCACGCCCGCGACCGCCGGCATCGAGTCCTGATGATGCTTGACGAGTTCCCGGCACTCGGTCGGCTTGATTTTTTCGAGTCCGCGCTCGCCTTCATGGCGGGATACGGCATCAAGAGTTTCTTGATTGCGCAGTCGCTCAATCAAATTGAGAAGGCCTACGGGCCTAACAACGCGATCCTCGATAACTGCCACGTCCGGGTCAGCTTCGCGACTAATGATGAGCGGACCGCCAAGCGGGTCTCCGACGCGCTAGGCACGGCGACCGAGATGCGCGCGATGAAGAACTACGCCGGGCACAGGTTGAACCCATGGCTTGGGCACCTGATGGTCTCACGGCAGGAAACTGCGAGGCCGCTGCTGACCCCAGGCGAAGTCATGCAGCTTCCGCCGGCAGACGAGATCGTCATGGTGGCAGGGACGGCGCCGATCCGGGCGAACAAGGTCCGCTACTACGAGGATCGGCGATTCACCGAGCGGGTTCTGCCGCCGCCCGGTCCTGGGACAGCCGGCCGATCATCGCGAACGGACGGATGGTCAGCGCTCCAAGTGCTGAAACCAACTGGAGGTCCAACTGCCAAAGCTGCGGAGGCCGAGGAAGACACAGCAAACAGCGGGCTCCGTCGTGAGCCCGAACTCCCCGATCACGTCGCGATCGCCAAGGAGACGACCGAACTAACGCCGGCAGAGGAATTCGCCGCCGTTCTTGATGATGACGAGGACACGGTCCGGCAGTCCCGGGTTATACGCCAACAGCTCCGTGGTGTCGCCCGTCAAGTCGCCATGGACCCTAATGACGGTATGGAGCTCTGAGCAGTATGCGCGACCGGATGAACGTCTATTTTCCGCCAGAGCTTCTGAAACAGATCTCGGAACTCGCCGATCGCAAGAAGCTTTCCAGGTCCGCGATCGTAGAAGCGGCTGTCGCTTCATTTTTGTCACCGGACGGCGCGGACAGACGGGAGGCGGCGTTTACCCGGCGCCTGGATCGGTTGTCGCGTCAGATGCAGAGGCTCGAGCGTGACGTTGGTTTGGCGGCTGAGACCTTGGCTCTCTTCATCCGTTTCTGGCTGACGATCACGCCACCGTTGCCCAACGACGCGCAGGCGGCCGCGCAAGTAAAGGGAAGGGAGCGCTTTGAAGGATTTGTCGAGGCGCTAGGGCGCCGTTTGCAAAAGGGGCAAAGCTTTCTGCGCGAGATTCCGGAAGATATTCGCCGTCAGGAACCGGTCGAAG
This sequence comes from Bradyrhizobium sp. IC3123, assembly GCF_020193625.1. Taxonomy (NCBI): domain Bacteria; kingdom Pseudomonadati; phylum Pseudomonadota; class Alphaproteobacteria; order Hyphomicrobiales; family Nitrobacteraceae; genus Bradyrhizobium; species Bradyrhizobium sp. IC3123. The sequence goes on along the minus strand of NZ_JADYVF010000010.1, from coordinate 37,528 downwards.
AAGCTTAATTGAATCATGGAGAAAGACCGTTTCGCCGTTCCCTTCTTTTTGTTCGCTAACTTACGCCCGCAGTGATTTAGCTGAACTGACGAAAAGCTGGTCACGCTATCGGCTTGCACCAGCTGACAGCAAGAGGGGCCAGCATGCAGATTTCCGGGGCATGGCGCCTCACCGCGCGCGTATTTCTCCCGTTTGCGGTCGGATACTATCTTTCGTATCTGTATCGTACGATCAACGCTTTGATCGCCAGTCGTCTCAGCTCGGATACCGGGCTTGGGACTGCCGACCTCGGGTTGCTTACGTCGGTCTATTTCCTTGTTTTCGCGGCGGCCCAGATCCCCGTCGGCATATCGTTGGACCGCTTTGGTCCTCGCCGCGTACAGAGTGTTTTGCTCTTGCTCGCAGCAGTGGGCGCTTGGCTGTTTGCGGTATCGACCGGCTTCCTGTCACTTTTGATCGCACGTGCAATGATCGGGCTCGGCCTCGCGGCGGCGCTGACGGCTGGACTGAAATCCATGATCCTTTGGTTCCCCAGGGAACGCGTTGCCTTGCTGAACGGCTATATGGTCATGCTGGGCTCGCTAGGAGCGGTGACCGCTACGGCTCCCGTCGAACATCTGCTGGCTTGGATGGGCTGGCGGCAACTCTTTGAGGTCTTGGCGGCGGCCACCGGTGTGACGGCCGCTCTCATCTATGTCGTGGTACCCGAACGAGGCATTGTCTCGTCTATGGCGTCAACCCCCGCGACCCTTAGCTCCGTTTTCGGCGATTGCCGCTTTTGGCGAATGGCCCCGTTGTCGGCGACTTGCATTGGATCGGCCTGGTCCCTGCAGGGATTGTGGGCATCGCTATGGCTGGCCGACGTGGAGGGGCTTGATCGCGCAAGTCTCGTCAGACAGCTTTTCATGATGTCGATCGTACTTAGCGGTGGCGCTTGGTTATTCGGTATGACGGTCCATTGCATCAAACGAAGGGGAATTGGGGCGGAAACAGTATTGGCGCTGGTTGCAGCGCTATTTATCGCAGCTGAGTTTGCTTTGATCTTGCGAGCGCCTCTGCCATCCGTCTTGCCCTGGTCCGTTGTCGCAATTGTCGGAACGGCAACCGTGGTGAGCTTCGCGGTGATACTGGATTACTTTCCGCCGGAGCTTGCCGGTCGTGCGAACGGCGCCTTGAACGTTTTGCACTTTGGTTGGGCCTTTCTGGCACAATACGCGACAGGTCTTATCCTGGAGCAATGGTCTGCGAATGATGGCCGTAGGCCCGTCCAAGCTTATCAAGTCGCGTTCGGTCTCTACATAGCACTGCAGATCGCAGCGTTGGTCTGGTTCGCGCTGCCTTGGCGCCGATCCGTCGCTTCATGGATAAGTTCAATCGTCTTCTTCGAGCCGACCGATGTTTCCTACGCTGTCGAGACAGTTCGGCTCTATGAGGACTCGGTCATCCTCCTGCCAGCGGATGATGATGCGGAGTGGTGAGCAGCAATTCGCGGCGAGCGGATAAGATTAAGTAGCCGTCAAATATCGGTTTCTCAGTCTTTCTTTTTCTACGCCAGCCTACGATCACCGAAAGCGCTTGTTGCGCCAAGTCCATTGGTGCCTTTTCTAATCCTCCCCATATGAGGGAGTCTGAGGACGCTCTCATTCGGTGGGGGCGAACAGTGGCAATCCATTCCATTCAATCCGAAGCGAGCTCACGCGGTGCGCGAATGCTGCGTAGCGCGCTTGGCTCCGCGATTGCCGGCTACCTCGAAGACGAAGCGATCGTCGAGGTGATGCTCAACCCAGATGGGCGGCTGTGGATCGATCGGTTGTCGGATGGTCTGATCGACACAGGCGAAACTCTGTCCGCGGCGGATGGCGAACGCATTGTTCGCCTGGTAGCGCATCACGTGGGTGCCGAGGTGCATGCCGGTTCGCCACGGGTCTCGGCCGAATTGCCAGGGACCGGCGAGCGCTTCGAAGGTCTCTTGCCTCCGGTCGTTGCAGCACCGGCCTTTGCTATCCGCAAGCCCGCCGTCGCCGTGTTTACGCTTGACGACTACGTCGCCAGGGGGATCATGACCTCGGAGCAGGCCAAGATCCTGAGAGGCGCGGTCGACGCAAGGAAGAACATCCTCGTCGCCGGTGGGACATCGACCGGCAAGACAACGCTGACGAATGCCCTCTTGGCCGAGGTAGCAAAGAGCGCCGATCGGGTCGTTCTGATCGAAGACACGCGCGAACTCCAATGCAAAGCGCCCAATCTCGTGGCGCTGCGGACCAAAGATGGCGTGGCTACGCTATCCGATCTCGTTCGGTCCTCGCTGCGACTGCGTCCTGATCGTATTCCGGTTGGCGAGGTCCGCGGTGCGGAAGCACTCGATCTGCTCAAGGCCTGGGGCACCGGTCATCCCGGTGGCATCGGCACTATTCATGCGGGCACCGCGCTCGGCGCACTGCGGCGGCTCGAGCAGCTCATCCAGGAAGCCGTCATCACGGTTCCGCGGGCCCTGATCGCCGAGACCATCAACGTTATCGCCGTGCTGGCGGGGCGCGGCGCCGGCCGTCGCCTCGCCGAGCTTGCCCTCGTCACCGGGCTAGGGGCCGCCGGCGACTACGACCTTTCATCAGCAGGAGACTGACATGCGTCAGCAATTTCGCTTTCTTCGAGGTGCATCGTTGGCCGCCTTCGGCACGGTGGTCTTGGCAGTTCAGCCAGCATGGGCGGCTGGCTCGAACATGCCCTGGGAGCAGCCACTCAACCAGATCTTGCAGTCGGTCGAGGGACCGGTCGCCAAGATCATCGCCGTCATCATCATCGTGGTGACCGGTCTCACGCTCGCGTTTGGGGACTCGTCGGGTGGTTTCCGCAGGTTGATTCAGATCGTGTTCGGTCTGTCGATCGCGTTTGCCGCCTCGAGCTTCTTCCTTTCGTTCTTCTCCTTCGGCGGCGGCGTGGTTATCTGATGGATGAACCCCTCACAGGCTTTGCCGTGCCCGTTCACCGCGCGCTCACTGAGCCAATCCTGATGGGCGGCGCGCCGCGATCAGTTGCAATCGTGAACGGCACGCTTGCGGCAGCCCTTGGGCTCGGACTTCGGCTGTGGATCGCGGGACTTGTCCTCTGGTTCATCGGCCACATGGCCGCCGTCTGGGCCGCCAAGCGCGACCCCGCATTCGTCGATGTGGTGCGCCGACATCTGCGCATTCCCAGTCATCTCAATCTTTGAGTTATCGGTCATGTTGAACCTTGCCGAATATCGTCATTCCAGCGCGCGCCTCGCCGACTTCCTGCCCTGGGCAGCCCTCGTCGACGAGGGAATCATCCTGAACAAGGACGGCTCGTTCCAACGGACAGCAAAGTTCCGGGGGCCTGACCTCGACAGCGCGGTGCCGGCTGAGCTTGTAGCCGTCGCCAGCCGTCTGAACAACGCCGTGCGTCGCCTGGGATCGGGCTGCGCCGTGTTCGTTGAGGCGCAGCGTCACTTTGCGGGGGCGTACCCGCCTAACGTCTTTCCCGACATCGCGTCAGCGCTGGTCGATGCGGAACGAAGGGCTCAGTTCGAAGAGGCGAGTGCCCACTACGAGTCCAGCTACTTCTTGACCTTCCTCTATCTGCCACCCGAGGAGGGAGCCGCCAGGGCAGAGCGCCTGCTCTATGAGGGACGCGATCGGACTGTGGGAGCAGACGCCCGCGAGGTGCTCCGCGGATTTATCGACCAAACCAACCGTGTGCTGCAGCTCGTTGAAGGATTTATGCCGGAATGCGCGTGGCTCGATGATCAGGACACGCTGACCTACCTGCACTCGACGATCTCGACCAAGCGTCACCGCGTTCGCGTGCCTGAAATTCCGATGTACATCGACGCGCTGTTGTCCGACCAGCCGCTGACCGGCGGGCTAGAGCCGATGTTGGGCTCAGCCAATATTCGGGTCTTGACGATTGTCGGCTTTCCGGGTGCGACGACCCCGGGTATCCTGGACGATCTGAATCGTCTGGCATTCTCGTATCGTTGGTCGACGCGCGCAATCATGCTCGACAAGACCGACGCCACCAAACTGCTGACCAAGATTCGGCGGCAGTGGTTTGCCAAACGAAAGTCGATTGGCGCCATTCTCAAGGAGGTCATGACGAACGAGGCGTCGACGCTGCTCGATACCGACGCCCACAACAAGGCGCTTGATGCCGACGCAGCGTTGCAGGAACTGGGGTCGGATCAGATCGGACAAGCCTTTGTTACGGCGACCATCACTGTCTGGGACCGCGATCCCAACACTGCCGATGAAAAGCTGAGGCTGGTCGAGAAGGTCATACAGGGCCGTGATTTCACCTGCATAATCGAGACCGTGAACGCCGTCGAAGCCTGGCTCGGCAGTCTGCCCGGGCACGTCTACGCCAATGTGCGGCAGCCTCCGATTTCGACCCTCAACCTCGCCCATATGATTCCGATGTCGGCTGTTTGGGCCGGCGAGGCGAGGGATCTGCACTTCAAGGGTCCGCCGCTTCTGTTCGGCAAGACCGAGGGATCGACGCCCTTCCGGTTCTCGCTCCACGTCGGCGATGTCGGCCATACGCTAGTAGTGGGACCGACTGGAGCCGGCAAGTCGGTCCTGCTGGCCCTGATGGCGCTACAGTTCCGTCGTTACCCGAATTCGCAGGTCTTTGCCTTCGATTTCGGCGGTTCGATCCGGGCGGCCGCGATCGCCATGGGTGGCGACTGGCATGATCTCGGCGGTGCATTGTCTGACGGGGACGAAAACCCAGTCGCGCTGCAACCTTTGGCCTGGATCGATGATCCTTCCGAGCGAGGGTGGGCGACGGAATGGATCGGCGCGATCCTGGCACGGGAAAAGATCGAGATCACCCCTGAGGTCAAGGATCATCTGTGGTCGGCGCTAACATCTCTCGCTTCGGCGCCGAGGGAGGAACGCACCCTCACGGGCCTGTCAGTCCTTCTTCAATTGAACTCCCTGAAGCGCGCCCTGCAACCATACTGCCTGGGCGGAGCTTCCGGGCGCTTGCTCGATGCCGAATTCGAAGATCTCGGCGAGGCGTCGGTCCAGGCGTTTGAGACCGAAGGCTTGATCGGAACGAGTGCTGCGCCGACCGTGCTGGCGTATCTCTTCCATCGCATCGGGGACCGCCTCGACGGTCGGCCTACACTACTTATTGTCGATGAAGGCTGGCTTGCCCTCGATGACGAAGATTTTGCCGGCCAGCTCCGGGAATGGCTGAAGACGCTTCGCAAGAAGAATGCGTCCGTTATCTTTGCCACCCAATCGCTTTCGGATATTGACGGGTCCGCAATCGCGCCGGCGATCATCGAAAGCTGCCCAACGCGGCTGTTGCTGCCGAACGAGCGGGCGATCGAGCCGCAAATCACAGCGATCTATCGCCGCTTTGGCCTCAATGACCGCCAGATCGAGCTTCTGAGCCGCGCTACGCCCAAGCGCGACTACTACTGCCAATCTCGCCGCGGCAACCGGATGTTCGAACTTGGCCTTGGCGAGGTCGCTCTGGCCTTTACCGCAGCCTCTTCCAAGACAGACCAGGCAGCCATCTCGCAACTCCTCGCCGAACATGGACCTGACGGCTTCGTGCCGGCCTGGCTACAGCACCGTGGCGTCGCCTGGGCCCTCGACCTGATCCCCAACCTCGTCAATCTGGAGAAATCGCTATGAGGCGTCTTGGCCTATTGGCGGCCGCTGGCATGGTCGCGCTGATGCTCGACCTCAGGGTGCCCGCGCGGGCGCAGTGGATCGTCTTCGATCCCAACAACTACGTCCAGAGCGTCCTGACTGCCGCCCGTGAGCTGCAGCAGATCAACAACCAGATCACCTCGTTGCAGAACGAGGCGCAGATGCTGATCAATCAGGCAAAGAATCTGGCAAACCTGCCGTATTCATCCCTGCGCCAACTGCAATCCTCGATCCAGCGGACCCAGCAATTGCTGGCCCAGGCCCAGCGGATCGCCTACGACGTCGATCAGATCGATCGCGCGTTCTCGACCAGCTACGCGCCAGCGACCAGCAGCCAATCGAACCAGTTACTGATCTCCAATGCTCAATCGCGTTGGCAGAATTCCTATGCCGCAACGCAAGACGCGCTTCGCGTCCAGGCCGGCATCGTTGGCAATCTCGACACCAACCGTGTCCAGACCTCCGCGCTCGTCATGTCTAGCCAGGGCGCAAGCGGCGCTCTGCAGGCAACACAAGCTGGTAACCAGATTCTCGCGCTTAACGCGCAGCAGCTCGCCGACCTCACCGCTGTCGTGACGGCGCAGGGCAGGGCGCAAAGCCTTGAAGCAGCGCAACGCGCCTCGGCCCAGGACCAGGGCCGCGAGCAGCTTCGACGGTTTCTTACGCCAGGGCAGGGTTATCAATCATCCAGCGTGCAGATGTTCCACTGATGACGGACATTCGGGCATTCAAGGCGTTGTCGCTGCTGACGACAATCGGCGTTTTGGTGGTCACAGCCTGCACGATTCAGCTTCGCGGTAGTGACGAGTCGCCCGCGCTGCCGAAGACGGAGCGGACGACAGATGGAGCCAACCCTGATCTCGCACGCTGCCGCAGCGTCACTGCTGAGGAAACAGCAGGTTATCGGCATTGCCAGCAGATTTGGGCCGAAAACCGGCGCCGCTTCTTGGGCAGGAAGAACGTTCCCGCAGATCCTGGCCAAGACGATTCCACCGCAGGCTTGGCGTCCGCCCGAAAGGATCAGAGCCGGATCCCGCAAGGTTATCCGGGACCGGCGATGCCTGAGGCGAGCAAGCCATGACTGGTACGGGGATCATTGACCAGTTCCTTGAAACGTTCACGCGATATATTGACAACGGTTTTGGGCTGCTCGGCAGCGATGTCGGATATCTCGCAACGACCCTTGCTGCGATCGACATCACGCTCGCCGCGTTGTTCTGGAGTTGGGGGCCGGACGAAGACATTATCGCGCGCCTCGTCAAGAAAACGCTCTTCGTAGGCGTCTTTGCCTACCTGATCGGCAACTGGAACAGCTTGGCGCGCACCGTCTTCGAGAGTTTCGCCGGTCTTGGACTGAAAGCATCGGGCGCAAGCCTCTCCGCGGCAGATTTCCTGCGACCGGGAAAGATCGCCCAAGTCGGCCTCGATGCCGGTCGACCATTGCTTGATTCGATCTCCAACCTGATGGGCTACATCAGCTTCTTCGAGAATTTCGTCCAGATCGTCGTTCTCCTATTCGCCTGGATTGTGGTGCTGCTCGCCTTCTTCATTCTGGCGATCCAGCTCTTTGTCACCCTGATCGAATTCAAGCTCACGACGCTGGCCGGCTTCGTGCTCATTCCCTTTGGCTTGTTTGGCAAGACTGCCTTCGCGGCGGAGCGCGTTCTGGGCAACGTCATATCTTCCGGCATCAAGATCCTGGTCCTGGCCGTCATCGTCGGCATCGGCTCCACCCTGTTCTCGCAGTTCACCGCAGGTTTCGGCGGTGCACAGCCGACCATCGAAGACGCGATGACACTGGTGCTCGCGGCGCTTTCCTTGCTGGGCCTCGGCATCTTCGGTCCGGGTATCGCAAACGGCCTAGTGTCGGGCGGACCTCAACTTGGCGCCGGCGCCGCGATTGGAACAGGCCTTGCTGCTGGCGGCATTGTTGCAGCTGGCGCGGGACTTGCCGCTGGCGGTGCCGGTCTCGCTGGCGGTGCGGTTGCAGGCGCCGCGCGCGGTGGCGGCGCTGTCATAAGCGGAGCAACAGCCGCCTATCGAAGCGGCGGCCTTGCCGGCGTCGCGGAGGCTGGCGCTTCGGCTGCGTGGAGTCCATTGCGCCGGGCAGCGGCTACCTTCGGAGGTAGCCAAGCGGGCGACCAGGGCGCGAGCGCTCCGGCCGACGGGCAGCCTGATTGGGCTCGCCGCATGAAGCGTGCTCAGATCATTCAGCACGGTGCCTCGGCTGCTGGCCACGCCGTCCGCTCGGGCGATCATGGTGGCAGCGGCTCTTCCGTCGATTTGTCCGAAGGAGAACGCTGAGACGCACCACTACACCTCCGCCGCACAGCAGCGCCTCAAATCCTTCTATCGCACACTTGAAACCGATCACTCGATATCAGGGGCACCCATCGATGTTCAAACGACCAACAGTTCACTACGGGCGCATGCCCGAGCCGATTACGCCTTATCAAAAGGCCGCTCAGGTTTGGGACGAACGCATTGGATCAGCGCGCGTGCAAGCTAAGAACTGGCGCCTGATGGCGTTCGGCTGTTTGATGTTGTCTGCCGGTCTCGCTGGCAGCCTTGTCTGGCAATCGAGCCAAGGCTCGATCACGCCCTGGGTAGTTGAGGTCGATCATCTCGGTCAAGCCCAAAGGGTTGCGCCGGCCAACATCGACTATCAACCTACTGACGCTCAGATAGCCTACCATCTGGCGCGCTTCATCGAGGACGTCAGAGGTTTGCCGGCAGACAGTATCGTTCTGCGCCAGAATTGGCTCCGGGCCTATGATTTTACGACGGATCGTGGCGCGGCTGCACTGAACGACTATGCGCGCAACAATGACCCCTTTGCCAAGCTGGGCAAGGCACAAATCTCAGTGGACGTCTCAAGCGTCATTCGCGCGTCTTCGGAGAGCTTTCGAGTCGCCTGGACCCAGCGCATCTACGACAACGGCTCGTTGAGCGCGACTGAGCGTTGGACCGCAATTCTCTCGATCGTGATCGAGACACCCCGCGATGCCGAACGCCTGCGCAAGAACCCCCTTGGCGTCTACGTCCGCGCCATCAACTGGTCAAAGGAGTTGAGCCAGTGACCAAGATGCCGTTTGACGTTCATTCGAAACGTTCCCTCCAGCAAAGCAGGCTCGGCTCGGCTTGGCCCGAGTTCGTGAGCTCGAAGCGTGCATTTTTATCCGCTTTCCTGCTTTGTTCGTCCGCGCTCGGAGGCTGCGCGACCTACATTCCGCCGGAGATCAGCTATGACGCTGATGTTCCTCCGCTGCCGGCGGCGCCAGTGGCTCTCGACGACAGATCGCGACCGCTTCACGTTCCACCTCTCTGGAAGCCTGCTCTCGGCGGCAAGTTAGGCGCGAAAGAAGACGCTGAGCCGGTGAGCCGCGTAGAGACGGCAAACAGCGCAGCCCGGGTCGAACCGCGCAAGCGGGGCTATTTCAACGCAGCGCAAATCTACGCCTACAGTCCCGGGGCGCTCTATCAGATTTACGCCGCACCGGGGCAGATCACGGATATCGCGCTCGAGGAGGGAGAGCAGTTGACGGGATCAGGACCGATCGCGGCCGGAGATACCGTACGCTGGGTCGTGGGCGATACCGAAAGCGGGAGCGGCGACACACGGCGGGTCCATATCCTGGTCAAGCCGACCCGAGCTTCGATTGAGACCAACTTGGTGGTCAATACGGACCGGCGCACCTACTTGATTGAGCTCCGCTCCCGCGAACGGCCATACATGCCGTCTGTTGCTTGGTACTATCCAGAAACTGCACGGGAACGATCGCGTTCGGTCGCGCAGCCTGTTCTTCCGGACCCGGCGCAGCGCACCTTCCGCTATGCCATCGAAGGGGACAGTCCTCCCTGGCGGCCGCTCGCCGCATATGACGATGGCCGCAAGGTCTATGTCGAATTCCCGGCGGGGATCGTGCAGGGCGAGATGCCTCCGCTCTTCGTCATCGGTCCAGACGGCAAGACTGAACTCGTCAACTACCGCGCTTACGGCAACGTATTGATCGTCGATCGGCTGTTTGCTGCCGCCGAACTGCGGCTTGGCGGCGAGCACCAGCAGAAGGTCCGTATTGTCAGGACCGATGGGAGACCGTCGTCATGAACACTCGGAATATGAACGATCAGGAGCAAGCGGCTCCGCCTGAGACACAAGAGGATCAGTCCAGGGGCTTCCGCTTGAGAGCGGAGCACCCGCGCGTGACACGGTTGTCACGGAAAGTACTGGCGGGAGGGAGCGCGGTCGCCCTGCTTGTCATCGGTGGAGCCGTGCTGTGGTCGCTGCAGAAGAATCGCCCTCGAGACCAGGCGGCCGATGAGCTTTACAGTACCGACCATCACAATGTCGCTGACGGTATTACGGCGCTGCCGAAGGACTACACTGGCATTCCGCGCCAGCCAATCCCGCAACTGGGTCCGCCCCTTCCCGGGGACCTCGGTCGGCCGATCCTTGCGGCCCAAGGCCAGTTGCCGACGATCGGCGCTGATCCAGAACAGCAGCGCCGGGATCAAGAGACCGAAGCAGCCCGCATCAGCCATCTATTCGCTTCGGCGAATGGACGAGAAGTGCGTCCGCCCGCCGCTGCGGCGGTTGGAAACGAGCGCGTCGTGCCTGCGAGCGCGACGAGCACCGGCGACGACGGAAATGCGCAAAACGGTCAGGACCGCAAGCTTGCCTTCGTGAACGCTTCTGTGGACCGTCGCACGGTAAGCCCTGATCGCGTCACCAAGCCGGCTTCACCGTATATCGTGCAGGCTGGGACGGTTATTCCGGGAGCCCTGATCACCGGAATCCGGTCGGACCTGCCGGGCCAGATCACGGCGCAGGTGACCGAGAATGTCTATGACACGCCGACCGGCCGCTCTCTGCTTGTGCCTCAGGGAGCGCGTCTGATCGGCATCTACGATAGCCAGGTCACTTTCGGCCAGTCCCGTGTCCTGCTCGTCTGGACCCGGCTGATTATGCCGAACGGACGTTCCATCGTTCTCGAGCGGCAGCCTGGCGCTGACGCTGCCGGGTATGCAGGCCTCGAAGACCAGGTCGACAATCACTGGGGTGAGCTGTTCAAGGCTGCGGCACTATCGACGTTTCTGGCGGTCGGGACCGAACTTGGGGCCGGCTCGGACACCAACAGCAACGACAGCGCGATCATCCAGGCATTGCGGCACGGCGCCTCAGACTCACTGAATCAGACCGGACAGCAGGTCGTTCGCCGCAGCCTCAACATCCAGCCCACTCTGGCTGTACGACCTGGCTTCCCGGTTCGTGTTCTTGTCAATCGTGACCTCATACTTACGCCCTATAGAGGGTGACAACATGCCAAAACTCAAAATTGGAGAGCTTCCAGACGACAAGCCGGTCAAAGTGAGTACCGAGCTGCCTGCGGCCGTGCATCGTGATCTCATTGCATATGCGGAAGCGCTTACGCGTCAGGGTGGCCAAGTGGTCGATCCGACTAAGCTCATCGCTCCCATGTTAGCGCGCTTTATGGCCACGGATCGAGGATTTTCTAAACTGAAACGTGAAGGCCACGTACCGGCCGCTGGCGAAGGACAGTGATGCTCAAGGTTTCCGAAACTGTTGGTCGATGCTAATTCTAGGCGCTGCCGAGCTGGCGCCAAGAGCCGAGATATCTTGTCGGAAAGGTGTGTTCGCGCCGGATACAACTCCGATTATCAGGTTTTCTCGGTTTTCAGACGCGAGGCGCTGGGCCAACTGCAGTTATTCGGTCGCCTTGAAGCGCGTTACACTGCTCCGGCCATCGACGCTGACAGGCACGTCACCCTCGACCGTGGCCCGCCGTACGACGCGATGCTGGTCCCCGTAATCGTTGACCGCGTAATGCTGCGTTGCGCGGTTATCCCATATTGCAATATCGCCCTCTAGCCAGTTCCAGCGCACAGTGTTTTCGGGCGCGGTGATGTGAGATTGGAACAGATCGAACAACTTTTGTCCGTCGTATTTGCCGACCCCAACAAAGTGCTTCACCAAGGCGCCGAGCACTAGCGTCCGCTCGCCTGTCTCGGGGTGGACGCGTACAGCGGGATGCTCGGTCTCAAAAGCCGTTCTGGTGAACACCTCGTCAAAGTGCTTCTTGTCGACCTCGCGGACACGCGCGATCCCGGCGTAATCGAAAACGTTACTGTGAACGGCCCATAGGCCGTCGGCAAGGCGTTGTAGAGGCGGCGGCAGATCAAGATAAGCGGCAGCTGTGTTCGACCACACGGTGTCGCCTCCGAACCTTGGCATTACAACGGCCCGCAGGACCAAAATCTTGGGATAGGCGTCGGCGAAGGTCCCATCCGTATGCCAAACGTCTGCGCGACCGCCGCCGCGAGTGGAGTCCAGTTCGAGGAGCGACGCCATCCCCTTGGTGGCACCAAGCATCGGATGCGGCACTAACTTTCCGAGACGAGCGGCAAAGCGCTCCTGCTCGGCGTCATTGAGATGTCCTTGATTACGGAAGAAGATCACCTTGTGCTTGAGCAATAAGCTGTTGATCGCAGCGATCGCGTGATCCGGTAAATCGCCTGATAGCTTGATATTTTTGATTTCGGCGCCGATGCGCGCTGCTCGTTTCACCACATCGGTGCTCGGAATGACGCCACCGATCAAAGCCGTTGTGCTCATGTTGCTTTTGTAAGCCCTTGCAGTTTCTCTCTCTCGCCTCTCGGAGCGAATGATCTTCAGCAAGCATCGTGCCAGGCGAAAGACGACCATGTACCGCCAATGGGCACTGAACGAATCGTGGTATTCGGCGCGAGTCATCGAACTGAGCCGATGGTTGGACCGAGTGACGAAAAAACTCGATCACCGACCTCCCCCTTCTAATGTCGAACCGTGAAAGCCGAAGCGGACAGCAGGAGGCGCCAACCTAGGCGGCGCTGGCAAGCCACAAGGCCGAATGGACTTTCGATATTCGCGCTGTACTGGACCTGACACGAGATTGTGCCTCTGTCAGAATACAGACAAGTGTCTACAGCGCGGTAAGCCCGAGCTGACTGTTCGGTTAATAAATGTCGCGAGGTAATTGTATGCCCGGGTTAATCTCTACTAATGCCGCTGGAGCGTGTGAGAGCTGCAGATGTAATGTCCATCGGCGCTGTTGGCCACGGTCATGCACATTATCGTCTCAGTCCTGAGCCAGGATAAGAGCTGCAACTTCCAGGTCCTGTGCCAGTTTGCTCGCCGCTAGGCCGGTGGCGACACCAACGCGATCGGGCGCAGGGCGGTTCTGGCTCATCTTGCGCTTGCCTTCGACCATGGTGATCGGGATGCGCACGCCGGCGATTTCACGCAACTGGACGGCAATGAAATCCGCGGGCGCATCGCTGACGGCCCAGGGCGTCGCACGTGACGTCTCATGGATATTCGTCAGACGCGTCACGATCTCAAGCAGGCGTTTAGGATCCTCGAAGAACTCAATCGGTCCATGGGCGTGGACCGCGATGTAATTCCATGTAGGCACCACGTGTTCAGTTTGACGCTTGCTTGGATACCAGGATGGTGTCACATAAGCCTCTGCGCCACTAAAGATCGCCAGAGCTTCTCCAATCGGGGCCGTGCGCCATTGCGGATTGCCCTTCGCCAGGTGCCCGTACAGCGCGCCGTGTTTGCCTTCGCTCTCATCGAGGAAGAGCGGAAGAGGCGTCGCAAGTGGCCCATCTGATGTCGCCGTGATCAGGTTGGCCAATCGGGCGCAGCGGATTGTCGCTTGAATGCTCTTGAGGTCGTCATCTCGAAAGTGGGATGGTATGTACATAGAGGGTCTCCGTTGGCTGTCGTCCAGATAAAACCCAAGTCAAGAAGCTAGAAAACCGGCAGTTTCGGTAGCTCCCGTAGAGGTGCTCCGCTTCCTCTTTTGACGTGAAGTTTTCGGATTTGTCCGGGACGTGACCCGCCACTAAGTATTTGTTCCAGAAGGCGAAGGAGTTAGAGTCCAGCCCGAAGAGGGACGGACAGATGAGGCGAGCAAGGTTCAGGAAGAGCAGATTATCGCGGTATTAAAGGAGGATGAGGCTTGGGCGAAACGGCTGACCTGGCTCGCAGGCATGGGATCTCCGAAGCGACGATCTACAATTGAAAGGCTAAATTCGGCGGCATGGATGTCTCTGAGACCAAGCGCCTGAGGCGCTGGGAGAGGAGAGCGCGAAGCTGAAGAAGCTTCTGGCCGAGCAGATGCTCGACGCGGCCGCCCTTCGCGAGCTGCTTTCAAAAAAGCGATAGGGGCCGTCCACGCCGGGGATCTGCCGCGTGCCGATCTCCGCGCCTGCGTCCACCAGCCGACGTTAGCTCCTTGCGCAATGCAGGAAGCTTCCCCCCGGTCCGGCAGCGCGACAACGAAGTAAGCGCGCGACGCGAGGGAGAGCCCTGGTTTAAGTGAAATATATAGCCAGCCCCGGTTTCACCAACGCTACGGCGTGCACCGGTTCCGACTCCATACATGTGAATCGAAAGTTAGGGGCATGAGGGAAGGCCCTCCGGGCTGGCTGGCGGACCCTCGACCCCGAGCCTGAGCACAAGGCCGTGCATGTCCCCACGGTTCGTCCCAAGAGCAAACTGCAGATTCTTGCTAACGATCGGCTAAGATCCTCGCCGGGTTAGCGCGCGATGTGCTAGGTCAAGCCGCAGCGCCCATCGTGCGGAACGTCGCGGCACAGGCCCCAGGAGCTGTCTTGAGGCCGCGACTGCGGTCTTCTCGCCCGGCCTTCTGAGAAGTGTTCGCTTTGTAACACGGCTGACCGCCCCCGAGAGGGGCGTGGTATTCTGCCGAATGCCAGACCGATCTCCCGCCGAATTATTCGCACCGCTCGCTTGAACTGCTCGGCCGGCACCAGGCCGCCCTAACCGGCAATCCGAAAGCGAAGCGCGAGCTCGGGCAGATGGCCCGCGAGTACAAACAGATGGCGGACTGGCACGACCACAACCCCCAGCATCGAGAGTAAGGCCGCCTCGGCCTGTCCTGATTCACGGCTGGGGCCGGATTAACCGCCTTCGCCCAGTGTTAGTACACGTATGGATCGAAATGATCCTGTATCGGCAATTGGCGGTACAGCGGTCTGCGCGGCGATCGTCGCCATCTTCGAGATCAAGGTGGCAATGGATCGTAGGCGCTTCAAAAGTAGCGCCGCCTCATGGCGCAGCTATCGTTTACGAACTTGTGGCGAAGGGATTGGATTGTTGATGCGCCCTGGCCGATAGCCCCCGCCGTGCCAGAGCACAACGGCCCCGGCTGTCGCCGATTGGCTGGGGCCGCTTTTATGCGGGCGAGGCGCACTTGGGGCTTGCAATGCGGGGGGGCGCAAATGACAAGCGCGGGCCACGCTTTCGGTAAGCGCCTTCACGCCGACCTTGCCGCACAGCATCAATCCCCTTTGAGATTCGCTCTGGAGGCCAACAAGGATCGCCTGATGGCAACATAGCTATGTCCTTAGGTGCAGCGGTTCGGGAGTGGCCCGACGGGGGCTATGCCACTTTGATCCGATCGAAAGGGATGAGGTGGCAGTTTGAACAGCATTCCCGCGTTCGGCTCAGTGCGGCAGGACTTCCATGTTCTTCACCTCACTACGACGTGCCTTCGCAGGCAGGGAATCGCTGAAGTCAACTGGAGTGATGCAAATATTCCTGCCTCATTGCCTGGATCGTAGCGCAACTGTATCGCAACATTTCTCGTTCGGCTGCCGGTCCGACGGACTTTGAGACGATAGCCGTAGCCATCCAGCGTACTGGCTCTGACTCACTTCAGATGAAGTTCGACGGACGTCTGGCACTTTGATTGGAGAGGATCTCACAGTTCTGCTTCAGAAAGTCGGTTTGAAGCTCAGGAGCCGCGGTGATTGCGCAAACGCGCCCGCAAGGACCTACCAAGAATGGCCGGTCGCACTGTCGCGGGAAGTTGGTTATACTGTCGCTCTCAACGGAGGGGGATCCGTGTCCTACAGCATTAGGTGTCATCGAACGGGGTTTAGCCGGAGGCATTTTTCAGTTCAAAGTTTGAGCGCAAGAGAAGCCCTGTGTAAGGCGGAGTGTCTTGAGAGATCGGGAGTAGACATAGACTATATTGATACTCCCTCAGGCGGACGTGTCGACCTCCGCACGTTCCGGAAGCTGGCTGAGACGGAGGGCGGCTTCGAACAAGAACTTCCCAGCCAATGATGATGATCATACCTACGCTTTCAGGAAAATACTCAAACATTTGAGCTCGCACCTACGAAGCCCTGTCACTTCAAAGCTGGCGCCTTCACGTTTCAATGCGTCGCGTTTCGGCCTGGAATCTCCCAGGCCCTTCGGATACCTGGGCCGGCCAATTTGCGTTGTCTCGAATACGCGCATCGTTGCCCTCGCTAGCATCCATCAACTTCGCGCAGATTCCACCATGCACAAGAACTAACAAGACGAGCGGCTGCCATGAACGATGGACATTGATTTGGTTCACTCTCAAGAACGCGGCTTCTCAAGCGACTTCAGTATTGCGAGCTGCCTCGGACTGCCACCGAAGCAGTGTCCCCTGCCGTTTAGATTGTTTCAGTCGAGAAGATGCTGCGCATTTCCGGCAGCGTTCAAAAGACCGTTCACAGTCTTCAAGCCGAGCCCGTCTTACAGCAGGATGCATGATCCGGCGAAGCAGCCTAGTCTGCACAGTAGGCGACCGCTGTTGAGCCACGAGCCTACGACAGCTTTCCGGGCCGGCAGCCTCAAAGCCGAGACCTTACTCGCCATAGCGAAGGACGTGCAGATTGCCGACAGACGCGCACGTGGGGTACGGCGTGGTTTTGGTCCGGCGCAAACTATCCATGCTTGCTTGGCCTGCCGGTCCAGCTTCGCGAGCTGTCCTAGACATGCACTACTTCCGGCGCTTGACCTTGCGCGGCACTTAGCTAGCCAAGGCGCCACGCTGACCTAAAGAGTGTTCGCCGTCGGGGCCTGTGAAACAGGCAGTGTGATTTTGCTTTGGGAGGAGTTCCTGGTTCATAGTAGCCAGCGGGAGCGAAGATGAAACAGAAATCCGGACCGAGAAAAGCACCGGCAGAACAAGTTGTAAAAAGACATTAGGCGACAGACCCGCCGGCATTATTCGGCGGAAGAGAGGATCCGCATGATGCTGTGCGCGGCAAGGAGAACATCTCGAGATCTGCCGCCCAGAAGGCATCGCTGCCTCGATGTGTTACAGTTGGTTCAAGGAGTTGTCTGACGACGGACGTCAGCTCTCAAACGAATGTCGACAACTTGACCCTGCAGCCCGCTACGAAGTCCCTGCTGAACCTCCAATTCTCAATTCGGCACGGCCCTTGCTTGGTTAGAGGTACCATCACGTATTGCTCCAGATACGGCGATGTTAGGGGCGGGCTCGGCGTCGCGAGCGTCTGGTCCGCCCCGCCGATTTGCTGTGGCTTGCGACTTCGGCGCCTAAGCGGCCATGCCATAGCCTCGAACACACGTTAGATCAGAGATGCAGACTGGAACAGTAGTCTCCTACAGTGTTGAGAAGGGCTGGGGCTTCATCAGACCCGACAGCTGCGACGGCATGGATTTGTTCGTTCACATTTCGGACCTTTGCGACTGCACAGGGGCTGATCTGGTGCCGGGGACGCGCGTGTCTTTCGATCGTCGCTTCAACAAACGCCGCTCAAAGTACAGAGCCGCCGAGGTCAGACTAATCAATTGAGATGCCGTATTTTCTGAAGCACGGGTTGCTTATCATTTGATATCGGAACGGCGATGCAGGAGCGCTTCCCTTGCAGGGCGCATTAAAATTTACGGTCGATCTTCTGAAGAATCTTGCCAACTCCAAGAGTCCTTTTGGCGTAGTGACGTGCCACCTGGATGTCGTGCGCAAACCTGGTCAAAATCGTTCAATGAAGCATCGAAGATGTTGGACCAGTTTAGAACGACGGCGTCATCTGACGGCAGCGTTTTGGCACGGACCTCGTACAAATGCGATCGTCCCCAAACAGCCGAAACTGGACGGCCGCGCCGACGGAAAGACTATCATACACGGATTCGGCGACGCCCGCGGTGACGCTCAGCGTATTGCGGTCGACGATCTTGACGAGATCCTAGCCACGCCGCGTGTATTGGCCATCGGTATATTCCAGGCATGCCAACAACGCCGGCGTTGAGCGTAGCGAAGATCAGACACGAACAGGCTCGGCACGATTTGCCGGTCGAGATGGACGATGCGCGCTTTCACTTGCTCGCTCTCGACATTAAGCTCGGCCAGCCGCTGATCGAGTTCTCGGATCGAGTTAATTACCTCGAGGCCGAACTTGCGTCAGCCCGCGACGGAGTCTTCATCGGGAGCCCTACAATGATGCTCCTTCGCTGGTCGAAGTGCGCAGCACCTCCAGCGCTTTGATGTCACCGTGATTGTTTCAGATCTCGCAGGAGAGCCAGATCTCGGCTGCGCGATTGGGAGTACTGGACGCGTTATCTTCACCGGCGGCCCGATCGCACAATTCCGTCGGTTTCTTACGCGCTACGGGCTCTGATGCTGCTGCCCTCACGACTCTTTGCGGCTTTCCACGGCCTTTGTCGCCGTACTTGACGCCGATTTCGTTTTGCAGACGCCGCTTTCAGAATCGGGCTCCGCCTTACCGTCGTTCCGTTGCTCAATCCGACAAAATGGTATTGGCGCGCTCTTCTGGGAGTGGCTGCCATAGTGTCTTAGCGCCATGTGGTTCGCCGACGCTTGTGCCACTCGACTGGACTGCGGACGCGCTTCCCCATGCGGACTTAATCGAGCGAACGTTGGCACTGTTTAACGAGCCGAGCGTTGGTCGAGTTGAGGATTCGCATGCTCGAAGCTGTACTGTGCCGTCCTCGTCCATTGCGACTCGAATCAACCCGGACCTAACGCTTTATCGTGGAGGAATACGGTGAACTGTTGCGGTACTCGAGCGCGGGTTCCTATCGACGAACAGATACTCTTCAGATCGTCCCACAGCTATTTGGGGGATCAAGCGGGCTGGAGGACAGGCGCAGTCTGCCCCTGCCATAACTTGCGCGATCGACGATGCTTGTCAAAGTAGAGATCCAAGACAGCGCGTCGGCCAAGTCGACAGCGTCCTTCATCAAAAGCCCCGTGAAGGTGACGTTGCCCTGGCATGCGGCCTGCCCGGTCACAACACCGATCACAGTCCATCCGAACCCATCGCGTCAGATCGCGTAGCGAGCTAATCTGGGTGAGAGCTCGATCGCGTTTCACCACTGTGCTCATAGCCGACGCGGCGCTATGGGATGCTTTGCCACTCAGATAAGTCTCGCGGGATACCCATCTTTGTAGGATCTCCAGCCCACGGCCAATGACATCTCCCGTTCGCTAACCCTTCTGCTGCGATGACTGGCGAGATATACTGGCCTAAAACCTGACCATCAAACAGGAGAGCGCATCCTCCCGGCACGATAATGATCTCGGCTAGACCGGCGTATGTTTCATACCTCCATTTCATAGCTAACTACCGGGTTAACCCCTTTGATATTGACGGCAACGCAGGTGCGACTCGGCGCCTTCACTCAAGAGAACTCGACGCTGTCCCTGCCGCGCCCACGCTGCCGGTGAAGTTAGCCCGACGTGACTCGGCGCTTGTGCTGGTCCGAAAAAGCGCTGTCCCTACCACGCCCCACTAACTTCAGTGGCCAACCTTGCCATAACAACGCTAACCACCCTCGCCTTCGCGGGAGTGTCTGAAGCTCCCACGGGCTGCGGAATTGTAGCGCCAAGAGCGATCATGGGACGCCTACCAGGATTGGTGGCTGGCCGACGGCGTAAAGGCGCACTATCGGTGTGGTAATGGCCGCACGAGATGGGCACATGTACATACACGATTGCCCGCGCCAAGCTTGGGCAACTACGGGCGCTCACCTCAGCCACGTAGAAACGGGCCCCGAGCATATCTGGCGAGGATGCAGACAAGCCGGCACTACACCGTGGTGATACGGGGCGCGGCGTGTGCGATGCGACGAGCCGCATGCAGGTTGACGACGTGCTCAAGCTTTACGTCAGCAACAATGCGGGCGCTACGGTGTCCTTGTCAGAACTCGTCACACCGGTCATGGAAACCAGTCCCCTCCAGTTCGTGCGCTCCAACGGCTACCCGGCCATGCGTATTGCCGGCAAGGGCTGCACCCGGGATAGCCGGCGACGCGATGATGGAAATGGAAAGACTAGCCTCAAACTGCCCCCAGGTTTCACAGTCGAGTGGATTGGACAGTCTCTGCACGAAAGCAATCTGCCTCGCAGGCGCCAATCCTGCTTGCTCTCTCCATGTTGGTCGTCTTTCTGGTGCTGGCTGCGCTTTACGGGAGCTGGTCAATTCCGTTCTCGGTGACGCTTGTCGTGTCGCTTGGAATAATCGGTTCCGTTCTCGCGGCCCATCTGCGCGGGCTCGAAAAAGACGTCTTCTTCACCATCGGCTTTACTACTATCATAGGTTTTTCGGCCAAGAACTCGATCCTGATCGTCGAATTCGCCAAGAACCTTCGCAGTCAGGGCGTGGGCTTACGAACGCCGTCGTCGGAGCAGCCAGGCTTCGATTGCGTCCGATCCAAATGACCTCACTGGCCTTTCCACTCGGTGTGGTCCCATTGATGCTTGCCCGCGGCGCTAGCGCCGAAACCCAGCGCGCCATCGGGACCGGGGTATTCGGTGGCATGATTTCAGCAACGCTCCTCGCTGTGTTCTTTGTGCCCGTCTTCCACGTCTTCGTCACGGAACATTTCGGTGCACGCAAAGACTGGGCCTCCATGCAATAAGCGAAGGGTGACCTCGACTCTGGAAGAGATCTCAGGGTCGATTCAAGGTGATCGACACGGTGCGGGAGAAGTTCAGTTGTCGGACTACGAGGCGATCACGCACCCCCAGGCGATACTTGTTCTGCCGTCGCTTCGCCCGGTTTGGACTTGTGGTTCATCTTCGCTTCTGATGGCTACGATGAACCACAAATCTCCTCGTAGAGAACTTGGGCAACTCGTCCGAGCAGATGGCCGGCGGACGTCATCCGCCGCCGGCTATCCTACGCTGCCCGGGGCCTGGGGGCTGGGCAGCGGTCGACTTAGTGCTCGTAAGCCTGCCGATCGCCGATTCGTAACCCGCCAACTATTCCGGCAAGCTCCGAACCCGAGAAATCGGTGGTCTTACGCGTTCACCAAGCGCCTGAGCTTTCCGGTTTAATGGACACGGGGTTCAGCTAAACCCGTCTTGCGCCCGAACTCAACCGGGTTGACATAGGCGTGGTCGAGTCCATGCGGGTATTGTTGCAAAATCTTTCAGTTTAGCTGAACCCATCGGCGCGTGCCTCGTCTCTAGTTCTGTAGATCTTTCCTGCCGTCCGTTCGGTCTTGAGAAGAGAAGAAGCTCTCCGTGGCCGCATCGTCCCACGCTTCCCGGAACGGCTCATGCTGCAAACGATGCCATGGTCGGCCATCAGGCGCTAGAACTGCTCGCTCGTGTGCTGGCGCACCAGTCGGGTGCTTCGTGATGATGGATGATACCTGGGCGACAACCCTACTTTCACGCCGCCACCAAATATCTCGCTGGTTGCCGACGCATTCCTCGGGATCGCGACAGCAAATGACGCCGCATGGCCGGCGCTACGGGCGACCTCATCAGTTCGAGAGGTCGCCGGGCCCAAAGATATCGATTTGGCCCTGCTTAGACTACGCATCCTCACGATCCGCAAACAGCATTGGGAAAACGGCCTTAAACTGGCTCCAAGGCTGCAAGCCAATTTGAACCCAGCACCAGTTCCCCGAGGTTCGGTGGACATCAATGCCAATCACCCGTCGCATTCGCACCTCCTGCCAGACACGAGCCGAGAACTTAGGGCTGGTCGCCTCCGACTCGCCCGGTTGCGCCGAGAGCGCGCGCCCGCAGCTCTCGTCGGGTCATTTGGAACCGAGAGTTTTTAGGCGCGAGCAGCCTTTTCGGAGTTTGTGCTGAAGCCGATGCCGCGCCCTCAGCTAGCGCGTGTAGCAGGGACAGCGTCGGGTTCTCACTCACTCGAGGCGCCGAGGCACGTCCGCGCTGCTCCGGAAGCTACATGCGTGCATCGACAGCTAGGAGTCCAAGCCGAGGCACCGGAAGCACGGTGCGGGCAGCCCGATACACACGACACATGCAGGCCGCATTGATATCACGCGGACTGCGCTGCAGGATCAGCCGGTTGAACAGCCCGCAGAAGCTGGTGAGCGATTTCGGGCTCAACACGCGGGTGCGGCTGTCGGGACTGGGAGCTGCCCCTCACGGCCGCATCAGCAAGATCGGCCGCAGTTATGCGCGCGCCATGCTGGTCGAGCCGGTCTTGGCTGCGACCAAGGCGCCCGGTCCACTGCATGCGTTTGGTACTGCCGGTTCCGGCCGTGGCGGGCGATCCTAGCGATAGGCTATCGCACGCAGGTTCACTCCAGGGCCGCACGCCCATCCCACAGGTTGTCCGTCACGGTCTGGGTGAGTCCTAGTGGCTCCAAAATTTCGTTGGCATAGGATCAGCTCGGCTATGCCAACGTATAGCTTTCGAAGGAATTCCTCCGCCGGCATTGTTGAGGAGGACACGATCATTGGGAGAGCCGAGGCGACGCTATCGGAGGCCATACAGTTGATCACACTTCTGTTCAGATGAGTTTTGTCATCCTGATTGGGACTGTACTGCGCACTCCAGAACACGAACGCGGAGATCGCAGGCCAAGCTTGGCAATGCGCTCGGCACGGAACAGGCTCGCCGAGGCTGGCGGACAGTTCTTCTCTAGAACCGCATGAATTCAGGGCTAAGAGGTTAACTTGAAGGCGGCTCTCCGCTCTCCTCGCTGGACCAGACGGGAAGATGAACTGTTGCGCGAGCTTGTTGATGCAGGCGCGCCTGTGGAATCCATTTGCGAAACGCTCCACAGGTCCGAGCCGGAACTTCGGAGGCGTGGCTACTACATTGGCCTACCAAGGAAATGGTTTAAGCGAAGAGTCGCCCTCTGACGTTGAGGCCGCGCTCGACTGCGATCCTGGTTTTGGCAAAGTAAGGCCACTAACTGAGGCCACCTCTTTCATTCAGTAGAAGAGGGCGACGTCGACTTCTGGGCCCGCCGGCATACGAGGATGATGAGCGCGCGCATTTGTCGCGCGGCTATGCGCTCAGTCGGGCCGGCGCCGGGCTGGCTTGATTGAGCCCGGCGATCGAACGTCAGCATCTTCGTCGACCCCACTCAGTTCGGACTGAACGAGGATCTCAGCACCTACACGCCCGACTTCTTGCAGGATGAGGGACTGTGCCGCGACGCCGGTGTTGCCTTCCACTTTGCGCCGGATGCACAGGAAGTTTATCCGAGTCATTTCGAGACCTTAATTGAACCGGGCGACCTCGCCAAAGCTGTGCGGAGCCTTCAGGCCTGGACATTTTCGCGGTGTCGCTACTGTCGTATGTCAGTTGTTGAACATGGTGCAGCCCGACGTGCTGTTTTTTTTGGCCAGAAGGATTTTCAGCCAATGCGCAGTCGTGCGTCGCATGGCGCGGTTGATCTCAATCTCCCAATCGAGATCGTCACCGTACCGACCGCTGCCGAGCAGGATGGGCTCGCGATGAGCAGTCGCAACCAGTATCTCGGCAAGGAAGAACGTCAGCGGGCCCTTGCGTTCAATCGTGGACTCTCCGCCGCGCTCGATGAATTCCGCTCGGGAGAAAGGCCAATTGCGATCGCCAAGGGGCATTTAGAGACAGTTGACCGACTCCAGTATCTTGAACTTGTGGACGGTGCCGCCGACAGTCCACTGCGACGCCCCGCGGAGCTTTGTGCAGCAGCCTACGTTGGATGGACCCGGCTGACCGACAAGGTAATACTGGCGTTGCCAACTCCATAGCGCACTGCGCAGCCAACATTACGCAGCATATTGAGCTGGAAGAAGTGCTCAAGCCAACTGTTCCGACAGACGTGTCGATTGGTGCCAAGGGCGAACTCCGAGCAAAGTTGTTCAGCGAGTTAGCGATGCGGAGAGGGGGGCTTGCGGAATATTGTAGGCCCGAGAATTTTGCCTCTGGCAAGGTCATACTTCGCGGGGCTGCGACCAGCGAGCGTTTCGACAAACCTTGGTATAGTCTTTTGCAGCCCATTCTATATTTCCCACTTACCTTTGTAGAGTTGAGCACCCGTCAGGTCGTTTGTACTTTCGATCTCGAACCCGGATCATTCGATCGACGGGGCGGCGCGAAGCCCGAAGTGACGCCTTGCTAGAAGTCGTTGCGTTCCAATCAGGTGTGAGGACGAATCTTGAGTCTGACCGTTAGCCGGTTGCACGCAAAAAGACTTGGGGGGCTGTGCCTTAAGAAGGTGCCCACTATTCGAGATCGCGATGAGCGATCAGAACAGCGCAACCAACCTTCATTCAAGCGACGAAGATGAAGAAGCGGAGGATCGGGCACGCTATGCTCAGCAACGTGTGATTCCTTAGAGTAGCCGATAACGCTTCCCTCATACTACGGGCTTTAGCGCAGTCGCCGCATTGATGATCATTGCTGTACCGCAATTTGCTGGCGTATTTGCATCCCCCTCTGGAAATGCGAGTCGAGATGGCATTTACCGAGCTTTTCATCAAACGTCCGGTATTGTCTATTGTCGTTAGCCTCCTGATCTTGCTGATCGGCTTTCGGGCGGCGACCGTACTGCCGATCCGGCAATATCCCAAGCTATCTAATACGGTCGTCAATATCACTACTTCCTATCCTGGCGCCTCCGCCGACATGATCCAGGGGTTCATCACGACTCCCCTGGAGCAGGCCGTCGCTTCCGCCGAGGGCGTCGACTACATCAGCTCCTCATCGGTGCTCGGTACCTCGACGATCCAAGTCTACATCAAGCTGAATTTTGATCCCAACGAGGCGCTCACCGAGGTGCTCTCCAAGGTCAACTCAGTGAAATATTTGATCCCAAAGGAATCAAACGATCCGGTCATCACCAAATCGACCGGTCAAACAACCGCTGTCATGTATATCGCGTTCTCCAGCGAGGAATTGACGGCAAGCGCGATCTCCGACTACCTCTCGCGCGTCGTGCAACCCGTTATGGCAACCGTGGATGGCGTCGCAGCGGCGGACATCCTGGGCGGTCAGAGTTTTGCGATGCGGCTATGGCTCGATCCTGCGAAAATGGCTGGGCACGGCGTGTCGCCGGCCGAGGTTTCGGCTGCAATCGCCGCCAACAACTTCCAGGCCGCGGCTGGCCAGGCCAAGGGCTATTTCACTATCTCCGATGTCACGGCAAATACGGATCTGCGGAGTGTGGATGATTTCAAGCGGATGATCGTCAAAGCCAACGACGGTGGCTTTGTGCGCATGGAAGACATTGCGGTAGTCGAGCTTGCCGCGCAGACGGCAGACACTAGCGTCGCGATGAACGGCGAGCACGCGGTCTTCATCGGCGTGCAGGCGAGCCCGCAAGGCAATCCGCTAAACATAGTGCGAGGCGTTCGAGGGCTGTTTCCAGAAATGGAGCGTAACCTGCCGCCGTCGCTGACGATGAAAGTGGCCTACGACTCCACCCAGTTTATTCAATCATCGATCGATGAAGTGGAGAAGACGCTCATTGAGGCTGTCGTGGTCGTGGTGATCGTGATCTTTCTGTTCCTGGCCTCACTGCGGTCGGTCATCATTCCTGTGGTCACTATTCCGTTGTCGCTCGTGGGTGTCTGCAGCATGATGCTCGCGCTGGGGTTTTCATTCAATCTCCTGACTCTCCTTGCGATGGTTCTCGCGATCGGTCTCGTGGTCGACGACGCGATCGTGGTGGTGGAGAACATTCATCGCCATTTAGAAGAAGGTGCGACGCCCCTACTGGCTGCTACAAGGGGCGCGCGCGAGATCGTCGGTCCCGTTATCTCCATGACGATCACCTTGGCTGCGGTATATGCGCCGATTGGGTTTCTCGGCGGCCTCACCGGTGCGCTGTTCCGCGAATTCGCGTTTACGCTGGCGGGAGCTGTGATCGTGTCGGGCGTGATCGCGTTGACGCTGTCGCCCATGATGTGCTCGCTCTTCCTGAGGCGCGCCGAGGGGGGCCGATTTGCAAGGCTTGTGAACCGCGGGTTCGGCGCCATAACACGATGGTACGGCCGCAAGCTCGACCGCTCGCTCGAATATCGCCCAATTACCGGGCTATTTGCGCTGACCATGTTAGGCCTTGTCGGTTTTCTCTACATGAATATTTCCAAGGAGCTCGCGCCGGAGGAGGATCAAGGTATCGTATTCGCGCTAACGAAGGCGCCCAAATACGCCAATATCGACTACCTCGACTATTACGGCGCCAAACTTGAAAACGCGTTCAAGAAATTTCCAGAGAGTGACTTGAGCTTCGTGCTCAATGGCATCAGTGGCCAGCAGAGTGGCATGGCCGGCATGTTGCTCAAGCCGTGGGACGAGCGCAAGCGATCATCGATTGTACTAAAATCCCTCGTTCAAGCCGAGCTGTCCAAAATCGAAGGTATTAACGCGTTTGCCTTTAGCTTGCCTCCGCTTCCGGGCGGTTCGGGTGGCCTACCAGTGCAGATGGTGATTAATTCGACGGTTGGCTTCCAATCCGTTTACGAGCAGATGTCCAAGCTGAAGGATGTCGCGCGCAAGAGCGGTCTGTTCATGGTGAGCGACTCCGACCTCGAGTTCAACCAGCCGGTGGTGCGAATCAAGGTTGATCGGTCTAAGGCCAACGAGCTTGGCATCACCATGCAGACTATCGGTAGCGCGCTCGCCACCTTACTTGGCGGAAACTACGTCAATCGCTTCAATTTGCAGGGCCGTTCCTACCAGGTGATCCCGCAGGTCCCACGTCAGGAGCGCCTGGCGACGCAAGCAATCGGGAGCTATTATGTGAAGACTGCGACGGGCTCGATGCTCCCGCTGTCTACTGTAGTCTCCATCGAGACTGCGACCGATCCGAACGCTCTCACCCACTACAATCAGCTCAACTGCGCGACCTTTCAGGCCGTGCCGATGCCTGGCGTCACGATCGGTCAGGCTGTGGACTTCCTGGAAGCCGAGGCAAAGAAACTGCCCGCAGGCTTCAGCCACGATTTTCTGGCCGACGCCCGCCAATACGTATACGAGGGTAACCAACTGGCGATTACCTTTGCATTTGCAATCATCATCATATTCTTGGTGCTTGCGGCGCAGTTTGAAAGTCTGCGCGATCCTTTCATCATCATGATCAGCGTACCGATGGCAATCGTGGGCGCCTTGATCCCGCCATTTTTTGGCTGGGCAACTATGAACATCTACACCCAGGTCGGACTGTTGACACTGGTGGGGTTGATTTCCAAGCACGGCATCCTGATGGTTGGGTTCGCCAATGAGCTGCAGCTCAAGGAGAGACTTGACCGTCGCTCGGCTATAGAGATGGCGGCGCGCGTCCGACTGCGTCCAATCTTGATGACTACGGCGGCAATGGTCACGGGCTTCATACCCTTGTTGACTGCAACGGGAGCTGGCGCCGCGAGCCGCTTCTCGATTGGGCTCGTGCTCGTCGCTGGCATGACTGTCGGCACGCTGTTCACGCTTTTCGTGCTGCCGGCGGTCTATGTCGTGTTCGCGTCGGACCACCGCGCCGACGCGAGCTCCGGCCGCGCGAAGAACGCCGCCGAGTTCGGCCTCACCGGCGCTGCTGATCCCCAGCTGGCCAAGCAATGACGATAAATTCAATCCAGGTTCGCTCAGTGTCAAGCGAGGGAGCCTGCGATCGCTTCACGCTCCGTTACGCATTGAGATCTTCACGCCCGTGGTGCCGAGCTTGGCGGCTATCGGGGGCTCGGAAGAACACATCGGTGATCCCCGGCTGCTCCGCTAAGGTGAATTTCACCGTACATTTCAAGGCAGCGGAATGCCCAAGCTCGACATCGCCGGGGGAGAAGGGAATTGATCCTCGCTGACAAAAGGCGCGTTGCTATTTATCCCAGGGCTCTTGAAGGAGAATTGTTTGCTTCCGTCTAACCGCGTTGCGTTGCTAGCCGAAAAATGATGGCGCTGAACCGCTTAGGGGTCGACACGCGCCGTGGGAACGGCCCGTATCCATGGCCGACGCACTTACCGCTTTCGATACGAGGACCATTGATCGACAAGCCGAGAAACAAGCCGACGCGTTTTGGCTGAATGATCGTTGCCGGGTATCGGGAAGTGCAGCACAGCTTGCGTTGCACGATCGAAAGTCGAGAACAAGAGCAACTGCTGAACGCAAAAACGGCCGCTGCCATTGTGAAGAAGGGCGGAGCTGCTAAGCGAATGTTCAGCATCTGCCGCAACCCGATGACCAATGGCCGCGCTGGCTCCCCCGACGTGTGACCCGACCCTCTGGAGTGGGAAAATTAAGGAAATGCCTGAGTTTGATGCTGCTATCTGGTTTCTGGCCGCAACGACGTGTTTTGCTGCCTTTGTAAATGGAGCCATTGGCTACGGCTTTTCGTCGCTCACTGTACCCTTTGCGCTAGGGTCTGTACCTAATTAGCGAACTCTGATTCCCTCGCAGCGGGTTGATTCCACGCGGGGGACTTCGATGCGCAAAGGACTGTTCTGGCTCAACGACAAGCAATGGACTCTGATAGAGCCGCATCTGCCAACGAACCAGACCGGACCGGTGCGCGATGACGATCGACGCGTCATCAGCGGTATCATTCACATGCTTCAGTGCGGCGCACGCTGGCGCGATTGACCGCCCGACTATGGTCCGTACACGACGATCTACAATCGTTTCAATCGCTGGGCCAAGCGCGGACATTTGCGGGCGATCTTTGAAGCGCTCGCCCGCTGCGGCAAAGACGGCGTGACTTTGTCCATCGACTCCACCACGATCAAAGCGCATCGCTCGGCGAGCGGCGGAAAAGGGGGGAGCATGAACAAGCGATCGGCCGCTCGCGCGGCGGGCGGACCACGAAAATCCACGCGCTGAGCGACCCTGACTGCAGACCTTGCGCATTTCATCTCACTCCAGGCCAGGACGCTGATATTGCCGCAGCGCCAGCCCTTTTGGAACTCGCGAAACCCATGTCTGCCCTCATTGGCGACAAAGGGTACGACGGCGACGGCTTTCGAGCCGAAATCGTCGATCGTGGTGCCAAGCCCGTCATCCCAAACAAATCCAACAGGGTCACTCTCCACAGCTTCAGCAAACGCGCCTACAAGGGGCGCAACGTCATCGAGCGCTGTTTCTGCCGCCTCAAGGATTTCAGGCGTGTCGCAACTCGCTACGACAAACTAGCCAGGAACTTCTTGGCTGCCATCCATCTCGCCGCCATCGTTGCCTATTGGATCAATTGAGTCCGAGCCCTAGTTTTCTACACCAATCGCATTCTCAACCCCGCCATTGTCATCATCGAGGTCTTCGTCAACGTTTACGTCCTCCTCATCAATCTGAAGGGCGTGCGGGTGGTTTGGAGACGAGTGTTTCCCATCTTGCTCGGGCTCTTGCCGGGCGTTGCGCTCGGCGGCTATGCCTTGACCTCGCTTCAGCCGGGCTGGATCAAATTCGCCACCTACACGATCATTCTGCCCCTGATCCTGCTGCAAGCTGCGGGTTGGCGCCGCCCTATCGGAGCAAGCTGGCTGATCGGCCTGCCATTCGGGTGGATGCTGGGCGTTCTCTATTCGCTGACGACAATCTCCGGGCCTCCCATAGCGATGCTGTTTAACAACCAGGGCTTGGTCAAACACGAATTTCGCGCCGGCCTAGCGCTGGTTCGCGTGGTGGAATCGAGCGTTACCGCCTTCGTCTACTATCAGCTCGGCTTGTTCATTTACGAAAGCGGCAGCTTGCTCTATGTTTTTGTACCGAGTGTCCTGCTTGGCGTCCCGCTGGGGTCCTACGTCATTCGCCGGCTTGATGCGGAGATATTCCGACGCATCTGTATGAGCTTTGATGCTTGGATCGTGGGCTTCGGCTTGTCACGGGTGCTGATTGAGCTCGATCTAGTGCAGAGCGCCTGGGCTTATAGCGTGATGGCGGCGGCGATACTGATCGATCTCTCCCTGCTATACTTGTTCTTTACAACGCACAATCCAAATCTCATCTCGGCGAACTGCGGATATAAGCACCTGAACGATGCCGGCGGGCAACTCGGTATCGAATGCGCGCGCGTCCTGGACCTGATCGACGCCGCCCTCTTCGGCGGCGATGATGATGGCTTGCAAATCTGGTTGATTGCTCCAGACGGCCCAGCCCACCGCCGCCGGGAACCCGGGATCACAGGACAGCCCTGATGCCGCCATGCTACTCGAAATGGCTGTTGCCGGCGGCGACACGCTGGCCCAGAACAAACGAACTGAGGCCCAATGGCTGCGCGGGAACCATCTGGCGGCCGGAAACCAGGGACGAACGAATGTCAAAACCATCGGGGCCGACATTAACCGCTTGCGCGTGGTAGCGGAGCTCGTTGTAGTGATCTCTTGAGACAGCGCCGCCACTCGTGATGAGAGCTTCCGATTGTGCAAAGTTGTCGGAAAAAGGACGGCCGTGTTAGCGCCAACTGCATAGAGGCCTGGGGCGCCGTCGGCTTTGTAGGCGTTGCGACAAGCATGCTGAGCGTTGCGATTTGGCTGTCGCAGACCAGCAAAAATCATTGCCCTCGTGTGGCCAGCTCATCCGGGAGAGATTGGCCGAAACACCGCCATCCCCAGGGGCTCGACGATCACCCCTACTTGTCGCTCTGCGTGTGACGCAGTTCAGCATTTGTGACGGCATCGCATTTGCAGGGATGAAGAACGTCAACTTGAGGCCATCATCGTCGAGCCGCGCGTCGCTTGCAGGCGACGCACGCAGGATGAGGGGCGCCGCGCCCGCGAGTCCGTTCTCTCAGGAGCGTCCGTGATACCATGTGCCAATTTGTCTGCCGGCCTGCTTGGGACACGCCTGACATTTTTTGTGGCCGGATTCGGCCTCGCGGCCTGGGCGCCTTTGGTGCCACTCGCCAAGGAGCGGCTCGCGGCGGATGACCGCATGCTTGGTCTACTGCTGCTCTGTCTCGGAACGGGATCTGTCGTCGCGATGCTTTTGACCAGCGTGTTGAACTCGCGGTACGGCAGCAAGCCCATTATCCTCGCGGGTGGACTTGGACTCGCGATCATCCTGCCGTGCCTTGCAATTTCCGACACACCTGTAAGGCTCGGTGCCACGCTATTTGCTTTCGGCGTTTCACTCGGCTCGATCGATGTAGCAATGAACATCCACGCGATTGAACTGGAGCGCGCCACGGGCCGTCTATTGATGTCCGGCTTCCACGCTCGGTACAGCATTGGGGAAGTCACCGGCTCTGCCGCGGTCACCTTGTTAGTCTCCCTGCAGTGTGGCTCGCTTCTCTCGACGTTGGTCTGTTCGGCGTTAGTAGCGATCGCGATTGTGACGGCCTGGCCGAGGTTGCTGGCGACGGGTTCGAGACAGCAGGGGCCATTATTTGTCTTGCCCCACCGCAGTGTGTTGCTCATAGCGGTGCTCGCGGGTATCACCTTTCTTGTAGAAGGTGCAATGCTCGATTGGAGCGCTTTGCTTCTCGTTGAACGAGATCTTCTCGCGGAGGCGCACGGGGGCATTGGTTATATGCTCTTCTCAATCGCCATGGCCGCAGGGCGTCTCAGCGGAGATGCCGTGGTGGCGCGAATCGGCGACCGTGCCACATTGATGCTCGGGACTGTACTAATGGTAACAGGCTTTTTGGCCGTGGTAGCCGCGCCCGTTGCGTTGATTGCTATGGCAGGGTTCCTGCTTATCGGATTGGGTATTTCAAATGTTGTACCCGTACTGTGTCGACGCGCCGGCAAACAGAACGTGATGCCAGCAGGCATAGCGATAGCGGTCATCACGACCGGCGGCTACGCGGGTATACTCGTCGGGCCGGCCGGCATCGGGCTCATCTCACACATATTTGGCTTGCCAATGGCGTTCGGGATGTTAGGCGCGCTCATGTCCATCGTGATGCTGTCGGCGAGGATGATGACCGACCATCGCTAAGGCATTGGTCAAGAGGAAGGGAGCGCCGGTTCGCTCCGGCTAGTGATCGCCCGTCGGCGGTTGAGATTTAGAGTCGATGAGCTCTCAACTGCTGGCAGCACGTCTCGATCTGATCTTTCCTTTCCTGCAAGTCGGCAGGGGTTCTTGGCGGCGAACTGAGGGCAGCTGTTGACAATGAACGTTCGTCAACTTGCGAAGCAAGATTGATCGTTACGTGAGCGGCGAGTCTGCTAGGACGGACGTTCACCGCCGGGCGATCGTGGTATCGCCCCTTATCCGGGAACAAGCGAATCACTCTGGTGCCGTCCGTCGCTGTCAGCCCGATACGCCCGATATGCCAGCTGAATGCCATCCTTTAGCGAAGTCGTGGCGCGCCAGCCGAGCCCAGACAGCCGACGCACGTCGAGCAGCTTGCGTGGCGTGCCGTCCGGGCGCGACGTATCGAAGCTGATCTCACCGCGAAAACCGACGGCGGCCGCGATCATGAGTGCGAAGTCGGCGATGCTGATGTCCTCGCCGCTACCGATATTGACCAGTTCCGACGAGGAATAGGTCTTCATCAGATGGATGCAGGCATCGGCGAGATCATCGACATAGAGGAATTCGCGGCGCGGCGTGCCGGTGCCCCACACCACGACGTTGCGGCTGCCCGAAATCTTGGCCTCGTGGAAGCGGTGGATCAGCGCGGCGACGACGTGGCTGTATTCGGGGTGATAATTGTCCCCGGGGCCGTAGAGATTAGTCGGCATCACGCTGATGAAATCGGCGCCGTACTGGCTGCGATAGGCCTCGGCCATCTTGAGGCCGGCGATTTTGGCGATGGCATAGGGTTCGTTGGTCGGTTCCAGCGGGCCGGTCAATAACGAATCCTCTCGCAGCGGCTGAGGCGCCAAGCGCGGATAGATGCAGGAGGAGCCGAAGAACATCAGCTTCTCGCACCCATTGGCATGCGCCGCCTGGATGACGTTGCTCGATATCGCCAGATTGTCGTGCAGAAACTCGGCGCGCAGCGTGTTGTTAGCGACGATGCCGCCGACCTTCGCGGCGGCGAGGAACACGGCTTGCGGCCGCTTCGCGGCAAACCAGGCGTTCACCGCGGCCTGGTCGCGCAAGTCGAGCTCGCTGCGCGGCACCGTCAAGAGATCGGCCTGTTCGCGTGCTAGCCGGCGCATCAGCGCCGCGCCGACCATGCCGCGATGGCCCGCAACGAAAACCGTCTTACCCTTCAGTTCAAACGACGTGCTTGCCATTGGTCGCATCCTGCTTGGCTTCAACGAGATCGCTGGCGACCATTTCCTTCACCAGTCGCGAGAACGGCGTCTTCGGAGCCCAGCCGAGCTTGGCGCGCGCCTTGCTGGCGTCACCGATCAGGAGATCAACCTCGGTCGGACGGAAATAGGTCGGATCGATCTGCACCAGGGTCTTGCCCGAGGCCTTGTCCACGCCGACCTCCTCGACGCCCCTGCCGCGCCATTCGATGCTGCGCCCGACCTCGGCAAACGCCACCTCGACGAACTCGCGGACCGACCGCGTCTCGCCGGTCGCCAGCACGAAGTCGCCGGGCTCGTCGACCTGCAGGATCCTGTGCATGCCATCGACATAGTCGCGGGCATGGCCCCAGTCGCGCTTGGCGTCGAGATTGCCGAGATAGAGCGTGTTCTCGAGGCCGACCTCGATGCGGGCGACGGCGCGGGTGATCTTGCGCGACACGAACGTCTCGCCGCGGGTCGGGCTCTCATGGTTGAAAAGGATGCCGTTGCTGGCGAAAATGCCATAGGCCTCACGGTAGTTCACCGTGATCCAATAGCCATAAAGCTTGGCGACGCCATAGGGCGAGCGCGGATAGAATGGCGTGGTTTCCTTCTGCGGCACCTCTTGCACGAGCCCGTAAAGCTCCGAGGTCGAGGCCTGGTAGAACCGCGTCTCCTTTTCCATGCCGAGGATGCGGATCGCTTCCAAAAGGCGCAGAACGCCGATTGCGTCGGCGTTGGCGGTGTATTCCGGGCTCTCGAAACTGACATGGACGTGGCTCTGGGCGGCCAGGTTATAGATCTCGGTCGGCCGGATCTGCTGCACCAGCCGGATCAGATTGGTCGAATCCGTCATGTCGCCATAGTGCATCAGGAACGGCACGCTGCCGGCATGCGGATCCTGGTAGAGATGATCGACGCGCGCGGTGTTGAACGAGGACGATCGGCGCTTGATCCCGTGCACGTGGTAGCCGAGACCGAGCAAATACTCGGCGAGATATGCTCCGTCCTGCCCGGTGACGCCGGTGATCAGCGCAACGCGTCGCTTTGAGTCCTGAACCGTCATGGTCTCTCGTAGTTTCGCCGGAAAGAAAAGCCCTGTGAAACGCTATTGGAAGCCGTTTCTCGTGAAGTCTAGACGGCGCAAGCCCGCTCCACCCGCAGTTTGAGGAAAGCGATCGTTATGTCCAGTCATACACATCAGCTAGGAAAGCACACTATATACATTGTTTTAAATCGGACTGGATTGTGTGAACGCATTGATCTCCAAAACATCAAAGTCAATTAACGCTCGCATCCTGGCTTATATCTCTGACGATCCTAAGTAGGCGAGATGCATGCGATCGCGGTTGCGAGCGCAAGGGCGCGCTTGTCCGGGCTATATCTCCAACGAGATAGAAGCTGACCATCTGTGTTCCTATCTAACCTCAGGCGCAAGTACGCATACGCGTGGTCTCGTCACGGCTTGCGAGAGCGACGAGCTGGAGCCGCAGTCATCGATGCATTTCGCCCGATGACGGGATGCAAGCAAGCGTACAGTCAAGCTTGCACGCCAATTCGTAGTCAAGAAAGCCCCCCTACCGTTAACTTCCGGACAGAACACCCGGTCTTCGCGGTCGATTCATCGCCCGTGATCAGCGCTGTTGCCAATGTCAAGCTCGCGGCAGGCAGTGGAGCGGCCGACACAAGACAAGATGAGAAAGAGTAGTAAACGTTGGTATAGATGCTCCAACGTTTCGATATCGAAAGTTTACGCTCGTACAATAGAGCTTCGCTGCCAATCGTCTAGTCTCGATGAGCGTAACTTGCCTTCGTACGAGTATGATGGGCCTCCTAAATCCAAGCCGGCAAAATGTTTCAGGTAGAACAGAACAATTCAAGCTAGAGCTGCTGCGCAGTTTGTACTCGATCGGCAGCCAAAAGCGGAATGTAGTCGGCCGAAGCGATGATGGCTAAAGGAGGTCTAACTCACGCTTGCGAATGCGGC
This sequence comes from Bradyrhizobium sp. IC3123, assembly GCF_020193625.1. NCBI lineage: Bacteria > Pseudomonadati > Pseudomonadota > Alphaproteobacteria > Hyphomicrobiales > Nitrobacteraceae > Bradyrhizobium > Bradyrhizobium sp. IC3123. The sequence goes on along the minus strand of NZ_JADYVF010000010.1, from coordinate 2,650 downwards.
GGCGATACAGGCGGCCGCGAAAAAGCCCGAACTTGACGCCTGTTACCATCGTGCAGGCGATTTCATGATCGGATTCCTGTAGGCGGGACCTCGGGCCCCTTGAACTTGGGCTGCATTGATCGATATGTGTGGAATTGTTGGCATTTTGGGGCGTGGTCCGGTCGTTGGCCAGTTGGTCGCGTCGCTCAAGCGATTGGAATATCGTGGCTATGACTCCGCAGGCCTCGCGACTCTCGAAGGTCTCCGTATCGAACGCCGGCGCGCTGAAGGTAAGCTGAGAAACCTTGAAGAGCAGCTGCGCTATTATCCGCCGTTGGGTCATATCGGCATCGGTCATACCCGCTGGGCGACTCATGGAAAGCCGACCGAGAGCAATGCTCACCCGCATGCGACAGAAAATGTCGCGGTCGTTCATAACGGGATCATTGAGAATTTCCGCGAGCTGCGAGCCGAACTGGAGCGGAATGGAGCCCACTTTAACTCAGAGACAGACACGGAGGTGGTGGCGCATCTCGTCGAATCTTATCTCAACAGGGGCTACTCGCCGCGGGATGCGGTACAAGCGTCACTGCCACGGCTGCGCGGTGCCTTCGCGCTGGCATTCCTTTTCAAAGCCCACGATGATCTTTTGATCGGTGCGCGTAAGGGGTCGCCCCTTGCGATCGGACATGGTATCGGCGAAGTGTATCTAGGATCGGACGCGATTGCGCTCGCGCCTTTGACCGACACCATCACCTATCTTGAAGACGGCGACTGGGCCGTGCTTACCCGCACGATGTGCGTGATTTATAGCGCAGACGGATCTGTCGTCCAGCGGGAAACATCAAAGTCTGGCGTATCGTCACTCCTTGTGGACAAAGCGAATTATCGCCACTTCATGGCCAAGGAAATCCACGAGCAGCCGACAGTGGCCGGCAAGACATTGGCGCATTATCTCGACATGGCGGCCGAGCGCGTCGCCCTGCCGGTCACATTGCCGTTCGACTTTAAATCCGTTCAGCGCATCTCAATTACCGCGTGCGGGACTGCAGGCTATGCCGGGCACATCGCCAAATACTGGTTCGAGCGGCTGGCGCGCTTGCCTGTCGAGATCGATGTAGCGTCCGAGTTCCGCTATAGGGAGGCGCCTTTGCGCCGGGGCGATCTCGCGATCGTCATCTCGCAATCGGGCGAAACCGCTGACACGCTAGCTGCACTGCGATACGCCAAGGACCAGGGCGTGCACACGATATCTGTGGTCAACGTCGCGACGTCGACGATTGCGCGCGAGAGCGAATCCGTTCTGCCGACGCTGGCGGGGCCGGAAATCGGCGTCGCCTCCACCAAGGCATTTATCTGCCAGCTGATGGTATTGGCGGCGCTTGCCGTCGCAGCAGGCAAAGAGCGCGGTAAACTGTCTGAGATCGATGAAACGAGGCTCGTGCGTGAGCTTATCGAAGTGCCGCGGTTGATTGCTGCGGCGCTGTTGATCGAGCCGCAGATCGAGAAGCTCGCGCGTTATATCGCCGATTCAAGGGACGTGCTCTATCTCGGTCGTGGCACATCGGCTCCCTTGGCGTTCGAGGGCGCACTCAAGCTGAAGGAAATTGCTTATATCCACTCAGAAGGTTATGCCGCCGGCGAGCTCAAGCACGGACCGATCGCACTGATCGATGAGGCCGTGCCTGTGGTGGTGATCGCACCTTATGACGATGTCTTCGAGAAGACCGTCTCGAATATGCAAGAAGTTGCGGCTCGGGGCGGCAAGATCATCCTGATCACCGATTCGAAGGGTTCTTTGGAAGCGACGGTGGACACACTCATGACCATTGTGCTGCCTGAGATGGTCGCACGCTTTACGCCGATGGTCTATGCCATTCCGGTACAACTCTTGGCTTACCATACCGCTCTCGTAAGGGGCGCGGACGTGGATCAGCCGCGTAATCTAGCAAAATCGGTGACTGTGGAATGAGGCTACAGTGTTATGTCGGTCCTTGAGGCCACGAATCGCCTGGGCGAGCTCAGAAAGAGAACGATCCCGGTATCACAGGTCAATCATAGACCGATCCAGCTCGATGAGCAGCAGTCAGCCCTGCTTGCGTCATCATCGTCTACCGACTAACGTCCTGGGAGCGAGCGTTACCTTCCTCTTGTTCGAGCCGAACGGTCGATAACAAGTGGAAATTCCGGATAATTGGAAGATCGAAGTCGGCTCTCGGTTACCAGCCCGCGATCTGCTTTGCAGGGCCAAATCAGCCTGAAGCCACAAAAGATACTCTCTAACTCATCCTCCCACCTCGCCGATGTCGACGAACAAGTCGCTGCACAACAGCTTCGGGCCGCTCCGTCGCAGCTTATTCACTGGCGGCGCATACGCGCGACAACTTACTTTTCCCGATTGCCAGCATCCGAGCGATGTCGGGCACGTCGAGCATGCACTTCGATTGCTCAGGATTAGCAGTCCAGTTTGTCCCTTCGATCGCGCGTGGCAGGGGTTCACGCAATCCGGTTGGGCCACACGCGCCACCGCGGCTCTCCGACCTGTGAAGTGGCCCCCGGATTTGGGACCGGAAGCCTAGTTGGAATGTAGCCGTTCCGTTTGGTAAACGGAGCGGACGATGACGAAGAAGACGAGACGGAAGATCGACGCGGCGCTGAAGGCGAAGATCGC